>CAVVQD010000001.1:0-675357 GCA_963750335.1 uncultured Actinomycetota bacterium
GGGGAGCACGGGACCAGCGTAGGAACCGGCTGCCGCGGGGGTGCGGCATGACGTGGACGCGGCTCGACGACAAGCACTTCCAGCGCCCCGAGGCGCTGGACGTCAGCGATCGCGCGCGGTTGCTCGAGGTCGCCGCGCTGGTGTGGTCGAACATGACCGGCACCGACGGGGCCATAGGCCGGCGGGCGCTGCGAGCGCTGTCCACCATCACCGACGAGGACGCCGCTCCGGTCGAGACCTACGCCGCCGAGCTCGTCGAGGTCGGTCTGTGGGAGGTGACCGGGACCGGCTGGCAGGTGGTCGGATGGGGCGACCTGCAGCCGACCGCCGAGCAGGTCGAGGCGAAGAAGGCCGAGGAGCGCGGGAGACGCCGATCGCGGGCGCCGGCACGAGCCGCGGTGACCACAGCATGTGCCTCGCTGTGCCGCGAGGTTCGCGCGTCACGTGATGCGGGTGGTGACGCGTGACACCGTGACGACACGTCAGTGACACCCCCGACCCGATCCCGATCCCGATCCCGTCCCGGAGGGACAGGGGAGGGGGAGCGGGAGGGACGACCGCTGCGCGCCCGTCGGGCTCCGCTGGGGCTCCGCCCGCCGGTCGCTCCGGGTCGCCAGGCGGCGGGGCCGCGAAGAGCGCGGCGACCGTCTCAGGGAGCAACGCCACGGCGGACGGCTCAGCGCCGGGCCTCCGGCCCGGGACGGGAGTGGCCGGCGGTAGCGCTGCGACACGCGCTCCGCGGAGAGTCGCCACGTTCGGGGCCGACCTTGTGTGGCCGGCGGAGGCGAAGTGAGCGCCGCCAGCACCGGGGCGGCGCCCAGAGCGCTCGCCCCGCCCCGGACACGTTCTCGGTCAAGCTCTGACTCGCACGACGCCAGGGTGGAGGTCACCTCTGCGGCCTACGTCAGCGACATCGACTCCTCGGCGGCGTGGACCTCCGCTGACCTGGCCCGCGTTCCTGGCGAGGTCTTCGGCTCGCGGATGCGCGCCCGGGCACCTTGGCCCGTATCGGCCTGCTGCTTCAGGAGCAGGCGGTCGACCAGCTGGCGCAGACGGTGCGGCGCCTGGCCGTCGCCCGTGGGCGGCTGCTCGAGCCGGACAGCATGACCGGCGCTCACCTTAAGGCGTGCAGGACCGAGCGGGACGGTCTCATCTCGGCGCTGCAGCCGCCCCGGTTCACGGTCTGGACCGGTGAGAGTTTCGACAAGCCGGGCGACGAATCGTCAGCGAACGGCATGCCCGCAGTAGCGGCAGCGTGTGACCTTGACGCGCCGCCGCTGCTCGAGGTCTCGTCGTCTGAGCGGTTCCCGACGGACCCCGACGAAGTCCGTGTGCACGGCACCTATCGCGAGGCGGGGGGCATCCGCGCCGACGAGCTGGCCGAGCTTGTCGAGGCCGCCGTGCGATCTGTCGTCGGCACGTGCACGTAGACGTCACCGACTACCGGGAGTGGGACGACGACCTGGCTGCTGACTGGGCAGCCACCTGGGCGGCACCGGCGGCCGACGGGCCGACAGCCGACGCGAACGCAGCAGCGGCGGTACCGACCGAGGACGAGCAGGCCGACGAACCGACCGACGAGCCGACGCTGCCGGCTGAACCGGCGTCGACCGACTCGTGCGGTGGGTTCTGATGGGCGGCCGGGGTCACCAGGCCGGTGCCGACGAACGTCGCCACCGTCACCAGCCGGGCACGGCGGGCGCGCCGCTGCTCGCGGGTCATGCCCGCCGTGGGGCCGGTCGTGGTCGTGACGTCGGGCAGGTGTCGCGGGGTCATGAGCGCTCCTCGGGGACGGTTCCGCGGCCGGGCTGGTGGTGCCCGTGCTGGTCCTGCCGACGCTAGACACCGGCGGGCGCTCGCAGGCGGCTGCAGCGGCGTGCGGGGGCGGTGCCTGATGGCCGCCACCCGTGCCTCCGCCAGCGGCTCTGCGTTCCGCCGTCGTGCTGCCCCCGACGGCCTCGGCGGACGGGCCTACCGGCCGGCGGCGCCCGACGCGCACCGCCGTCTGCTCGAGGCGCTGCGGGCGCACGCCGACGAGGGCGGCGCACCCGTCCCGTGCCGGGGTCCCGAGGCTGAGGCGTGGACCGGCTGAGGACGCCGATACGTTGGCGCTTGCGGCGTGGGAGTGCCTGTCGTGCCCCTGCGCTGTCTTCACCGCGTGCCGCGAGGCGGGCGGTACCGAGGTCGGCACCTGGGGCGGCATCGCGAGCTGCCCGCGCCGGGCGGTCGCGTGGTGCTGTTCGACGCCACCACGGACGACGAGCCGGAGCCGGAGCGCCGCCCGACGCGCCGTCACGCGCACCCGGAGGCGGGGCGTGCCGTCCTCGCCGCGGTGTCGGAGCTGCTCGAGGCGGGAGAGACGGCAACGGTCCGCGCCGTCGGGTCCGCCGTGTGGCTCAGCGAGAGCGCCGCCCGTGCGGTCCTGCTGCGGCTCGTCGCTGACGGCCAGCTCGCCACCGGCGCCCCGGCCGGTCGTGCGGTCACGTTCGTGCTCGCCGCCGGGGACGAGGCCTCGGCATGAGTGGGGACGCGGGTACCGCGCGCCCGCTGGACGGCCACGAGCAGAGCCCGCAGCACACGCGAGGCGATGGCGGACTCTGCTCGGAGTCCTTGAGACACCGAGGCCCTGGGCGAGGTCGTCCCCTGCCGGCTCGAGGGGGCGGCCGAGCTGTACGTGGCCGACGACCCCGAGGTGGCGCCGCTGCTGGCTCGAGTGGTGCGCGTCCTGCCGGGCTCAGCCCGCGTGCGCGGCCATGGCCGTCCACGAGACTGCGGGCACATGGGGTGGCATCCCGGCGGCGGCACCGCGACCGGACCCGACGTCTGGCGCGGGAGCGCAGAGGCGCAGGCGCGAACGGGCGCGGGACGCGGCCCGGGACAGGGAGCCCGACGCTGCCAGCACCCCGGCCGGACAGGCTTCCTAGCGCCTCCCACCGTCGACCCCGCCCCGCTGGCCCGCGGCTGGTGCGGCGGGGTCGAGCCTGCAGCACGGACGCCGGGGACCGCCCCGGCCCCCCGGCGTGCCGACCCGACAGGTCCGAGCGTCGACCGCCACGAGCGCTCGTCCTGCGCCCGGCAGACCGTTGGACCTGACAGCAGCACCCGAGCAGCAGGAGGCACCCGATGCCCGCAGGACGTGACCGCCGCATGGTCGTCGTCGGGCTCACCCGCGAGGTGGGCAACACACCGGCCGGCACGCTGCGGGTGGTCGACCGCGACGACCGGGCCGTCCGCGACGGCGCGACCGGGATCACGGAGCTGGTCCGCGCGGCCACGCCCGCCGAGGCCGCCGCCGAGACCGTCGAGCAGCCGAACCTCGTCGCCCCCGACGACGAGCGGGCGGAGGTGTCCCGCATGAGCGCGCCGCGACCACCAGGACCCGAGCGCCACCCACCTCGGGGACCCGGCCGCAACTGGTCGACCGCGAGGAGTCCGAGCAGCGCGGCCTCGAGCAGGTCGAGCGGGCCCAGGCCGCCGTCGTGCCCGCGGGCATCGTCAGCCCCGACACGCCGCCTACCGCGCCCGCCGCCTGCAGGCCGCCGCCGACCGCGAGGTCCGCAACGAGCAGCGCGCCGAGCAGGAGGCCGCCGCCAAGTCTCGCCGCCCTCGAGACGCCCGAGGGCCGCGCCGACTACGTCCGCCGCATGCGCAACCGCAGGAGCTACTGATGACCACCGCCCCGGACCCCCTGGACCTGCTCGAAGCGATCCGTGCCGTCTCCCCGCCCGGGCTGCGCCCCGACGTGGACGCCGCGCTCAGCCGGGCCGAGGCCACCGCCCGCGACAGCGCCGACCGGCTGCACCAGCTGTACCGGGCGATGGCCGAGGCCGCCGCCCCCACCACGCGGACCGTCGTCGACCGGCGGCTGGCCGGCGAGCTCGAGCCGCCGAGGCGGTCGCCCTGGCGGCGGCACCGGGCCTGTCCCGCGAGGCCGAGGACAGCCCTGCGGACCGAGGCCGAGCGGCAGGCCGCCCGCGCCACCCGCGACGCGGTCGAGGCCGCCGCCGACACCCTGCCCGAGGACTACGCCACCGCCGCCGTCGCCGGCCCGTGGCAGGCCTGGACCACCGCCGCCGAGCGGCTGGCCGCCCTGCTCGAGCGCCACGGGGTCGAGGCCAGCGCCGCCGCGGTGGTCGACGCCCGACCCCCGTCCTGGCCGCCTGGCGCCAGGCCACCGCCTCCGCCCGCGCCTGCCTGGACCTGTGCTCCGCCGTGGCCGAGGTCGAGGCCGACGTCGAGGGGGGCCCCACCAGCCCCGACGTCTACCGCTGGTGGGACCCCGGACGGCGCTACCGCGCTGCGCCCGCCGCGACGGCGCGCGGCTGGGACCCGGGCGCCGGCCCCGTCGAGCTGCTGCCCCTCGCCGCCCGGTCCGCCGGCATGAGCCTGTCGCCGCGGGACTGGACCTCCGCCGAGATCGCACGGCAGGCCCACGACCGCATCGCCGAGCGACCCGGACCACGTCATCGACAACCGGCCCGGCCACCAGCTGGTCGAGGTCGAGGACGGTCTGCGCCCGGTGCACCAGGCGAGCGCGGCATGAGCACCCCGGCGGGCGGGACGTGCTCGGCCCTCCTGACCCGCTCGCCGGGGCACCACCGCTGGCGGGTGCCGGAGGGTGGGGGGTGGCCCCTCCGTGGGGGGCGCAAGGTACCGGTGCGTCATAGCACGCAGCGGCTGCTCGGCATGGGCGCTGGGATTGCCCCTCGCGCGCGCGAGGCAGCCCGGACCGCTCGAGGGCGATGGCGGCCCGGTGAGCGGCCCACGGCGGCCCGCCGGCTGGCCCGGCACGTGCCGCCTCGCCCCGTTGACCCGCTGGGAACCGAGGGCCTGCGGCTGTGGCGGTCGATCCTGACTGCCAGACCCGGTCGACCCCGCCGTCCCCCGGTGGGTGCTGCGTCCCGACGAGCTTCGGCCTGCTCGGGCGGGCGCCTGCGCACATGACTGGAGCGCGCCGCCGACCTGCTCGCCGAGGTCGACACGGCGGCGCGCCATGGTCCCGGCTCCCAGGGCCAGCCGGTGCTCGACGGCCGGGTCAGCGAGGCCCGCGGCTGTGTCCGAGGTCGCCGCCGCCAGCCTCTCGCCCGGCTGCAAGCTGCCTGACGCCGCCTGAGGCCGTCGGTGCCGGCGACACAGGGGCGGCGGTCGACGGGCCGGACACCAGGGCTGCGGCGGCGCCGACGGACACTGAGTCGCCACTTGCGAGTTCGACCTGCGCCTAGCCAAGGCCGCCGTACCGAGCGCGGGCACCGCGACCTCGCAGCGGCCGGTACACCCGGATAGCTCGTCGGATGGGGGACAGGGCGGGGGGCGGCGATACCCGTCGTGAGCCGTGAACGTCGACGAGAGCCAGGTCCGGGAGCAGTCGACCCGCAGGTACCAACTCGCCCGACCGAGTGCTCCTCACCCGCTGGTGCATGCGCTGCTGTCCGTGACAGGTGAGGACGACGTGCCTGGCCAGCACCGCCGAGGTTCACACGCTGGCCGCGAGTCTGTGACGAGCGGGAGCGTCGACTATTGTCCGCCGTGCCCTCGCTACGCGGCGGGACGCCGCTCCGCTGACCGACTGGCCCACGACTCGGGGGAGGAGTCAAGCTCTTCGAGCAGCCACCGTTGAGTGCTGGGCGGTTCACGCTGAGCGCCCATCGCTGGCGCGAATTGACGTTGTCGGCGGGTGAGGGCGACGGGCCGCCGGCGGGTCGTCGTCGCAGAGGTGCGCCGGACTTTGACGACAACAGGACGATTCGGTCCTGCCTTGGGCGGCGACGACTGGGGCGTGGACCCCGAACGCGGAGACGCATTTCTCCGGGAAGGGCTGCGTCGCCGCTGGCCTGCGCCCTCATTCCCGCGCCCCCCGCTCGGACACGCCCCAAACCGGCGGGGGGTCATGGCGGGGAGTACGGTCGCCGCAGGCGTCCGGGTGACCCGGCCCCAGGTTCTGTCAGACCCACGACGGATACTGCCGATGACGACGCCGGACGAAGGTCGTCAGTGGCCGAGAGGGGACGAGCATGGCTCCCGTAGCCGTACTGAGCCAGACCGACCTGTTCGGCCGCCGCACTGATGCGCTCGCCCGGGTCGACGTCGACGAGCACGAGCTGCGACAGCGGGCTGCCGCCTTCCGTCTCTAGCCCGACCGGGCTGGCGGTGCTCGAAGAGAAGACGACATCGACTTCCTGCTGGGCGGCCTCGCCAGGACGGTGAGTCGCCCGGTAGCCGCGACGCGGCTGCCCTGGCGCAGGAGGCGCAGGCCTTCGCGCACGGCTACCACGACCGTGGACGCCGTGGTGGGCGGCGCCGCGCACCCGTTCCTAGGCCGTGGCCGCCGGACCGCGCGTCGCCGTCCGGCAGGACCCCGAGACCGGCATCCCCCTCTGCGTGAAGGGTGAGCCGCGCCTGACCCTGACGGCGCGGTACCGCTGTCACTGGGACACCTCCGGGCAGTACTTGACCGTGGAGCAGTCCAGCGTCGGGCTGTACCCGGGCCCGTTGGCCGCAGGTGAGCCGGTCGTGCGGTTCGACTACACCCGGCAGCAGTCGGCCGGGCTACCGGCTGCTCATCTGCAGGTCCACGGGCACCACGAGGGTCTGCTGGCAGCCATGGCGGACAGCGGACCGATGTCCCGGCGCGGTCGCCGCCGGCGCGGCGGCGGTCGGCCGCCGGCGTGTCCCAGCTCCACTTCCCGGTCGGGGGGGCACCGGCTCCGACCCTGCCTCGAGGACGCGCTGCAGATGGTGCTCGAGGAGTTCGGGGTGGACCGAGAGGAGGGCGCGGCCGAGGCGCTGGCGGCGGGACGGGAGCGGTGGCGCCGCCGGCACACCGCCCGCCGTAGTCCGAGACGCGCCCGAGGACGCTGCCAGGGTCCTCAACCGAGCTCGGCTACACCGTCACCCCGCCGGACGACGGTCACGCGCCGGACAACGTGGCGCGGCTGCGCTGCCCCTGAGGACGTCGACCCCGCCCCGCACCGGCCGCGGGGACAGCCGGGGAGCGGGGCCGACGAGAGTGACGCTACGGAGCTCACAGCCGCCACTTAGGGCCGTAGTCCGGGTGCTCCGACCAGACGCCTGCCACCGCCTTGACCGCGAGCTCGAGCCCGGCCCGGTGGATGGGCGAGCGGGAGGCGTGCCAGGCCTCCACGATCCGCCGGTGCGCCGCGACGACCGCCGGCCTGTCGCCGGCCGCCTCCTGGTCGTCGAGCCGCGCCATGATGAACGGGTGGAGCGGGACCATGCCGGGGCCGTGCTGCTGCTGCGTCATGCCGGCGGATGGTGCGCGGGGGGTCGGACGCATCCCGGGGCCAGCGTGCCGGCAGGCTAAAGAGGGCGGCCTCGGCGCCTCACGAGGTCACGGTAACGGGCGCCGGGGTCTGCCTCTCGGAGCTCCGAGAGGCGCGTGCACCGAGTAGCGAACCGCGCACCAGCGTGGAGGGCGACCGGCCTGAGGTAAAGGCGAGAGCGGACCCCCTCGGCCGGTGTCCCCGGGCCACGCGTAGGCCAGTCCACCCACATCAAGCTGATGGACAGAAGACTGAGCCACGCAGCGGACGAGCCGCCCTCTCGTCGCGGAGGTTGGGTTGGGAGTCTCTAGGCTCATGGGTGGTTCCTTCCAGCACGTCGCGAGCTTGCGGGGATGGATCAGGCGGACCTCCGCCGCGGAGGCCGGCACGGGGCCGTCCAAGTGCCTCGATGCTTGTCGTTCACGCATCGCTAATCGGTTCGGACGATCTTCCTTGCAGACTCCGCTCGTATGCCGCCCCATGCTTGCCAGGGCCAGTGGCGTGCGATAGACGCACGACAAAGTGCGAATGCGCTGG
Source organism: uncultured Actinomycetota bacterium (assembly GCA_963750335.1). Lineage (GTDB taxonomy): Bacteria > Actinomycetota > Actinomycetes > Actinomycetales > JBBAYJ01 > Aquipuribacter. Next base: position 7,818 of record CAVVQD010000001.1, read on the forward strand.
CAGAAGTCGGGTGAACCTGCCCCGTAGTAGCCAAGCTGCCGCGCCAGCGAGAAGCTCGCGAGTCGCGGCGAACTGAGGTGCAGGGGTGGGGCCGCCCTCGTCCATCCATCGAGCGCCGCGACCTGCGTGTTAGCAGGAGTTCCGGCATCGAAGGTGCCGGGCCGCGACGTCGTCGGGCTGCAGTGCCGCCAGCCGAGCCTCGAGGGGACGGGGGAGGTCCCGCTGCGCCGCCTCGTCAAGGAGGCCCTGCGGATGCGGCCGAGCCGGATCATCGTCGGGGAGGTGCGGCAGGAGGAGAGCCTCGACCTGCTGATCGCGCTCAACTCGGGCCTGCCGGGCATGTGCACGGTGCACGCCAACAGCGCCCGCGAGGCCGTGACGAAGATGTGCACGCTGCCGCTGCTGGCCGGGGAGAACGTGAGCGCCGGCTTCGTGGTGCCGACCGTGGCCTCCTCCATCGACCTGGTCGTCCACGTCGAGCTGGCCGCGGACGGGAAGCGACGCGTCCGCGAGGTGCTCGCGGTCCCGGGGCGGGTGGAGGACGGCGTCGTCGAGACCGCGACGGTCTTCCGCGCCGGGGCGGACGGGGCCCTCACGGCCAGCGGCGGGTACCCGCCGCACGAGGACCGCTTCGCCCGGGCCGGGTACGACGTCGCCCGCTTGCTGGCCGCGTGAGGGCCGGCGCGGGGGCCGGCGCGAGGGCCGGCGCGACAGTCGGCGTGAGACGTCCCGGCGCGAGGGCCGCCGGGTGAGCACCGGGGACGGGCTGCTGCTCGGGCTGCTCGCCGGTCTCGGGGCCTTCTGCGTGTGGTGGTCGGCCTGGGTCCCGGAGCCGCGCGAGCACCGGCCGCGCCGCCGCTGGGCCACCGGCCTGGAGGACGCCCTGGTGCAGGCGGGCGTGCGGTCGGTGAGCGTCGGGTCGCTGGCGGCGCTGTGCGTGGGGGCGGCCGTGGGCGTGTTCGTCGTCGTGCTGCTCGTCAGCGCCACCCCGTCGATCGCGGTGTGCTTCGCGCTCATGGCGGGCTGGGCCCCGCGTGGCGCTGGTCCGCTACCGGGCCGCCCGGCGCCGCTCGGACCTGCGGGAGGTGTGGCCCGAGGTGGTCGACAACCTGGCCTCGGGGGTGCGGGCCGGGCTGTCGCTGCCGGAGGCGCTGGCCCAGCTGGCGGAGCGCGGCCCGGAGCAGCTCCGGCCGGCCTTCGCGGAGTTCGCCGAGGACTACCGGGCGAGCGGCCGGTTCGCCGACTCCCTGTCGCGCCTGAAGGACCGCCTGGCCGACCCCGTGGCGGACCGGCTCGTCGAGGCGCTGCGCATCACCCGCGAGGTCGGCGGCTCGGACCTGGGCCGGCTGCTGCGGACGCTGTCGACGTTCCTGCGCGAGGACGCCCGGACCCGGGGCGAGCTCGAGGCCCGGCAGTCCTGGACGGTGAGCGCCGCCCGCCTGGCCGTGGCCGCACCGTGGCTGGTGCTCGGCCTCCTCGCGACCCGCGAAGGTGCGGTGGAGCCGTACGACCGGCCCGAGGGCGTCGTGGTCCTCGCCTTCGGTGCCGCCGCCTCTCTCCTGGCCTACCGGGCGATGCTGCGGATCGGGCGCCTGCCCGAGGAGGAGCGGGTGCTGCGGTGAGCGACGTGCTGCTCGGCTGTCTGCTGCGGGGCGCTGCTGGGGCTGGGGCTGGTGCTCGTCGTGACCTCCGTGCCCCGGTGGCGGCAGGTGGACCTGGTGGACCGCCTCGAGCCCTACCTCCGGGACACCCGGCCCTCCCGCCTGCTCCTGGAGCTGCCCGGTCGCCGTGCCCGCCTGGGCACGCTGGAGCGGCTGCTCGCCCCGGTCATGAGCGACGGGGTGCGCTGGGTGGAACGGATCTCCGGCGGACCGGGGACGGTGCGACGACGCCTCGAGCAGTCCGGCACGGGCACGACGGTGGAGCAGTTCCGGGCCGAGCAGGTGGTCTGGGGGGTGCTGGGCCTGGCGGCCGGCGCCGGGGCGGCGGCGCTCGTCGGGCGTGGCCCGCGGCCCGGCGGTGCTGCCCATGGTGGCCGTCGTGGTCATCGGCGGGCTCGTCGGCGTCCTGGCCCGGGACCAGTACCTGTCCCAGCAGGTCAGCCGTCGCGAGGAACGGATGATGCAGGAGTTCCCGACCGTGGCCGAGCTCCTCGCCCTCAGCGTCGGGGCGGGCGAGGGAGCCGTCGGGGCCCTCGAGCGGGTGGCCCGGACCTGCCAGGGCGAGCTGTCGGTCGAGCTGCGGCGCACCCTGGCCACGGCCCGGGCGGGGGCGAGCCTGGTCCAGGCCCTGGAAGGGCTGGCGGCCCGGACCAGCCTGCCGCCGCTCGCCCGCTTCGTGGACGGTGTCGCCGTCGCCGTCGAGCGCGGCACCCCGCTGGCGGAGGTGCTCCGCTCGCAGGCGCAGGACGTCCGCGAGCTCGGGCGGCGACGCCTGATGGAGAGCGGCGGGCGCAAGGAGATCGCGATGATGGTCCCGGTGGTCTTCCTCGTCCTCCCGGTCACCGTGCTCTTCGCCGTGTACCCGGGCCTGGTGTCCCTGGACCTGCAGCTGTGAGGCGGGGCAGCGCGGGCGACCGGGCTCGCCCGGACGGGGGGTCCGCGGAGACCTGTGGACGAGACGCCCCGCGCCAGGCCTCCAGGGGTGATGATGTCGCCGGGAGCCACCACCGGGACGGTCGTGGCCGAGGAGCGGGGAGAGCTCATGCACAGCACGCCGGTCCGATGGTTGGCCGCCCGGTTGCAGTTCCTGCGCTCGGACCGGGGGGACGTCCCGGGCTGGGTGCTGGTGACCCTGATGACGGCCGGCCTGGTCATCGCGCTGTGGGCGGTGGCGGGAGACCGCCTCACGGAGATCTTCACCGACTCCATGGACTCCGTGGTCGAGGGCCCCTGAGCCGTCGCTCCGCGCCCGGCCAGTCCTGCCGCCGGGCCGACGGCGGGTCGGCCGCGGTGGACTTCGTCCTGGTGTCGGCGCTGCTGACCCTGCTCTTCGTCGGGGTGCTCCAGCTGGCCCTCGCCCTGCACGTGCGGAACACCCTCGTCGACGCCGCGGGCGAGGGGGCCAGGTACGGCGCGCTCGTCGGGCGCGACGGCTCGGACGCCGAGGACCGCACGGAGCAGCTCATCGCCTCGGCCCTGTCCGACCGGCTCGCGGACGACGTGACGGCCACCACCGCCAGCATCGGCGGCGTGCAGACCGTCGTCGTCACGGTGCGCGCGCCCCTGCCCGTCCTCGGGTTCGTCGGACCGCGGACCCTGGAGCTGACCGGCCACGCCGTGGACGAGAAGGCGCTGCCGTGAACCGGCCGGGCCGTCCGGCTGCGGAGGGCGGGGCTGCCGGGACGCGGGACGTCCGGGCTCGCCCGGACGCGGGACACCCGGGCGGTCGGGCCGCAGGCTCGCGTGCTCCGCCGGCTGCCGCGCGGCGACGGCGGCAGCGCCGTGGTCGAGTTCATCACCATCGGCGTGCTCATGCTCGTGCCGGTCGTCTACCTGGTCGTCGCGGTCGCCTCGGTCCAGGCCGCCGCCTTCGCCACCGAGAGCGCGGCACGCGAGGCGGCCCGGATCGTCGTGACCACGCCCGACACCGGGCTGGGCGAGGACCGGGTCGTGGCCGCGGTGGGCTGGGCGCTGCAGGACCAGGGCATCGAGGCCGACCCGGCGCGCGCGGCCACCGTGGCGTGCAGCGCCCAGCCCTGCCTGACGCCGGGGGCCGACGTCACGGTGACGGTGCGGGTCGAGGTGCCGCTGCCCGCCGTGCCCGCCGGGGTCTCCGCGGTCGTGCCGCTCGTGGTCCCGGTGAGCGCCAGCCACACGCAGGTCGTCGGCGAGTTCGAGGGCGCGCCGTGAGCCGGCCGACGCTGCGCGACGACGACAGCGGGCAGGTCCTCCTGCTCGCGCTGGTCTACGGCCTGGTCGCCGTCCTGCTCGTCCTCGTGGTGGTCGCCGCGTCCGCGGTGCACCTGGACCGCAAACGGCTCCTGGCGCTCGCCGACGCCGCGGCGCTGGACGCGGCCGACGCCGTCGACGAGGCCGCGTACTTCGAGGCCACCGGGCAGGCCGGGGGCATCGACGCCGTCCCGGTCACCGACGCCACCGTCCGCGGCTCGGTCGTGGCGTACCTGCAGCGCCAGGACGCACCGTCCCGCTTCACGGACCTGGCCGTCGACAGCGCCGGGACCGGCACGCCCGACGGCCGGAGCGCCGTCGTCGTGCTCACGGCACGCTCGTTGCCCCTGCTGCCCGAGGTCGTGGCCGGCCGGTTCACGGCCGGCGTCCCGCTGCGGGTCACCGCGAGCGCGACGAGCGCCACGGCGCCGTGATCCCGCGCCGTGGCCTCAGGTCCAGCCGCCCCCGGGCAGCAGCTCCCCGACCGGCACCTGGGCCTCGACGTGGTTGCCGGGCGGGGCCAGGGGGCAGGCCCACGCGGCGTCATAGGCGCACGAGGGGTTGTAGGCGAAGTTGAGGTCCACCACGAGCCGCTCGCCCGCCCCGCCCAGGTCGGCGCCCTTCACCGTGTCGAGCACGTACCGCCCGCCGCCGAACGTGCCCCCGGGCCGGCCACCGAGGCCGTCGCGCAGCGGGAGGAACAGCCCGCCGCCGTAGGAGGCCAGCCACCACACGTCCACCCGTCCCAGACCGGCCAGCTCGACCGCGCCGGCGCGCTCGAACGGGACGACGCCGTCCGTCCCGGTCGGCACCTCCATCCGGTGCGCGTCGGCGGGCTCGAGGTCGACCTCGAACCGGAAGGCCGGGTCGTAGGGGGCCACGGGGAGACCGTCGAAGGTCGTCCGCGCCGCGGCGGACAGCGGGCTCGCCGGGTGGGAGGCGAACAGCTCGTCACGGGCGGCGCACCACGCGGCGTGCCCGTCCGCGGGGTCGTCGCACGCGCGCACGGTGGCGTAGGCGTCGCGCACCCGCCGCCGCCAGTCCAGGACCTCGGTCGCCGTCATGGGGCGAGGCTGTCACGGCAGGGGTCCGCCTGCTGCCCCGCGGGCCGGCGCGGGGCACGAGGACCGGGCGGCGGGCCCGCGGGACCTGGCCGGGGTGCGGGCCCGACCCCGTCGTGTGACCGTGGGCCGTGCCCCCCCAGACCCCGTCGACCTGTCCGGCCGTTCCGTCCTCGTCACCGGTGCCTCCGGCGGCCTGGGGAGCCTGATCAGCCGCGGGCTGGCCGAGGCCGGCGCCCGGCTCACCCTGGTCGGGCGGGACGAGGAGCGGCTGCGCGCGGTCGGCGTCGACGGGGCGGCCACCGCCGCGGTCGACCTCACCGCCCCCGACGGCCCCGCCCGCGCCGTGCAGGCCGCGCTCGACGCGCACGGCGGCCTCGACGGGGTGGTCCACGCGGCCGGCGTGGTGGCGTTCGGGCCGGTCGCCGAGGTGGACGACGACACCGTCGACGAGCTGTTCCTCATCAACGCCCTCGCCCCGCTGCGGCTGCTGCGCTCGGCCGCGCAGCCGCTGACCGAGGCGGCCGCGGGCACCGGCGACGCGTTCTTCGTCACCGTCTCCGGCGTCGTGGCCGAGAAGCCCACCGCCCACATGGCCGCCTACTCCGCCAGCAAGGCGGCGTCCTGGGCGCTCGCCCAGGCCGTGTCCGGCGAGATGCGCCGGGCCAAGGTCCGCGTCCTCGACGCCCGGCCGCCCCACACCGAGACCGGCCTGGCCACCCGCCCGGTGGCCGGGACCGCACCGAGGATGCCGGAGGGCCTCGCGCCCGAGCAGGTCGCCCGGCGGATCGTCGCGGCGATCGCGGCGGGGGAGCGGGACCTGCCCACCAGCGCGTTCTCGGGGTGAGCGCGCCGGGCGCGTAGATTGGCCCGTCGTGGCTGCTACCGACTTCTCCGCCGAGATCGCCGACCTGCGCAACACGCTCGAGGGCGTGCTCGTCGTGGTCGACGTCCCGGCGCTGCGGTCCCGCGTGGAGGAGCTGAGCGAGCAGGCCTCCGCCCCGGACCTGTGGGACGACCCCGAGGTCGCCGCCGGCGTCACCAGCCAGCTGTCCGCCGCACAGTCCGAGCTGGACCGGCTGGAGAAGATGGGCTCGCGCATCGACGACCTCGAGGTCCTGGTCGAGCTCGCCGGCGACGAGGCCGACGCCGACACCTGGGCCGAGGCCGAGAAGGAGCTCGTCGCCCTCCGCAACACGCTCAACCAGCTCGAGATCCGCACCCTGCTGACCGGCGAGTACGACCCGCGCGACGCCGTCGTCACCATCCGCGCCGGGGCCGGCGGGATCGACGCCGCCGACTTCGCCGAGATGCTCATGCGGATGTACCTGCGCTGGGCCGAGCGCCGCGGCTACCCGACCCAGGTCTACGACACCTCCTACTCCGAGGAGGCCGGCATCAAGTCGGCGACCTTCAAGGTCACCGCCCCCTACGGCTACGGCACGCTGTCGATCGAGCAGGGGACCCACCGCCTGGTGCGGATCAGCCCGTTCGACAACCAGGGCCGTCGGCAGACCTCCTTCGCCGAGGTCGAGGTGCTGCCCGTCGTGGCCGAGACCGACCACATCGAGATCCCCGAGAAGGACCTCCGCGTCGACGTCTACCGCTCGTCCGGGCCCGGCGGGCAGAGCGTCAACACCACCGACTCCGCCGTCCGGCTCACCCACATCCCCTCCGGCACGGTCGTCACCTGCCAGAACGAGAAGTCGCAGCTGCAGAACAAGGAGGCCGCCATGCGGGTCCTCCAGGCCAAGCTGCTGGAGCTCGAGCGGCGCCGCCGCCAGGCCGAGCTGGACTCGCTGAAGTCCGACGCCGGCTCCAGCTGGGGCAACCAGATGCGCTCCTACGTCCTGCACCCGTACCAGATGGTCAAGGACCTGCGGACGGAGCACGAGACCAACAACCCCGACGCGGTCTTCGACGGCGACATCGAGTCCTTCCTGGACGCCGGGATCCGCTGGCGCCGGCAGCAGGACGTCCACGCCTGAGGCGCCTCGCGCCGCGCCGGACAGCCCCGGATCCGTCCGGAGGCCGGTGAGCACGGGCTTACCATCGGTGGTCGGCCGGGTGGTGCCTGCACCTCGACCCGGCCTGTCCTGTCCCCGACCGCTGGGTGTGCCGTGATCCGGTTCGACAACGTGACCAAGGTCTACAAGGCCAAGCAGCGCGCTGCGCTGGACGACGTGACGGTCAACATCGACCGTGGGGAGTTCGTGTTCCTCGTGGGCGCCTCGGGCTCCGGGAAGTCCAGCTTCCTCCGCCTGTGCCTCAAGGAGGAGCGGGCCAACGCCGGCACCGTGCACGTGGCCGGCCGCGACCTGGCCAAGCTCGCGTCGTGGAAGGTGCCGCGCTTCCGCCGCCAGATGGGCGTCGTGTTCCAGGACTTCCGGCTGCTGCCGAACAAGTCGGCCGGGGAGAACATCGCCTTCGCGCTGCAGGTCATCGGCAAGCCCAAGCACGTCATCGACCGCACCGTGCCCGAGGTCCTCCAGCTCGTCGGCCTCGACGGCAAGGCCGACCGGCTCCCGGACGAGCTGTCCGGCGGGGAGCAGCAGCGCGTGGCCATCGCCCGCGCCTTCGTCAACCGGCCCGCGATCCTGCTGGCCGACGAGCCCACCGGCAACCTCGACCCCACCACGAGCGTCGGGATCATGAAGCTGCTCGACCGCATCAACAAGACGGGCACCACCGTGGTCATGGCCACCCACGACGACGAGATGGTCGACCAGATGCGCAAGCGCGTCATCCAGCTCGAGGAGGGCGTGATCATCCGGGACGAGGCGCGCGGCGTCTACGGGAGCACGGCATGAGGGCGCGGTTCGTCCTCACCGAGATCGGGGTCGGGCTCTGGCGCAACCTCTCGGTGACCATCTCGGTGATCATCGTCACCGCCGTGTCCCTGTTCTTCCTCGGCTCCGGGCTGCTCTTCCAGCGCCAGGTGACCGAGCTGCGCTCCGTCCTCTACGACGAGATCCAGGTCTCGGTGTTCCTCTGCGGGGCCGAGAGCACCGCGATCTCCTGCGCCGACGGCGAGGTGACCCAGGCGCAGCGCGACGAGATCGTCGCCTCCCTGACCAGCGGCGACATCGCGCCCCTCGTGGAGAGCTACACCTACGAGTCCAAGCAGGAGGCCTACGACCGCTTCCTCGTGCAGTTCGAGGGCTCGCCGATCACCGAGAACCTCACGCCCGACCAGCTGCCGGAGTCCTACCGGATCCAGCTCGTCGACCCCGAGGACTCCGGCACGGTGGCCGCCCGGTTCGAGGGCCAGCTCGGCGTGGAGTCCGTCGACGACCAGCGCGAGCTGTTCGTGGGCCTGTTCCGCTTCCTCAACGGGGCCACCGCCTTCGCCTGGTTCTTCGCCGGGATCATGCTCGTCGCCGCGACGCTCCTCGTCGCCACCACGATCCGGCTCGCGGCCTTCAACCGTCGCCGCGAGATCGGGATCATGCGCCTGGTCGGGGCGAGCAAGTTCTTCATCCAGCTGCCGTTCATGCTGGAGGGGATCTTCGCCGCGACGGTCGGGGCGGTGCTGGCCAGCGGGTTCCTCGTCGGGTTCACCCGCGTCTTCGTCCAGGACTACGTGGGCAACCGGTTCAACATCGGCGGCCTCGTGGGCACCGGGGACGCGCTCCTCGTGGTCCCCGTGCTGCTGGCCGTGGGCATCCTGCTCGCGGGCGTGTCGTCCCTCATAACCCTCGAGCGGTACCTCAGGGTGTAGGAACGACCCTGGTGTGCCGACACCAACCCGGAGCCGTGCCCGCGACGTAGCACCTGCAGGACGCCCGACCACCCGGAGGACCCCGTGCGACACCACCTGACAGCGGCCTGCAGCGCCCTGCTGCTCGCCGCCGCCGTGGCGGTCCCCGGGGCCCTGCCGGCCGCGGCGACCACCCCGGACGACCGCGGCGAGGTCGAGGAGCGCCAGGGCCAGGTCCAGGAGGGGCTCGAGCAGTCCCGCGAGGACCTCACCCACGTCGACGCCGAGCTGGTCGCGGCGTCGGACCGCCTGGCCGCGCTGCAGGCGCAGCTGCCGGGCGCCCGCGCCGCCGTGGACCAGGCGCAGGCCGAGGCCGCTGCCGCCCGGCAGCGCGACGCCGAGCTGGCCGAGGAGCTGTCGCTGGCCGAGGCCGCCGTCACCGCCGCCGGGCTCGAGCTGGAGGAGCGCACCGGCGAGGCGGACGAGACCGAGAAGGTCGTCGGCAGCGTGGCCCGCCAGGTCTACCAGGGCTCGGGGTTCAGCTCTCTGACCATCCTCGTCGAGGCCGACAGCGCCGGCGACTACGCCGACATGGTCGCCTACGCCGCCGTGGCCCGGCGCAGCCAGAACCAGGCGCTGTCGCGGCTGCGCGTGCAGCAGGTCGACATCCGCAACGCCGAGGCCCGCCTCGAGGCCGAGCGGGCCCGGGTGGAGGAGCTCAAGCGCCTCGCCGCGGAGCAGGTCGTCGCCACCGCCGCGGCCGAGCAGTCCGCCCGCGACGCGCAGGCCGTGCTGGAGGACCTGGTCGTCGCCGAGGACCAGGCCGTCGCGGAGTTCGAGGCCGCCAAGGCCGCCGAGGAGGCGGAGATCGCCGCCCTCGAGGTGGAGGAGGACAAGCTCGCCGCCCAGCTCGCCGCGATCGCCGAGGCCGAGCGGCAGGCCGAGCTGGAGCGCCAGCGCCAGGCCGAGGCCGAGCGCCAGCGCCTGGCCGAGCTCGAGCGCCAGCGCCAGGCCGAGATCCAGCGCCAGCGCGAGGAGGCCGAGCGCAACAACCGCCCGCCGCCCCCGCCGCCGCCCCCGGTGCCCGACGCGCCGGCGGCGCCGTCGGTGCCCTCGGGCAACGGCTTCCTGTCCCGCCCGACCGGTACCCGGATCACGTCGTCCTTCGGCTACCGGGTCCACCCGATCCTCGGCTACCGCAAGCTGCACACCGGCACCGACTTCGGCGGGCCGTGCGGCACCCCGATCAAGGCGGCGGCCGACGGGCGCGTCGTCTCCGCCGGCTGGGGCGGCGGCTACGGCAACTTCACCGTCATCGCCCACGGCAACGTCGGCGGGAACTCCCTGGCCACCGCGTACGCCCACCAGAGCCGGATGGTGGTCAGCGCCGGGCAGAACGTGAGCCGCGGGCAGGTCATCGGGTACATCGGCACCACCGGCAGCTCCACCGGCTGCCACCTGCACTTCGAGACGCGGATCGCCGGGACGCCCGTCGACCCGATGGGCTACCTCTGAGCGAGGGGCCGCGGACCCGGACCTCTGACCCGGGAACGACCAGGACGGCAGGAACCCGGTAGGCCGCGGACCGGTCGTCGGGCAGAATGGTCCGATGCCCGCAGACCCGGGGCGCACCGTCGTCGCCAGCAACCGCAAAGCACGCCACGACTACCACATCGAGGACACCTTCGAGGCCGGCATGGTCCTCTGGGGCACCGAGGTGAAGTCGTTGCGCGCCGGTCGGGCGTCCCTGCTCGACGGCTACGCCACGGTCGAGGACGGCGAGGTGTGGCTCGAGGGCGTCCACATCCCCGAGTACACCCAGGGGACCTGGACCAACCACGCCGCCCGCCGCCGGCGCAAGCTGCTCCTGCACCGGCGCGAGATCGAGAAGCTCATGGGTGCCATGTCCGGCACCGGGCTGACGATCGTGCCGCTCCAGCTGTACTTCAAGGGCAGCCACGCCAAGGTCGAGATCGCCGTGGCCAAGGGCAAGAAGGCCTACGACAAGCGGCAGACCCTGCGCGAGCGCCAGGACCGCCGCGAGACCGACCGCGCGGTCGGCGAGGCCCGCAAGCGCCAGGGCTGACCCGCCCGAGGGGACGGGAACAACCGGCTGGACCAGGTCGCTACACTGGCCGAGAGTCTGAAAACTCCACAGGGGGTGACAGGTTTCGACGGCGGTTGTCGCGCCAGGGGAAGCGGGTCGAGAAGCACAGGTCATCTCGTAAACGTTCCTGTGAAACCAATAGCTGCCGATTCCAAGCGCAGCGACTTCTCCCTCGCCGCCTGAGCGAGGACTAGCAGAGGTCCGTCGGCCCGGGGATGCTCCTGCCCCGGGTACCGGCGTCGACTAAGGAGCCACTGGGTCCGACCCTCGCCAGGGGGGTCGGTCCGACACTTTCCTGGCTGGGCCCGTCGGCGACTTGCTCGCGTGATCGCCGGGGCCGAGAAAATCAGCTGCGAGATGCACCCGGAGAAGCCCTGGTCGTTCACCGTCGGACGCGGGTTCAATTCCCGCCACCTCCACCCTGTCGCACCGAGCCGAGAGGCCCGCCCCAGCAGGGGCGGGCCTCTCGTGCGTCCGGGCGGCCCTGCTGTCGGGCGTGCTCCCTAGGCTGCGACGGTGCACCTGGAGTTCACCGGCGAGGTCTGGGAGTGGCGCGGGCCCGCGCCGTTCCACTTCGTCACCGTGCCGCCGGAGGTGGCCGAGGACCTGAAGGACGCCTCGGCGGTGGTGTCGTACGGCTGGGGGATGGTGCCGGCGCAGGTGCGGGTCGGGGGCACCACGTTCGCCACGTCGCTCTGGCCCAAGGACGGGGGCTACGTCCTGCCGCTCAAGGCCGCCGTCCGGCGCGCGGAGGGCATCGAGACCGGCGACGAGGTCGAGGTGTCGCTGCTCGTCGGGGGCTGAGCGGCCGGGACCCCCGGCCCCGGGCTCAGGAGGGGCGTCTCAGGGCAGGTCGGCGAGGACGGCCTGCATCCGGTCGATCTCCACGCTCTGGCCCGCCACCGTCTCGTTGACCATGTCCATCACCTGGGGGTTGATGGCGCCGACGGCGTCGTCGGCCATGGCCAGGGCGCCCCGGTGGTGCTCCGTCATGAGCTCGAGGAACAGCCGGTCGAACTCCGCCCCCTCGGACGAGGTCAGGGCGAGCAGCTCGGGCTCGGCGGCCATGCCCTGCATCGTCATCCCGTCGTGGTCCATGGCCTCGGGGTCGGCCTCGGGCAGGGCGTGGCTGGTCAACCACGTCTGCAGCTGCGTCACCTCGCCGCCCTGCACCGAGAGGATCCGTTCCGCGACCGCCTGCACCCGCGGGTCGGAGGCCCGCTCCGGCGCGAGCTCCGCCATCCGCAGCGCCTGGGTGTGGTGGGGGACCATCGACGTCACGAACTGCAGGTCGGCGGAGTTCCAGGCCCCGGAGTTGGCGATCTCGCCCTCCGCCCCGGGGGCCACCGTGGTGGACGGCTGCCCGGGAGAGCCGGGGACGACCACCGGGGCCTCGCCGGCCGTGAAGGCGACCGTGGGGGCCGGGGGGAGGCCGAGGCGGCGTCCTTGCCGCACCCGGCCAGGACGAGCGCGCCCGCCGCGAGGACCGCGACCAGGACGCCGGCGCGGACCGAGGACGCCGGGCGGGCGGACGGTCGGGGGCTGCGGGTCACGGCGCTCCTCCGGGCTCGGGTCTGCTGACCGCCCTGCGGCGGTGCTGGACGGACCATATGTCAGGCCTGTCCGCGGTGGCGAGGCCGACCGGCCGGTCGGGATCGTTATCGATCCGTGACCTCGGTCACCTGTTCGGGTCAGCCAGCGTCAGCAACAGTGTGGCCACCACTTTCGACCCGGGTCACCGGAAGTCACTCCTCCGGCGCCCGCCCCGACGACCGGAGGTCTCGCAGATGACAGGTGCCACCACGAGCAGGCGGACACGCCTGCTGGGCACGACCACCGCGGTCCTCGTCGCGCTGGGGATGGCTGCGTTCGCGCCGTCCGCCGCCGCCGACGACCACGTCCTCGCCCCCGGCGAGGTCGACGGGTCCAGCAACATGCACCTGCTGAAGAACCTCCCGAAGTCGGGGGCCTTCGCGGCAGAGGACTCCTACAACAGCGACCTGGCGTTCAAGGACGACTACGCCTTCGCCGGCAACTACAACGGCTTCACCGTCTACGACATCACGAACCCGCGGAAGACCTCCGAGGTGGTCCAGGTCGTCTGCCCGGGCTCGCAGAACGACATCACGGTCTACGAGGACCTGCTGTTCCTGTCCGTGGACTCCCGCCGCACCGACGACAGCTGCAGCTCCGGCGCGGCGACCGCGGCCCAGTCGCGCTCCGGCGCCTACTGGGAGGGCATCCGGATCTTCGACATCAGCGACCCGGCCGCGCCCGACCTACGTGAAGTCCGTCGAGACCGACTGCGGCTCCCACACCCACACCCTCGTGCCGGACGGCGACGACGTGTACGTCTACGTGTCCTCCTACGGCCCCAGCACCGCGATCGCGCGCTGCCAGCCGCCGCACGACAAGATCTCCGTCGTCAAGGTGCCGACCGGCGACCCGACGGCCGCGGCCGTCGTCGCCACCCCGGTCCTGTTCCCGGACGGCGGCCTCACCCCGACCACCGCCGGCTGCCACGACATCACCGCCTACCCGGAGATCGGCAAGGCCGCCGGCGCGTGCATGGGCGAGGGCGTGATCATGGACATCTCCGACCCCGTGGCCCCCGTGGTGACGGAGCGGGTGTCCGACACGACCAACTTCGCCTTCTGGCACTCGGCCACGTTCAGCAACGACGGCGGCACCGTCGTCTTCACCGACGAGCTGGGCGGCGGCGGCGCGCCGACCTGCAACCCGGCGGTCGGCCCGACCAAGGGTGCCAACGCGTACTACACCCGTGGCGCGGACGACCAGCTCGACGTTCCAGAGCTACTACAAGCTGCCCCGTGAGCAGTCGCAGATCGAGAACTGCGTGGCCCACAACGGGTCGCTCATCCCGGTCAAGGGCAAGGACGTCATGGTCCAGGCCTGGTACCAGGGCGGCATCTCGGTCGTCGACTTCACCGACCCGGCCAACCCGGTCGAGCTCGGCTGGTTCGACCGCGGCCCGCTGTCGTCCGAGCGCCTCGTGCTCGGCGGCTCCTGGTCCGCGTACTACTACGACGGCTACATCTACTCCAACGACATCCAGCAGGGCCTGGACGTCCTGGAGATCCGCGACCGCCGGGTCGCGAACGGCAAGGCCGGCAAGTACCCGTCGGACTTCAACGTCCAGACGCAGCCGCAGTACTGACCCAGCACCAGCACCGGCACCGGCACCACCGCCCGAGAGGGCAGGCGAGCCCGGTCCCCGCGAGGGGGCCGGGCTCGTCCCGGGTCCGGGCCGGCCCTCAGCCGAGCGAGGCCAGGTAGCGGGCGATCTCGCGCGGGCCGCTCACCGGGGCGGCGGCCTCGACGTCCGGGTTGTAGTTGGTGTTGGTGTTGACGTCGTAGGTGACGACGCGGCCGTCCGCCGCCTCGATGTACTCGATCCCGGCGACCTCGATCCCGGTGCGGGCGAGGAAGTGCCTCGTACGCCTCGAGCAGGGGCGGGACGTGGCCCTCGCGGAGCCGGAACAGCGGGGCGCCGTCGACGCCGCACGCGTCGGCCGGGCACAGCTCGAAACCCTGCGACGTGCTGGCCGCGAGCGCGTACAGGAACCGGCCGCCGACGAACTCGGCGCGGGTGACGAACGGCTCGGCGGGGGCGCACGTACTCCTGCACGAGCGCCACCCCGTCGACCGGCTCGACCCAGTCGTCGCCGGCCAGGTGCTGCTCCAGCTCGGCCAGGTCGTCGAAGCGCCTCACGCCGAGGCCCTTGCCGCCCTGGTTGTGCTTGGTGACCACCGAACGGGCCCCGGCCGCCACGACGGCCCTGGCCGCCTCGAGGACCTGCTCGGGGCCGAAGGCGGCGACGGTCAGGGGGGTCGGGACGCCGGCCGCGCGCAGGGCGGCGTCCTGCGCGACCTTGCTCACCTCCAGCTCGAGGACCGCCGAGCCGTTGACCACGCGGCGCCCGTGCCCCTCCAGCCAGCGCAGGACGGCGCGGGTCTGCGCGACGGAGCGACCGTGGCCACGGGTGTGCGCCGACGCGCTCATCCGGGACCAGAACACCCCCTCGGGCGGCGGCCCGGCCAGGTCCAGGGTGTCCTCGCCGGTGAGCAGCCACTGCTGCACGGGCACGCCCTCGGCCTCGAAGGCGGCGGCGAAGGGGGGCCACCAGGCGGGGTTCTCGTGGATCGCGTGGACGGTGGGGGCGGTCACATCTGGTGCCAAGGCGCGGCACGGCCCCGGTGTTCCGCCGCAGGGCCGGCGTCCGGCCGGCGTCCGGCCGGTGTCCGGCCGGCGTCCGGCCGGGCCTCCGGCTCGTCGTTGGACCGGGGGACCGGCTCGGGCCAGGATCGGCCCATGGCCTCCGCGAGCGTCTCCCACTCCGTCACCATCCGGCTGGAGCTGCCCGCCCGGCCCACCGCGGTCAGCGAGCTCACCACCGTGATGGAGCAGGTGGGGGCCATCGTCACCGCGCTGGACGTCACGGCCTCCGGCGCGGACCGGCTCCAGGTCGACGTCACCGCCGCCACCCGGGGCGAGGACCACGCCGAGCAGCTGACCGAGGCGCTGCGGGTGCTGCACGGGGTGCAGATCGGCAAGGTGTCCGACCGGGTCTTCCTCGCCCACCTCGGGGGCAAGCTGGAGATCCGGTCCAAGGTGCCGCTGCGCACCCGTGACGACCTGTCGCTGGCCTACACCCCGGGCGTGGGGCGGGTGTGCCTGGCCATCGCGGCGAACCCCGAGGACGCCCGCCGGCTGACGATCAAGCGCAACACCGTCGCCGTGGTCACGGACGGCTCGGCCGTGCTCGGGCTGGGCAACCTCGGCCCCCTGGCGGCGCTGCCCGTCATGGAGGGCAAGGCCGTCCTGTTCAAGCGGTTCGCGCGACATCGACGCGTTCCCCATCTGCCTGGACACGCAGGACACCGAGGAGATCATCGCCGCGGTCAAGGCGATCGCCCCGGTGTTCGCCGGCATCAACCTGGAGGACATCGCCGCGCCCCGCTGCTTCGAGATCGAGCGCCGGCTGCGCGAGGAGCTCGACATCCCGGTGTTCCACGACGACCAGCACGGCACGGCCATCGTGGTCCTGGCCGCCCTCACCAACGCGCTCAAGGTGGTCGGCAAGGACATCTCGACCGTCCGGCTCGTCATGTCCGGCGCCGGGGCGGCCGGCACCGCGGTGCTGCGCCTGCTGGTCGCCGCCGGCCTGCGCGACGTCGTCGTCGTGGACGTCGAGGGCATCATCTGCCGCGACCGTCCCGGCCTGCCGCCGGAGCTGGGCTGGCACGTGGAGAACACCAACCCGCGCGGGCTGTCCGGCACGGTGAAGGACGCCCTGGTCGACGCCGAGGTGTTCGTCGGGCTGTCCGCCGGCGGCATCCTCACCGGGGCCGACATCGCCACCATGGCGCCCGACGCCATCGTCTTCGCCCTGGCCAACCCCACGCCGGAGGTGGACCCGGCCGAGGCGAGCGAGCACGCTGCCGTGGTGGCGACCGGGCGCAGCGACTTCGCCAACCAGATCAACAACGTGCTCGCCTTCCCCGGCGTGTTCCGGGGGCTCATCGACGCCCGGACGAACCGGGTCGACGAGGTCATGCTGCTCGCCGCCGCCCGCGCCCTGGCCGCGACGGTCCACCCGGACGAGCTGAACGCCACCTACATCGTGCCCAGCGTCTTCAACACCGAGGCGACGACCGCGGTCGCGGCCGCGGTGGAGAAGGCGGCCCGCGGCGAGGCGGCCGCGCGCGGCGAGGCGACCGCGCGCGAGGCCGCGGCGCGCGAGGAGGCCGGCCTGCCCGCGGACGGGGCGGAGGACCTGGTCCTGTGATGGGCCCCGGGTCGTTCGGCCCGTTCACCGCGCCACCGCCCCCGCGGGCCCGGGCCGGCTGCCTGCTCGTCGCCCACCCGTCGCTCACCGACCCGAACTTCCGGGAGACGGTGGTCCTCGTGCTCAACCACTCCGACGAGGGCTCGCTGGGGCTCGTGCTCAACCGGCCGCTGGTCAGCGAGGTCGGCGACGTGCTGCCGTCCTGGCAGGACCACGTGAGCGAGCCGTCCAGCCTGTTCCAGGGCGGGCCGGTGGGCCTGGACTCCGCGATCGGGCTGGCCCGGCTGCCCGGGGACGACTCCGAGCCGCCCGGCCTCAAGCGCATCAGCGGCTCGCTGGCCGTCGTCGACCTCGACGCGCCGCCGGAGATCGTGGCCCCTGCCGCCGCGGGGCTGCGGGTCTACGCCGGGCACTCCGGCTGGGGGCCCGGCCAGCTGGACGACGAGCTCGACGAGGGCGCCTGGTTCGTGGTGGACGGCGAGCCGGGCGACGGCTTCCGGGCCGACACGGACACGCTGTGGCGCGACGTCCTGCTGCGGCAGACCACGACGGTCGCCCTCGTGGCCACCTACCGCCCGGACCCCGAGGTCAACTGAGGAGCAGCACGCCGGACCTCCGGGTCCTCAGACGAGCGCGGCGGCGGGGGCCGTGCCGGCCCGGGCCAGGTGCGCGTCCACGCAGTCCCGCAGGGCCGCGGCGACGAAGGGCGGCAGCCGCAGGCCGTCGCGGGCGGCCACCAGCAGCTCCTGCGCGACCCGCTGCACCGGCTCGGCGAAGGGCGCGAGGTCCTTCTCGCCGAACAGCGCGACCGTCGCCGCGCCGAAGTCGGCCTGCCGCGCCGGCGTGGTCGCCCCCACCGGGCGGTACGTGTGCCGGCGGACGAGCCGGGCCAGCTGCACCTGCCAGGCGCCCAGGGTGCGGCGCTGCTCCAGCGCGGCGTTGCGGTAGTACGCGTAGTGCATGGACTCCTGGGCCCGGATCGGGCGGACCGCGGTCTCCGCGAAGCCGGTCATGCCCAGCCCGAGGACCCGCTCGCGCAGCCGGTCGTAGCCGACCGCGGTCAGCCGCTCGTGCATGGCGCCGATGCTCAGGTAGAGGAACATCAGCGTCTCGTGCACCCCGGGGACGTGGCTGAGCGCGCCGGCCACGTGCAGGGTCCGGCTGATGTCGTTGAGCTCGGGCACGGCCGGGGGCAGCCCGACCTCCTCCTGCATCCGGTCGAACACCGCGCCGTGGGGCAGCTCCTGCATCTCCCAGACCTGGACGAACCGCTTCGTGCGGTCGTCGGCGCGGGGCAGCACGACCTGCAGCTCCAGCACGTTGCGCTCCACCTCGCGCTCGATGCGGGCGAAGTAGTCCAGGGCCGGGCCCAGCTCCTCGCGCACCCGACGGGGGTCGGGCGCGGTCGAAGTCCACCGTGGCCAGGTCGATCGCCCCGTCGGCCTCGATGCGGTCGATCTGCGCGTCGATGTCGACGGCCCGGCCGGGCCGCTCGGCGACGAGGGGGGAGGGGCGTGCGCTCATGGTCGGGGTTCGGCGCGCACGGCCGGGCGGATGTCCGGGCGACCTACACTGGCGCCATGTCCGACCCGTTCGCGCCGTCGCCGCAGGTCCAGCCCGACACCCGCCCGCAGACCGGGGGGACGGCCGTCATCGAGGAGGAGCGCACGGTCCAGCCCTCCGACCCGGGCGACCACGAGCGCTTCGCGCACTACGTGAAGAAGGACAAGATCGTCGAGAGCGCCGTCAGCGGCTCCCCGCTGACCGCCCTGTGCGGCAAGGTCTGGGTCCCCAGCCGTGACCCGAAGCGCTTCCCGGTGTGCCCCACGTGCAAGGAGATCTTCGAGGGTCTCAAGCCGGGCAAGGACGACGGCGGGTCCGGCGGTCCGGGCTCCGACGGCTGAGCGTGGGGACGCACCCACCCGAGCACCCCAGCACCGCCGCTGCCGCCCACCTCTCGCCCGCGTTCCCCGAGCGGGCGGCCTGGGGGACCGCCGGCGCGCTCCGGGCCTGGCAGCACGACGCCATCTCGACCTACCTGTCGCGCGAGCGGCGGGACTTCCTCACCGCGGCGACGCCCGGGGCGGGCAAGACGACGTTCGCGCTGCGGATCGCCACCGAGCTGCTGGCCCGGCGGACGGTGGAGCGGGTCATCGTCGTGTGCCCGACGGAGCACCTGAAGACCCAGTGGGCCGACGCGGCCTCCCGGGTCGGCATCCGGCTGGACCCGACGTTCCGGAACTCCGACGCGTCCTACGCCTCCGGCTTCGACGGGGTCGTCGGTCACCTACGCCCAGGTCGGGGCTCAAGCCCGAGGCCTTCGCCGGCCGCTGCCGCTCGCGGCAGACGCTCGTCGTGCTCGACGAGATCCACCACGCCGGCGACGCCCGCAGCTGGGGCGAGGGCGTGGCCACCGGCTTCGAGGACGCCGAGCGCCGGCTCGCGCTCACCGGGACGCCGTTCCGCTCCGACTCCAACCCGATCCCGTTCGTCACCTACGTCGAGCGAGCCCGACGGGTCCCGACGCTCCCGCGCCGACCACTCCTACGGCTACGCCCAGGCGCTCGCCGACGGGGTGGTCCGGCCGGTGCTGTTCCTGGCCTACGCGGGCAACATGCGCTGGCGCACCCGGGCCGGTGACGAGGTCGCCGCGCGGCTCGGCGAGCCGCTGACCAAGGACCTCACCGCCCAGGCGCTGCGGACCGCGCTCGACCCCGCCGGGCAGTGGGTGCCCGCCGTGCTGGCCGCCGCGGACGTGCGGCTGCGCGAGGTGCGCCGGACCGTCCCCGACGCGGGCGGCCTCGTCATCGCCACCGACCAGAGGTCCGCCCGCGCCTACGCCGCGCACCTGCCGCGAGATCAGCGGCGAGGCCCCGTGGTCGTCGTGTCCGACGACCCGGACGCGTCGTCCCGGATCGAGGCCTTCTCCGCGGCCGGCGCCGACGGCCCGCGCTGGATGGTCGCGGTGCGGATGGTGTCCGAGGGCGTGGACGTGCCCCGGCTCGCGGTGGGGGTGTGGGCCACGACGACGGCCACGCCGCTGTTCTTCGCCCAGGCGGTCGGCCGGTTCGTCCGGGCCCGGCGCCGGGGCGAGACCGCGTCGATCTTCCTGCCCAGCGTGCCGCTGCTGCTCCGCTTCGCGGCCGACCTGGAGCTCGAGCGGGACCACGTCCTGGACCGGCCCCGCAGCGCCGACGGCGACGACCTGTGGGGGCCGGAGGACGCGCTGCTCGCCGAGGCCGACCGGACCCGGAGCACGCCCGAGGCCGACGAGCTGCCGTTCGAGGCGCTGGAGTCCGACGCGTCGTTCGACCTCGCGGTGTTCGACGGCGACGAGTTCCGCAACCACGCCGCCTGGGCCGACGAGGTCGAGGGCGACGGCGGGCTGTTCGGCGAGCAGGCCCTGCTGGCCCTGCCCGGGCTGGTCGAGGCGGACGAGATGGGCCAGCACCTGCGTCGTCGGCCCGCCCGTGCCGTGGCCCCCCGCGCGGAGGAGAAGCCGGCCCCGGTGGCCGACCACCGTGCGCTGGCCGCGGTCCGCAAGGAGCTGTCGTCGCTGGTCGGGGCCTACGCCCGCCGCACGGGGGCGCCGCACGCCGTCGTGCACGCGAAGCTCCGCTCCACGTGCGGCGGCCCCGCCGTGCCCGAGGCCGACGTGGACCAGGTCAGGCAGCGCGTGGACACCGTCCGGCGCTGGCTCCTCACCGGCTGAGCCCGGCGGCCGGGCGTGCACCGGTCACCAGCGACTCTTCCTACGCGTCGTGCGCCCGTGGGGCCCGGTCCGGACCGGGCGCAGGGGCAGTCAGCCGAGGACCGTGGCGCCGGCCTCGCGGACGCGGTCCAGGGCGCGGTCGGCGTCGCCGGGGGAGACCTCGACGAAGCGGGTGAGGGCGACGGGCAGCACGGTGTCGTAGCCCAGCGCCGCCGCGTCGACCGCGGTGGCCGCGACGCAGACGTCGCCCGCGAGGCCGGTCACCACGACCCGGCGGGCCCCGTGCGCGTCGAGCACGCCCTGCAGCGCGGTGCGGCCGACCTCGCCGGACAGGGGGTCGCGGACCGAGAAGCCGGAGTAGCCGTCCTCGCCGTCGCTGCCCTTGCGGACCACCGGGTCGGTGTCACGGACCTCGAGCCCGTCGACGAGCGCGGCGCCCCAGGTCTCCGCGACGCAGTGCACGGGCCAGGGGCCGCCGTCGGTGGCGAAGTGCGGCGTGCGGGCCGGGTGCCAGTCCTGGGTGAGCACGACCAGCGCCCCCGCGGCCCGGGCCGCGGCCAGGTGCGGGGCCAGCAGCCCGGCCAGCTCCTCGCCGCCGGGCACGTGGAGCCCGCCGGCGGGGTCGGCGAAGTCGTTCTGCAGGTCCACGACGACCAGCGCCGTCGTGCTGTCGTACTCCACGCCGTCCGGCGCGCGGCCCTGCGACACGTCGGCGCCGGGGCCGCTCGGGCGGGACGGGAGCGGGGTGCTCGTCATGACGGGCCACGGTAGGTGGTCGGGAACGCCGGCTCGCCCGGGGCGAGCGACAGGCCCTCCCAGGGCAGCCGGCCCAGCCGGTCCGCGACCCGGGCCCGCGAGGCGGCGAGGTCGACCGCGTCGGCCGCGGCCCGGGTCGGCACCCCGCCGCGCACCAGCGGGACCACGGGGCACTCGTCGCCGTCCCGCGCGTCGACGTCGGGCCCGGTGACCAGCACCTCCTCCGTGGCGACCCCCGAGGGGCGGTGGCGGCGGACGACGCGGTGCGCGCCCGCGTGGGTGGCCTTGCCCGTGGAGCGCTTGGCCACCGGGCGGCCGTCGACCTCGACGAGCTTGTAGACCAGCCCGGCGGTCGGCGCCCCCGAGCCCGTGACCACCGACGTCCCGACGCCCATCGCGTCCACGGGGGCCGCGGCCAGGCGGGCGATCCCGTGCTCGTCGAGGTCGCCGGAGACCACGATGCGGGTGCCGGCCGCCCCGAGCCCGTCGAGCTGGCGCCGGGCGAACCGGGCGTGCTGGGCCAGGTCCCCGGAGTCGATGCGGATGGCGCCGAGCCCCGGTCCGGCCACCTCCACGGCGGTGCGGATGCCCTCGGTGATGTCGTAGGTGTCCACGAGCAGCGTGGTGCCGGTGCCCATGGACCGCACCTGCGCGGCGAACGCGGACCGCTCGTCGTCGTGGAGCAGGGTGAAGGCGTGGGCACTCGTGCCGGCGGTCGGCACCCCGTAGCGGGCGCCGGCGGCCAGGTTGCTCGTGGAGGCGAACCCCGCGACATGGGCCGCCCGGGCGGCGTCGACCGCGGCGTCCTCGTGCGCGCGGCGCGAGCCCATCTCGATGAGCGGCCGGCCCTCGGCGGCGAGCACCATCCGCGCGGCCGCCCCGGCGACCGCGCAGTCGTGGTTGAGGATGCTGAGCACGAGGGTCTCCAGCAGCACCCCGACCCCGAACGGGGCCCGGACCGTCAGCAGCGGAGAGCCGGGCACGAACAGCTCGCCGTCGGCGTAGCCGTCCACGTCGCCGTCGAAGCGGTAGTCCGCCAGCCACGCCGCGGTGGGCTCGTCGACCACGCCCTCGGCCAGCAGGAAGGCGATCTCCTCGGGGTCCCAGCGCAGGCCCGTGAGCAGCTCGAGGACCCGGTGCTGGCCGGCCACCACGCCGAAGCGGCGCCCGTCGGGCAGGCGGCGGGCGAAGACCTCGAACACGCACCCCCGCGACGCGGTGCCGTCGGCCAGCGCGGCCTGCAGCATGGTGAGCTCGTAGCGGTCGGTCGCCAGCGCCAGCACGGTCCCACGCTAGGGCGAGCAGAGGCCGGGCGCCCGGGCGGTGGGGCGGCGACGGGTCCCCGGGGTGCCTACCCTGGGGGCGTGCGCGTCGTCCGTCTGTCCCAGGGCGTCCCGGAGGACCCGGGCGCCCCGGCGACGCCGGGCACCGGCACGGGGACGGCGCTGGCGGAGCAGCCGGTCGAGCAGCGCCCCGGGGTGTGGACGACCGTGGTCTGGAACGACCCCGTCAACCTCATGTCGTACGTGTCCTACGTGTTCCGGACGTACTTCGGGTACGACGGGGCGCGGGCCGAGGAGCTGATGATGCGCGTGCACACCGACGGGCGCGCCACGGTCTCCAGCGGCAGCCGCGAGAAGATGGAGACCGACGTCACGGCCATGCACACCTACGGTCTCTGGGCCACCGTGCAGCGGGAGGACTAGGTGGCCGGCGACTTCCGCGCCCTGGTGCGCCGGCGCCGCGACGGCCACGTCGTCTTCGACCTGGACCTCGTGCACGCCGGGGTCGTCGCCGAGGCGCTCGAGCAGACCCGGGCCGTGCTGGAGGACGGGACCCCCCCGCCCGTGCAGGCGTTCACGCCCGCGCCGGAGCCGGGGACCGGCGACCCCGACGAGGAGTTCGACGCCATCGTCGCCGGCCTCGGGCTGGGCCCGGGCGGGGGCCCTGCCGACGAGGCGCTGCGCGACGACCCGGTGGTCCGGCGCCTGCTGCCCGACGCCTACCTCGACGACCCGGAGGGCTCCGCGGACTTCCGGCGGCTCTCGGGCGGGGCGGTGCGGAGCTCGAAGGTCGCGGCCATCGACTCGGTGCTGGCCGACCTGGACCTGCTGCGGGTGCAGGACGGCGGGGTGGCGGTGGCCCCCGACCGGGCCACGGCCTGGCTCACGGCCCTCAACGACGCCCGCCTCGCGCTGGGCACGCTGCTCGCCCTGGGCGAGGACGACGACCTGTACGCCGAGCTCGACGCCTACGAGCAGGCGGTCGAGGACCAGGTCGCCGCCGGCGGGGACGAGAGCGAGGCCGGCCAGGGGGAGGCGGCGCTGCGCGCCTACCGGATCGCGGTGTACGACTTCCTCAGCGCCCTGCTCGACATGGTCGTGCGGGCGCTCGACCGCTGAGGGACGTCGCGCCGCAGGGTCTGCCCGCGGCGCGACGTCCGTCAGGTCACCGGGCGGCGCCGGCCTTGCGGGCTTCCTCGCCACGACGGTGGGTGTCGGGGTTCG
Organism: uncultured Actinomycetota bacterium; assembly: GCA_963750335.1. Lineage (GTDB taxonomy): Bacteria > Actinomycetota > Actinomycetes > Actinomycetales > JBBAYJ01 > Aquipuribacter. The sequence continues at coordinate 31,361 of CAVVQD010000001.1, forward strand.
CGACGCCGGTGGGGCGCTTCCCGTCGACCTCCTCGATGAGCATGATCGTCGTGGAGTCGTTCTCGAGCGCGTACTCCGGGTCGTCGTAGGCGCTCTTCAGACGGGCGATCCGGAAGATGACCAGGGCGAAGAGGGCCTTGGCCAGGATGTCGGCCAGCGAGTAGCCGATCTCGCGGGCGACGAACGCGTTGCTGCCCTCGATGCCGAGCACCGGGAACAGGTAGGCGATCGGGTACACGCCCCACGTGGCGATGAGCAGCAGCCGCAGGTTGCGGACCGTCACCGAGATCTCCTTCGGCGAGCCCGCCAGGACGCGGCCGAGCTCGATGAAGAGCACGTACAGGATGTAGCAGAAGGGGATCGTGGACAGCGCGCCCCAGATCATCTTGGTGGCCACGTCGGAGCTGATCTCGCCCGGGTAGCCGAGGATGATCATGAGCGCGGCCGCCGGTACGAGGCGGACGAGGAGCGAGGTCTGCGTCTTGCGAGCCAGCGCCAGGACGACGATGGCCTCCAGCAGGAGGAGCGGGACCGTGATCAGCCAGTCGACGTAGCGGTAGGCCACGTTGAACGACACGCCCTCGGCGAGGACGTAGGTGCCGGCGCCCCCGACGGCGTCGGTGACGTAGGCCTCCTTGAAGCTGTCGAAGATCCGGAAGTAGTGGTACGCGGCGATGCCGCACACCGTGGCCGAGACGACGAGCGCGCCGCGGTACTTGGGCAGCACCTTGCGCAGGTTGAGCAGGAGGAACAGGGCCGTGAACAGCTGGGCGACGATGACCAGCGACTGCATGTTGTAGACCGTGTCGAACTGGGCCTGGCTGAGCTCTTCCACCATGCGAAGTCTCCAGAGGTGAGTGGTGGACCGGGTGTGTGGGTCTCCACGTCGTCGTGGGCCACGGATGCCCTCACAGGAGACTCCCAGCAGGGCCCCACGTCAAGTTGAACAACCTACGGCGCGTTGTGGGCTTTCGGTACAGATCCGGACGTATCCCCGCAGGTCGGACGGGGTCCGTGCCTGCCCCCGGGCGTCCGGGAGGGCTGCGTAGGCTCGCGCCGTGCTGCGGCTGCGTCGTGACCTGCTCGACGGCGTCCTCGCGCACGCCCGCCGGGACCACCCCGACGAGGCGTGCGGCGTGATCGTCGGGCCGGCCGGCCAGGACCGGCCCGAGCGCCTGGTCCCGATGCTCAACGCGGCGCGCTCGCCCACGTTCTACGAGCTCGACCCGGCCGACCTGCTGGCGCTGTACCGGGCGATGGACGCCGCCGACGAGGAGCCCGTGGTCGTCTACCACTCGCACACCGCGACCGAGGCGGTCCCGTCGCGCACCGACGTGGCGCTGGCCTCGGAGCCGGGCGCGCACTACCTGCTGGTCTCCACCCGGGACCCCGACGCGGACGAGGTCCGCAGCTTCCGCATCGTCGACGGCGTGGCGACCGAGGAGCCGGTCGAGGTCGTCGAGCCCTGACCTCCGGCCCAGCGGCCCAGCGGCCCAGCGGCCCAGCGGCCCGGCGGCTCAGCGGCCCGGCGGCTCAGCGGCCGTCGAAGTCCGTCGAGTACTCCGCGGCGGTGCGGGTCGCGGGCGTCCACCCCGCGTCCTCCCGCCAGCGCGGGGCCGGTGTCCCGGGCAGGCGCACCACCCGCTCCCGGGTGACCAGCCGGCGGCCGGTCACCTTCTCCAGCGGCACCCGCAGGAACAGGTCCGTGAAGCCCGGCGCCCAGGCCTGCAGCCGGTCGGCGGCCCGGCGCACGAGCTCGGGGTCGCTCACCTGCTCGGCGACCCCGCTGGCCACCACGCTCCAGCCCTCGTGGGTGGTCAGGCGGATCTCGTCGACCTCGAAGGTGACCGGGGCGCCGGGGGCGCTGCTGCCCAGCCGCGAGCCGTGCGTGGTGCGCACGAGCACCGCCTCGTCGCCCTCGGGGCCGTCCAGGACGTAGCTGACCGGGACCACGCCCGGCGGCTGCGACGGCACGGAGAAGACGAGCCGGCCGACCGCGGCCTGGGCCAGCAGCGCCACGCACTCGCGCCGGTCCAGCGTCTCGATCCGGGGCAGCCCGTCCATGCCCCCACCGTGCCCAGGGCGGGCCCCGTCCATGCCGGACCTACGTCCCAGGAATACGCTCCCACGGCCTGGAGGTTGTCCCGGCCATGACCGACCAGGCCGTGAGCGGCGCGACCGCCCGGGTGCGCATCCCGACGATCCTCCGGCCCCTCACGGGCGGCGCGAAGGTGGTCGACGGCAGCGGGACGACGCTGCGCGAGCTGCTCGCCGACCTCGACGCCCGCCACGACGGCCTGGCCGCCCGGGTGGTCGAGGACGGCGCGCTGCGCCGCTTCGTCAACGTGTACGTCAACGACGAGGACGTCCGCTTCACCGGCGGCCTGGACACCCCGGTCGGGGACGGCGACGACGTGACGATCCTGCCCGCGGTGGCCGGCGGCGCGGCCGGTCGCTGAGGCGTGCGCGCCGAGTCGCTGCTGGGGACACGTCGGGGGCACGCCCGCTGGTGCACCTGTCGCGGCTTCTGCCGGGGGACCGGGTGCGGCTGTGGGCCAAGCTGGAGGACCGCGGCCCCACCGGCTCGGTGAAGGACCGGCCCGGCGGCCTGGATGGTCCGGGCGGCCGAGGCCGACGGCCGCCTGCGGCCGGGCGCCACGCTGCTGGAGCCGACGAGCGGCAACACGGGCATCTCGCTGGCCGCGGCGGCGCGGGTGCGGGGGCTACCGGCTCGTCGTCGTCATCCCCGAGAACGTGTCGGCCGAGCGGGTCGCGCTGCTCCGGCTGTACGGCGCCGAGGTGCGGTTCTCGAGCGCGGCGGGCGGGTCCAACGAGGCGGTGCAGGGTGGCGCGGCGCTGGCGGGCGGAGCACCCGGACTGGGTCGATGCTCGACCAGTACTCCGAACCAGGCCAACGCGCGGGCCCACTACGAGTCGACCGGGCCGGAGCTGCTGGAGGACCTGCCGGAGATCACGCACCTCGTGGCCGGGCTGGGCACGACGGGCACCCTGATGGGCGCGGGCCGGTTCCTCAAGGAGCGGGTCGCCGGGCGTGCAGGTCGTGGCCGCCGAGCCCCGCTACGGCGAGCTCGTGTACGGCCTGCGCAACCTCGAGGAGGGCTTCGTCCCCGAGCTGTACGACGAGACCGTGCTCGACCGGCGGTTCTCGGTCGGGCCCGCGCGACGCGGTCCGTCGGACCCGGGAGCTGCTGGACGCCGAGGGCATCTGGGCCGGCGTGTCGACCGGCGCGATCCTCCACGCGGCGCTGGGCCTGGCCCGGCAGGCCGACCGTGAGGGTGCCCGCGCCGACATCGCGTTCCTCGTCTGCGACGGCGGCTGGCGCTACCTGTCGACCGGGGCCTACGACGGCGACCTCGACGGGGCCGAGGACGCCCTGGACGGCCAGCTCTGGGCGTGAGCCGCCCGGACCGTGCCCGGCCCCGCGGGTAGCCTCGGGCCCGTGCTGGACGAGCTCGACGCCCCCATCGGGATCTTCGACTCCGGGGTCGGCGGGCTCACCGTGGCCCGCGCCGTCCTGGACCAGCTGCCGCACGAGCCGATCCGCTACCTGGGCGACACGGCCCGCACCCCGTACGGCCCGCGGCCGATCGCCGAGGTGCGCCGCTTCGCCCTGGACTGCCTGGACACGCTCGTGGACTCCGGGGTCAAGATGCTCGTGATCGCGTGCAACTCCGCGAGCGCGGCGATGCTGCGCGACGCCCGGGAGCGCTACGACGTGCCCGTGGTCGAGGTCATCGCCCCGGCCGTGCGCCGCGCGGTGTCCGCCACCCGCAACGGCAGGGTCGGCGTGATCGGCACGCGGGCCACCATCAGCAGCCGGGCGTACGAGGACGCGTTCGCGGCCGCGGTGCACCTGGAGCTCACCACGCGCGCGTGCCCGCGGTTCGTGGAGTTCGTCGAGCAGGGCGTGACGGCCGGGCCGGGGCTCATGGCCGTGGCCGAGGAGTACCTGGCCCCGGTGCGCGCGGCCGGCGTGGACACCCTGGTGCTGGGCTGCACCCACTACCCGTTGCTGACCGGCGTCATCGACGCGGTGATGGGGGAGCAGGTGAGCCTGGTCTCCAGCGCCGAGGAGACCGCCAAGGACGTCTACCGCGTGCTCGCCGCCCACGGGCTGCACCGCCCCGACGACGCGCCGCCGCCGCAGCACCGGTTCCTGGCCACGGGCGACACCGCCTCGTTCCACGCCCTGGCCGGACGCTTCCTGGGCCCGGTGGTCGGGGCGGTCGAGCTGACCGGCCGCCCGGCGTGAGCGCGCCCGGGACCCACGGCGGTCCGGTGGCGGACCGGCCTGCGCCCGCCGGGCTGCGTCTGACGGTGGTCGGCTGCGCGGGCTCGTTCCCCTCGCCGGGCTCGGCGGCCTCGTGCTACCTCGCTGGAGGCGCCCGACGGCGGCGGCGGGACGACCCGCGTGGTGCTCGACCTGGGCAGCGGCGCGCTCGGGCCGCTGCAGGGGCTGCTCGACCCGCGCCGCTGGACGCGGTGCTGCTGTCGCACCTGCACGCCGACCACTGCCTGGACCTCACCGGGCTGTACGTCATGCTCCGCCACCACCCGGACGGCCCGACCGAGCGCCGGGTTCCCGTCCGCGGGCCCGGCGGCACGGCCGGGCGCCTGGCCCGCGCCTACGACCTGCCCGAGGCGGACGGGATGGCCGCGGAGCTCGACGTGCAGGAGTGGTCCGCCGGCGTCGCGGTGCGGGTCGGCTCCCTCACCGTGACCCCGTACGCCGTGCTGCACCCGGTCGAGGCGTACGCGCTGAGGGTCGCGTGGACGGGGCCGGACGGCCGGGAGCGGGTGCTCGCCTACTCCGGCGACACCGACGCCTGCGAGGGCCTGGACGCCGCGGCCGCCGGGGCCGACGTGCTGCTGTGCGAGTCCGCCTTCGTCGAGGGGCGCGACGCCGGCCGCGGGGTGCACCTCACGGGCCGGCGCGCGGGCGAGGCCGCGGCCCGGGCCGGTGCGGGACGGCTCGTGCTCACGCACGTGCCCGCGTGGAACCCGGCCGGGGCGGCGGAGGCGGAGGCGGCGCAGGTCTACGACGGCGAGGTCGTCGCCGCGCGGCCCGGCGCCGTGCACGAGGTGGGCTGAGGACCGCGCTACGTCGCGGGGGTGCGCGAGTAGCCGGGGAAGTTGCCGTGCAGCAGCTCGCCCTCCGGGCCCTGGGTGACGGCGTGCACGAGGTGGGTCCCGCCGACGAAGGCGCCCTTCCACGACCCGCCGCGCCCGCCGAACGGCTCCTGCCGGTCCCCGCGCGAGCGGGGCACGCCGATGCCCACCTTGAAGGCCTGCACCTGCTCGGCGAGGCGGGCGGCGGTGCCGGGGTCGTCGCAGGCGACCGAGGCCACCAGGGCCCCGCCGCCGGCGTTCATCTGGGCGAGCAGCTCGGCCTCGGTGTCCACCACCACGATGGTGTCGACCGGTCCGAACGGCTCGGCGTGCATGAGCCGGGACGCCCCGGGGGGCGCGAGCAGCGTGACCGGTGCGTGGTAGGCCGAGGTGTCCTGCCCGTCCACGAACCGGCCCGAGGACCGGTCGCCGCGGTGCAGCGGGACCGCGCCGTGCCGCAGGGCCTCCGCGACCCGGTCCTCGAGCTCGGCGGCCTTGGCCGCGCTGATGAGCGGGCCGAAGTCGAGCTCCGGCAGCGCGGCCAGGTCGTCCTGCAGCCCGGCGCCCGGGGAGGCCCCGCTCGGCCGTCGTCGTCCACGGCGAGCGGGTGCCCGAAGCGGACCGCCTGCACGACGGGCAGGTACGTGGCGAGGAAGGAGTCGACGAGCTCGCGCTGCACGACGAAGCGCGGGTAGGCGGTGCAGCGCTGCTTGGCGTACTCGAACCCCTTGCGCAGGTGCCCGGCCAGGGAGCCCCAGTCGCTGTAGCCCCAGATGCCCCAGGCGTTGAGGCCCTCCTGCTCGAGCACGTGCCGCTTGCCCGTGTCGACGAGCTGGGCGGCCACGGCGCCGCCGTTGGACCGGCCCCCCACGAAGGCCAGCGCGCCGATCTGCGGGCTGCGGACCAGCGCCGCGGACAGGTCGGCGCCCACCCCCGACAGCAGGGTGACCGGCAGCCCGGCCCGCGCCATCAGGGCGTGGGCCAGGGTGAGGGTGACCGCGCCGCCCTGCGACGGCGTCTTGGCCAGGACGGCGTTGCCGGCGAGGACCTGGACCAGCTCGGCGTGGACCAGCACCGACATGGGGTAGTTCCACGAGGCGATGTTGCTCACCGGCCCCGGCAGCGGCGTCCGCGCGAACGGCCGGCCCTCCACGTCGACCGCGAGCATGGCCTCCGCCTCGTCCAGGTACCAGCGCACCCCGTCCAGGCAGCGGTCGACGTCCGCGCAGGCCAGCCGCCACGGCTTGCCGATCTCCCAGGCCAGCAGCAGCGCGAGCTCGTCGCGCGCCCCCTGGAGCAGCTCGACGGCCTCGGCCACCCGGGCCCGGCGCTCCGCCCAGGGCACCGCCCCCCACGTGCGGTGGGCCTCGGCGGCGGCGGCCACCGCCAGCTGGGCCGTCCCCTGGTCGACCTTGCCCATCTCCGCGAACGGCGTGCCGTCGACGGGGGTGGTGAGCGTGGCGGGCGTGCCCGCGTCCTGCCACGACGAGCCGTACAGGTTGCGGACCCGGTCCCCGACGAAGGCCTCGGGGGCCAGGTCGCGGGCCCGGGAGAGCACCGCGGACGGGGACAGGCGGGCAGGGACATGACGGGGCACGGGTCCTCCTGGGGACGGTCGCACGGGACGTGGACGCCCAGGGGTGGCTGGGTCCGGGCCTGGGGGCGAGGTGGCCGCCGGACCGGTGCGGTGATGCTACGTCGGGCCCCGCCGGGCGGCCCGGTGAGGGTGGTCACACCTAGGCTGCGGGCGTGACCAGCCCCGCGACCCCCGCCCCGACCAGCGCCCCGACCAGCGCCACGACCAGCGCCACGGCCGGCGCCACGGCCCCGCCCGCGCGCCACGACGGCCGCCTGCCCGACCAGCTCCGCGAGGTCCGCCTGACCCGGGGCTGGACCGAGCACCCGGAGGGCAGCGTGCTCGTGGAGTTCGGCCGCACCCGGGTGCTGTGCACCGCGAGCTTCACCCCCGGGGTGCCGCGCTGGCGCAAGGGGTCGGGCAAGGGCTGGGTCACCGCCGAGTACGCGATGCTGCCGCGCTCCACGAACACCCGCAGCGACCGCGAGTCGGTCAAGGGCAGGGTCGGCGGGCGCACCCACGAGATCTCGCGGCTGGTCGGCCGGGCCCTGCGCGCGGTGGTCGACACCTCCGCGCTGGGTGAGAACACCGTCCACCTGGACTGCGACGTGCTGCAGGCCGACGGCGGCACCCGCACCGCCGCGATCACCGGGGCCTACGTCGCGCTCGCCGACGCGGTCGCGTGGGCGAAGGCAGCAGGGCCACGTGAAGAAGACGGCGCACGGCGCTCACCGGCTCCGTGGCGGCGATCAGCGTCGGCGTGGTGGACGGCCGCGCGGTGCTCGACCTCGACTACCCGGAGGACGTCTCCGCCGGCACCGACATGAACGTCGTCTGCACCGGGGACGGCCGGTTCGTCGAGGTGCAGGGCACCGCCGAGGGGGCGCCGTTCGACCGGGCGGAGCTGGACGGGCTCCTCGACCTGCCCTGCTCGGCTGCGCCCTGCTCACCGAGGCCCAGCAGCGGGCGCTGGCCGCCCCGCCGCCCCGTGAGCGGCGAGCCCCGAGGGCACGGCCGGCCCGCGGGCAGCGGGCCGCGGCTGGTCCTCGCCACCCGCAACGCGCACAAGGTGACCGAGCTCGTCCGGCTGCTCCGCCCGTCCGCGCCGGCGCTGGCGGACCGCCGGCGGACGGGTCGTGCCGGTGTCCGCGCTGGCCGGGCTCGGCCTGCCGGACCCCGGCGAGGTGGTGGAGTCCGGCGTGACGTTCGCCGGAGAACGCGCTGCTCAAGGCCCGCGCCCTCGCGGCGGCCACCGGGCTGCCCGCGGTCGCGCGACGACTCCGGCCTCTGCGTCGCGGTGCTCGGGGGAGCGCCCGGCGTCTTCTCGGCGCGCTGGGCGGGCCGTCACGGCGACGACGCGGCCAACCTCGCGCCTGCTGCTGGACCAGCTCGTCGACGTCCCGCCGCCGCACCGGGCGCGCGTGGTTCGAGTGCGCGGCCGCGCTCGTGGACCCCCGTGCCCCCGAGGGCGAGCAGGAGACCGTCGCCGTCGGCCGGCTGGCGGGCGCGCTCACCACGCCCCGCGCGGCGCAGGGCGGCTTCGGCTACGACCCCGTCCTCGTGCCGGAGGGACAGACCCGCACCTGCGCGGAGCTGTCCCCGGCCGAGAAGGACGCGATCAGCCACCGCGGCCAGGCCGTGCGCGGGCCTCGCGCCCCGGCTGGTGGCGCTGCTGACCACGGGCTGAGCGGGGCGGGGCCTCCGCCCGCCCGGCCCCGCCGTCACCGGCCCGTCCTCACCCCCCGGCCCGGGCGGGCGCCGGGCCTACGGTGACGGCGTGGCGCGGGTGCTCGTCGTCGAGGACGACCCGACCGTGGCCGAGGTGCTCTGCCGCTACCTGGAGCGGGAGGGCCACGTCGTCGACGCACCGCTGACGGCTCGACCGGCCTGGCGCTCGCGACCGCCGCCGGGGGCCCGGACCTGGTCGTGCTCGACGTCATGCTGCCGGGCACGGACGGGATCGAGGTCTGCCGGCGGCTGCCGCGAGCGTCTCCGACGTGCCCGTCATCATGCTCACCGCCCTGGGCGCCGAGGACGAGCGGGTCGCTGGGGCTGCAGACCGGTGCGGACGACTACGTCACCAAGCCGTTCAGCGTCCGCGAGCTGGTCCTGCGCGTCGCGTCGCTGCTGCGCCGCGCGGCCGGGCCGCCCGCCCGGTGGGGCCGCGAGGTGCTGCGCAGCGGCGGCCTGGTCGTGGTCGACGTCGCGGCGCGGGCGGCCCACCTGGACGGGGTGCAGCTGGGGCTACGGTCCGCGAGACCGACCTGCTGGTGCACCTGCTCCGTCACCCGGGGCGGGCGTTCACCCGGGAGGAGCTCCTCGCGCACGTCTGGGGCTGGGACTTCGGCGACACCTCCACCGTGACCGTCCACGCCCGCCGGCTGCGCAACAAGGTCGAGGCGGACCCGGCGCAGCCGGCCCTCCTGGTGACCGTCTACGGCGTCGGGTACCGGTGGGACGCCCCGGTGGCGCGGGCGGTGCCATGACCCCCTGGCTGGCGCTGCTGCTCTCCTTCGGGGCCGCGGCGGTCGGGGGCGGCGCGGTCGGCGGCGTGGGTGGGTGCTGGCCCGCCGGTCCGGACGCCTCGGCCTCGCCGTGCTGGTCCCGCCCCTGGCTGCGCTGGCCGCGGTGGTCGTCCTCGGCCGTCGTGTCGACCCGCGCCATGTACCTGGACGGTGAGCAGAGTGAGGTGGTGCTGTCGGCGTGCGCGGGCGGCGCGGCGGTGGGGCTGCTGGCGGCGGTGCTGCTGGGCCGGCGGGTGCGCCGCCTGGAGGAGTCCGCCGCCGCGACAGGGCCGCACGCGACGCGGGCGGAGTCCGCCGACGCGGGCCCGCGCGCGAGCTGCTCGCCGGCCTCACCCACGACCTGCTGACGCCGCTGGCCGGGATCCGCGCCATGGCGGAGGCCCTCGAGGACGGGGTCGCGGACCAGCGGGACGGCTACCTGGGGCGGATACGGGCGGAGGCGGACCGGACCGCGGCCATGGTGCGAGGAGATGTTCTCCCTGGCGCGGCTGCAGGCGGGCCGGGCGGGGGGACACGCTCGGCGGGCGTGGGGACGGTCGCCGGCGGACGGAGGGACCCGGAGGGACTGACGGGGGGCCGGTCGACCTCGGCGACGTGGTGCGCCGGGCGGTCGAGCGGGCGACGCGGCTCGGCCGGGCGGGCCGGCGGGTCCCGGGCGTGGACCCGCCCGCCGTGACGGTGCGCCGGGCCCTGCCCTGCCGTCCGGCTGCCCGCCGCGGGCGCTGGACGGGTGTGGCCAACCTGCTCGACAACGCCGTGCGCGAGACGGCGGCGGCCGGACCGGGCGGCCACGTCCGGGTGCGCGCCGTCCACGAGGCCGTCCTCGAGGGCGAGGGCGAGGGCGAGACCGGGTCCACCCACGTGGCCGAGGCCGCGGGCGAGGGCGCGAGCGTGGGCGTGAGCGTGGGCGTGGGCGCGGGCGGGGGCGGTGCGGTGTGCCTGGAGGTGGTCGACCGGTGCGGCGGCATCCCCGAGGCCGACGTGCCGCACCTGTTCCAGACCGGCTGGCGCGGGGAGCGGGCGCGCACACCGGACGGGGGAGGGGCGGGGCTGGGCCTGGCGGTCGTGGCCGCCTGGTCTCCGCCGCGGGCGGGACGGTGGCGGTGCACCCCGTCCCCGGGGGCTGCGCGTTCCGGGTCCTGCTGCCGGCGGCCGGGCCCCCGCCCGCGGTGACGATCCCGTGACGTGGCGGGGACGGCCGTCCCGGTCCGGCGCGGTCGTGGCGCATCCTGGTCCGGTGACCACCACCTGCGTCCCCCGTCCGCGACCGGCCCGGTCGTGCCGACCTCGCCCGCGTGGGCCGCGGCGGCGGGGGTGGTCGCCGCGGGGGCCGGGATCGCCGCGGCCGAGGTGGTCGGCATCGTCACCGGGCCCGGCGTCGACGCCGGTGCTCGCGATCAGCGACCTCGTCGTCGACCTCACGCCGCCCTGGGCCAAGGACGCCGCCATCGCCGCGTTCGGCACGAACGACAAGCTGTTCCTGTTCACCGTCGTCACCGTGGTCGCGGTGGCCGTCGCCGCGCTGGCCGGCGTGCTGGAGGCCGCCGGGCCCGGCTGGGGCACGCCGGTGACGGCGCTGCTGGCCGTGGCCTGCGGGGCGGCGGCGCTGACCCGCCCCGACCTCGGCCTGCTCGGCGTGCTGCCGGCCGTGGTGGCCGGTGCGGTCGGCGTCTTCCTGCTGCGGGTCCTGCTGCGGCGGGTCGCCCCTCCCCCGAGGACGGCCCGCCGGCGGTGGGTCCGACCCCGTCGACCCGGCCGGGACCGTCCCGCCGGCCCGGCGGGCCGTGCTCGTCGGCGGCACCGGCGCGGCCGCGCTCGGCGTGGGGCTGGGGGCCCGCGGCGGTGTCCACCGCCCGCTCGGGCGGCGCCGAGTCCCGCGCGGCGGTCGTGCTGCCGGAGGCCGTCGAGCCCGCCCCGGTCGTGCCCGCCACCGCCACCTTCGACGACGTGCGCGGCCTCGCGCCGTTCCAGACCCCCAGCACCGACTTCTACCGGATCGACACCGCGCTGGTCGTCCCCTCGGTCCGGACCGCCGACTGGTCGCTGCGGATCACCGGCCTGGTCGACCGCGAGATCGAGCTGTCCTGGGACGACGTGCTCGCCCGGAGCCAGGTCGAGCACTGGGCCACCCTCAGCTGCGTCTCCAACCCGGTCGGCGGGGACCTGGTCGGCAACGCGCTGTGGCGCGGCGTGCTCACCGCCGAGCTGCTCGCCGAGGCGGGCCCGCGCCCCGAGGCCGACATGGTGCTCTCCCGCAGCGTGGACGGCTTCACCGCGGGCTCCCCGGTCGAGGCCCTCACCGACGGCCGCCGCTCCCTGCTCGCCGTCGCCATGAACGGCGAGCCGCTGCCGGCCCAGCACGGCTTCCCCGCCCGGCTCGTGGTGCCCGGCCTGTACGGCTACGTGTCGGCCACCAAGTGGGTGACCGAGATGCGGCTCACGCGCTTCGACGACGACCAGGGCTACTGGACCCCGCGCGGCTGGTCGGCCCTCGGGCCGGTCAAGATCTCCTCCCGGATCGACGTCCCCGGCGGCAGCGTCCCGGCCGGGACGACCGTGGTGGCGGGCATGGCCTGGGCCATGGACGTCGGGGTGTCGGCCGTGCAGGTCCGGGTGGACGGCGGGGAGTGGGCCGAGGCGGAGCTGTCCGACGCGGGCACCACGAGCACGTGGCGGCAGTGGCGCTGGGAGTGGGACGCGCAGCCGGGCAGCCACGAGCTGGAGGTGCGCGCGGTCGACGAGCGGGGCGACGTCCAGCTCGAGGAGCCGGCCGCCCCCGCCCCCGACGGCGCCCAGGGCTACGACCGGGTCACCGTCGACGTCCAGGGCTGAGGCCCGCGCCGCGGGCGCCCAGCCCCCATCAGGTGATGACGGCCAGCGTCACGGCCCAGCACGCGCAGGCCCACAGCACGCTGGCGAACGTGCCGATCATGAAGCGCTCGGGGGCGGCCGGGATCTTGAGCTCCCCGAACCGGCCCAGCCCCTTGACGGCCAGCACCACCGCGATGCCCTCCGGGCTGCCGACGGCGAGCGTGCCGAAGGTGGCCAGCCGCTCGAGCAGCCCGAGCATGGACCCGCCGCGCAGCAGCCCCGGCGCGGACAGCGTGGCCGCGACGGGCGGGGCCGGCCGCGACGTGGTGACGTCGAGCCGGCTGGTCTGCAGGTCCATCCCCTCGGCCGCGCGGGCGGCGGCCGGGTCCGCCAGGCGGAGGACGCCGGTGGCCATGGGGGAGCCGCCGGTGGCCGCGGTGACGAGGAGCGCGGCGACGGCGAGCACCAGCCCCGCCCCGTGCAGCGGGGCGGCGGCCAGGCCCAGCAGGCCGGCGGCCACCAGCGGCACCAGCAGCGCCGCCGACCACGACGCCGCCGAGCCACGGCGGCCCGGTGACGATGGCGGGGCGCAGCGAGAACGGCAGCAGCACCGTGCAGCCCACCGCCAGCAGGAGCAGCAGGTAGATCAGGACGGCGAGCACGCCCGGGGCGTCGTTCACGGGGCCCGCCGCGGACCGGGGCCGGAGGCGGCGTCCGCCCGCTCGAGCAGGTGGACGACCGCGGCCACCGCCTCGCCGTGCTGGCGGTACAGGGCGGCCCCGAGCCGCTGCCCGACCGCCTGCCGGGTGATGCCGAGGGTGCGGGCGGCCTCGGTCTGGGTGGCGCCCCCGGCGACCAGGGCGACCGCCTCGCGGGCCTCCGGGCTCCACCGCCCGGCCACGGCCAGCGCCAGGGCGAGGACGGCGTCGGCGTCGGCCACGGTGCGGGCGGCCTCCTCGTCGAGCCCGTGCGGCGAGCAGGCAGGCGTGGTGCTGGCGGCCCTTGGCCGTCTCCACCGCCTCGCGCGCGGCCGTGTAGGCGTGGCCCGCGCCCGGCCCGGGTCGACGCCGGGAGCGGCAGCTCGACCGGTCCCACGCCGAGCCCCACCGACCACCGCCCGTCCAGCAGCAGCGCCTGCAGCGCGGCGACCGCCTGCGCGGCGTCCGCGGGCACCCCCTGCAGCTCGTCCCCGGCGGTGCGCTCGAACGGGCGCAGCGGGTCCGGGGCGGCGGCGGCGAGCAGGGCCAGGCCGGGGCCGACGAGGTCCGCGCCGGTGCGGCTGCCCCTCTGGTCGGCCGTCAGCACGATCATGGAGGAAGGCTAGGGGCTGGCCCGGACACAGGGGCAGGTCCGGACGTGTGCGGGAGACGGGACTCGAACCCGTACGCCCAGGGGCACAGGAACCTAAGTCCTGCGTGTCTGCCAGTTCCACCACTCCCGCGCCCGGGCAGCCTAGGCCAGCGGCGGCCCTAGCCTGAGGGCGTGGGCACCCCCGGAGACGCGCGCGGCCGGCCCGCCGCCGGGCCCGGCCAGGACGTGCGGGAGCGGCTGCGGGCCTCCGGCCTGCACCTCACCGCGCCGCGCCGGGCGGTGCTGGAGGTCCTGGGCTCGCAGCACGGGCACCTGTCCGCGGAGCACGTCGTGGCCGCGGTCGCGCGGCACGAGCCGGGGGTGCACCGGGCCAGCGTCTACCGGGCGCTGGAGGCGCTGACGGACGCCGGGCTGGTGCAGCACGTGCACCTGGGCCACGGCGCGACCGCGTACCACCTGGTCGACGGCGCGGGGGAGCACCTGCACCTGCAGTGCGGGGGGTGCGGGGCGGTGATCGACGCCCCCGTGCAGCTGCTCGGCCCGGTCCGCCGCCGGCTGCTGCGCGAGCACGGCTTCGCCCTCGACGCCGCGCACGTGGCCCTGTCCGGGCGCTGCGCGGCCTGCCGCGCGGGCCACGGCCAGGAGGACTGAGCAGGGGCGCGAGCCCGGCCGGGCCGGGCGGCGGGGACTAGAGCCGGTCGGTCCGGGAGGCGGCGACGGCGCCGAACCAGGCCGAGGCCGCCGGACGCCACAGCAGCACGAGCCCCGCGACCACCAGCGCCGAGGACAGGACAGTGAGCAGCCAGGCGACGAGGTCGTCCGGGGCGAAGAGGCCGAGCAGCAGGGTGGCCCCGTTGAGGGCGCCGAGCACGGTGCCGGGGACCCGGGCCCGCCCCTGGTCGAAGAGCCGGGCGAAGAGCAGCCACAGCCCGGCCGTGAGGAGGGTGCTCACGACCACGCCCACGGTGAACGCGGTGCCGGTCATCTCGGCGAAGCGGGCGGCGTCCATGCCGGAGTCGCGGGCCACCTGCTCGAGCTCGGGCGCGGACACGGCCAGCAGGTCGTCGACGACCAGCAGCGCGTAGCCGCCCTGGAGCAGGGCGGCGACGGCGCCCGAGAGCATCACCTGGCGCAGCCGGACGACGGCCGGCGGCTGGGGGAACGGCTGCTGGGTCCGGTACGGCTGGGTCCCGTACGGCTGGGTCCCGTAGTGCTGGGTCCCGTAGGGCTGCTCGACCCCGTGCGTCTGGTCGGCCCGGGGCCGGCTCGTCGACGGCGTCGCCGACGGGCCCGCGGGCGGCGTCCGGTAGGGGTCCTCGGTGCCGTCCTGCTCGCTCATGCCCCCAGTGTGCCCGCCTCCCGGCCCCCCGGGGGCGGGAGCGGCTCAGCCGTCGACGCCGAGCTCGCGCCGCAGCAGGGCGACGTGGCCGGTGGCCCTGACGCCGTAGCGGGCCCAGGTGACGAGGCCGTCGGGGCCGACGACCACGGTGGAGCGGACCACGCCGGTGACGGTCCTGCCGTACAGCTTCTTCGGCCCCCAGGCACCCCACGCGGTCATGGTCGTGCGGTCGGGGTCGCTGAGCAGGGGGTAGGGGACCGCGTCCCGCTCCGCGAAGGCCCGCAGCCGCTCCACCGGGTCGGGGGACACGCCGAGCACCTCGAAGCCCGCCCCGCGCAGCGAGGCGAGGCTGTCGCGGAAGTCGCAGGCCTGGGTGGTGCACCCGGGCGTCATGGCCGCCGGGTAGAAGTACACGACGACGCTGCGCCCTCCTCCGGCCCGCACCTCCGCCAGGGAGACGGTGCTGCCGTCCGCAGAGGGGAGGACGAGGTCGGGGGCCCGGTCGCCGGGCGTCAACTGCGACACTGTCGTAGTTTCGCATTGCGCCCCGGCCGCTGCGAGGTCACCATCTGACGTGAGCGACGGCCCGCCGGGCCTACCCCCTGCGCGACACGCACCAGCACCACGAGGAGCATCCCTGTGCACGTTCCCGACGGCTTCCTGGACGTCACCACCTCCATCGCCACCGGCGTCGCCGCCGCCGCCGTCGTCGGCGTCTCGCTGAGGCGCGCCCGCGTCGAGCTCGCCGAGTCGACCGCCGCCGCCCCCATGGCCGGCCTGGTGTCCGCGTTCGTCTTCGCGGTGCAGATGCTCAACTTCCCCGTCGGCATCGGCACCTCCGGGCACCTCATGGGCGGGGCCCTCGCGGCCGTGCTCGTCGGGCCCTGGACGGCGGTCATCTGCCTGTCGGTGGTGCTCACCCTGCAGGGGCTGCTGTTCGCCGACGGCGGGCTGTCCGCCCTGGGCACCAACATCATGCTCATGGCCGTGGTCACCGTCGCGGTCGGCTACCTGGTCTCGCGCGCCTGCATGGCCGTCCTGCCCAAGCGGGCGTCCTCCGCCGTGCCGGCCTCGGCCGTCGGCGCCTTCGTCTCCGTCCCGGCCGCGGCGCTGGTCTTCGTCGGCCTGTACGCGGTCGGCGGCGCCGCGCGCCTCGACCTGGGCCAGCTGGCCGGCTTCATGCTCACCTGGCACGCCGTCATCGGCGTCGGCGAGGCCGTCATCACCGCGCTCACCGTCGGTGCCGTCGTGGCCACCCGCCCCGACCTCGTGCGGCTGGCCCGCCGGTACCGCACCAGCCTGGTGCTCACCTCCGCCGACGGCACGGACCGCGAGGTCGTCGCGGCCCCGGCGCCCCGGAGCACCGCGAAGCTCGGCACCCGCTGGCTCGTCGCCGCGGTCGGCGTCTGCGTCGTCCTGGCCGGGGTCGTCTCCAGCTGGGCCAGCTCGCACCCCGGACGGGCTGAACTACGTGGCCGAGCAGCTGGGCTTCAGCGGCACCGAGGTGGACTCCGCCGCCTCCGGCAGCCCGCTCGGCGGGTACGCCGTGGCCGGGATCGACAACCCGTACCTGGCCACCGGCCTGGCGGGCGTCATCGGGGTCGGCGTCGCCCTGCTCATCGCGCTCGTGCTCGCCCGGCTGGTCCGCCCCCGCCAGGGCGCCGCCGAGCGCGAGACCGAGAAGGTCTAGTGGGCGCCGGTCACTCCCACGGGGCCGGGTCGCGCAGCGTCTCCGACGGGCTCTACGTCCACGGCCACACCCTGCTCCACCGCCTGCCCGCCGAGGTCAAGATCGTCGGCCTGCTCGCCTTCGTCGTGACCGTGGTGGCCACGCCCCGCGACCAGGCGTGGGCCTTCGGGCGTCTACGCCCTGCTGCTCGTCGGTCTCCTCGTCCTCACCCGGATACCCGCCCTCACGGTCCTGCGCCGCATGGTCATCGAGGTCCCCTTCCTCGTCTTCGCCGTCCTGCTGCCGTTCGTCGCCCTGGGGGAGCGGGTCGACGTGCTGGGGCTCTCGCTGTCGGTGGACGGGCTGCTCGGCGGCTTCAACATCCTGGCCAAGGGGACCCTCGGCGTGGTCGCGGCGATCCTGCTGTCGGCCACGACGACCCCGCGCGACCTCATCGTCGGGGTGCAGCGGCTGCGGGTGCCGGGGCTGTTCGTGACGATCCTGTCCTTCATGGTCCGCTACCTCGACGTGGTCGTGGACGACATGCGCCGCATGGCGCTGGCCCGGGCGGCCCGCGGCTTCGAGGCCAAGCACCTCGGCCACGTCGCGGTGGTCGCCAAGGCGGCGGGGGCCCTGTTCATCCGCTCGTACGAGCGGGGCGAGCGCGTGCACCTGGCCATGGTCAGCCGCGGCTTCACCGGCACCATGCCGCAGCTCGGCGCACCCCGCTCCCGTCCCGCGCAGTGGGCCGCGCTCGCCGGGGCATGGGCGCTCGTCGCCTGCGTCGCCGTCGCGGCCGTGGCGGCCGGCGACCGGACCGCCTGGCTGGTGATGGCAGGGTGAGCACCGTGACGAGCGAGACGACCGGGCCGGTGCTGCCCGGCGGGGACCGCGGGCCCGCCGCCCTCGAGCTGCGCGAGGTCGCCTTCGCCTACCCCGACGGCCACCAGGCGCTCTTCGGCGTCGACCTGCGCGTCGGCGCGGGGGAGCGGGTCGCCGTGCTCGGTCCCAACGGGGCCGGGAAGACCACCCTGCTGCTGCACCTCAACGGCATCCTCGGCCAGGCGGCCGGGTCCAACGCCGTCGGCCAGGTGCTCGTCGGCGGCGTCGAGGTCACCAAGGCGACCCTGGGCGAGGTGCGGCGCCGGGTCGGCCTGGTCTTCCAGGACCCCGACGACCAGCTGTTCATGCCGACCGTGCGCGACGACGTCGCCTTCGGCCCGACCAACCTCGGCCTGCGCGGCGCCGAGCTGGACGCCCGGGTCGACGAGGCCCTGGACGCGGTGGGGATGCGGACGCTCGCCGACCGCCCGCCCCACCACCTGTCCTTCGGGCAGCGGCGGCGCGTGGCGGTGGCCACGGTGCTGGCCATGCACTGCGAGGTGCTCGTGCTCGACGAGCCCTCGAGCAACCTGGACCCGGCCAGCCGGCGGGAGCTGCTCGACGTCCTCGCGGGGCTGCCGGTGACCGTCGTCGTGGTCACCCACGACCTGCCCTTCGCGCTGGAGCTGTGCGAGCGCAGCGTGGTGCTGGACGCCGGCCGCATCGCCCACGACGGCGCCACCCTGGGCGTGCTGCAGGACGCCGACCTGCTCGCGCGCCACCGGCTGGAGCTGCCCGTGGGCTTCGACCCCGCCGCCGTCGTCCCGCGAGGACGCACCGGCGCCGCCACCTCGTTACCGTGAGCACCATGAGCAGCGCCCACGGACCCTCCGCCTCGCCCGCCGCCGACGCCCTCCCCAGCGACCCGGCCGCCCTGCAGGCGGCGATCGAGGCCCGTCGTGCGCACCTGTCGGGCACCCTGGACGAGCTGGCGCAGCGCGTGAAGCCGGCCAACCTGGCCACCGAGGCCAAGGACGAGGCGGTCGACCGGGCCCGCCGCGCGGTGAGCGACGAGGACGGCAACGTCCTGTACGAGCGGGTCGCCGCGGTCGGGGCGGCCGCCGTCGCCGTGGTCGTCGCCCTCGTGGTCGCGCGCCGCCGGTCCCGGTGAGCCCCTCCGGCGGGCGGCCCGACGGCCTGCTCCCGGCCCAGGACCGCTCCCGGCGCCTGCCGCGCGGGGTCGTCGCCGAGACGCCGGGCCCCGGGCAGACGTCCGTGTGGGACCACCCGCGCCCCCCGCTGCTGCGGGCCGACCCGCGCACCGTGGTCGTCGTCTTCGGCGGCGTGGTCTGCCGCACCTCCCAGGCGTTCACCGTCCTGGAGACCTCCCACCCGCCGACCTGGTACCTGCCGGCCTCCGCGTTCGTCGACGGCGTCCTGCGGCCCGCCGCCGGTGCGTCGGTGTGCGAGTGGAAGGGCCGCGCGGCCTACCTGGACCTGGTGGCCCCGGACGGCCGGGTCGCGGCGTCGGCCGCCTGGACCTACCCGGGCCCCACCGCCGCGTTCGCCGCCCTCGCCGGGCCACGTCGCGCTGTACGCGGGCGCGGTGGACGAGGTCACGGTCGACGGCGAGGTCGTCCGGCCGCAGCCGGGGGGCTTCTACGGCGGCTGGGTGACCGACGACGTGGTCGGCCCGTTCAAGGGCGGCCCCGGGAGCACGGGCTGGTGATCGCGTGAGCGCGCCCGTCCGGGGCGCCCGCCGCAACGCCCGCTTCACCGAGGTCGACGCCGACGGCCCGCTGCCCTGGCACATGGTGGCCGCGGTCCCCGCGATCCTCTCCGACGCGCTGCCCTTCCTCGAGGCGACCGCCGCCCGCTACGGCGACGTCGTGCCCTTCCCGGTGCAGGGACGCCCGGCCGTGCTGGTCAACGGTCCCCGCGGGGTGCGCCGGGTGCTGCAGGACAACCACAAGGCCTACGGCAAGGAGACCGTCCAGTACACGTCGCTCGCCCTGGTGACCGGGGCCGGGCTGCTCACCACGGACGGCGAGGTGTGGCGCTCGCACCGCCGCGTCATGCAGCCGGCCTTCCACCGCGACACCCTCGGCCACGTGGCCCAGGAGTCCGTGCGGGCCGCCCAGCTGGTGCGCGCGGAGTGGGACGCGGCCCCGGGCCGGGTCGTCGACGTGGACGACGTCCTCATGCGCGCCACCCTGCACGTGGTCGGGCGCACCCTGTTCGGCGCCGACCTCGTCGACGGCGGCGCGGCCGAGGGGCACCGGCTGGTGGCCGCGGTGCACGAGGCGCTGGCGGTCGTCATGCGCCGGGCGACCCGGCCGTGGACCGCGCCGCCCGGGGTCCCCACGCCGACCGCGCGCCGCCTGGCGCGCTCCCGGGTCACCCTGGACGCGGCGTGCGCGGCGATGGTGCGCTCGCGGCGCGCGCGCCGCGAGCCCGGCCACGACGTGCTGGGCCTGCTGCTGGCCTCGGGCATGACCGACGCCGAGGTGCGCGACGAGCTCGTCACGCTGGTCATCGCCGGGCACGAGACGGTCGCGGCCAGCCTCACCTGGACCCTCCGCCTGCTCGCCGAGAACCCGGCCGTCGTCGCCCGGGTGCACGCCGAGCTGGACCGCGAGCTGGCCGACGGGGCCGGCGGCACCCGCACCGTGACCTGGACCGACGTGCTGCGCCTGCCCGTGGTGCGGGCCGTGGTGGACGAGGGGCTGCGGCTCTACCCGCCGGCCTGGGTGATCACGCGGCGGGCGCTGGTGGACGACGTCGTGGACGGCGTCCCGCTCCCGGCCGGGACGCTCGTCATCACCTCGCCCTGGGTGCACCACCGCCGCGCCGACCTGTGGCCCGACCCGCTCCGCTTCGACGTGGACCGCTGGCTGGGCGAGGACGCCGGCTCCCGCCGGGAGGGCTACCTGCCCTTCGGGGCGGGGCCGAGGCTGTGCATCGGGCGGGACTTCGCGGTCGTGGAGTCCGTCGTCGTGCTGGCCGAGCTGCTCCGCGACCGCACCGTCGCCCCCGCCGGCCCGCGGCCCGGGGTGGTCGCGTCGGTGACACTACGTCCGCGGGGCGGCATGCACCTGGCCGCGCGCCCCCGTCGTCCGGGCCCGTCGGCGTCGTAGCCTGCGGTCCGTGACGACCACGGAGGTCCGCCGCCCGACCCGTCACGCCGGCGCGCCCGCTCCTGCGCCGCCCGCCGCCCGGACGCCGGTGGTGCTCGCGGCGGTCGTGCTCCTCGTCTGGGGCGTGTGGCTGCTCGTGCCCGAGAGCACGCGGCTCGACCTGCTGGGCGGGGAGGCCGCCGGCTCGCCGGCGAGCAGCAGCCAGGCCGGCGCCGGGCAGGACGGTGCCGTGGTCGCCGAGGAGGACCGGACCGCGGCCGGGGCACGCGAGCCGGCCACCGACCGGGGGGCGGACCAGGCCTCGGCCGGGCGGGCGGTGGCGGACCCGGCCGGGGACGCCCCGGCCGCCGACCCCGCGCAGGGCTCGGCGCAGGACCCTGGGCAGGACGCAGCGGACGACGGGGCGGCGGACGACGGTGCGGCGGAGGACGGTGCGGCGGACGACGGTGCGGCGGACGACGGTGCGGCGGACCCGCCGCAGGACCCCGCCCCCGACCCTGCCGCCCCGGGCGCGGAGCCCGTCGAGGTCCCGCAGGCCGGCGACGGCAGCTTCGCGGTGGCGCCGGGCAGCGGCACGGCGGTGGGCTCGGGCGACCTGGTCCGCTACACGGTCGAGGTCGAGGGCGGGGTGCCGCTGGACCCGGCCCAGGTCGCCTCCGTCGTGGAGCGGGTGCTCGCCGACCCCCGCTCGTGGACCGCGCAGGGCCGCTGGTCCCTGCAGCGCGTGAGCACGGACCCCGACGCCCGCATCGTCGTGGCCAGCCCCGACACCACCGACCGGCTGTGCGCGCCGCTGCGCACCCGCGGCCAGGTCAGCTGCCGCAACGGCGACGTCGTGGTCCTCAACGCCGACCGCTGGACGCGGGGCGCGCGGTCGTGGGGCGACGACGTCGCGGGCTACCAGGAGTACGTGGTCAACCACGAGCTCGGGCACTACCTCGGCAACGGCCACGTGCCCTGCCCGGGCGCCGGGCGCCCCGCGCCGGTCATGCTCCAGCAGACCATCGGCCTGGACGGCTGCGCGCCGAACGCCTGGCCCTACCCCTAGGACGGGCTGCGGCCCTCCTGGCGGTCCAGCGCCCGCGCCCTCGTCGCCATCTCGCCGAGCCGCGTGCCCGACGGGGCCCGGTCGCCCACCATGATCCCCACCCAGCCGTGGCGGGGGTCGTCGTCGCTGAGCAGGGCCCGGACGAGCAGGGTCGCCGGGATGGCCAGGAGCGCACCGAGCGGGCCGAGCACGAAGCCCCAGACCACCAGCGACAGGAACGACATGGTGATGCTGAGCCCGACGGCGTCCCCGACGAACTTCGGCTTCACGACGTTGTCGATCGTGTTGTTGATGACCAGGTAGCCGACGAGCACGAGCAGCCCGGTGGTCGGCCCCTCGGCCAGCAGGCCGATGACGACGGGCGGGACCAGCCCGACCACGAGCCCGACGACGGGCACGAAGCTGGCCAGGAAGGCCAGCAGCCCCCACAGCAGAGGCAGCGGCACGCCGAGCACCACGAGCAGCAGGATGTCCAGCCCGGCGACCACCGCGCCGAAGACCGCCGTCACCACCAGGTACTGCCGCACGCCGTGGGTGAAGCCCTGCATGGCGTCGGCCACCCGGGGCCGCAGCGTGCGGACGGCGGCGAGCTTGGTGTGGACCCCGCCCGCGTCGACGAGCACGAAGAAGAGCAGGGCCAGGACGAACAGGAGGTTGCTCAGCAGCGAGGCGACCTGCTGCACGAGCCCGACGGCGAGCGAGAGCGCCTGGTTGAGGTCGAGCTGGCTGAGCACGTCGTTGATCTGCGACTGGTCCAGGCCCAGGTCGAGCAGCGCCTGCTCGCCCTGGTCGACCATGGCGTTGAGCTCGCTGGAGTACTGCGGCACCTGGTCGGCGAACTGCAGCACCGAGAGCGTGAGCGCGCCCGCGAACAGGGTGAGCGCGGCGTAGGTCACGAGCACGGTGATGGTGAGGGCGAGCCAGCCCGGCAGCCGCCAGCGCCGCAGCCGGGCCTGCAGCGGGTACACCGCCACGGACAGGACGAAGGCCAGGAGGATGGGCCCGGCCAGCCCCTGCGCGGTGCGGATCCCGCCCAGCACGACGACCGCGGCCGCGAGCCCGAGCAGCGTGAGGACGGGCGCCGGGAGCGGGGGGGCGGCCGGCACGACCGGGACGGGCGGCGCAGCGGGAGCGGCCTCGGGACGCCGCCGGCGACGGAGGATCACAGCACCTCGCCGCGGACGACGCGGGGGTCCTCGTCGGGCCCGCCCAGGCGTGGGCCCCTCCCGGCTCCCGACGGCCCCAGCCGGCCGCCGAGACGGTCGGTCGAGCGGACCAGCGCCCGCACCAGGCCGGCGGCGGCCAGCTGGACCAGGCCGAGCACGACGAGCGCGAGGCCGACGAGGAAGGCGAGCACGGTGAGCCCCACCCCCGGCAGCAGCAGGAACGTGAGACCGATGACGAGGTGGAGCACGCCGAGCCCGCCGGTCGCGGCGCGGCCGGCCCCGCGGGGCCCGGTCGCGGCCATGCCGAGGTCCGCCGCGGCGGCCACGAGGAAGCCGACGGCCACCACCACGGTGACCACCGTGAGGGCGTCCCACAGCCCGAGCAGGCCGGCCACGCCGGCGGCGGCCAGGACCACGCCGAGCACGCCCTGCAGGCCGCGGCGGGAGGACGGCCACGTCCGCATGGCGGCGGCCAGGGCGACCCGGCCGAGACCGGCGGCCACGAGCCACAGGCTGAGCACCACGGCCAGCACGCCGAGCGTGGACCCCGGCGCCAGCACGGAGGCGAGCCCCAGGACCAGGCTCACCGTCCCGCCGACGGCGAGCCAGACCCACACCGCGGTGCCGGTCCGTCGTGCCCGTGCGAGGTCGTCCGCCATGGCGGTCACGCTAGGGGATCAGCCCCTGAGTGCACCGCGCCGGACTTGAACCGGCAACCCGCTGATTAAGAGTCAGCTGCTCTGCCAATTGAGCTAGCGGTGCGGGAGAGACGGTACCAGCGCCCGCGCCGGGTCGGAAAATCCGCGGTCCGCCTCCCCTGCGTCAGTCGGTGGGGTCCGCCTGGTGGGGCAGCTGCTCCCACCACTCCTGCGCGGGCAGGCCCTCCTCGACGAGCACCTGCTCCGAGGCGGGCGCGTCCACCAGGTCCACGAGCAGCGTCAGCGGCACGTGGTCGTGCAGCAGGTCCATCACCGCCTCGTCCACGGCGCGGTCCTGCCCCAGCTGCTCCCGGTCCCCCTGGTCGGTCATGGTCCCTCCTTCTGCGCGACGCCGGCCGTCGCTGCGAAGGGCGGTTCGTCCCGCCCCGGGGAGGTCTTGACCGGCAGGAGCCGGATCTACTCCCGTGCGCGCCACGATCACCCGGGGGGATCAGTCCCCGTCAGTCCACGTCGGTCCCCGTCAGTCCACGTCGGTCCGGGTGCGGGACCGGTACTCGAGGTCGGAGTACCCGGGGTGGCGGCCGATCCAGCCCAGGACGAAGGGGCAGACGGCCAGCACGAGCAGCCCCCGGGCCCGGACGTCGTCCAGCGCGTGGCGCACCAGCGCGCTCCCCACGCCCTCGCCCTCGTGGGCCGGGAGCACCTCCGTGTGGGTGAAGACCACCATCTCCGGCGTGGTCGTGTACTCCGCGAAGCCGGCGAGCTCGCCGCCCGTGCTGGCCTCGTAGCGGGAGCGTGCGGGCACGTCGAGCACGACGAGGTCGGGCGGTGGGCCGGTCATGCGCCGGGACCCTAGACCCCGTCGGGCGCCCCGGGACAGGGCGACGGTTCGCGCCGGGGCCCCGGGGCGGCCACGGTGGGCAGGTGGCCAGCAGCGGACGTCCCCGGCCCGGCCGGCGCCCACCGGCGTGGCCGGACCACGAGTGGACCCGCGTCGACGGCCGGCTGCTCCACGCCGCCGCCGCCGGCGCGCCGGGCCTGCCGACCGTCGTCCTGGTCCACGGTCTCGGGATGTCGCACCGCTACGCCGCGCCGCTGGCCCGGCGGCTGTCGGCGGTGGCGCGGGTGGTCGGGCTCGACCTCCCGGGCTCCGGGCTGTCCGAGCCCCGCGGCTGGGGTGGTGGCGGGCGGGACGATCCCGACGTGGCCGGGCTGTCGCGGGCGCTGCTCGGGTGGCTGCGCGCGACCGGGCGGGAGGGCGCCGTCGTGGTCGGGCACTCGGTGGGCACGCAGGTCGTCGCGCACGCCGCCGTCCGCGCGCCCGCGGCGCTGGGCCGCCTCGTCCTGGTCGGGACCACGGTCGACGCCCGGGCCCGGTCGTGGACCGTCCAGGCCGCGCGGCTGGGCCGGGACCTGGTCCTCGAGCGGCCGGACCTGCTGCCCGTGCTCGCCGGGGACTACCTGCGCTGCGGCCCGCCCCGCTACGTCCGGACCTTCGCCTCGATGCTCGCCGACCCCGTCGAGGGCGCCGTCGCCCGCCTGCCCCGCCCCGCCGTGCTCGTGCGGGGCGCGTGGGACCCCGTGTCGCCGCGGGCCTGGAACGAGGCCCTGCTCGCCCGCCTGCCCGAGGGCCGGCTCGTGGAGGTGCCGCACGGCCCGCACAACCTGGTGTGGACCCGCTCGGCGCCCCTGGCGGAGGTGGTCCGCGAGGTGGTGCACGCCTCCGCCTCCGACCGGGCCCACGGTGCGCGCAGCGGCTAGCGTCTGGCCGTGGACGACGCGCAGCAGGACCGAGGGCCCGCCCTGGAGCCCGACACCAAGGACTGGACGTGGGTCCTGGGCCGGGCGTGCCCGGACTGCGGGCTGGACGTGGCCGGCGTGCCCCGGGACGAGCTCGCCGGGCGGCTGCACGCGAACGCCGACGCCTGGCCCCCGGTGCTGGAGCGGGGCGACGCCCGGGAGCGGCCGGACCCGACGACGTGGTCGGCGCTGGAGTACGGCTGCCATGTCCGCGACGTGTTCGTCCTCTTCTCCGAGCGGCTCACGCTCATGCTCACCGAGGACGACCCGCTCTTCCCGGCCTGGGACCAGGACGAGACCGCGGTCGCCTCCCGCTACGCCGAGCAGGACCCGGCCGTCGTGGCCGCCGCGACCGTCGCCTACGGCCACGCGCTCGCCGCCCGCTTCGAGGGGCTCGACGAGGCCGCCTGGCGCCGGACCGGGCGGCGCAGCGACGGTGCGGCGTTCACCGTCGAGAGCTCGGCCGGTACCTGCTCCACGACCCCGTCCACCACCTGCACGACGTCGGCGGGACGGCCGGGGAGCCCCCGCACCCTCCGGCCGACGGCCGGCCGTGAGCGCCTACGACCTGCCGCTGGAGGAGCTGCGCGCCTTCCGCCCCCCGCTGCGCCTGCCCGAGGGTTTCGACGCCTTCTGGGACGGCACGCTCGCCGAGCTCGCGGAGCACCCTGCCGACGTCCGCCGGACGCGCGATCCCGTGGCCCTCACCACGGTCGAGGTGGACGACGTCCGGTTCGCCGGGTGGGGCGGGCAGGACGTGGCCGCGTGGCTGCTCCGCCCGGCCGGCGCCACCGGCCCGCTGCCGTGCGTGGTCGAGGTCGTCGGGTACGGCGGCGGCCGCGGTCTGCCCCACGAGCGCCTGCTCTGGTCCTCGGCGGGCTACGCCCACCTCGTCCTGGACACCCGGGGCCAGGGCTCCGGCTGGTCGAGCGGGGTGACCGCGGACGCCGGCTACGACGGCGCCCCGTCCTCGCCCGGGGTGCTGACGCGGGGCCTGCTCGACCCGCGCGCGCACTACCTCCGCCGCCTGTACGCCGACGCCGTCCGCGCCGTCGAGGTCGCCCGCGACCTGCCCGAGGTCGACGCCGGCCGCGTGGTGGTGGCCGGGGTGAGCCAGGGCGGCGGGGTGGCGCTCGCCGTCGCCGGCCTGGTGCCAGGCCTGGCCGGGGTCATGGCCGACGTCCCCTTCCTGTGCGCGTTCCGGCGCGCGGTGGAGCTCACCGACTCCGACCCCTACGCCGAGGTCGTCCGCTGGTGCGCCGCCCACCGGGACCACGTCGAGCAGGCCTTCCGCACCCTGGACCACGTGGACGCCGTGCACCTGGCCGCCCGCGCCACCGCCCCGGCGCTGTTCTCGGTCGCGCTGCGCGACCCGGTCTGCCCGCCGTCGACCGTGTTCTCCGCCTTCAACCACTACGGCGGGCCGCGCGCGGACGAGGTCGACAAGGACATCCGGGTCTGGCCCGCCAACCAGCACGAGGGCGGCGGCGCGCACCAGCAGCGGGACCAGCTGGCGTGGCTGGCCCGGGTGCTCGGTCCTGGTGGGGCCGTCGGCCCGGCCGGCCCGGACGAGGTGCGGGCCGCCCCCGCGGGACCCGAGGACGAGCCGGTCGAGGGCGACGAGGTCCTCAACCCCGCCTGAAGCCCCTGGCACCATGACCGCCATGCAGCCTGCCCCGGACGCCGGCCCCGACGGGCCCGCGCCCGACGACGTCCAGGAGCTCGAGGCCCGCCTCGCCGACCTGTGGCAGCGCACCCGCGCCTCGGCCCGCGACCGGGCCCGTGCCGTGCACCCGCAGCTGGACCCGACGGCGTACCCGCTCGTCTTCGTGCTCGGGCGCGACGGGCCCGCACGGCCGTCCGACCTGGGCGCCCGCCTGTACCTGGACCGCTCGACCATCACCCGGCAGGTGGACGCCCTCGTGCGCCTGGGCCTGGTGACCCGCGAGCCGGACCCGACGGACGCCCGCGCCCGCATGGTCGTCCTGTCCGAGCCGGCCCGGGAGTCGCTGGCCGAGCTGCAGCGGCAGCGGGCGGAGCGCTGGCGCGCCGCTCTCGGGGTGTGGCCTGCCGGTGACGTCGCCCGCCTCGCCGACCTCCTGCGCCGCCTGTCCGACGCGGACATCTGGTGAGCCGCCCGGACCGGTAGACGTGGATGTGTAGTTGCAGGAAGCAACTACCCGAGCGTATGGTTGTAACCCTCAACTAACTGGGGGAGGCGACCATGGTGGGCCAGCAGCAGGCGCAGGAGGTGCTCGACGCCTTCCGCGACGTGGTGCGCGGGTACCGGCGCCGCGCGCTGGTCCCGGCGGTGCGCGAGGCGGGCGTCCCCGGCTCCGTGCTCACCCTGCTCGGCCTGCTCGACGGCCACGGCCCCTGCCGCGTCGGCGACCTGGCCGCCCTGGCGGGGACCGGGGCCGGCACCACGAGCCGCCAGGCGGCCCTGGCCGAGGACCTCGGCCTCGTCGTCCGCGGACCGGACCCCGCCGACGGCCGTGCCTGCCGCCTGACCCCGAGCCCCGACGGCCTCGCCGTCCTCCACCTGGCCCGCGCCGCGCAGCTCGAGCAGCTGCGGCAGGTGCTCGCCGGCTGGGACGACGCCGACGTGGACACCCTCGCGCGGCTGCTGCGCCGCCTGCTCGCCCCCCGACCTGAGCACCACGACCACCGTGCCCGACCCGACCGACAGCTGGAGAACGCGTGAGCCCCGAGACCGTCCCTGCCCCCTCGACCCGACGGCAGGTGCTGCTCCCCCTGTCCGGACTGCTGCTGGCGATGTTCAGCGCGTTCCTGTCCTCGACGATCGTGTCCAACGCCCTGCCGACGATCATCGCCGACCTCGACGGCTCGCAGCGGCAGTACACCTGGGTGGTCGTGGCCACCCTGCTCGCCTCGACGGCCACCACCCCGCTGTGGGGGAAGATGGCCGACCTCGTCGACAAGAAGAAGCTCGTCCAGGTGGCGACGCTGGTCTTCACGATCGGCTCCGTCGGCGCCGGCCTGGCCCCCTCGGTCGAGGTGCTCATCGCCTGGCGCGCGGTCCAGGGCCTCGGCCTGGGCGGGCTGCAGGCACTGGTCATCATCGTCGTCGCCGCCATGATCAGCCCGCGCGAGCGCGGCCGGTACATGGGTCCGATCGGCGCCGTCATGTCGGTCGCGCCCGTGGTCGGCCCGCTGCTCGGCGGGCTCATCGTCGACAGCCCGCTCGGCTGGCGCTGGTGCTTCTTCGTGGGCGTCCCGCTCGCCCTGGCCTCGCTGGTCCTGGTCCAGCGCACCCTGCACCTGCCGCTCGTGCGCCGCGAGGTCCGCATCGACTACCTCGGCGCCGCCCTCATCGTGGCCGCCGTGTCCGACCTCCTCATCTGGGTCACCCTCGCCGGCGACAGCTTCGCCTGGGGCTCGGCCACCTCGTGGACCATGGGCCTGGGCGGCCTCGCGCTGGTCCTGCTCGCCGTGCTCGTGGAGTCCCGCGCCGCCGAGCCGGTCATCCCGCTGCGGCTGTTCCGCGACCGCACGACCAGCCTCGCCACCATGGCCAGCATCGCCGTGGGCGTCGCCATGTTCGGCGGCTCGGTCTTCCTCGGCCAGTACTTCCAGGTCGCGCGGGGCTACTCGCCCACCGTGGCCGGCCTGCTGAGCCTGCCCATGGTCCTCGGCTCCATGGTCAGCTCCATCGTCTCTGGGCAGCTCATCAGCCGGACCGGTCGGTGGAAGGTCTTCCTCGTCGTCGGCGCCGTGCTCATGACGAGCGGGTTCGGCGCGCTGTCCACGCTGGACCACGAGACCCCCATGCCGCTGGTGTTCCTGTACCTCGCGTTCCTGGGGACCGGGATGGGCATGGTCATGCAGAACCTCGTCCTCGCCGTGCAGAACACCGTCCACCCGTCCGACCTCGGGACCGCCAGCTCCACGGTGTCGTTCTTCCGTTCCCTGGGCGGCACGGTGGGCGTCTCCGTCCTCGGCGTCGTGCTCGCCGACCGGGTGGCGGTGCTGGTCCGCGAGGGCCTCGCCGCGATCGGCGCCGACACCTCCGGCGGTGCCGGCGGGGTGGGCATCGGCGACCTCGACGCGCTGCCCGCCCCGGTGGCCGAGGTGGTCCGGGCCGCGTACGGCGACGCCACGGGCCGGATCTTCCTCGTCGCGGCCGTGCTCGCGGTCGTCGGTCTCCTCGCGATCGTCGCCATCCGGGAGGTGCCGCTGCGCACCCAGACCGGTCAGCAGCAGATGGACGCCGAGCGGGCCGCGGCCGCCGCGGAGGCCGGCGCGTCCGGCACCGAGGCCTCGCCCCGCCTGCCCGAGCCCGTCGGCCCTGGCGCCCGCTGACCCGCGCGGCCTGCGCGCCGCCCGGCCGCCGACCCTCCCGCCGGCCCCGTCCAGCACCCCGGTGCTCGACGGGGCCGGCGGCGATAGCCTCGCCGCGGTCCCGCCGGGGACCACGGACGGAGGACCGATGAGCCAGAGCAGCACCGGGACGGCCGCGTCGTCCGCGCACCCCCGCGTGAGCCTGCTGTCGCAGGAGGCGTACGAGCTGGGCGAGGGCGCCCGAGCGGTGGACGGCGTGACGTTCGTCGACCTGCTCGCCGGACGCCTGCTGCGCCACCCGGGGACCGCCGGGGGACAGGTCATCGAGGTGCTGTCCGTCGACGTCCCCCTCGGGGCGGTGGCCCCCGTGGCCGGGGAGCCCGGTCGCCGCGTGGCCGCCCTCGGCGACGGCGTCGCCCTGCTCGACGCCGACGGCACCGTGGAGTGGCTCGGCCGGCCCGAGCAGGACGCCCCCGTGCCGACGCGGATGAACGACGGCGTCTGCGACGCGCAGGGCCGGTTCTGGGCCGGGTCCATGGCCTACGACGGCGAGACGCCCGCGGGCAGCCTCTACCGGACGGACCCCGACGGCAGCGTCACCCGGGTCGCGCAGGGGCTGGCCATCGCCAACGGGCCCGCCGTCTCCGCGGACGGCCGGCTGCTGTACCTCGCCGACTCCGCCGCCCGCACCGTCACCCGCTACGCGCTCGCCGAGGACGGCACCCTGTCCGACGGCACGGTCGTGGTGCGCACCGGCGAGGAGGGCGTGCCCGACGGGATGACCACCGACGCCGAGGGCACCCTGTGGGTCGCGGTCCACGGCGCCGGGCAGGTGCGGCGCTACGACGCCGACGGCTACCCGCTGCTCACGGTGGATCTGCCCGCCTCCCAGCCGACGTCGGTGGCGGTCGTCCCCGGCGGCATCGTGGTGACCACGGCGACCGAGGGCATGACCGACCCCGGCCAGGCCGACGGCCGGCTGCTGCGGGTGGACCTGGACGACGCCCCGACCGCGGTGCCGGTGCGGGCGTTCGGCCCGCGGGCCTGACGCGCCCCGCCTGACGCGCCCCGCGCGCCCCGGGGTCCTCGCACCGGCGCGCGCCGAGGCCGCCCGCCTGCCTAGCCTGCAGGCGTGCCGGAGGGGGACAGCGTGTGGCGGGCCGCCCGCCGGCTCGAGGCCGGGCTGTCCGGTCGGCGCGTGCTGACCAGCGACCTGCGGGTGCCCCGGTTCGCCACCGCGGACCTGGCGGGGCAGACCGTGCTGGCCACCGTGCCCCGGGGCAAGCACCTGCTCACCCGGTTCTCCGGCGGGCTGACCCTGCACACGCACCTGCGGATGACCGGCAGCTGGACCGTGGTCCGCGCCGGCCGACGGCTCCCTCGTCACCTCGACGACTCCGTCCGCGTGCTGCTGGCCACGGACGGCCCGACCGCCTACGCCCTGGACATGCCCGTGGTCGAGGTGCTGCGCACCGACCGCGAGGCCGACGTGGTCGGCCACCTCGGCCCCGACCTGCTCGGCGAGGACTGGGACCCCGCCGAGGCCGTGCGGCGGCTGTCGGCGGACCCGGGCCGGCCCCTCGCCGCGGCGCTGCTCGACCAGCGCAACCTGGCGGGCATCGGCAACCTGTGGGCCAACGAGCTGTGCTTCGTGCGCGGCCGCTCGCCGTGGACCCCCGTGGGCGAGGTCGACCTGCCGCCGCTGGTCGACCTGGCCCACCGGATGCTCCGCTTCTCGGTGTCCGGCGCGGTCACCGGGCGACCCACGGCGCAGGTGACGACCGGGGACCCCCGCAAGGGCCGTGACCACTGGGTGTCCGGTCGGGCCGGGCGGCCCTGCCTGCGCTGCGGGACCACCGTGCGCGTGGTCGAGGAGGTCCCCGACGACGCCGAGCGGCGCCGAACCTGGTGGTGCCCGCGCTGCCAGCCGGGACCGCCGCCCCCGCCCGACCGCGTCGAGACCACGCCACGGCCGCTCGGTCCGGACTGACCCGCCCCGTCCGCCCGGCGTGCGTCGCTGGTCGGTCCGTGACTGCCAGGTCACCGCTACCTGCCTCACAGCGTCACCACAGCCCCGGCCGCCACCGTCAGGACGGTCGAGGGCGCACGGTCCTCGCGCTGGAGGAGGAACCATGCAGAAGAGACTCACCGCCGCCGTCGTCAGCGGGGCGGTCGCCGTCGGGGGGCTCGGCCTCGGCCTCGTGGCCCTGCCCGTCATCGCCTCGGCCGCCACCGCGAGCCCCACCGCCGAGGCGAGCCAGGACGCCGTGGACGCGGTCGGCGACCGGCTCGGCCGGATCCGCGACGCCCTGGACGGGCTCGTCTCCGACGGGACCCTGGACGAGGCGCAGGCCGACACGGTCGCCGAGACCCTGGACGAGGCGCTCCCCGAGCGTGGCCCCGGCCACGGCGGTCCCGGTGGGCCGGGCGGACCGGGCGGGCGCGGGGGCGGCCTGGCGCTGGAGGAGGCCGCGTCCCTGGTCGGCCTCGAGGTCGACGAGCTGCTGGTCGAGCTCCAGGAGGGCCAGTCGCTCGCCGCGGTCGCCGAGGCGCAGGGCGTGGACGAGGCCACCCTCGTCGACGGCCTGGTCACCGCGACCGAGGACCACGTGGCCGAGCACCTCGCCGACGGCGACATCACGCAGGAGCAGGCCGACCAGCGCCTCGCCGGCCTGGAGGAGCGCATCACGGTCCTCGTCGAGCGCGAGGACCTGCCCCTGCGCGACGGCCACGGGTTCCGCGGCGGCGCCGACGACGACGCCACGGACGACGCCACGGACGACAGCACCGACGACGCGACGCCCGCCCCGAGCGACGACGCCACCACGGAGACCACCAGCCTGACCGCCTGACCGCCCGTCCCGCGACGACCGGGACCGAACGGCTGACGAGGGTGGCGATCCCCAGCCGTTCGGTCCCGGTCGCGGGGGTGGGGGGGCTGCGTTGTGGGACGAGACGGGGCGCGGTGAGGCGTGCAGAGCCGTTCTGATCCCACAACTGCAGCCCACGGGGCCCCGAGCGGGCGGACCACTCGCGACTGGGACCTGATGGCTCCCGAGAGCCGCGATCCCCAGCCGTTCGCTCCCAGTCGCGGTCCCGGTCGCGGTCCCGGTCGCGGGGCTGGGCGTCAGGGGCGGGGGGCGGCGGTCCCGGTCCGGGCCAGCACGAGGGCCTCGAGGGCCTGGGCGAGCGTGTAGAGGACGAGCGAGACCACGGTGACCACGACGACGAGGGCCCAGACCTTGTCGTTCTGGGCGCGGCCGAGCGCGGACACCACCCCGTAGCCGATGCCCTGACCGGTCGCCAGCCACTCGGCGATGAGCGCCCCGGTGATCGCGCCCGGCACGGAGATCCGGACCGAGGCGAAGAACGCGGGCAGCGACGACGGCAGGTCGACCAGGCGCAGCCGCGACCAGCGGGAACCCCCGTAGACCGCCACCACGTCGTGCATGGGCGGGGACGCCGAGCGCAGCCCGAAGACCATGCTCACCAGGGCCGGGAAGAGCACGACGATGCCGCCGATCACCGCGACGGTGACGGTGCCCCGGCCGAAGGCCATCGACAGCACCGGCGTCATGGCGATGAGGGGCACCGAGCGCAGGAGCATCGCCACCGGCATCACCGTCCCGGCCACCCCGCGCGACAGCACGACCAGGCAGGCGAGGACGACCGCGGCCACCATCCCGGCCACGAAGCCGAGCGCGGCGTCGCCGAGGGTGGTGCCCAGCAGCGCGAGGACCTCGGCGCGGTCGGCCGCGGCGTCCTCGCCGACGGCGAGGTAGCGGTAGACGTCGAGCGGTCCCTTGCCCACGTACGGCGACACGTCGAGCAGCTCGAGGAACGCCACCCAGACCGCGAGGAGCACGACGACGGTGACCGCGCCCTGGGCCAGGGCACGGGCGACCCCGCGGGCGACGGCCGCGGCGCCCGAGCTCACCGGGCGGTCCCGCGCGCCCACGGCGCGACGAGGCGGGCGAGCAGGGCGAACAGCGCGTAGCCGGCGCCCGCGACCAGGCCCGAGGCGATCATCAGGCCCCAGGCGCGCTCGTCGTCCAGGCTCTGCTGCGCGTTGACCAGCGCCGGCCCGACGCCGCGGTCGACGCCGCCGATGTACTCCCCGAGCACCGCGCCGAGGAACGCGGCCGGCGCCGCGATGGCCAGCGACGTGAGGATCGAGGGCAGCGCGGAGACCAGCTGCACCCGCCACAGCTGCTGCCACCGCCCGCCGCCGAACACCGTGACCACGTCCAGGCTGCGCGGCTCCGCGGAGCGGAACCCGAGCACCGCGCCGACCACGGTGGTGAAGAAGACCGAGACCGCGGCCAGGGCGACCGCGGTGCCGGACGGCTCCCCGGCCGGCGGCGGCCCGATGACGATGTAGAGGATCGGCGTGATCGCCACCAGCGGGATGCAGTAGCTGAGCACCGCCACCTGCATGACCACGCGCTCCAGGCGGGGCACGAGCAGGACGACCGAGGCCAGCACCAGCGCCAGGCCGGTGCCCCACGCGAAGCCGCGGACCGCCTCGGCCACCGTGGCCAGCAGGTTGGTGGCGTAGAACGACCCGCCGTCGCGCAGCACGCCCGGCGACCACGCCCGCCGGGGTCGGCACCAGGCGGCCGGCGAAGACCGTCACGGCCAGCAGCCACCACACCGCCACCAGACCGGCCAGCCCGGCCGCGGCCGACAGCGCGGGGTGGCGGGCCGCCCGCAGCGCGAGGCCGGGCCCCGCGGCGGGGGCCGGGGGAGCGACGGGGGTGCGGGGGGCCACCTCAGCGCGCCCGGTCGCCCGTGCCGAACAGCAGCTCCGAGGCCCGGTCGTGCAGGGCGTGGAACTCCGGCGTGCGGAGCATGTCCGGCGTGCGGGGCCGGGGCAGGTCCACCTCGATGACCTCGGTGATCCGCCCCGGGCGCGGGCTCATGACGGCGACGAGGTCGGAGAGGAAGACCGCCTCGGAGATGCCGTGGGTGACCATGAGCGTGGTCGCGGGCTTCTCGGTCCAGATCCGCAGCAGCTCGAGGTTGAGGCGCTGTCTCGTCATGTCGTCCAGGGCGCCGAAGGGCTCGTCGAGCAGCAGCACCGACGGGCGCACCACGAGCGAGCGGGCGATGGACACCCGCTGCCGCATGCCGCCGGACAGCTGTGCCGGCTTGGCCTTCTCGAAGCCCTCGAGGCCGACGAGCCGGACCAGCTCGGCGACCAGGGCGTCGTCGGGCTCCTGCCCGGACACCTCGAACGGCAGCCGGATGTTGGCCAGCACGGAGCGCCACGGCAGGAGCGCCGGGTCCTGGAACGCCACCCCGAGGCGGTGGTCCCGGCGCAGCTCGGCGGGCGTCAGGCCCTCGACCGAGGCCGTGCCGGTGGTGGGCTCCTCGAGGCCGGCGAGGATGCGCAGGATGGTCGACTTCCCGCAGCCGGAGGGGCCCAGCAGCGACACGAAGCTGCCTTCGGGGCTGCTCAGCGAGGCCCCCTCCAGGGCGACGACCTGGCGGCGGCCGAGGACGAACGTCTTGCCCAGGTCCTCGATCCGCACGCCCGTGCCGCTCACCCGACGAGCTCGGGCTTCTCGTCGAGGAGCTCGGTGAGCAGGGACAGGTCGAAGAGCTCGTCGGCCTCGACGTCGATCCCGGCCGTGGCCAGGGTGGCGACGTTCTGCTCGACCAGCTCGTCGCTGACGGTGAACAGGCCGTTGGCCTCGGTCTCGTCGGTCACCACGAGCAGGTCGTTCTGCGTGGTGGCCTGCGCGGTCTCCTTCTCGATGTCGAGGTCGAGGTCGACGCCGTAGGTCTCCACGGCCAGGCGGGCGCCCTCCTCCGGCTCGGCGACCGCGTCGGTCCAGCCGCGGACCAGGGCCTCGAGGAAGGCCTTCACGACCTCGGGGCGCTCGGCGATCGTCTCGTCGGTGGCGATGACGCTCTCGGCCACGAAGGGCAGGCCGTTGTCGGCGAAGAGGAGGTTCGTCACCTCCAGGCCCTGGGACTCCACGGTGATGGACTCGTTGGTGATGTAGGCGAGGAACCCGTCGACGTCGCCGTTGACCAGCGGGGACGGGTCGTACTCGACCGGCACCTTGGTGACGTCGGCCGGGTCGATGTCGTTCGCGGCCAGCAGCGCGTCGAAGAGGGTCTCGTTGCCGCCCGCCTGGACGCCGATGCGCTTGCCGACCAGGTCCGCGGGGGTGGCGATGTCGCCGCCGTCGGCCAGCGACAGGATCGTGAAGGGGTTCTTCTGGTAGGTCGTGCCGACGATCTTGAGGGGGGCCTCCTCCTCGGCGATGACCTGCGCGACCGTCACCGCGTTGCTCAGCCCGAAGTCCGCCCCGCCCGACAGGACGATGGACTCCGTCGCGCCGGGGCCGGCGTTGAAGGTGACCTCGCTGAAGCCCGCGTCGGCGAAGTAGCCGCGGTCGTCGGCGAGGAACTCGCCCGAGAACTCGGCGTTCTTGATCCACGACAGCTGCACGGTCACCGGGCCGAGGTCCTCGGCCGCGCCCGACGTGCCGGCGCCGGCCTCGGCGTCGTCCTCGCCGCCGCCGCAGGCGGCGAGCAGCAGGCCCGCCCCCAGCAGGGCGGCCGCGGTGCGGGCGGGGCGGGGCGTGCGAGGGGCGGACGTGTGCATGGGGCCCTCCAAGGGCGGTGGGCCACGGGGGCCGACGAGCACCCGAGGAGCCCGGGGCGGGCCAGACGCTAGGGACGGCGGGTTACCGGCTCCCACCGGCCATGTTTCCAGCACGTAACGGGCCGCGCCAGGGCCCACCATGGTCCGGTGGTGGTCGTGCGGGAGACGTCGGTCCGCGGCGTCCTCGCGCTCTTCACCGCGGCCACGTTCGCCGCCATCACCACCGAGATGCTGCCCGTGGGGCTGCTGCGCCTGATGAGCGAGGACCTCGGCGTCAGCGACTCCAGGACCGGGCTGCTGGTGTCCGCCTACGCGGTCGTCGTGGCGCTGGCGTCGGTCCCGCTCACGGCCGTCGTCGCCCGCTGGCCGCGCCGGGCCGTGCTCGTCGTGCTGCTCGTCGCCTATGCGGTGAGCAACCTCGCCCTGGCCGCCACGAGCAGCTGGTGGGTGGCGCTGGGCTGCCGGGTGCTGGCGGGCCTGGCCCACGCGGGCTTCTTCTCCGTCGTGGTCGGCGCCGCGGTCGCCCTGGTGCCGCGCGAGCGGGTGGGGCGGGCGGTCGCCTCCGTGAGCGCCGGCAACGCGCTGGCCCTGGTGGGCGGGGTGCCGCTGGGCACGGCGCTCGGGACCGCCGTCGGGTGGCGGTGGTCGTTCGTGGTCGCCGCGGCCGTGCTGCTCGTCCTCGCGGGCGCGGTCGTCCTGCTCCTGCCGCGCGCGCCGGCCCCGGCCAGCACCGCGACGGTGCCGGTGCTCGAGGCGGTCCGTGGGCGGCCGCTGCAGCGGGTGGCGCTGCTCGTCGTCGTGCTCATGCTCGGGCACTTCACGCTGTGGACCTACGTCAGCCCGCTGCTGCTGGCCGCGGGCGTCAGCCGCGCGGGGGTCGGGCTCGTCCTGCTCGGCTACGGCGCGGCCGGGGTCCTCGGCCTGCTGGTCGCGGGCGCGGTGGTCGACGGGCACCTGCGCCGGGCCAGCGTGACGGCGACCGCAGCCACCGCGCTGCTGCTGGCCGGCATCGGCGCGGTCGGCCTGCTCGCGCGCGGGGACGGCGGGGCGGACGCCTCGACGGTCGCCACCGTGGCCGCCGTCGTCGGCTGGGGCGCCGCCTTCGGCGCCCTGCCCACGCTGCTGCAGACCCAGGCGCTGCGGGCCAGCCCGGCCTCCGAGGACGCCGCCCCGGCGGTGGTCAACGCCGCCTTCAACGTCGGCATCGCGGGCGGCGCGCTGCTCGGGGCGCAGGTGCTCCTGCTGGCGTCCCCGCCCGTCCTCGCGCTCGTGGGGGCGAGCGGGGCCGGCCTCGCGCTCCTGCTCCTGCCGGGCGGCCGGACGGCCCGCCGGTAGCCTGGTCGGGTCCGGCGGTCAGCCGCCCACGCCCGTCGAGGAGTCCCGAGGAGGGATCGCCCTGATCTCCTGCCCCCCGTGCCCGTCCCCGGGACACCGCCCGTGAGCTCGACGGCCGACCTCGGCGGCGTCGCCGGCTGGGCGGTGGGGCTCATGGAGACCCTCGGTGCCCCCGGCGCCGGCCTGGTGGTCGCGGTGGAGAACCTGTTCCCGCCGATCCCCAGCGAGGTGATCCTCCCGCTGGCCGGGTTCACCGCCGCGCAGGGCAGCTTCTCGCTCCTGTCGGCGATCCTGTGGACCACGGCGGGGTCCGTGGTCGGGGCCCTCGTGCTCTACGAGCTCGGCCGCGTCGTCGGCGCGGACCGGGTCAAGCACTACGCCGGGAAGCTCCCGCTGGTGGACGAGAGCGACATCGACGTCGCCGAGCGCTGGTTCGTCCGGCACGGGCCCAAGGCCGTCTTCTTCGGGCGGATGCTGCCCATCATCCGCAGCGCCATCTCCGTCCCCGCGGGGGTGGAGCGCATGCCCATGCTGAAGTTCCTCGCCTACACCCTGGCCGGCAGCGCGATCTGGAACACGATCTTCATCGTGGCCGGCTACCAGCTGGGGGAGCGGTGGGCCGAGGTCGAGCAGTACGCCACGGTCCTGCAGTACGTGGTCGTGGCCGTCGTGGTGCTGCTCGTCGCCTGGTTCGTGGTCTCGCGGCTGGGCAGGCGGAAGCGGGCCGGCCGCGAGGCGCACGTCCCGGACGACGAGGCCTGAGCGCCTACAGCGTGACGTCGACCGCGGTGGTCCCGGCCTCGGCCAGGACCACCGCGGCTGAGCGGCCCAGGGCCGCCACCCGGTAGTCCCCGAGCCAGCCGTCCACCTCGACCACGCCGTCGGCGTCGGTCCGCAGGGCCGTCGGCGACAACCACCACCCGCCCCGGACCAGGTCGCGCAGCGCCCCGTACGACGGCTTGGGGCTGCCGTCGGCGCGCACCAGCCCGACCGGGGCGCCGAGCCAGGCGCCGTCGTCGGTGAGGCCCCAGTACGTCGTCGCCTGCACGGCCGGGTGCGACAGCATGGTCCGGTAGTGCCGCACCATCTCCTCGGCCTGGCGCTCCTCGCCCTCGGGCGTGCTCGGCCAGGTCTCCGGCTGGTGGTCGTTGAGGTCGACGATGTCGGCCGGCATGAGCTCGCCGGACAGCAGCGTCGTCTCCGTCATGTGCAGCGGCAGGCCGAAGCGGGCGAACCGGTCGAGGACCTCCAGCGTGCGCTCCTCGCCCCAGTAGCCCTGGTGCATGTGGCTCTGCAGCCCGATCGCGTCGACCGGGATCCCCGCCTCCAGCACGCCCTCGATGAGGCACTCGTACGCGGTCCCCAGGTCGAAGTCGTTGATGAGCAGCGTCGCGGTCGGGTCGGCGGCGCGGGCCTCCTCGAAGGCCATCCGCACCGTGGCGATGCGGCCCCGCTCCCAGCACAGCCGGGTGATGCCGTTGCGGTGCTCCTCGTTGTCGAACACCGGCATGATCACGACCTCGTTGATCGCGTCCCAGCTGGTCACCAGCCCCGCGAAGTCCGTGACCTCGCGCCGGATCCGCGCCCGCTGGGCGGCCTCCACCTCGTCGGTGCTGAGGTCGCGCAGCCAGTCCGCGCTCACGGTGTGCCAGACCAGCGGGTGGCCCTTGACCCGGGCGCCGCGCTCGACGAAGAACCGCGCCGCGGCGAGCATCCGCTGCGTGGCCGGCTCGCCGCGCACGGGCTCGAACCCGCCCTGGTAGAACGGCAGCGTCGCGGTGTCGTAGAGGCCGAACCACAGGTCCGCCAGCTGCGAGGCGTCGGAGGCGCCGCCGAACGGGCTGTCCGGGGCGGCGCCGGTCTCGCCGTTGGCCAGGGCGACCAGGTCGAAGCCGATGTTGCCGAAGCCGAACGCGTGCCGGACCTGCTCGACGGTCACCTCGGTGGAGGCCAGCGGGACGCCGGCCGCGTCGCTCAGCCGGACCCGGGCGCGGGTGCGGCGGTGGGCCAGCGAGGGGTCGGGGGAGGAGGTGACCATGGGGACTCCGTCGTCAGGTCGTGGCTGTGCCGTGGAGGCGGCGAGGACCGGGGGCAGGGGCGGTCGGACAGGTGCGGTCGACAGGCGTGGTCGGACGGGGAGGGGGTCGGACGGGTGCGGGTCAGACGGGTGCGGTGGACCCGCGCACGACGAGCTCGACGGGGAGCCGGACGTGGGTGCGGACGGGCTCGGCGCCGGCCATGAGCTGGATGAGCAGCGTCACGGCCTCCGAGCCCATCCGCTGCATGGGCTGGCTGACGGTGGTGAGGGGCGGGGTGGTGAGCGCGGACTCGGGGACGTTGTCGAAGCCGACCACCGAGACGTCGTCGGGGACCGACAGCCCCAGCTCCCGGGCGGCCTGCAGGGTGCCGATGGCCGACAGGTCGTTGGCCGCGAAGACCGCCGTGGGCCGCGCGGAGAGGGCGAGCAGCTCGCGGGCCGGACCGGTGGCGGTCTCGGTGCGGTAGTCGCCCACGCGCACCAGGGACTCGTCGACCGGCACGCCGGCCGCGGACAGCGCCCGCCGGAAGCCGGCCTCGCGCTGGCGGCTGGACTCCAGGTCCTCGCGGCCGGCGAGGAAGCCGATCCGGCGGTGGCCCAGGGCGAGCAGGTGCTCGGTGGCCAGCACCGCGCCCTGGAAGTTGTCGGAGTCGACGGTCGGCATGTGCGCCGGGCCGGCGTGGGGGTCGATCGCCACCACGGGCACCTGCGGGCCGGTGTCCACCACGGTGGGGGTGACGAGGATCGCGCCGTCGATGAGCGTGCCCGACAGCCGTGACAGGTAGCGGCGCTCCCAGCCCGCCTCGGCGCCGGAGCGGCCGCCGCCGGAGTAGGCGAGCAGCTCGTAGCCGGTGCCGGCGATCGCCCGCGAGGTCCCCTTGAGGATCTCGGTGCTGAACGGCTCGAACTCCGCGACGAGGATCCCGATGACGTTCGTGCGGTGGCTGCGCAGGCTCCGGGCGACGAGGCTCGACTCGTAGCCCAGCTCGTCGATGACCTGCTGGACGCGCTCGCTGGTCGCCGCGGCCACGCCGTAGCGGCTGTTGATCACCTTCGACACGGTCGCCACCGACACCCCGGCCGCCTGGGCGACGTCGGTGATCGTCACGCGCTGCAGGTCGCCGCGCTCCGCGCCGCCGGGGGAAGTCCGCACCCCGTCACCGTAGCGTGTGTAAAACGTTATCGATAACGATTGACACCCGACGAAATGCCTGCC
The DNA here is from genome assembly GCA_963750335.1 of uncultured Actinomycetota bacterium. Taxonomy (GTDB): domain Bacteria; phylum Actinomycetota; class Actinomycetes; order Actinomycetales; family JBBAYJ01; genus Aquipuribacter. The sequence continues at coordinate 71,865 of CAVVQD010000001.1, forward strand.
TAACCTTCCGCCGTCCCCCAGACCGTCGACGAAGACGAGGAAACACAGATGTCGATCAGAAGAGTCCGTTCAGCCGTGGTGCTGGGCGCAACAGTCGCGCTGCTCGCCGCCTGCGGCGGTGCGGGCGACGCCGGCAGCGGCGACAGCGCCGAGGCCGGCGGCGACGTCACCCTCACGTGGTGGCACAACGGCAACAACGACCCGCTGCTCAGCTACTGGCAGGGCGTCGCCGACGACTTCGAGGCCGAGAACGAGGGCGTCACCATCGAGGTCGAGGCCATCCAGAACGAGGACCTCCGCACCCGCCTGCAGGTCGCCCTGCAGTCCAACGACCCGCCCGACGTCCTGCCCCAGTGGGGCGGCGGCGAGCTGGCCGACCAGGTCGAGGCCGGCGCGCTCATGGACCTCACCGACAAGATCCCCGACGCCATCGAGTCGCTCGGCGGCTCCGCCGGCGGCTGGCAGTCCGAGGGCAAGACCTACGGCGTCCCGTACTCCCTGGGCGTCGGCGGGTTCTGGTACAACAAGGCGCTCTTCGAGCAGGCCGGCATCTCCGAGCCCCCGGCCACGATGGACGAGTGGTTCGACGCGGTCGAGAAGCTCAAGGCCGCGGACGTCGCCCCGGTCGCCGTCGGCGCCTCCGACAAGTGGCCCGCCGCCTGGTACTACTACTACGCCGCGACCCGCTTCTGCTCGCCGGAGACGCTGGAGACCGCGCAGCTGGAGCTCGACTTCTCCGACCCGTGCTTCGTCGACGCGGGCGACCTGGTCCAGCAGATCGTCGAGGCCGAGCCGTTCAACGAGGGCTTCCTCGCCACCCCGGCCCAGACCGGGGCCACCAGCTCCGCCGGGCTGGTCGGCAACGGCCTCGCCGCGATGGAGCTCATGGGCCACTGGGACCCCTCCGTCATGGCCGACCTCACCCCGGACAAGGCGGGCCTGGGCGACGACCTCGGCTGGTTCCCCTTCCCCGAGGTCGAGGGCGGCGACGGCAACGCCTCCGCGATGGGCGGCGGTGACGGCTTCTCCTGCGCCGCCGACGCCCCCGACGTCTGCGCGGACTTCCTCGCGTTCATCGTCAACGAGGACAACCAGCGCGGCTTCGGCGCCACCGGCGCCGGGCTGCCCACCCTGCCGGCCGCGACGGACAGCGTCGAGGACGCGAACATGAAGACGCTGCTCGAGGCCCGTGACCAGGCCGAGTACGTGCAGCTGTACCTCGACGTCACCTACGGCCCGAACATCGGCGGGGCGCTCAACGACGAGGTGGCGCTGCTGTTCGCCGGCCAGTCCGACCCCGACGGTGTCGTCCAGGCGCTCACCACGGCGGCCGAGGGCTCGTGAGCAGCGCGGCAGGTCCCCAGGCGGGCGGGGCGCGCAGCGTCCACGACCCGGGGTCTGCCGCGGTACCGGTCCTGGACCAGGCTCCCGCCGGGCGTGCAGCCGCACGCCCGGCGGGGGCCGGCCCGGGCGGGGTGCTCGGCACGGCCCGGCGCGGCGCCGGACGCCGCGGTGCGGCGACGGCATGGCGGGCGCGCGCGGAGATCGCGGTCCTCGTGCTCCCCGCCCTCGCGCTCTTCGTCGTCTTCGCCCTGGTGCCCATGGCCCAGGCGATCTACTACAGCCTGTTCAGCTGGAACGGGCTCGGCCCGCTCGACGAGTTCGTCGGCGCCGACAACTACCGGACCGCGCTCTCGGACACGGTGTTCCTGTCGGCCATCGGCCACAACTTCGTCCTGCTGGCGCTGTCGCTGGCCATCCAGCTGCCGCTCGGCCTGGGCGTCGCCCTGCTGCTCAACCGGCCGCTGCGCGGGCGGACCGCGCTCCGCCTCATGATCTTCGTGCCGTACGTCCTGGCCGAGGTCGTCGCCGGCGTGATCTGGCTGCTCATGCTCCAGCCGCGCGGCGTGGTCGACGCGATCCTCCAGACCTTCGGCCTGGACTGGGCGCGCCAGCTGTGGCTCGGCGACCAGACGATCGCGCTCTACACGGTCTTCGTCGTGCTCACGTGGAAGTACATCGGCTTCGCGATCATCCTGTTCCTCGCCGGTCTCCAGGGCGTCTCGCCCGACCTCAGCGAGGCCGCCGCGCTCGACGGCGCGAGCTGGTGGCAGACCCAGCGCCGCATCACCATCCCGCTGCTCGGCCCCACCATCCGCATCTGGGCCTTCCTGTCGATGATCGGCTCGCTGCAGCTCTTCGACATGGTGTGGATCCTCACCAAGGGCGGTCCCGGCAACGCGACGCAGACCATGGCGACCTACCTGATCCAGCAGGGCTTCGACCGGGGCCGGCTGGGCTACGGCACCGCGGCCGCCGTGATCCTGTTCGTCATCTCGCTCACCGTGGCCCTGCTCTACCAGCGCTTCGTCCTCAGCATCGACACCGCCGACGAGCGCGCGACCACGAAGAAGGGACGCTGATGTCCGCCACCACCACGTCCGGCCCCCGCACCGGCACCGTGGGCGGGGGCGCGGGTGCGCGCCCGGCCCCGGCCCGCCGGAAGAAGCGGTCCGTCAGCCCCACGACCGTCGTCACCTACGTCGTCGCGGTGGTCATCGCCGTCTTCTCCGTGGGCCCGGTCGTCTACGCGGTCCTCGGCGGGCTTCCGGGACAACGGCCAGATCGCCGCGGACCCGGTCGCCCTGCCGGACCCGTGGGTCTTCGAGAAGTACCAGCTCGTCCTCACGAGCCCGGACTTCTGGCGCCAGGTGCTCAACTCCACGCTGGTGTCGGGCCTGACCACGCTCATCGTCGTCGTGTTCGGCGTGATGGCGGCGTTCGCGCTGTCCAAGTACCGGTTCCGTGGCCGCGAGGCGCTCTACACGTTCTTCACGCTCGGGCTGCTGTTCCCCCTGACGGTGGCGATCCTGCCGCTGTTCATCCTCGTCCGGAGCCTCGACCTGCTCAACAACCCGCTCGGGGTGGCCCTGCCGCAGGCCGCCTTCGCGCTGCCGGTGACCATCGTCATCCTGCGCCCGTTCCTGCGGGCGCTGCCCCAGGAGCTCGAGGACGCCGCGATGATCGACGGCTGCTCCGGCTCGGCTTCTTCCGCCGCATCGTGCTGCCGCTGTCCGGGCCGGGCCTGGTGACCGTCGGCGTGCTCGCCTTCGTCACCTCGTGGAACGCCTACCTGCTGCCGCTGCTCGTGCTCGGCCGGGCGGACTCGTACACGCTGCCCCTGGGCACGGCGAACTTCTCCACCCAGTACACCTCCGACACCGCGGCCATCCTCGCCTTCACGTCGCTGGCGATGATCCCCGCGCTCGTCTTCTTCCTGCTCGCCGAGCGGCGGATCGTCGGCGGCCTGAGCGGCGCGGTGAAGGGCTGACCCCGGCCCGCCGGCGTGACCGTCCTGCCGCGCCGCGGCAGCACCTCCCCGTCGACCTGACCGTCGACCTCCCGCGCCCCCGGCCCGGGACCCCTGAGACCAAGGAGCCACCCATGACGGACCTGCGCAGCGGGACCCTCACCACCGCCGGCCCCGACGAGCCGTCCGCGCCGACCCGGGACGGGGCGTCGGACCGTGTCCTGGACCTGCTGTCCCGGATGACGCTGCGCGAGAAGCTCGCCCAGGTCGTCGGGCTGTGGGTGGGGGCCGGCGCGGACGGCGAGGTCGTGGCCCCGCTGCAGGACGCCATGCTCGGCGAGGTCGCCCCGCCCTTCGAGGAGTTCGCCGTCGACGGCCTCGGCCACCTCACCCGGGTCTTCGGCACCCGTCCCGTCGAGCCCGCCACCGGTCGCCGGGCGCTGCGCGAGGCGCAGCGCTGGCTGCGTGGCGAACACCCGTCTCGGCATCCCGGCCATCGCCCACGAGGAGTGCCTGACCGGCCTGGCCGCGTGGCGGGCGACGACCTTCCCCACCCCGCTGGCCTGGGGCGCGAGCTTCGACCCCGACCTGGTCGAGCAGATGGGCGCGGCGATCGGGCAGAGCATGGCCGCGCTCGGCGTGCACCAGGGCCTGGCGCCCGTGCTCGACGTGGTCCGCGACGCCCGCTGGGGCCGGGTCGAGGAGTGCATCGGCGAGGACCCGTACCTGGTCGGCACGCTCGGCACGGCCTACGTGCGCGGCCTGCAGTCCGCGGGCGTGCGTCGCCACCCTCAAGCACTTCGTCGGCTACTCCGCCTCGCGCGCCGGCCGCAACCTCGCCCCGGTCTCCGCCGGTCCGCGCGAGGTCGCCGACGTGCTGCTGCCGCCCTTCGAGATGGCCGTGCGCGACGGCGGGGTCCGCTCGGTCATGCACTCCTACGCCGAGATCGACGGCGTCCCCGTGGCCGCCGACCGGACCCTGCTCACCGACCTGCTGCGCGACCGCTGGGGCTTCGACGGGACCGTGGTCGCCGACTACTTCGGGGTGGCGTTCCTCCACACCCTCCACCACGTCGCCGCCGACCTCGGCGAGGCCGCCGGCCTGGCGCTGGAGGCCGGCGTCGACGTCGAGCTGCCCACCGGCAACGCCTATCTCGACCCGCTGCAGGCGGCGCTGCGAGGCGGGCACCGTGCCGGTCGCCCTGCTCGACCGGGCCGTGGTCCGGGTGCTCCGTCAGAAGGAGGAGCTCGGCCTGCTCGACGCGGCCGCCGCTCGGCACCTTCGACGACGACGGCCGGGACGACGAGGTCGACCTCGACCCCGCCGAGCACCGGGCGCTCGCGGGCCGCCTGGCCGAGCGGTCGGTCGTGCTGCTCAGCAACGACGGCGTGCTGCCGCTGCGCGGAGCCGCGCACCGTCGCGGTGGTCGGCCCCAACGCGGACCGGCTCGAGGCCCTGTTCGGCTGCTACTCCTTCGTCAACCACGTGCTGGGCCACCACCCCGGCTACGAGACGGGCATCGAGGTCCCGACGGTGCTCGACGCGCTGCGGGCCGAGCTGCCGTCCGCGCGCATCTCCTACGCCCCCGGCTGCGCGGTGTCCGACGACGACCGTTCGATGATCTCCGCGGCCGTCGAGGCGGCGTCGGCGTCGGAGGTCGCGGTGGTCGTCGTCGGTGACCACGCCGCCCTGTTCGGCCGCGGCACGGTGGGGGAGGGCTGCGACGTCGACGACCTCGAGCTGCCCGGCGTGCAGCGGGAGCTCGTCGAGGCCGTGCTGGCCACCGGCACCCCCGTGGTGCTCGTCATGCTCACCGGCCGCCCGTACGCGGTGGGCTGGGCGGTCGAGCGGTGCGCCGCGGTGGTGCAGTCGTTCTTCCCCGGCGAGGAGGGCGCGGCCGCGGTCGCGGGCGTCCTGTCCGGCCGGGTCAACCCGTCCGGCCGGCTCCCGGTCAGCCTGCCCCGCTCCGGCGGCGCCCAGCCGTACTCCTACCTGCACCCCGCGCTCGGCGGTGCCTCCGCGGTGACCAACGTGCCCACCGCGCCCGTGCTGCCCTTCGGGCACGGGCTGTCGTACACGACGTTCGCGTACTCCGACCTGGCCCTCGCCTCGGCGCAGGTGCGGGTCGACGGCGAGATCGAGGTCGAGGTCACCGTCACCAACACCGGCGACCGGGCCGGCGCCGAGGTCGTGCAGCTGTACGGCCACGACGTGGTCGGCTCCGTCACCCGCCCGGTCGCCCAGCTGCTCGCCTACGCCCGGGTCGAGCTCGAGGCCGGGGCCCGCGCCCGGCTGCGGCTGCGGGTCCCGACGGCGCGCCTCGCCTTCAGCGACCGCACCATGACCCGGGTCGTCGAGCCCGGCACGGTCGAGCTGTGGGTCGGCCGCTCGTGCGAGGACCGGCTCCTCCAGGCCGACGTCCAGCTCGTCGGCGCCCTGCACCGGCTCACCCCCGAGTGCCCGCGCTGGGCCTCCGTCGAGGTGCTCGACCAGGGCTGAGCTCCCCCCAGACCCCCGACCCCGCCCGGCACTGGGCGGGGTCGGGGCACCATCCCGGTCCTGCGGCTGACGGGCGAGGCTCCGAGCGATGACGTCGGGCGTGAGGAGACGGTGGCAGGGTGCGGGGGTGCGTACGGTCCTGCTCCACCCGCCCCTGCTGTCGGCCGTCGTCTGGCGCCGGCTCGCGCCGCTGCTGCGCGCGGCCGGCCACGACGTGGTGGTCCCCGCGCTCGCCTGGCGCGACGAGGCCCGCTGGTGGGCGCAGGCGCGTGACGCCGTGGTCGACCAGGTGGGCGACGCCGACGCCGTCGTCGCGCACTCGGGAGCCGGGGCGCTGCTCCCCGTGGTCGTGGACCGGCTGCCGTCGGTCCGGGCGGCCGTGCTCGTCGACGCCGTCCTGCCGCCGCCCGCCGGTGCGCTGACCCCGCCCGTCCGCCTGCGCGCCCACGTCGCCGGCCTCGCGCGCGACGGCGTGCTGCCGCCGTGGACCGCCTGGTGGGGGAGCGAGGAGCTGGAGCGGCTCGTGCCGGACGACCGGGACCGGGCCGACCTGGAGGCGTCCGCGCCCCGGCTCGGGCCAGGCTTCTTCGACGTCGGGGTGCCGGCGCCGGACGGCTGGGAGCCCGCCGTGCGCGGGTACGTCCGCCTGAGCGCCGCCTACGACCAGGAGGCGCGCGAGGCGGGGGAGCGGGGCTGGGCGGTCGAGCGGCTCGACGGCCAGCACCTCGACCTGCTCGCCCGCCCGGCAGGGGTCTCGACGGCGCTCCTGCGCCTGCTCGCCCCCGCCTGACCCGGCGCGAGAGGGACGAACCGGGGGTCGGACACGCCCCCGACCCCGGCAACGTCCCGCTCGCGGGGCACGCGAGAGGCGCGGCACCCCTGGCAGGGGTGCCGCGCCTCGGCTGCCGGGCCCGCTCCGCAGCGCGGGCCCGACGAGTCAGGTCAGGGCCGTCCGCGCACCGGGGTGGCGGGGCCCTGCACGACCACGTACGTCGAGGCGGTGACGAGGTCGTCCCCGCGGCCCGACGCGGCCGTGAGCTCCTGCCGGCCGCGGTCGGCGCCCAGGGGCACCGTCACGGTCGCGGTGGCCGAGCCGTCGGCGCCGACGACGACCTCACCGAGGTCGTACGAGGCGCCCTTGCGACCGCTCAGGGTGAGCTCGACCGTGCTGCCGGCGACGTAGCCGGTCAGGCCGACCTGCACCGACGAGCCGGCGCGGACCTGGCGGTCGGTGACCACGACGGGGTCGGGCTCCGGCTCCGGCTCGGGGTCCGGGTCGACGACCGGGGCCGCCACCAGCTGGGCGACACCCCACCGCGCGGTGCTCTGGTAGCCGAGGCCGGTCGGGTCGGCCCAGGAACGGACCGCCGTCCGCGCCCCCGCGGTGGCGTCGTTGACCTGCACGTCCAGGCCCTGGAACGTGCCCAGGCCCCCGGACTCCAGCAGGCTGATCGACGCCTCGACGACGTACCCGCCGGGCACGACGCTCGTGGCGCTGGTGACCCGGTTCTGCTGGAACGCCTCGTCGCCGGTCCCGAACGACACCGCGTTCAGGTAGCTGATCCGGACCTGGGTGTCGTCGTAGCGGTAGGGACCGTTCTTGACGTTGCCCGCGTCGAGGAAGACCTCGACCGAGTCCTGGACCCACGGGTCGGAGCCCGTCGCGTCCAGGCTCGGGTCGGTGACCTCGGCCAGCAGGTACAGCGTCTGGTCCTGCCACAGCGTCCGGACCGAGGCGGTCGCGCCCGCCGGTGCCCTCGATCTGCTTCTCGGTCGTCACCACGCCCGCCGCGGACCACGCCGCGTCGACCGTGCCGTCGATGGTCGGGGCCGTCGCGGTCTCGACGACCTCGGTGTACGACAGCGCCTCGACCAGGGTGAGCGTCCCGAGCGCGCCCGGGGTGTTCCACGCCTGCGAGGTGGTGCCGTCGGTGACGCGGACGTCGAAGCCGACCTGCTGGCCGAGCGTCGCGCCGGTCACCGGCAGGTGCACGACGACGTCGTACCCGGTGGCCGTCGTGGTGACGACGCCCTGGACAGACCCGGTGCCGTCGCGGCGGAAGGTCTGCTCGACCCCGTCGACGACGAAGGTCAGGCCGTCCGTGGCCTGCACCGTGGCGTCGGTGACGGACACGTAGGCGGTCAGGTGGTCGGCCGCCCAGCGGAGCTGGAAGTCGGCCACGGTCTCGACCGGGAACAGCGGCAGCCGGTCCCAGACGCCCGAGGCGGGTGCCGCGGCCGTCAGGGGCACGTCGCCGGCGAACACGTTCTCCGCCTGCTGGCGGGCGGGGAGCTCGCCGTCGACCGCGCCGTAGTAGGCCGGCTTGCCGGTCAGCGTGTCGTCGAACAGCAGCGGGGCGCCGGAGCCGACCCGCCAGCTGCGCCCGTCGGTCAGGCCCCACACCGTGACCGAGAACAGCGTCGTCGGAGTACTCGCGGAAGACCCGGAACGCGTCGCGGTAGTAGTAGCCCTGCTCGACGAGGTTGGCCTGCGGTGACCGGGGTGCCGATGGTGACGTCGAGCTCGGTGACCACCTGCTGCACCGGCAGGTCGGAGAAGGCGACGACCGCCGCCTCGAGGGCGTCGACCGGCACGGCCAGGCTCACGTGGAACTGGTGGCCGACGGCGTCGACGGGGACGCCGCGGGCCAGCAGCCGCTCGACGAGCGCGTGGAGACGGCCCTGCTTGCCGAGCTGCTCGGTGTTGTAGTCGTTGATGGTGAGCAGTGACCGGGCGGTCGCTGCCCTCGGCGGCGTAGACGTCGTTGAACGCCTCGTCCGCGTAGACGAACGCGAGGTCGACGAACTCCTCGCCGAGCACGCGGTACCACTCGCTGCGGCGCAGCCCGTCGGCCTCGGCGCGGCCGTCGGAGACGACCTCGTTGACCACGTCGAAGGCGACCAGCGGGTTGGTGCCGCTGCCGAACTCGCCGTACCCGCCGCCGGTGCTCAGCGCCTCCGCGACCGAGAAGATGTGGGTGCGCATCCGGTCACGGAGGACCTGCTTGTCGGCCTCGCTCGTGGTGAGCGGGGTGCCGTCCGTCGTCGGTGAAGAACCACGCGGGGGTCTGGCTGTGCCAGACCAGGGTGTGGCCGTAGACGTCGAGGTCGTTCTCGTCCGCGTAGTCCATGAGCGTGGTGGCCTCGGGGTTGGTGCGGAAGGTGCGGTCCGCGTCGTACCAGGCCTCGGGCTTCATGTAGTTCTCGCTGGTGACCTGGTCGAAGTGCCGCCGGAGCAGCTCCGACGGCGGCCCCGGTCGTCTCCCGGGAGTCGATCGCGACGCCCGACGGGGAAGTCGACGGTGTCCTTGAGCGGCAGCAGGTCCTCGACCACGGGTGCGTCCTGCGACCGGATCACGATGTCGTCGACGTAGAGGTCGGCGGTGGTGCCGTCGGGGTACGCGGTCTCGAGGTAGAGGAACGCGGACTCCGAGGGGGGCAGCTGGTAGGTCGCGGTGACCTGGGTCCAGCCGGAGGAGGTGATGCCGGGGAACTGCGCGACGGTGTCGAACGACGTCGCCCCGCCGCCGGTGCGCTGCATGCTCAGCCACACGGGCGCCGATGCCGGAGCCGCAGCCGCACCCACGCGCGAGATCTCGTACGTGGTGCCGGGGACGAACAGGCCGGTGACGTCGTGGCCGATGCCGTCGCCCTGCGAGGTGCGCCCGGAGACCAGCGCCGACTGCGCGCCGGCGTGCGCCTGCGCGGTGGTGACCGCGACGGTCGGGTCGCCGGCGGCGTCGCCGCGCGGGACCCAGCCGTCGAGGCCGTCCTCGAAGCCGGTGGACAGCACGACGCCGCCGGGGGTGCCGGTGCCGCCCGCGGCCGCGCCGCCCTGCGGCAGCGTGAACGTGAAGCCCTCGGCCAGCCGCTCGTCGACGACCGTGCGGACGGCCGCCACCGTGCCGGTGCGGTCGCCGCCGCCGTCGTGGCCGAGCACCACCGCGCCGGGGGTGATCGCGCCGCGGAGGTTGGCGGTCAGGGTCGGCACGGACAGGTCGTTGCCGTCCCAGTCGAAGATGACGTTGCCGAGCCCGAGGGGCTGCATGCCGAGCGCGACGGCGACCTCGGGCGTGACGCCCCAGCTGCCGTTGGGGGCCCGGAAGTACGGCACCTCGGCCGTCGGGTCGCCGAGCGCGTGCGGATGATGGCCAGGTTGGCCTTGAGGTCCGCCTCGACCTGCGCCTGGGTGAAGGAGCCCATGTCGGCGTAGCACGTCGAGTGGTTGCACAGGGTGTGGCCCTCGGCGACGATCGCGGCGGAGCAGCTCGGCCCCGCCGGGCGCGGTGATGTTCTGGCCGATGACGCAGAACGTCGCGGTGAGGTCGCGCTCGGCCAGGTAGTCGAGCAGGGCCTCGGTCTCGCCGGGGTTGGGGCCGTCGTCGAAGGTGAGGGCGGCGACGTCGCCGGTGCCGCGGGCCCGGGTGACCGGGGTCTCGGTCGGGCTGACCGCGCCGCCGGGGACGAAGGAGGGGTCGGGGGTCGGGATCCAGGGGCCCCCGCCGCCGGTGCTGTCCTCGCGGGTGATGACGATGTCGTCCACCAGGTAGTCGTAGGCGGCCGGTCGAGGTCGGCCGTGCCGAGGTAGACCTGCAGCGCGGCGGGGTCGGCGTCGGCCGGCGCGGTGAACGTCCCGCTGACGGTGGTCCAGGCGTCGGCGGTCATCGTCGGTGTTCCCGACCCAGGTGTAGGCGGGCTTCGACGACGAAGCGCACCCCGGCGCTGCCGACGGTGCCGGGGGCCAGGCGGGCCCGCATCGAGAACGTGTGCGCGCACGCCCGGCTCGATGATCCCGGTCGGGGTCTGGATGCCGACGTAGTCGGCGGTGCGGCCGGCCACGAGCAGGGCCGGGTCGCCGTCGACCGTCGACGACGGACAGGGTCGGGTCTCCGCTGGGCGTCCACGGGGCGTAGCCGCCGTCGGTGAAGTCGGTGCTGACGACGACGACCGGGGCGGCCGCCGCGTCGGTGGTGCCGGTGGTGCCCGCCGTCGCGGCGGGGGCCGCGGCGGCCGTGCCGCCGGCCACGAGGAGGGCCAGGAGGCCCGCTCCCCACGGCATGCGTCGATGGGTGGAACTGAGCATCTGGTCGCCCCTTTGCGAGAGATGAGGTGGGATCGGCGTCACCGTAGGCAGGCCGAAATCCGTTTGGCTAGAGGTCCGACGAACTTTTGTAGAACGTTATCGACATCGTTCTACCTGACACCGTTGTCTGCCGGCGAGGGAACGTTCCCACGGCTGTGGCGACGGCCCGGCGGCGACGGGGGTCCCCCGGGCGGACGACGGCCGATCGGGCGGTCGTGCAGGTCGGCGCTCGTGGTCGGAGGGTGCGTGGCCGACCTCTGACGGGTGACCTCGACCGCTCCTGCCCTGCCCGACCGCGCCCCGACCGGGGGCCCGCCGGCCGGCCTGCGCCTGCGCCGCCCGGACGGTGACGCGCTGCCGCCCGTGGAGTCGGCGCGCCGCCGCCGCACGGTGCAGGGCCTCGCCTCGCTCGCCCTGGCCGCCTCGGTGGGCTACCTGCTGTGGCGGGTCCTGTTCTCCCTGGACGGCGCCTCGCCCTGGCTCGCGGTCCCGCTGCTGCTGCTGGAGGTCCACGCCCTCGTGGGGCTCGCGCTGTTCGCCCACGACCTGTGGGACGTCGACGTGCGCCCGGTCCCCGGCCCCGGCACCGAGGGCCTGGTGGACGTGGGCACGCTGCGCGTGGCCGTGCTCGTGCCCACCTACGACGAGCCGCGCTCGATCCTGCTGCCCACGGTGGCGGCCGCGGTGGGCACCCGGCACCCCCACGAGACCTGGGTCCTGGACGACGGCGACCGCCCCTGGGTCCGCGAGATGGCCGAGGAGCTCGGCGCCCGCTACCGCTCCCGGCACGAGGGCGCGCACGCGAAGGCCGGCAACATCAACGACGCCCTGCCCGAGGTGGGGGCCGACGTGGTCGCGGTCATCGACGCCGACCACGTGGTGAGCGAGCGCTTCCTCGAGGCGGTGCTGCCCTACTTCGCCGACCCGGGCGTCGCCGTCGTGCAGAGCCCGCAGGAGTTCTACAACGACTCGTCGTTCGAGCACGCGGCCCGCCGCGGCGGCAAGGTCTACGCCGAGCAGGAGCTGTTCTACCGGGGCCTGCTCGCCGGCCGGAACCGCTGGGGGGCCGCCTTCTGGTGCGGCACCAACGCCGCCGTCCGCGTGGCCGCGCTGGACTCCGTCGGCGGCGTGGCCACCGACAGCGTCACCGAGGACATCCAGACCACCCTGCGGCTGCACCGCAAGGGCTGGCGGACCGTGCACCACAACGAGGTGCTCGCCTACGGCCTGGCCGCGGACGACCCCCGGGCCTTCTTCATCCAGCGCTGCCGCTGGGGCGCGGGCGCCATGCAGGTGCTCCACCGCGACAGCCCGTTCACCGGGCGCGGCCTCACCCTGCACCAGCGGCTGTCGTACGCCTCGACCCTGCTCGGCTGGTTCGACTCCTGGCGGACCATCGGCTACGTCGTGCTCCCGGTCCTCACGGTCCTCACCGGCTGGATGCCGGTCTCGGCGCCCGTGGCAGCAGTTCCTGCTCCTGTTCCTCACGACGTTCGCCGTGCAGCGGGTGGCCCTGGTCGCCCTGTCGCGCGGCCGGGCCCCCCTGCTGCACGCGACGTACTTCGAGTTCGTCCGGCTGCCGGCCGCCTTCGCGGCGACCCTCCACCTGTTCGGCTCGGGTCCCTCGCGGTTCCGGGTGACGCCCAAGGGCGCGAGCGCGGACCGGCAGCGCAGCTCCCCGCCCGGCGCTGCTGGCGGTGCTCATGGGGGCCACCGTCGTCGCCGGCCTGTACTACGTCCTCACGGTCGCGGGTCTCACGTGGACCACGTACGAGATCCCGTGGGTCGCCCACGGCGCCGCCCTGTGGCTCGCGGTCAACGGGGTGTTCGTGCTGGCCGCGACCAACCGGATCCGGGCCATGCAGTTCGCCGGCAACCGGCGCAGCGCCTGGCGCTTCGAGACCGGCGACGGCGTGGCGGTGGAGCTCGTCCGCCCCGGCGGCGAGCCGCGTCCCGCGACCCTGCTCGACGTGTCGATCGGCGGCGCGCGCCTGGTGGTCGAGGACGGCTACCTGGGCATGGCCGCCCTGGCGCCGGGCTCGCGCACGGCCGTCCGGCTCCCGCTGGTCGGCCAGGGCCGCGCTCGTCGTCCCGGCCACCACCCGGGCGGTCTGGCCGGGCGAGGCCGAGGGGACGTGGAACGTCGGCGTGCACTTCGACATCGGGACCGCGGCGGCCGGGGAGCTCGCGCTCGCGCTGTACCGCACGCCCGAGCCCTCCGCGACGCCCGGCCCGGACGACCACGACGGCACGTCCGCCCCGGACGCCTCGTCGGGGCGCGTGCCCGCGCCCCGGCACCCCGTCGCGGCGCCGCAGCTCCAGGAGGGCTGAGGCCGGGACGCCCGGGCGGGCGGGGGAGCGGTCCTCAGGACGGGAGCCGGACCCCGTGATCCCGGCCAGCTGCTCGAGCAGGGCGTCCTGCGCCGCCTCGTCCTGCGCCTGCGGGTTGGGCTCGCGCACGCGGAAGCGGTGCAGGTACCGCCCGGTCACCCGGGCCGCCTCGTCCTCGCCGGTGGCCAGCCACACCTGGGTCGCGGCACCGTCGGACACGTCGTCGGTGGCCTGCGGGCCGCCCATCCGGGTGCGGATCCAGCCGGGGTCGACGGTGGTGGACCGGACGTCGGGCCAGAGCCGCGCCACCGCGAGCGCGAGGACGACGTCGTGGAGCTTGCTGTCGGAGTAGGCCTGCATCCCGTCCCACGGGCGCCGCTCCCACTGCAGGTCGTCCAGGTGCAGCCGGCCGCGCTCCTGGAGGCCGGAGGTGAGGTAGACGAGGCGGCCGGGACGGGGACCAGCGCCGTGAGCAGGTACGGCGCCACGGTGTTCACCTGGAAGATCCGCTCCAGGCCGTCCTCGGTGACGCGGCGGTCGCTCTCGCCGCCGACGCCGGCGTTGTGGACCACGGCGTCGTAGCGGCCCAGCGCCGCGGCGGCCTCGCCCACGGCGCGGGTCCGGGCCAGGGAGGCCAGGTCGCCGACCAGCACGTCGCGCAGCCCGGGCAGGGCCGCGCGGACGTCCTCGGCGCGGGCGTCGCTGCGGGCGTGGGCCACCACGTCGTGGCCCGCGGCCAGGAGCTGCCGGGCGGTCTCCAGACCGATGCCGTCGGTGGACCCGGTGACCAGGACGAGGGACATGCACGCTCCACGGGCTGCGGGACCCCGCCGGTCGGGACCTCGGCCCCAGCCTGCAGGGCCGTCAGAGGAACCGCGAGGGGTCGCCGGCGCCGACCCGCACCACCTCGGGGACGCCGCCGGACAGGTCGACCACCGTCGTGGGCTCGGTGCCGCACTCCCCGGAGTCGACGACGGCGTCCACGAGGTGGTCGAGCTGCTCCTTGATCTGCCAGCCGTCGGTCATCGGCTCGCTCGGCGCCCGGCAGCAGCAGCGTGCTGGACAGCAGCGGCTCGCCCAGCTCGCGCAGCAGGGCCCGGACCACCGGGTGCTCCGGGATGCGGACGCCGACGGTCTTCTTCCGCGGGTGCGCGAGCCGGCGGGGGACCTCCTTGAGGGCGGGCAGGATGAACGTGTACGGGCCGGGGGTCGCCGCCTTGACCGCCCGGAAGCCGCGGTTGTCGAGCTGCACGAGCTGGCCGAGCTGGGCGAAGTCGGCGCACACGAGGGTGAAGTGGTGCTTGTCGTCCAGCGACCGGATCTGCCGGATCCGGTCCGGCGCCGGTGCGGCTGTCCATCCGGCACCCGAGGGCGTAGCAGGAGTCGGTCGGGTAGGCGACGAGGGCGTCGTCCCGCAGCAGCGCGACGACCTGGGCGATGCTCCGGGGCTGCGGGTCGCGCGGGTGCACGTCGTAGTACCGGGCCATCGACCCAGGGTAGGCACCGACCGGCCGGAGGGCCCCCGTGCGGCGGGGGCCTCACAGCGGACGCACAGCGAGCCCCTCGCGGGGGCACAGCCCCGGCGACCATGCTGGGGCGCATGACGAGCCAGCCCGCCGCCTCCCCGCTGCTGCGACCGGACGGCTCGCCCGTCCGCGTGCTGGTGGTCGACGACGAGCAGTCCCTCACCGAGCTGCTGTCGATGGCCCTGCGGTACGAGGGCTGGGAGGTCCGCACGGCGACCAGCGGGCTGGCCGCGGTCCGCACGGCGAAGGAGTTCCGCCCGGACGCGGTGGTCCTGGACGTGATGCTGCCGGACGTCGACGGTCTGGAGGTGCTGCGCCGGCTGCGGGGGGCCGGCGACGACGTGCCCGTCCTCTTCCTCACCGCCCGCGACGCGGTCGAGGACCGGGTCGCCGGCCTCACCGCCGGCGGCGACGACTACGTGACGAAGCCGTTCAGCCTCGAGGAGGTCGTGGCCCGGCTGCGCGCCCTGATGCGGCGCACCGGCGCCGTCGTGGCGCGGGACGACGCCCGCGCTCGTCGTCGGCGACCTGGTGCTGGACGAGGACTCCCACGAGGTACCCGCGCCGGCGACCGAGGTCGCGCTGACCGCGACGGAGTTCGAGCTGCTGCGCTTCTTCATGCGCAACCCGCGCCGGGTGCTGAGCAAGGCCCAGATCCTCGACCGGGTGTGGAGCTACGACTTCGGCGGCCAGGCCAACATCGTCGAGCTGTACGTGTCGTACCTGCGCAAGAAGGTCGACGCCGGTGGCCGGGCGCCGATGATCCACACGCTGCGGGGCGCGGGCTACGTGCTCAAGCCCGCGGCCGACCCCGCCGCCGACGCCCCCGGCACCGCTCCCGCCCGGTGAGCGGGCCGCTGGGGCCTGCGCCGCCGCCTGCTGCTGGCCCTCGTCGTGGTGACCGCCGTGGTGACCCTGACCGTCGGGGCGACCAGCGTGCTGGTGCTCCAGCTCGTTCCTGGTCGGGCCGCCTGGACGACCAGCTCACCTCGGCCCTGCAGCGCAGCAGCGACGGCCGCGACGGCCCGCCCGGGGGACGCCCCGGCGTGCGCGGCCCGGGGGGCGGCGGCACCGCCGGGACGGGCGACGCCGACGACGCCGGGCTCGGCTTCCTGCTCGTGCCGGGGCAGTCGGCGGGGACGCTCGGGGCCGAGGTCGCCGACGGCACCGTGGTCCGGGCCGCCGTGCTCGGCGGGCGGGGCCGGCAGGACCAGGTCGACCCGGCCGCGGCCGCCGACCTGCTCGACGTCCGGGTCGGCGACGGCCCGCGCACGGTCGAGATCGAGGGCCTGGGGGCCTACCGGGTGCTGGCGGTGGACACCCCGGACGGGTCGGTCCTGGTCACGGGCCTGCCGCTGGACGAGGTCACCGGCACCTCGGCCAGCCTGGTCGGCATCCTGCTCGTCGCCACCGTGGCCGGGTGCGCGGTCGTGCTGCTCGCGGGCGGGCTCGTGCGTCGCGCCGCGCCATGCGCCCGCTCGCCGCGGTGACCGCCACCGCGACCCGGGTCCGCGCTGCTCGACCTGGACCGCGGGGGGCGGCGCGCTCGCCGAGCGGGTGCCCGGCGACGGATCGCCCGCACCCCCGACGAGGTCGGGCGAGGTCGGCGCGGCCCTCAACCTCATGCTCGACCACGTCGAGCGCGGCGCTCGACGAGCGGCACCGCAGCGAGACCCGGGTGCGCCAGTTCGTCGCCGACGCCAGCCACGAGCTGCGCACGCCGCTCGCCTCGATCCGCGGCTACGCCGAGCTCGTGCGCCGCCGCCCCGAGCCGCTGCCCGACGACGTCGCGCACGCCCTGGGCCGGGTCGAGTCCGAGGCCGGGCGGATGGGCGGGCTCGTCGAGGACCTGCTGCTGCTCGCCCGCCTGGACGCCGGGCGCCCGCTCGACGACGCGACCGGTCGACCTGGTGCCCGTCGTGGTCGACGCCTCGCCGACGCCCACGCCGCCGGGCCCGACCACCGCTGGCTGCTCGACCTGCCCGACGAGCCCGGTCGTGGTCGCGCGGCGACGAGGCCCGGCTGCAGCAGGTGCGTCGCCAACCTGCTGGCCAACGCCCGCGTCCACACCCCGCCCGGGACGACGGTCACGTCGCCCTGCTCCGCGAGCCGGCGGCGCTGCCGGCGGAGCGCCGACGGCGGACGGGCGCGGGAGGCAGGCGGTGCTGCGGGTCGCCGACGACGGCCCGGGCATCCCCGCCGAGCTGCCGCCGCGGTGTTCGAGCGGTTCGCCCGCGGCGACAGCTCCCGCTCGCCGGGCCTCGGGGAGCACCGGGCTCGGGCTGTCCATCGTGGCCGCGGTCGTGCACGCCCACGGCGGGCAGGTCGCCTGCCCGCCCGCCGCCGTGGGCGCGGTCTTCGAGGTCCGGCTGCCGCTGGCCGGGCCCGCGGGGACGTCTGCCGCCGGCGCCCCGGACGACCTCGCTGTCCCGACCGTCCGGCCGGCCTAGCGCGCGAGCAGCGCCTCCCGGTCCTCGCGGTGCAGCAGCAGGGCCAGCGACCAGCAGGGGTTGCGCACGGTGAGGCTGCCCCCCCGGCCGGCGAGGCGGTCGGCCTCGTCGAGCAGCGCGCGCACCCCCGCGACGTCGCAGAAGCAGAGGTCCTCCAGGTCGAGCACGACGCGGCCCGGGCGCGGCCCGAGCAGGCGCGCCAGCTCGCAGGCGAGGAACGGGGCGGTCCACATGTCCAGCTCGCCCGACACGCGCAGGGCCGTCACGGGGCCGCCGTCCGGGGTCGGGCCGCCGCCAGGTGCGCCCTCGTCCGCCGACCGTGCGGACGGCTCCGGCCCCGCGGGGGCGACGGTGATCGCGGCGGACGCGCACGGGTCGGCGTCCGGCCTCGGCGCGGGCAGCACCCGGCGGAGCAGGCGGCTCTCGCGGCCCCGCTCCAGGGCGGAGGAGAGCGTGGTCGACCAGGTGCTGGGCCAGGTCCTGGGCTGGGTGGCGTGCACGGCGACCCCCGGTGGTTCGGCCGTCGGTCGCGCGCGCCGTGCGCGGCCGGGCTCCGGCGGGACTGTCTGCTCAGCCCGGTCCGACGGTATCCGCACCCCGTCCTGGGTCCAAGCCCGTGCAGGCCCGCCGGCCGGCTCCGCTCAGGCGAAGGCGGAGACCCCGGTGATGTCGCGGCCGACGATGAGCGCCTGGACGGTCTCGGTCCCCTCGTAGGTGTGGATGGCCTCGATGTCCGCGAAGTGCCGCACGACGCGGTGGCGCAGCAGGATGCCGTTGCCGCCGAGCAGGTCGCGGGCGTCGGAGGCGACCACCCGGGCGGTGCGGGTGGCGGTGTACTTGGCCAGCGAGGCCTGCGCACCGCGCACCGTGCCGGTCTCCGCCAGGCGGGTCATCGACATGAGCAGGGCCTGCAGGGCGGTGACCTGGCTGAGCATGCGGGCCAGCCGCTCCTGCACCACCTGGGACGCGGCCAGCGGGCGGCCGAACTGGACCCGCTGCCCGGCGTAGTGCACGGCCGACTCGTAGCAGGCGGTGGCGTGGCCGAGCGCCGACCAGGCCACCCCGAGCCGGGTCGCGGCCAGCACCCGCGCCGTGTCGGCGAAGCGCTCCCCGCCCGGCAGCACCGCGTCGGCAGGGACCCTCACGCCGTCGAGGCGCACGTGGGCCTGCCAGATGGCGCGCAGCGCGACCTTGCCCTCGATCGTCCGGCCGTCGTAGCCGGGGCTGTCCTGCGGGACGAGGAAGCCGTGGACCTGCCCGTCGTCCCCGCGGGCCCACACCACGGTCACGCCGCCGGCGGAGCCGTTGCCGATCCACTTCTTCTGCCCGTCGATGACGTAGCCGCCGTCGACGGTCCGGGCGCGGGTCTCCAGGCTGACGGAGTCCGAGCCGTGCGTGGGCTCGGTGAGGGCGAACGCGCCCAGCTCCGTGGCCGAGGCCAGCGGCTCCAGCCAGCGCTCCCGCTGCTCCGGCGAGCCGAGCATCGCCACCGAGCGCAGCGCCAGGCCGCCCTGCACGCCGACCATCGTGGAGACCGAGCCGTCGCCGCGGCTCAGCTCGTGCTGCACCAGGCACGAGGCCAGCAGGCTCATGGGCGGGCGGCCGGGCACGTCCACGCCGTCGCGCACCAGGTCCAGCTCGCCCAGGCGCCGCAGCAGGTGCACGGGGTACTCCGCGCGGTCCCAGAACCCGTCGATGACGGGGAGCACCTCCTGCTGCACGAAGGCCCGGGCGCGGTCGCGGTAGGCGAGGTCCTCGGTGGGCAGGTCCCGGAACACCCCGGCCATGTCCGGGTCCAGGGGCTGCGACAGGTCGTAGTCCGGCTCCTCGACCCCGACCTCGGCGTGGGCGCGCTCCGGCCGGGTGCTGCCGGCGCCGGGCGTCCCGGGTGTGCCGGGGACGACAGGGGCGTGGGTCGTCGACATGGGACCTCCTGAGGGGACGGACCCTGCTCGGGCCGGGCCGCGTGGCCCATCCTCGCCCGGGTAGGGGCCGGGCGCCTGTCGCGCCCGGCACCCTCAGGGACCTCAGCGCGAGGCGATGCCCTCGACGCCGGAGACGCCGGGCACGAAGACCGGCAGCCCCGGGGTCCTGGAGACCGGGGCCAGGGAGCCGTCGTGCGCCACCGCGTACCCGGCCACGTCGCCGGAGACCGCGTCGAGCACGTAGAGGAAGCGACCGTCACGAGAGGCCGACAGGTCGATCGGGGCGGCGCCGGTCACCGCGGCGACCGGCTCGAGCAGGGCGGGCACCCCGCGCCCGACGTCCCAGGAGGAGAGGGTGTCGCTGCCGGCGTTGGCGCCGAAGACCGTGCTGCCGACGACGATGTTCCAGCACAGGGCCTGGCCGCCGCCGCTGGCGGACGTGCCGAGGAGCACCAGCGCGCCCGACCGGTCGTACGCGTAGGTCTCCAGCCCGCCGGTCCCGGCCTGGGTGACCTGCACCCGTCCCTGCCGGTCGACGTCGAAGGAGAACGGCACCGGGCCGGGAGAGGCGACGACCTGCGGGGCGGCGGACAGCGTGCCGTCGCGGGCCACGTCGAACGACAGGAGCACGCCGCGGCCCTTCGTGGTGACGAGCAGGTGGCGTCCGTCCGGGGTCAGCCCGACCTGTCCCGGGGCGGTGAGGAAGAACGGCACGGGGGTGTTCGCCAGCCCCAGGTCGCGGGTCGAGCCCGGCACGGGGGTCAGGGCGCCGTCGCGGAGCCGGAAGCCGCTGACGCTGCCGGAGCCACCGGCGTCGAGGACGTAGACCAGGGAGCGCTCGGCCGTCACGCTCACCGGGAACAGCCCGCCGCTGGGCTGCACGTCCACCAGGTCCAGGGCGCTGCCCCGGGCGGCGAAGGTGCTCACGGACCCGCTGCCCGCGTTGACGGCGAGCAGGGTCCGGCCGTCGTCGGTGAGGACGAGGGAGCCCTGCGAGGCGAGCGCGTCGAAGGGGGCAGAGGCGGCGATGCCGCCGTCACCGCCGGTCGGGTACCGGCCCGTGGCCACGAGCGTCCCGTCGACGGCCCGGTCGAACGCCGCGACCTCGTTGCCGTCGGGCCCGTTCAGCTGGACGAACACCGCGCCCGGGGTGGCGGCCGGTGACGCGGCGACCGGCCGCTGGGCGGCGGCCGCGCTCGCGGGCGCCGCGCCGGTGAGCCCGACGAGGGCCGCGAGGGCCGCGAGGGCCACGGTGGGGAGGAGGTGGGGGCGCGGTGCTGGCATCGGGTGCTCCGTCCGTCGGTGCGGTCCCCTCGTGGGGCCGGCGGAGCAGACGCTGGCACCGTCGCGGGCCGCGGGGACGGTCCGGCACCGCGACGTCACCGACACGTCCTCGGTCGGTCACCGGTTCGTCACCGCCGACCGGGGGACCGGGGAAGCGGCAGGAGCCGGCCGGGAGCAGGGCCCCGCCACGCGACGACCCCGGCCCGCGAGCTCCGCGGGCCGGGGACGTCGGTTCGGGGGTGAGCGACGGGACTTGAACCCGCGACATCCGCCACCACAAGGCGGCGCTCTACCAGCTGAGCTACGCCCACCACGGCCGGGGCTACCGGCTGCGACGACGAGTGTAGCCCTCGTCCGGGCGTGCGCCGCCCTGCACGGGGCCGCCCGGGGGCCGGGCCGGGCTAGAGGTGGGCCGAGAGACCGGGCGCCCAGGCGGGCACGGTGCCGGCGGGCAGCTCGTGGCGGGCCGCGATGGTCTTGGTGGCGTCGCTGTCCGGCCCGGGCAGGGGGACGAACACGGCCTCCCGGTAGAACCGCAGCTCCGCGATGCTCTCGAGGATGTCCGCCATCGCGCGGTGCCCGCCGTGCTTGGCGGGGGAGTTGAAGTGCACCCGCGGGTACCAGCGCTTGACGAGCTCCTTGATCGACGAGACGTCGACCACCCGGTAGTGCAGGTGGGCGTCGAAGACCCGCATGTCCCGGGCGATGAAGCCGCGGTCGGTGCCGATCGTGCTGCCCGCCAGCGGGGCGCGGCCCGGCTCGGGCACGAACTGGGTGACGTAGGCCATGACCTGGGCCTCGGCGTCCTCGAGCGTCGTGCCGGCGTCCAGCACGTCGAGCAGGCCCGAGCTGGTGTGCATGTCGCGCACCACGTCGCGCATCTGCGCCAGCGCCTCCGCCGGGGGACGGATCACCACGTCCACGCCCTCCCCGAGGACGGTGAGCTCGCCGTCGGTCACGAGCACCGCGATCTCGACGAGGGCGTCGTCCTCGACGCTCAGGCCCGTCATCTCGCAGTCCACCCACACGATCCGGTCCTTGCTGGCAGCGCTCACACGCCCGAGCCTACGACGGACCCCCGTCACCGGGGGTCACGTCGCCGTCGCGCTCCGCCGGGGCGAGCCGTGCGGCCAGCAGGAGCACGAGGCCGAGCACGGCCCCGGCGGCCAGCAGAGCGAGCACGGTGGGGGCGTCGACCCCGAGCACGAGGAGCACGGCCGCGGTCACGAGGAGGGTGAAGGCCACCCACCCGGTGACCGGGCCCACGGCCCGCCGGCCGGCGGGGCGCGAGAGGGGGAGCGGGAGCGAGCGCGTGGTCCGCGGCCCGTCGCGGCGCGCGCGACGGCCGTGCCCACCCCGCGACGAGACGCCGGACACCGCCCCACCTCCTACCCTGCCGACATGGTGCACCCCATGCCGCTGCCCGTCGTCGAGACGCACGGGCGGGGCGGGGGCCGGGTGGCCCAGGTCGTCATGACCGTCCTCGGCGTCCTGCTGGTCGTGGTGTGCGCGGTGGTCATCACCGTCGTCGTGGTGCTGAGCCTGGGGCCGGACGCCTTCTGGACCGCCCTGCTCGCGGCCTCGCTGCCCGTGCTGCCGCTCGTGGCGGTGTACGCCTGGCTGGACCGGCACGAGCCCGAGCCGCGGGGCCTGCTCCTGTTCGCCTTCGCGTGGGGCGCCACGGTGGCGACCGTGGGCGCGCTGCTGCTGAGCCTGCCGCCCACGCTGGCCGTCCAGGCGGCCGGGGGCGACGCCGACGTGGTCGGGGCCGTGGTCGTGGCCCCCCTGGTCGAGGAGGGGCTCAAGGGGCTCGGTCTGCTGGCGGTCGTCCTCGTCGGTCGCCGGGCGCTGGACGGCCTGGTCGACGGCATCGTCTACGCAGGGCTCGTGGGCATCGGCTTCGCCTTCACGGAGAACGTGCTCTACCTGGGCACGGCCCTGCTGGACGGGGGCGAGGAGGGGCTCGTCACCACGTTCGTGCTGCGCGGGGTGCTGTCGCCCTTCGCGCACCCGCTGTTCACGGCCGCGACCGGGGCGGGCCTGGTCGCCGCCTCCCGGGCCCGGGGCGTCGTGCCGCGCACCCTGCTCGCGCTGCTCGGCTACGCGGCCGCGGTCGCCCTGCACGGGCTGTGGAACGGGCTGGCGGTGGGCGGGGCCGGCTCGTTCCTCGAGTCCTACCTGGCCCGGTGGGTGCCGCTGTTCGTGGCGTTCGTCGTCATCGCCCTCGGGGCGCGCGCCCGGCAGGCCCGGCTCATCCGCTCCGGCGTCGCCCTGTACGCCCGGCACGGCTGGCTCAGCCCGGCCGAGGAGCAGCTGCTGCTCACGCTGCCGGCCCGGCGCCGGGCGCTGCGGGCGGCCCGCCGATCGGGCGCCGGCCGGGCGATGCGGCGCTTCCAGGCCTCCGCGGTGGACCTCGCCCACCTGCGCGAGCGGATGACCGCCGGGACGGCCCCCTGGGACGCCCCGGCCCGCGAGCGGGAGCTGCTCGACCGGCTCGGCGCCGCCCGCGCCCGGCTCGGCGGGGTGCCGACGACCCTGCCCGTGCGGCCGTGACCTGACCGCGACCCACCTGGGACCGGATCGTGTCCGGGCTGGGGGATCTTCGTGCGGCACGGTCGTCGTCCAATGGGTGACCGCGCCGCAGGGGCGCGGAGGGACGAGGTCAGACGTGCGCGCCACCCCCACCCCCGCGAGCAGCCCCGCACCCGTGAGGACCCGTCGCGTGCCGCCGGCGCGCCGGGCCGCCGCCCGTCCGGGCGTGCTGCTCGTCGTCCTGCTCCTCGCGCTGCTCGGGCTCTCGGCCTGCGCGGCCGACCAGGCCGCGGACGACTCCGCCGGCGGGTCCGCCGCGGAGGCCCCCGCGCAGGACGAGGCGGTGCCGGCGCCCGGCGCCGGCGACGCGGACGGCGGCGCGGACGCGCCGGAGGAGGCCGGGGCGGGCGACGAGGGCGCGGGCACCGTGCTGCCGGGGGCGGCCGGCAGCGCGACCGGGAACGGTCGCCGGGTGGTGACGTCGTCGGTGGACGTCGCGGTGGAGGACGTGCCCGCCACGGCGGCGCGGGTGCGGGCGGTCGCGGTGCGCGTCGGCGGCGAGGTGGCCGACGAGAGCAGCGAGGGCGGGGACCGGCCGCGGGCCGAGATCGTGCTGCGCGTGCCCGCCGGGGACTCCGCGGCCGTCGTGGACGAGGTGGCCGCGCTCGGCGAGGAGGTCGCCCGCGCCGCGCAGTCCGAGCCCGTCGAGACCCGGCTCGTCGACCTGGAGAGCCGGACCGCCACCCAGCGCGCGGGGGTGGAGCGGATCCGGTCGCTGCTGGAGCAGGCGACCACGCTGGAGGACGTGCTCGCCCTGGAGGCCGAGCTCACCCGCCGCCAGGCGGACCTGGAGTCCGTCGACGCCCAGCGCGCCGCCCTGGCCGACCTGGCCGCGCTCGCCACGGTGACCGTCCGCCTCACCACCCCCGACGACGTCGCCGCGCAGCCCCGCGAGCTGCCGCCCTTCCTCGAGGGGCTGGACGCCGGCTGGGACGCGCTCGGGGCCTCGACGACGGTCGTGCTCGTCATCCTCGGCGGGCTGCTGCCCTTCGCGGTGGTGGGTGCGCTGGTGGTCGGCGCGGTGGTCCTGGTCCTGCGGGCGCTGCGCCGGCGCCGTCCCGCGCCCGCGGCCCACCCCGCCGGTCCGGCGGGGCCGGCGTACCCGGGGCCGGGCCGGCCGGGGCAGCCGCAGCGGCCGGAACCGGCTGGGCATCCCGCTGCGCCTCAGACCGCGCCGCAGGCCGGAGGGCCGGTGCCGCCCGCGGTCTGACGGGGGACGCGCTCACCCAGCGTCACGGGGCGGCTGGGCCATCCGGGTGAGACGTATCGGGACAACCTTGGCGACGCAGCGTGCCGTGTCGACTACTTGGCGGTACAGAGGCCTTCCCTAAGGGAGCAACCCTCTGCATTCTCCTGTCGACGCTGCGTCGCTCGTCCGTAGCGTCCTCACGTGCCGGGAACGACTCCGGCCCGTCCCCGTCGCCCGCATCCCGTTCGAGGAGCCCGCCAGATGACGACCATGTCTCTCGCCCCCACCACGGTCCGCCCCCAGGCTCCCGGCACCCTGCGGCTCGTCTTCGACCCGGTCGGGGCCGACCTGGACGCGGCCGTCCGGTGCGAGGCCGACGTCTTCCTGGACCGGTTCGGCGAGACGCGGGAGCACCTGGACGACAGCCTGCGGGGGTTCGAGGACGCCACGGTCTTCCTCGCCCTTGTCGACGGGTCGGGCGAGGCCGTGGCCTGCGCCCGGCTGATCGTGTCCGGCCCCGCCGGCACCAAGACGGAGCAGTACATGTCGGCAGCCCCCTGGGGCATCGACGCGGCCGGCTCGATGGCGGCGGCCGGGCTCGACATGCGCACGACGTGGGACGTCGCCACCCTCAGCGTCCGTCGTCGGTCGCACGAGCAGGGCGCGCTGTGGACGGCGGGGCTGTGCCACGGGCTGTTCCGGGTCGCGCGGGCCAACGGCGTCACGGCGACCGTGGCCGTGATGGACGAGGTGGCCAGGCAGCGGCTGGCGTCGGTCGGGATCGCGTACCAGACCCTGCCCGGGGCGTTCCCTGCCCCCCTGGACGGTTCGCCGGCCAGCACCCCCGTCTACGCGGACATGCAGACGATGGTCGACAACCAGCGCCGTCACCTGCCCGAGGCCTACCGCCTCATCACGCTCGGCGTGGGGCTGGACGGCATCGAGCTCCCTGACCCCTCGGCCTACCGGCTCCGTCGCACGGTGGACCTGCGCGAGCCGTCGGCCGCGCACCGGGGCGTCGACCTCCTCAGCGAGCCGCTCGCGTCCTGAGGGACGCGCCCCACTCGGCCACCCAGGCGCTGACCTCGTCCGCCGGCATGGGTCGGGCGATGTGGAAGCCCTGCAGCACGTCCACCCCGCACGCCACCAGCGCGGCCGCGGTGATGGCGTCCTCGACCCCTTCGGCGACCACGCGCAGGCCCATGGCGTGCGCCATCTGCAGCGTCGACTCCACGATGACGCGGCTGCTGCTGTCGCTGGACAGCGTCTTGACGAACGACCGGTCGATCTTCAGCTCCTGCACCGGCAGGTCCCGCAGGTAGGCCAGCGACGAGAAGCCCGTGCCGTAGTCGTCGATCGCCGTCTGCACGCGGTTGCGGCGCAGCTCCTGCAGCACGCTGCGGGCCTTCTCCGGGTCTGAGACGAAGGAGTCCTCGGTCACCTCGACCAGGAGCCGGTCCGGCGGCAGGCCGGCCTGGCGCACGGCCGCCAGCAGGGCCGGCACGAAGCGGCCCCCGAGCAGCTCCGGCGGGGCGCAGTTGAAGGCGACGGTGAAGGTCTCGCCGCGGTCCAGCCAGCGCCGGGTGTCGGCGACGACCATGGCCATGACCGCCTCCGTGAGCGCCGGCATGAGGCCCGCCCGCCGCGCCTCGGGCAGGAAGGCCAGCGGCGACAGGACACCGTGCTCGGGGTGGTCCCAGCGGACCAGCGCCTCGACCGCCGTCACCTGCTGCGTCGCCGCGTCGACCTGAGGCTGGTACCAGAGGCGCAGCTGTCCGCCCGCGATGCCGGTCCGCAGCGACTCGACCTGCTGCAGCCGCTCGCGGGAGAACGCGTCGTGCGCAGGGTCGTACGTCGACTCGCCGAGACGGCCCTGCTTGGCCCGGTACATGGCGACGTCCGCTCGCCGCAGGAGCATGAGGGCGTCCGTGCCGGGCGCCCCCGTGGTGATCCCGATGCTGACACCGACGGCCAGGTCGAGGCCTTCGACGGTCAGCGGCTCGGACAGGGTCGCGCGGACGGCCCGGGCGAGCCGGGTGAGTCGGATGTCGTCGTCGTCCGGGACCATCAGCGCGAACTCGTCGCCGCCGACGCGCGAGACCAGCGCGCGGGCGGGCATCGCGCGGACCAGCCGGTCGCCGACCTCCTGGAGGAGGCGGTCGCCGGCGGAGTGCCCGAGGCTGTCGTTGACCTCCTTGAAGCCGTCGAGGTCGAGCAGCATGAGGGCGACCGGCCCGCCTCGCCCGAGGTGGGCGTCCACGTCGGCCAGGATCGCGCGCCGGTTGAGCAGCCCGGTCAGCTCGTCGGTGCGCGACAGCTTCCGGGCCTCGGCGGCGCCCTGCGCCTCTCGCAGGGCGACGAGGAGCCGGGCACCGGCGGCGACGAGGGTGAGCACGGCGGGTGCGGTGGCGAACCAGGCCCCCGAGTCGGCGGGACGCAGCACGAGAGCCAGCAGGGCGACGGCGCCGGCGCCCACGAGCAGGTTGCCCCGGTCGCGGGCCCGGGTGCGGCGGACGGGCTCGCTGCTGCGCACGCAGGCCGCGCTGACCAGCAGGGCGAAGCCGACCCCGTACGACACGTCCGTGACCACGTTGACGAAGTAGCCGTCCGGGGCAGCGGCGAGGAAGAAGAGGACGTCGGAGGCACAGAGGATCGCGAAGGCAGCCACCGCCGTCCACGTGTCCCGCCCGACTCCTCGGGATCCCAGCAGCACCTGTCCCACGACGAGGACCAGGAGCCCGAGATCCAGGAGCGGGTAGACCAGCACGAGCAGGAGGGCCAGGCCCTCCTCGCCGAAGACCGCGCCGAGCGGGCTGACCAGGAGGCTCGCGGCCACGCAGGTGAGGGCGCCGCAGACGAGCACCGTCTCCAGCCAGGTCTTCCGGCTGGCCGGCGGGCGGGACCGGGTGTCCATCAGGACGAACGCGGTCATGCCCGCGTAGGAGGGGAAGTAGAAGAGCTCGGCCACCCCGGGGAAGCTCTTGTCGGAGACGTCGCCGCCCTGGTGCAGGACGGCCGACCCGACGGCCCACAGCACCACGCCGGACAGCAGCACCAGGCGCGCGGTGCGCCGGCGGGGCTCCAGGAACGCCGCCACGAGCAGGTACAGGGCCGCGGTGGGGAAGAACGCCGCCAGGACGAGGAGGGTGAGCTGCTGCGGGGCGGCCGTGGCGGAGAAGCCGGTCGACGACAGACCCAGCAGCGTGCCGACGACCACCACGCCCCACATCAGCCGGGGCAGCCACCGGTCCAGGCGCAGCAGGAGCGGGCGCACGCGCGCGGTCTGCTCGCTCACCCGGCTCCTTCCCTCGTGCCCCGTCGCCCAGGCGACCGTCGAGCAGGCGGTGCCGGCCGACCGGGAGTGGGTCGGGACGTCTGGTGCACGTCTTGAGCCTCCCGCCGCGGGTACCCCCGACCGCCGCTGCACGATATGGGGCAAGCCTGGCATCCCGGGCGCACGGGTGGGGCGCGGGGGTCGTCAGCGGCGTCGCAGCACGAGGGCCCGGCCCCCGCCGGAGACGACCAGCGTGCCGCCGTCCCGTACCGCCGTCAGCGGCCGCGCAGCCAGCACGGCCAGGACGTCGGCCTCGAGCGCCATGACCTCGGGCGGGCCCGCCGTCCGCGTGGTCACGACGTCCCCGACGCGGACCGCGGTCGTCCCCGGCGCGTCGCCGGGCCCGAGCATCACCGGCGCCGAGCCGGAGTTGCACCCGGTCCGTAGCGTGAGCCGCAGGCCGCCGTCCGCCTGCTCGACCGCCAGCCCCGGGTCCCGGGCCCCGGCCGGCACCGGCACGACGAGGGCGCCGTAGCCCGGCTGGGCCAGGCCGGCGGGTGCGTCGCTGTCGGGTGCGTCGCCGTCGGGTGCGGCCCACGTGCCGACCAGGGCCCACGAGGTGCCCACCAGCGACCCGTCCTGCGCGTCCATGCGGCGGACGCTACGCCGCCGCCGCCCTCGGACCTGCCGAGGGCGGCGGGTCGGCGCGTGCGCGTCAGGCCGGCGAGGCCGCCGCGTCCGCGGCCGCCTCGATGTCGGCGACGACGATGCGGCGCATCTGCAGCATCGCCTGCACCGCGGCCTGCGCCCGCGCCGGGTCGGGGTCGGCCATGAGCTCCACGAGCCGGGTGGGAACCACCTGCCAGGACAGCCCGAAGCGGTCCTTGAGCCAGCCGCACTGCGACTCCTCGCCGCCGCCCGCGAGCAGCCCGTCCCAGTAGTGGTCCGCCTCGGCCTGGTCCGCGCACGAGACCTGGAACGACACGGCCTCGGAGAACGAGAACTGCGGCCCGCCGTTGAGCGCGGTGAAGGCGGTGCCGTCCAGGACGAAGTCGACCGTGAGCGCGTCGCCCTCCTTCATGGGGCCGGGCATGCCCGGCCCGTAGCGCGAGACCGAGGTGATGCGGCTGTCCGGGAAGAGGGAGACGTACAGCTCGGCGGCCTGCTCGGCCTGGCCGTCGAACCAGAGGCACGGGGTGATGCTGGGCATGCGGGGCTCCTGTGGTGGGGTGGTCCGGTGAGGACGAGGCCGGGCCCCCGGCGGGACCCGTCGGCGGGCAGACCGACCGGCACCACCGGAGTCATCGGTCCGGCGTCCGCCGACCCCCGGCGACGGACGGGCCGGGCATGAGCGTGGACCCCGCCCTGCTGGCCGCCCTGTCCGGCCTGGGCCTCGGTCTGTCGCTCATCGTCGCGATCGGGGCGCAGAACGCGTTCGTGCTCCGGCAGGGCCTGCGCGGGGAGCACGTGCTGCCCGTCGTCGTGGTCTGCGCGCTGTCCGACGCGCTGCTGGTCACCGCGGGGGTGCTGGGCGCGGGCGTCGTCGTCGAGCGGGCGCCCTGGCTCCTGGAGGTGTTCCGGTTCGGCGGCGCGGCCTTCCTGCTCGGGTACGCGGCGCTCGCGGCCCGCCGGGCCCTGCGGCCGGGGGCCCTGAGGGCGGAGGCCGACGGGGCGGGGCTGTCGCGCGCGGCCGCCCTCACCACGGTGCTCGCGCTCACCTGGCTCAACCCGCACGTGTACCTCGACACCGTGGTGCTGCTGGGCTCCATCGCCCAGACGCACGGCGAGGACCGGCTGTGGTTCGCGGCCGGTGCCTCCCTCGGCAGCGTCGTCTGGTTCGCGGCGCTGGGCTACGGCGCGCGGCTGCTGCGGCCGCTGTTCTCCCGGCCGGTCGCGTGGCGGGTCCTGGACGGGATCATCGCCGTGGTCATGGCCGGGATCGCCGTCTCGCTCCTGGTGGGGTGAGCGCGGCCGGGCGACGCCCCGGCCGCGGCCCTAGGCTCGCCCGGCACGCACCGGAGCCAGGCACCCGACCGACGCACCAGGAGGACCCCGTGGACAAGCCCGACATCGAGCCCGTCGACCCCACCCCGCCCGCCGACCTCGTCATCACCGAGATCACGGAGGGCGGCGGCGCCGAGGCCGTCCCCGGGTCCACCGTCTCCGTGCACTACGTCGGCGTCGCCCACTCCACGGGCGAGCAGTTCGACGCCTCGTACGACCGGGGCGACGCGCTGGAGTTCCGTCTCGGCGCGGGGCAGGTCATCAGCGGCTGGGACCAGGGCATCACCGGCATGAAGGTCGGCGGGCGCCGCCAGCTCGTCATCCCGCCGCACCTGGCGTACGGCGAGCGGGGCGCCGGCGGCGTCATCGCGCCGGGGGAGACCCTGGTCTTCGTCTGCGACCTCGTCGGGGTCCGCTGACCTCTCCGCACGGTCCCCGGGACGAGCCGGGGCAGAGCCCGGCACACCGGGCGCGGACCT
This sequence comes from uncultured Actinomycetota bacterium, assembly GCA_963750335.1. GTDB lineage: Bacteria > Actinomycetota > Actinomycetes > Actinomycetales > JBBAYJ01 > Aquipuribacter. Next base: position 101,812 of record CAVVQD010000001.1, read on the forward strand.
CCTGCCGGCGCCGGGAGACGGTGCGCGGCGGAGAGGTCGTGCCCTACCGTCCTCGTCGGGGGCCGGAGCCCCGGCTGCCGGGCCCGCGCCCGGCAGGGACGAGGACGAGGTGGCTGGCGTGACGGTGACCGACCCGGGCACCGGACCCGTCCCGGTCGTGCAGGCGCACCACGACGACCGCCCCGTGGTGGTCCGCCGCTCGGAGGCCGAGGCCGTCGGCGACCCGGGGCGCCTGGCCGCCGTCCGCGCCACCGGGCTCCTCGACGCGGTCGAGGTCGAGTCCCTGGACCACCTCACCCGGCTGGCCGCACGCCTGCTCGACGCGCCGCTGGCGTTCCTCACCGTGGTCGACGACCGCCGCTCGCACTGGGCCTCGTGCGCCGGGGTCACCGACGGGACCCGCGGGGGCACCGTCGAGGAGTCGTTCTGCCGCTACGTCATCACCGACGGCGCGCCCCTCGTCGTCGAGGACGCGGCCACCCACCCGCGCACCCGAGACAACCCGTCGGTCGTCGGGATGGGCGTGCGCGCCTGGGCCGGCTACCCCGTGCTCGACACCGCGGGCCGTGCCCTGGGCAGCTTCTGCGTGGTCGACACCGTGCCGCGGGCCTGGACCCCGGCCCAGGTGGAGGTCCTCGGGGTGCTGGCGGAGGCCGCGTCGGCCCACCTCACCGTGCTCACCCGGGCGCACGACCGGCTCCGGGCCACGGAGGTCCTCGACCAGCTGAGGGCCGTGTCGGACGGGCTGAGCCGGATGGCGTCGGTCGCCCTCCGGCTCGGCGCGGTCGAGACCACGGACGAGCTCGCCGAGGTCGTCGTCGAGCACGGCCTGCCGGCGCTGGGTGCGCAGGGCGGGGTGGTCGCGGTGCGCGACGACGCCGCGGGCGTCCTGCGGCTGCTGCGCGGGACCGGACCGATCCCGCCCGGGCGGGAGGTCGTGGCGCTCGACGACCCGCTGCCCATGGCCACCGTCGCCCGTACGGGGGAGATGTCGCTGCTCCGCCCCGCGCAGGTGCAGGCCGCCGTCGCGGACACGGACGAGCCGATGCGGGCCTGGGCGGGCGACGGCACCTGGGGGTGCGCCGCGATGCGTGCCGGCGAGCGGCTCCTCGGCAGCGTGAGCGCGACCTGGGCGCCGGGGCTGGAGGTGAGCGACCGGGAGACCGGTCTGCTCCAGGTCTTCACGGCCCTGTGCGCGCAGACCTTCGAGCGGATCGAGAACGCGGCCGAGCAGCGCCGGGCCGCGCGCGTGGTCCGCACCATGTCGGAGACCCTCCAGCGGAGCCTGCTCACCCAGCCGCCCGTGCACGGCGACGTGCGCGTCGCCGTCCGGTACGTCCCGGCGGCCAAGGACGCGCAGGTCGGCGGCGACTGGTACGACGCGTTCCTCACCGACCACGGTGCGCTCACCCTGGCCATCGGGGACATCAGCGGGCACGACCAGATGGCGGCGGCGGCCATGGGACAGGTCCGCAACCTGCTGCGCGGGCTGGCCTGGGACAGCCTCGACGGCCCGGCCCGGGTGCTGTCCCGGCTCGACGCGGCCCTGCGCGGGCTGCAGCTGGACACCCTGGCCACGGCGCTGGTGGCGAGGGTCGAGCAGGACGAGGCCGCCCGGGCCGGGGGCCGCTACCGGCTGCGCTGGTCCAGCGCCGGCCACCTGCCGCCGCTCCTGCGCTCGCCCGACGGCTCGGTCCAGGTCCTCGGCGGGGCGGCGGACCTCATGCTGGGCGTCGACGCGACCGCGCCGCGTGCCGAGGAGGTGCTCGACCTGCGGGCCGGGGCCACCGTGCTGCTGTACACCGACGGGCTCGTGGAGCGGCGCGGCACGTCGTTGGACACCTGCATCGCCGAGCTGCGCGACCGCTTCGAGCGGGTGGGGGCCGGCACCCCCGAGGAGGTCTGCGACGCGCTGCTCGCCGGCGTCCACGACGACGAGCACCGCGACGACCTCGCGATGCTGGTCGTGCGCTTCGACGGCTGACCGTCTGGGCCCTGCTGGCCCGGCTGGCCCTGCTGGCCCGGTCCGGCCCTGCGGCGGCGGGCAGGCGGTGACGGCGTCGGGCAGAGTCGTGCCCGTGACGGCCCTCAGAGCACTGTTCATCGGCGGCAGCGGCATCATCAGCTCGGCGAGCACGGCGCTGGCCGTCGAGCGGGGCCTCGAGCTCACCCTCCTCAGCCGGGGCACCGGCCGACGCGAGCCGTCCCGGACGAGGCGTCGAGCAGGCTCGTCGCCGACGTCCGCGACCCCGGCCTCGGTGCGCGACGCCCTCGGTGACCGGGAGTTCGACGCCGTCGTCGACTGGGTGGCGTTCACCCCCGATCACGTCCGCACCGACCTCGGGCTGTTCGACGGGGCGGACCGGGCAGTACGTCTTCATCAGCTCCGCCTCGGCCTACCAGACCCCCGCCGTCACGGCTGCCGATCGCGAGTCGACGCCGCTGCGCAACCCGTTCTGGCAGTACAGCCGGGACAAGATCGCCTGCGAGGACCTGCTGTCGCGGCGTACCGCGACCGCGGGTTCCCGGCCACGATCGTGCGCCCCTCGCACACCTACGACCGCACGCTCGTGCCCTTCGACGCCGGCTGGACCTTCGTCGAGCGGATGCGCCGCGGGCAAGGAGGTCGTCGTCCACGGCGACGGCACGTCGCTGTGGACCCTCACCCACCACGCCGACTTCGCCCGCGCGTTCGTGCCCGCTGCTCGGCCACCCGCGCACGCTCGGCGAGGCGTTCCACATCACCTCCGACGACGTACTGACCTGGGACCAGGTCGCGCACGCCGCTCGCGCGCGGCCGCCGGCACCGAGGCCCGCATCGTCCACGTGCCGTCGGACGCCATCGCCGCGGTGGACGAGGAGTGGGGCGCGAGCCTGCTCGGCGACAAGGCGCACTCCTCGGTCTTCGACACCACCAAGCTGCGCCAGGTCGTCCCGGACTTCGTCGGCGACGATGCCGTTCGAGCAGGGCGCCCGCGAGATCGTCGCCTGGCACGACGAGGACCCCGCACGCCGCGCCGTCGACCCGCACCACGACGGGCTGATGGACGCCCTCGTCCAGCGGTGGCGGGTGGGGGGCGGGACGGCCTGAGCGTCCCCGCGCTGCGCCGGCGCGGGTCGTGGGGCACCCTCGGCGGGGTGAGCTTCCCGCCCGGGTTCTTCGAGCGCGACGACGAGCGCCCCGACCACGAGTTCTACGACCGCCCCCGGCTGGTCACCCACATCGACGAGGGCGCCGTCGCCGCGGTCGGGGCGCTGTACGAGGAGCTCGGCCTCCACGGGGACGTCCTCGACCTCATGAGCAGCTGGGTCTCGCACTTCCGGACCCCGCCCCGCTCCCTGACCGTGCTGGGGATGAACGCCGACGAGCTGGCCGCCAACCCCGCCGCGAGCACCCGGGTCGTGCAGGACCTCAACGCGGTCCCCGTGCTGCCCTTCGGTGAGGCGGCCTTCGACGCCGTCGTGAACTGCGTGTCCGTGGACTACCTCGTGGACCCGGTGGCCGTGCTGTCCGAGGTCGCCCGCGTCCTGCGGCCCGGCGGGGTGTCGGTCTGCACCTTCAGCAACCGCTGCTTCCCCACCAAGGCGGTCCGCGGCTGGCTCCTGGTCCCCGAGGAGCAGCGCCCGGCCCTGGTGGCCGCGTACCACCGCGAGGCGGGCGGCTTCGAGGAGCCCGTCGTCGAGCAGCGGGTGCGGGGCGGTCGGGGCGCCGACCCGCTGTGGGCGGTCACCGCGCGCCGGGCCGCCGGCGGGACGGCGGCGGGGCCGGGCTCAGAGGCCGCGGCCCCGTGAGTCGACGAGCTCCTGGGCGACCGCCCGCACCTTGCGGTTCGTCCGGCCGGACATCCGGCTGAGCTCCGCGAAGGCCTCGTCGGGGTCGAGGTCCCGCAGCGCCATGAGGATCCCCTTGGCCTGTTCGATGACCGACCGCGAGGCCATGGCGTTGCGCATCTGGGCCACCTGCTCGACCGCGCGGGCGTAGGACGCGGCGTTGGCCACGGCGACGGCGGCGTGGGCGGCCACGCTGTCCGCGGTGGCCACCGTGATCTCGTCGAACCCCTGACCGGAGCGGCAGTAGAGGTTGAGGCCGCCGGCCGTCGCGCCCGTCGCCGGCATCCCGACCGAGAGCGACCGCGTGACCCCCGCCCTCACGGCGGTCCGCGAGAACTCGGGGTACGACGTGTCCGCCGAGGTGTCCACGACCTGCACCACGCTGCCCGTCCGGGCGGCGTCCAGGCAGGGGCCGTACCCGGCCTCGTACTGCCGCTCGTCCAGCTGCACCGCGAGATCGCTGGTGAAGACGACGCTGCGGGGGCGCCCGCCCTCGATGACGGTCACCGAGACGTCGTCGACCTCAGGGATGGCGGCCTTGGCGACGGTCGCCACGTCGGTCAGCACGTCGGACAGCGGCTTCTCGGACAGCAGCACGCGCGACAGCCGGAGGGCGACCTCGCTCGGGTCGGGCCGGGGCGTGCCGTCCAGCCCGTCCTGCGGCGTGCTCGTCGCCATCCTCGCTCCTCCCGTCAGGGCTGCCGGCCCGCTCGGGCGCCGGCCGGGTCGGTGCCCACAGGCGTGCCGGCAACCGCCCCCACCATCTGTTCCGGTCACGGCCTCGTCAACTAGACGCGGTGCCCATGGACGCGGTGCCCGTCGGCCCGGTGCACATCGACCCGGTGCCCCCGGCTGGACTCGAACCAGCAACCTACGGATTAGAAGGCCGTTGCTCTATCCATTGAGCTACGGGGGCCTGCCCCGCCGAGGCCGGGCGGGACCACGGTAACCGGGCCGCGGCCGCTCAGGGCTGCTTGGGGATGATGATCCACAGCGCGACGTAGACGAGCTCGCCGACCCCGAAGAGCCCGAAGAGGACGAAGCCGAGGCGGACGAGGAACCTCGGCAGGTGCGTACCGCTCCGCCAGGGCGGCGCAGACGCCGGCGAGGATCTTTCCGCTGCGGGGACGGACCAGACCGGTGGTAGCCATGCCCCCGTTGTACACCGGCGGGGCCGGCCCCACGGAGGTCCTGGCGGGCCCCCGCTGCGTCTGGGCCGCCGGTGCGGGAACCTGTCGGCACATCGACCCCGACCCGGGAGCCCCGCGTGAAGGCCAGGCCCACCCCTCCGCACGTCGTGCTCGCCTCCACCGACTCCGCGCCGTACCTCTCCATGCGCGACCGGCCCACCCCGCGCGCCGAGAGGCACCGGATGGGGCGCGCGCTGCGCCAGGTGGTGAAGCGGTCCGCCCTGGGGGACTGGGTCCCGCCGGACGACCGGCCGGACCCGGTGGCGCTCATCGAGCGCTCCCACGAGGGACGCGAGGACTGGCTGGTCCCGGTGCGCACGGCGCGGATGGCCGCCTCCCCGTACGGGTTCCTCCGCGGCACCGCGGTGGTGATGGCCGTCGGACCTCGCCCGGCTGCCGGCCACCGGCATCACGCCGGTGGTCTGCGGGGACGCCCACGTCGGCAACGTCGGCTTCTACGGCTCGCCCGAGCGGGAGCTCGTCCTGGACCTCAACGACTTCGACGAGGCCCACCCGGGTGCCGTGGGAGTGGGACCTGCGGCGGATGACGGCGAGCATCTGGGTGGCCGGGCGGCAGAACGGCCGCTCCGAGGACGAGTGCGAGGCGGCGGTCGCGTCATGCTCGGCGGCCTACCGCAGCCAGGTCCGCCACCTGGCCGAGCAGCCGCTCATGGACCGGTCCTTCGAGCGGCTCGACCTCCAGCGGCTGCTCGCCGCCACCAGCGACCCCTCGCTCGCCGCCGCCATCGAGTCCGCCGCCACCCGGGCGCGGGCCCGGACCAGCGACCGCGCGCTGCCGAGGTTCACCGAGGAGCACGACGGGCGACGCCGGATCGTCGAGGAGCCGCCGCTCATCACCCGGCTCGGGGACGAGCACGCCGAGGCGCTCGCCGTGGCCCTGGACGACTACCTCACGACCCTCGACCCGCACTGGGCCCGCCTGCTCGGCGGCTACACGCTGCTCGACATGGCCCACAAGGTCGTCGGGGTCGGCAGCGTCGGCCTGCGCGCCTACGTCGCGCTGTGCGAGGGCAGCAGCCCCGACGACGTGCTCTTCCTCCAGCTCAAGCAGGCCCGGCGCTCCGTGGTCGCGCCGTACGTCCACGGCGACGCCCCGCAGCACGAGCACCAGGGGCAGCGGGTGGTGGAGTACCAGCGCGCGCTGCAGACGGTGAGCGACCCGCTCCTGGGCTGGACCACGGTGGCGGGCCGCCAGTTCTACGTCCGGCAGTTCCGCAACATGAAGGGCACCCTCGCCCTCGCCGACATCTCGGCCTCGGCCTTCGCGGACTACGTGGGGATCTGCGGGCGGCTCCTGGCCAAGGGCCACGCCCGGACCAGCGGGGCGTCCATGATCGCGGGCTACGTGGGGCCCGGCGAGCCGCTCGACCGGGCCATGTGCCGCTTCGCCCGGGCCTACGCCGACCAGACCGAGCGCGACCACGCCACGCTCGTGGCGGCGGTCCGCTCGGGCCGGATGCCCTCGGAGCCGGGCGTCTGACGCAGCGGAGGGCCCCACCCGTCGCGGGTGGGGCCCTCCGTCAGCCCGTCCTCCTGGCGCGTCCCGGCCGCCGTGGTGGCGCGGGCGCGGTCAGGGCTGGCGCGCGGGGATCAGACGCGGTCGGTGCGGTCGCGGTCGGTGACGTCCGCGCCCTCGGCCTCGATGTGCTCCTTGCGGACCTCGCCGGAGACGGACTCGGTCTCGGTGACCTGCTCCTTCTCCATGCGGACGCGCTCGACCGGGACGGTCTCCGTGGTGACCACGGGGCGCTCCTCGGTGAGGACCACCTCGTGCTCCTCCTCGGAGATGTCCGGACCGGCCGTGGCGTTGCCCATGTTCGCCTCGGTGATCGGCTCGCGCTCGAGCCGCACCTCCTCCTTGGTGACGGGCACGTCGACCGTCTGCGTCTCGGTGGTGACGTACTTGCGAAGGCGGGCACGGCCGGCCTCGCGACGCTCGGTGCCGACGTTGAGGCGCTCCTCGGAGCGCGTCATGGCGTCGTCGGTGGTCGGGCCGGAGGTGTCGTGGCCGACGGTGGTGCGCTCCGACTCGTAGCCGGCGGTCCCGGTCGTCGTGCCGGTGGCCGTCCCGGTGGTGTCCCGGTCGCGCTCGAGGTAGAGGTCGTCGGTGCGGCCCTGGCCGGAGATGCCGTAGTAGCGGTACAGCTCGTCCTCCTCCTCCGGGGTGAGGTGACCGGAGTCGCCCAGGCGGGGGGCGTCCTTGACCATCTTCTTGTCGTAGGGGACGCGCAGGCCGTCCTCGGCCAGCTGCGCCTGCGACAGGGGGATGAACGACTCGGACGTGCCGAACAGGCCCGTGTTGACGGTCACCCACTCCGGCTGGCCGGTGGAGTCGTCGACGTAGACCTCGCGGGCCGTGCCGATCTTGTCGCCGTCGCTGTCGACGACGGTGGAGCCGGTGACGCGGGTGAGGTCACTCGTGCTGATCATGGAGAACTCCCGTTCTGCTCGAGCTGTGTCGTGCAGCCGAGGGGTGCCCCGGCCGACGAGGTGCTGGATGCCCACCGGCCCGCCGGACAAACCCCCCCGTCGTGACCCGCGGCGCGCCGTCACGACGCATGGCGCGCCGGGCAGCGGGGGACTGCACAGCCGGGTGCCACGCCGCGGACGACGTGGACAGCCGGTGCCGGCAGAGGCATCCTCAGCCCAGAAGAGGTGACCAGATCGGACGCACCGACGACAGGGACGACCAGGCAGGGCCCCCCGGGGGGACCGGCACCCGGCCTCCCAGGACCCTGAGGAGGGGCTGCACATGGCGGTGACGGAGCTGTCGCTGCCACCGCGCGCGTCGTCCCCGCGCGAGGCGCGGCACTGGGTCCTCGACCGTCTCGCCGAGCTGCGGCTGGAGCCCCTCGCCGACGCGGTGGAGCTGCTGACCAGCGAGCTGGTGAGCAACTCCCTCATCCACGCGGGCACCCCCATGGTGCTGCGTCTGCGGCCCGAGGGCCCCGGCGTCGAGGTCGAGGTGCAGGACGGCTCTGCCACCCCGCCGGCCCGTCGGCACTACTCGGTGACCGCGACCACGGGCCGCGGGGTGGAGGTGCTGGACTCGCTCGCCGACGAGTGGGGCTGGCGGCCCGCGCCCGCCGGCAAGACGGTGTGGTTCCGCGTGCTGCACGCCCGCGAGGTGTGGGCGCCGCTGGACCTGGAGGACCTCCTCGTGGCGGAGGACCGGTGAGCGGCCCCCCCGACGGCGGCCGTCCGGCGCCCGGGGCGTCGTTGGGTCGCTTCGTCCCCGACGCGGGAGGGCAGGAGCTGGTGGAGGTGCACCTGCTCCGGCTGCCGCTGCTGGTGATGCGGGCCTCCCGCGAGCACCACGACGGCCTCATGCGGGAGTTCCGGCTGCTCGCCCTCTCCGGTCAGGTGGCCGCCCACGAGCCCCCGGCGCGGCTCGTCGAGCTCGTCCAGGTCCTCGGGGAACGCTTCGGGGCGAGCCGGGACCGCGGCGACGCCCAGCTCGACGCCGCCATCGCCGCCGGCCTGGAGTCGCTGGACACCGTGGAGCGCATCCCCCCGGCGGCCGGCCAGGCTGCGGCCTCGCTGGCGAGCATGATGGCCGACGCCGACGAGTACTGCCGCAGCTCGCTGCTGTTCACGGTCCCGCGGTCGCCGGTCGTCCAGCGGTTCGGGGACTGGTACGTCGGGCAGTTCGTCGACCAGGTGGCCGGCGGCGCGCCGGTGCCGTGGGACGGCCCCCTGAGGCCCGACCGCTGAGCGGTCGGTCCAGGAACCGACGGTGATCTTCCTGCGAGTCCGCTCGCCTCGCGCTGCCGCGCCGGGCAGGCTGTCGTCGTGACGAACGGTGACGGCTCGACCCTGGTCGGCGCCCTGGGGGCGCTGCGGGCCGAGCTCGACACCGTGGACCTGTCGTACGCGGTGCCCGGCGTGGTGGCCGCCCGGGAGCAGGTGGCAGCGGTCTGCCGGCAGGTCGACGACTACCTCCTGCCCCGCCTGGAGCGCCTGGACGCCCCGCTGCTCGTCGTCGTGGGCGGCTCCACGGGCGCCGGCAAGTCGACCCTGGTCAACAGCCTGGTCCGCCGTCAGGTGAGCCGCTCCGGCGTGCTCCGGCCCACCACCCGGGCCCCCGTCCTCGTGCACTCCCCGGCCGACGCCCACTGGTTCGAGGGGCGCCGGGTGCTGCCCGGCCTCGCCCGCGTGACGGGCGAGGAGGAGGAGCTGTCGCCGGACCTGCCGATCACCACGGTCCGCCTCGTCGCGGACGACGCCCTGCCCGCCGGTCTCGCCGTCCTCGACGCCCCCGACGTCGACTCCGTCGTGGACTCCAACCGTGCTCTCGCGGCCCAGCTGCTCGCAGCAGCCGACCTGTGGCTGTTCGTCACCACCGCGGCGCGCTACGCCGACGCGGTGCCGTGGGGCCTGCTGCAGGAGGCCGCCGCCCGGGCCGCCGCGCTCGCGGTCGTCCTCAACCGCGTGCCGGCCGGTGCGCTCAACGAGATCCGCAGCGACCTCGCCGGCATGCTCGCGGCCAACGGGCTCGGCGCCTCCCCGATCTTCTCCGTCGTGGACTCCGAGGTCGACAACGGGCTGCTCCCGCGCCGCGCCGTCAAGCCGCTGCTCGGCTGGCTCACGGGCCTGGCCGGTGACGAGGCCGCGCGGGGCGTGGTCATCCGCCGCACCGTGACCGGGGCGCTCAACACCCTCGGTGAGCGCGTGGGCGCCGTGGCCGACGCCGCCGACGCCCAGAACGCCGCCGCCACCGAGCTGCGCGCCGTCGCGCGGGACCGGTACGCCGCGGCCCGGACCACCCTGGACACCGCCCTGTCCGACGGCTCCGTGCTGCGCGGCGAGGTGCTCACCCGCTGGCAGGAGGCCCTCGGCACCGGCGAGCTGTGGCGGGGCCTGGAGGCCGGGGTGTCACGGGTCCGGGACAAGATCATGGAGGTCGTCCGCGGGAAGCGGGCGCCGGTGGACAAGCTGGGCGAGGCGCTGCAGTCGTCCACCCAGGCCCTGCTGCTGTCCGAGCTCACCGCCGCCGCGGGCGACACGGCGACCCGGTGGCGGGCCCTGCCGGCCGGCGCGGCCCTGCTGCTCGCCGACCCCACGCTCGCCCGCCCGTCCGACGGCACGGACGAGCGCATCGCCCGCCTCGTGCGCGACTGGCAGGGAGCGGTCATCGACCTGGTCTCCGCGCAGGGGGAGGGCAAGAAGGCGCAGGCCCGGGCCGTGAGCCTCGGCGTGAACGGGCTCGGCTTCGTCCTCATGCTCGGGGTCTTCAGCCAGACCGCCGGGCTCACCGGCGGCGAGCTCGCCATCGCCGGCGGCACCGCGGTGCTCAGCCAGCGCCTGCTCGAGGCGATCCTCGGCGACGAGGCCGTCCGCACCCTGGCCGCCCAGGCCCGCGCGGACCTCATGGAGCGGGTGCAGGCGCTGCTGGAGCAGGAGCGGCGCCGCTGGGTCGAGGCGGCCCCGGTCGCCGACGCGGGCTCGCGGCTGCGCGCGTCGCTGGACCGGCTCGAGGAGGCCCGGTGAGCGAGGACGTCCGCACGCGCCGCCTCCGGGGCCGGCGCGGCGAGGACCGGCGTGCCCGCGAGACCGACCCCGCCGTCGAGGTCCCCGACCTGATCGGCCGGATCAGCGAGTCGCTGACGGTCGCCGGGGACCGCTTCGACCCCGCGCTCGTCGACCGCGCGCAGGGCGAGATCACCCGGACCGGGGCCCGCGCCGACCTCGGGTCCGCGCACACCGTCGTCGCGCTCGCCGGGGCCACCGGGTCGGGGAAGTCCAGCCTGTTCAACGCCGTCGCGGGCTTCACCATCTCCACCGTGGGGGTCCGTCGTCCCACCACCTCCCACCCGGTCGCCTGCGTCTGGGGGCCCGGGGCGGACCCGCTGCTGGACTGGCTGCAGGTCCCCTCGCGCCACCGCACCGAGCACGACAGCGAGCTCGAGGGCGGGGCGGCCTCGCCCATGACGGGGCTCGTGCTGCTCGACATGCCCGACCACGACTCCCGCGAGCTCGCGCACCGGGTGGACGTGGACCGGCTCGTGGACCGGATCGACCTCATCGTCTGGGTCGTCGACCCGCAGAAGTACGCCGACGAGGCGCTGCACGCGGACTACCTGCGGCGGCTGCGGGGCCACGACGACGTCCTCATCGTCGTGCTCAACCAGGTGGACCGGCTCGGCCCCGCCGAGCGGACGGCCGTCCTGGACGACCTGCGCCGGCTCGTGCGCGAGGACGGCCTGCCGGCGGCCACCGTCATGGCCACCAGCACCGTCACCGGCGAGGGCGTGGCCGAGCTGCGCACCCTGTTCGCCGACGCCGTCGCCTCCCGGGCCATGGCGCTCGGGCGTGCCCGGGCCGCGCTGCGCGAGGTCGCCTCGTCGCTGCGGGGCGCGGTGGCCGACGACGAGCCCGTGGTGGACGAGATCGGCGGCGACCCCCGCCTCACCGAGGCGCTGGCCGGGGCGGCGGGCGTCCCCGCCGTGGTCGCCGCCGTGGAGGCCGGGTACCGCCGCGACGCCGCGGCCCACGTCGGCTGGCCGTTCACCCGGTGGGTGTCCCGGCTGCGCCGCGACCCGCTGCGGCGGCTCGGGCTCGCGGACAAGGACCTGCGCGGCGAGCTGACCGCGCTGGTCCGCTCGTCCGTCCCGGAGCCCAGCAGGGCTCAGCTCGGCCGGGTCGACCTGGCCGAGCGCCAGCTCCTCGACGGCGCCACCGAGGGGCTGCCCCCGCGGTGGGCGGAGTCGGTGCGGCGGGCCCCCGTGCGCACCGCCGACCTCCGGGACGCCCTCGACCAGGCCGTCGTGGGCACGGACCTCACGTTCCGGCGACCCCGCTGGTGGGTGGCCGTGGGCGTGCTGCACGTGGTGCTGGCGGCTGCGGCCCTCCTCGGGCTGCTCGGGCTGCTCGCCCTGTTCGTCCTGGACTTCCTCCAGGTGCCCTACCCCGACCTGCCCGTCTGGCCGGGGCTGCCGGAGTGGCTGGAGGTGCCCGTGCCGACCGGCCTGCTGGTCGTCGGGGTGCTCGGCGGGCTCCTGCTCGCCCTGGTGGCGGGCTCGCTGGTCCCGGGCCGCGCGCGGGCCCGGGCGGAGATCGCCCGGGCGCGCCTGCTGGCCGGGGTGTCCATGGTCGCCCGGGAGCGGGTGCTGGTCCCGGTGGCCGACGTGCTGGCCGACCACCGCCGCTGCCGGGACCTGCTCAGCGCCTGAGGACCGGGCGCCCGCCGGTGCGTCCACAGGGTCCTCGACCCGTCCGCTGTCCACAGACCCGGTCCGTGCCCTCTCGCGAGCCGTGCCGCGGGCAGCACGGTGGTCGTGCCGCCGGCGGACCGCGCCGGCGCCGCGACGAGAGGGACCCACATGCTCAACGAGACCAGGGTGGCGCTGCGCGGCAACGTCGCCACCGAGCCCGTGCTCAAGGTGACCGCGCAGGGCACCACGGTGTGCAGCTTCCGCCTCGCGGTCACCGCCCGCCGCTACTCCTCGGCCGACAGCAAGCACGTCGACGCCGAGACCAGCTGGTACACGGTGACCTGCTGGCGCGGCCTGGCCGAGAACGCCGTGACGAGCCTGGCCAAGGGGCAGGGCGTCGTGGTCCAGGGCCGGCTCCGGGTGCGCGACTTCGTGCACGACGGCCAGCCCCGCACCAGCGCCGACCTCACCGCCGACGCCCTCGGTCACGACCTCACCTGGGGCACCACCACGTTCACGGCCAACCGCCGCTCGCGCGCGGAGGAGACGCGCGACGACACCGACCGCTCCGAGGCCGACGCGCTGGCCACGGCGGTCAGCGTGGGGGAGCTCGACGGCGCCGACGACCTGGACGGGCCGGAGGAGGACCTCGACGGCGCCTACCCCGGTGCCCTGGACCCGGCCCGGCCGCTGGTGGACGTGTCGGACCCCTTCTGAGGGGCCCGGCGGGCGGGGCGGGAGGTCCGGCGGGTCGGCGGCTCCTGCCCCAGCCCGTAGCCTGGGGCTGTGGCGGAATTCATCTACACCATGCACAAGGCCCGCAAGGCGCACGGCGAGAAGGTCATCCTCGACGACGTCACGATGTCCTTCTTCCCGGGGGCGAAGATCGGCGTGGTCGGCCCCAACGGCGCCGGGAAGTCGACGATCCTCAAGATCATGGCGGGGCTGGACCAGCCGTCCAACGGCGAGGCGCGGCTCACCCCCGGCTACAGCGTCGGGATCCTCATGCAGGAGCCGACGCTCAACGAGGACAAGACGGTCCTGGGCAACGTCGAGGAGGGCCTCGGCGAGATCAAGGCCAAGCTCGACCGGTTCAACGAGATCAGCGCGCTCATGGGCGAGCCGGACGCCGACTTCGACGCCCTCATGGCCGAGATGGGCGAGCTGCAGGAGGCCCTGGACCACGCGGACGCCTGGGACCTGGACTCCCAGCTCGAGCAGGCCATGGACGCCCTGCAGTGCCCGCCGCCGGACGCCGACGTCTCCGTCCTGTCCGGGGGCGAGCGGCGCCGCGTGGCGCTGTGCAAGCTCCTGCTCAGCAAGCCCGACCTGCTCCTGCTGGACGAGCCCACCAACCACCTCGACGCCGAGAGCGTGAACTGGCTGGAGCAGCACCTGGCGGCCTACGCCGGCGCCGTCCTCGCCGTGACCCACGACCGGTACTTCCTCGACAACGTCGCGCAGTGGATCGCCGAGGTGGACCGCGGCCGGCTGTACCCGTACGAGGGCAACTACTCCACCTACCTGGAGAAGAAGCAGGAGCGGCTCAAGGTCCAGGGCAAGAAGGACCAGAAGCTCGCCAAGCGGCTGAAGGACGAGCTCGAGTGGGTCCGCATGAACGCCAGCGGCCGGCAGACCAAGTCCAAGTCCCGGCTGGCCCGCTACGAGGAGATGGCGAACGAGGCCGAGCGCACGCGCAAGCTCGACTTCGAGGAGATCCAGATCCCCCCGGGCCCCCGCCTGGGCAGCACGGTCATCGAGGTCTCCGACCTGCACAAGGGCTTCGCCGAGCGCGGCGAGCTCATCGGCGGGCTGTCGTTCTCGCTGCCGCGCAACGGCATCGTCGGCGTCATCGGGCCCAACGGCGTCGGCAAGACGACCCTGTTCAAGACCATCGTCGGCCTCGAGGACCCGGACGCCGGCTCGGTCAAGGTCGGCGAGACCGTCAAGGTCAGCTACGTCGACCAGGACCGCGGCGGCATCGACCCGAAGAAGTCGCTGTGGGAGGTCGTCTCGGACGGGACCGACTACATCCACGTCGGCAACGTGGAGATGCCCTCGCGCGCCTACGTCTCCGCGTTCGGCTTCAAGGGCCCCGACCAGCAGAAGGCCGCAGGGGTGCTGTCGGGCGGGGAGCGCAACCGGCTCAACCTCGCCCTCACGCTCAAGGAGGGCGGCAACCTGCTGCTGCTCGACGAGCCCACGAACGACCTCGACGTGGAGACCCTCAGCAGCCTGGAGAACGCGCTGCTCGAGTTCCCCGGGTGCGCGGTGGTCATCAGCCACGACCGCTGGTTCCTCGACCGGGTGTGCACCCACATCCTCGCCTACGAGGGCGACGAGAAGGAGCCGGCGAAGTGGTTCTGGTTCGAGGGCAACTTCGCCTCGTACGAGGCCAACAAGGTCGAGCGGCTCGGCATCGACGCGGCCCGGCCGCACCGGGTCACGCACCGCAAGCTCACCCGCGACTGAGGCGCGGGCCGGGGGGCCGCGCCCCCCCGGCCGGCCCCGCTCGGTCCGCCTGGCCCCGCCCCCCCGGCGCCCGGCTCAGCGGACGCCGCGCGGCCGGAGCTGGACGCTGATGCGCGGGCCGACGGCGCGGGCCGTCTTGGGGACGCTGTGCTCCCACGTCCGCTGGCACGACCCGCCCATGACGAGCAGGTCCCCGTGGCCGAGGGTGTACCGCAGGCTCGGGCCGCCGCCGACGGGCCGCAGCAGCAGGGCCCGGGGGGCCCCGAACGACAGGATGCCGACCATGACGTCCTCGTGCCGGCTGCGCCCGATGCGGTCCCCGTGCCAGGCGACCCCGTCGCGGCCGTCCCGGTAGAAGCACAGGCCGGCGGACACGAACCGCTCCCGCTCGCCCGCCCCGTAGTGCTCGTCCAGCGCGTCGCGCGCCCGGGCGAGGAGCGGGTCGGGCCAGGCGTCCTGCTCGCCGTACCAGGACAGCAGCCGGGGGACGGCGACCACGCGGTCGTACATCACCCGCCGCTCCTCCTCCCACGGCACCCGCTCCACGAGCCGTGCGAACAGCTCCGCCGAGCCGCTCACCCATCCCGGCCGCACGTCGACCCAGGCGCCGGCGGACAGGGTCACGCGCTCGACGGTGGCGCCCAGCGCCCCCAGGCTCGGCGCCCCGGGCTCGGGCGACGCTCCGCCCGAGCCGCCTGCGCGGGGGGACCGGGCGTCGTCGAGGGTGCCCACGGTGTCGAACAGGGACGGCTGCAGCGCGACCTCCATGCCCTCAGCCTACCCGTCGTTCGAACACCTGTCCTAGTCCTGGCCCCTCGGGTCCAGTCGTCTCGCCACCCGGCGCATGCCACCACCGTTGCCACGGCGTCTCCACCGCCCGCGGGTGGTAGCGCGCCCGCACCCAGCCGACGGCCTCCTCGACCGGGACGCCGCCCATGACGGCGAGGAGAGCCAGGGCGGTCCCGGTTCGCCCCACGCCGCCGTCGCAGGCGACCTCCACGCGGACCTCCGCAGCACGGCGGTGGGCCTCCGCCAGCGCGGCCACCGCGTCGTGGGTCGAGGCGGGCAGGCCGAAGTCAGGCCAGCACACCCACCGGTGCGGCCACGGGAGAGCGTCGGGGCGTGGTCCGACGAGCACCACCGCGAGGTCCGGCGGCGGCACGTCGCCGCGCTCCCGCCGCAGGGCGGTGCCGCGCACCCGGCGCCCGTCCGGCAGCTCGACCACGCCCGGTCCCGGCGTCCAGGTGCCCACGAGGCTGCTCAGCCGTCGTCCGGACCGAGGGGGGCGCCGCAGGCGGCGCAGGCCGGCCCGGGCGGCCCGTCCGGCACCCGGCCGCACGCCGGGCACACGAGGGGCAGCAGGCACGCCGGCTCGCCGCCCTCCTCGATTCCCCCGCTCTCCTCGGTGCTCACGGCAGCCGGCCCACGCGTCAGGGCCCGGGCGTCGGGCGGGGACCCCGGTCCCCGGTGAGGCGGACCATGCCCTCCTGCGCCACGGTCGCGACCAGGCGCCCCGAGCGGTCGTGCATCGAGCCCTGCACCAGGCCCCGCGCGCTGGACGCCGACGGGCTGTGGTGGCTGTACAGCAGCCACTCGTCGGCACGGGCGGGGCGGTGGAACCACATCGCGTGGTCGAGGCTGGCGATCTTGAGCCCTGGCGTGGACCAGGCGATGCCGTGACGGTGCAGCACCGGCTCCAGGACGGAGTAGTCGCTGGCGAAGGCCATGACCGCGGCGTGCAGGAGCGGCTCGTCGGGCAGGTCGGCGGTGGTCCGCAGCCACACCATGCCGTCCGGGGAGGTGTCCTGCGAGGGGGCCAGGAACACGGCGCCGCCGACGTGGCGCACGTCCATGGGCCGCTCGTAGGACCAGTACCGCGCGGCCGGGTGGTCGATGCCCGCGAGCACCTCGGCGGTCGTCGGCACCTCCTCCGGCGGCGGGGCGTCGGGCATCGGGTCGGCGTGGTCGACGCCGGTGTCCGGGAGCTGGAAGGAGGCGATCATCGACAGGATCGGGCGGCCGTGCTGCAGGGCGTGGGTCCGGCGGGCGCTGAAGGAGCGCCCGTCCCGCAGCCGCTCGACGGCGAACTCGATGGGGACCTCGGGGTCGCCCGGGCGCAGGAAGTACGCGTGCAGGCTGTGCGGGGCCCGCTCCGGGTCCACGGTGCGCCCGGCCGCCATCAGGGACTGGCCGAGCACCTGCCCGCCGAACACCCGCCCGAACGGCTGGAGCACGTTCTGCCCGACGAAGCGGTCCGGGTCCTCCGTGGCCTCGAGCCGGAGGTCCGCGACGAGCTGGTCGCGCAGGTGCTCCGGGGACGGAGGAGAGGTCACGCCCGGAACCTACCGGCCCGGGCGCGACCTCGCGGACCCTCGGGGGAGAGGGTCAGTAGCCGGGGTCCTCGACCACGTGCACCGCGGCTTCCTCGGCGCTCGCCGCACCGCCGTCGATGCCGACGTCGGTGGCGATCATGTCCTTCTCGGCGTCCTCGTGCGCGCCCTCGTCGGGCTCGACGAGCCGGCCGGCGCGGAAGTCGCCGACCTCGTCTGCGTCCGGGTCGTCGGTGACGACGAGGTCCTCGGCGGCGATGTCCTCCCCGAGCGCGTCGTCGAGGGGCTGCTGCTCCGGGAGGAGCTCGTCGCCGGGCCGCTCCATGCCGACGTCGGGCACCTCGGCGTCCAGCCGCTCGTCCAGGCTGGGGCCCTCGGCCTGCTCCGCGGCGGTCTCGCCGTGGTGCCCCGCGAACACCGGCCGGTCGTTGGGGACGTAGCTCTGCTCCATGATCTCGTCCTCGCCGGCCTGGCTGAAGGCGAGGTCCTGGTCGAAGTCGACCTCGTCCGGCTCGAGCGAGGCGACGGCGTCGAGGTCCACGGGGTCCATGTCACCGGTCTCGGTCATGCGTCACCCCGGGGGTTGAGGCTGTCGGGGTCGCGGTCGGGGTCGGTCTCGCCGGAGCCCTCCCCGGTGAGGTCGCGCGGGTTCATCATCTCCGGGTCGGCGTCGGGGTCGGAGGCCGCGTCGTAGCCGCTGGCGGCCTCCTCGGTCGCCGTGGACCGGCCCGGGTCGTCCTGCGACCCGGTCGGGTGGTCGGTGTTCTCCGTCATGCGCGAGGGGTACCCGAGGCGACCGCCCGGCATGCGTCGTCCGGTACCGGTGAGGCGGGCCGCCTGCCAGGATCGGGCCGTGCCCGTCGTCACCGTCCCCGTCGCCATGCGCTGGTCCGACATGGACGCCTACGGCCACGTCAACAACACCGAGTTCTTCCGCTACACGGAGCAGGCCCGGATCGAGGCGCTCGCCCTGGTCAAGGCCCGCCCGGACACCGGGACCCTCGTCGTGCGGCACGAGGTGGAGTACCTCGTCCCCCTCACCTACACCAACGGCGGCGTCCTCGTCGACGTCTGGATCACCCGCGTCGGCGGGGCGGGGTTCGACCTCGGCTACGAGGTGGCCACCGCCGACGCGGAGGGGGCGCGCACCGTGCACGCCCGCTCCGCCTCGACCATGGTGATGTACAGCTTCTCCGCGGCGGCGCCGCGACGGATCACCCCGGACGAGCGGACCTTCCTCGAGGGGCTGTCCGGCCCGCCGGTGCAGTTCCGCCGCGGCGCCCGCTGAGGCTCAGGCCCGGCGGAACCAGACGGTGGTGTCCGAGGGCACCGCACCGTCCTCGTCCAGCGGCCCCGACGCCAGCAGCACCTGGGCCCCCGCGGGCAGCGGGAGGACGGGGCCGTCGAAGTTGACGAGCACGCCGACCTCGCCGCGCACCAGCCCGAGGGACCGCTCGGCCGTCTGGGCCGGGGACAGGGCGTCGTCCCACACCAGGTCGCCCCGGCCCAGGCCCAGCTCGCGCCGCAGGCGCAGGGCGGTCCGGTACATCTCCAGCGTGGAGCCCTCGACGCCTTCCTGCCGGTCGCGGGCCAGCCGGCCGTAGGCCTCGGGCTGCGGCAGCCAGGTCTGCCCGGACGGGCCGAACCCGTAGGAGGGGGCGTCGCCCTCCCACGGCACGGGGACCCGGCAGCCGTCGCGCCCGGTCTCCTCCTCGTTCGTGCGGAACCACGCCGGGTCCTGGCGCACGTCGCCGGGCAGCGTGGTGTGCTCGGGCAGGCCGAGCTCCTCGCCCTGGTACAGGTACGCGGAGCCGGGCAGGGCGAGCATGAGCAGGGTGGCGGCGCGGGCCCGGCGCAGGCCGAGCTCCGCGTCGGGCTGCGGGTCGGACGGGCCGATGCCGCCGAGGCCGCGCGAGGCGGGCGGGTACCCGAAGCGCGAGGCGTGCCGGACGATGTCGTGGTTGCTCAGCACCCAGGTGGCGGGCGCGCCGACGGCCGCCGAGCCCTCGACGGACGTGGTGAGGACCTCGCGCTGGGCGGGGGCCTGCCACGGGGCGACGCAGTGGTCGAAGTTGAACGCCTGGTGCAGCTCGTCGGGGCGGGTGTAGCGCGCGAGCCGCGCGTACGGGGTGACCCACGCCTCGGCCACGAGCATCCGGTCGCCGTCGTAGGAGTCGACGATCTTCCGCCACTCCCGGTAGATCTCGTGGACCTCCTCGCGGTCCCACATCGGCGGCCGGCGGTCGTCGGTGATCTCCGCGGTGCCGCCCATGGGGCTGTCGTCCTCGTCCCAGTCGGGCAGGCCCGGCTCCTTGACCATGGCGTGGGCCACGTCGATCCGGAAGCCGTCGGCGCCGCGGTCGAGCCAGAAGCGCAGCGTGGTCGCGAACTCCTCGTGGACGTCGGGGGAGTCCCAGTTCACGTCGGGCTGGGTGGAGTCGAACATGTGCAGGTACCACTGGCCGGGGGAGCCGTCGGCCTCGCGGACCCGGGTCCAGGCCGGGCCGCCGAACACCGAGCGCCAGTTGTTCGGGGGCACCGAGCCGTCGGGGCCGCCGCCGTCGCGGAAGTGGTAGCGGGACCGCTCGTGGCTGCCCGGCGCCGCCGCGAGGGCCTCGGCGAACCAGCGGTGCTCGCTGGAGGTGTGGTTCGGGACGATGTCGACGACCACGCGCAGGCCCAGCTCGTGGGCCCGGCCGATCAGGGTGTCGGCGTCGTCCAGGGTCCCGAAGATCGGCTCGACGTCGCGGTAGTCGCTGACGTCGTAGCCCGCGTCGTGCTGGGGCGAGGGGTAGAAGGGGGACAGCCACACGGCGTCCACGCCCAGCTCGGCGAGCTTCGGCAGCCTCGACGTGATCCCCGGCAGGTCGCCGATCCCGTCCCCGTCGGAGTCCGCGAAGGACCTGGGGTACACCTGGTACACAACGGCGTCACGCCACCACTCAGTCACGGGCGACAAGGCTGGCACACCGATGTAAGCGCTGTCATCACGGCTGGTGGTGGGCCCGCGACCGCCCGCCGGGACCTCAGCCCGGGCGGTTGACGAGGCTGTGCGCGGCGCGCTCGAGATAGTCCCAGAGCACCGCCTCGTGCATCGGGGCGAGGTCCAGGGAGCTGACCGCGTCCCGCATGTGCCGCAGCCAGCGGTCCCGGGCGTCGCTGTCCACGTGGAACGGGGCGTGGCGCATCCGCAGCCGGGGGTGCCCCCGGGTGTCGCCGTAGGTCGTGGGCCCGCCCCAGTACTGCTCGAGGAACATCCGCAGGCGGTCCTCGGCCGCGGTGAGGTCCTCCTCCGGGTAGAGCGCCCGCAGCGGCTCGTCGGAGGCGACGCCGCGGTAGAAGGCGCTGACGAGGCGGCGGAAGGTGTCCTCGCCGCCCACCTGGGCGTAGAAGCTGTCCGCGCGCCGCAGGTCGTCGGGGGCGCTCACCGGGCCGTCCCCCCGCCCGCGCCCGGGACCTCGCGGGCCCGGGAGGCGTCCTCCGTGGCGGCGTCCTCGGCGGCGGCGTCCTCGGCCAGCCGCTCGCGCAGGGTCCGGCGGCGGCGGGCGGGGCCGGCCGAGCGGGCCTGCTGGCGGGCCATGAGGGCCCGGGTGACGGAGTCGCGCTGGCGGCGCAGGACGAGGAACGAGAGCAGCATGGCCAGCACGACGGCGAGGACCAGCGACAGCACCCCGCCGACCCCGAGCACCCGCAGCACGAGCAGGACGGCCAGGAACAGGCCCACCCGCAGGGCGGAGTAGACGGCGACCGGACGCATGGGTCCAGGGTAGGCGCGTGCCGGGCGGGCGACGTCACGGGCGCCCGACCTACCCTGGAGCCATGCTGCGGCTGCTGCTGGTCCTCGCGGTGCTCGGGCTGCACGTGTACGCGCTCGTGGACTGCATGCGGACCTCGCCGGCCCACGTGCGGGGGCTCCCGTTCGCGGCGTGGGTGCTGCTCGTGCTCTTCCTGCCCGTGGTGGGTCCGCTGCTGTGGCTGTGGAGCGGCCGGCCCGAGGCGTTCGACCCGGTCGGCCGCCGCCGCTGACCCGCGACCCGGCGGCTCGACGGGCTCGCGGCGCGGCGGCTCGGCGGCCTCGACGGCCTCGACGGCCTCAGCGGCCGAGCGCGAGCCCGAGACCGAGCAGCAGGCCGAAGGCCAGGCCGTAGGCGCCGGTCGCCCCGAGCGCGGGCACCAGCCCCCGGCCCGTCGCCCCGCCCAGGACCACGCGTGCCGGCCGCAGCCCGAGCGCCGCCGCGGGCAGGGCGAGCAGCGCCCAGGGCGTCGCCACGACGGCGACCGCGACGCAGAGGACGGGCACCGCCAGGAGGGCCACGAACAGCCGTCGCGTGCGGCGGTCGCCGAGCCGGACGGCGAGGGTCCGCTTGCCGGCCAGCGTGTCGGTGGGGATGTCGCGCAGGTTGTTGACCACGAGCAGCGCGCACGCGGTGGCCCCGACGCCGACCGCGCCGGCCCAGGCTCCCGGCCCCAGCCGGTCGGCCTGGGTCCAGGTGGTGCCGAGCACCGCGACCAGCCCGAAGAACACGAACACGGCGACCTCGCCGAGCCCGGCGTAGCCGTACGGGCGCCGGCCGCCGGTGTAGGTCCAGGCGGCGACGACGGCCAGGACCCCGACCACCAGCAGCTCCCAGCGGCCGCTGCGCACGACGAGCGCGACGCCGGCGGCGGCCGCGACGAGGAACGACAGGCCCGTCGCGACGAGCACCGCGCGCGGGGCGGCCACGCCCGAGCCCACGAGCCGGAGGGGTCCCACGCGGTCGGAGTCGGTGCCCCGGACCCCGTCGGAGTAGTCGTTGGCGTAGTTGACCGCCACCTGCAGGGCGAGGGACACGAGCAGGGCGAGCAGCGCGGAGACCACGTCGCCGCCGCCCAGCCCGACCGCGGCGCCGGTGCCCGCGGCCACGGGCGCCACGGCAGCGGGCAGCGTGCGTGGGCGCGCTCCGGCGACCCACTGGGCGGGCGTCGTCACGGCCGGCGGTCTCCCGGGTCCGGCGCGTCGGTGCCGTCGTGGTCGGCCTCGCTCGGCGTCCCGTCCGTCCGGTCCGTCCCGTCTGTCGCGTCTGTCGCGTCTGTCGCGTCCCGGTCCCGTCTGTCGCGTCGCGCGTGCCGTCCGGTCGCCGGTCGGGCGTCTCGGCGACCGGCCGGCGGCGGACGGTCCGGGTCCAGGGGGCGGGCCGTCGAGGGGCCCGGCGGGCGGGACGGGGGCGGGACGGTCGATCGTCCGCAGGAAGTCGGGGTCGTCGTCGGGGCCCAGGACCGACGGGCGGGGGCGGCGGAGCCGGTCGCTGCCGGGCAGGGCGGTGGCGCGGGGGCGTCCGGCCACGAGCCAGGCGACGCCGCCGGCCAGCGGGAACAGCAGGCACAGCAGCACCCACAGCGGCTTGGGCAGCCCGCGGACGTCCTCGCTCTCGCTGCGCACCACGTCCACGACGCAGTAGACCGTGAAGGCCAGCACGAGCAGGGCCGGGACCAGGCTTCTCACGTCGTCTCCTCCGTCGGGGATGGCACCCCATGATCGCGCAGCCCGGACGTGCCCGCGCCCGCGGGGAGCAGACGGGCGACCGCCGTCGCCCGGTCGGGCTTGCCGACACCGGTGAGCGGGAGCCGGTCCACGTGGTCCAGCAGCCGGGGGACCGCGGCCGCGCCGAGCGCGCCCCGGACGGCCGCGCGGACGGCGTCGTCGTCGGCCGGGCCCGGCCCGTCGACCAGCAGCGCGCCGACCACGGTGCCCCAGCGGGCCGACGGGACCCCGACCACCAGGCAGTCCCTCACCCCCGCCACGGACCGGACGACCCGGTCGACGGCGTCCAGGGCCACGTTGGTGCCGCCCGACACGACGACGTCGTCCGTGCGTCCCGCCAGGCGCAGGACCCCGTCCTCCAGCCGCCCCCTGTCCGCCGTGCGGAACCACCGCACCCCTGCCTCGACCGCGAAGCCCTCCCCGGGCGCACCGTCCGGCCCCGCACCCCCGAGCAGGCCGTCGCCCGGCGCACCGCCGGTCGCCGCGGGCCCCCGGTAGCCCCGGGCGACCACGGGACCGCCGAGCAGCACCCGGCCGGCGCCGTCGTCGTCGTCGGCCGCGTCCGGTCCTGTGCCGGGCAGCGGCACGACCTGGACGCGCACCCCGGGCAGCGGGACACCGTCGTACACGCAGCCGCCGCAGGTCTCGGTCATGCCGTAGGTGGCCACCGCACGGACCCCGGCCTCGGCGGCCCGGCGGCGCAGGGCCTCGGGCAGGGCCGCGCCGCCCACGAGGACGGCGTCGAAGCCGGCCAGGGCGTCCAGCACCTCCGGGGCGGAGCCGCCGGCCTCCAGCAGCAGGTCGAGCTGTGCGGGCACGAGCGAGGTGTAGCGGCGGCCCCGGGCCCGGACCGCGAGCCCCTCGGCGGCGGCGGCGAAGCGCACCGGGTCGAAGCCGCCCGCCAGGTCGAGGACGGCGGGCCGGGTGCCGGCCACGAGCGACCGCACGAGCACCTGGACGCCCGCGACGGTGTGCGCAGGCACCGGGAGCAGCCAGGTCCCCGCCCCGCCCAGGGCGTCGTGGGTCGCGGCCGCCGAGGCGAGCAGGGCCGCGGCGGGCAGGAGGACGTGCTTGGCGCGACCGGTGGAGCCCGTGGTGGACACCACCGCCGCCACCGGGTCGTCGTCGGCGTCCTCGTCGGCGCGCAGCGGCGCCCACGCGGCGGGGTCCGGCCGGCTGCCGACGGGATGGGGCGCCAGGGCGGGACCCGCACCGGACAGGGCCGTGCGCAGCGCGTCGAGCATCCCGAGCCCGTCGGCCCCGGCGACGGGGACCGGGAGGACGGGGCGGCCGGTCACGCCGGGCTGCGCGGGCCGACGCTCACGGACGGCGGCTCAGACGCGGGCGGTCGACAGCGGGCACACCGCGCAGGCGCTGGAGCCTGCGTGGTCGCACGTGCTGCCGCACGCGGCGTGCGGGGCGTGGTCGTGCCCGGGGACGGTCCCGCCGGCCGTCGCCTCCGTGGTCCCGGCCCCCGCGCCGGTCGCGTAGGAGGTCGTGGTGGCGGCACCGCCGGCCGGGGAGGGGGTCGTGGCCGGCGCGGTGCCGGTCGTGGTCGCCGGGTGGGCGCCGGCGGCTCCGTGGTCGTGGCCGCACATGCACCCGGGGGCGTGGTCGCGCGGCGGGAACGAGCGACCCAGACCGAGGGCGGCCACGGCCACGTGGACGGCCGCGGCCGCGAGGACGCTGCCGGTGAGCAGCACGACGAGGCCGAGGACGAAGCCGAGCAGCGTGGCCAGCACGAAGCCGAAGGCGCGGCTGCCCGCTCGGGCGCGCGAGGCCTGGAGCAGCCCCGTGGCCAGGGCGGTGACGAGCACCGCGGCGGTGACGGGCCAGCCGGAGGCGTCGAGCACCCCGAGCGCGAAGCCGCGCAGCAGCACCTCGGTCGCGAAGGCGGTGGCGACCACGGCGGCCATGGCGCGGCGGTCCTGCGGCCGGTGCCCGCGACGGGCGGCCCACACGACGACGGCCGCGGCGCCCAGGACGAGCAGGGCGGTCAGCACCGCCCCGGCGACGGGGGAGGCCACGGCGGCCGGGAACCACAGCGGCACGCCGACCAGGCCGGCGAGGACCACGGCGACCGCCACCAGGCCGAGCTGGCCGACCACCGTGAGCCGGTGGGCGCCGGCCACCGCGGCGTTGCGCCGGGACAGCGGGCGGGTGTCCCGCGCCAGCCGGGAGACCATCGTGTGCTCCCAGGCCGTCCACGCCACGACGGCGACGACGACGGCCGCGGCGGCCAGCACGAGTTCCACGTCCTCAGGGTAGGAACCTCCACGGGCCGGCACGAACCGGGGACCCCTCTCAGGGGTAACGGTTCGTCAACACGTGTGTAACGGAACGGTGCGCGCGGCCGTGACCGACGCCCACGACAGGGCACGGGGCCCTCAGGCGGTGCGTCCGCGGACCTCCGCGGTCAGCCAGGCCGACAGCCACCCCGGGTGCACCACGTCGTCGGTGGCAGCCAGGTCCGGCTCGGCCCACCAGCGCCACCCGAGGACGGCGCGGGTCTCCAGCTCGGTCTGCGCGGCGGGGCTGGTGACCACGTCGGCCTGGCCCAGCCTCGCGACGAAGTAGTGCTCGTGCTGCCGGTAGGCGACGCCGTCGAAGTCGAACTCCGTCGTGCGCTCGGCGACCGGGCCCTCGAGCGGGCCGACCTGCAGGCCGGTCTCCTCCCACAGCTCCCGCCGTGCGGTCTGCTCGGGGGTCTCGGCCTCCTCGGCCCCGCCCCCGGGCGTGAACCACCACGTCCCGTCCTGCGGGTGCGCGGGGTCGCAGCCGTGGAACAGCAGCACGCGGGAGGCACCGTCGAGCAGCAGCACGCGGGCGGCCTCGCGGTCCACGACGTCGGGCCGGTCCACGACGTCGGGCCGGTCCGGCTCGGCCTGCCAGCAGCACCAGGCGTCACGTCAGCAGCGCCAGGGGTCACGTCAGCAGCGCCAGGGGTCACGTCAGTAGTACCAGGGGTACGGCGACCAGTCCGGCTCGCGCTTGCCGAGGAACGCGTCGCGGCCCTCGACGGCCTCGTCGGTCATGTACGCCAGCCGCGTCGCCTCCCCGGCGAAGACCTGCTGGCCCATGAGGCCGTCGTCGGTGAGGTTGAGCGCGAACTTCAGCATCCGCTGGGCCGTCGGTGACTTGCCGTTGACCTCGCGCGCGACCTGCAGGGCCTCGGCCTCCAGCTCGGCGTGGTCGGCGACGACGTTGACGGCGCCCATCCGCTGCATCTGCTCCGCGTCGTAGGCGCGGCCCAGGAAGAAGATCTCGCGGGCGTTCTTCTGCCCGACCATCTTGGCCAGGTAGGCCGAGCCGTAGCCCGCGTCGAAGGAGCCCACGTCGGCGTCGGTCTGCTTGAAGCGGGCGTGCTGGCGGCTGGCCACGGTGAGGTCGCAGACCACGTGCAGGGAGTGCCCGCCGCCCGCCGCCCAGCCGCCGACGACGGCCACGACGACCTTGGGCATGGTCCTGATGAGGCGCTGGACCTCCAGGACGTGCAGCCGGCCGCCCTCGGCGGCGGTGCGCCGGGCGTCGACGGTGTCCGCGGTGTCGCCGTCCGCGTACTGGTACCCGGTCCGGCCCCGGATCCGCTGGTCGCCGCCGGAGCAGAACGCCCAGCCGCCGTCCTTCGCGCTCGGGCCGTTGCCGGTGAGCAGCACGCACCCGACGTCGGCGCTGCGCCGGGCGTGGTCGAGCACGGCGTACAGCTCGTCGACGGTGTGCGGGCGGAAGGCGTTGCGCACCTCGGGCCGGTCGAAGGCCACCCGGACCGTCCCGGACACCGGCCCCGGCAGCACGCAGCGGTGATAGGTCACGTCGGTGAGACGCTCGCGCCCCAGCTCGGCGGGGTCGACCTCGCGCCAGGCGGCCGGGTCGAAGGTGTCGGAGACGTTCGCCAGGGCGGGCACGGGCCGAGCGTAGGCGGCGGCCCGGTGACCAGGGGGCCGGCCACCTCACGGCCGGGCGGCCCGGCGGGTGCGGTCCGGGCCGGGCGGCCAGACTGGCCGCCGTGACCACCCCCGCCCTGCCGGCGCCCGAGCAGGTCCACGTCGTGGTCCTGCCCCTGCGGACCCGGTTCCGTGGCGTCGTCGAGCGCGAGGCGCTGCTGCTGCGGGGCCCCGCCGGGTGGGGGGAGTTCTCGCCCTTCGCGGAGTACGACGACCACGAGTCCGCCCGCTGGCTCGCGGCCGCCCTGGAGGCCGCGCACGAGGGGGCCCCGGACCCGCTGCGGGTCTCCGTCGAGGTGAACGCGACCGTCCCCGCGGTGCCGGCGGGCGAGGTCGCCGGCGTGCTCGGGCGGCTTCCCCGGCTGCCGCACGGCCAAGGTCAAGGTCGCCGAGCGCGGCCAGGCCCTCGCCGACGACCTCGACCGCGTGGCCGCCGTCCGTGACCTGCTGGGCCCGGGCGGGCGGGTGCGGGTGGACGCCAACGGCGCCTGGGACCTGGAGCAGGCGCTCGCCGCCCTCGGGGCCCTGGCCGGGGTGCTCGGGCCGGCGCTGGACTACGCCGAGCAGCCCGTGGCCGCCGTGGACGACCTGGCCCGGCTGCGGGCCCGGCTGGCCGCCGCCGGCCTCGAGGTCCGGGTCGCGGCCGACGAGTCCGTCCGCCGGGCCGAGGACCCGTTGGCCGTCGCGCTGGCCGGGGCCGCCGACGTGGTCGTGGTGAAGGTGGCCCCCCTGGGCGGGGTGCGCCGGCTGCTCGAGGTCGCCGGCGTGCTGCGGGAGCGCCACGGGGTCGACGTGACCGTGAGCTCGGCCCTGGACACCTCCGTCGGGCTCGCGGCCGGGGTGGTCGCCGCGGCCGCGCTGCCCGGGCCGGCCCAGGCCGCCGGGCTCGGCACCGCCGCGCTGCTCGCGGCGGACGTCACCGGACGGCCGCTGCTGCCCGTGGCCGGGCACGTGCCGGTCGGCCCGGTGGTCCCCTCCGAGGTCCTGCTGACCCGGCACGCGGCGCCGCCCGCCCGGCAGCGGTGGTGGCGCGAGCGGCTGGCCCGCTGCCACGCCCTGCTGCAGGCCGACCCCCGCGCGGCGGGCATGATCGACGGGTGAGCGAGAACCGGTCCACCGTGGTGGCCCGCGGGGTCGTCCAGGGCCTCGTCGACGCGGGCGTGGAGCACGTCGTCCTCTGCCCGGGGTCCCGCTCGGCGCCGCTGGCCTACGCCCTGCACGCGGCGGAGCAGGCCGGGCTGCTCAGCGTCCACGTCCGCATCGACGAGCGCTCGGCCGCGTTCACCGCCCTGGGCGTCGGCAAGGGGACGAGCACCGCTGCCGTGGTGACGACCTCGGGGACCGCGGTGGCCAACCTCCTGCCCGCGGTGTGGGAGGCCCGGCACGACCTCGTCCCCCTGCTCGTCCTCACCGCCGACCGTCCGGCGCGGCTGCGCGGCACCTGGGCCAACCAGACCACCCCGTTGCAGGCGGGCGCCTTCTCGGCCGCCGCCCTGGCCTCCGTCGACCTGCAGTCGAGCCAGGACGAACCGTGGTCGGAGGTCGTCCAGGGGCTGGTCCTGCGCGCCGAGGGCGTCGACGGGGACGGGGCCCGGGACGGGGCGCGCGGCCCCGTGCACCTCAACCTGGGCTTCGACGACCCGTTGGTGCCGGACGACCTCGGCTGGGAGCCGGCCGCCCGCGACCTCGGCGACGTCGAGGTGGTGGCGGGGGACGACGTCGCGGCGGAGGCCGAGGCGATCCTCTGGGAGGCGGACGACCTCGCGCTCCGAGGCCTGCCCGACGACCCGCCCGCAGGGACCGACCTCGACCTCCCGGAGCCCGAGGACCCGGAGGACGAGCGCGACGAGCTGACCCCGTCCCCGGTGCCGGGCACGCCGGGGGGCGAGCTCCTCATGTGGTCGCGCCGGCGCACGGTCGTCGTCGCGGGGGACGGGGGGCAGGAGGCGGCGTACCTCGCCGACCCGAGCGCCTACCCGGTCCTGGCCGAGCCCGGGTCGGGCGCGGGGCCCACGACCGCGGCGGTCATGGCGTACCGCCACCTCCTCGACCTGCCCGGGCTCGGGGGCGACGTGGAGCGTGTCGTGGTCTTCGGGCGACCGACCCTCAGCCGCCAGGTCACCCGTCTCCTCGCCCGCGCCGACGTCGACGTGGTCCACGTGGCCCTGCCCGGCCAGGCGGGGCCGGACCGTCCCCACCGTCGCGTGGGCAGCGTCATGGCCGGCATGGCGCGGGCCGGCGACCTGGAGTGGCTCGAGCGGTGGCTGCTCGCCGGCCGTCGCGCGCGCCAGGCCGTCGACGTGGTGCTCGACGGGTGGGGCGGCCTCACCGGTCTGCACGTCGCCCGGGCGGTCGCCCAGGCCCACGCGGCGCTGCCGCCGGACGGGCCGAACCTGTTCGTGGCGGCCAGCAGCGTCGTCCGGGACCTGGACCTCGTCATGGACCACTCCGCCCCGCAGCCGCCGGTGCACGTCTCGCGGGGGCTGTCGGGGATCGACGGGTCCCTCTCCACCGCCTCCGGAATCGCCCTCGGCCGCGCCACGCCGGTGCGGGCCCTCGTGGGCGACCTGGCGTTCCTCCACGACAGCAACGGGATGCTCGTCGGCCCCACCGAGGAGCGCCCGCCCGTGCAGGTGGTCGTCGCCGACGACGGGGGCGGCAGCATCTTCGGCCTGCTCGAGCACGGCGAGGAGCGGTTCGCGGCCGTCCACGAGCGCTTCTTCGCCACGCCCCACGACGTCGACCTGGCCGCCCTGTGCGCCGCGCACGGCGTCGCCCACCGCCTGGTCCGGACCGAGGCCCAGCTCGCCGGCGCGCTCGCCGGCTGGGACGGCGGCAGCGAGGTCGTCCAGGTCCTCGTCGACCGCACCCGCGCCCGGGCGCTGTCGGCGGCCGTCACCGACGCCGCGCGGGCCGCCGCCCTGCTCTGAGCGCGACCGGCTCGGCGGGCCGTCTCAGCGGGGGCGGACCGGCCCGGTGGTGCCGCGCACGATGAGCTCGGGGGCGAACAGGTACTCCGTGGTCGGGTGCTGGCCGGTCCGAAGCTGCTCGACCAGCGCCGTGATGGCCACCGAGGCCATGTCGCCGACCGGCTGGCGCAGCGAGGTGAGCGGCGGGTCCATGAACGCGTTGACGGGGGAGTCGTCGAAGCCGATCACCGACACGTCGCGGGGGATCGACAGGCCCATGGCCCGGGCGGCCCGGATGACGCCCAGCGCCATCGGGTCCGAGGCGCACACGATCCCGGTCGCCCCGGCCTCGATGAGCCGGCGGCCGGTGGCCTGGCCGCCCTCGATCGTGAACAGCGAGTGCTCGACCACCGCGCTCCAGCCCTCGTCGGCGGGGCGGGCCGCGACCAGGCGCCGCACGGCCTCGACCTTGCGCACGACCGGCGTGTAGCGCTCGGGCCCGACCGCCAGGCCGATGCGGCGGTGGCCGAGCGTGCCCAGGTGCTGCACGGCCATCTCCACGGCGCTCGCGTCGTCCACGGCGATGAACGTCGCGTCGAGGTCCGGCACGAAGCCGTTGACGAGCACGAGGGGCACCCCGAGCCGGCGCAGGCGCAGGTAGCGGTCCGGCGGGGCGGTGGTGTCGGCGTGCATGCCGGACACGACGACCAGCCCGGCCATCGAGCGGCCGAGCATGAGCTCGACCCACTCGTCCTCGCTGACGCCCGGCGTGAACTGCGACCCGACCAGCGGCGTGTACCCCTGCTGGACGAGCAGGGTCTGCATCCGCTGCACGAAGGAGGGGAAGACGGGGTTGTCGAGCTCGGGGACCACCAGGCCCACGACGTCGGTGTCGATGCCGGTGCTCCGCTTGCTCGCCACGTAGCCGGCGGCCTCGGCGGCGGCCAGCACCCGCTGCCGCACGGCGTCGCTCACGCCGTTCTTCCCCCGGAGGGCACGGCTGACGGTGGCGGGGCTCACCCCCACCTCGGCCGCGATCACGTCGAGGGTGGTCATGGTGGGAGCGTGGCACCCGCGCAACGGCGTGCGCAAGGAATCCCGCCGGTGCGTCCCTGCGTGAGGTCAAGAGTCGGTAACAACGCCACAAGAATCACGCAAGGTCTTCCGATCTTGCGGAACGGCTTGCTACGTTGCCCCCGAGCCGCTCGACCGACGGGCGGGCCGACAGACAGGAGAACCCCCGATGCGACGACGCATCCCGGTCGTGGCGATGGTCGCCGGCCTCGCCCTCATGGCCACCGCGTGCGGCAGCGGCGACGCCGACCCCGCCGACGAGGGCGCCGCGGCTCCCGAGCCCAGCACCGAGGAGTCCGCCGAGGCGGCCCCCGAGCCGTCCGCCGAGGGGAGCGAGGCGCCGATCGAGCGCGCCGACGCCGACCTCGTCATCT
Organism: uncultured Actinomycetota bacterium; assembly: GCA_963750335.1. Taxonomy (GTDB): domain Bacteria; phylum Actinomycetota; class Actinomycetes; order Actinomycetales; family JBBAYJ01; genus Aquipuribacter. The sequence goes on from CAVVQD010000001.1 coordinate 132,632, forward strand.
GGACCGACGAGACCCGCGCCCCCGTGGTGCAGGAGATCGGCGACGCCTTCGGCGAGGAGAACGACCTCACCGTCGCCGTCCAGCAGCTCGACTTCGGCACGATCCGCGAGAACCTCATCTCCCGCGGGCCGGTCGGCGAGGGCCCCGACATCATCATCGGCGCCCACGACTGGCTGGGCCAGCTCGTCACCAACGGCGCGGTCGCCCCGCTGGAGCTCGGCGACACCGCCAGCACCTTCCAGCCCGTCGCGGTCGAGGCCATGACCTACGAGGGCACCACGTACGGCCTGCCCTACGCGGTGGAGAACATCGCCCTGTTCCGCAACACGGACCTCGCTCCCGAGGCGCCGGCGGACTTCGAGTCGATGCTCGCCGAGGGCAAGGCCCTCGTCGACGCCGGCGAGGCCGACCTCCCCCTCGCGCTGCAGGTCGGCGACGCGGGCGACGTCTTCCACTTCTACCCGATCCAGACGTCCTTCGGCTCGCAGATCTTCGGCCAGAACGCCGACGGCTCCTACAACGCCGACGACCTGCAGATCGACAACGAGGGCGGCATCGCCTTCGCCAACAAGCTGGCCGAGTGGACCGAGGCCGGGTACCTCAACCCCGACCTCACCTTCGACCTGGCCACCGAGGCCTTCGCGACCGGCCGGGCGCCGTACGCCATCACCGGTCCGTGGAACCTGCAGGCCTTCACCGACGGCGGCGTCAACTTCTCCGTCGAGGCCATCCCGTCCGCGGGCGGCCAGCCCAGCCAGCCCTTCGTGGGCGTCCAGGGCTTCATGGTCTCCGCCTACGCCGAGAACCCGATCGTGGCCAACGACTTCGTCGTGAACTACCTCGGCACCGAGGACACCGCCCGCGCGCTCTACGAGGGCGGCCAGCGTCCCCCGGCCAACACGGCGGTCTACGAGGAGGTGGCCAGCGACCCGGTCATCGCCGGCTTCGGCGCCTACGGCGCCGAGGGCCAGCCCCTGCCGAACATCCCCGCCATGGACTCCGTCTGGGGCGACTACGGCAACGCGCAGCGCGACATCATGCTCGGCCAGGGCGACCCGGCCACGCTCGTCACCGACGCCGCCACGCGCATCCGTGAGGCCATCGCCGGTTCCTGACCGGCCCTGGCTGCACCGCACCGCCTGACCACCCCCGGGGCCGGGAGCGACCCTCCCGGCCCCAGGGGTCCCAGGCAGCTCCAGCACACCCCGCACGCACCAGCACCCTGACCCTGTTCGGCCGCCCACCTCCCCCCGACCACGCACCCCCTCGACGAAGCGGAGGCCGTGTTGTCCGGCACCCTGACGCCCGCCCGTACCGCCGGCGACCCGCCCGCGGCCCCCCCGCCCGGCGGCGCCCCCACGCCCGGCTCCCGCCCGCCCCGCCGCCCCGGCTTCCTCACCGGGCTGCTGCTCAAGGTCGCGTTCATGGCGGTGCTCAACGCCGTCGGGGTCTTCGCGGTCCTCGTCGCGCTCGGGGCCCGCGAGTGGGGCTTCTTCGCCTTCCTCGTCGTGGCCCTGGTCGCCGCGGACGTGGTCTACGCCACCGGCCGGTTCGTGCCCGCGAAGTACCTGTTCCCGGGCCTGTTCTTCCTGCTCGTCTTCCAGGTCTTCGTGGTCGGCTACACGGCCTTCATCAGCTTCACGAACTTCGGCGACGCGCACACGATCAACCAGGGGCAGGCCCGCACCCAGATCCTCGCGGTCTCCGAGCAGCGGGTCCCCGACAGCCCCGCCTACGCCGTGACCGTCCTGGCCCGCGAGGGGCAGCCGGCCCCGGTCGCCGGCGAGGACGGCGAGGCCCCCGCGGACGCGGGCGCCGAGGCCGGGGCCGACGCCGAGGGCGGTGCCGACGACGCCCCGCAGGAGGAGCTCGCGTTCCTGCTCACCGACCCCGACGGCGAGGTCAGCCTGGGCACGGCCGAGGGCGTGCAGGAGGTCGACGAGGACACGGTGACCACCGAGGACGGTCTCGCCACCGGGCTCGACGGCTGGCAGTCGCTGTCTCTCGGCGACCTCGCCGACCGGCAGCAGGCCGTCATCGGCTTCCGGGTGCCGCTGTCCACCGACGACGACCCCGACGCCGGCAGCCTGCGCACCCAGGACGGGCGCACGGCCTACGTCAACCGGCCCCTCATCACGTGGGACGAGGCCGCGGACACCCTCACCGACAGCCGCGACGGCGCCGTCTACACCGTCGACCCCGAGCGCGGCTTCTACGTCAGCGACGACGGGCGCGAGCTCACCCCCGGCTGGCGCGTGGGCGTGGGCGGCGACAACTACCGGCGGGTGTTCACCGACGACCGTCTCGCCGGGCCGCTCGCCTCGGTGACCCTGTGGTCGTTCGCGTTCGCCCTGCTGTCGGTGGTCTCGACGTTCCTGCTCGGGGTGCTGCTCGCGCTCGTCTTCGACCACCCGCGGATGCGCGGGCGCAAGCTGTACCGCTCGCTGCTGATCCTCCCGTACGCCGCCCCCAGCTTCATGTCCATGCTGCTGTGGGCCGGCTTCCTCAACCCCAGCTTCGGCTTCGTCAACCAGGTGCTGCTCGGCGGCGCGGACGTCCCGTGGCTCACCGACCCGTGGCTGGCCAAGCTCAGCGTGCTCGTGGTCAACCTGTGGCTCGGCTTCCCCTACATGTTCCTCGTCTGCACCGGGGCGCTGCAGTCCATCCCGGGCGACGTCAAGGAGGCCGCGCGGATGGACGGGGCGTCGGGGTTCCGGATCTTCCGCTCGATCATCCTGCCGCTGCTCATGGTGAGCGTCGCGCCGCTGCTCATCGCGAGCTTCGCCTTCAACTTCAACAACTTCTCGCTCATCTACTTCGTCACCGGCGGCGGCCCCAACATCCCCGAGGCCTCGATCAGCGTCGGCTCCACCGACCTGCTCATCCACGTCGTCTACACGCTGGGCTTCGAGTCCGGCGGGGGCCAGCAGTGGGGCTTCGCCTGCGCGCTGTCGGTGCTCATCTTCTTCGTGGTCGCCGCCGTGTCGGCGATCAGCTTCCGCCAGACCCGTGCGCTCGAAGACATCAACTGAGGGGCTGGACGACATGGCCACCACCACCACCGCAGCCACCACCGGGCGCCCGGCGCGCCCGGCCGCCCGACGCCCCCGCCAGGGGCTCGGGGCCTGGTTCGCCGACACCGGCTGGCGCCACCTGGTCGGCGTCGCCGTCCTCGTGTTCGCGCTGTTCCCGATCGTCTTCGTCGTCAGCGCGTCGCTCAACCCGCTGGGCACGCTGACCGCGAGCAACTCGCTGTTCAGCCAGATCAGCCTGGACAACTACCGGGCGCTGTTCTCCACCCCCGTCTACCCGTACCCCAGCTGGTACCTCAACACCATGGTCGTCTCGGTGACCACCGCGGTCCTGCAGGTGCTCGTGGCCTGCCTGTCCGCCTACGCCTTCAGCCGCTTCCGCTTCGCCGGGCGCCGGGTGGGTCTGCTGGGGCTGCTGCTCATCCAGATGTTCCCGCAGATCCTCGCGGCGATCGCGATCTTCCTGCTCGTCTTCCAGGTCGGGAACCTCTTCCCCGCCCTGGGTCTCGGCTCCTCGCTCGGCCTGGTGTTCGTGTACATGGGCGGCGCGCTGGGGGTGAGCACGTTCCTCATCAAGGGCTTCTTCGACACCGTGCCCAAGGAGCTCGACGAGGCGATGAAGGTGGACGGCGCCGGCCACGCCCGGGTCTTCTTCACCATGATCCTGCCGCTGTCGGCCCCGGTCCTGGCGGTGGTCGTGCTGCTGGCCTTCATCACCACGCTCAACGAGTTCCTCGTCGCGAGCATCGTCCTCACCCAGCCCGAGGACCAGACGCTCGCGGTCGGGCTGTTCCGGCTGGTCAGCGACTCCCTCAACGCCAACTGGGGCTTCTTCGCCGCCGGCGCGCTGCTCGGCACGATCCCGCCCGTGCTGCTGTTCCTCTGGCTGCAGAAGTACGTCGTCTCCGGTCTGACGGCCGGCTCCGTCAAGTGACGGCGGGACCGGCCCGGCGGCCGGCCCCGCTGTGGACCGAGCCGCACCACGACGGCTCCGCGGTGCACGGCCCCGTGCTCGGCGCGGTGCTCGGCAGCACCGTCACCGTGCACCTGCGGGTCCCGCACGACGGCACGGGGGAGACCGGCCTGCGGGCGGTGCACCTGCGCCACGTCCACGACGGCGAGCCGTCCTACGCCCCGGCCCGGGCGGTGCGCACCGACGAGCACGACGTCTGGTTCGCCGCCGACCTGCCCGTGCGCAACCGGCTCACCCGCTACCGGTGGCTGCTCGACGACGGCCCGGACGCCCCGCACGGCTACCGCTGGGCCGACGCCGCCGGGCGTGCACACCCACGACGTCACCGACGCGGCCGACCACGTGGTCAGCACCTACCCTCCCGCCCCGGGCTGGGCCGTGGACGGCGTGGTCTACCAGGTCGTCCCCGACCGGTTCGCACGCTCCGGCACGGACCACGGCCCGCTGCCCTCCTGGGCCGAGCCGGCGGCCTGGGACGACGAGGTCGTCCACGAGGGCCCGTCCACCCCGCGCCAGCTGTTCGGCGGGGACCTGGCCGGGATCGAGGAGCGCCTGCCGTACCTCGTCGACCTGGGCGTCGACGTGCTCTACCTCACGCCCGTGTTCCCCGCCCGCAGCAACCACCGCTACGACGCGTCGAGCTTCGACGAGGTCGACCCGCTGCTCGGCGGCGACGCGGCCCTCGCCTCGCTCGTCGCGGCGGCGCACCGGGCCGGGATCCGGGTCATCGGCGACCTCACGACGAACCACACCGGGGCCGGCCACGACTGGTTCCGCGCGGCCCGGGCCGACGCCGGGTCGGAGGAGGCGGGCTTCTACTACTTCACCGAGCACCCCGACGGCTACGAGTCGTGGTTCGGGGTGCCCAGCCTGCCCAAGCTCGACTACGGCTCCGACGGCCCTGCGCCGCCGCATGGTGGACGGCCCGGGCAGCGTCGTCGCGCGCTGGCTGGAGGGTCCCGACGGGCTGGACGGCTGGCGGATCGACGTGGCCAACATGACCGGCCGCAAGGCGGGCGACGACCACAACCACGAGGTCGCCCGCCTGGTCCGCCGGACGATGGACGAGGTCCGGCCCGGCTCGTTCCTGCTCGCGGAGCACTTCCACGACACCTCCGACGACGTCACCACCGGCGCCGGGGGCTGGGACGCGGTCATGGACTACGCGGCCTTCACCCGCCCGGTCTGGGAGTGGCTGGCCGCCCCGGCCTCGCCGTACGGGTTCCTCGGGATGCCGGTGCCCGTGCCGCGCAAGCCGACGGCCGACGTGGTGGCGGCGATGCGCCGGTTCTCGGCCGCCGTGCCGTGGCAGCAGACGCTCCAGAACGTCACCATGCTCGGCTCCCACGACACGCCCCGGATGCTCAGCGTCGTCGGCGGCGACGAGCGTGCCCTGGTCGCCGCGCTCGCCCTGCTCGTCGGGCAGCCCGGCATCCCCATGGTCTTCGCCGGCGACGAGCTCGGCCTGACCGGCGACGACGGCGAGCACGCGCGCACGCCGATGCCGTGGGACGACGAGGTGCGTCTGGGCGGGGACCTGCACCGCACCTACCGCGACCTGCTGCGGCTGCGCCACGACCTGGAGCCGCTGCGGCGGGGCGGGATGCGCTGGCTCGTGGCGGACGAGGACGCCATGGCCTGGCTGCGCGAGACCCCCGACGAGCGGGTGTGCGTCGTCGTGGCCCGCGACGCCGCCGTGGTCGACCTCCCCGCCTCGCTGGTGGGGGAGTGCCGGCCGGTGTGGTCGGGCCCGGGCGAGGTGGTCGTCGAGCACGGGTCCCGCACCGTCCAGGCGTCCTTCGACGGCCCGGGCGCGGTCGTCCTGCGCTGCGGCTGAGCCGACCGGGCCGCCCGGGCCGCCGTGGACGGGGCGGACGGTCGAGCAGACCTCCCGCCCCCGCGCTGCCATGATGTCCCCCGGGCCTCCTGCTCAGGTGCCCCCGGTGCAGGCGGGAGTCGGATGGACCACGCACGGCTCTTCGCGAGCATCCCCACCCCGTACCTCGTCATGTCGCCGGACCTCGTCATCCTCGAGGCGAACGAGGCGTACCTCGAGGTCGTCGGCCGGACCCGCGAGGAGCTCGTCGGGCTGCCGGTGTTCGAGGCCTTCCCGCCCACCCCCGACGCCCTGGACCCGAGCGGGGTGTCCCGGATCGCAGCTGGCCTACGAACAGGCGCGGGACACCCGCCGGCCCGTGACCATGCCGGTGCAGAAGTACGACATCCCCGACGGGGCCGGCGGCTTCGTCGAGCGGTACTGGTCGCTCATCGCCGTCCCGGTGGTGGAGGACGGCGAGACGGTCCTCGTCCTGCAGCGCACCGAGGACGTCACCGACTACGTGCGCGAGCGCGAGCGGGGCCGCAGCGTCACCGAGCAGAGCGAGGCCCTGCTCCGCCGGACCGAGGAGGCGGAGTCCGACCTCTTCGCCCGCAGCCAGGAGCTGGAGGCCGCCCTGCACGCCCGCGACGTCGCCGCCCGGCGCCTGGCCGCGCTGGCGGAGGTGTCGCTGGAGCTGAGCAACACCGAGACGGTGGAGGAGCTCACCGCGGTGGTGGTGGAGAAGGGGGTGGCCGTCCTCGGCGCCGACGGCGGCGCCGTGGCCGTCGTGCACGGCGAGGAGCTGCGCCTCGCCATCACCGAGAGCCTCGGGCCCGCGACACAGGCGGGCTATGCCCGTCTGCCGCTCGAGGGCCCCCTCCCCGGGTCGGTCTCGGCGAGGACGGGCCAGGCGGTGGTGCTGCCCGACCTCGCCTCGGTGCTGGCCTTCACCCCGGCCATGGCCGGCGTCGTCCGCGACACCGGCTGCCGGTCGTGGGTGTCCCTGCCCCTGGTGGCCGCCGGGCAGGTGCTCGGCTCCCTGACCGTCGGCTGGCAGGACGACCACCCCGTCCCCGAGGCGGAGCGCGAGGTCCTCGACGCCCTGGCCGCCCAGTGCGCCCACGGCCTGCAGCGCATCCTCGTCCGCGAGGCCGAGCGCCGATCGACGCAGGCCGTGCTGCGCATGTCGGAGACGCTCCAGCGCAGCCTGCTCACCGAGCCTCCGCAGCCCGACCACCTCCAGATCGCCGTGCGCTACCGCCCGGCGGCCCACGAGGCGCAGGTCGGCGGCGACTGGTACGACGCGTTCCTCACCCCCGACGGCGCGACCAACCTCGTCATCGGCGACGTCGCCGGCCACGACCGGATCGCCGCGGCGGCCATGGGCCAGGTCCGCAACCTGCTGCGCGGCATCGCCTACAGCGTGGGCGAGCCGCCCGCGCTGGTGCTGGCCGCGCTGGACCGCGCCATGCGCGACCTCGCGGTCGGCACGCTGGCCACCGGCGTCCTCGCCCGCGTCGAGCAGCCGGAGGACATGGTGGCCCGGGGGGACCGGCTGTTCCGCTGGTCCAACGCCGGCCACCCGCCGCCCCTGCTCCTGCAGCCGGACGGCACCGTGGAGCTGCTGAGCACCGAGGCCGACCTGCTCCTCGGGCTGGACCCGGGCTCCCCCCGCCACGACCACGCCCGGGTGCTGCGCCCCGGGGGCGACCGTGCTGCTCTACAGCGACGGCCTCATCGAGCGGCGGGAGCAGTCCATCGAGGAGGGGCTCGAGCGCCTCGTCGAGGCCGCCCGCCGGCTGGGCGGGGAGGACCTGGAGGCGCTCTGCGACGGGGTCCTGGCCCAGGCCGGGCTGCGCCAGGACGACGTCGCGCTGCTGGCGCTGCGGGCCCACCCGCAGGACGCCCCCCGCCCCGTCGAGGCCGGCCGGGAGGTCCTGCCCCAGGAGCAGGCCGAGGCGCGCCTGGCCGGCGTCGGCTGAGCGCGACGGCCCGCCGTCAGGCCGCGGCGCCCGCCCGGCCGAGCAGGCCCAGCGCCCCCGCCAGCTCCTCGCCCAGCCCCAGCCGGTCGACGGCGTCGACGTCCCCGGCGACCTCGGCCTCCAGCTCGCGCACGAGCGGGACGACGCGCTCGCCGAAGGCCTGCACCTCCTCGCGCACGTGGAGGAAGCCGAGCAGCAGCAGGTCCACCCCGACGAGCTTGTACGCGATCACCCGCCGGGCCACCTGCTCGGGCGTGCCGACCAGCCCGGTCCGGAACCCGTCGTTGTACTGCACGAGGTCCTCGAACCCGCTGTCCGCCCACATGCCCTTGCCGTCGGCCGTGGAGCGGCCGGCCTGCCGGACGGCCTCCCCGAAGCCCTCGACCTTCTCCACGTCGGCGTGGGCTGACGATGTCCTCGACGACCTGCCGCGCCTCCGCCTCGGTGTCCCGCACCACGGCGAAGCCGTTGAGCCCGAACCGGACCCGGCGTCCGTTCCCGGCGGCGTACCCGCCGACCTCGGCGACCTGCTCGGCGACCCCGTCGTAGGTGGCCCCGTTCATGAAGTACCAGTCGCTCACGCGGCCGGCCATCTGCCGGGCCGCCGTGGAGTTGCCGCCCTGGAAGACCTCGGGCAGCACGTCCGGGCGCGGCCGGAACGTGAGGTCGCGGGTGCGGAAGAAGTCGCCGCGGTAGGTGAAGTCGTCGGTGGTCCACGCCCCGCGCAGGACGTCGATGAACTCCTCCGACTGCCGGTAGCGCTCGCCGTGCTCCAGCCAGGTGGCGCCCAGCGAGAGCGCCTCGCCCTTGAACCAGCCCGACACGACGTTGAGCGCGAGCCGGTCGCCGGTGAGCGCCTGCGCCGTGGCCGCCCACTTGGCCAGCACCGTCGGCTGCCAGAAGTACGGGTGGACCGCGGCGATCACCTTCAGCCGCTCGGTGGCCAGCAGCAGCGCGAGCGAGAACGAGGTCGACTCGTGCTGGGAGTCCGCGCCGTAGCTCGCGCCGTACCGCACCTGGGTGAGGGCGTAGTCGAAGCCCGCGGCCTCGGCCGCCCGCGCGGTGTCGACGTTGTAGGCGGGGGAGTGGTCCGTGCGCTGCGGCAGCGTGGAGACCACCAGGCCCCCGGACACGTTCGGCACCCAGTAGGCGAAGCGCAGCGGCCCCTCCGGACGGACCGCGGCGGTGCTCACGCGACGGCCCCCGTGAGGCGGGAGGTCGCAGGACGGGCGCGGGTGTACCGGCGGTCGTGGTGCAGCAGCGGGTCGTCCGCCCCCCGGTAGAGCCGGCGGTCGCTGCCGATGTCCTGCCCGGCGGCCGGCTCCTGGTCCTCGTCGCTGCCGGACACCTCGCCGAGCACCAGCAGCGAGTCCCCGGCGTCGACGAGGCGCAGCACGGACCCGCTGAGCCGGGTGAGCACGCCCCCGATCCGGGGAAGGCCGTCGTCCCAGGTCCAGGTACGCCCGTCCGCGAAGCGCAGGGCGGCGGGACCGGCGAACCGGCGGGCGGTCTCCTCCTGGTCGGCGGCGAGCAGGTGCACCGCGAAGCGGCCGCTGCGCAGCAGGGTGTCCAGGCTGGAGGAGGTGCGGGAGACGTTGAAGGAGAGGATCGGCGGCGCGAGCGACACCGAGACGACGGAGACGGCGGTGAAGCCGACGGGGGTCCCTGCGTCCGCGCTGGTCACGACCCAGACGCTCGAGGCGTCGAGGCGGAAGGCGCGGCGAAGGTCCACCGGCGACCCACCCCGGGAGGGGATGGTCACGAGAGAGCTCCTGGCTGTGTGGTGGGACGGGGCCCGCGGGGCGGGCACGGGGGCGGTCCGGAGGACCGGGTGCCCGGCGCGGCGCTCGGCGCACGCGGCGGGACAGGTGTCTGAGGCGGTCGGGCCTCAGGCCGGACAGGTCGCGGAGGCGGTGAGCCTGAGGTCCACGGCGCGACGGCGCACGAGGCGCGGGCCGTCGGGCCGGCCGGGCATCTGTCGGGACACGGGTACGGGTGCGCGCACGCTGAGCTCCTCATCGGTCCTGGCGGGAGCACCCTCACCCGTTGCCGGGGGGTTGCTGCGACGTCGACGAGCCAGGTCTCTCGGTCGCTCTGGATGGGCCGTGCTCCCACGGTGACACCGCGGTCACCCGCTGTCCAGCCCCCGGTCGGTCGTGTCCCGCATGCCGAGACGGGGCTCACCCGCCGAGGGCGTCCCGCACGGGCACGAACTTGGCTGCGGACTCGGCGAGCTCCGCCGCCGGGTCGGAGCCTTCGACGATCCCGCAGCCGGCGAACAGGCGGATCTCGTGCGGGTCCTCGCCCACCTGGCCGCAGCGCAGGGCGATGCCCCACTCGCCGTCGCCCGAGGCGTCGAGCCAGCCGACCGGACCGGCGTAGCGGCCGCGGTCCATCTGCTCCACCTCGTCGATGAGGGCGGCGGCCGCGCCCGTCGGGGTGCCGCACACCGCGGCCGAGGGGTGCAGCGCCGCCGCCAGGCGCAGGCTCGACACGTCGTCACGCAGCACCCCCGTGACGTCCGTGGCCAGGTGCATGACGTTGGCCAGGTGCAGCACGAACGGCGACTCGGGCACGTTGGTGCCCGCGCAGAACGGGGTGAGCGCCTCCACCACGCTGCGCACGGCGTACTCGTGCTCCCCGAGGTCCTTGCTCGAGCGGGCCAGCGAGGCCGCGAGGGCCAGGTCGTGGGTGTCGTCGCCGGTGCGGCGGATGGTGCCGGCCAGCACGCGGGAGGCGACGAGGCGGACCTGGGTCCGGACGAGCATCTCCGGGGTGGCCCCGAGCAGCCCGTCCACGCTGAACGTCCACGTCGAGGGATAGGCCTCGGCGAGGCGGCGCAGCAGGCCGCGCGGGTCCAGCGGGGCGCTCGTGCGGGCCAGCAGGTCCCGGGCCAGGACCACCTTGTCCAGCTCGCCACGCTCCACGCGGGCCACGGCCCGGGCGACCAGCAGCTCCCAGTCGGGGCTGGCGACCGCGCCGTCGGAGAACACCACGGGCCCGGCGGCCGGGGGGACGGGCTGCTGCGGGGGAGCCTGGTCGAGCGGGCCGGGCAAGGTGGTGCCGGGGCCGCCGGGCTCGGCGCCCCCCAGCGTGGTCCGGGTCAACCACCACCGGCCCTCCCGGTGGCCCACCACCGTGGTCGGCACCACGAGGGTGCTGCTCGAGGCGGAGCCGTCGGCGAAGGCGAACGACCCGAAGGCGACCGGGCCGGTCCCGCGCAGGCCGACGTCGTCGCGCACCACCGCGCCGTGCACCAGGCGGCGCCAGGCCCGCTCGGCGTCGAGGAAGCGCCGGGGGCCCGACGTGCGGACGCGGGCCGCCTCGCCCCAGCCCACCACGCCCTCGCCCTGTCGGACCCAGCTGAGCGGGGCCCGGCCGGGGGGCAGCAGGCCGAGCAGCGGCCCGGGGTCGTCGATCTCCACCGTGCGGGCGACCAGGCGTGCGCCCGGTCGCGCGACGGGCGCGACGGGGCCGGGCGCCGGGGCGGACATCACGATCAAGGGTAAGCACCGGACGGGGCGACGTCCGCCGGGGCCCGTCCGGGTGCCGCGGGCGTCCCGTGGGACGATCGCCCGGTGCCCGACAGCGTGATCCCCGCGAGGTCCGAGACCGGCGTGCGCGCCCGCCTGGACAAGCGCCCCGACGAGGTCTCCACCATGTTCGACGGGGTCGCCGCGCGCTACGACCTCACCAACACGGTGCTCTCGCTGGGCTCCGACCGGCGCTGGCGGACCCTGGTCACCCGAGAGGTGGACGCCCGGCCCGGGGAGCGGGTGCTCGACCTGGCGGCGGGCACCGGGACCTCCACCGAGCCCTTCGCCGACGCCGGCGTGCACGCGGTGGCCTGCGACTTCTCCCTCGGCATGCTCGCCGTGGGTCGCCGACGCCGCCCGGACATGGCCTTCATGGCCGGGGACGCGACGCGGCTGCCGTTCGCCGACGCCTCCTTCGACGCGGCCACGATCTCCTTCGGCCTGCGCAACGTGGTGGACCCCGACGCGGGCCTGGCCGAGATGCTGCGCGTCGTGCGCCCGGGCGGGCGGCTCGTGGTGTGCGAGTTCAGCCACCCCACGTGGCGGCCGTTCCGCTCGGTGTACGACACGTACCTGCTGCGGGCCCTGCCCGCGGTGGCGCGCGTCGCCTCGTCCAACCCGGACGCCTACGACTACCTGGCCGAGTCCATCCAGGCCTGGCCCGACCAGCAGGCCCTCGCCGAGCGGGTCCGCGCCGCCGGCTGGACGCAGGTCACGTGGCGGGACGCGAGCCTGGGCATCGTGGCCCTGCACCGCGCCGTGAGGCCGTGAGGCGCGTGAGGCCGTGAGGCGCGTGAGGCCGTGAGGCCGTGAGGCCGGCGCCGTGCGCCCCTGACGGCCCGGGGCCCCGCGCCCCGTCGTACCCTTTGTGAAGCTGTGCACAACCCCGTCGTGCACGACGTCCCGGAGGCCCGCGTGAGCACCCAGACCGACCAGCCCGTCGCCGCCGTCGCGGACGTCCCCGAGCAGGCCGACGTCGTCGTCGTGGGCGCCGGCCCTTCCGGCGCCACGACCGCGGCCTACCTGGCCCGGGCCGGGCTGCACGTCGTGCTGCTGGAGAAGACGGCCTTCCCGCGCGAGAAGGTCTGCGGCGACGGCCTCACCCCGCGCGGGGTCAAGGAGCTCGTCGCCCTCGGCGTGCCGCACGAGGAGAGCGACGGCTGGATCCGCAACAAGGGGCTGCGCATCATCGGCGGCGGCCAGCGGCTGGAGCTGGGCTGGCCGGAGCTGACCGGGGTGCCGAGCTACGGCCTGGTCCGCCCGCGCGCCGACCTCGACGAGGTCCTGGCCCGCACCGCGCAGCGCGACGGCGCCCAGCTGTTCGAGCAGACGTCGGTGACCGGTCCGGTCCTCGACGGTTCCGGCCGCATCACGGGCGTCACGTGGGCCCGCCACGACGAGCGCGGCCGCAAGACCGGCCTCACCGGCACGGTCCGGGCGCGCCTCGTGGTCGCCGCGGACGGGAACTCCTCACGTCTCAGCCTGGCCATGGGCCTCATCAAGCGCGACGACCGCCCGCTGGGCGTGGCCGTGCGGACGTACTACACGTCCCCGCGCACCGACGACGACTACCTGGAGTCCTGGCTGGAGCTGTGGGACGGCCCGCCCGGGCAGTCCACGCTGCTGCCCGGCTACGGCTGGGTGTTCGGCGTCGGCGACGGCACGAGCAACGTCGGGCTCGGCATCCTCAGCAGCTCCAGCGCCTTCGGCAACGTGGACTACAAGGAGCTGCTCCAGCGCTGGGTGGCCACCATGCCCGCGGACTGGGGCTTCTCGCCCGAGAACCAGGTCGGCGCCATCAAGGGCGCGGCCCTGCCGATGGGCTTCAACCGCACCCCGCACTACACCCGGGGCCTGGTGCTGGTCGGCGACGCCGGCGGCATGGTCAACCCGTTCAACGGCGAGGGCATCGCCTACGCCATGGCCAGCGCCCGCATCGCCGCCGGGCGTCGTCGCGGGGGCGCATGGCGCTGCCCGCCCACGAGCGTGAGCAGGCGCTGAGGGCCTACCCGGCTGCCGTCGAGGCCGAGATGGGCGCCTACTACGCCCTGGGCCGGGTGTTCGTGAAGCTCATCGGCAACCCCTGGGTCATGCAGACCGCGACCCGCTACGGCCTGCCCCGCCCGCTGCTCATGCAGTTCGTGCTCAAGCTGCTCGCCAACCTCTACGAGGACAAGGGCGGCACGAGCGTCGACAAGGTCATCCAGACGATGGAGCGGCTCTCCCCGGTGGCGGCGAGGATCGCGTGAGGCCAGCCCCTAGGATCGCTCCCGCACGCCGGCGGACCGACGCCGGCGACCGCACGACGACCTCCCGAGGAGCCGCGACGTGAGCCCCTACCTCCCGCTGGTGATCATGCTGGCCATCGGCGCCGGCTTCGCGGCCTTCTCCATCGTCGCCACCTCGCTGACCGGGCCCTCCCGCTACAACCGGGCCAAGCTCGAGGCCTACGAGTGCGGCATCCAGCCGACGCCCCAGGCGGCCGGCGGCGGGCGCGTCCCCGTGAAGTTCTACCTGATCGCCATGCTCTTCATCGTCTTCGACATCGAGACGGTCTTCCTCATCCCGTGGGCCATCGCCTTCAACCAGCTCGGCGTCTTCGCCCTGGTCCAGGTGCTGCTCTTCGTCGGGGCGATCCTCGTGGCGTACGCCTACGTGTGGCGCCGCGGCGGGCTCGAGTGGGACTGACCTGACCCCGGCCCCTGGCGGGCCACCTGCACCACCGATCAGCCACGAACCAGCGACAGGAGCACAGCATGGGTATCGAGGAGAAGCTCCCCGCAGGGATCCTGCTCGGGCAGGTGGAGCAGCTCGTCGGGCTGGTCCGCAAGGCCTCGGTCTGGCCGGCCACCTTCGGCCTGGCCTGCTGCGCCATCGAGATGATGGCCGTCGGCGGGCCCAAGTACGACATCGCCCGCTTCGGCATGGAGCGGTTCTCCGCGAGCCCCCGCCAGGCCGACCTCATGATCGTCGCCGGCCGGGTGAGCCAGAAGATGGCCCCCGTCGTCCGCCAGGTCTACGACCAGATGCCCAACCCCAAGTGGGTCATCGCCATGGGCGTGTGCGCGTCCTCGGGCGGCATGTTCAACAACTACGCGATCGTCCAGGGCGTCGACCACATCGTCCCCGTCGACGTGTACCTGCCCGGCTGCCCGCCGCGCCCGGAGATGCTGCTCGACGCGATCCTCAAGCTCCACGACCAGATCAAGGGCGAGAAGATGGGCGCGCACAAGATCGCCGCCCAGGACGAGGCCGAGGAGCGCGCGCTCGCCGCCACCCCGACCATCCAGATGAAGGGCCTGCTGCGGTGAGCGACAGCACCGACAGCACCGACAGCACGCTGCCCGAGAAGACCCCGGTGAGCGACACCCCCGGGGCGGGCACCCCGACCGGCGACACCGTGGCCGACCGCACGGGGGAGCGCGCCGGCGAGACCGACGGCCCGAGCGCCCAGGCGGGCCCCCAGGCCGCGGACGCGGACGAGAAGGCGCCGGGCGCGGTCCAGGGCGAGGCGCTCGACCCCTCGACCAAGGTCTCCGCCGACCCCGCCGTCACCGACGCGACCGAGGGGGCGCAGACGCCCGGGGCGAGCGCCGACCGCCACGAGCGCGACCGACGTGACGACGGGCGAGCAGAAGGGCACGTCGGGCGGGCTCGAGCCCGCCGGCACGCCGGCCGCCGCCACCGCCGTCACCACCCGCCGGGGCATGTTCGGCTCCCCGGCCGGCCCCGGCGACACCTCCGGCTACTCCGGGCTGGTGTCCACCTCCACGGTGGCCGTGCCCGCCCAGCGTCCCTACGGCGGCTGGTTCGACGAGGTCGCCGACCTGCTCGGCGACAGCCTCGCCGAGGCCGGCCTGGGCTACGACAGCCCGGCCGGCGCGATCGAGAAGGTCGTCGTCTCCTTCGGCGAGATCACGTTCCACGTCCGCCGCGAGCACCTCGTCGAGGTGTGCCGCCGCCTGCGCGACGAGCCCGACCTGCGCTTCGAGCTCAGCCTGGGCGTCTCCGGCGTGCACTACCCCGAGGACACCGGGCGCGAGCTGCACGCGGTCTACCACCTGAAGTCGATCACCCACTCCCGCCGGGTCCGGCTCGAGGTCTCCGTCCCCGACGCCGACCCGCACATCCCCTCGACCACGGCGGTCTACCCGACGCACGACTGGCACGAGCGCGAGACCTGGGACTTCTTCGGCATCCAGTTCGACGGCCACCCGGCCCTCACGCGGATCCACATGCCCGACGACTGGCCGGGCCACCCGCAGCGCAAGGACTACCCCCTCGGCGGCATCCCGGTGGAGTACAAGGGCGCCACCGTCCCGTCGCCCGACGTGCGGAGGCAGTACACGTGAGCAGCACCACGAGCAGCACAGGCAGCAGCACGAGCAGCAGCTCGGGCGCCGGCACGCCGGGCAACCCGCTGGACTCCAGCGCGTCCCCGGCCGACGCCACCCCGGCCCCGGCCGGCGGCTCCACCAAGGACGACGCCTACGGCGTGCTCAACGCCGACAACGACGTCCTCGAGGGCGCCGTCGTCACCGTCGGCGGCGGCGACTGGGACGACGTGGTCGACACGGCGCGCCTGGGCGAGGAGCGCATCGTCGTCAACATGGGCCCGCAGCACCCGTCCACCCACGGCGTGCTCCGGCTCATCCTCGAGGTCGAGGGCGAGACGGTCACCGAGGCCCGCGCCGGCATCGGCTACCTCCACACCGGCATCGAGAAGAACATGGAGGTGCGGTCCTGGACCCAGGGCGTCACCTTCTGCACGCGCATGGACTACCTGTCGCCGATCTTCAACGAGACGGCGTACTGCCTGGGCATCGAGAAGATGCTCGGCATCACCGAGCAGGTCCCCGAGCGGGCCAGCGTCCTGCGGGTCCTCACCATGGAGCTCAACCGGATCGGCTCCCACGCCGTGGCCCTGGCCACCGGCGGCATGGAGCTGGGCTCCACGACGATGATGACCGACGGCTTCCGCGAGCGGGACAAGGCGCTGGAGATCCTCGAGGAGATCACCGGCCTGCGGATGAACCACGCGTTCGTCCGCCCCGGCGGCGTCGCCCAGGACGTCCCCCCGGGGGCCCTGGACTCCATCCGCGAGTTCCTGCCGAGCATCCGCTCCGGCATCCGGGACCTGGAGAACCTCAGCGCACAGAACCCCACGCTCAAGCAGCGCCTGGTCGGCACCGGCTACCTCAACCTCGCCGGCTGCCTCGCGCTCGGGATCACCGGGCCGGTGCTGCGCTCGACCGGGCTGCCCGCCGACCTGCGCAAGGACGAGCCGTACTGCGGCTACGAGACCTACGACTTCGACGTCGTCACCCGCACCGAGGCCGACAACTACTCCCGCCTGCGGATCCGTCTGGACGAGATGTACCAGTCGGTCGACATCGTCGAGCAGTGCATGGAGAAGCTCCAGCGCCTCGGCAACGGCCCGGTCATGGTCGACGACCCCAAGGTCAGGTGGCCGTCGCAGCTCGCGCTGGGCGGGGACGGGCTGGGCAACTCCCTCGACCACATCCGCCAGATCATGGGCACCTCGATGGAGGCCCTGATCCACCACTTCAAGCTCGTCACCGAGGGCTTCCGGGTCCCGGCCGGGCAGGTCTACACCGCGGTGGAGTCCCCGCGCGGCGAGCTCGGGGCCCACCTGGTCTCCGACGGCGGCACCAAGCCGTACCGCGCGCACTTCCGCGACCCGTCCTTCACCAACCTGCAGGGTGTCTCCGTGATGTGCGAGGGCGCCCAGGTCGCCGACGTCGTCGCCTCGGTCGCCGCCCTCGACCCCGTCATGGGAGGCGTGGACCGCTGATGGCCTACAGCACCGAGACCCTCGAGCAGCTGCGCACCGACGCGGCCGCGATCGTCGCCCGCTACCCGCAGGAGCGCTCCGCGCTGCTGCCGATGCTCCACCTCGTGCAGTCCGTCGACGGCTTCGTCAGCCCCGACGGGGTGACGCTTCTGCGCGCAGACCCTCGGGCTCTCCACCGCCGAGGTGTCGGCCGTCGCGACCTTCTACACGCAGTACAAGCGCCACCCCAACGGGAAGTACACCGTGGGGGTGTGCACCAACACCCTCTGCGCGGTCATGGGCGGCGACGAGATCTGGGACGCCGTCAGCGAGCACGCCGGGGTGGGGCACGACGAGACCACCGACGACGGCCAGGTGACGCTCGAGCGCATCGAGTGCAACGCGGCCTGCGACTACGCCCCCGTGGTGATGGTCAACTGGGAGTTCTTCGACAACCAGACCCCCGCCTCCACCTGCGGGCTGGTCGACCGGCTCCGGGCCGGGGAGGCCGTGCGTCCCACCCGCGGGGCCGACGAGGTCGTGGACTTCCAGGCGATGTCCCGCGTGCTCGCCGGGTTCGAGGACGGGCGCGCCGACGAGGGCCCGGCCGCGGGCGACGCGACGCTGGTCGGGCTCCGCCTGGCCCGCAAGCAGGGCTGGGCCGCTCCGGCGGTCCCCGCCCGCACCGGCCGTCCCAGCGACGGCGACAGCAGCACCGCCACCACGAGCCCGGGGAGCACCTGATGGTCGACACGCTGACGCCGGTCCTCTCGGCGATCTGGGACACCCGCAAGAGCTGGACCCTCAAGACGTACGAGCAGCACGACGGCTACCAGGCCCTGCGGCAGGCGCTGCGCACCCCGCGCGGCGAGATCGTCGACGCGGTCAAGGCGTCCGGCCTGCGCGGCCGGGGCGGCGCGGGCTTCCCGACCGGCATGAAGTGGGGCTTCCTGCCGCCGGACGACGGCCTGCCCCGCTATCTCGTCGTCAACGCCGACGAGTCCGAGCCGGGGACGTGCAAGGACACCCCGCTCATGCTCGCCAACCCGCACGTGCTCATCGAGGGCGTCATCATCTCCGCCTACGCCATCGGCGCGGCGCGGGCGTTCGTCTACCTGCGGGGCGAGGAGCTGCACGTCTACCGCCGGCTGCTCAAGGCCGTGGCCGACGCGCGCGCGGCCGGCTACATCGGCACCGACGTCCTGGGCTCCGGCTACGACGTCGACGTGGTCGTCCACGCCGGCGCGGGCGCCTACATCTGCGGTGAGGAGACAGCGCTGCTGGACTCCCTCGAGGGACGCCGGGGCCAGCCGCGTCTCAAGCCGCCGTTCCCGGCCGTGGCCGGGCTCTACGCCCGCCCCACCGTGGTCAACAACGTCGAGTCCATCGCCTCCGTGCCCTCGATCGTCCGCAACGGCGCGGAGTGGTTCGCGAGCATGGGCACCGAGAAGTCCACGGGCTACGGCCTGTTCTCGGTCTCGGGCCACGTGAAGAACCCGGGCCAGTACGAGGCGCCGCTCGGCATCACCATGCGGCAGCTCCTCGAGCTCGCCGGCGGCATGCGCGAGGGCAGCACGCTGAAGTTCTGGACCCCGGGCGGGTCGTCGACGCCGCTGTTCACCGACGAGCACCTCGACGTGCCGCTGGACTTCGAGTCCACCGCCGCGGCGGGCTCCATGCTCGGCACGCGGGCGCTGCAGATGTTCGACCAGACCACCTCGGTGGTCCGGGCCGTGCTGCGCTGGACGGAGTTCTACGCCCACGAGTCCTGCGGCAAGTGCACCCCCTGCCGCGAGGGCACGTACTGGATGGTGCAGATCCTCCGCCGCCTCGAGGCCGGCAAGGGCACCGAGGAGGACATCGACACCCTCCTCGACACCTGCGACAACATCCTCGGGCGCTCCTTCTGCGCCCTGGGCGACGGGGCGACGAGCCCCATCACCAGCGCGGTGAAGTACTTCCGCGAGGAGTTCGTCGCCGGCACCCACACCCCGGCGCGGGAGCTGTTCCCGTACCGGGCCTCCACCGTCTTCGCGGACGACGCGCGCACACCGACGACGAACGAACCGGCAGGTATGGCATGAGCCTCTCCACGGGGACCGAGACCTCTCAGGCCGTCGAGGCGACCGAGACCGTCCCGCTGACCATCGACGGCATCGAGGTGCAGGCGCCCAAGGGCGCGCTGCTCATCCGGGTCGCCGAGGAGCTCGGCATCGCGATCCCGCGCTTCTGCGACCACCCGCTGCTGGAGCCGGCCGGCGCCTGCCGCCAGTGCCTGGTCGAGGTGTCGACGCCCAACCGCGACGGCCAGCTGACCAAGATGCCCAAGCCGCAGGCCAGCTGCACGATGACCGTCAGCCCCGGCATGGTCGTGGAGACCCAGCGCACCAGCGCCGTCGCCGACAAGGCGCAGCACGGCGTCATGGAGCTGCTGCTGGTCAACCACCCGCTGGACTGCCCGATCTGCGACAAGGGCGGCGAGTGCCCGCTGCAGAACCAGGCGATGAGCAACGGCCGCGGCGAGTCCCGCTTCGTCGACACCAAGCGCACCTTCGCCAAGCCGATCAAGATCTCCACGCAGGTCCTGCTCGACCGCGAGCGCTGCATCCTCTGCCAGCGCTGCACCCGCTTCTCCAAGGAGATCGCGGGCGACACCTTCATCGACCTGCAGAAGCGCGGTGCGTCCCAGCAGATCGGCACCTTCGACACCGACGTGCTCGGCTACGCCGGCGGCCTCACCGAGGGCGCCGCGGAGCTCGACGAGGCCGGGGCGCCGTTCGCCTCGTACTTCTCGGGCAACACCATCCAGATCTGTCCCGTCGGGGCCCTGACCGGGGCGGCCTACCGCTTCCGCGCCCGCCCGTTCGACCTCGTCTCCTCGGCCACCGTGTGCGAGCACTGCTCCTCGGGCTGCGCCGTGCGCGCCGACCACCGTCGCGGCGTCGTGCTGCGCCGCCTCGCCGGCGAGGACCCCACGGTCAACGAGGAGTGGAACTGCGACAAGGGCCGCTGGGCGTTCACCTACGCCACGCTGCCCGACCGGGTCACCGTCCCGCTGGTCCGTGACGAGGTCACCGGCGAGCTCGTCGAGACCTCCTGGCCGGACGCGCTGGACGTGGCCGCCCGGGGCCTGGCCGCGGCCCGCGACGCCGCCGGCGTCGGCACCCTCGTCGGCGGCCGGGTGACGGTGGAGGACGCCTACACCTACGCCAAGTTCGCCCGCGCCGTCCTCGGCACCAACGACGTCGACTTCCGCGCCCGCCCGCACTCCGCGGAGGAGGAGGCGTTCCTCGCCTCGCAGGTGGCCGGCACGGGGATCGGCGTCACCTACGCCGACCTCGAGCGCGCCCGCGCGGTGGTCATGGTCGGCTTCGAGGCCGAGGAGGAGTCGCCCATCCTCTTCCTGCGCCTGCGCAAGGCCGTCCGGGCCGGCCGCCTGGGCGTCACCTCGGTCGCGCCGCTGGCCAGCCGCGGGCTGCAGAAGCTGTCCGGCCTGCTCGTGCCGACCGCGCCCGGCGGCGAGGCGGCCGTGCTCCGCGCCGCCGCGGTGCCGACCGCCGCGGACCCCGTCGCCACCGCGCTGCGGGCCGAGGGCGCGGTCCTGCTCGTGGGGGAGCGCCTGGCCTCCTCGCCCGGCGCCCTGTCCGCCGCGGCCGCCGCGGCGGCCGCCACCGGCGCCCGGCTCGCCTGGGTGCCCCGCCGGGCCGGCGAGCGCGGGGCCGTCGAGGCCGGGGCCCTGCCGGGAACGCTGCCCGGGGGCCGTCCGCTGTCCAAGCAGGCCCTCGTCGACGTCGCCCTGGCCTGGGGCGTGGAGCGGCTGCCCGCCAAGGCCGGCCGGGACACCACCGGCATCCTCGCCGCCGCCGCCAAGGGCGCAGGCCTGCTCGTGGCCGGCGTCGACGTCGACGACCTCCCGTCGCCCGCCAAGGCCCGGGCCGCCCTGCAGGCCGCGTCCTTCGTGGTCAGCCTGGAGGTGCGCCGCTCGAGCGTCACCGAGCACGCCGACGTCGTGCTGCCCGTCGCCCCGCCGGCGGAGAAGACCGGCTCCTTCCTGGACTGGGAGGGCCGCCTGCGTCCCTTCGACACCGTCCTGCCCACCGACGCCCTCAGCGACCACGCCGTCCTCGACGAGCTGGCCCGCACCATGGGCGTGGAGATCGGGGCGGCCAAGGCCGTCGGCCTGCGCGACGAGCTCGCGCAGATCGGGGCCTGGGACGACGCCCGGGTCGCCGCCCCCGACGTGGCGCCCGGCGCGACGGTCGTCCCGCGGGTCGGCCAGGCGGTGCTCGCCACCTGGCACCTGCTCCTGGACGCCGGCCGCGGCCAGGACGGCGAGGCCTACCTCAGCGGCACCGCCCACCGGGCGCACGCCCGCCTGTCGCCGGCCACCGCGGCGGCGACCGGCATCCGCGACGGCGGGCACGTCACCGTGTCCGCGGGCAGCGGGGCGGCCGCCGGGTCGCTGGTCCTCCCGGTGCGGGTCGACCCGTCCGTGGTCGACGGCGTGGTGTGGGTGCCCACCCGCTCCCGCCGCAGCGAGGTGCGGGCGCGTCTCGGTGCCGGTGCCGGGGACCTGGTAGGAATTGCACCCGCACCCGACCAGCTCGCTCCCGACCAGCTCACGACAGGAGACCAGGCGTGAGCCACCCCGCCGGGCCGCTCACGGCCCTGCCCTCCGCGCTCGGCGGTCTCGAGGGACCCGCCTCGGACTTCTCGAACGACAGCTGGCTCGTCGCCCTCATCAAGGCCGTGCTGGTCTTCGCGTTCCTCGTGGTCAACGTCCTCGTCGCGATCTGGGCCGAGCGCCGCATCCTCGGCCGGATGCAGCAGCGGCCCGGGCCCAACCGGCACGGTCCGTTCGGCCTGCTCCAGAGCCTCGCCGACGGGGTCAAGCTCGCCCTCAAGGAGGACATCGTCCCCGAGGGCGCGGACAAGCTGATCTACGTCCTGGCCCCGGCCATCTCGGTCGCCCCCGCCTTCCTCGCCTTCGCGGTCATCCCGCTCGGGCCGGAGGTCACGGTGTTCGGCCGCACCACGCCGCTGCAGGTCACCGACGTGCCCGTCTCGGTGCTGTTCGTTCTGGCCGCGGCCAGCGTCGGCGTCTACGGCCTGGTCCTCGCGGGCTGGTCGTCCGGCTCGACGTACCCCCTGCTCGGCGGGCTGCGCTCGACCGCGCAGGTCATCAGCTACGAGCTGATCATGGGCCTGGCCCTGGTCGGGGTGTTCATCTACACCGGCTCCATGTCCACGTCGCGCATCGTCGAGGCGCAGACCGACCTGTGGCTGTTCATCCCGCTGCTGCCGAGCTTCCTGCTGTTCCTCGTGGCCATCGTGGGCGAGACCAACCGCGCGCCGTTCGACCTCCCCGAGGGCGAGGGCGAGCTCGTCGGCGGGTTCCACACCGAGTACAGCTCGCTGAAGTTCGCCCTGTTCTTCCTCGCCGAGTACGTCGCCATGTTCACCGTCTCCGCCCTCGCGGTCACGCTGTTCCTCGGCGGCTGGATGGCCCCGTGGCCGCTGGCCCCGTTCTCCCTCGGCGGCTTCGACCTGCCGTTCCTGGGCGACGGCTGGCTGGGCGCCGAGGCCGGGACGTCGTGGTTCAACACGGGCTTCTGGCCGGTGCTCTGGTTCACGATCAAGATGTGGACGATCGTCTTCGGCTTCTTCTGGCTCCGCGGCGCGCTCCCGCGCCTGCGCTACGACCAGTTCATGAACCTCGGCTGGAAGGTCCTCATCGAGGCCGCGTTCGCCTGGGTGATCTTCCTGGGCGTGGTCCGCGGGCTCATCGCCTACGACGTCCTCAGCCAGCAGCAGGTCTACATCCTCGTCGCCGCGGTGGGCCTGCCTCTGGTCGTCGTCGTCTGGTGGCTCGGCGGCCGCGTCGTCCAGACGAGCGAGGAGAGGCCCGACGAGGTCGACCCCTTCGCCGACGGCTTCCCCGTCCCGCCCCTGCCCGGGCAGACCGTCACCCGCTCCCGCGGCTCGCTGGGCGGCACGCCGTCCCCGGCCCGGCGCGAGCCGGTCGCCGTGACCGCGGGCCCGGCACCCACCCCCACGGCGGACGGGGCCCGGTCGGGCTCCTCCGCCGGCACCCCCCAGGACCAGGAGGCCACCCGTGGCTGAGGACAGCGACCGCGGTCGCCGGGACGAGCCGGGCTGGCTGTCGGAGCTGCTCGCCCCCGTCGCCGGCTTCGGCGTCACCTTCTCGACGATGTTCAAGAAGGTGCTGAGCGAGGAGTACCCCGAGGGGCCCGGCGGCAAGGGCGCGCGTGCGACGCAGCCCCGCTACCACGGCCGCCACCAGCTCAACCGCTGGGCCGACGGGCTCGAGAAGTGCATCGGCTGCGAGCTGTGCGCCTGGGCGTGCCCCGCGGACGCCATCTACGTCGAGGGCGCGCAGAACACCGCCGACGAGCGGTACAGCCCGGGGGAGCGGTACGGCCGCGTCTACCAGATCAACTACCTGCGCTGCATCTTCTGCGGGCTCTGCATCGAGGCGTGCCCGACGCGCGCGCTCACCATGACCAACGAGTACGAGCTCGCCGACCACACCCGCGAGGCGACCATCTTCACCAAGGAGCAGCTGCTCGCGCCGCTGCTGGCCTCCATGGTCCCCGCGCCCCACCCCATGGTCGAGGGCACCACGGAGAAGGACTACTACCGCAACGAGGTCACGGGACCGACCGAGGCCCAGCGGGCCTGGGCGGAGGAGCACGACAGCGAGGAGCGCGCCGCCGAGCGGGCCGCCCACGCGACCACCGACCGGACCGGCTCCCGCCATGCGCAGCCCAAGGCCAGGCCGAAGCCGAAGGCGGGGGCCGAGGCGTGAACGCCCTCCTCCTGCCTCTGGCCGGCACGGCCGAGGCGACCTCCGGCGCGCCCGGGGTCGGCGAGGCCGTCCTCTTCTGGGTCCTCGGCCCGCTCATGGTCCTGGCCGCGCTCGGCCTGCTCTTCGCGCGCAAGGCCGTCCACGCCGCCCTCAGCATGGCCGTGGTCATGGTCAGCCTCGGCGGGGTCTACGTGGGCCTGCAGGCGCCGTTCCTCGGCATGGTGCAGGTGTTCGTCTACACCGGCGCCGTGATGATGCTGTTCCTCTTCGTCCTCATGCTGGTCGGCGTCGACTCCTCCGACTCCCTCGTGGAGACCATCCGCGGGCAGCGGGTCGTGGGCGCCCTGGCCGCGGCGGGGTTCCTCGGCTTCGTCCTGGTAGCCCTGGGCCGCACGGCGTTCCCCGAGCCGGTCGGGCTGGCCGAGGTGAACGACGGCGGCAACATCACCGGGATCGCCGCACTGATCTTCAGCCGCTACGTGTGGGCCTTCGAGCTCACCGCGTCGCTGCTCGTCGTGGCCGCCCTCGGCGCGATGGTGCTCGCGCACCGCGAGCGCACCGGCGAGCGGGTCACGCAGCGCACCATCTCCGAGGACCGGCTCCGCCGCGGCCAGCGCATGACGCCGCTGCCCCCGCCCGGCGTGTTCGCCCGGCACAACGCGGTCGACACCCCGGCCCTGCTGCCGGACGGCTCGATCAGCGAGCTGTCGGTGTCCCGCGTGCTCGCGGCGCGCGGCCAGACGGGGACCACCACCCAGCTGGTCACCGACGTGCCCGCCATCCAGGCCGACATGGACCCCGAGGGCCGCGGCAGCCGTACCGGCGGGGCCGGCCGCGTCCGCGTGGACGGCCAGGGCACCACGCCCGACGCCGGCTCGCTGGCGACCGACGACGCCGTGACCGAGCGGGAGCGCTGACGTGGACGCGATCTACTGGGTGTACCTGTCGGTGGTCCTGTTCACGGTCGGCGGCGCGGTCGTCCTCGTCCGCCGCAACGCGATCGTCGTGTTCATGGGCGTCGAGCTCATGCTCAACGCGGCCAACCTCGCCTTCGTGGCCTTCGCGCGGATGAACGGCGACCTCACCGGCCAGACGGTGGCGCTGTTCGTCATGCTCGTGGCCGCCGCGGAGGTCGTCATCGGCCTCGCGATCATCATGGCCATCTTCCGAACCCGCAGGTCCGCGTCGGTCGACGACGCCAACCTGCTGAAGTACTGAGAGGGCCCGAGTGAACGTCATCCCGATGTCGGGGCTGGAGACGGTCCCCGCCACCGGCGTCGAGCCGTACGCGTGGCTGCTGGTCGCGATCCCGCTCGTGAGCGCGGGCGTCCTCCTGCTCGCCGGCCGTGCCGCGGACCGCTGGGGCCACTGGCTCGGGCTCGCCGCCTCGGCCGCCGCGTTCCTCGTCGGCGCCGCCGTGTTCCTGTCCGTGCTCGGCCACGACGCCGAGGAGCGGGCACGCTCCGTCGCCGGCTTCTCCTGGGTCCCGGCCGGCACGTTCCAGGTCGACGCCGGCCTGCTGGTGGACCCGCTGAGCCTGTGCTTCGTGCTGCTCATCACCTTCGTCGGCACCCTGATCCACGTGTACTCCGTGGAGTACATGGCCCACGACACCGACCGGCGCCGGTTCTTCGCCTACCTCAACCTCTTCGTCGCGGCGATGCTGCTGCTCGTCCTGGCCGACAGCTACCTGCTCCTCTACGTGGGCTGGGAGGGCGTCGGGCTCGCCTCGTACCTGCTCATCGGCTTCTGGAACTACCGCATCGACTACGCGGTGGCGGCCAAGAAGGCCTTCATCGCCAACCGGGTCGGCGACTTCGGTCTCTCGATCGCGATCATGGCGATGTTCGTCTCGTTCGGGTCCGTGCAGTTCGACGACGTGCTGTCCGGGGCGGCCGGGGCCAGCGAGACCTGGCTCACCGTCATCGGGCTCATGCTGCTGCTCGCCGCCTGCGGCAAGTCGGCGCAGTTCCCGCTGCAGTCCTGGCTCGGCGACGCGATGGCCGGCCCGACGCCGGTGTCCGCGCTCATCCACGCCGCGACCATGGTCACCGCCGGCGTCTACCTCGTCGTCCGGTCCGGACCGGTCTTCGAGGGCGCCCCCGCGGCCGCCACGGCGGTCGCCGTCGTCGGGGCGATCACCCTGCTGTACGGCGCGGTCGTCGGTTCCGCCAAGGACGACATCAAGAAGGCGCTGGCCGCCTCGACCATGTCGCAGATCGGCTACATGATGCTCGCCGCCGGCCTGGGCCCGGTCGGCTACGTCTTCGCGATCTTCCACCTGCTGACGCACGGCTTCTTCAAGGCCGGCATGTTCCTCGGCGCCGGCTCCGTCATGCACGGCATGGGCGACGAGACCGACATGCGCCGCTTCGGCGGCATCCGCTCGGTGATGATGCTGACCTGGATCACGTTCGGGCTCGGCTGGCTGGCCATCATCGGCGTCCCGCCCTTCTCGGGCTTCGTGTCCAAGGACGAGATCATCCACGCGGCCTTCGAGGGCGAGGGCTGGCAGCCCTACGTCCTGGGGCCGGTCACCGTGATCGGCGCGGGGCTCACCGCGTTCTACATGACGCGGCTGTTCTTCATGACCTTCCACGGCAAGCGGCGCTGGCACGACGGCAGCGACGCCCCGGCCCCGCACCCGCACGAGTCGCCGCTGCTCATGGTCGCGCCGATGGTCGTGCTCGCGGTCGGCTCCGCCGGCCTGGGCGCGCTGCTCGGCTACACCCGCTGGATCGAGGACTGGCTGGAGCCCGTCTTCACCGAGCACGAGGCGGGCGAGCCCATCATCAGCCTGACCGTCGTCACGGTGGTCACGCTCGCGCTCATCGTGCTCGGGGTGGCGCTGGCCTACCTGCAGTACCTGCGGCGTGACGTGCCGGTCACCGCGCCGCGCGGCAGCTTCGTCACGCAGGCCGCGCGCCGCGACCTCTTCCAGGACGACGTCAACGACATCGCCTTCGTCGAGCCGGGGCAGGCCTTCGTCCGCGGCATGGGCGACGTGGACGACGACCTCGTGTCCGGGGCCGTCCGCGGCCTCACCCGGTCGGTCGCCGGGCTCGGCTCGGGGCTCTCGCGCCTGCAGACCGGCTTCGTCCGCTCCTACGCCCTGTCCATGTTCGCCGGCGTCGCCCTCGTCGTCGGCGCCCTCGTGCTCGTGCAGATCTGAGAGGACGACCGTGATCTCCTGGCTGGTCGCCGCCCTCGCCCTCCCGCTCCTCGGTGCCGTCGTCGTCGCCGTCCTCCCCAAGGACCGCCTCGACGCCGCCAAGGCGGTGGCCCTCGCGTTCTCCCTCGTCGTGCTCGGCGTCGTCGTCGCCGGCGCGCTGTCCTTCGACGTCTCCGACGCGGGGACCTACCAGTTCTCCGAGCAGGTCTCGTGGGTGCCGCAGCTCGGCGCGAGCCTCGCCGTCGGGGTCGACGGGATCGCGCTGTCGATGGTGGCGCTCACCGCGGTCCTCGTCCCGGTCTGCCTGCTCGCCTCGTGGAAGGACCTCGGCCCCGCCGCCGGCGGCCGGGTGGACAGCACGTTCCTCGCCCTCGTCCTCGTGCTGGAGTCGCTGGTGCTCGGGGTCTTCGTGGCCCGGGACCTGTTCCTGTTCTACGTCCTCTTCGAG
Source organism: uncultured Actinomycetota bacterium (assembly GCA_963750335.1). Lineage (GTDB taxonomy): Bacteria > Actinomycetota > Actinomycetes > Actinomycetales > JBBAYJ01 > Aquipuribacter. The sequence goes on from CAVVQD010000001.1 coordinate 160,217, forward strand.
GTCATGCTCCTGCCGATGTACTTCCTCATCGGCCGCTACGGCGGGCCGGGGAGGCGGCAGGCCTCGCTCACGTTCCTCGTGTACTCCCTGGCCGGCGGGCTGGTCATGCTGGCCGCGGTCATCGGCATCTACGTCGCCGGTCCCGGCGGGCCCGACGGCTTCCTGCTGGAGAACCTCACCGACCTCGACGTCAGCACCTCGACGGGGCGCTGGCTCTTCCTCGGCCTCTTCGTGGCCTTCGCCGTCAAGGCGCCGATGTGGCCGGTCCACACCTGGCTGCCGGACGCGGCCGCCCAGGCCCCGCCCGGCGCCGCCGTGCTGCTGGTCGGCGTGCTCGACAAGGTCGGCACCTTCGGGATGCTGACGATCCTGCTGCCGCTGTTCCCCGAGGCCTCGCGCTGGGCCGCCCCGGTCGTCGTCATCCTCGCCCTGGTGTCGATCCTGTACGGCGCCTTCGTCGCGCTGGCGCAGCGCGACGTCATGCGGCTCATCGCCTGGACGTCCATCAGCCACTTCGGCTTCATCGTGCTGGGCATCTTCGCCATGACGACCGCCGGGCAGAGCGGGTCCGCGCTGTACCAGGTGAACCACGGGTTCTCCACGGCCGCGCTGTTCCTCGTGGCGGGCATGCTCGGCACCCGCCGGGGCTCGAGCCTCATCGCGGACTTCGGCGGCGGCCAGCGGGTCATGCCGCTGCTGGCCGGGGCCTTCTTCGTCGCCGGGCTGTCCTCGCTGGCGCTGCCGGGCCTGTCGAGCTTCGTCTCGGAGTTCCTCGTCCTCGTGGGGACGTTCGAGCGCTACCCGTGGGCCGGCGTCATCGCCACCGCGGGCATCGTCCTGGCCGCGCTCTACATCCTGTGGACCTACCAGCGGATGATGACCGGCGAGACCGTCGCGGAGCTGCGTGACCCCGAGGGCGCGGCCCCCCGCTCGCGCGACATGGTGCCGCGCGAGGCCCTGGTCGTGGCCCCGCTCATCGCCGTCATCCTCGTCCTCGGCTTCTACCCCAAGCCCGTCCTGGACATCATCACGCCCGCCGTCGAGCGGACCATGCAGCAGACCGGGATGACCGACGTCGACCCGCTGTTCGTCGCCGAAGGGAGCGAAGGGTGAGCACCCTCCTCGCAGGCGGCCTCGCGGTCGCCACCAGCACCACCACCGGGGGCATCGCGCCGCCGGAGATCGACTACGTCGCCACGCTGCCCATGCTCGTCGTGGCCGGCACCGCGGTCCTGTCCGTGGTGCTGGAGGCCGCGCTGCCCCGCGGCCGGCGCCGCGGGCCCCAGGTCGGTCTGGCCCTGGTCGGCCTGCTCGTGGCCCTGGCGCTGCTGGTGTGGCAGTGGGACGCCGGCGACGTCGTCACCGCCAGCGGGTCGATCGCCGTCGACGGGGTCTCCCGCTTCCTCATGGGGACGGTCCTCGTGCTCGCCGTCGTCGCGGTGCTGCTCGTCGGCGACAAGGTGGAGGACGAGACCGGCTTCGCGCCGCAGGCCTCCGCCGTGCCGGGGTCGCCCGGCGAGGACGGCGCCCGCCGGGCCGGTCTGGAGCAGACCGAGGTCTACCCGCTGCTGCTGTTCGTGGTGCTCGGGATGCTCGTCTTCCCGGCGGCCAACGACCTGCTGACGATGTTCGTCGCCCTGGAGGTCCTGAGCCTGCCGCTGTACCTGCTGTGCGGGTTCGCCCGCCGCCGGCGCCTGCTCAGCCAGGAGGCCGCGGTCAAGTACTTCCTCCTCGGGGCGTTCAGCTCGGCGTTCTTCCTCATGGGCGCGGCGATGCTCTACGGCTTCTCCGGCTCCGTGGCGCTGCCCGACATCGCCGCCGCCGTCCGGTCGAACATCGGCCAGGACCCGCTGCTCCTGCTCGGCTTCGGCCTGCTCGTCATCGGCCTGCTGTTCAAGGTCGGCGCGGCGCCGTTCCACTCCTGGACGCCGGACGTCTACCAGGGCGCCCCGACGGCCGTCACCGCCTTCATGGCGGCGGCGACCAAGGTGGCTGCGTTCGGGGCCATGCTCCGGGTGCTCTACGTCGCCTTCCCCGACAACCCGTGGGCCTGGCAGCCGGTGCTGTGGGCGGTGGCCATCATCACGATGGTGCTCGGCACCGTGGTGGCCGTCGTCCAGACCGACATCAAGCGCGTGCTCGCGTACTCCTCCGTGGCGCACGCCGGGTTCATCCTCACCGGCGTGCTGGCCCTGGACGAGCGCGGCCTCAGCGGCTCGATGTTCTACCTCGCCGTGTACGCCGTCACCACGATCGGCGCCTTCGCCGCGCTCACCCTGGTCCGCGACGCCGGCGGCGAGGCGACCACCATCGCCTCGTGGGCCGGGGTCGGGCGTCGCTCGCCGCTGTTCGGGGCGATGTTCTCCCTGTTCCTGCTCGCCCTCGCGGGGATCCCCCTGACGAGCGGCTTCGTGGGCAAGGTGGCCGTCTTCGGTGCGGCCGTCGCGGGCGGGGCGACCGTCCTCGCGGTCGTCGGCGTCGTGGCCAGCGCCGTGGCGGTCGTCTTCTACGTCCGGATCATCGTGGCCATGTACTTCACCGAGCCCGGTGACGACTCCGCGGTGGTGGCGACCCCGAGCGCGGTGCTGACCGGCATCCTCGCGGTCGCGGCCGTGGCGACCGTGGTCCTCGGCGTGCTGCCCTCGCCGCTGCTCGACCTGGCGGGGACCTCCGCGCTGTTCGCGCTGTGAGGTCCCAGCGGCCGGCGGGCCGTCGGTGAGCCCCGGGCAGGACCAGCTGTCGCGCCTGGTCGCGTACGGCATCGACGACGAGGACCTGCTCGCCCGGCTCACCGCGGACCTCGCGGTCGTCGAGGACGCGATCGTCGACGCCGTCCGCAGCGCCGACCCGCTGGCCGCGGAGGCCGGCAGCCACCTCGTGAGGGCCGGGGGCAAGCGGACCCGTCCGCTCCTCTGCCTGCTCGCCTCCCGGCTGGGCACCCCCGGCCCGCAGGTGACGGACGCGGCCGTGGTGGTGGAGCTGACCCACCTGGCCACGCTCTACCACGACGACGTCATCGACTCCGCGACCCAGCGCCGGGGGGTGCCGACGGCCCAGGAGGTCTGGGGCAACACGGTGGCCATCCTCACGGGGGACCTGCTGTTCGCGCGGGCCTCCACCATCGGCGCCGGCCTCGGCCCCGAGGCGGTGCTCGTCCAGGCGACCACCTTCGAGAGGCTCGTGCTGGGGGAGATGCGGGAGACCGTCGGTCCCGCGCCCGGCCAGGACCCGGTGGAGCACTACATCGGGGTGCTCTCGGACAAGACGGGTTCCCTCATCGCGACCTCGGCGCGGTTCGGGGGGATGTTCTCCGGGGCGGACGAGGCCACCCTGCAGGTGCTCGTCGACTACGGGGAGAAGGTCGGCGTGGCCTTCCAGCTGGCCGACGACGTGCTGGACCTGGTGGGCGACCACGCCGACTCGGGCAAGACCCCGGGGACGGACCTGCGCGAGCACGTCCCGACGATGCCGGTGCTCCTGCTGCGGCGGGACGTCCTCGCGGGGTCGGCGCCGGCCGGCTCCGACGGGCTGCTCGAGCTGCTGGACTCCGACCTGGCCGACGACGACCGGCTCGCCGAGGCCGTCCGCCGTCTGCGTGCCCACCCCGTGACGGAGCAGGCGCGCGAGGTGGCTCTCCGCTGGGCCGGCGACGCGGTGCAGGCGCTGGCGCCCCTTCCCGACAGCCCGGCCCGACGGGCCCTCGCGGCCGTGGCCGAGGCGCTGGCCGACCGCTCGCGCTGACCCGCGGCGCGCGGGGCGTCACCCGCCCCGACCAGCCGATTTGCACGCGGCGCCGCACGCCAGTAACTTTCCCACTCGTTGCTCCTACGCCCTGAGGGTCGGGGGAGCAGCCGCAGGACAGGACCGGACCGGCTCCCACGGGGAGCGGATCCTGGGACGTCCACCCCCACCACAGCCGGTCGGCCTCTCGAGGCCGGGACAGCCGCGCGCGGGGGAGGGTCCGGAGAGGCACAGGGAGGTTTGACCGCCCCGGGCCGAGCATGTACGGTTACGAAGTTGCCCCGGCGGGGTCCGAGAGGACTGCCGAAGGTGAGCATCTGCTCCTTGAGAACTCAACAGCGTGCCAAAAATTGATGCCAGATATGTTCGGCTGGCTTCCATGTCCTTCTGGGGTGTGGTTGTTGGTCGATTCGTTATGGTGGCGGTCCTCTTTGCTGGGGATCGCTTATGCCGAGATCAACACGCAGATGTCCCATGTGCCTTCGGGTGTGTGGGGGTTATGCATCTATGGAGAGTTTGATCCTGGCTCAGGACGAACGCTGGCGGCGTGCTTAACACATGCAAGTCGAACGGTGAAGCCCTTCGGGGTGGATCAGTGGCGAACGGGTGAGTAACACGTGAGCAACCTGCCCTTCACTCTGGGATAACTCCGGGAAACCGGTGCTAATACCGGATACGAGCCTCGACCTCATGGTCTGGGGCTGGAAAGATTTTTTGGTGGAGGATGGGCTCGCGGCCTATCAGCTTGTTGGTGAGGTAATGGCTCACCAAGGCGACGACGGGTAGCCGGCCTGAGAGGGCGACCGGCCACACTGGGACTGAGACACGGCCCAGACTCCTACGGGAGGCAGCAGTGGGGAATATTGCACAATGGGCGAAAGCCTGATGCAGCGACGCCGCGTGAGGGATGACGGCCTTCGGGTTGTAAACCTCTTTCAGCTCCGAAGAAGCGAGAGTGACGGTAGGAGCAGAAGAAGCACCGGCTAACTACGTGCCAGCAGCCGCGGTAATACGTAGGGTGCAAGCGTTGTCCGGAATTATTGGGCGTAAAGAGCTCGTAGGTGGTTCGTCGCGTCTGCTGTGAAAGTCCGAGGCTTAACCTCGGATCTGCAGTGGGTACGGGCGGACTAGAGTGCGGTAGAGGAGATCGGAATTCCTGGTGTAGCGGTGGAATGCGCAGATATCAGGAGGAACACCGGTGGCGAAGGCGGATCTCTGGGCCGTAACTGACGCTGAGGAGCGAAAGCATGGGGAGCGAACAGGCTTAGATACCCTGGTAGTCCATGCCGTAAACGTTGGGCGCTAGGTGTGGGGCCCTATCCACGGGTTCCGTGCCGCAGCTAACGCATTAAGCGCCCCGCCTGGGGAGTACGGCCGCAAGGCTAAAACTCAAAGGAATTGACGGGGGCCCGCACAAGCGGCGGAGCATGCGGATTAATTCGATGCAACGCGAAGAACCTTACCAAGGCTTGACATACGCCGGAAACACCCAGAGATGGGTGCCCCGCAAGGTCGGTGTACAGGTGGTGCATGGTTGTCGTCAGCTCGTGTCGTGAGATGTTGGGTTAAGTCCCGCAACGAGCGCAACCCTCGTTCTATGTTGCCAGCGGGTAGTGCCGGGGACTCATAGGAGACTGCCGGGGTCAACTCGGAGGAAGGTGGGGATGACGTCAAATCATCATGCCCCTTATGTCTTGGGCTTCACGCATGCTACAATGGCCGGTACAAAGGGCTGCGAAACCGTGAGGTGGAGCGAATCCCAAAAAGCCGGTCTCAGTTCGGATTGGGGTCTGCAACTCGACCCCATGAAGTCGGAGTCGCTAGTAATCGCAGATCAGCAACGCTGCGGTGAATACGTTCCCGGGCCTTGTACACACCGCCCGTCACGTCACGAAAGTCGGTAACACCCGAAGCCGGTGGCCCAACCCCTCGTGGGAGGGAGCCGTCGAAGGTGGGACTGGCGATTGGGACGAAGTCGTAACAAGGTAGCCGTACCGGAAGGTGCGGCTGGATCACCTCCTTTCTAAGGAGCATCGTGGCCTCCGCCGTCAGCCCGGTCTTCCGGGTGGTGGGGGTCCAGTCCCCTGTCGAGGCGTACGTCCTCGAGGGGCAGCTCATGGGTGGAACATCGATTAGTTGGCGGTCAGGTCTTGTGGCGTCCTAGTACTCCTGTCCTGTCGTTCGCGGCGGGGTAGGGAACGAGCGTCGGCGGGGTGCGGTCGCTTGGCACGCTGTTGGGTCCTGAGGGAGCGGCTGCGGCTGCTGTCTCCGGGGACTCCACGGTCGACGAACCGCCCGTACCTGGGTGCTGGTCCTTCACGGGCCGGCGGGGTGCGGGGAGGCGTCGGGTTGCTGTGGGGGGCCTCCCGTTTCTTGAGAACTGCACAGTGGACGCGAGCATCTTTATCAATGTCTTTGTAGCCAAGTTGATAAGGGCACACGGTGGATGCCTTGGCATCAGGAGCCGATGAAGGACGTAGGAACCTGCGATAAGCCTCGGGTAGGTGGTAACCGACCTGTGATCCGAGGATCTCCGAATGGGGCAACCCGGCCAGAGTCATGTCTGGTCACCCGCACCTGAACACATAGGGTGCGTGGAGGGCACGAGGGGAAGTGAAACATCTCAGTACCCTCAGGAAGAGAAAACAACAGTGATTCCGTGAGTAGTGGCGAGCGAAAGCGGAACAGGCTAAACCGTTCACGTGTGACAGCCGGCAGGCGTTGCGTGGGCGGGGTCGTGGGACCTCCTGGTCAGGACTGCCGTCCTGGCAGGGTGACGTCGCTGTCATAGCCGAAGGACCTGGGAAGGTCCGGCACAGAGGGTGAGACCCCCGTAGGCGAAATGGCAGCACGGCCCTGGAGGGATCCCAAGTAGTACGGGGCCCGAGAAATCCCGTGCGAATCTGCCAGGACCATCTGGTAAGCCTAAATACTCCCTGATGACCGATAGCGGACAAGTACCGTGAGGGAAAGGTGAAAAGTACCCCGGGAGGGGAGTGAAATAGTACCTGAAACCGTGTGCCTACAAGCCGTCGGAGCCTCTAGGGGTGACGGCGTGCCTTTTGAAGAATGAGCCTGCGAGTTAGTGATACGTGGCGAGCTTAACCCGTGTGGGGGAGGCGTAGCGAAAGCGAGTCCGAACAGGGCGTGTCAGTCGCGTGTTCTAGACCCGAAGCGAAGTGATCTACCCATGGCCAGGTTGAAGCGCGGGTAAGACCGCGTGGAGGACCGAACCCACCAGGGTTGAAAACCTGGGGGATGAGCTGTGGGTAGGGGTGAAAGGCCAATCAAACTTCGTGATAGCTGGTTCTCCCCGAAATGCATCTAGGTGCAGCGTCTCGTGTTTCTTGCCGGAGGTAGAGCTACTGGATGGACGATGGGCCTCACCAGGTTACTGACTTCAGCCAAACTCCGAATGCCGGTAAGTGAGAGCGAGGCAGTGAGACTGCGGGGGATAAGCTCCGTAGTCGAGAGGGAAACAGCCCAGATCACCGGCTAAGGTCCCAAAGCGTGTGCTAAGTGGAAAAGGATGTGGAGTTGCCCAGACAACCAGGAGGTTGGCTTAGAAGCAGCCACCCTTGAAAGAGTGCGTAATAGCTCACTGGTCAAGTGATTCCGCGCCGACAATGTAGCGGGGCTCAAGCACACCACCGAAGCCGTGACGTTCACACTGTGCCCGACCTCGACTCGTTCGGGGTCCAGGCGTGTGGATGGGTAGGGGAGCGTCGTGTGGCGAGCGAAGCGGCGGGGTAACCCAGCCGTGGACGCCACACGAGTGAGAATGCAGGCATGAGTAGCGAAAGAGGAGTGAGAAACTCCTCCGCCGAATGACCAAGGTTTCCAGGGCCAGGTTAATCCGCCCTGGGTAAGTCGGGACCTAAGGCGAGGCCGACAGGCGTAGTCGATGGACAACGGGTTGATATTCCCGTACCGGCGAAGAACCGCCCATACCGGGGCAGACGATGCTGAGCACCATGAAGCTCGTCCCAGCTTGCTGGGGCGGGTGGATCGTGCGACCCAGATCTGTAGTAGGTAAGCGTATTAACAGGAGTGACGCAGGAAGGTAGCCTCCGCGTGGCGATGGTTGTCCACGTCCAAGTGTCCGAGGGTTGAGCATTGGCAAATCCGTGCTCTGGGTGCCTGAGGCGCGACAGTGACCGCGTATGCGGGAAGATGGGTGATCCTATGCTGCCTAGAAAAGCTTCGACGCGAGGTTCTAGCCGCCCGTACCCCAAACCGACTCAGGTGGTCAGGTAGAGAATACCAAGGCGATCGAGTGAACTGTGGTTAAGGAACTCGGCAAAATGCCCCCGTAACTTCGGGAGAAGGGGGGCCGGAGGCGTGAGAGCGCTGATGGCCGCAGAGACCAGGGAGAAGCGACTGTTTACTAAAAACACAGGTCCGTGCTAAGTCGCAAGACGACGTATACGGACTGACGCCTGCCCGGTGCTGGAACGTTAAGGGGACGGGTTAGCCTCACGGCGAAGCCCAGAACTTAAGCGCCAGTAAACGGCGGTGGTAACTATAACCATCCTAAGGTAGCGAAATTCCTTGTCGGGTAAGTTCCGACCTGCACGAATGGCGTAACGACTTCTCCACTGTCTCAACCACAGACTCGGCGAAATTGCACTACGAGTAAAGATGCTCGTTACGCGCAGCAGGACGGAAAGACCCCGGGACCTTTACTATAGCTTGGTATTGGTGTTCGGAACGGCTTGTGTAGGATAGGTGGGAGACTGTGAAGCGGGCACGCTAGTGCTGGTGGAGTCGACGTTGAAATACCACTCTGGTCGTTCTGGACATCTAACTTCGGTCCGTAATCCGGATCAGGGACAGTGCCTGGTGGGTAGTTTAACTGGGGCGGTTGCCTCCTAAAATGTAACGGAGGCGCTCAAAGGTTCCCTCAGCCTGGTTGGCAATCAGGTGTCGAGTGTAAGTGCACAAGGGAGCTTGACTGCGAGACTGACAAGTCGAGCAGGGACGAAAGTCGGAACTAGTGACCCGGCCGTGGTGAATGGAAACGCGGTCGCTCATCGGATAAAAGGTACCCCGGGGATAACAGGCTGATCTTGCCCAAGAGTCCATATCGACGGCATGGTTTGGCACCTCGATGTCGGCTCGTCGCATCCTGGGGCTGGAGTCGGTCCCAAGGGTTGGGCTGTTCGCCCATTAAAGCGGCACGCGAGCTGGGTTTAGAACGTCGTGAGACAGTTCGGTCCCTATCCGCTGTGCGCGTTGGAGATTTGAGAAGGGCTGTCCCTAGTACGAGAGGACCGGGACGGACTAACCTCTGGTGTGTCAGTTGTCCTGCCAAGGGCACCGCTGATTAGCTACGTTGGGAAGGGATAACCGCTGAAAGCATCTAAGCGGGAAGCCTGCTTCGAGATGAGATCTCCGTGGTCTTCGAGACCGAGAGGCTCCCAGCTAGACTACTGGGTTGATAGGCCGGAGGTGGAAGCGTGGTAACACGTGCAGCTGACCGGTACTAATAAGCCGATGACTTCTCTACATATACAGGCAACGATTGTTTGCTTCGCGTCCACTGTGCGGTTCCCGAGACATGGGAGCCCCGACCCCCTGGTACACGCCTCCGGCCTCGAGCTGGGTGGGTGCGCCGGGTGGGGTCGGGTCCTGATATCTCGATAGAGTTACGGCGGTCATGGCGAAGGGGAAACGCCCGGTCCCATTCCGAACCCGGAAGCTAAGCCCTTCTGCGCCGATGGTACTGCCCGGGACACTGGGTGGGAGAGTAGGTCACCGCCGGACACCTTTCACGCGATAGGCCGCCCCACTGGGGCGGCCTATCGTGCGTTCAGGGGTCTTCTTCTTCTACGATCGGCATGGTGGTTGTTCTGCCTCGCCTGGTCCGTTCCGGCGTCTATCCCCGGTCCGGGTGTCTGCGCTCTTCCACTGTGCAGCCGGCGCGCCCCCTGACGGTGCAGCCGCGGCCTTGACCGCTCTGCGCCAGCACCCGGTCAGGCCGTCCGACGGGAGCCGGGTCGGCAGCCCTCCTCGCACCCCGGCTCCGTGAGCACTGACGATGCCGTCGGAGGCCGGCGTCTGCGGCGCCGCACCTCACGGGCGCTGCCCGCAGGCCACGCACTACCGGAGGGGCTCAAACGGGCCCGGCGGGCCTGGTGGCTCTCCGTATGGGTCGCACGTCGGGAGAGGCCGCGTGGTCCCGCCGTGGACGCCGCGCGCGCGTGGTGCTGTCTCCCCAGGGCGTGCGTCCGCGATGCCTACGGTGTCGACGAGCTCAGCCGGTGGTCTCAGCACCGCGTCTCGGCATCCGGATCCCGGTGTCGCGGGCTGGACAAGCGTCGGTTACCCTCCAACCAGCCATCCAGAGCGACCGAGAGACCTGGCTCGTCGACGTCGCAGCAACCCCCCGGCAACGGGTGCGGGTGCTCCCGCCAGGACCGATGAGGAGCTCCTGTGTCCCAGGTCCACGCACCGAACCCCCGCCTCGTGGGTCGCGCCCACGTCGACCTGTGCCGCCGTACCGCGGCCGCGTGTCGGTCCTCCCGCCCGGCCGGCCGGACCTTCTCGGTCTGACCTGCCCGCCGGACCCGGCTGCCGCCCTCTCGGGCACGCGGCCGGCCCGCCGGCCCCGCTGCTGCGCCTGAGGGCGCGCGGCCCCCCTGACCGCCACCGTCCGGCGCGCCCACCGCGTCGGCAGGCCTCTACAGGAGCACCCATGAGCATCATCTCGACCCCCGCGTCGACGCGCCCGGCCGCCCACGGCACCTCGTTGCCCGTGGACGTCGCGGGCGTGACCGTCGACTTCGGGCGCGGGGCCGTCCTCGCCGACCTCGACCTGCACGTGCCGTCCGGCGCGGTGCACGCCGTGCTGGGCCCGTCCGGCTGCGGGAAGTCCACGCTCCTGCGGGTCCTCGCCGGCCTCACCCGCCCCACCACCGGGGTCGCCCGGCTCGGCGGGTCCGACGTCGTGGAGGGGGACGAACGGGTCGCCGTCGTCTTCCAGCAGCCCCGGCTCCTGCCGTGGCTCGACCTGCGTGGCAACGTCGCCCTGGGCGCGACCCGCCGCCGCCGCCACGACCCGTCCGCCGGGTCGCGCGCCGAGGTCGACGAGCTGCTCGACCGGGTCGGGCTCAGCGGCTACGGCGACTACCGCCCGGCCGCGGTCAGCGGAGGCATGGCGCAGCGCACCGCGCTGGCCCGGGCGCTGCTCGCACGGCCCGGCGTGCTCCTGCTCGACGAGCCCTTCGCTGCGCTGGACGCCCTCACCCGGCTGAACATGCAGTCGCTGGTCGACGAGCTCGTCCACGCCGACGGCACCACCGTCGTGCTCGTCACCCACGACGTCGACGAGGCCGTCCGCCTCGCCGACGACGTCACCGTCCTGGGAGCCGCGGGGTCGGGGCAGGCGACGGCGGTGCCCGTCCCGCTCGCCCGCCCCCGCGACACCACAGACCCCCAGCACCTCGCCGCGGCCGCCCGGCTGCGCACCCGCCTTCTCGAGCTCGTCGGAGTGGAGTCCCTCTCATGAACCGCGCCCCCCTCGTCCTTGCCGCCTTCCTCGCCGCAGCCACCGCGCTGACGGCGTGCGGCGGCTCGGACACCACTGCCGACGACGTCGCGGACGACGCGGCCGGAGCCGCCGGCGACGCCACCCAGGACGTCGGCGGCGACGCGTCCGCGGACGCGTCGGCGCCCGTCGACCTCGGTGTCGACGAGATCCGTCTCGACTGGGCCACCTACAACCCCGCGAGCCTCGTCCTCAAGGACCAGGGCTGGCTCGAGGAGGCCGTCGGTGACGACGTCACCGTGACGTGGGAGTTCTCCGCCGGCTCCGCGCCCGCCAACGAGCTGCTGCGCGGCGACGTCGTCGACTTCAACTCCACCGCCGGCGCCGCGGCCCTGCTCGCCCGGGCCAACGGGTCCCCGCTGCGCACGGTCGACGTGCTCGCCCGGCCCGAGTGGAGCGCCATCGTCGTGGGGCCCGACTCCGACATCGCCTCGGCCGAGGACCTCGAGGGCAAGAGCATCGCCGCCCTCTCCGGGACCGACCCCTACTTCTTCCTCCTGCAGACCCTGGACAGCGCCGGCCTCACGGTCGACGACGTCGAGATCGTCGACCTGCCGCACGCCGACGGCCGCCTGGCCCTGCAGCAGGGCCAGGTCGACGCCTGGGCCGGCCTCGACCCGATCATGGCCGACGCCGTCACCAGCGACGGGGCGCAGCTCGCGGTCCGCGAGCCCGAGCGGCTGTCCTACAGCGTGCTCAACGTCCGCGAGGACTTCCTCGAGGAGAGCCCCGAGGCCGTCGAGGTCGTCCTTGCCCAGTACGAGCGGGCCCGGGCCTGGATCCAGGAGAACCCCGAGGAGACGGTCGAGATCCTCGCCGCCGCCGCGGAGATCGACCCGGCCATCGCCGAGCAGGTCCTCACCGAGCGCACCGACTTCGACGTGGACCCTGTCCCGGGTGACGACCTCGCCGCCGTGCTCGGCCGGGTCGTGCCGATCGTCGTCCAGGGCGGCCAGGTCGCCAGCCAGGCGGACGCGGACGCCGCCCTCGAGGACCTCTTCGCACCCGAGCCCGTCACCGCGGCCCTCGACGCCGCCGCATCGGAGGGATGACCCCATGAGCCTGTCCACGTCGGAGAGGGTGGCCCTGCAGCGGGCCGTCGGCACGGAGTTCGTCGCACCGTCGGGCATCGTCCCGTCGTCGGCGCCGGGGTCCTCGGAGCCGGCCACCCCGGGGTCGAGGCGGGGCGCCTGGGGCCGACGTGGGCTGCGCGACCTCGCGCTGGGGCTCGTCCTGCCGGTCGTCCTCCTCGTGCTGTGGCAGGTCCTCGTCACGGCCGAGGTGCTCGACCCGTCCCGCTTCTCCTCCCCGGCCGCGCTGGGCGCTGAGCTGGTCGCCGTGGTCGAGTCCGGCCGGCTGTGGCCGAACCTCGCGATCAGCGCCCAGCGGGTGTTCGCCGGCTTCGCGCATCGGGGCCGTCCTCGCCGTGCTCACCGGGCTCGCTCGTCGCGCTCAGCCGCACGGCGGACCGGCTGGTGTCGCCCCTGCTCGGGGCCGTGCGCGCCGTGCCGTCGCTGGCCTGGGTCAGCGTGCTCATCCTGTGGTTCGGCATCGGGGAGGAGGCCAAGGTCGGCCTCGTCGCCATCGGGGCGTTCTTCCCGGTGCTGGCCACCCTGGTCGCCGGCATCCGCCAGGTGGACCGGGGCCTGCTCGAGGTGGCCCAGGCCTACGGCCTGTCGTGGCGGCAGCGGGTGACGACCGTGCTGCTCCCCTCGGCGGCGCCGTCGCTCATGGCCGGGGCGCGCCTCGGCCTCAACCAGGCCTGGCTGTTCCTGGTCGCCGCCGAGCTGCTGGGGGCCACCAGCGGCCTGGGCTGGCAGCTGCAGAACGCCCAGCGCAACGGGCAGGTCGAGCTGGTCCTGGTGACGATCATCCTGTTCGCCCTCATCGGCAAGCTCACCGACTCGGTGCTGGCCGCCGTCGAGACGAAGGTCCTCGCCCGGCTGTCCTGAGGCCTGACGACGGACCCGCCGCACGCACGAAGGCCCCCGCCTGACGGTGGGGGCCTTCGTGCGTGCGGGGGTCGGTGTCCCTCGGGCGGTCAGGCGCCGAGGTAGGTGTCCACGAACGCGTTCGCGAAACGGCGCTGCGGGTCCATCTCGTCCCGCAGGGCCCGGAAGTCCGCCAGCCGGGGGTAGCGCGAGGCGACCACGGCCGGGTCGACCCGGAAGACCTTGCCCCAGTGCGGGCGGGGCTCGAACGGCTCCAGCGCCGCCTCGACGGCCTCCAGCACGGGCACGACGGCCGCCATGTCCGGCACCCAGGTGAAGTGGATCGCCAGGCTGTCGCGCCCGTAGGCCGCGCTCAGCCACAGGTCGTCGGCCGCGATCGTGCGCAGCTCGCCGATCTGCAGGACCGGGGCGATGCGGGGGGCCAGGGCGGCCACCGCCTCCAGCGCCTCGGCGGCGCGGGCCCGGGGGACGAAGTACTCCGTCTGCAGCTCCTCGCCGTTGCTGGGCGTGAACTCCATGCGGAAGTGGGGCAGCCGCTCGTGCCAGGGGCCGACGGTGCCCATCTGCTCGGTGCTGAAGCCCGCGGGCATCCCGGGCACCGGGTGGCGCGGGCCGTCGGCGACGGTGCTGCCGAGCCAGTCCAGCGCGAGCGGGACGGCGTCGGGGCGGCGCTTGAGCCAGACGTTGGCCTCGACCGGGTCCTGCCAGTTCGTGAAGACGCTCACGCTGTACCCGGCGCCGACCACCTCGTCGAGCTGGTCGAGCAGGGCCCGGAGGGGCAGCCGCTCCCGGACCTCCTGCGCGATCTCGTAGCCCGGGACGGCGGCCAGCGTGAGCCGGGTGACCACGCCGAGCGCTCCCATCGCGACCACGGCGCCCGGGAAGCGTTCGGGGTCGGCCTCGCGCGAGAGCTCGAGCAGGTCCCCGTCGGCGGTCACCAGCTGCAGCGCCACCACGGAGTGGGCCAGGACGCGGTTGGAGTCCCCCGAGCCGTGGGTGCCCGTGGAGCTCGCGCCCGCGACGGAGATGTGGGGCAGCGAGCCCATGCTCGGCAGCGCCAGCCCGGCGGCGTGCAGCACCGGTGCCACCTGGCCGTAGGTGACCCCGCCGCTGACCGTGATGGTGGAGGCGGCGCTGTCCACCTCCAGCAGCTCCGGCAGGGCGTCCAGCCGCACCAGCTCCCCGTCGGTGTCGGCGACGGGGGAGAAGGAGTGCCCCGAGCCCAGCGCCCGGACCCGCCGGGCGCCGGCCACGACGGCCTGGAGCTCCTCGACGGAGGTCGGGTGGTGGACCGCCGAGGCGGAGAACGTGATGTTGCCGGCCCAGTTGGTCACGGCGGTGCCCTGCATGCCGGCCATCATCGCGCAGCCGGCCGCTCCCGACGTCAGCGGCCGGGGTGCACGACCGGCTTGACGGTGCCGGGCACCGTCGCGGGCGCCGTGAGCGCCGCCTCGACGTCGTCGAGCCCGTGGTGGCTGGTGACGAGGTCGTCCAGGGACACGGCGCCCGAGGAGGCCAGGGCGATCGCGTCGGGCCAGGTGTTGGCGTAGCGGAAGGAGCCCATGAGCTGGAGCTCGCGGTCCTGCACGTACGACAGCGGCAGGCGGACCTCGTCCCCGCCCATGCCCACCAGCACCACCCGCCCGGCGCGGGCCACCGTGCCGACCGCGTCCCAGGTCGCCCGGCCGTTGCCGGAGCACTCGACCAGCACGTCGGGGGAGTAGCCGGCCTCGGCCAGCGGGGAGACGGACACGTCGATCGTGCGCGAGCCCTGCGCGCGGGCGACGGCGAGACGACCCTCGTCGACGTCGGTGACGACGACCTCGCTGGCACCGAAGGCCCACGCCGCCTGCGCGGTGAGCAGGCCGATCGCCCCGGCCCCGGTGACCAGGACGCGGGTGCCGACCGAGACCGACGAGCGGCGCAGCGACCACACCGCCACCGAGAGCGGCTCGAGCAGGGCGGCCGCGTCGTCGCCGACGGCGTCCGGGACCGGGTGCGCGTCGGCGGCCGGCACCACGAGGTACTCGCAGAACGCGCCGTCGACGGGCGGGGTGGCGAGGAAGCGCACGTCCGGGCAGAGGTTGTAGCGCCCGGCCCGGCACTGCTCGCACTGCCGGCAGGTGGCCCCCGGCTCGACCGAGACCCGCTCGTCCGTCCGGCCGGGGGCCACGCCGTCGCCGACCGCCACCACGCGGCCGGACGCCTCGTGCCCCAGGACCAGGGGCTGCTCGACCACGTACGGGCCGATCCGGCCCTTCTCGTAGTAGTGGATGTCGGAGCCGCAGACCCCGACGGACGCGATCTGCACGAGGACCTCGCCCGGACCGGGGACCGGGACGGGGCGCTCCACGACGTCCAGGTCGTGCACCCCGCGCAGGACCGACGCCCGCATCGTGGCGGGCAGGGTCGCCACGGCTCAGCCCAGCCCGGGCACGACGACGATCTTGCGGCCGACCCCGGCCTTGAACTGCTCCAGGGCCTCGACGTACGAGCCCAGCGGGAGCCGGTCGCTGATCATCACGTCCGGCTGGAGCGCCCCGGCGACGAACAGCGCGCCGGCCCGCTCGTAGCTGTGCAGCACGGCCATCGAGCCGGTGATGGTGATCTCGTGGTTGTAGACCCGGTACGGGCTGAACCGCGCCTCGGCGGCCTCCGCCGACACACCGAACTGCAGGAACGTGCCGCCGCGGTCCACGCGGGGCAGCCCGTCCTCGATCGCGGCGACCACGCCGGTGCAGTCGACGACCACGCCCCAGCCGTAGGGGAAGTCCAGCTCGTCGGCGCTGCCCACGGCGTTGTCGCAGCCCAGGATCTTGGCCGTCTCCAGGCGGGAGGGGTTGAGGTCGACCACGGACACCGTGGCGGCGCCGGCCCGCTTGGCCAGCTCCATCATCATCAGGCCCATGGTCCCGGCGCCGTAGACGAGGAAGTCGTCGGCCAGGTGCGAGCCCAGCACGTCGAAGCCCCGCACCGCGCACGACAGCGGCTCGATGAGGGCGGCGTCCTCGGTGCGCACCCCGGCCGGCAGCCGGAAGCAGTTGGCCACCGGGGCCACCGCGAACTCCGCGGCGCCGCCGGACACCGTGACCCCCAGCGCGCCGAAGTTCTCGCACAGGTTGCCCTTGCCGATCCGGCAGTAGCGGCACTCGTGGCAGTGCAGCGACGGGTCGACGGCGACCTGGTCCCCGACCGCGAGCTCGGTCACGGCAGAACCGAGCGGCCACGACCTCGCCGGCGAACTCGTGACCGGGCACGATCGGCAGCGACGGGGCGAACTCGCCCTCGAGGATGTGCAGGTCCGTGCCGCAGATCCCGCAGGCCGCGACCTGCACGACCACGTCCCGCGGGCCGGGGGCGGGGTCCGGGACGGTGGTGACCTCCACCTCGCCGGGGGCCGAGATGACGGCCGCCCTCACTTGACGGCGCCCAGCGAGAGGCCCTGGACGAGCTTGTCCTGCGCGGCGAACCCGGCGATGACCACCGGCAGCGACACCACGACCGACGCGGCGCACAGCCGCGCCAGGAACAGGCCCTCGTTGCTGATGAAGCCGACGAGGAACACCGGGGCGGTGCCGGCCTGGGTCGCGGTGAGGTTGAGCGCGAAGAGGAACTCGTTCCAGCTGAAGATGAAGCAGATGAGCGCGGTCGCGGCGATGCCGGGCACGGCGACCGGCCCGATGATGCGCAGCAGGATGGTGGGCAGCTTCGCGCCGTCGACCTGGGCGGCCTCGATGATCTCCCGCGGCACCTCCTGCAGGAACGAGCGCATCATCCACACCGCGATCGGCAGGTTCATCGACGTGTAGAGGATGACGAGGGCCCAGATGTTGTCGAGCATCCCGAGGCGCTGGACGATGAGGTAGATCGGCAGCAGCGCGGCGATGAGCGGCAGCATCTTGGTCGACAGGAAGAACGTCATGACGTCCTTCCACTTCTCGACCCGGTTGATGGTGAGCGCGTAGGCCGCCGGGATCGCCAGGGCGAGCACGAACAGCGTGGAGAACCCGCTGGCCATCGCCGAGTTGAGCATCGGGCCGACGAGCCCTCGCTCGCCGAGCAGCGCGTACTGGTCGAACGTGAGCGGCGCGAAGAGGCTCGGGGGGTTGGTGGCGGCGTCCACCTCGGAGTGCAGCGACGTGAGCACCATCCACGCGACGGGCACGAAGAACATGACGGTGAGCACCCAGGCGAGCAGGGTGAGGGCCCAGGCGCTGCTCCGGGTGCCGCTGCGCGCACGGTCGCGGCGGCGCGACTCCGCGGCGTTGCGGGCGGCGGGGCGGCTGGCCCGACGGGGGGCGCCCTCGGTGGTCGTGGAGCGGGCGGGGTCGGTGGCGGTCGACATCAGGCGTCCTCGTCGTTCAGCAGGGTCAGCACCACGCGCAGGGCGACGGTGGCCACGGCGATGGTCCCGGCGACGACCACGACGCCGGCCGCGGAGGCCTCGCCGTACTCGTAGGCACGGAACACGGTGAGGTAGATCTCGTACGGCAGGTTGGTGGTCGCGCTGCCCGGGCCGCCCTGGGTGATGGTGAAGACGGCGTCGAAGGTCTGCACGACGTAGATCGCGCCGAGCAGGACGGCGAGCTCGATGTACTGGCGCAGGTGGGGGAGGGTGATGAAGCGGAACGTCTGCCACACGCCTGCGCCGTCGACCCGGGAGGCCTCCATGACGTCGCCCGGCTGGCTCTGCAGGCCCGCGAGCAGGATGAGCATCATGAACGGGGTCCACTGCCAGACCAGCGAGACCACGACGGCGACCATCGGGGTGCCGGAGACGTAGTCGAACTGGGGGGCGTCGCCGTCCCAGATTCCCCAGACGGCGTTGAGCGTGCCGTTGAAGAGGCCGAAGCTGGGGTTGTACAGGGCGTGCTTCCAGATCAGCGAGGCCGCGATCGGCATGATGAGGAACGGCGTGATGAGCAGCGTGCGCGCCAGCCACCGCAGCCGGAAGGTGCGGTTGAGCAGCAGCGCGAGCACCAGCCCGATGATCGTCGACAGCGCCACGACGGAGAACGTGAGCACGACGGTGTTGATGACCGCGTCGCGCAGCCGCTGGTCGGTGAAGACCTTGCCGTAGTTGGCCAGGCCGACGAACTTCGTGTCGTCCGGGCGCAGGATGTTCCAGTCGAACGTCGAGATGATGATCGTCACGAGGAACGGCAGCTGCGTGCACACGATGACGAACACGAGCGCCGGGAGCAGCGGGATCCGTCTGCGCCGGGCCTCGGCCTTCACGCGGCGGGCCTGCCGCTGCCTCGCCTCGGCCGGGGTGGCCCGGGGTCGCTCCAGGGTGGTTGCCATCGTCTGCCTCTCCTCGGTGCCCCTGCCGGGCGGACGGTGCCGGCCCCGCCGCCCGGTCGGGGGCGGGGCCGGCAGCTGCTCGTGCCGTGGTGCGGGTGGGTCAGGTGCTGGTGGGCCAGGTGCTGGTGGGTCAGGAACGGGTCGTGCGGTGGGTCAGGTGCTGCTGGTCACTCCTGGTAGTCCGCGGCGACCTCTTCCGCGTAGCCCTGGCCCTTCTCGAGCGCCTCGTCGACGGTCTGCTGGCCCGCGATCGCGGCGCTGACCTCCTGGGCGACGCGCGTGCCCAGGTCGGAGAACTCGGGGATGGCGACGTACTGCACGCCGACGGTGGGCCGGGGCTGGACGCCCGGGTCGTTCGGCTTGGCCTCCTGGATGGCCTGGAGGGTGATGTCGGCGAAGCTGCCCGCGGCGTCCTGGTACTCCGGGATCTCGTAGGTGCTCTCGCGCTTGCCGGAGGGGACCCGGGACCAGCCGAGCTCCTCGCCGACGAGCTGCTCGTACTCGGCGCTGGAGGCCCAGGAGATGAACTGGTAGGCGGCGTCCTTCTTCTCGCTGGTCTCGGGGACCGCGAAGGACCACGCCCACAGCCAGCCGCTGTTCTCGGTCTCCTTGACCGGGGCGAAGGCGTAGCCGACGTTGCCGGCGACGGTGGAGACCTCGGGGTCCTCGAGGGAGCCCGCGGCGGAGGTGGCGTCGTACCACATGGCCGCGTCGCCCTGGCCGAAGGCGTTGAGGCACTCGGTGAAGCCGGCCTGCGACGCGCCGTCCTCGCCGTACTGGGTCACCAGGTCGACGTAGAACTGCGTGGCCTCCGTGAACTCCGGGGAGTTCACCTGCGCCTGGTAGTCCTCGGTGAACCAGGTGCCGCCGAAGGTGTTGACCACGGTGGTCAGCGGGGCGAAGACCTCGCCCCAGCCGGCCAGGCCGCGCAGGCAGATGCCGGCCATGCCGGGCTCGGACTCGTCGAGGGCCTCGGCGAAGCCGGCCACCTCGTCCCAGGTCGGGCGCTCGGGCATCTCCAGGCCGTTGGCCTCGAAGAGGTCCTTGCGGTACATGAGGAAGCTGCTCTCGCCGTAGAACGGGACGGCGTACTGCTCGCCGTCCGTGCCCTTGAGCGAGTCCAGCACCGGGTCGATGAAGTCGTCGGCGTCGAGGTCGGCGTCCTCCTCGATGTACGGGGTGAGGTCGGCGAGCCACTCGTTGCCGGCCCAGATGTTCGCCTCGTAGGCGCCGATGGTCACCACGTCGTACTGGCCGCCCTGGGTGGCGACGTCCTGGGTGACCCGGTCCCGCAGCTCGTTCTCCGGCAGGATCGTGATGTTCACGTCCACGCCGGTGTCGGCGGTGAAGTGCTCCTCCGCCAGGGTGTTGAGGTCCTCCATCTGCGGGTTGCCGACCATGAGGACGTTGATGGCGTCCCCGTCGGCGGGCGCGTCCGACCCCTCAGGGGCGGCCCCGGCGCCACCGGCGCCCGCGCACCCGGTCGCGAGCAGCGCGACTGCTGCCAGCCCGACCACTGCGGGGCCTCGTGTCGTCCTCGTTGCCATCAGCTGATCTCCTCGGTCTGATGACGCTCATCTGAGCGTCATTGCTCTCACACGATGCATGCGGAGTCTTGACCGCGGACCCTGACCTGTCAATGGCTGTTGGCAGAATGGGCACCCATGTGCTCAGATGAGCGCGAGGAGGTGGTCCGTGACGGACATGCAGCAGGCCGGCCCGGCCCGGCTGGTGCTCACCGCATCGGTCGCGCGGCGCTACTACCTCGACGGGATGAGCAAGGTCGAGATCGCCGAGCACCTCGGCCTCAGCCGCTTCAAGGTGGCCCGGCTGCTCGAGGAGGCCAGGGAGTCGGGGCTGGTCCGCATCGAGATCCGGCACGCCGGCTCGGTCGACGTCGAGCTGTCCGACCGGCTCCAGGCCGCCCTGGGGCTGCGCCACTGCGTGGTGGTCGACACCCCCGAGGACGACCCGGTGGCCCTGCGCGGCGAGCTCGGGACCGCCGCGGCCGCCCTGCTCACCGAGATCGTCGGTCCCGACGACGTGCTGGGCCTGGCCTGGGCGCGCTCGGTCAGCGCGATGAGCGCCTCGCTGACCCGGCTCGCCCCGTGCACGGTGGTGCAGCTGACGGGGGCGCTGTCCGGCGCGGACGTGCACGAGAGCTCGATCGAGCTGGTCCGGGAGGTGGCCCGGATCGCCGGGGGGCCGGCGTCGTTCTTCTACGCCCCGCTCATCGTGCAGGACGCGACCACCGCCCAGGCCCTGCGCCAGCAGCCCGAGGTCGCCCGCGCCATGGCGCTCATCCCCTCGGTGACCGTGGCCGTCGCCGGGGTCGGCGGCTGGGGGGCCGGCCTGTCGACGGTCTACGACGCCATCGAGCCCGAGGAGCGGGAGGCGATCGGCGAGGCGGGGGTGCGCGCCGACATCTCGGGGATACTGCTCGACGCCGACGGGTCCCCCGTGCGGACCGCCCTCACGGAGCGGATGATCGGCATCACGGCCGAGCAGATGCTGGCCATCCCGGAGGTGATCGCGATCGGCTACGGCACGTCCAAGACGGAGGCCCTGCGGCTGGCGATCCGCAGCGGGATGGTCGACGGCGTCATCACGCACACCGCGGTGGCCCGTGGTCTCCTCGACGGCGTCTGAGCCGCCCGAGGAGCACCTGCTCCACGGCGGCACCGCCAACCGGGGACGCGTGGTCCGGGTCGGCGACACCGTGCGGCGCCCGGCCCGCCCCACGAGCGCGTCCACCTGCGCGCTGCTCGAGCACCTGGCCGACGTCGGGTTCGAGGGGGCGCCGCGCTACCTGGGCACCGACGAGCAGGGGCGCGAGGTGCTCACCTACGTCCACGGGCAGGCGGTGACCCCGCCGTACCCGGCCTGGGCCCTCGACGACGCCGCGCTGCGCAGCGTCGCGGTGCTGCTGCGCGAGCTCCACGACGCGACCGAGGCCTTCGACCCCGCCCCGTACGCCTGGCCCGGGCCCGTGCCCGCGCGGTTCCGGGGCCGGCTGGTCACCCACAACGACCCCAACCTCGACAACGTCGTGTTCCGGGAAGGGCGCGCGGTCGCCCTCATCGACTTCGACCTCGCCTCGCCCGGCTCACGGGTCTGGGACGTGGCCTCGGCCGTCCGGCTGTGGGCGCCGCTGCGGCGCGACGACGACGTGGACGACGCCCGCCGGGGCGCCTCCCTGGTGCGGCTGCGCAGCTTCGTCGACGCCTACGGCCTCGACGACGAGGGCCGGCGGGAGCTGCCCGACGCCGTGGTGGCCAACCACGACTGGTCCTACGGCCTGGTGCAGGACGAGGCCCAGCACGGCCACCAGGCCTTCGGGCAGTACTGGCGCGAGGGGGCCGCGCAGCGCTCGCAGCGCACCCGGGAGTGGTACGCCGCAGCACCGCTCCGCCCTGGTGGCCGCGCTGGGCTGAGCCGCGGCGGCCGCCGCCGCGGTGCTCGCGGACGAGCCGTTCGGCGGATGGTGCGGCGGGGCGCCGCTGCCTACCGTCGGAGCGGGTGCCCGGGGTGGGGCGGACGGTCGTCCGCGTCCGGGCACCGGGAGACACAGGGAGAGGGGTCCCATGAGCCGCGCCGTCCGCATCACCGTCGGGTCCGTCCTGGCCGGCGTGCTGGCCTTCGTCGCCATCGTGGCCGGGGCCATGTCCGCGGGGTCCGGCGCGGGGCCGGGCTTCTTCGACGGGCTGTCGACGGAGGGCCTGGACGCCAGCGCCACCGCCGAGGTGCTGGACGTCGACGACTACGTCGACTGGCCCACGGTCGACGTGCGCTGGACGACGCCCGACGGCGAGGTCGTGGTGACCTACGTGGACTGGGAGTGGACGCCGGACCTTCCGGCGGTCGGCGACCAGGTCGAGGTGGTCTACGACCCCGCCGACCCGGAGTACGCCTTCGCGGCCGACGACCCCTACGTCGAGGACGGGGCAGGCTCGGCGCCGGCCGGTCCGGGCGAGGAGGAGGCGTCCGCGGACGAGCCCGACGACGGCGGGCTGGCCCGGACGGCCGGCTGGGTGGCGCTGGGGGCCCTGCTCGGACTCGTCGTCACGGCCGTGGTCACCGTCGTGGCCGCCGTGCGGGCCCCGGCCCCCCGCCCGCGCACCGACGCGTACGCGGGGCAGCCGTACCCGGGCGCGCCCTTCCCCGGCCAGGCCTACGCCGGTCAGACGTACGCAGGTCCGGCGTACGCAGGGCAGGCGTACGCGGGCCAGGCTACCGCGTACGCGGGCCAGGCGTACGCGGGCCAGGCGTACGCGGGCCAGGCGTACGCGGGCCAGGCGTACGCGGCGCCGGCCCACGGGGGCCAGCAGCCCGACGCGGGACAGGAGCACCCGCAGCAGGAGGGGCACCCGCAGCCCGCCCGGACGACCGGGGCCCCCGACGGCGAGCAGTGGTCCAACCCGGGGTGACGGGCCGGGACGCCCGTCGGCGCCGGACGGTGACCGGGGTGCTCACGGCCGTGGCGCTCCTGCTGGGCGGCGCCGTCACGGCCGTCCTCCTCGCCGTCGACCTCGTGGGCCTGGAGCAGGAGCGTGCCGACGCGCGGCTGGCGGCCGAGGAGGCGGAGGCCTGGTCGCTCCCGCCGAGCGTCTTCGGCCGGGCCGAGGCGGAGGTGCTCGACGTGGACCGGCTCGAGGGCACGGTGAGCATGGACGTGGCCTACACCAGCGCCGGCCGCACGCCGAACGTCGCGTGGGTGGACATCACGCACCTCGCCGCCCCTCCCCGGCCGGGCGACGTGGTCCCGGTCGCCTACGACCCCCACGACACGGAGACCGTCTTCGACCTCGACGACCCCGGCCTGAGCGACCCCCAGGGCAACGGCTACCTGGCGTGGTCGCCCGTGCCGGTGCCGCCGCCCGCGGTCGAGCACCTCTGGCTGCGTGCCGGGCTCTCGGCCGCCGCGGTGCTGGTGGGCGCGGTCGTCCTGGTGGGCGCCGTGGCCTCGGCGGGACGGACGCACGAGGCGTCCCTCAGCCCTCGCGCTGCGCCCTGAGGTCCCGGTCCTTGCTCGGCTGCACCCGCTTGGGCTCGCCCGGCATCTTGGGGTAGCTGGGCGGGTAGGGGAGGTCGCCGAGGCCCTCCGCCTCGTCCCGGGCCGCGAGGTCGAGCAGCGGCTGCAGGTCGTGGACGACGTCGTCGATGCCGGCCATCGGGTCGCCGCGGCGGGCCAGCAGGGCCGGGACGGTGGCCATCGTGCAGTCGTCCGGCTCGACGTCCACGAGCTCGTCCCACGTCACCGGGGTGCTGACCGTCGCGCGGGGGGTGCGGCGCACGGAGTAGGCGCTGGCGATCGTCCGGTCGCGGGCGTTCTGGTTGAAGTCGACGAAGACGCGCTCGCCCCGCTCCTCCTTCCACCACGACGTCGTCAGCCGGTCCGGGGCCCGCCGCTCGCACTCCCGGCCCAGGGCGATCGCCGCCCGGCGCAGGCCGACGAAGTCCCACGTCGGCTCGACCCGGACGTAGACGTGGACACCACGGCCGCCGCTGGTCTTGGGGAAGCCGACCATCCCCATCTCCTCCAGCACCGGCCGCAGGACGTCGAGGGCGAGCCTGCGCGCGTCGTCGAAGGAGGTCCCCGGCTGCGGGTCCAGGTCGATGCGGAGCTCGTCCGGGTGGTCGGTGTCGTCGCAGCGGGTGTGCCAGGGGTGGAACGTGACCGTGGACATCTGGGCGGCCCAGACGACGTCCGCCGCGCTGGTCACCCGGAGCACGTCCGCGCTGCGCCCGGACGGGAAGCGCACGCTGCAGGTCCGGACCCAGTCCGGCGCCCCCTTGGGCAGGCGCTTCTGGTAGACCTCGTCGCCGTCGACCCCGTCGGGGAAGCGCTGCAGGTGCGTAGGCCGGTCCTTCAGCGCGGCGAGGATCCCGCCGCCCGGGTCGGTGGCCACCGCCCGGTAGTACTCGGCCAGGTGGCGCTTGGTGCCGGAGGCCGCGCCGAGCGCGGGGAACACGACGCGGTCCCCGCTGGTCAGCCGGACCGGGGTGCCGTCGACGTCGAGCGTCTCCGCGGGCGATGCCATGCCGGGAGCCTGGCACCACCGTGCGTCGGTTCGCCATCGGCGCCCGGCCGGTGCCACGATGGCTGCGCGCGGCGCCGACCGCGCGCACAGGCGTCGCAGGCACGCCCAGCACACGCGGAGGGCGGCGATGGCGGACGAGGAGCAGGTGATCCGTCTGCTCGCCCAGGTGCTCGCCGCCCGTGAGGAGACGCAGGGGCTGACCGAGCTGCTCTGCCGGCGCGCGATGGCCGACCTCCGCATGGACGGGGTCGCCGCGACGGTGCTCTCCACCCCGGAGCACCGCCACGTCGTCTTCGCCTCCGGCGACGAGGTCGTCGCGGTGGAGGACGTGCAGTTCACCCTCGGCGACGGCCCGGTCGTCGAGGCCTACCGCGACCGGCGCCCCGTCCTGGTGGCGGACCTGCCGCACGAGGCCCTCGCGCGCTGGCCGATGTTCGGCGAGGCCTCCGCCCGGACCCCTGCCTACGCCGGGGTGTTCGCCTTCCCCCTGCTGGTCGGGGACGCGGGCCCCGTCGGGGTGCTCGCCCTGTACCGCCGCCGTGCCGTGGCGCTGGCCCCGGCCGAGGTGGCCGAGGCGCAGGTGCTGGCCCAGGCGCTCGCCCTGGCGGTGCTGCGCGGGCCCCAGGTCCTGGCCGGCGAGGCGCCCGACCCGGACGACCTGGACGCGGCGGCGGCGCCCGCGCCGGACGACGAGCCCATGGGACGCTGGTCGGGCCAGGAGCAGGTGGTCTACCAGGCGGTCGGCATGGTCGTCGCCCAGCTCCGGGTGACCCCGTTCGAGGCGCTCGCCCGGCTGCGGGCGCACGCGTTCGCGTACGACCAGACGCTCGACGCGGTGGCCATGGCCGTGGTCGAGCGCAGGCTGAGGATGGAGGACTGAGCGATGAGCGACACACGTGCGTCCGTGGCGACCGTGGTGGCCTCCATGGTCACCGAGCTGGTCGGTGACTACGACGTGCTCGAGCTCCTCGACCGGCTGCTCGTCGCCGCCGCGGCGGAGGCGGGCGCCCGCAGCGCGGCCGTGCTCGTCCCCGACGGCTCCGGCGGCCTGCAGGTGCTCGCGGCCACGTCCGAGCGGGCCAGGGACCTCGAGCTGTTCCAGGTGATGTCCGGCGAGGGCCCCGCCTTCGACTGCCTCGCCACCCAGGGGCCGGTGGTCGAGCCCGACATGGACGCCGTCGAGGAGCGCTGGCCCGCGTTCGCGCCCGCGGCCCGCGCGGTCGGCCTCACGAGCGTGGCCAGCGTCCACATGGGCGTGCACGGCACGTCGGTCGGCGCGCTCAACATCTTCGACCCGTCGGTGTCCACGGTCGAGGAGCTGGCACCGGCGCAGGCGCTCGCGGACGTGGGCTGCCTCGCCGTCATGCAGGCAGGCCGTCGGCTCGACGAGACCGGCGTCCTGGAGCAGGTGCGGCGGACGCTCGACCGGCGCGTGCTCGTCGAGCAGGCCAAGGGCGTGGTGGCGGAGCGGACCGGCCTCACGCCGGCCGAGGCGGGACCGCTGCTGCTGGCCCACGCCCGCCGGACGGGTCAGGGCCTCAGCGAGCTCGCCCGCCGGGTCGTCGCCCTGGAGGTCGACGCCGGCACCGTGCTGCCGCCCGCCGGCTGAGCCGCGGACGGGCCCTACCTGCGGGCGGTCGTGTCCGCGGAGGGGCAGACTCGCCCCCGTGCAGCTGCCGGTCCAGCCTCCCGTCAAGCCCATGCTCGCCAAGCCCGCCGCGGAGATCCCGCCGGGCCAGCACTACGAGCCCAAGTGGGACGGCTTCCGCGCGGTCGTCTTCCGCGACGGGGACGAGGTGGTGCTGGGCAGCCGCAACGAGAAGCCCCTCACCCGGTACTTCCCCGAGGTGGTCGAGGCGGTCCTGGCGGCCTTCCCCGACCGCGCCGTGGTCGACGGCGAGATCGTCGTGGCCGACGCCGCGGGCACCCGGCTGGACTTCGAGGCGCTCCAGCAGCGGGTGCACCCGGCCGCGAGCCGCGTGCTCCGCCTGTCGCAGGAGACGCCGGCCGCGTTCGTCGCCTTCGACCTGCTCGCCCTCGGGGACGAGGACCACATGGCCACCCCGCTGGTCGCAGCGGCGCCGGCTGCTGGAGGACGTCCTGCCCGGGCGCCACCCGGACGTCCACCTGACCCCCGCCACCCAGGACCTCGACGAGGCCCGGCGCTGGTTCGAGGTGTTCGAGGGCGCCGGCCTCGACGGGCTCGTGGCCAAGCGGCTCGACCTGGCCTACCAGCCGGACAAGCGGGTCATGACGAAGATCAAGCACGTCCGCACGGCCGACTGCGTGGTGGCCGGCTACCGGGTGCACGCCTCGGGGCCCGGGGCGGTGGGCTCGCTGCTGCTCGGCCTGCACGACGAGCGCGGCGTGCTGCAGAGCGTCGGCGTGGTCGGCTCCTTCACCATGGCGCGGCGCCGCGAGCTGTTCGAGGAGATGCAGGAGCTCGTGGTCCCGGTCGAGGAGCACCCGTGGAGCTGGGCCGCGCACGACGGCGGCGAGCGGACGCCCCGCAAGAACGAGACCAGCCGGTGGAACGCGGGCAAGGACCTCTCCTTCGTCCCGCTGCGGCCCGAGCGCGTGGTGGAGGTCCGCTACGACTACATGGAGGGGCCGCGGTTCCGGCACACCACCCAGCTCGTCCGCTGGCGGCCGGACCGCGACCCCGAGAGCTGCACGTACGACCAGCTCGACCGCCCGGTGACCTTCTCGCTGGCCGACGTCCTGGTGTGAGCCGCCCGGGGCGGGGGACGTAGCCTTCGCGCCGTGCTCCTCCTCCTGCCGCCGTCGGAGGGCAAGACCCCGGCCCCGCGCGGCGCCCGGCCCGTCGACCTCGGCGCGCTGTCCCGCCCGTCCCTCACCGAGGCCCGCGAGCAGGCGATCGACGCCCTGGTGGTGGCCTCGGCCCGACCGGACGCGCTCGCGCTCCTGGGGGTCGGTGCGTCCCTGGGCGAGGAGGTCGCCCGCAACACCCGGCTCCGGACGGCGCCGGCCACCGACGTCGCCCGCGTGTACTCCGGGGTGCTGTACGCGGCGCTGGGGCTCGGCGACCTCCCCGCCACCGCCCGGCGCCGGGCGCGGTCGCACCTCGTCGTGGTGTCCGCGCTGTGGGGAGCGCTGTCGCCGGGGGACCGGGTGCCCGCCTACCGGCTGGCCATGGGGACCCACCTGCCCGGCACGGGGCCGCTGGCCGCGCACTGGCGGGCCCCGCTGCACGCCGCGCTCGACGACGAGGTCGACGGCCTCGTGGTGGACTGCCGGTCCGCTCCGTACGCCGCCGCCTGGCGGCCGCGCGGGGACGCCGCGCCGACCCTCGTCCCGGTCCGGGTCCTGCTGGACGGGCAGGTGGTGAGCCACCACGCCAAGCACACCCGCGGCCTGCTGGCCCGGCACCTGCTCGTGCGGCCCGGCCGGGTGCCCCGCTCGCCGGTGCGCCTGGCCGAGGCGGCGGCCGAGCGCTTCGACGTGGACCTCGTCCGGGACGGCGCCGGGCACCGGCTCGACGTCCACGGCTGAGCGGGCAGGGCCGGTCCCGTCGGCCGCCGCGCGACCGACCAGCCGACGCACCGGTCAAGGTCTGGACCAGCGCTGCCGATGGCAGGGGGATGCCGGCTCCCGCCGGTGCGGACGGAGGGGTGATGCGGTCGACGGTGACCCCCGTCAGCCAGCGCCAGATGGGCCGGGCGCTCGGGGTCCTGTACCTGTGCGGCGCGGCGCTCGCCGCGGCGTGGACGCTGCTGCCGCACGGCGGGCGGGGCGGCGACCCCGTCGTGCTCGCCATGGTCGTCGTCGCCGCCGCGCTCGGCACGGGTCTCGCCCTGGGGGTGGCGGACCGGGCCCCGCTGTGGGCCTTCCACCTGGTCATCGGGGTCATCCAGGTGGTCATCTCCGTCGCCTACGCCGCCCCGGGCGGGGCCACCAACGACATCCGGCTGTTCTTCCTGTGGGCCACGCCGTTCGCCGCCTTCTTCTTCGCACCACGGAGCGCGGTGCTGCACGCGCTGTGGACCTCGACCTGCTTCGCGGCGGCCCTGGCCACCACCGGCGAGCCGCTCGGCGTCCTGCTGCGCGTGTTCTCGATGTCCATGGGGACGCTGGCCGCGGTCGGTCTGCTCGTCGGCTACGTCGCCGCCGGGATGCGCCGCAGCCGCGACGCCCTGCAGCACGCGGCCTGGCACGACCCGCTGTCCGGCCTGCCCAACCGCGACCTGTTCGACCTGCGGACGAGCCAGGCGCTGGCCGACCGCGACGAGGGGGGCGGCGCCGTGCACGTGCTGCTCGTCGACCTCGACCACTTCAAGCTGGTCAACGACACCTACGGCCACCACGCCGGCGACGAGCTCATCCGCGCCGTGGCCGGCCGGCTCCTGGCGGTCCTCGGCGAGGCCGCCACCGTGGCCCGCATGGGCGGGGACGAGTTCGCCGTGGTGCTGCGGGACCTGCCGGGGACCCCGGACCTCGACCGGGTGCTGCAGCGCCTGCCCGAGGTGTGGGCCGAGCCCGTGCTGCTGCCCGGGGCCACCGTCCCCGTCTCGGCCAGCGTCGGCGTCGCCTCCTGCGCGGAGCCGGGGCGGACCGCGGAGCAGCTGCTGCGCGACGCCGACGTCGCCCTGTACCGGGCCAAGAGCACCCGGCGCGGCTCGGTCCGGCGCTTCGACTCCGCGCTGCGGGTCGAGGTGGAGCGGCGCACCGCGCTGGACCACGAGCTGCACACCGCGGTCGCCCGGTCCGAGCTGTCGCTGGTCTACCAGCCCGTCGTGGACCTGCTCACCGGGCGCACCGTGGGCGCCGAGGCGCTCCTGCGCTGGCAGAGCCGCACCCTGGGGCCCGTGTCGCCCGTGGAGTTCGTGCCCGTGGCGGAGGAGAACGGGCTCGTGGTGCCCATCGGCCGGTTCGTGCTCGAGCAGGCCGCGGCGGACGTGGCCCGGTGGCGCGACGAGGGCGCCGTGGACGAGGGCTTCGCCGTGGCGGTCAACGTCTCGGTGCGCCAGCTGGCCGCCTCCTTCCCCGGCGAGCTCTCGGCCCTGCTGGAGCGCCACGGCCTGCCGTCCGGCGCGCTGACGGTGGAGATCACCGAGTCGGTGCTGCTGGACGGGGCCGTGTTCTCCGGCTCCGTGCTGTCGCAGCTGCGCCGGGGCGGCACCCGGGTGTCCCTGGACGACTTCGGTACCGGGTACAGCTCGCTGTCCTACCTGCAGCGGCTGCCCATGGACACCCTGAAGATCGACCGCTCGTTCGTCAGCGAGCTCGACGGTCCGGCGCCGCGGACCGGCCTGGTCAGCGCGGTCCTCGACCTGGCCCGCAGCCTGGGGATGGACGTCGTGGCCGAGGGCGTGGAGACCGTCGAGCAGGCCGACCGCCTGCGCCTGCTCGGGGTCGACCGGGCCCAGGGCTGGCTGTTCGCGCGGCCGCTGCGGGCGGAGGAGCTCGTCTCGCACCTGGCCGCGGCCGCCCGGCCGGCCTGAGGCCGGCGCGGGCCGGTGCCGGACCCGTCAGGGCGTGACGGTCTGGCGTGCGGCCTCGGCGCGCGCCTCGCGGGCCAGCGCCCGGGACCGTCCCGCGCTGCGCAGGCCGTCGACGGTGAACACCGCGAGCGCCACCCACACCAGCGCGAAGCCCACCAGGCGCAGCGGGGGCATGGGCTCCCCGAACAGCAGCACGCCGATGAGGAGCTGCATCACCGGGGTGATGTACTGCAGCAGCCCGACCGTCGACAGCGGCACCCGGCGCGCGGCTCCCGCGAACAGCAGCAGGGGCAGCGCGGTGAGCACGCCGGAGGCCATGAGGAGCACGGTGAGGCCGGGCCCCTCGGCGGTGAACGTGCTCTGGCCCCGCGCGGCCAGCCACGCCAGCCCGGCCACGGCGAACGGCGCGAGGACGGCGGTCTCCACGGTCAGCCCGGGCAGCGCGCCCACGCCTCGTCCGACCCGGTTCTTGATGAGCCCGTAGCTGCCGAAGCTCGCGGCCAGGGCGATCGCGATCCAGGGCGGGCGGCCGTAGTCGTAGGTGAGCACCACGACGGCGCCCGCCGCGACGCCGACGGCCGCCCACTGCACCCGGCGGAGCCGCTCGCCGAGCAGCAGCACCCCGAGGAGCACGGAGACCAGCGGGTTGATGAAGTAGCCGAGCGAGGTCTCCACGACCTGCTCGGTGTTCACCGCCCAGATGAAGACGCCCCAGTTGACGCTGAGCACCACCGCGGCCGCCGCCAGCAGCAGCACCTGGCGGCGGGTCATGGCCCGGACGGTCGACCAGCCGCGCACGACCGTGACCATGACGGCGCACGCGAGCAGCGACCAGACGATCCGGTGGAGCACGATCTCGACCGCGCCGGCGGCCTCGAGCAGACGGAAGTACAGCGGGAACAGGCCCCACATGAGGTACGCGCCCAGCCCGAGCAGGACCCCGGTGCGGCCGCCGGGCCCGGCGGGGGCGGCCCCGCTCACGGCACGACGCGCGTGGAGATGGTCTCCGGCACCGCGGCCAGGGCGTCGAGGGCGCCGGGGGGAAGGTCGACCGCGACGTCGGTGAGGGCGTAGCCCAGCGAGCCGCGCGTGCTCAGCAGCTGCCCCTCGATGTTGACGCCGTGCTCGGCGAGCAGCTGGTTCACCCGCGCCATGGCCCCGGGCACGTTGTGGTGCAGGTGGGCGACCCGGCGGGTGCCGGGCCGGGGCTCCATGGACACCTGCGGCAGGTTGACCGACAGCGTCGTGGTCCCGCGAGGGTGTAGTCGCGCAGCTTGCCGGCGGTGAACCGGCCGATGTCCTGCTGGGCCTCCGCCGTCGAGCCCGCCACGTGCGGGGTGAGGATGACGTTCTTGAGGCCGCGCAGCTCGGAGGCGAACGGGTCGCCCTTGGACCGGGGCTCGTCGGGGAACACGTCGACGGCCGCGCCCGCGATGTGCCCGGACTCCACGTGGCGCCGCAGCGCGCCGTAGTCGACGACGAAGCCGCGCGAGAGGTTGATGAACACGCTGCGGGGGCGCATCGCGGCGAACTGCGCGGCCCCGAACATGCCGGCGTTGCCGTCGCGCCCGTCCACGTGCAGGGTCACGGTGTCCGCCTCGGCCAGCAGCTCGTCGAGGCTGGCGCAGGCGCGGGCGTTGCCCAGGGCCAGCTTCTCGGTGGAGTCGTAGAACACCACCCGCATCCCCAGCGCCTCGGCCACCACGGACAGCTGGCTGCCGATGTTGCCGTAGCCGACGATCCCCAGGGTGCGGCCCCGGACCTCGTGGGAGCCCTCGGCGGACTTGTCCCAGACGCCCGCGTGCATGGCGTCGTCGCGCTCGGTGAGCCGGCGGGCCAGGGCGATGATCTCGGCGACGGCCAGCTCGACCACGCTGCGCGTGTTGGAGAAGGGGGCGTTGAAGACGGCGACACCGCGGGCCCCGGCGGCCGCGAGGTCGATCTGGTTGGTGCCGATGCAGAACGCGCCGACCGCCCGCAGGTCCGTGGCGGCCGCCAGCACCGTCTCGGTGACGTGGGTGGTGGAGCGGATGCCGAGCACGCTGACGCCCTGGACGGCCTCGACGAGCTCGGCCTCGTCGAGGGCGCCGCGCCGGGTCCGGACCTCGAACCCCGCCGCCCCGAGCAGGTCGACCGCGTGGGGGTGGATGTTCTCCAGGAGCAGGGCGACGGGGGCAGGGCTGGCGTCGGGCACGGTCCATCATGACCGCTGCCCGGACGGCAGCGGCACGACCGCCCACCAGGTGGTGGCCTGGTGGGCCGTCGTGCCGGTCTGCCGGTCCCTCCGCCGGTCCCGGGCGCTCCGGGGGGCCGGGCGGAGCCTCGGCGGGGGATCAGTAGCGGAACCTCCCGACGAGCAGCTGCAGGTCACCGGCCATGCTCGACAGCTCCACGGCCGCGGCCGAGGTGTGCGAGGCGCCGTCGGTGGTCTCGGCGGCCGCCTGCGCCACCGTGGCCACGCCGGCGGCGATCTCGCCCGCCCCCTGGGCCGCCTCGGCGACGCTGCGGGTCATCTCGTTGGTCGTGGCGGTCTGCTCCTCCACGGCCGCGGCGATGGTCGACTGGCTGGAGTTGATGCGGTCGATGACCTCGCTGATCGCCCGGATCGCGGTGCTCGCGCCCTGGCTGTCCTTCTGGATGGCGTCGATGCGGCGGGCGATGTCCTCGGTGGCCTTGCCGGTCTGCGTGGCCAGCTCCTTGACCTCGGTGGCGACGACCGCGAAGCCCTTGCCGGCCTCGCCGGCGCGGGCGGACTCGATGGTGGCGTTGAGGGCCAGCAGGTTGGTCTGCTCCGCGATGGACGTGATGACCTTGAGGACCGCGGCGATCTCGGCCGTGGAGCGGCCCAGCTGGTCGACGGTCTCGGTGGCGCCGGCGGCGCTCATCACGGCGTCCTGGGCGACCGCGCTGGCCTCGGAGGCGCTCGTGGCGATCTCGCGGATGGCGGAGCTCATCTCCTCGGTGCCCGCGGCCACGGTCTGGACGTTGGCCGAGACCTGCTCGGCGGCGCTGCTCGCGTTCCCCGCCTGCGTCGCGGACTCCTCGGCGGAGCCGCTGAGCTGGGCGGACACGGCGGAGAGCTCCTCCGAGGCCGAGGCGAGGGACTGCGAGCTGGCGGCGATGCGGCCCATGGTCTCGGCCAGCATCGACATCGCGCGGTTGAGCGCCCGGGCCATGAGCCCGACCTCGTCGCTGGTGTCCTCGGGGAGCCGCTCGTCGAGCCGGCCCTCGGCCAGGCCCTCGAGCACCGTGACCGTGCGGCGCAGCGGGCCGGCCACGGCGCGGCCGATGACCAGGGCGAGCGTGACCGACACGGCGATGGCCACGGCGACGGCGCCCACGAGCAGGACCACCGAGGACCGGTAGGCGGCGACGCCCTCGGCGGCGGCGGCGGCGGAGGCGTCGTTCTCGATGACCAGGAGCTCGTCGATCGAGGCGGCGACGCGACTTGGCCAGCGGGGTCATGTCCTGCTCGCGCAGCGTCCATGAACTCGCTCGAGTCGGTGGCCTCGGCGAGCGGGACCAGCTCCTCGTCGCGCACCGAGCGGTAGGCGGCCAGGTCGGTGGTGATGGCCTCGACCTGGTCCTCGCGGCCGGTCATGTCGGTCGTCTGGTACTGCGCGAAGGCGTCGTCGAGCTCCGCGTCGAGCTCGCCGATCCGGTCGCCGGATGGCGGGCTTCTCCTCGTCCGGCACGAGCGCCAGGTCGACGAGGCGGAAGCGGAGGGACTCGAAGCAGCGTCTCCACCGTCCCCAGGCTGACTGACGAGGTCAGGGTCTCCTCGTCGCATCTGGGTCAGCCGTGCGGAGGCCCGCTCCAGCTGCACGAGGCTGACGCCGCCGACGGCGACCAGCAGGAGCGTGACGGCGCGCGAAGCCGGCGAGCAGCTTGCGGGCGATGGGGAGGTCGCGGACGCGGCCCGCGAGGCCGCGGCGGCGTGGGACGTCGGAGAGCTGGGACACGAGGGATCCTCCCGCCGGCGCTGCTGCCGGGGTCGTCGGTGTGGGTGCGGTGCAGCACGGACATCGGCGGGCGGGCAGCCCGACCTGAACGTCCCGGGGCACGGATGTGCCGCCCGGGGCGTCCCGGCGCCCGGACGCGGCCCTGACCCGGGACCAAGGTCCCGGGCGGGCGGGGTCAGTCGCGGTCGGGGTCCGGGTGCAGGGCGAGGAACAGCGACCACGGCCGGCCGCCCTCGGTCGGCGGGAGCGCCGCGTACTCCTCGACCAGGGCCTCGAGCCGGGCGTCGAGAGAGGCCTTCTGCGCCTCGTCCAGGCGCAGCCCGAGGCGGGCCAGGGCGGTCTGGTCGGGGTCGACGGCCCGGAGGGAGTCGACGAGCGCCTGGACCATCGGCCCGACGCCGGCCGGGCTGTCCAGCGTCCACGACTTGCCGGTGGCCCGGTACGGGCGGGGGCGGGACCCGCGCGGACCGCGCCCGGCCGGCAGCGCCTCGAGGAAGCCGGTGTCGACGAGGGTCCGGACGTGGTGCAGCACCGTGGCCGGCGGCATGCCGAGGCGGGCCGCGACCTGCGCGTTGGTCTGGGGCGCGTCCAGGCAGATCCGGAGGATGCGCAGCCGCAGCGAGGAGGCGAGGGCGCGGGCCTCGGCGTCGGTCGGGGCCCGCCGCGCGGCGGGGCGGGGAGCGGGGCCCTCCTGGCTCACCCGGCCAGCGTAGACGGGGGCGGCACTAACCGGTTGACGTTTCCCAACCGGTCGCGGAACCATCGCCGCATGAGCAGCCCCCCGGCCCCCCCGAGCAGCCCCGCCCGGGACGGCCGGGTCGCGCGCTGGTACCGCGAGAGCCTCGTCGGGCACCCGGTCGGGCGCGACTTCCGCCGCCTCTGGGCCGGAGACACGGTCAGCCAGCTGGGCACCCAGGTCGGCGGGATCGCGCTGCCCCTGCTCGCGGTCTCCGTGCTCGGGGCGGACGAGCTCCAGATGGGCCTGCTCGGCACGTTCGAGAACCTCGCGTTCCTGCTGGTCGGGCTGCCGGCGGGGGCGTGGGTCGACCGGCTGCTCAAGCGCGGGGTCATGGTCACCGGAGACCTGGTCCGCGCGCTCGCCCTGCTGGCCCTGCCTGCCGCCTACCTGCTGGACGTCCTCACCTTCCCCCTGCTGCTGGTCGTCGCGCTCGTCGTGGGGGTCGCGACGGTCTTCTTCGACGTCGCCTACCAGTCGTACCTGCCCTCGCTCGTGCCGTCGTCGCGGATCAGCGAGGGCAACGCCCGCCTGCAGGTCTCGCAGTCCGCGGCCGCGGTCGTGGGCCCGGCCGTCGGCGGCGTCCTCGTGCGGGTCGTCGGTGCGCCGCTGGTGCTGCTGGTGGACGCCCTCTCGTTCCTGCTGTCCGCCCTGTTCCTCACCCGGGTCCGGCACCGGGAGACGCCGCCGTCGCGCGAGGGGCGGCGCTCGCTGCGCGCCGAGATCGGGGAGGGGCTGTCGTTCGTGGCGCGGCAGCCGCTGCTGCGCCGGATCGTCGCCACGACGGCCACGTCGAACTTCGCGAGCAACCTCGGGGGCGGCCTGCTCGTGCTGTACGTGGTGCGGGACCTCGGCATCACCGCGGCCGAGCTCGGTGCCGTCTTCAGCGTGGGCGCGGTGGGCGGGCTCGTCGGGGCGTTCGCGTCCGGGACGGTGATGAAGGTCGTCGGCGAGGGCCGCACGATCGCCCTGGCCATCCTGCCGTCGTCCGCCGCGGCCGCCCTGGTCCCGCTCACCGCCGGGCAGGACAAGGCCACCGCCCTGGTGATGATCGCGGTGTCGTTCGGGGTGTACGGCTTCGGCGTCGTCGTCTACAACGTCGCCCAGGTCTCGTTCCGGCAGCGGCTGTGCCCGCGGCCCCTGCTGGGCCGGATGAACGCCTCGGTCCGCTTCGTCATCTGGGGGGTCAGCCCCATCGGTGCGTTCGTCGGCGGCATCGTCGGCAGCCAGGCGGGCATCCTCACCGCCCTGTGGATCGGCGTGGCCATCGAGGCGGTGGCGGTGCTGCCCGTGCTGCTCAGCCCGCTGGTGCGGATGCGCGACCTGCCCCGCCACCTCGACGAGCACGCCGAGGACGCGCCCGCGGGGGACGCGTCCGTCGGTGACGCGCCCGCAGGGTGAGCCTCAGTCGACCGTCCAGGTGTCGCTGCCGGCCAGCAGGGCGGTGAGGTCGGCGTCCTGCGCCGGGCCGCCCGCCGCGGACACGGCGGCGTCGACCTGGGAGCGGACGAGGTCGTCGTAGGCGGGGCGCTGCACGGACCGGAACACCCCGACCGGCACGGTGGCCATCGACACGTCGTCGAGGCGCGAGAGCGCGAACTGCGCGGACGGGTCCTCGGCGGACGGGTCGTGGACCACGGGGGTCCGGCCCGTCGCGGCGGCGACCTCGCGGGAGACGACCTCGACGCCGCCGCCGTCCGGGCGGGCCACGACGACGTTCGCGTCGCCGTCGGGACCGCCGTAGGCGACCTCCTGGCCGGCGACGAGGCGCAGCAGGCGGGCCTGGGACTCGTCACGGTCCTTGAGCACGTCGAAGGCGCCGTCGTTGAAGATCGGGCAGTTCTGGTAGATCTCCACCAGTGCGCTGCCGCGGTGCTCGGCCGCCTGGCGCAGCACCTCGGTGAGGTGCGCGCGGTCGGAGTCCAGGGTCCGGGCGACGAAGCTCGCCTCGGCGCCCAGGGCGAGCGAGACCGGGTTGAACGGTCCGTCCACGCTGCCCGCCGGGGTGGACTTGGTGACCTTGCCGGTCTCCGAGGTGGGGGAGTACTGGCCCTTGGTCAGGCCGTAGATCCGGTTGTTGAACAGCAGGATCGTCACGTTGAGGTTGCGGCGCAGCGTGTGCAGCAGGTGCCCGGCGCCGATCGACAGCGCGTCGCCGTCCCCGGTGACGACCCAGACGTTGAGGTCGGGGCGCGAGACCGCGAGCCCGGTGGCGAACGTCGGGGCCCGGCCGTGGATCGAGTGCACGCCGTAGGTGTCCAGGTAGTACGGGAAGCGGCTGGAGCAGCCGATGCCGGACACGAACACGATGTTCTCGCGCCGGAGGCCGAGGTCGGGCAGGAAGCCCTGGACCGCGGCCAGCACGGCGTAGTCGCCGCAGCCGGGGCACCAGCGCACCTCGTTGTCGGCGACGAACTGCTTGCGCGACAGCGCCTCGCCCTCGGACAGGGTGGGGACCCCGCGCAGCCCCTGTCCGGGGCCGACGGCGGGCAGACCGAGCTCGATGCTCATGCGTGCGCCTCCTGGGTGGGCCGGTCGAAGCAGCGGGCGGTGCTGCGGGGCGGGGCGTGGGTCACCGCGTCCTCGACGGCCTGCACCAGCTCTCCGGAGCTGAACGGCTGGCCCCGGACGCTGGTGTGGCTGATGACGTCGACGAGGTAGCGGGCGCGCAGCAGCAGGGACAGCTGGCCGAGGTTCATCTCCGGCACGAGCACCCGCGGGTAGTCGCGCAGCACGTCGCCGGTGTTGGCCGGGAACGGGTTCATGTGGCGCAGGTGCGCCTGGGCGACCCGCACCCCTGCGGTGCGGGCGGCGCGGACGGCGGCGCTGATCGGCCCGAAGGTCGAGCCCCAGCCGAGCACGAGCAGGTCGGCCCCGTCCGGGTCGGACGCCCACGGGTCGTCGACGTCGAGGTCGGGCACGTCGACGCCGTCCACCTTGGCCGCGCGCAGGCGGACCATGCGGTCGTGGTTGTCGGGGTCGTAGCTGATCTCGCCCGTGCCGTCGGCCTTCTCCAGGCCGCCGATGCGGTGCTCGAGGCCGGCCTCGCCCGGGACGGCCCAGGGGCGGGCCAGCGTGCCGGGGTTGCGGGCGTACGGCCGGAACCGCTCGCCCGCCGGGACGTCCTCGGCGTGGGCGAAGCGGGTGCGGACCCGGGGCAGCGAGGCGACGTCGGGGACCTGCCACGGCTCGGAGCCGTTGGCCAGGTACCCGTCGGACAGCAGGATGACGGGGGTCATGTACGTGACGGCGATGCGGACCGCCTCGCGTGCGGCCTCGAAGCAGTCGCCGGGGGTCGACGCGCTGACGATCGGCAGCGGGGCCTCGCCGTGGCGGCCGAACATGGCCTGGAGCAGGTCGGCCTGCTCGGTCTTGGTCGGCAGCCCGGTCGAGGGCCCGCCGCGCTGCACGTCCACGAGGACCAGGGGCAGCTCGAGCATGACGGCCAGGCCCAGCATCTCGGCCTTGAGCGAAAGCCCGGGCCCGGAGGTGGTGGTCACGCCGAGGGCGCCGCCGTAGGCCGCGCCGAGGGCTGCGCCGATGCCGGCGATCTCGTCCTCGGCCTGCAGCGTCGTCACGCCGAACCGCTTGAGCCCGGACAGGGTGTGGAGGATGTCGGAGGCCGGGGTGATCGGGTAGCT
Organism: uncultured Actinomycetota bacterium; assembly: GCA_963750335.1. Taxonomy (GTDB): domain Bacteria; phylum Actinomycetota; class Actinomycetes; order Actinomycetales; family JBBAYJ01; genus Aquipuribacter. The sequence goes on from CAVVQD010000001.1 coordinate 198,605, forward strand.
GCCCAGCACGAGGGGCAGGCCCGCGGTGTGCGCCGCGGTGGCCAGCCCGAGCGCGAGGGCGGTGTTGCCGGTGATGTTGCGGAACGTCCCCGGGCGGCTGGGGGCGGGAGCGACCTCGTAGCGGACGGCGAAGGTCTCGGTCGTCTCGCCGAAGGCCCAGCCGGCCTCGAGCGCGCGGACGTTGGCGGCGAGGATCTGCGGCCGCCTGGCGAACTTGCTCTCCAGGAAGCGGCGCGTGCCGTCGGTCGGGCGGGAGTACAGCCACGACAGCAGGCCGAGGGCGAACATGTTGGTCGAGCGCTCGGCGTCCTTGCGGCCCAGGCCCAGCTCGGTGAGCGCGGTCACGGTCATGGACGTGAGCGGCACGGCGTGGACCCGGTAGGACTCCAGGCTGCCGTCCTCGAGCGGGCTCGACGCGTAGCCGACCTTCGTGAGGTTCCGCTTCGTGAAGCTGTCGGAGTCGGCGATGACGGTGCCGCCGTGGGGCAGGTCCGGCAGGTTCGCCTTGAGCGCCGCCGGGTTCATCGCCACCAGCACGTCGGGGGCGTCGCCGGGGGTGAGGACCTCGTGGTCGGCGAACTGCAGCTGGAAGCTCGAGACCCCGGGCAGGGTTCCCTGGGGGGCGCGGATCTCCGCCGGGAAGTTGGGCAGGGTGGCCAGGTCGTTCCCCAGCGCGGCCGTCTCGGCGGTGAACCGGTCACCCGTCAGCTGCATGCCGTCGCCGGAGTCCCCCGCGAAGCGGATGACGACGTGGTCGAGGGGGGTGGTGCCTGCCATCGTGGGTCCTCACGACCTCTCCTAGTAGTGATTCCCATGGTAGGAGCCGCCCCGAGACGACGCCGACCCGGCCCGACAAGGTCACAGACCTGACGCGACGGCATGAAAGTCTTCGGGCTTGCCACCGGACGGAACTGTGCCGACCGTCACGGACGTTCCCCCGTCAGACCGCCCGCACGACACGACCGAGAAGCGAGGCACGGTGCTCCAGCGGCACAACCACTCCAACACGCTCAAGACGGTGCTGCTCTTCGGCAGCATCTGGGCCGTCGTCCTCCTGGTCGGCGCCGCCGTGGCCGCGTACACGAGGACCCCCGGGCTCATCGTCGTGTTCGCCCTGATCGCGGTCGGGACCACTGCGTACGGCTACTGGAACTCCGACAAGCTGGCCATCCGCGCGATGCGCGCGCAGCCGGTCACCGAGGCCGAGCAGCCGGGCATGTACCGGATCGTCCGCGAGCTGTCCGCGGTCGCGCAGCAGCCCGTCCCGCGCCTGTACGTGAGCCCCACCCAGGCCCCCAACGCCTTCGCCACGGGGCGCAACCCGGCCAACGCCGCGGTGTGCTGCACCGTCGGCATCCTCGAGCTGCTCGACGAGCGGGAGCTGCGGGGTGTCCTGGGCCACGAGCTCATGCACGTCTACAACCGCGACATCCTCACCAGCTCCGTGGCGGCCGCCCTGGCCGGGGTGATCACCTCGGTGGCGCAGTTCCTCCAGCTCGGCTTCCTGTTCGGCGGCAACCGCCAGAACAACGGCAACCCGCTGGCCCTGGTCGGGGTGCTCGCCTCGGCGGTGCTCGCCCCGCTGGCGGCGACCATGATCCAGCTGGCCATCTCCCGGACCCGGGAGTACGACGCCGACGAGGACGGCTCGGCCCTGACCGGGGACCCGCTCGCCCTCGCGTCGGCGCTGCGCAAGCTGGAGACCGGCACCCAGCGGGCGCCGCTGCCGCCGGAGCGCCAGCTGGTCAACGCCTCGCACCTGTTCATCGCCAACCCGTTCCGCGGCGCGGGGATGCGCAGCCTCTTCGCCACCCACCCCCCGATGCAGCAGCGGATCGCGCGGCTGGAGCAGCTGGCCTACGGCTCGCCCCGGTGAGGCGCCGACCCTCCGCGGCCGGCCCCGTCCTGGCCCTGCTCGGTGCGCTCGCGCTGGCCGGGTGCTCCGGGGGCCGGGTGCCCGTCGAGGCGTTCGCCTCGGTCGAGGCGCGGGCCACCACGGACGTGTCGTCCGTCCCGGTGCCCGCCGACGCCCAGGAGGTGACCGTGGAGCGCGTCGTGGACGGCGACACCCTCGTCGTCTCCGGCGACCAGGGCGGCGTGCTGCCCTCGGCGGGGGAGCACCGGGTCCGGCTGCTGCTCGTGGACACCCCGGAGGTGGACGGGCCGAACGCCTCCGAGGAGTGCCTCGGCCCCGAGGCGTCGGACTTCACCAAGGACCTGCTGCCCGAGGGCTCGACCCTCCTGCTGGCCCCCGACGAGGAGACGGTCGACCAGTACGACCGGCTGCTCGCCTACGCCTGGACCCCGGACGGCGTGTTCGTCAACGAGGCGCTCGTGGCCAACGGGTTCGCCTACACCGTGATGTACCCGCCCAACGACGAGCACGTGGGCGTGGTCTCCGACGCCGAGCAGCGGGCCCGCGACGCCCGGCTCGGCGTGTGGGGCAGCTGCTAGCGGGCGAGCAGGCGGTCCGCGACCAGGGACCAGGTCCACGACCACGACGGGTAGGGGTGCTGGGCCGACAGCCCGCCCAGGCCGGCCGCCCCGCCCGACCACTGCTCGACGCTCAGCCCGAGCCGGCCGGCGAGGGCGACCTCCGCCACGGCCTCGCCCGCGGCCGGGGACACCATGACGGCGCCGACCAGGCGGCCCCCGCCCTCCTCGCCCTCGACCCACGCCTGCGCGAACCCGCCACGGGCCCGGTCCGGGCGTCCGGGCACGGCCGCGGCGTGCGCCCGGTCGTTGCGCGACAGGGGCAGCCGGACCGACCGGGTGCCGGGGCCTCCCGGGACCCGTCCGACGGCGGCGACCTGGGGGTCGGTCCACACCACCCGGGGCGCCCAGGCGGCGTCGAGGACGGCCGCACGCGGGCCGCCGCGTCCGTCGTCGCCGCCGCAGCCGCCCAGCAGGGTCGCGGCCGCGACCCGTCCCGACGCCACGGCCAGGTGGGTGGAGGCCCGACCGCCCACGAGGTCACCGGCCGCGACGACCCCGGGCGCCGAGGTGGCCATCGCGGTGTCGACGACGACCGCGCCGCCGGCCGTCCGGACGCCGGCCCCGGGGCCCAGCACGTCGAGGACCGGTGCCCGGCCCGCGGCCAGCAGCACGAGGCCCGCCCCTGCCACCACCCCGGGGAGCCGGTCGTCGGACACCCCGGTCAGGACGTGGACCCCGTCCCTGCGCAGGGCGGCCGCGAGGACCGGCCCGGCGCCGGGGACGTCGGGGAGCAGCTCCGGCGCCCGCTCCACCAGCGTGACCCGGTCCCCGAGCAGCCGGCCGAGGGCCTGGGCCAGCTCCACCCCGCTCGCCCCGCCCCCCACCACGACGACGCCCCCGGCCGCGCCTCCTCCGGCGGGCCGGACGAGGTGGGCGGCCAGCCCGTCGAGCCAGCCGTCCGTGTCCCGGACCAGGCGGCCGTCCGGGCCGTCGCCCAGGGGCACGCCCGGGACGGGGACGGGGCGGGAGCCGGTGGCCAGCACGACCCCGTCCTCGGGCCGGAGCGCCGTGCCGTCCGGCAGGCGGAGCCGCGGCCCGGCTCGCAGGACGGCGCGGGCGCGCAGGACCCGGACCCCCGCGCCGGCCAGCGCGTGCTCGTTCTCGGTGCGGGCGACCCGGGCCACGACGGCCCGCGCGTGCGCCACGGCCGCGCGGGCGTCCAGGCCCGCCGCGGCCGCCTCGAGCAGGGACTTGCTGGGCACGCAGCCGTGCCAGGTGCAGTCCCCGCCCGGCGGGCCGTCGGTGAGCAGGGTGACGGGCCTGCCCGCCGCGCGCAGCGCCGCCGCCGCCGCCAGCCCGGCGGCGCCGCCCCCGACGACCACGGCCCCCGCCAGGTCCGTCCCGTCGTCGTCCGCGCGCGGCGCCCCTGCGGGGTCGGCCGGGTTGCGGTCCGGCACCGATCCGTCAGGCTCCTGCCGACGTACCACCGTCGAGTCCGCGCTCATGCCAGGATCCTCACACCACGGGGGGCTCCGGTCGGGCGCGCCCGGGAAACCCTGACCACTGAGGACACCATGAGCCGCTCCCGCCCCTCGTCCCGCCCCGCCTCGCCCCTCGTCGTCCCCCGCCGAGGTGTCCTCGGCGCCGGGGCCGCCGGGCTCGCCCTCGCGGCGTGCGGCGACGGTGCGGACGCGGGCGACGAGGCCGCCCCGGCGGCCCCCGCCCCGTCCGACGCGGCCTCCGCGTCCGCTCCCGCGTCCGCCGCCGCCGACGAGGAGATCGCCCCGCTGGCCGACGGCCGCCAGGTCACGGTCCGCACCTGCGTCTACGCCAACAACCACGCGAGCTCGATGCTGTTCTGGCAGCAGTTCGCCCCCGAGGGCGTCACCGTCGAGGTGACCCCGGTGACCAACACCGCCGACATCATCGCGGGGCTGGAGGGCGGCACCCTCGACTTCGGCCTCATGGCCCCGTACGTGCCCATGCTCACCCAGGCCGAGGGCGGCATCACGTCCAAGGTGGTCGCCATGGTGGCCCGGCAGGGCTTCGGGCTGGTGGGCGCGGCGGGGTCCGTCGAGACCGTCGCGGACCTCGCGGGCAAGAAGGTCGCCGTGCCGCCGCCGGGCGCCCAGGTCCTCGTCCTCGGGCTGCTGCTCGAGCAGGCCGGCCTCGCGCTCGGCACGGACGTCGAGGGCGTCCCGCTCGGCTACGCCGACCACGTCGCCGCGCTCGCCTCGGGCCAGGTCGACGCGTTCATGGGCAGCGAGCCCCCGTGCAGCCAGGCCGTCGTCGACGGCACCGGGGTGCGCCTGCCGGGTGTCTTCGACACCGCCCTCGGCGACCTCAACACCGCCCTGTGGGCCTCCAGCGCCATGCTCGAGGACCCCGAGGTCGTCACCCTGGTCACCCAGCTGCAGAAGCGGGCGGCGGAGTACATGACGCCCGACGGGGAGAACGACCCCGAGGTGTGGCGCGAGCTGCTCGTGGACTCCTTCGGCTTCGACGAGGCGGTGTACGAGGAGGTGCTCGGCAACGTGGGGGCGCAGTGGCGCTTCGACGAGGAGCGGGAGTCCCAGTTCGAGGCGGTCGGGAAGGCGCTGGTCGAGACGGGCGAGCTGCCCACCGAGCCGGACTACGAGGCCCTGTACGCCCGCGAGTACTGGGACGTCTGAGGCCCGCATGGCCGACGTCGCCACCCAGGGGCTCGCCGAGGTCGCGCGCCTCGAGGCGCGCGCCGGCGGCGTCACGGCGCTGCGACGGTCGCGGTCCCGGGGCGGGCGGCGGCTGCTCGGGCTCGTCCTGCCCCTGCTGCTGCTCGCCGTGTGGCAGGTCGCGGTCCTGCTCGGCGTGCGGGACCGCAACCGGCTCCCCGCCCCGGTGGACGTCCTCCTCGCCCTGCAGGAGTTCTTCCTCACCCCGTCCCGTCCCGTGCTCAGCGGCGTGGTGCCCTACGTCGGGGCCGGCTGGCAGCACCTGGGGGCGAGCCTCGAGCGGACGGGCGTCGCCTGGGCGGCCGCGGTCGTCGTCGGCGTGGCCCTCGGGCTCGCGCTCGGGCTGTCCCGGTGGTTCGCCGACCTGGCCGACCCGCTCCTCAACGCCCTGCGCGCCGTGCCGCTGTTCGCCTGGCTCCCGCTGGTGATCGTCCAGCTCGGGCTCGGCGAGCCGCCCGCCCGCGTGCTCGTGTTCCTCGGGGCCCTGTGGCCCGTGCTCGTCTCCGTGGCGGACGGCGTGGCCCGGGTGCCCCGTCAGCACGTGGAGACCGCGCGCATGCTCGGCACCCCCCGGGCGCGGATGTGGCAGCGCGTGTACCTGCCGAGCGCCCTGCCCGAGGTGGTCACCGGGCTGCGGCTGTCGCTCACCCTGGCCTGGACCTGCGTGATCGTCGGCGAGCTGGCCGGGATCACCTGGGGCGTCGGGGCGATGATGAACGCGGCGCGCGAGCGGGGCAGCACCGACCAGATCGTCGTCGGGATCCTCGTCTTCGCCACCGTCGGCTACCTCGCCGACCGGCTCCTGCGCGCGGCCACCCGGCGCTGGGTCCGGTGGGCCGACACGTGAGCGACGCGTGGCAGCGCATGAGCACCCTGACCGCCCACGCCCTGCGGCTGTCCTTCGGCGACCTGCTCGTCCTGGACGGGGTGGACCTGCAGGTCCAGGCCGGGGAGACCCTGGCCCTGCTCGGGCCCTCCGGGTGCGGCAAGTCGACCCTGCTGCGCGTGCTCGCCGGCTTCGAGACCGCGGACACCGGCGCGCTCACCCTGGACGGGGCGGACGTGCGCGGCCCGTCCCCGCTGCGGGGCATGGTCGCCCAGGCCGGGACCCTGTTCCCCTGGCTCAGCGTGCGCGACAACATCGCCTTCGGCCCCCGCCAGGCCGGGGCGGCCGACGTCCACGGCACCGTCGAGGAGCTGCTGGCGGTGACCGGCCTCGCCGACTTCGCGGGGGCCCTGCCCCGGCAGCTGTCGGGCGGGATGCGCCAGCGCGCGGCCATCGCCCAGGTGCTGGCCAACCGGCCGCCCGTCCTGCTGCTCGACGAGCCGTTCGGGGCGCTGGACGCGCAGACCCGGCTCCGGATGCACGAGTGGCTGCGGGGCCTGCTGCGCGAGCGGCCCACGACGACCGTGCTCGTCACCCACGACGTGGAGGAGGCGCTCCTGCTCGGGGACCGGCTCGGCCTCATCAGCGCCCGGCCGGCCCGCATCGTCTCCGAGCGGGTGCTGCCCTTCGGCCCGGACCGGGGCCGCCACACCCTCGGCGACCCCGCCTTCGCCCGGCTGCGCGCCGAGGTCCTCGACGCCGTCCTCACGGCGTGAGCCCCTCCGCCGCACGGCTGGTCGCGTGAGCGAGGAGGGGGGCTGGTCGGGGTTCCTGGCCGGCTACCACCAGGCGCACCCGGCCATCACCGAGGACCTGCTGCTGCCGATGCGCGGCCCGGGGGGGCTGCAGCCGTACGCCTGGCTGGCCGAGGGGCTGCCGACCGAGGGGCTGGTGTGGGACGTCTGCTGCGGCAGCGCGCCGGTGGCCGACGTCGTCGGTCACGCCCGCTACGCCGGGGTCGACCTGTCGGCCGCCGAGCTCGACCAGGCGGCCCGGCGCCGACCGGGCGCGCACGTGGTGCGGGGCGACGCGATGGCGGTCGACCCGCCCGGGCCGGTGGGCGCGGTGGTCGTGGCCATGGCCCTCATGCTGCTGCCGCTGGAGGCCTTCCTGGTCCGCGCCGCCGCGCTGCTCGCGCCGGGGGCGCCGCTGCACGCCGTCGTCCCCAGCCGCGAGCACGGGGCCGGGACCGGCTACGGCACCCTCCTGGAGCTGCTCGGGCAGAGCGGCGAGGGCTACCGGCAGCCGCTGCCCCCGGCGCGGGTCGCCGGCGCGCTCGACGGGGCCGGCTTCCGGCTGGTCGACGACGAGGTCGCCGTGTTCTCCCGGCCGGTGCCGCCCGGGGACGTCGAGCTGGTCTCGAGCTCCTTCTACGTGCGCGACGCCCCGGACGGGGGCGCCGGTGGTGCGGCCGCGGCCCGGTCGTGGCTGGCGGCGCGCGCAGGAGCCGGGGTTCCGGCTCGGCTACCCGCTGCGCCGGGTCCGGGCGGTCCGCACGTGAGCACGACCCTGACCCCTGGCGTGGCTGCGCCGCCGCTGCGGTCCTTCGCGCAGCTGCTCGACGACGCCGCCCGCGACCACGGCCGGCGGGTCGCGGTCGTCGACCCGGTGCTGGGTACCGAGGTCCGCTACGACGACCTGCGCGCCCTGGTCGACGAGGCCGCGCTGCGCCTGCTCGCCCAGGTGGCAGCGGGGGAGCGGGTGGCCGTGCTCGCCCGCAACGGCCTGGAGCAGGCGGTGGCCGCGCTCGCCTGCTCCCGCGCCGGCCTCGTCCACGTCGGCCTGCCCGTCGGCGACCCGCCAGACCGGACGGCCGCGGTGCTCCGGGCGGCCGGGGCGCGCCTCCTCCTCGTCCAGCCCGGCCTGGACGACGTCGCCGCCGCGGTCCTCGGCGCCCACCCGTCGGGGGCCGACCCGGTCGTGCTCGGCACCGGCACCGTCCTGCTCGGGGAGCGCACCGGCACGGAGGGCGGCCCGCCCCGGTCCCGCCGTCCGCTGCCTGCCCTGCCCCGCGACCCGGCGGCGGTCCACTCGCTCGTCGCCACGTCGGGGTCCACGGGCGCACCCAAGCTCGTCCGGCTCACCGGGGGGATGTGCGACCACGCCGGGCGGGCGTACACGGCCGTGCTGGGCCTCGGGCCCGACGACCGCACCGTCGTCCACCTGCCCATGTGGTGGGTGTCGGGGCACGTCACCCAGCTGGCGAGCACGCTCGTCGCGGGCGGGTCCCTGGTCACCGTCCCGGCCTGGTCGCCCCGCGGCCTCGTGGAGGCCGTCGCCCGGCACGGCGCGACCTGGCTCGACCTCGTGCCGACGCTGTGGCACGGCCTGCTGCGGGAAGAGGGCTTCCGCGCACAGGCCCTGCCGAGCCTGCGGGCCGCCGTCTTCGGCGGGGCGCCGGCGGCGCCCGAGGTGCTGGAGCAGGTGCGCGGGCGCGTGCCCGGGCTCGTCCTGGTCGACGCCTACGCGATGTCCGAGGTGCCCTCGCCGATCACGTGCCTGCGCCACCCGGACGACGGCCGCCCCGTGGTGGCCGGCGCCGTGGGGCGGGCCATGCCGGACGTCGAGGTGGTCGTCGTCGACGACGCCGGCCGGGTGCTGCCGCCCGGGAGCACGGGGGCCGTGGCCGTCCGGTCGCCCGCGCTCACGCCGGGCTACACCGGGGCCGACGGGCTCGCCGTGGACGGGCAGGGCCGGTTCCGCACCGGAGACCTCGGCGTGCTCGACGCCGACGGGGTGCTCACCCTCACCGGCCGCGCCGCGGACCGGATCGTCCGGGGCGGCGTGACGATCCACCCGGCCGAGGTCGAGCGGGCCCTGCTCGCCTCGGGGCGGGTGGTCGCGGCCGTGGTGCAGCCGGTTCCGTCGCGCCTGCACGGCGACGACGTCGCGGCCGTCGTGGTCACCCGCGGCGCCGACGACGCCGCCGACGTGGCCGCGCTGCGGGCCGCGGTGCGCAGCCGGGTCGGCGCCCACGCCGTGCCCGTCCGCGTCGTCACGGTCGACGAGCTGCCGCGCACGCCCAACGGCAAGCCCGACCGCGAGGCGGTCCGCCGGCTGCTCTCCTGAGCCCTGCCGGGGCGGGTGCCCGACGGGCAGGGCGACGCGCCCGGGACCTGCCCGGGTGGACTCCGCCCCGGCGCCCGACCATGCTGGCCGCGGGGGTCCCGGTGTCACCGGGCCGCGCCAGGGGTACACCTCCCGGTGGAGGCGGACGCCCGTCACCGATGACCAGCAGGGGAGACGTCGTCATGCCGTCCGGACAGTACGACTTCGTGGTCGTGGCCAACCGTCTGCCGGTGGACCGGGTCGGCACCGCGGAGGACGGGTCGCCGGAGTACGAGACGTCCCCCGGCGGGCTGGTCACCGCGCTCGCCCCGGTCATGCGCTCGCACCACGGCGCCTGGGTCGGCTGGCCCGGCTCCCCGGGGAGGCGGGCGAGGCCTTCGACTCCGACGACATGCACCTGGTGCCCGTCGAGCTGAGCCACGAGGACGTCGCGGACTACTACGAGGGCATGTCCAACGGCACCCTGTGGCCGCTGTTCCACGACGTCATCGCCGCGCCGGAGTACCACCGCCGCTGGTGGGACGCCTACGTCCGGGTCAACCAGCGCTTCGCCGACGCCGCCGCCGCCCAGGCTGCCGAGGGCGCCATGGTGTGGGTCCAGGACTACCAGCTCCTGCTCGTCCCGGCCCGGCTGCGCGAGCAGCGGCCGGACCTGAGGATCGGCTTCTTCAACCACATCCCCTTCCCGGGGTACGAGATCTTCAGCCAGCTGCCCTGGCGCCGCCAGGTCGTCGAGGGCGTGCTCGGCGCGGACCTCGTCGGCTTCCAGCGGCGCTCGGACGCGGCGGCCTTCCTGCGCGCCTGCCGCCGCGCCGGGGACGTGACCACCAAGGGCGGCACGGTCCTGGTCGGCGCCGGGCAGGGCGAGCACCGTCGCGTGGTCCGGGCCGGGGCGTTCCCCATCTCCATCGACGCCGGGGGCTTCGAGGAGATGGCGTCCTCGCCGGAGGTCGTGGCGCGGGCGGCGCAGGTCCGCAAGGAGCTGGGCGACCCCGAGACCGTGCTGCTCGGGGTGGACCGGCTGGACTACACCAAGGGCATCCGGCACCGGCTGACCTGCGTCTCCGAGCTGCTGGCCGACGGCGAGCTGCCGCCCCGAGGACACGGTGCTCGTGCAGGTGGCCAGCCCCTCCCGCGAGCGGGTCCAGGCCTACTCCGACCTGCGCGACGAGGTCGAGCTGACCGTCGGGCGGATCAACGGCGACCACGGCACGGTGGGCTTCCAGCCCGTGCACTACCTGCACCAGTCCTTCCCGCGGGAGGAGATGGCGGCGCTCTACCTCGCGGCCGACGTCATGCTCGTGACCGCGCTGCGCGACGGCATGAACCTCGTGGCCAAGGAGTACGTCGCCGCCCGCCACGACGGGGACGGGGTGCTCGTGCTCAGCGAGTTCGCCGGGGCCGCGGACGAGATGACGCAGGCCCTGCTCATCAACCCCCACGACATCGCCGGCACCAAGGCCGCGATCATGCGGGCGGTGCGGATGCCGAAGGACGAGCGGCGGCGGCGGATGCGCGCGCTGCGCCGGCGCGTGGTCGAGCACGACGTCGAGCGGTGGGCCTCGGACTTCCTCGCCGCGCTGGCGGGCCGGTCCGAGCAGCCGGACGCGGGGTGAGCGGCGCGACGGGCCCCGGGCCCGAGGACCGTCAGGGCCCAGGGCTCGACCCGGGGCTGGACGCTGCGCTGGAGGCGTTCTCCCGCCGCCGCCCGCTGCTCGTCGCGCTCGACTTCGACGGCGTCTGCGCCCCGCTCGTCGACGACCCGTCCGCCTCGCGCGTGCTGCCGGGGACGCGTCGGGCCCTCGACCGGATCGAGGCCGCCGGCGTGCAGGTGGCGCTGGTGTCCGGGCGCGCGCTGGCCGACCTGGTCCGCCTGGCCGAGCCCGGCCCGGGCTGGCTGGTCGTGGGCGGCCACGGCGCGGAGACCGGGCAGCGGTCGGGCGACGGCCCCGAGGTCGAGGAGGACGACGACCCCCTGCTCGACGAGGCGCAGGCGCACCTGCTCGCGGAGATCACCGCGGAGGTCGAGGCCGCGGTCGAGGGCGCCCCGGGGGCCCGCGTGGAGCACAAGCCCACCGCGGTCGTCCTCCACACCCGCCTCGCCGACGCGGCGACCGCGGACCGGGTCACCGGGACGGTGCTCTCCGGGCCCGGCGCCCGCGCGGACGTGCACGTGGTGCGCGGGCAAGGACGTCGTCGAGCTGATGGTCGTCGGCGCCGACAAGGGCACCGCGGTGCAGGCCCTGCGCGCGCGGACCGGTGCGGCGGCGGTGCTGTACGCCGGGGACGACGTCACCGACGAGGACGCCCTGGCCGTGCTCGACGCGGCCGCCGGGGACGTCGGGGTCAAGGTCGGCCCGGGGGCCACCGCCGCCGGGCACCGGGTCGGCTCGCCGGAGCAGGTGACGGCGATGCTGGCACGGCTGGCGGACCTCCTCCCCGCCCCCTCCTGAGGCGGGCGTCCCCCTGCGCTCGCAGACCCCCGGGGCGCCGGCCGCGGGCGTAGGGTGCCGCGATGGACGCCGACGCCCGCGCTGCCGTCGACCTGCTGCTGTCCCAGAGCGAGATCACCCGCCTGGTGCACGAGTACTGCCACGGGGTGGACAAGCGCGACCCGGACCGGTTCCTCGCCGTGTGGTCGAGCGACGCGGTCTGGCAGGTGGGGCAGGACACCGTGTTCCGCGGCCACGACGGGATCCTCGCCGCGGCCCAGCAGCAGTGGGACACGTTCCGCCAGATGCACCACTGGTCGGCCAACCTCGTGCTCGGGCTCGAGCCCGGGCGAGGACCGCGCGACCGGGGAGTCCGACGTCGACATCACCGTGGAGATGGCCGACGGGAGCTGGGTCCGGGGCGGCGGCACCTACCGCGACAGCTACGTCCGAGAGCACGGCCGCTGGGCCATCTCCCGGCGCGAGTCGCTGGGCCACTTCCACCTGTACGGCGAGAGCGCCGACATCCGCTGAGCCCGTCGGTCGCCCCGGGTCCGACGCACCGCTCTGGTGAGGGTAGCCTTACCTGCGTGCTGCTCCGGTCGTCGCCCGCGCCCGCCGGCCGTGCCCCCGGGCCGGTCGGCACCTGGCTGCTGCGCGGGCGCGACGAGGACACCGCCCTGGTCGTCGACGGCACCCACGTCAGCCACGCCGAGCTGCGCGAGCGGGTCGCGGCCCGCCGCGAGGAGCTGGGCGGCACCCGGCGGCTCGTGCTCCTCCAGGCCTCGGCGACGCTCGAGCCCGTCGTCACCCACCTGGCCGCGCTCGAGGGCGGGCACCCCGTGCTGCCGGTCGAGGGCGGCGGCCCCGGCACCGCCGCCGGCCGTCACCTGCAGGGCCTCGTCGACCGGTTCGACCCGGACGTCGTCGCCCACGGCGGGCCCGGCGGGGGCCTGGAGGTGCGACGGCCGGGGACCCGGCACGTGCTGCACCCGGACCTGGCCCTGCTGCTCAGCACCTCGGGCTCGACCGGCTCGCCCAAGCTGGTGCGGCTGTCCCGCGACAACGTCCGCAGCAACGCCGAGGCCGTCGCCGCGTCGCTGCGCCTCACCGCCTCCGACCGCGCGGCCACGACCATGCCGCTGCACTACTGCTACGGCCTGTCGGTGCTGCACAGCCACCTCGTGGCCGGGGCCTCGCTGCTGCTGACGGAGCGCTCCGTCGTCGAGGACGAGTTCTTCCCCGAGCTCACGGCCGCCGGGGCGACGTCGTTCGCGGGCGTGCCGTACACCTTCGAGCTGCTCGACGCCGCCGGGTTCGCGGACCGTCACGTGCCGGGCCTGCGCTACGATCACGCAGGCCGGGGGCCGGATGGACCCCGACCGGGTGCGCGCCTACGCCCGGCTGGGCCGGCAGCGGGGCTTCGACCTCGTGGTGATGTACGGCCAGACCGAGGCCACCGCACGCATCGCCGTCCTGCCGCCCCACCTCGCCGAGCAGGCCCCCGGGACCGTCGGCGTCGCCGTCCCGGGGAGCACGCTGCGGGTGGACGCCGCGCCGGGCGAGGACGTCGGGGAGCTCGTGCTCACCGGCCCCGGCGTCATGCTCGGCTACGCCGAGGCCCCGGCCGACCTGGCCCGCGGGCGCGAGACCACCGAGCTGCGCACCGGCGACCGGGCCCGGCTGCGGCCCGACGGGCTGCTGGAGCTGCTCGGCCGCGCCGACCGGGTGGTCAAGGTCTTCGGGCTCCGGGTGGACCTGGACCGGGTGGAGGCCGCCCTCGGCAGCGACCGGGTGCCGGTGCGCGCGGTCTCCGTGGGCGACCGGGTCGCGCTGTTCGTCACCGCCGCCCGCCACGAGCGGGGGGTCCGCGAGCGGGCGTCGCGGCTGCTGGCGCTGCCCTCCCACGCGGTGCGGGTCCTGACGGTGGCCGCCTTCCCCCGCACCCCGGCCGGCAAGCCCGACCGGGCCGCCCTGGTGCGCCACGTCGTGGAGCTGGACCGGGCGGCCGACGAGGACCGGGCGGGGCAGGGCGCCGGGCCCGACGCGGTGCTCGAGCTGTACCGGGAGCTGCTCGGGCGGCCCGACGCCGGCCCGGGCGACTCCTTCGCCACCCTGGACGGCGACTCCCTCAGCTACGTCGAGGTGTCCCTGCAGCTGGAGGACCTGCTCGGCGGGCTGCCGCGGGACTGGCCGGCCATGACCGCCCACGAGCTGGGCGCGCTGCTCGAGGAGCCGGCGGGCACCGGCTCCCCGCCCGTCGCCCGGCTCCCCGGGGCGGGCCCGTCGACGGGCGTCCGCCCCGGCCCCCGCCGCCCGGCCGGGCGACCGGCGGGCCCGGGCGCGCCTGCACGGCTGGGCCCGGGTGGAGACGCCGACCGTGCTGCGGGCGCTGGCCATCGTGCTCGTGGTCGGCACCCACGCCGACGCCTTCACGCTGCAGGGCGGCGCGCACCTGCTGCTCGTGGTGGTCGGCTACAACCTGGCCCGCTTCCAGCTCGCCGACGTGCCGGGCCGCTCGCGGGCGCGGCCGCTGCTGCGCGGCGCGCTCGCCGTGGCGCTGCCGGTGGCGCTGTGGGTCGGCGGCGTGGCCGCGCTCACCGGCTACTACCGCCCGACGACGGCGCTCCTGCTCACCAACCTCGTGTCCTCCGGCGAGGTGTGGACCGTCCAGTGGCAGTTCTGGTTCCTCGAGGTGGTCGTCTGGGCCTCGCTCGGGCTCGCGGCCCTGCTCGCGGTCCCCGCCCTGGACCGGCTGGAGCGGCGGCGCCCGTACGGCACGGCGCTGGCCGTGCTGATGCTGGCCCTGCTCCTGCGGCTGGCCCTGGCGGGCGTGCACGCCGGACCGATGGAGCGCTACAGCGCGCCGGTCCTGCTGTGGGCCGTCGCCCTGGGCTGGCTGGTGGCCCGGTCGCGCACGCCGCGCGCCCGGGCGGGCGCCAGCCTGCTCGCGACCGTCTCGGTGGTGGGGTTCCTCGGGGAGCCGCGTCCGCGAGGCCGTCGTGGTGGCGGGCGTCCTGCTGCTGGTCTGGCTGCCCTCGCTGCCGGTCCCGCGGGCGCTCGTGCCGCTGGTCGGCGTGCTGGCCGGGGCGTCGATGTTCGTCTACCTGTCCCACTGGCAGGTGTACCCGCCGTTCGAGCAGACCGCGCCGTGGGCCGGCCTCGTGCTCTCGCTCGCCGTGGGCGTCGTGGTGTGGAAGGTGTGGACCGCCTCGGTGCCGGGCTGGTCCGTCGTCTCACCACCGCTCCGTCCGCGCACCCCGCCCGGGAGGCCGCGCGGACCGAGGACCGCGCCTACGTCGCGGGGTAGAGCACGACCCCGCCGGAGACGACGAGGCGCACGCGGGTCCCGGTCCGCACGCCGAGCAGGCCGTGCGAGGGGCGGCGCAGGACGACCGGCGCCTGCTCCGGGTCGTCGAGGCGGAGCACCAGCTCGGTCTCGGCGCCGCGCGGGCGGACCTCGGCCACCGTGACCAGGGCACCCTCCGGGACCACCGGCCCGGCGCCGTCGGTGCGCAGCCCGACCTGGGCGGGCCGGACCATGGCCCGGACCGCCGCCCCGGGAGCGGCGCCGGCCGTGCGGTCGTGCCGCACGTCCAGGCGCCCGAAGCGCGGTGACGACCGTCCCGCCCTCGCGGCGGGCGGGCAGCAGCAGCGCCGCCCCGAGGAACGTGGCCACCGCCGGGCGTCACCGGGTCGTCGAAGACCGCGTCCGGGCGGCCCCACTGCAGCAGCTCGCCCGTCGGCGAGCACCCCGACCGCGTGGCCGAAGGTGAGGGCCTCCTCCTGGTCGTGCGTGACCAGGACCGCGGTGACGCCCGCGTGCTCCAGGGCGTCGACCACGGCCCGCCGGGTCTGCTCGCGCAGGCCGGTGTCCAGGGCGCTGAACGGCTCGTCCAGCAGGATCGCCTGCGGCCGGGGCGCGAGCGCGCGGGCCAGGGCGACCCGCTGCTGCTGGCCGCCGGACAGGGCGTGCGGGTAGCGCTCGACGAGCGAGGCGTCCAGCCCCACGAGCTCCAGCGCCTCCGCCACCCGGGGGCCGCCGCCCGCGCCGCGGGGCAGGCCGAAGGCCACGTTCTGGCGCACGGTGAGGTGGGGGAACAGGGCGCCGTCCTGCGCGACGTAGCCGATCCCGCGCCGGTGCGCCGGGACCAGCGTCCGGCCGTCGACCAGGGTGCGCCCGTCGAGCCGGACCGACCCGGCGTCCGGGCGGGCGAAGCCGGCGAGCAGCCGGAGCAGGGTGCTCTTGCCCGACCCCGACGCCCCGACCAGGGCCGCCCGCTCGCGCGCCCCGACCTCGAAGCCGACGCCGCGCAGCACCGTCACCTCGCCGTAGGACTTGTCCAGCCCCTCTGCCTGCAGGCTCACCGCAGGCCCCGGCCGGTGGCCTGGGCGAGCATCGAGCGCCACCGCGGGGACCGAGAGCAGCACGAGCGCCAGGGCGTACGGGGCCGCGGCGCCGTAGTCGATCGCCGACGTGGCCGCCCAGAACTGCGTGGCCAGCGTGCGGGTCCCGGTCGGCGCCAGCAGCAGCGTGGCCGTGAGCTCGTTGGACGCGCCGAGGGCGACGAGCGCGGCGCCCGCCGCGAGCGAGGGCAGCGAGCCGGGGCAGCGTCACCCGCAGCCGGGCCTGCAGCGGCGGCAGGCCGAGGGAGCGGGCGGCCTCCTCCAGCGACTCGGGCGCCTGGGCCATCCCGGCCCGCAGCGGCACCAGGGCGCGGGGCAGGAAGGTGAGGGCGTAGGCCGCCATCACCGTGAACGCGGTCTGGTACAGCGCGGGCGCCACGGCCAGCGTGACCGTCACCAGGGCCAGCGCGACGATGATCGCGGGCAGGCTGCTGGCCACGTAGTAGGCCCCCTCGAGCCGGCGCACCAGCTGCCCCGGGTGCCGGACGACCAGCCACGCCACGGGCAGGGCGACCGCGACGGCGAGCACGGCGCCGCCCGCGCTCAGCAGCACGGTGCTGCCGACGGTCGCGGGCAGCGCGGCCAGCGCGTCGGCGTCGGTGCCGGCCAGCCAGCGCAGGACGCTGAGCAGCGGGACGACGAGCGCGGCCGTGGCCAGGGCGGCCAGGGCGGCCAGGGCGGGCACGAGCCAGGGCCCGAGCTCGGCGCGGACCGCGGGGGCGGGCACGCCGGAGCCGGTGCGCGACAGGCGGCCACGCCCGCGCAGGCCCTGCTCCGAGGCCAGCAGGACCAGGCACAGCGCCGCCAGCACCACGCCGAGCGAGGCGGCGGCGGGCCCGGCGAAGGCGGACTGGTACGCCACGACGATGGCGGTGGTGAAGGTGTCGAACCGGATGAACGCGAAGGCGCCGTACTCCGACAGCAGGTGCAGGCCGACGACGAGGCCGCCCCCCGCCGTGGCCAGGCGCAGCTGCGGCAGCACGACACGGACGAAGACCGCCCACGGGCCCAGCCCCAGCGAGCGGGCGGTCTCCTCCAGGGCGGGGTCCAGGCCGCGCAGGGTCGCCAGCGCCGGCAGGTAGACCATCGGGTAGTACGCCAGCACGGCCACGAGCAGGCCGCCGCCGAGGCCGTCCACCCAGCTGACGCTGCTGGCCCAGCCGTAGCTCATGACGAACGCGGGCACCGCGAGCGGGGCCGCGAGCACCACGGTGAAGAACCGCCGCGCCGGCAGCGTCGTCCGCTCCACGAGCCACGCCCCGCCGACGCCGAGCACCACGGCGGCCGGCACCCCCAGGACGACCAGCAGCACCGTGCTGACCAGCAGCCGTCCCACCCGGGGGCGCAGCACCGTCTCGGCCACGGTCCCCACGCCGACCTGGAGGACGACCGCGACGACGTAGCCCAGGGGCACCAGCATGGCCACCGCCACGACGGCGACGACGGCCACGAGGGCCGGTGAGGCCGGCGGCGCCCCGGACCCGGCGCGCGGGCGCGGGCGCGCGGTCGGCACCAGGGTGCGCAGCGGGACCCCTACAGCAGGCCGGCGTCGGTCATGAGGCCGACCACCGCCGGGCCGTCCAGGGTGGACGGGTCGACCAGGGGGGCGTCCAGCTCCGCCAGCGGGGGCAGCGGGTCGCGGGCCGGCACGTCCCCGGCCACCGGGTACTCGAAGCTGTAGCCCTCGCCGAGGATCTCCTGGCCGGTCGTGCCGGTCAGCCAGGCGAGGAACTCCTGCGCCTGGTCCTGGTTGTCGCTGGAGGCGAGCACCCCGCCGCCGGAGACGCTGACGAAGGCGCCGGGGTCCTCCTCGCCGAAGTAGTGCAGGGCCGTGCCCGCGCTGGTCTCCTGGGCGCCGTCCTGGTCCCGGAACCAGTAGTAGTGGTAGATGATCCCGCCGGGGACCTCGCCGTCGGCGACGGCCTTCATGGTGACGATGTTGTTGCGGTACTGCTCGGCGTCGGAGGCCATGGCGTCCAGCCAGTCCGTCGTGGCCTCCTCGCCCTCCAGCTCGAGCATGGCCGCGACGATGGCCTGGAAGTCCGCGCCGCCGGGGGCGCCGCCCCAGCGGCCGGCCCACTCGTCGGCGGCCAGGTCCATGATCGAGGTCGGCAGGTCGGCCTCGTCGAGCATGTCGGTGTTGTAGACGAAGACCGTCGAGCGCGCCGCGATGCCGGTCCACATGCCGCTGGACGGGCGGTACTGCTCGGGGACGGCGGCCAGGGTGGCCTCGTCGACGGGGGCGAGCAGCCCCTCCCGCTCCACCAGCGACATCGCGGGGGAGTTCTCGGTGAGGAACACGTCGGCGCGCGAGTCGTCGCCCTCGGCCACCAGCTGGTTGCCGAGCTCGGAGTCCGAGCCGTTGCGGAGCACGACCTCGATGCCGGTCTCCTCGGTGAACACGTCGACCCACTCCTCGGTGAGCTGCTCGTGCTGGGCGTTGTAGACCACGAGCGTGTCGTCGGACGCCGCGGCCACCGGGTCCGTGGCCTCGCCGCCGGAGCAGGCGGCCAGCCCGACCGCGAGGACGCCGGCCGTGGCGAGGGCGCGGGCGGCGGGCAGCAGGTGCGGTCTCACGCGGGGGCGGTCCTTTTCGGGAGGGGATCAGGGCTCAATCAGGCAAGGGCAGCCTATCCTGCGCCTCAGAGCTCCTGGACCCGGCCACCCTCCACGGCCCAGCGACGGTCCACCCGGACCGCCTGCAGCATCCGCCGGTCGTGGGTGACGAGCAGCAGGGTGCCGGTGTAGGCGTCCAGCGCCTGCTCGAGCTGCTCGATGGCGGGCAGGTCGAGGTGGTTGGTGGGCTCGTCGAGCACGAGCAGGTTGACCCCGCGCGCCTGCAGCAGCGCGAGCGCCGCCCGGGTCCGCTCGCCCGGCGACAGGCTGCCGACCGGGCGGTCGACGTGCGCGGCCTTGAGCCCGAACTTGGCCAGCAGGGTCCGCACCTCGGCCGGGGGCATGTCGTCCAGGTGGGCGCGGACCGCCTCCAGCAGGGTCTCGGTCCCCGTGAGCACCGCCCGGACCTGGTCGACCTCGCCGACCTCGACCGACGACCCGCGCGAGACCGATCCCGACGTCGGGCTCCAGCCGGCCGAGGAGCAGCCCGAGCAGGGTGGTCTTGCCGCCGCCGTTGGGCCCGGTCACCGCGACCCGGTCCCCGGCGGACGAGCTGCAGGTCGACCGGGCCGAGCGTGAACGACCCGCGGCGAGACGGCCGCGTGGTTCGCGGTGAGGACGACGCTGCTCCCGCGCGGGGCCGCGGCGATGGAGTACTGGAGCTCCCACTCCTTGCGCGGCTCGGGCACCTCGTCCAGCCGCTCGATCATGCGGTCGGTCTGGCGGGCCTTCGCGGCCTGCTTCTCCGAGGACGCGGCCCGGAACTTGGCGGCGATCTTGTCGTTGTCCGGCCGCTTCTTCAGGGCGTTCCTCACGCCCTTGTCGGCCCAGCCGCGCTGCATCCGGGCCCGGGCCTGCAGCCCCTCGACGGTGTCCTCGTAGTCGTCGTAGGCCTCGCGGGCCCGGCGCCGGGCCACCTCGCGCTCGGCCAGGTACGACTCGTAGCCGCCGCCGTACACGTTGACCTGCTGCTGGGCCAGGTCGAGCTCGACGACGCGGGTGACCGTGCGGGCCAGGAACTCGCGGTCGTGGCTGACCACGACCGCCCCGGTCCGCAGCCCGGCGACGAAGCGCTCCAGCCGGTCCAGGCCGTCGAGGTCGAGGTCGTTGGTCGGCTCGTCGAGCAGCACGACGTCGAAGCGGGACAGCAGCAGCGCCGCGAGGCCGGCCCGGGCGGCCTGCCCGCCGGACAGCGCCGTCATGGCCAGGCCGGGGTCCACGTCCAGGCGCGACCTCGGCCAGCACCGCCGGCACCCGGTCGTCGAGGTCGGCCGCGCCGAGGGCGAGCCACTGCTCCAGCGCGGTGGCGTACTCGTCGTCGGCGCCCGGGGCGCCCTCGCCGAGCGCGTCGGCCGCGGCGTCCATCCGGGCCTGCGCCGCGGCCACCCCGGTCCGGCGGGCCAGATAGCCGGCCAGCGTCTCGCCGGGCCGCCGCTCGGGCTCCTGCGCGAGGTGCCCGACGACGGCGTCGGGCGGGCTGAGCACCACCGACCCGGCCTCGGGCGCCGTCTCCCCGGCGAGGACCCGCAGCAGGGTGGACTTGCCGGCACCGTTGGCCCCGACCAGGCCGACGACGTCGCCGGGGGCGACGACGAGGTCCAGGCCGGAGAACAGGACGCGCTCGGCGTGGCCGGCGGCCAGGCCGCGGGCGACGAGGGTGGCGGGCACGGCCCGATCCTCCCAGGCGGGCCGCGGGAGGGGCGACCGAATTAGGTCAGGGCCGGGGTCCGTAATGGGCGTACAGTTCCGGGCGTGAGCAGAGCACCCGGGGCCGACCTCTTCGCCGACTTCCCGATCCTGGCCCGGACCGTGCGCGACGGCCGCCGGCTGGTGTACCTGGACTCCGGGGCGACCTCCCAGCGCCCGCTGCAGGTGCTCGACGCCGAGCGCCGCTTCCTCACCACGAGCAACGCCGCCGTGCACCGCGGGGCCCACCAGCTGGCCGAGGAGGCCACCGAGGCCTACGAGGACGCCCGCGCCACGGTCGCGGCGTTCGTGGGCGCCCGCGCGGACGAGGTCGTGCTCACCAAGAACGCCACCGAGGGCATCAACCTCGTCGCGTACTCGCTGGGGAACGCGGCCACCACGCCGGGCGCGGAGCACCTGGCGCTCGGTCCGGGCGACGAGGTCGTCGTCACCGAGATGGAGCACCACGCCAACCTCGTGCCGTGGCAGGAGCTGTGCCGCCGCACCGGCGCGACGCTGCGCTGGTACGGGGTCACCGACGACGGCCTGCTCGACCTGGACAGCATCGAGCTCACCGACCGGACGCGGGTGCTGGCCTTCGTCCACGCCTCGAACGTGCTGGGGACCGTCAACCCGGTCACCGAGCTGGTCGCGAGGGCCCGCGCCGTCGGCGCCCTGGTCGTCCTCGACGCCTGCCAGTCCGTCCCGCACCTGCCGGTGGACCTGCCGGCGCTCGGGGTCGACGTCGCCGTCGTTCAGCGGCCACAAGATGCTCGGCCCCACCGGCATCGGCGTGATGTGGGCCCGTGCGGACCTGCTCG
The DNA here is from genome assembly GCA_963750335.1 of uncultured Actinomycetota bacterium. Classification (GTDB taxonomy): domain Bacteria; phylum Actinomycetota; class Actinomycetes; order Actinomycetales; family JBBAYJ01; genus Aquipuribacter. The sequence goes on from CAVVQD010000001.1 coordinate 219,669, forward strand.
ACGCGCTGCCGCCGTTCCTCACGGGCGGCTCGATGATCTCCACGGTCACCATGGAGGGCTCCACGTGGGCGCCCGCCCCGCAGAAGTTCGAGGCCGGGGTGCCCATGGTGTCCCAGGCGGTCGGGCTGGCCGCGGCGTGCGACTACCTCACCGAGATCGGCATGGACGCGGTCGCCGCGCACGAGCAGGAGCTCACCGGGCGGACCCTGGACGGGCTCGCCGGGCTCGCCGGGGTCCGGGTCGTCGGACCGGCCGGGACGTCGCCGGCCGAGCTGGCCCGGCGCGGCGGGACCGTGGCCTTCGTGGTGGACGGGGTGCACGCCCACGACGTGGGGCAGGTGCTCGACGACGCCGGTGTCGCGGTCCGGGTCGGCCACCACTGCGCCTGGCCGCTGCACCGCCGGATGGGCGTGCAGGCCACGGTCCGCGCGAGCACGCACGTGTACTCGACCGAGGCCGACGTGGACGCGCTGGTGGAGGCCGTGGCCGCCGCCCAGCGCTTCTTCGGGGTGGGCACGCTGAGCGTGGGGACGGGCTGATGGACCTGCAGGAGCTGTACCGCGAGACGATCCTCGAGCACTCGCGCCGTCCCCGCCGGGCCGGCCTGCGGGAGCCGTTCGACGCCGAGGTGCACCAGGTGAACCCGGTCTGCGGCGACGAGGTCACCCTCCGCCTGCGGCTGGGGGAGGGCGACGGCGGTGCGCGCACCCTGGTCGACATCGGCTACGACGCGGCCGGGTGCTCGATCAGCCAGGCGTCCGCCTCGGTCATGGTCGAGGCGCTCACCGGCCGCAGCGTGGCCGAGGCCGCCCAGGCCTACGCGGCGTTCCACGAGACCGTGACCACGCGCGGCACGACGACCCTGGACCCGCTCGACGCGCTGCCGGACGACCTCGCCGAGGCGCTCGGCGACGTGCCGGCCTTCGCGGGCGTCGCCCGGTACCCGGCCCGGGTGAAGTGCGCCCTGCTCGGCTGGACCGCCCTGCGCCAGGCGCTGGTCGAGACCGCCTGAGCCGACGGCCGGGGCCGGGCGACGGCCTCAGCTGGAGAAGGCCGCGTCGAACGAGGCCGACGGCGGGTCGAAGGCGAGGCGGCGGACGAACTCCAGCGCCTCGGGGGCGCCGACGAGGCGGTCCATGCCGGCGTCCTCCCACTCCACGGAGATGGGGCCGTCGTAGCCGATCGTGTTGAGCATGCGGAAGCACGCCTCCCACGGCACGTCGCCGTGGCCGGTGGACACGAAGTCCCAGCCGCGGCGCGGGTCGGCCCAGGGCAGGTGCGAGCCCATCCGGCCGTTGCGGCCGTTGCCGACCTGGCGCTTCGCGTCCTTGCAGTCCACGTGGTAGATCCGGTCCCGGAAGTCCCAGAGGAAGCCGACCGGGTCCAGGTCCTGCCAGACGAAGTGGCTGGGGTCCCAGTTGAGGCCGAACGCCTCGCGGTGCCCGACGGCCTCGAGGGCGCGCTGGGTGGTCCAGTAGTCGTAGGCGATCTCGCTGCGGGTGGACCTCGTGGGCGAACGTCACGCCGACCTCGTCGAAGACGTCGAGGATCGGGTTCCAGCGGTCGGCGAAGTCCTGGTAGCCGGCGTCGACCATCGCCGGCGGCACCGGCGGGAACATGGCGACGGTCTTCCAGATCGAGGACCCGGTGAAGCCGACGACCACGTCGACGCCCAGCGCGCGGGCGGCGCGGGCCGTGGCCTTCATCTCCTCGGCGGCGCGCTGCCGGACGCCCTCGGGGTCGCCGTCGCCCCACACCCGGGCGTTGACGATGCCCTGGTGGCGCTCGTCGATCGGGTCGTCGCAGACGGCCTGGCCGTTGAGGTGGTTGGAGATGGCGAACAGCTGCAGGCCGTGGCGCTCGAGCTGGTCGAGCTTGCCCTTCGCGTACGACGGGTCCTCGGCGGCGCGGACCACGTCGAGGTGGTCGCCCCAGCAGGCGACCTCGAGGCCGTCGTAGCCCCAGCCGGCGGCGAGGGTGCACACCTCCTCGAAGGGCAGGTCGGCCCACTGGCCGGTGAACAGGGTGACGGGACGGCTCACGAGGTCTCCTCGGGTCGGGTGGGAGGACGGCGGTGGGGGGCGTCCCGGACGGGACGCCCCCCACGGGGCGGGTCAGGCGGGGACGACGACGTCCTGCCAGGTGCCCTGGGCCGCGGAGCGCTCGACGGCCGCGAGGACCGTCTGCACCTGCAGCCCGTCGGCGAAGGACGGCTCCGGGTCCTGCCCGGTGCCGATCGCCGTCACGAGGTCGACGACCTCGTGGGTGAACGTGTGCTCGTAGCCGAGCCCGTGGCCGGGCGGCCACCACGCACCGACGTACGGGTGCGTGGGCTCGGTGACGATGATGCGGCGGAACCCGGCGGTCTCCGGGTCCTCGTTGCGGTCGTGGAACTGCAGCTCGTTCATGAACTCGAAGTCGAAGACCAGGCTCCCCTCCGAGCCGTTGACCTCGAGCCGGATGGTGTTCTTGCGGCCCGTGGCGAAGCGGGTGGCCTCGAAGCTGCCCACCGCCCCGCCCTCGAAGCGGGTGAGGAACAGGGCCGCGTCGTCCACGGTGACCGTCCCGGTCTCCCGGGCGGTGCTGTCCGCGCTGGCCTGCAGCCCGGTCGTCGGGCCCTGCGCGGGCAGGGGCCGCTCGGTGACGAACGTGGGGGTGAGCCCGGTCACCGAGGTGATCGGCGCGCCGATGACGTGCTGGGCGAGGTCGATGACGTGCGCGCCGATGTCGCCGAGCGCGCCCGAGCCGGCCTTGTCCTTCTGCAGCCGCCAGACCAGCGGGAACTCCGGGTCGACGATCCAGTCCTGCAGGTACTGCGCGCGGACGTGGCGGACCGTGCCGATCCGCCCGTCGACGACCAGCTTGCGGGCCAGCGCCACCGCCGGGATGCGGCGGTAGTTGAAGGCCACCATGGAGCGGACGCCCCGCTCCCGGGCCGCCTCGGCCGCGGCGACCATGTCGACCGCCTCGGCCACGGTGTTGGCCAGCGGCTTCTCGCACAGGACGTGCTTGCCGGCCTCGAGCGCCGCGATGGCGATCTCGGCGTGGCTGTCCCCGGGGGTGCAGACGTCCACCAGGTGGATGTCGTCCCGGGTGAGCAGCGACTTCCAGCTCGTCTCGTGCGAGGCCCAGCCGAGGCGGGCCGCCGCCGCGGAGACCGCGGCGGCGTCCCGACCGCACAGGGCGACCATCTCCGGGCTCAGGGGCAGGTCGAAGAACCTGCCCGCCGTGCGCCAGGCCTGGGAGTGGACGGCCCCCATGAACGAGTAGCCCACCATCCCGACCCCGAGGGTCGACGGAGCCGTGCGTGCGGTCATCTCGGACCTCTTCCGTGCGAGGGGTGGACCGGGCTCAGGACTCGAAGCCGAGGGGGAGGTACTCCTCGACGTTGTCGGCCGTCACGACGGGCGCGTTCAGGACGATGCGCTTGGGCACCTCGGGCTGGACCAGGTCGCCCATGCCCTTCTGCTGCGCGATGAGGCGCGCGAGGCGGATGCCGTCGGCCGCCTGGGTCGGCGGGTAGAGGACGGTCGCCTCGATGGTGCCCTCCTGGATGGCCCGCATGGCGTTGGCCGAGCCGGCGCCGCCGATGTACTTGAACTCGTCGCGGCCCGCGTTCTCGAAGCCCGCGAGGACGCCGATGCCCTGGTCGTCGTCGTGGTTCCACACGATGTCGATCTGCGGCGCGGCCTGGGCCAGCTGCGAGGCCGCCTCCTCGCCGGACTCGACGGTGAACTCGGCCGGGACGCGGTTGTCGACGTCCTGGTCGCAGGTCTCGAGGGCGTCGGCGAAGCCCTGCGAGCGGTCCTGCGTCAGGGGCAGGGAGTCGATGCCGGGGATCTCGGCGATGACCGCGTCGGCACCCAGGCCCTCCTCCTCGACGAGCTGGCAGGCGTAGGTGCCGGCGGAGAAGCCCATGCCGTAGTTGTCGCCGAGGATGGTGGTGCGGGCGGCGGCCGGGTCGGAGAACTCGCGGTCGACGTTGATGACGGGGATGCCGGCCGCCATGGCCTGCAGGGCCACGTCGGTGAGGGCGGCGCCGTCCGTGGGCAGCAGGACGATGGCGTCGACGCCGTCGTTGATGAAGGTCTCGATCTGGCTGATCTGGAGGCTGGCGTCGTTGGTGCCCTCGGCGGCGAGGAACTCGACGTCGTCGTACTTCTCGGCCTCCGCCAGGGCGGCGGAGTTGATGGCCGCCAGCCAGCCGTGGTCGGCGGCGGGACCGGAGAAGCCGATGGTCACGGTGTCACCGGTCTCGTCGTTGGCGTTGCCGCCACCGGCGGCGGGCGCCCCGGAGGCGTCGCCCGCGGGGGCCGCCTCCTCCTCGGCCGCGGGGGCCTCGTTGCTCGTGCAGCCGGCGAGCAGGGCGCCGGTGATGAACAGCGCCCCGGTCGTGACGACCACCCGGCGGTGACGGCGGACAAGCTGTGCGGACATGCGGTTCTCCTTCTCGTGGGGTCGGCGCCATAGCCGGTCCCGTGGGTCGTGCGGGGTGGGCGGTGCGGTGGGCTGTGCGGTGGAGCCGCACCCCGGCGGCCGCCTCCAGGACGGGCGCCGCGGGCGGGGTCTGTCAGGTGGGCCCGCGGCGGGCGACGCGCTGCTGCAGCAGGACGGCGAGCGACGATGATCGCGCCCTTGGCCACGGCCTGGGTCGAGGTGTCGAGGTTGTTGAGGGTGAAGATGTTGGTCAGCGTCGCGAAGATGAGGACGCCGAAGACCGTGCCGACGATGGTGCCGCGGCCGCCGCACAGCAGGGTCCCGCCGATGACGACGGCGGCGATCGCGTCCAGCTCGTAGAGCTGGCCGTGGGTCGAGCTGCCGACCGTGGTCCGGGCCGTGAGCATGATCGCCGCGAGCCCGCAGGCCAGCCCGAGCAGGACGTACAGCAGCGCGGTGTGGCGCCGCACGTCGATGCCGGCCAGGCGGGCCGCCTCGGCGTTGCCGCCGACCGCCAGCGTGCGGCGGCCGAAGACGGTGCGGTTGAGCAGCACCCAGCCCAGCACGCAGACGAGCGCCCACACGAGGATGAGGACGGGGATCCCCAGGACGCTGCCGCCGAAGAAGTCGAGGAACCCGTCGACGTCGACGATCTGGGTGCTGGCGCTGGGCGATGATCTCGGCCAGGCCCCGCGCCGCGGCCAGCATCGCCAGGGTGGCGATGAACGGCGCGAGCCGGCCGTACGCGATGAGCACGCCGTTGACCAGCCCGCAGCCCGCCCCGACGGCGAGCGCCGCGAAGACCATGAGCGGTCCAGTGCGTGTCCTCGGCCATGAGCTGGGTGGCGACCGTGGTCGACCACACGGACGACAGGGCGACGATCGCGCCCACCGAGAGGTCGATGCCGCCGCCGGTGATGACGAAGGTCATCCCGATCGCCACCACGCCGATGACCGAGGCGAGGCGGAGGATCGTCAGCGCGTTGGCGACGCTGCCGAACCGGTCGCCGGCGGTGACCAGCGCCGACGACGAGAGCAGCGACGAGCGCGAGGACGAGGCCGACGTCCCGGCCGGCGGGGTGGGACAGCACCCGGGCCAGGCCGAGCGTGCTGCTCGGTGGCGACCGGGCCGGGGGGCGCGGCGGCTGCCGGCGGTCGGGGCGGCGGTGCCGCTGGTGACGGGCCGGGTGGTGGACCCGGCGGTACCTGACGTGGGGTGCTCGCTCACGCGGCTGCTCCTTCCATGACCTTCTGCAGGACGTCGTGCTCGGTGATCGAGCCGGCGGGGGACTCGTGGACGACGCGGCCCTCGGCGATGACGAGGACGCGGTCGGCCAGGCCCAGCACCTCCTCGATCTCGCTGGAGACCACGACCACGGCCACGCCCTCGTCGGCGAGGCGCCGGACCAGGGCGTAGATCTCGCTGCGGGCCCCGACGTCGACCCCGCGGGTCGGCTCGTCGAGGAGCAGCACCGTGCAGCCGCGCAGCAGCCAGCGGGCCAGGACGACCTTCTGCTGGTTCCCCCCGGACAGGGTCCGGGCGTGGCGGGCGATGTCCGCCGGGCGCATCTGCAGCGCGTCCGCGTTGGTCTGCGCGGCGTCGCGCTCGGCGGCGCGGCGCAGGAACCCGCCGGTGGCGAAACGGGTGAGGGTCGCCAGGCTGATGTTGCGCGTGATCGACTGGTCGAGCAGCAGCCCCTGGCTCTTGCGCTCCTCCGGCGCCAGGCCGACCCCGGCCCCGACGGCGCGGCCGACCGAGCCGGTGCGGAGCGCCTTGCCGGCGACCCTGACCGAGCCGGAGGTGGGCCGGCGGGCGCCGTACACGGTCTCGAGGATCTCGGAGCGGCCGGAGCCGACGAGGCCGGCCAGGCCGACGATCTCGCCCGGGCGCACCGAGAAGGTGACGTCGGTGAACTCGCCGGCGCGGGTCAGCCCCTCGACCTCGAGCAGCGGGGCCGCGGTGGCGGCGACGTCGGAGCGGGGCGGGAAGACGGACGACATGCTCCGGCCCGTCATGAGCCGGATGAGCTCCGGCGTCGGGGTGTCGGAGACCGGCAGCCCGGTGGCCACGGTGCGGCCGTCCTTGAGGACGGTGACCCGGTCGCCGATCTCCCGGATCTCCTCCAGGCGGTGGGTGATGTAGACGATGGCGACGCCCTGGGCGGTGAGCTGGCGCACGACGCGGAACAGGTTCTCCACCTCGCCGGCGTCGAGCACGGCCGACGGCTCGTCCATGACGATGAGACGGGCGTCGTGCGACAGCGCGCGGGCCATGCTGACGATCTGCTTGTTGGCGGCCGACAGCGAGCCGACCTCCTCGCCGGGGCGCATGCCCTCGTGGCCGAGGCGGCGCAGCAGGTCGCGGGTGAGCGAGGTGGCGTCGCGGCGGTCGAGCACGCCGGCGCGGGAGCGCTCGTGGCCGAGGTAGACGTTCTCCGCCACCGTGAGGCCGTCGACGAGCTCGAGCTCCTGGTGGATCGTGGCGATGCCCTGCCTGGTCGCGGCGGCGGGCGAGGCGAGGGCGACGTCCTGCCCGCCCCACGTGATCGTGCCCTCGTCCGGGCGGTGGACGCCGGCGAGCACCTTGATGAGGGTCGACTTGCCGGCCCCGTTCTGGCCGAGCAGCGCGTGCACCTCCCCGGCGCGGACCTCGAGGTCGACGCCGTCCAGGGCTCGCACGCCCGGGAAGACCTTGACCACGCCGCGCATCTGCAGCAGCGGCTGTTCCTGTTCAGGCATGCGAGAACACCTCGTCCGAGATCATCCGGGCCGCCCCGACGACCCCGGCCAGGGGCCCGAGCTCGGACAGCACGATGGGCAGGTCACCGGTCGCCAGGGGCAGCGACCGGCGGTAGACCACGCTGCGCAGCTCGGCCAGCAGCGGGTGGCCGAGGCCGGCGGCGACCCCGCCGCCGAGCACGACCAGGTCGGGGTTGAAGAAGCTCACCAGGCCGGCCAGGAGCAGGCCGAGCCGGTGGGCGCCCTCGCGGACGAGCTCGACCGAGGCGGCGTCGCCGGAGGCCGCGGCGGTGGCGACGTCCGCCGCGGTGAGCCGGCCGGCCGCGGCGAGGCGGTCGGCCAGCGCGGGGGAGCGCCCCGACCGGGCGGCCTCGGTGGCGTCGCGGGCCAGGGCGGCGCCGCTGAACAGCGCCTCCAGGCAGCCGACGTTGCCGCAGGTGCAGACCGGGCCGTCGTCCTCGACCCGGATGTGGCCGATGTCGCCCGCGCTGCCGCTGGCCCCGCGGTAGACGGTGCCGTCCACGACGATGCCGCAGCCGACGCCGGTCCCCACCTTGACGAACAGCAGGTCGCGGACGCCCCGGGCCACCCCGGAGTGCCGCTCGCCCAGCGCCATGATGTTGACGTCGTTGTCCAGGCGCACCGGGCAGCCCAGGTGCTGGCTCAGCACCGAGCGGACCGGGAACTGGTCCCAGCCCGGCATGATCGGCGGGGCCACGGGGACGCCCTCGCGGAAGGCGACCGGACCCGGCACGCCGACCCCGGCGCCGTGGACCTCGGGGGCGACGCCGCCGGCCCGCAGCGCCTCGACGAGCTCCAGCACCACGGCGAGCACCGCGTCCGGGCCCTGCGCGGACGTCGACGGGCCGGCCGGCCCGGGCGAGCACGCGCATCCGGGCGTCGGTCACGGCCACGTCCACCGAGGTGGCGCCGATGTCCACGCCGAGGAAGCGCAGGTCCGCGGACAGGTCGACCATGGTCGAGCGCCGTCCGCCGCGGGAGGCGGCCAGGCCGGGGGACTCCACCAGCCCGAGCGAGGTCAGCCGGTCGACCTCCGCCCCGAGGCGGGTGCGGGTGAGGCCCGCGGTCTCGCCGAGCTCGGCCCGGCTGGACGGCCCGCCGTCGCGGAGCAGACGGAGCAGGCCGGACTGGGACGGGTTCTCCGGCCTGGTCGTCACCTGCCTCATGTCCCACCCCGTCGCGGTCCCGACGGACCCCGGTGGCCGTCTGGGCGGGACAGTAGCCAGACATCTGCCGCCAGGGGAAGAGGTTTCGGTCAGATAACCAAAACTTTCGTCCAACTGTGACGTTAGTGGGCGGCCCGTCCCGTTCGCGTCCCCGGTCGCACGCACGAGACGGCGGTGCTGCGGGGTCCCGGGTCGTGCGGACCGCGCACCATCGCCGTCTCGGCGGGCGACCCGCTCCGTGCGGGTCGTGGGTGCCTCAGTAGCGGGGCGGGCCCTTGCGGGCCTGGCGGGGGCGGCGCTCGGCGCCGCGGTCGCCGTAGCGGTCCTCGCCACGGTCCCCCCGGTCTCCCCGGTCCGCCCCGCGGTCGGCGCCGCGGTCGGTGTCGCCGCCGGGGCCGCGGTCGCGCCGGACCTGGACCTTGCGCCCCTTGACGCGGGTGGCCTGCAGGGCGTGGATGACGCCGGTGGCGGCGTCGTCGGGCACGTCGACCAGCGAGAACCGCTCGGCGATGACGATGGGGCCGATGTCCTTGCCGCCCAGCTCGGACTCGTTGGCGATGGCGCCGACGACGTCCTGGGGGCGCATGCCGCCCGCGCGGCCGAGGCTGATGAACAGCCGCGTCTTGCCCGGGCCGGGGCCGACGTCGCGCGACGGGGCGCCGGAGGAGGGGCCGCCGGGGCCGGACCCGCCGCGCCCGCCGAAGGCCGCGTCGCGGCCGTGCCCGGAGTAGTCGCCGCCGCGCGGCGCGGAGGCCGCCTTGATCTGCGGGATGTCCTGCTCGTCGACCTCGCCCGAGCGGGCCGCGTGGGCCATGGCGATGGCGGCGAGCAGCACCGCCTCGCTCGTGGTCCCGGCCGGGGCGTCGGCGAGCACGAGGCCCTCGACGGAGCGGAAGTCCTCGAGGTCGTCGCGGCCCAGCGCCTCGCGCAGCGCGGCGACCGTGCCCTCGAGGCGACGGGCCCGCAGGTCCGCCACGGTGGGCAGCGGCTCGATGGAGATGCGTCGCCCGGTGAGCCGCTCGACCTGCTGGAGCAGGCGCTGCTCGCGCGGCGCGGCGAGCGTGATGGCCACGCCCTCGCGCCCGCCGCGCCCGACCCGGCCGGTGCGGTGCACGTAGGCCTCCGCCGCCGAGGGGACGTCGAAGTTGACGACGTGGGTGAGGTGGTCGATGTCCAGGCCGCGGGCCGCGACGTCGGTGGCCACGAGCAGCTCGGCGGTCTGGTTCCGGAGCCGGCCCATCACCTTGTCGCGCTGGTCCTGGGTCATGCCGCCGTGCAGCGCCTCCGCCCGGTAGCCGCGCCCGTTGAGGGTCTCCGTCAGGGTCTCGACCTCTTCGCGGGTGCGGCAGAAGACGATGGTGGCCACCGGCTGCTCGACGTCGAGGACGCGGCCGAGGGCGGCGGTCTTGTGGGCGCGGTCGACGAGGTAGGCGACCTGGCGGACCTGGGGGGCCTCGCCGGCGACCTGGGCGGCGCGCTCGATGCGGATCCGGACCGGGTCGTGCAGGTGGCGGCGCGTGATCGCGTCGAGCCGGCGCGGCATGGTCGCGGAGAACAGGACGGTCTGGCGCTGCTCCGGGACGGCGTCGAGGATCTGCTCGAGCTCCTCGGCGAAGCCCATGTCGAGCATCTCGTCGGCCTCGTCGAGGACGACGACCGAGACGCCCGACAGGTCGAGGCTGCGGCGCTGGATGAGGTCGACCGCCCGGCCAGGGGTGGCCACGACGACGTCGACGCCGCGCTCGAGCTCGCGGACCTGGCGCATGACGGGCTGGCCGCCGTAGACGGGCAGGGTGCGCACGCCGAGCTGCTTGCCGTACTTGTGCAGCGCCTCGGAGACCTGCATGCACAGCTCGCGGGTCGGCACGAGGATGAGCCCGAGCGGGGCGCCGCGGCCGCCGGGGGCGGCGCCGTCGGCGCGGATGCGCTGGAGCAGGGGCAGGGCGAACGCCGCGGTCTTGCCCGTGCCGGTGGCGGCCTGGCCGAGCAGGTCGGTGCCGGTGAGCAGGGCGGGGATGGCCTCGGCCTGGATCGGCGTCGGCTCCTCGTAGCCCAGCTGCTCCAGGGCGGCGAGCAGCTCGGCGCGCAGCCCGAGGGTGTCGAAGCCGGGGGTGGCGGGCTCGGGCTCCGCGGGCTCCGCGGCGGGCGCCTCGGCGGGCGCCTCAGCAGGGGTCTCCGGAGGCGTCTCCGCAGGGGTCTCCGCGCGCGGCTCGGCGGGCGTCTCGTCGGGCGTCTCGGCGGGCGCCTCGTGCTGCTCGCTGGTGGTCTCGTCGACGGCGTCGCTGGTCTCGCCGACGGTGTCGCTGGTCTCGCTGGTGGGGCTGGGGGAGCCGTCCGGGTTCGTGGTCACCCGACCAGTGTCCCGCGTGTCAGCCGCCGTGCGGGACGGCGAGCCGCGCGCGCAGCGCGGGCTTGTCGGTCTTGCCGGTCCCGCCCCGGGGCAGCGCCGCCACCCGGCGCAGCAGGCTGGGCACCGCCGAGGTCCCCAGCCGCTCCCGCACCCAGGCCCGCAGCTCCGCGTCCGGGGGGTCCGCGACCCCCTCGGCCAGCACGAGGAACACCGCGACGGTCTCGCCGCTGCGCGGGTCGGGGGCCGCCACGCAGGCCACCTCCGCCACGGCCGGGTGCTCGCCGAGCACCCGCTCCACCTCGGCGGAGTAGACCTTGGTGCCGGCCCGGTTGACCAGGTCCTTCACCCGGTCCAGGAGCCTCAGCACCGGCCCGGGGTCCGCCGTGCCCGCCTCCCCGCCGGGCTCCAGCACGCCGACGTCGCCCGTGCGGAGCCAGCCGTCGACGTAGGCGGTCGCCGTCGCGGCGGGGTCGCGCGCGTACCCGGTGCTGAGCAGCGACCCGGCCAGCCACACCTCGCCCGGCCGGCCGTCGGGCAGCACGGCGCCCTCGGCGTCCCGCACCTGCACCTCGACCACCTCCAGGGCCCGCCCGGCCGTGCCGGCGTGGGCGTGCAGGCCCTCCCCTCGCAGCACGGTGGCGGGGGAGTGGGTCTCCGACAGCCCGTAGACGTTGAGCAGCTCGGTGCGCGGCAGCCGGCCGGCCAGCCCGTCGCGCAGCGCGTCCGGGTAGGGCGAGCCGCCTGCGCCGGCCAGCCGGAGGTGCGGCAGCCGGTCGGCGGCGAGGCCCGGCTCCCGCAGGGCGAGCAGCCACCAGGACGGCACCGCGTAGGCCCAGGCCACGTCGAAGGCGGCCAGCTGCTCGACCCAGGTCCGCGGCGAGCCGGTGGGGAGCATGACCAGCCGGGCCCCCGACAGCAGGGCCGGGACGACGTGGGCGTGCATGGCGCTGATGTAGCCGAGCGAGAACAGCACGCCGCTGGACTCCCCGGGCTGCAGCCGCAGCAGCCGGTCGTAGGCGATGCCCGAGTGCACGCTCGCCCGGTGGACGACCTGGCTGGCCTTGGGCCGGCCGGTCGAGCCCGACGTCCAGACCACCTGGTACGCGGCGGCGGGGTCGGCCGGGGCGCGGTCGCGGACCAGGTCGGCCCAGCCGGTCCCGGTGCCGGCGGCCCCGGAGGTCCCATAGCCCCCCGCGGTCCCAGCGGTCCCCGAGCCGTCCCGGCCGCCCAGCCAGCCGGCCCGCCGCACCCCGTCCAGCCCCTCGGTCGCGTCCCGGGCCTGGGCGGCGTGGCCGTCGTCGTGCACGAGCAGCCGGCAGCCCGACTGCTCCAGCTGGTAGCGCCACTGCGGGGTGGCCAGGCGCGAGGACAGCCCCACCGCGACGGAGCCCGTGGCCGCGCAGGCGAGGACCGTCGCGAGGTGGGCGGCCGAGTTGGCCGCGGCCAGGCCCACGCCGTCGCCCGGTCCTACGCCGGCCTCCCGCAGCGCGCCGGCGGTGGCCGAGACGTCCTCGCCCAGCTCCGCCGCCGTCCGGGTCCGCCCGGTCAGGGCGTCCACCACGACCACGGCGTCCGGGTACCGGTGGACGGCCAGGTCGAGCACGTCGACCACGTCGCGCGGGCGCGCGCCCCGGTACGACAGCTGCTCGCGGCCCAGCCACGGCTCGCGCACGACCGTCAGGGCGTCCCGGTCGTAGGCCAGGTGCGGGGGCGAGGCGGCGGCGTCGCTGCCCGACGACGGGTCGTCCGGCGGGGTGTCCACGCGGACACCCTGGCGCCGAGGCCTGGACGCGGCCACCCCGGCACGACGGGGACCACCGTCCGGGTGCAGGGCACCCGCCGCGCCACGACCCTTCCCGGACCCGGCCGCGACCCTCCGCGCGACCCGTCCCCGGGGTGCGCGCGGACCGAGGCCGACCGGCGAGGACCGTCCCCGGCGGGACCGGGCCGGGAGGGGGCGGCGCGGCTAGGGTCGCGGCCATGACGACGTCGTCGGACACCGCCGCGCTGCTGCGCGTCGCCCCCGGGACCCGGCCCGACCTGGCCGCCACGGACCCGCGCTCCACGCCCGGGCCCGTGCACGGCAAGGCCGACGGGAAGGAGCGCCTCGCCGCCTCGGCCGAGAAGATGGCCGACCTCCAGGAGCGGCTGTACGCCGAGGCGCGGGCGGGCACCCGGGAGCGCGCGGTCCTGCTCGTCCTGCAGGGCATGGACACCTCCGGCAAGGGCGGGATCGTCCGCCACGTCGTCGGCTCGCTCGGGGCGCAGGGCGCCAGCGTCACCGGCTTCGGGGTGCCGAGCGAGGAGGAGCGCGCCCACGACTTCCTGTGGCGCATCCGCAGGGCCCTGCCGCGCGCCGGGACGGTCGGTGTCTTCGACCGGTCGCACTACGAGGACGTCGTGGTGGTCCGGGTGGACGAGCTGGTCCCCGAGAAGGTGTGGCGGCCCCGCTACGCGCAGATCGTCGACTTCGAGGCCGAGGTCGCGGCGGCGGGCACCCGGGTGGTCAAGGTCTTCCTCCACATCAGCCACGCCGAGCAGGGCGCGCGGCTCGAGGAGCGACTCGACCGGCCCGACAAGCACTGGAAGTACAACCCCGCGGACCTGCGGGCCCGGCGCAGCTGGGACAGCTACACCGAGGCGTGGGAGGAGGCGGTGGAGCGCACGGGCACCGACGCGGCGCCCTGGTACGTCGTGCCCGCGGACCGCAAGTGGTACGCCCGGTGGGCCGTCGCGCAGGTCCTCCTGCAGACGCTGCGCGAGATGGACCCGGAGTGGCCGCCCGCGGACTTCGACGTCGAGGCGGAGAAGGCCCGGCTCGCGGCCACCAGCCGGGGGGACCGGACCTAGGCCCGGCCCCTGGCTCCCCGTCGTCTAGGCCGGCACCTGGGCGAGCACCGCGGGGCGGCCCAGGTGGAAGCCCTGCCCCAGCGGCACCCCGAGGCTGCGCAGCACGTCCAGCTCGTCCTCGGTCTCCACGCCCTCGGCCACGAGCACCGCGCCGGTCCGGCCGGCGAAGAACGTCATGGCGGCGACCATGGCCTGGCGCGCCTGGTCCTCGGCGACGTCGTGCACCAGCGCCCGGTCGAGCTTGATGACGTCCGGCGACATCTCGAGGATCCGCTGCAGCCCCGCGTACCCGGCGCCGGCGTCGTCGATGGCCACCCGGCCGCCGCGCTCGCGCAGCCAGGCGACGCGGGCCCGCATCTCCGCGTAGTCCGGCACCCCGGTCTGCTCGGTCAGCTCGACCACGACCGACGACAGGTCGACCCCCTCCAGGGCGTCCGGCAGCTCGTCGGAGCAGGCCGCGGCCGCGGAGACGTTGACGGCGATGTAGGCGCCCCCGGGCACGTCGGGCAGGCGCCGCAGCGCCCGGCTCACCGCCGACACCTCGAGCTCGACGCCCAGACCGACCGTGGCCGCGCGGGCGAACCACCGGTCCGGCTCGGTGCCGTCCTCGAACCGGCTGAGCGCCTCGAAGCCGACCACCTGCAGGGAGGCCAGGTCGCGCACCGGCTGGTAGACCACGGTCGGCCCGCCCGCGGCGATGACCTCGTCGACCTCGGCCCGCACGCGGGTCCGCTCCTGCGGGGGGCGCCGGTCGGCCTCGAGGTAGCGGCCGAGCAGCCGGGCCACCAGCCGCATGACGCCCAGGTCGCGGGCCTGGATGCCGGGGTCGGGCACGCAGGTGAAGCCGCACAGGGTGCCGAAGACCGCGCCGTCGCTGTACCGGATGGGCACGCTGAGGTGGGTGCCGATCGGGATGGCGCGGGTGGCGGGCAGGCTCTGGACGGAGGGCTGCGCCCGGGCGTCCCGGACGAACTCCGGCAGCCGGCCGTCGGCGACCCGCGCGCAGTAGCTGTCCTCCATCGGCTCGGACAGCCCCACCTCGAGGATGTCCTCGGCCAGGCCGGTGCTCACCGCCCGGACCGTCCGCCGGCCGCCCGCGAACTCCCCGACGAACGTCACGTCGAAGCCCAGGCGCTGCCGCAGGCCCCCGAGCACCAGGTCGATGCAGTCGGCGGGGTCCGAGCGCCGTCCGGCGGCCAGGTCCTCGACCGCGCGCACCACGTCCGGCAGGTCCGCCGGCAGCTGCGGCCAGCCCGTCGTCGTCATGGCTCCTCCTCACCGACCGACCTGACCACGGTCCGTCATCGACCCCCGACGACGAGTAAACCCCTCGGTGTCGTCGTTGGCGAGCGTTCCGGCCGGTCTGCCTGCCCGGGGCGGCCTCGGGCACCCGACGGGAGCAGCGCCCGGCACAGCGACGGCACAGCGACGGGCCCGCCGCACCGGGTAGGTGCGACGGGCCCGTCGTGGCCCGGCCGGTGCGGCGGCATCCCTCCGCCGCCCCGGCCGGGGGTCGTCCCGGCTCGCTCAGGCGGCCGGCATCAGGACACCGTCGATGAGGTAGACGGTCGCGTTGGCGGTGGTGACGCCGCCGCAGATGACGTTGGCGCCGTTGACGGTCAGCGCGTCGGGCTCGCCGGCGATCTCGACGGTGCCGCCCTGGACCGTGGTCTGGGTGGTGCCGGCGAGGTCCTCGGGGCTGATCTGCCCGGGCACCACGTGGTAGGTGAGGATGCTGGTCAGCAGGTCCGCGTCGGTCTTGAGGACCTCGAGCGTCGCGGCGTCCACGTCGGCGGCGAAGGCGTCGTCGACCGGGGCGAAGACCGTGAACTCGGCACCGTTGAGGGTGTCGACGAGGTTGACCTCGGGGTTGACGCCACCGGAGACGGCAGCGGTCAGGGTGGTGAGGATCGGGTTGTTGCTCGCGGCCACGGCGACGGGGTCGGCCGACATGCCCTCGACGGAGCCCGCGCCGTCCGGCACCGCGGCGACGTAGTCGGCGCAGCCGGGGCCCACGGGGCCGGCCATGGCCGCGTCCTCCTCCATGGACTCGGACTCCATGGGCTCGGA
Source organism: uncultured Actinomycetota bacterium (assembly GCA_963750335.1). Lineage (GTDB taxonomy): Bacteria > Actinomycetota > Actinomycetes > Actinomycetales > JBBAYJ01 > Aquipuribacter. The sequence goes on from CAVVQD010000001.1 coordinate 235,302, forward strand.
CTCCTCGGTCATGGGCTCCTCGGAGGTCTCGTCCATGGCCTCGGCGGTGGCGGTGTCGACGGCCGCGCCGGCGTCGTCCGCGGTGTCCTCGGCAGCCCCGCCGCAGGCGGCGAGGACGAGGGCGGCGGTGATGGCGATCGGGGCGAGGCGGAGGTGCTTGTACATGGTGGATCCCTTCGTTCTGAGGTGGCCCGGTCTCTCCGGGCGGAGGTTCTCGACGCCGTCGGGGCGCCAGGTCTGTGGTGGCTGCTGCGGTGTGTCCTGCGGCTGCGCACCTGCTCTGGGTACGGCGCCGGTGGGCGATCCGGATGCTCCGGAAAGGCCCTGGATGGTCACGGTTGTGTGACGGTCACCACGACGGAGTGCCAGCCGGTGGCCCCGTCGGGGGCGATCTCTGCGCGCTCGTCGGTCTGCACGACGCCGTCGGCGTCGGTGGCGCGCACCTCGATGCGGTGCTGGCCGGGGGCGGCGTCCCACTCGTAGCGCCACTGGCGCCAGGTGGTGGGTCCGGGGACCTCGCCGAGCTCGGCGGCCTGCCACTCGCCCCCGTCGAGGCGGACCTCGACGGCGTCGACGCCGAGGCCGGGGTGCCACGCGGTGCCGGCGACCACGACGGTGCCGGCGGGCAGCTGCTCGAAGGAGCCGGGCACCTCGATGCGGGAGGACGTCTTGACCGGGGCCTGCTCCGCGTAGCCGCGGGGCGTCCAGTAGGCCTCGTCGTCCGCGAACCGGGTGACCTCGAGGTCGACGACCCACTTGGTGGCCGAGACGTAGCCGTAGAGGCCGGGGACGACCATCCGGACGGGGAAGCCGTGCTCGAAGGGCAGCGGCTCGCCGCCCATCCCGAAGGCGAGCAGCGCGTCGTCGCTGTCGAGCAGGGCCGAGAGCGGGGTCGACGCGGTCCAGCCGTCGACGGAGGTGGACAGCACCATGTCGGCGGAGGGGTCGACCCCGGCCTCGGCCAGGACGTCCGCGAGCCGCACCCCGCGCCACACCGTGTTGCCGGCGAGCTCGCCGCCGACCGGGTTGGAGACGCACACCATGGTGATCTCGCGGTCGACGACGTCGAACGTGCGGGTCAGCCGGTCCCAGGTGAGCTCGAGCTCCCGGTCGACGAGACCGTGGACCCGCACCACCCAGCCCTCGGCGCTCTCGCGGGGCACGGTGAGGGCGGTGTCGACGCGGTAGAAGTCGGCGTTCGCGGTGCGGAACGGCGCGCCCTCGACGACCTGGGCGCCGGCGGCGACGTCGGGGACGGCCTCGGTGGTGGGCGGCAGGGCGAGCGCGGCGCGGGCGGCGCCGGCGTCGCGGACGGTGGAGCCGAGGACCCGGCCGAGACCGGCCAGACCGGCCGCACCCAGGGCCGTGGCCCCGCTCGCGGCGAGGAACAGCCGGCGCGGGGCCCGGGAGGGGGTGCCGTCGGGGCCTTCTCCGGGGCTCGTCCGCACGGGGCCGGCGTCCACGGCGGCGGGGCGGCGGGCGAGGCGGACCAGGCCGACGAAGGCGACCGCCCCGAGCACCGTGCCGACGACGAGCGGGACCAGGTCGACCGCGCGGGCGCCGGGGGAGAGCAGCACGGCACCGCCCGCGGCGAGCACGAGCAGGACCGGGACCGTGAGCCCCGGGCCCAGCCGGCGGGTGGCGAGCGCCCCGGCGGCCGCGGCGACCAGGGCGAGCACGACGCCGATCCCGACGAACAGGACGAGCTTGTCGTAGCTGCCGAAGGTGTCGATGGCGAAGCGGGTCAGCTCCTTGGGCGACAGCCGGACCACCAGGTCCCCGACGGCGAGGAACGGGTCGGAGCCCCGGCCCACGAGGACCGCCGCCGCGGACGCCGCCCCCAGGAGCAGGGCCGCGGACAGCACCCCGGCGAGGGCGCCCCGGGCTGCGGTGCGCACGGGGCGCGGAGATGTCGTGGTCATGGAGGAGGTTCGTGGCGAGGAGAGCGGCGGATTGGAGGTCGCGCCACTGGTCGTCACGGGGAGAGCAGAACACATCACGGTGGGTGACGCACTTTGGGAGGTCGGTCCGCTGCGGGAGCATGCCGCCGTGGACCTGCGGATCCTCCTCACCCGTCCGGACGTGCCTGGCTCCGACCGCCTCGAGCAGGCCGCCGCCGCCCTGGGGGCAGAGGTGGTCCGGCTCCCGGCGGTGCCCGGCGGGGTGGAGCCGGACCCCGCCCGGCTCGCCCGGGAGCTCGCCGGCGCCGACGCCGTCCTGGCCCAGCCCGGCGACCCGCTGGACGCGGCCGCGCTGCGCGGTGCGGGCCGGCTGCGGGTCGTGGCGGTGGCCGGGGTCGGCGTGGACAGCGTCGACCTGGCGGTGGCCCGCGAGCTCGGCGTCCGCGTGACCAACACCCCCGGGGTGCTCGCGGAGACGGTGGCCGACACCGCCATCGCCCTGGTCCTCATGGCGCGCCGCCGGCTCGTGGAGGCCACCGACTCCGTGCGGTCCGGCGGCTGGTCGGGCTTCGACCCCGGCCGCTACCTGGGCCACGACGTCGGCGGGGCGAGGATGGGGGTGCTCGGCTACGGCGAGATCGGCCGCGCGGTCGCCCGGCGGGGACGTGGCTTCGGCATGCACGTCCAGCACCTGCGGCGGGCCTCGGCGCCGGCCGACGGCGTCTCGGTCCCGGTGGGGCGGGAGGAGCTGCTCCGCACCAGCGACGTGCTCGTCCTCGCGCTGCCGCTGACGCCCGCGACGCGCGGCACCGTGGACGCGGCCGCGCTGCGGCTCGTGCGGCCCGACGCCACGCTCGTCAACGTGGGGCGCGGGGCGCTGGTGGTCGAGGCGGACCTGCTGGCCGCGCTGCGCGAGGGACGGCTGCACTCCGCCGGCCTCGACGTCTTCGACGGCGAGCCGCGCGAGGACCCCGACGACCCGGTGCTGCGGACCCCCGGGCTCGTCGTGCTGCCGCACGTCGGCTCGGCCAGCGTCGCCACCCGCACCGCGATGACCCGGGCCGCCGTCGCCTGCCTCGACGCGGTCCTGCGCGAGCGCGAGCCGGGCGGTGCCGTCGTCTGACCGTGAAGGCCGGGGCTGGTCGTCGGGCCGGGTGAGGGGCAGGTCAAGTCCGGGTCCCGCCCTGCCGATCCCCCCTGCGTGAGCAGGCTGCCGCCGTCGGGCCCGACGGGCCCGCCCGCCGGGGACGTGGTCGACCCCGCCGTCGCCGCCGCCTGCGAGAGCCTGCGCGCGGCGCCCGCCGACGACCTGCTGCCGGAGCTGTGCCGTCAGGCGCGCCTGCTGCTGGACGGCGACCGGGCCGGGGTGGCCGTGGCGGAGGGCCAGGACCTGGTCATGGTCGCCTCGCAGGGCCGCGTGCCGGAGCAGCGCGGAGCCCGGGTCGCCGGCGCCCGCCTGCCCATCGCCGGGTCGGTGGCCGGCCTCGTGCTCGCCTCCGGCCGGCCGCACGTCGTGCACGACACCCGCACCCACCCGCAGGGAGGCTTCGTCCTCAACCAGGTCGAGCGCATCCGCTCCTCCGTCGTCGTCCCGCTGCACCGGCGGGCGACCGGGGGAGGGGCGGTGCTCACGGTGGTGTCGTCGCGGCCCGGGGCCATGGACGAGCACAGCCGGGAGGTGCTCGAGGCCCTCGTCGCCTCGGCGCGGGACGGCGAGGACCGGCTCGGCCCGGCCGTCGACGCGGCCACGGCCCGGGCGCGCGCGCAGGGCGAGCAGCTGTACCGCGCGGTGCTGGAGTCCCTCGGCGAGGGGGTGGTCGTCCACGGGCACCTGGGCCAGGTCCTCGTGCACAACGAGGCCGCGCCCCGGCTGCTGGGGCTCACCGCCGACGAGCTGGTGGGCCGGTCGGTGGCGGACCCCCGCTGGTGCATGCTCGAGCTGGACGGGCGCCAGATGCCGACCGAGGACTACCCGGCCGCCCGGACGCTGCGCACCGGGCTCGGGGAGCGGGACCGCCTGCTGCTGCTGCGCCGGCCCGACGGGGCCGAGCGGGTGATGTCCGTGACCACGCTGCCGCGCCTGGACGACGACGGCACCGCCTTCTCCGCCGTCGTGTCCTTCGCCGACGTCACCGAGGCGCACCGCCTGGCCGAGACCGCCCAGGAGCAGGCCCGCCACCTCCACGCCGCCATGCAGCTCGCCCAGCTCGCGACCTGGGAGACCACCCTCGGCACCGACGACTGGGCCTTCTCCGAGCTGCTGCACCAGGTGACGGGCCAGCCGCCCGGCACCGAGGTCACCGACGCGACCGTCCAGGACTGGCTGGGCGACGCCTACCCGCTGCTGCAGGCCGAGTGGGCGCAGGTGCTCGTCGACGGGCGCCCCCGCCAGGTGACCGTCGAGATCGGCGTGCCGGACGGCGGGACCCGCACCGTCTCGGTGTGGCTGGACCTCACCTGCGACGAGGACGGCGTCCCGGTGCGCCAGTGGGGCGTCGTGCAGGACGTCACCGAGCGGGTGAGCACGCCTGCGGCACCTGCAGGAGAACGAGGAGTTCTTCCGGCTCACCTTCGACCGGGCGCCGATCGGGATGACCATGCTCGCCGTGGACGGCTCCGGCCGGGTGCTGCGCTCCAACGCGGCCTTCCGCCGGATGATCGGCCGCGCCGGCGGCACGGACGAGACCGACCCCCTGACCATCGCCACCTGGACGCGCCCGGAGGACCTCGTGCGCGACCAGGCCCGGTCCCTGGCCTTCGTCACCGGGCACACCGGACAGGACACGATGGAGAAGACCTACGTCCGCGCGGACGGCACGACCTTCGACGCGCTCCTCAGCGCCGCGGTCGCCCGGGACGCCTCCGGGCGCCCCCTGCACGTGCTGTGCCACGTCATGGACGTCAGCGAGCGCACCGCCCACGCCCGCGAGCTCGAGCGGCTCGCCCTCACCGACGGCCTCACCGGCCTGCCGAACCGCCGCCGCATGGAGGACCGGCTGGGCCGCGCGCTGGCCGGGCTCGACGACGGCGGCACCGTCGGGCTCGTGCTGCTGGACCTCGACCACTTCAAGGTCGTCAACGACAGCCTGGGCCACGGGGCGGGCGACGCGCTGCTCGTCGACGTCGCGGCCCGGCTGCGCTCCGCCGTGCCCGAGGGCACCACCGTGGCCCGCCTGGGCGGCGACGAGTTCGTCGTGGTGGTCACGGGGGACGCGGCCGGGCAGGTCCACGAGGTCACGACGGCGCTGCTCGCCTCGCTGGCCCGGCCCTTCGACCTCGACGGCACGACCGTGGTGGCCACCGCGAGCCTCGGCGTAGCCGTCGGGGACCGGACCGGCACCCCGTGGGAGCTGCTGCGGCAGGCGGACCTCGCCCTGTACCGGGCCAAGGAGACCGGCCGCGACCGCGTCGTGGCCTTCGACGCCGCCCTGCGCACCCGGGCCGACGAGCGGCTGGCCACCGAGGCCGTGCTCCGCCGGGCCCTGGAGCTCGGGTGGCTGCGGCTGCACCTGCAGCCGGTCGTCGAGCTGGACGGCGAGCAGGTCGTCGGGGCCGAGGCGCTGGTGCGCCTCGAGCACCCCGACCGGGGGCTGCTGCTGCCGGGCGCGTTCATGGACGTGGCCGAGGAGACGGGGCTGGTGACCGCCCTGGACGACTGGGTCCTCGTGACGGCCGTCGCCGGGCTGGCCGCACGGCCGGGGACCCGGGTCGCGGTCAACGTCTCCGCCCGCACCCTGGAGGCGGGAGGGCTGGCCGAGCGCGTCGGCAGGGTCCTGGCCGAGCACGCGGTGGACCCCCGGCGGCTGTCGGTCGAGCTCACCGAGACCAGCCTGCTTCGCCCGCGCCGCGACCGTGGCCGACGACGTGCGGGCGCTGCGGGCGCTGGGCTGCCGCGTCGGGCTGGACGACTTCGGGACCGGGTTACTCCGCCCTGTCCCACCTGCAGGCCTTCGAGCTGGACTTCCTCAAGATCGACCGCTCGTTCATCAGCGAGCTGGGCCGCGGCGACCGGCACGACGCCGTGGTCACGGCCGTGGTCGACCTGGCCCACGCCCACCGCCTCGTCGTGGTGGCCGAGGGCGTGGAGGACCACGACCAGCGCCGCCTGCTGCGGGCGATGGGCTGCGACCAGGCCCAGGGCTGGCTCTTCGGCCGTCCTGCCGCGCCCTGACGGGGCACCTGTCGCCTCGTCCGACGGGGCCGCGGGGCCGGAGCGCCCCCCGCGCCCCCGCCGGGGGCGGTGGTGGGGAGACGGGGGACGCGCCAGGGGTCCGTCGTCGGGCGGGCGACGGATTGGCCGCCGGCCGCCGCGCTGCTCCGGTCCGGGGGTGCTGCGGGCCGGCCGTGCGGCACGATGGCGGGGTGATCGCGCCGTGACCTCGTCGTCCGTGCCCTCCCGCGCACCCGAGGCGGGCGGTGCCGGCGGTCCGGGCGGCCGCCCCGCCCGTCGGGACGGCGCCGCCCGCTGCGCCGGACGGGTCCCGCGCGGCCGGCGCCAATCCGTGGGCCGGGGGGTGACGAACCATGGCTGATCCCCCCGACGAGGGGACGCCACCGGACGGAGCAGACGTGCAGCCAGCAGCGGTGCCCGGCGGGAACCCCGCCCGGCACACCGCCGACCCGGAGGAGCAGGAGCTCCTCCGGTCGCTGGTCGCCCGTACCGCCCGCGGCGACGAGGAGGCCTACGAGCAGCTGTACGACCGGCTGTCCGCGGTCGTCTACGGGGTCTGCCGCCGGGTGCTCCGCGACCCGTCGGAGTCCGAGGAGGTCGCCCAGGAGGTCCTCCTGGAGATCTGGCGGACCGCGTCGCGCTACGACCCCTCGCGGGCCGGCGTGCGGTCGTGGGCCGTGATGATCTCCCACTCCCGGGCGGTCGACCGGGTGCGCTCCAGCGAGCGCCGCCGGGCCCGCGAGGAGGCGACGGCGCTGCCGGAGCCGCCTGCGGTCGACGAGGTCAGCGAGGCCGCGGTGTCGGCCTTCGAGGGCCGCCGGGTCCGCAAGGCCATGGCCGAGCTGAGCGACGTGCAGCGGGAGTCGGTGCGCCTGGCCTTCTACGGCGGGCACACCCACACCGAGGTCGCCGCGCTGCTCGGGCTGCCGCTGGGCACGGTCAAGACGAGGATCCGCGACGGGCTCACCCGGCTGCGGGTCCACCTGGGGCCCGAGCTGGACCCCGCCCTGGACGACCTGCCCCCCCTGGCGGTCCCGTCGCGCAGGGACCCCGCACGATGACGACCACCCGCACGGGCGTGCGCACCCCCGGGTGCGGCGCCGCACGGACCCACGACCACGCACCGGCACGCGCACGGACCAGGACGGACCACACCATCGGAGCCGGGGGCGGCAGGAAGGAGACGGACCATGAGACCTGACGCCCACACGCTGGTCGCCGCCTACGCGGTCGACGCGCTGGACGAGGGGGAGCGCGCCGACGTGCGCGAGCACCTCGGGCAGTGCGAGACCTGCCAGGAGGACCTGCGCTCGTACCGCGAGACCGCGGCCGTGCTCGCGTCGGCCGAGGCGCTGGCGCCGCCGGCCCGGATGCGGGCAGCGGTGCTGGCCCGGGCCCGGACCACGCCCCAGCTGCCGCCGCTCACCGCGGAGGAGCCCGCCCCGGGCGACCTCGCGGCCGTGCGGCCCGCCCCGCAGCCGGTGGGCCCCCCGGACGCCACCGACGCGCTCGAGGGCGGGCCCGGTCCGGCCGTCGTCGGCCCCGACGACCTGCTGGCCCGGCGCGACCGGCGCGCCGCCCTGGCGGGCTCCGGGTCGCGGGCCTGGTCCGGCCGGACCCTGTTCGGCCTGGCCGCGAGCGCGCTGACCGTGGCGGCGCTCGGCGCCGGGGCGTTCGGGGTGGTGCAGTCCGACCGGCTCGGCGACGTCCGGGCCCAGCAGGCCGCCGTCCAGCGGGTCCTGTCCGCCGACGACGTGGTCACCCTCAGCGCCGTCCCCCAGCTCCCCGACGGGGTGCAGGGCGACGAGGTCGTGGTCCTGGCCAGCGCCTCGCAGGACGCGGCCCTGCTGCTGCCCGCTGGCCTGCCCGTGGCCCCCGAGGGGTCGACCTGGCAGGCGTGGACGGTGACGGGCGACCGGGCGGTGTCGGCGGGCACCTTCGACGTGTCCTCCGGCGAGGCCGTCGCCCTGCAGGCCTCCGTGGCCGGGGCCGACGCGGTCGCGGTCAGCCTCGAGCCCGAGGGCGGGTCCGACGCGCCGTCGACCGACCCCGTGCTCGTCATGCCGCTCGTCTGAGCGGCCGCACCGTCAGAGGGACCGGGCCCCGGCCCGGTCCCTCTCGCGTCCCCGCCGGGCCGTCGCCGCCGGCGCGGCCTGCCGGGCCGGCCGGGCGGACGCCCCGGTGCGGCCGGTGACCACCGGCACCACCGCGACGCCGACGAAGCCGTCGCCCGAGGTCCCGTGGCCGACGTGCCAGGGCGAGGCCACGTCGTGGACCGTCACGGCCACGGCGCCGCCGTCCAGGCCGGCCACCGTGCCGGGCGCCTCGCCGTCCCCGCGCCGGTCGAGCAGCGCCTGCGCGTCGACGCCCGCCGCGTACCCGTCGTGCACCGCCGTGCCGGCGTCGACCACGGCCTCCGCCCGGTCCCCGGCGCGCGCCGCCCCGCGTCCCGCCGCCCCCAGGGCGCCGGCGCCCACGACCCCGGCGGCGGACCACCCGGCGTCCGTCACCGAGCCGTCCGCGCCGGCCGCGAGGTGGACGTCGGCCTGCAGGGACGCCACGCCCAGGCCGGCGGACACGGCGGCGACGACCGGGGCGGCGGGCCCGGTCAGCGGGGCGGCCAGCCCGGCGGCCGACGAGGCGGCCCCCGTCGCCGTGGCTCCCCAGCCCAGCCAGCGCGCCTGGTGGCGGACCTCGTCCTGGTAGCGGTCGTGGCCCAGGTCCCAGGTGCCCCGCCAGAGGTCCGCGGACCCGGGCGGGGCCGTCGTGTCCAGCTCCGCGGAGCGGCGCCGGGCCGCCCTCAGCCACCGCTCGTGGAGCTCCTCGACCCGCCTGCGGAGCGCCTCGCGCTCGTCCTCGGCCCGCGACCGCCGGACCTCCGCGTCCGTCGGGGTGGCGGCCGGCCCCGCGGCGAGGTCGGCCTGCAGGTGCCGGCGCCGCATGTCCAGGGACTCCGCCCCGAGGGCGGCGGCCTCGTCCTGCAGCGCGCCCAGCTCCACGGCCCAGGCCCGGACCACGTCGCCGGCACCGTCCAGGGAGCGGACGAGCGGTCCGAGGGCGTCGAGGAGCTCCTCGACCGCCAGGACCGCCCCGGCCGAGCCGTCCCCGCGCCAGCCCGCGTGCCCCCAGCCGGCGCAGGCCGCGGCGGCGGCCGCCACGCCGTGCGCGCGGGCGCCGAGGTCGGTGGCGAGGCGGTGCGTCGCGGGCACGTCGCCCGGGCAGGGGTCGTGCTCCAGCCCCGGCACCTGGCGGGCGGCGGTGGCCCAGGACGTGCTCACTGCGGCCCCTCGTCGCGTCCGGCACGCTCCGGCGGCCCGGCCGCGGTCAGGTCGAACGCCCCGAGCAGGGCCCCGAGGGGGTCCGCGGCCGCCCGCTCGGCCTGCGCGTACGCGGCCGAGGCGGTCCGCAGCGCGGCGGCCAGCCCCTCGGCCGCCGCGGTGGCGGCGCCCAGCCGGGCGGACCACTGCCGGCCGAGGTCGGCCAGGGCGTCGAGCAGGGCGTCCGACCCGGTGGCCACCGCCGCCACCGGGAGGCGGTCCAGCCCGGCCCCCGCGTCGCGCAGCCCGCTGCCCGCCCGCACCAGCCGCGCGGCTCCCTCGTCGAGGACCGCGACGTCCACCACCAGGTCGCCCACGAGCGGTCCCGCGAGGTCTCCCCGCGCGTGGCCCGACGCGCCCCCCGAGCCTGTCCCCCGACCGTCCGTGCCCGTCATCACGCCCCCTCGTGCGTCCGGGTCGACGGTAGGCCGGTCGGGGCGGTCCCGCGGCGCCCGTCCACAGGCCTCGCGGGCGGCACTACTGTTTCGGCGGGTGCTCCTACCAACTACCGAGGGGATGACGACGATGTCGACCCGGGTGACCGCGGCTCCGGCCGACCAGCTGACCGTGCGACGGTCCAACCTGAGCCTGGTCCTCAGCCACCTCCGCGACGCCGGCCCCCGGTCCCGTGCGCGGATCGCCGCCGACACCGGCCTGAACAAGGCCACCGTGTCCAGCCTGGTCGCCGAGCTCGTCGAGCGCGGCCTGGTCGGCGAGGGCGAGGTCGAGCGCGTCGGCAGCGTCGGCCGGCCCGGCCAGACCGTGGGCCTGACGAGCGGCCGGGTGGTCGGCGTCGGGGTCGAGGTCAACGCGGACTTCGTCGACGTCACCGCCATGGACCTCACGCACGCCGTCGTCCTGTCCCGGCGGAGCCCGGCCGACATGCGCGCCCTGGGCGAGAGGGGGGCGATCGCGCTGGTCGTCCGCTGCCTGGAGGAGGCCCTGGACCACCTGGAGGCCGAGGGCAGCTCCGTGGTGGGGATCACCGTGGCCGTGCCCGCCCTCGTGGACTCCGGCCGCGGCCGGGTCGCCCTGGCCCCCAACCTGGGCTGGACCGGCACCGAGCTCGCCCAGCAGCTCGACGCGGCCCTGTCGCGGCACGGGGTGCGCGTCACCGTCGACAACGACGCCAACCTCGGGGCGATCGCGGAGCACGCCGTCGGGGTGGGTCGCGACGTCGACGACCTGGTCTACCTGGCGGGGGAGGTCGGCGTCGGGTGCGGGGTCATCGTGGGCGGCGCCCTCGTCCGGGGGGCCAGCGGGTTCACCGGCGAGATCGGCCACGCGCCTCTCAACCCGCGCCTGGAGGTCTGCGGCTGCGGCCGGGTGGGCTGCTGGGAGACCCAGGTCGGCCTCGGCGTGCTGCTGGCCGGCTGCGCCCGGGGCCCCGAGGACCCGATCCTCGACGGCGACGCGGACATCGACGCCCGGCTCGACGAGATCAACGAGCGCGCCGCCGCGGGGGACGCCGCCACCCTCGGCACCCTCGAGCGGGTCGGCATCGCGCTGGGCCTGGGCGCGAGCGTGCTGGTCAACATCGTCAACCCGCGCGCCCTCGTGCTCGGCGGGTACTTCGCCGCGCTCGCCGAGCACCTGCGGCCCTACGTCGTGCACACCCTGCTGGAGCGGGTCGTGGCCCCCGACGCCGGCGGGGTGGAGGTCCGGGCCAGCGAGCTCGGCTTCACGGCCGCCAGCCGCGGCGGCGCCGTGGTCGCCCTCCAGCAGGTGTTCGCCGACCCCACCCGCGTGCCGGCGGCCGCCGCCCGGTCCTGAGGGCCCGCCGCCGCGGTCAGCGCGCCGGCAGGTACAGCTGGACGCTGCCCACGGGCCGCATCCCCGCCCGCAGGAAGCTGCGCAGGGACCGCGCGTTGCCCGGCGCGACGGCGGCCAGGACGGTGGAGCCGGCCGGCAGGCCCGCCACCACGTCCGCCACCAGCAGCGACCCGTCGGTCCCGGGCGCCGCCTCGGCGCCGAGCTCGGTGAGCCCGGCCACGCCGCGCGACACCGTGACCAGCGACCGGCCGTCCCCCGGCCGGCCGAGCACGCGGACGTCGTCGCGCAGCCGGCGGGCCGCGACGGCCCGCGGGTGGTCGGCCAGGTCCGGGCGCTCCACCACCCGGCGGTCCGGGTCGCCGCGGAGGTCGGGCCGCTGCTCCCCGCCGCCGCTCGTCGCCAGCAGGACGTCCAGGACGTCCACCCACCCGCCCGCGGCCAGCGCGATGACCACGCGAGGGTGGTGGGCCCCGCCGGTGCCGTCGGGGCGGAGCGCGGCCAGGGTGGCGTCGTCCACGTCGTCGCCGACGGCCAGGTAGGCGCGGCCGGTGAGCGCCACCACCGCCTCCAGGCCCTCGCGCCAGGGCCGTGCCCGCCGCCAGCCGCCGTCGACCGGGGGGAACACGCCCGCGGCCGCCAGCCGCAGCACCCCCGCCAGGTCGTCCCGGTCCGCCGGGTCGGCGGCGGCGGGCCGGGCCTGGTCCACGCCGCTCAGGCCAGCCGGTCCACGACGGCCCCGAACACCCGGGGGAGCCGCTCGGCGGCCGGGACCAGCGCCCGGCGGACCGCCGGCAGCGACGACGCGGCCAGCAGCCCCTCGGTGAGCAGCCGGTAGCGGCGGCTGGCCCGGTGCCAGGCGGCCTCGTAGCCGGACGCGTCGTCGGCGACCACGCAGGCCACGGCCTCCCGCGCGCAGGCCAGACCGACGGCCACGCCCTCCCCGGTGAGGGCGTCCACGTACCCGGCGGCGTCCCCGACCAGCAGCACCCGTCCCGAGCGGCGCCGGCTCGCGGCCTGCCGCAGCGGGCCGGCGCCCCGGGTCGCCGAGGCGTGCGGGACCCCGGACAGCCGGGCCGCCAGGCCGGGGAAGCGGGCGAGGTGGTCGTCGAAGGAGCCGGACGTCGCGGTGAGCACCGCCACCCCGACGACGTCGGGGGCGACGGGGGTCACGTAGGCCTCGGCGTCGCGGGACCACAGCACGTCCACGTGCCGGCCCCACGGGGGCAGCCGGTAGTGCCGGCGCAGGCCGTAGCGGCGGCGCCGCGGCGACCCCGGCCGTCCCCCGGTGCTCGGGGCGGCGTCCAGGCCGAGCGCGCGCCGGGTGGGGGAGTGCAGGCCGTCGGCGGCCACGCACCACCGGGCCCGCAGCCCGTCGACGACCACGCCGTCCCCGTCGTCCACGGGCGTCCCGGCCCGGGTGCGGTGCCGTCGGACCCCCAGCTCGGCGGCCCGAGCCTCCAGGGCCGCGGACAGCACCGTCCGCCGCACCCCGAGCCCCGGGCCGGCGGTGAAGTCCGCCTGCACCGCGTGCCCGGGGGACAGGTACCGGATGCCGGCCAGCTCGTGGGCGTCGGGGCCGTGCGCGAGGTGCACGCCCAGCCGGGCCAGCGAGGCGCGGGCGCCCGGCATGAGCCCCTCGCCGCACGCCTTGTCCGTGGGGCCCTCGCGGGGGTCGAGCACGACGACCGACAGGCCCGCCTGCGCCGCGCCGACCGCGGTGGCCAGGCCCACGGGACCGCCGCCGACCACGACCAGGTCGACGTCGGCCGCGCTCACCGCCCGGCCCGTCCGGCGGCGGGCGCGACGGCACCGGGGGGCCCGGCGAGCTCCGCCAGCGCCGCCTCCTCCACCCGGACCCGCCACGCCAGCAGGGCGAGGTCGGCGACGGTGAACAGCAGCGCGGTGAGCCACGCCCCGTGGACCAGCGGCAGCGCGACGCCCTCCAGCACGACGGCGACGTAGTTGGGGTGGCGCAGCCACGGCAGGCGGTAGGGGCCACGGGCGACCAGCGGCAGCCCGGGGACCACGACGACCCGGGTGTTCCACTGCGGCCCGAGGCTGCGGATGCACCACCAGCGCAGCGCGTGCGCGGCGACGAGCAGCACGAGCATGCTCGCCGCGAGCGCCGGCACCAGGGGCCGGTCGAGCAGCCACACCTCCAGCGGGGCGCCGACGAGCAGGCCCAGGTGCAGGGCGACCATCACCGGGTAGTGCCCGGCCCCCCGCTCCACCCCGCCCCGGGCGCGCGCCCACGCGAGGTGCCGGGCGGCCACCCGCAGCTCCACGAGCCGGGCGCAGGCCACGACGACGACCAGCCCGACGAAGGCCCACTGGCTCGCGGTCACCGGCACAGCCTGCCCCACGGGCGGCTCACCAGCCGAGCAGGACGAGCTCGGCGCAGAAGCCGGGCCCCATGGCCAGCAGCAGGCCGGCGCTGCCCGGCTCCGGCCGGCGCTCGCGCAGCGTGGCCTGCAGGACCTGCAGGACCGAGGCGCTGGACAGGTTGCCCACCGCGGCCAGGGACTCCCAGGTCAGCTGGAGGGCGCCGGCGGGCAGGTCGAGGCTGCGCTGCATCGCCTCGAGCACCTTGGGCCCGCCCGGGTGCGCCACCCAGGTGCCGATGTCGGCGACGGTGAGGCCGTGGTCGGCGAGGAACTTCTCCACGTCCTCGCGCAGGTAGCTCTCGACCACGTCGGGCACCGAGGAGTCCAGGACGATCCGGAACCCCGTCGAGCCGATGTCCCAGCCCATCACGCGGTCGGTGTCCGGGTACATCCGGCTGCGGGTGTCGAGCACGCGCGGCCGGGCCGCGCCGCCCGTCGACGACGGGGCGGGCGCCCGGTCCGCGCCGGTCATGACCACCGCGGCGGCGCCGTCACCGAACAGGCCGCTGGCCACGAGGTTGGCCATCGAGGTGTCGTCGGCCTGCAGGGTGAGCGAGCAGAGCTCGACCGAGACCAGGACGGCGACCTCGTCGGGGTGCCCGAGCAGGTAGTCGTGGACCCGGGCGACGCCCGCGGCCCCCGCCACGCAGCCGAGCCCGAAGACCGGCAGCCGCTTGACGTCGGGACGCAGCCCCAGCCGGGCCACGAGCCGCGCGTCCAGGCTGGGGGCGGCGACCCCGGTCACCGACACGCTCATCACGAGGTCGACGTCCTCGGGGACGAGCCCTGCCCGGTCGAGGGCGTCGCGCACCGCCGCCTCGGCCAGGTCGAGGCCCACACGGATGAAGGCGTCGTTGCTGCCCGTGAAGCCGCCGAGGTCGGCGTAGCGCTCCAGGGGGAGGGCGAGGTGGCGGCTGTCGACCTTCGCCGACGTGTGCAGCCGGCGCATCACCGGCAGCCGGTCCTGGGCCTGGCCGAGCACGGTCACGGCGAGGGCCTCGGTGATCTCGGCCTGCGGGTAGCGGTGGCCCGGGAGCGCGCTGCCGACCGCGGCGATGACCGACATGGCCCGACGCTACGTCACCGTCGGCTCGGCCGCCCGCGGTCGCTGCCCTACCGTCGAGGCGTGCGCGCGACCGAGCAGTCCTCCTCCGCCCCGACGGGCGGCGCCCCGCGGGTCCCGGTCCGGGCCGGGGCGCTCGTGCGGGCCTCGCACCCCGGGCCCACCGTCGCGGTGACGCTCTTCGCGCTGGCCTTCGGGGTGCTGGGCGCGGACCTGGCGCCTTCCCGGCTCCTGCTGCTGGTGCTCGTGGTGCTGTCCGGCCAGCTGACGATCGGCTGGGCGAACGACTGGGCCGACGCCGCGCGCGACGCCGAGGCCGGCCGCACCGACAAGCCCGTGGCCCGGGGCGAGGTGGGCCGCCGGGCCGTGGGCGTCGCCGCGCTCGCGGCCGCCGGGTCCACCGTCGTGCTCTCGCTGCTGCTGGGGTGGCTGCCGGGCCTGGTGCACCTGCTCGTCGTCGCCTCCGGCGTGGCGTACGACCTCGGCCTCAAGGGCACCCTGGCCAGCCCCCTGCCCTACCTCGTCGCCTTCGGCGTCCTGCCCGCCGTGGCCACGCTGGCCCAGGCCGCGCCCGCCTGGCCCCCGGTGGCGGCCATGGTCGCGGCCGGGCTGCTGGGCGTCGCCGCGCACTTCGTCAACACCGTGCCGGACGCGGAGGACGACGCCCGGACCGGTGTGGTCGGCCTGCCCCAGCGGGTGGGCCCGCGGGGGTCCGCGCTGCTCGCCGTGCTGGTCCTCGCGGCCGCGGCGGCCGTGCTGCTGCCGGGGGCCGTCGGCGCGGGAGGCGTGCGCGCGGTCGTGTCGACGATGCTGCTCGGCACCGGCGTGCTGCTCGCGGCGCTGGCCGGCGCCCAGGTGCTGGTCACGGGGTGGGCGGGCGGCCCGGGGCCCCGGCACGACCGGCGTGCCGTGGGCCGGTCGGCGTTCTGGCTGGTCGTGGCGGCGGCCGGCCTGGTGGTCGCGGGGTTCCTCGCGTCGTGACCTCCTGACCCATTGACCCATCGACCCCCTGACCCCCTGGCCCGGTACGGGTCCGGGCCGGCTCAGGCCGCGCCCCGGACGTGCCGATACGAACCCGTGCGCCCCGACGAGCAGCTGAGCGGGCGCCGGGGGACGGGCTGGGTGCGCGCCACGGTCGTGGCGGTGGCGCTCGGGGCGGTCTTCGGCGCCGTGCTCCTCGCGCTGCCCGCGGACGGGCTGCTCACCGTGGCCTGGGACGACCTGTCGCAGCTGGTGGCGCCGGTCGTCGCGGCGGTGCTCTGCCTGCGGACGGCCCACCTGGCCCGCGGAACGGACCGCCGGCTCTGGGGGTTCCTCGCCGCCGCCACCGCCTCCTGGGCCGCCGGGCAGGCCGTGTGGAGCGCCTACGAGGTGCTCGGCCGCACCGAGGCCCCGTTCCCCTCCGTCGCCGACGTCGGCTTCCTCGCCTTCCCGCTGCTCGCGGCGGCGGGGCTGCTGCTCTGGCACGGCGGGCCCTACCTGTCCGCGGGCACGCGCGACCTCATCGACGGGGCCCTGCTGGCCGGCGCGCTGCTCATGGTGTCGTGGAAGACGGCCCTGGGGTCGGTCGTCACCGACGGCACGGAGCTGACCCTCTCCTACGTGCTGGGCGTCGCCTACCCCGTCGGCGACCTGGTCTCGGCGACGGTCGTGCTGCTCCTGCTGGTGCGGGCCGGGGGCCGCACGCGCCCGCACGTGGCCGTCCTCGCCGCGGGCCTGCTCAGCCTGGCCGTGGCGGACTCCGCCTACGTCTACCTGCAGACCGAGGGCGGCTACGCCACCGGCAACGTCCTCAGCGTGGGCTGGGTGACCGGCTTCCTGCTCATCGGCGCGGCGGCCGTGGTCGCCCGCGGCTCCGGCGGGCGCCCGGGCGGCGACGACGGGCCGGCCGCCGGTCTGCTCGTGCTGCCCTACGTCGCGGTCGCCGTCGCGCTCGGTCTCGTGGTGGAGACCGCGCTGGACGGGACCGTGCTGTCCGTGCCCGAGGTCGTGCTGGCCGGGACCCTGGCCGGCCTGGTGCTGGTGCGGCAGTTCCTCGTCGTGCGCGACAACGAGCGCCTCGTGCAGCAGCTGCGCGAGCGCGAGGCGGCCCTGGCCCACGAGGTCATGCACGACGGGCTCACCGGGCTGTCCAACCGCGCCATGCTGCTGCAGCGCCTGGACCAGGTCGTCGCCCTGCACCGCCGCGACCGCCGGGGCCTCGTGGTGATGTTCTGCGACCTCGACGGCTTCAAGGCCGTCAACGACTCGCTCGGCCACCTGGCCGGGGACGGCGTGCTGCGCGAGGTGGCCGAGCGGCTCAAGGCCTCCGTGCGCGCCTCCGACACCGTCGCCCGGCCGTCCGGGGACGAGTTCGCGCTGCTGATGGAGCCGCCGCACGAGGACCCGCTGCGGGTCGCGGGCCGGCTCATCGAGGCCCTCGGGCGCGACATCGAGCTGCCCGAGGGCACGGTGCGGACCGGGGTGAGCATCGGCATCGCGGTCATCCCGGCCGGCGCGACCGGGGACGACGTCACCGCGCGCTCGCTCATCGCCGCCGCCGACCAGGCCATGTACTCCGCGAAGTGGGGCGGCAAGAACCGGGCCGTCCTCGTCGAGGTGGGCGAGCCCGGGGACCCGGCCGACCTGCCCGACCTGGCCGGCGACCTCTCGGGCGAGGTCCCCGGCGAGCGCTAGCCCGGTCGGTCAGGTCGGTCAGGTCGGTCAGGTCGGTCAGGTCGGTCAGGTCGGTCAGGTCGGTCAGGTCGGTCAGGTCGGTCAGGTCGGTCAGGCCAGGCCGGTCGGGCCGGTCAGGCTGCGACGAGGGCGTGGGCGGCGCGGGACGCGGTGCGCGGGGCCCGGGCGGAGGCGACGGCCATCCCGACCCGGGTGAAGGCGCGCAGCCGGGCCACGTAGGGCTCGCCGGCGCCGAGCATGACGTCCACGAGCACCGGGCTGACGCCGACGAGCGAGGCACGCTCGGCCAGGGCGAACAGGGTGGCGGCGTGGGCGTCCAGACCGTCGCGGTCGACGACCTCCGCGAGGGCGGCGACGGCGTCGCCGTCGAAGCGCGCGGCCGGCCGGGTCTGGGGGCGGGCCGCGTCCGTGGTGGCGGTCGCGACGCTGGTCAGGGCGGTGACGGGCTGGTGGGTCGTGTGCTCGGTCATGTCGGTGTGCTCCTCTCGGGCGTCGGGTCCCACGTCGTCGGGGGACGGCCGTCCGGTCGTGTCTGGATGGGGTGTCGTTCGGGGTGCCGTTCGGGGTGCCGTTCGGGGTGTCGCTGCGGTGCAGGCACCACGGTAGAGAGATCCGCTCATAAGTTCCAACGATGATCCCGCATAGTGGTGATCGGTTATGCTTATGCCTGTGGCGACCGCGACGGAGATCGAGACCAAGCACCTCGTGGCCCTGGCGGCCGTGGCCGAGGAGGGGTCCTTCAGCCGGGCGGGCGACGTGCTCGGCTTCAGCCAGTCGGCCATCAGCCAGCAGATCGCGGCCCTCGAGCGCGCCGTCGGCACCCCCGTCTTCGACCGGCCCGGCGGGCCCCGCCCGCCCTCGCTCACGCCGGCCGGGCGGCTGCTCCTGCGCCACGCCGCGGCCGTGCTGGACCGGCTGGCGGTGGCGGTCGAGGAGCTGGAGGAGCTCAAGGCCGGCACCAGCGGGCGGCTGGCGATCGGCACGTTCCAGTCGGTGTCGGTGCAGCTGCTGCCCCGCCTGCTCGGCCGCCTCCGCGAGGAGACGCCGCGCCTGGACGTCCGCCTCGTCGAGGAGGAGGTCACCGACCTGGCCGACCGGGTGGTGAGCGACGAGCTCGACCTGGCCTTCGCGGTCGGGCCGGTCACCGACGACCGGGTGGAGTCCCTGCTCGTGCGCCAGGACCCGATGGTCGTCGTCGTCCCGCCGGACTGGGTGGCCGCGGACGCGGAGACCTTCGACCTGGCCGACCTCGTCGGCCGGCCGATGATCGGGCAGTCGGTGCTGGACTCCTGCCAGCGCCGGATCGACGCCGGGCTCCAGGCGGCGGGGGTCGACCCCAGCTACGTCTTCCGCACCAACGACAACGGGGCCGTCCAGGCCATGGTCCGGGCGGGCATCGGCGCCTCGGTGATGCCGCTGCTCGCGGTCGACGTGGCCGACCCTGGGGTCCGGGTGCTGCGTCCCGTCCCGGAGCTGCCGCTGCGCCGGATCGAGCTCGTCTGGCGCCGCGGCCGCACCCGCACCGCGGCCGCCAGCCGGTTCGTCGAGCTGGCCGAGAGCACCGCCGAGGAGGCCGAGTTCGCATCCACGGCCTCCGGCAGGGGAAGATTGGCGCATGCCTGAACTGGACGACGCCCAGCTACGTGCCCTCATGGGCGACGAACCGTTCGACCGAGCCCGCAGCCACGACACCCCCGAGGTCGTGGAGAAGAAGCGCGCCGCCCAGGGCGCGGAGCACGTGGCGCCGTTCGAGGCCTGGCGCGGGGACATGCTCGGCGCCATGCGCCGGGCGGGCGTGGCCGAGCCCGACGCGCACCTGCCGCACGTGGACCCGCTCTCCGGCGGGGTCCACGCCCGCCTCGTCGTGCTGCAGGAGTCGCCCGGGGCGACCTCGCTGGCCAGCGCCGGCGGCTCGGGGTTCACCTCCTCCGACAACGACGACCCGGTGTCGGAGCGGCTGTGGCGGTTGTGCGCCGAGGCCGGCCTGGCCCGCCACGAGGTCGTCCACTGGAACTGCGTGGCGTGGGACAAGGCGCTGAAGCTGGAGCGCGCCCTGGTGCGCGCCACGCTGCGCCGCTGGCTGCAGGTCATGGAGGGCCCCACCCGGGTCGTCCTGCTCGGCACGGCGGCCAAGGGCTTCCGCCCCGACGTCCGCTCGGGCCTGCCCGAGGCCGAGATCACCGACGTGCTGAGCAGCGCGAGCCGGGTGGCGCTCGCCGACCCGCGCGTCGACGCGAGCATCACGACGGCGCTGCGCGGCTTCTGACCCGCTCCTCCCGTCCGGCTGCGACCCGGGGCGCCCCCACGGGCCCCCGGGTCGTGCTGCGCACCGGTGCCTAGGCTGGGCGGGTGGCCTCGCGCTGGGTGCTGCACGTCGACCTCGACCAGTTCATCGCCGCGGTGGAGATCCGTCGCCGCCCGGAGCTGGTCGGGCTCCCGGTCGTGGTCGGCGGGGACGGCGACCCGACGAGGGCGCGCCAGGTCGTCGCCACCGCGTCCTACGAGGCCCGCGCGCACGGCGTCCGGTCCGGCGTGCCGATGCGGCGCGCGCTGCGGCTGTGCCCCGACGCGGTGTTCCTGCCCTCGGACCACGCCGCCTACGACGAGGCCTCCGCCGAGGTCATGGCCGTGCTCCGCTCGCTCGACGTCCCGGTCGAGGTGCTCGGCCAGGACGAGGCGTTCCTCGGCGTCGACGACGAGGACCCCCGCGCCTTCGCCGAGCGCGTCCGGGCCCAGGTTCGCGAGGCCACCGGGCTGTCGTGCGCGGTCGGGATCGGCGACACGAAGCCGCGGGCCAAGACCGCGACCGGGTTCGCCAAGCCCGGCGGGATCGCGGCGCTCACCCGGGACGACTGGCTGGAGGTGATGGGGGAGCGGCCCACCCGGGCGCTGTGGGGCGTCGGGCCCCGCACCGCCGCCCGGCTGGAGGGGCTCGGGATCACGACCGTGGCGCAGCTCGCCGTGGCGGACCCGGCCGTCCTGGCCGCGGCCTTCGGCCCGAGCACGGGGCCCTGGCTCGTGCTGACCGGGCAGGGCCGCGGCAGCGCGACCGTCGACCCGACACCGTGGGTCCCGCGCTCCGCGAGCCACGAGACGACCTACGCCGAGGACCTCGCCGACCCCGACGACCTGCGGGGAGCCGTCCGCGTGCTGGCCCGGGCGGTGGCCGTCGACGTCGCCACGGACGGCCGCCTGGTCGAGCGCGTCGCGGTCAAGGTCCGGTTCCGGCCCTTCCTCACCCGCTCCCGCAGCGTCCGGGTGGCGCCGCCGACCACGGAGCCGGCCGCCCTGGAGGAGGCCGCGCTCGGGGCGCTGTCGGCCTTCGTCCTCGACCGTCCGGTCCGGCTGCTGGGCGTGCGCGCGGACTTCGTCGCGACCGCGCCCGCGCCCCCGGCCCCGCCCGCGGGGACGACGCCGGCCTGACCCGCAGCCGCCCCCGGCCGGCTCACGCGTCGGTACGGCGCTCGTACACCCCCACGACCTCGCCGCGGAACGAGTCGGTGATGCCAGGGAAGGCGGCGAGGACCTTGTCGTGGTCCCAGTCGTCGACCACGTGCACCTCGTGGGCGTTGTGCTCGAGCTCGCCCTGCGGGTAGTGGACGATCGGGATGCTCATGAACACCGCCGTCGAGGCCGCCTCGCCGGCGCGGCGCCACAGGTCCTGGGCCTCGGCCACGCTCATGTGCTCCGCCACGTCGCCGAGCACCACGACGTCCGCGGGCGGCAGGTCGGTCGTGCGGGCGTCGCCGAGCACCACCTCGTCGTAGAGCTCGCGCAGGCCGTAGCGCTCGACGTACGGCTCGAAGACCTCGAGCGCGACGAGGCGGGCGGGGCGGTCGTCGGCGAGGAGGCGGGCGTACGTCCCGGCCCCGGCGCCCACGTCCAGCAGCGAGGCGGGGGCCAGCGCGCGGAGCTTCTCCCGGGTCCAGTCCTTGCCCTCGGACGAGCTGATCGGCATGACCAGGACGCTACGGCGGCAGGCCCGTGGCCGCCCGCGGAGCCGGCTCGGGGGTCCCGTGGCCAGGGTCCCCGGGCCAGCGGTGTGGGTCAGCGGTCGCCGGGTCAGCCCGGCAGCAGCGCCCGCACGGCGTCCAGGGTGTCGGCGTCCGCGGCGGTCCGGTCGGGCCGGTAGCGGAGCACCCGGGCGAAGCGCAGCGCCACCCCGCCGGGGTAGCGGACGCTGCGCTGGGCGCCGTCGACCGCGATCTCCACCACGAGCTCGGGCCGCAGCACCAGCCCCCAGTCCTCCACCGCGCGGGCGTGCCGGGGGAAGGTCGCCGTCTGCCAGGCCAGCAGCTCGTCGGTCATGCCCTTGAACGTCTTGCCCACCATCACGGGCTCGCCGCCGTCGGGGTCCCGCGCCGCCAGGTGGATGTTGGACAGCGACCCGGTGCGGCGGCCGTAGCCGTGCTCGACGCCGATCACCACGAGGTCGAGGGTGTGCACGGGCTTGACCTTCTGCCACGTCTTCCCGCGGCGCCCGGCCGCGTAGGGCGCGGCGAGGTCCTTGACCACGACGCCCTCCTGACCGGCGGCCAGGGCGTCGGCGAGCACCTGCTCCGCCTGCCCGGGCGTGGGCCGGCGGGTGCCGAGCATCCGCAGCGGGGCGTGCTGCTCGTCGGCGAGCAGGCCGGCGAGGGCGTCGAGGCGCTCGCGCAGCGGCTCGTCGAGCAGGTCGCGGCCGTCGAGGTGGAGCAGGTCGAAGAAGAAGGGGCTGAGGGCCACGGCGGCCTCGGCCGTGCGCCCGGCGGGGTCGCTGCCGAAGCGGCTCATCGTGTCCTGGAAGGCCCGCGGACGGCCGTCGTCGTCCAGGGCGAGGGTCTCCCCGTCCAGGACGGCCGTCGTGCACGGCAGGGTGCGGACCTGCGCGACGAGCTCGGGCACCCCGTCGGTGACCTCGCGCAGGGTGCGGGTCCATACCCGGACCTGCTCGCCGTCGCGGTGGACCTGGATCCGGGCGCCGTCGAGCTTGTGCTCGACCGTGACGTCCTCGCCCATCGAGGCCAGGGCCTCGGGCAGCGAGGAGCCGGGGCTGGCGAGCATCGGGCGCAGCGGGCGCCCCACCTCGAGCCGGACCGCGGCCAGCGCCTCCTCGCCGCCGGCCAGGGCGGTGGCCGCGACGTCGGGCAGGCTCCCGGACAGCATGAACGCCCGCCGGAGCACCGGGGCGGGGACGGCGGCCGCGCCCGCGACCGCGTCGAGCATCACGCCCTCCAGCGCGCCCTGGCGCAGCTCGCCGGTGAGCAGGCGGACGAGGAAGTGCTGCTCGTCCTCGGTGGCGGCGCCCAGCAGCCCGCCCAGCAGCGCCTCGCGGCGTGCGTCGGACCCCGCGCCCTGGACGGCGGCGAGCTCCTCGAGCGCGGCGTCGACGTCGAGGACCGCCAGCGAGGCCGTCGGCGCGGGCTCGCCGCGGCTCGTCGACAGCCGGCGCCACCCCACGCCCACGCGCCCCTGCAGGGTGTCCCCGGCGAGCCAGGCGGTCACCGGCCGCACCTCGGCGGGCGCGGCGGCGGCGAGCAGCCGGGCCAGCTCCGCGGACTTGGCGGTCCGGGCGCGGGTGGCGCCGACCGCGGCGGAGGTGACGACGACGTCGGCGAGCAGCACGTGGCCATCGTCGCAGCGACCCCCGACACCAGCCCGGCGTGGGCGCGGGCCGGGCTCACGGGGCGACGAGCACGTCCTCGCCATCGAGGCGGGCCCGGAACCCGTCCGGGCCCACCGTGACCTCGCGCAGGACCAGCCCCTCGGGCAGGCCGTCGACGTCCTGCTCGATGGTGACGAGCCCGCGGACCACGGTGCCGACCGCGTCGGCGAGGAACGCCGGCCCGCCGACGTCGACGGAGCGCGGCTCGACCACGAGCCGCCCGCCGACGACCTCCACGGTGCCGGTGGCCACGACCTCGAGCTCCCGGCCGAGGACCTCGACCGTGCGCCGCACCGAGGCCTGCCCGTCGTCGGCGGCCTCGACGGTGGAACCGGGCCCGATCTGCGCCGCGACGACGGGGAAGGGGACGGTGGCCTCGACGTCGAGGCGACCGGCCCGGGTGCCGCCGGGGCCGGTCAGCACGTCGGTGCCGACGGCGTGCACGTCTCGCAGGTCCGTCTCGGGGGTCCGCAGGGTCCCGGCGTCCAGGACCAGGTCGCCGAGCCACGTCTCGCCCGCGGCCAGGTCCTCCGGTGCCGGGGCCTCCTCGCCGCTGCCGGACGGGGAGGGGGCGGGGGCGGCCGGTCCCGCGGCGCCGGAGGGCCGGCTCACGGCGAGGAACGCGGCCCCGGCGGCGACGGCGAGCAGCAGCAGGGTGAGCAGAGCCCCCACGACGGCGCCGGCCAGCCGGTCACGGGTGCGGGAGGAGGAGGCCATACGGACGCGGTACCCGGACCGGTCCGCGGTCACCCCCACCCCGGTCCGGGGGTGCGGCGGCGCGCGGTGCGCGGCGGCAGGACAGCAGCGGTCTCGCGCGGGGGTGGCCGGCGGGGTGGCGGCGAGCCCGGAGGACGGCGACGGCAGCCCCCGCTGCCGCCCCCGTGCCGTCCTCCGTGCTCGTTCCCCCGGCCTGCCCTGCCGGCGACCGTCTGCCCGGACCCCCCGGCCCGGTCGGACCACCGACCCCGGAACGGTCGCACGCCCGCGGGGGCCCCGTCGTGTCCGCACTTCTGCCGACCCGGGGCGGCTCAGCCGAAGTCGACGCCCTGCGCCAGCGGCAGCTCGTCGGAGTAGTTGACGGTGTTGGTGGCGCGGCGCATGTACGCGCGCCAGGCGTCGGAGCCGGACTCCCGGCCGCCGCCGGTGGCCTTCTCGCCGCCGAACGCGCCGCCGATCTCCGCGCCGGAGGTCCCGATGTTGACGTTGACGATGCCGCAGTCGGAGCCCGCCTCGGACAGGAACCGCTCGGCCTCCCGCACGTCGGTGGTGAAGATCGACGACGACAGCCCCTGGGGCACGGCGTTGTGGACCTCGACGGCCTCCGTCGAGGTCGGTGTAGGTCATGACGTACAGGACCGGCGCGAACGTCTCCTCGGTGACGACCTCGGTCTGGGCCGGCATCCGGACCAGGGCCGGGCGCACGTAGGCCGCGCCCTCGGCCCCGTCGACCGAGACGGGCTCGCCGCCGGAGACGACCTCGCCGCCGTCGGCGACGGCCCGGGCCAGCGCGCGCTGCATCGCCTCGGCGCCGGCCGCGGTGACCAGCGGGCCGACCAGGGTGCCCTCGGCGCGGGGGTCGCCGACGGGCAGGCGGTCGTAGGCCGTGCGCGAGCCGCTCGACCAGCTCCTCGGCCACGTCGGCGTGGACGAGCAGGCGGCGCATCGTCGTGCAGCGCTGCCCGGCGGTGCCCACGGCGGCGAAGACGATGCCGCGCACGGCCAGGTCGAGGTCGGCGGACGGGGCGACGACCGCGGCGTTGTTGCCGCCGAGCTCCAGCAGGGTCCGGCCGAAGCGGGCGGCCACGACGGGCCCGACCTGCGCGCCCATCCGGGTGGAGCCGGTCGCGGAGACCAGGGCGACCTGCGGGTGGGCGACGAGGGCCTCGCCGACCTCGCGCCCGCCCAGCACGAGCCGGGAGACGTCGGCCGGGGCGCCGGTCTCGGCCAGGGCCCGGTCCAGCAGGGCGGCGCAGGCCAGCGCCGTGAGCGGGCGTCAGCTCCGACGGCTTCCACACGACGGGGTCGCCGCAGACCAGCGCGACCGCGGTGTTCCACGCCCAGACGGCGACGGGGAAGTTGAACGCGCTGATGACGCCGACCACGCCGAGCGGGTGCCAGGTCTCCATCGAGCCGGTGCCCCGGCCGCTCGGACGGCATGGTCCGGCCGCCGACCTGCCGGCTCAGGCCCGACCGCGAGGTCGCAGACGTCGATCATCTCCTGCACCTCGCCGAGCGCCTCGGAGGTGATCTTCCCGGCCTCCAGCGTGACCAGGGACGCCAGGTCGGCCTTGTGCGCGGTGAGCAGCTCGCCGAAGCGCTTGACCGTCGCCCCGCGCAGCGGGGCGGGGGTGGAGCGCCAGACGAGGAACGCCTCCGCGCGCGGCCCGGACGGCGGCGTCGACGTCGTCGGTCGAGGCGGCGGCGACGGTGAACAGCTCGTCGCCGGTCAGCGGGGTGCGCGCCGCCAGCGACGGCCCGCCCTCGTGGGCGGAGGGGACGGAGGCCCCGAGCCGGTCGAGCACCGCGAGCGCCTCGGTGCGCAGGTGCTCGCGTCGGTGGCGGGGCGGGCGGTCTCGCTGCGGTCGGTGCGGAGGGCCTCGGTGCTGGTCATGCAGGGACCCTAGGCCGCGTCAGCGCAGCCGGGCCCGCGACCGCTCGGCCTGCGCGGCGTACAGCTCGAACGGGTCCAGCACGTCGCGGCCCATCGCCCCGGCGAGCCAGTCCTCGTCGAGCGCGACCCCGGCGGCGCCGGCGTCGGTGGTGGCGTCGGCGCTGAGGTTGCTGGCGAAGATCCCGGCCGCGGACTGGGGGAGGAAGTCCTCGTAGACGATCGGGACCCGCAGGTGCTGCCCGTCGACGACCCGGTGCTCGGCGAAGGCCAGGCCGGCGTCGAACAGCCCGGCCTCGGTGGCCGGGAACGAGCGGCGCCACACCTCGACGGCCGCGGCCTGCCGCTCGGCGCGCGGTCGGCAGCCCGAGGGCCGCCACCTCGGCCACCGCCGCGTCGTAGACCGCCCGGCCCTCGCGGGTGAGCGCCACGCCCGCGGGCCTCCACCTCGCCGAAGCGGACCCGCAGGTCGCCGCGGGTCACCGAGCCGTCGGGCAGCGCGGAAGGCGCGGGGCTCGGCGAGGGCGCGGAACGAGGTCTGCCGGAGCAGGACGTCGGGGCCCTCCCAGGCGGGCGGGCCCTGGATGTCGTCGATCATCGTCACGCCGCGGGCCTGCATCCGGGCGTACAGCTCGTCGATGTCGAGCACGCGGGGCGTGAGGTGGTTGACGTGGGTGCTGCGGACCCCGCCGATGTCCGCGGCGACCGCGCTCACCGCCGTCAGCTCGTCGTACCAGGCCCGGTCGACCGGCTCCGGCGACAGCTCGAAGACGGCGGTGGCCAGAGCCAGGAAGCGCTCGGCGGCCTCGTCGTGCAGACCGCTGGTCGGCCTCGGCCCGGGCGGCGAGGTCCAGCAGCTCCGGGCCGAACAGCTCGCGGGAGGCGAGGAAGGTCTCCAGCCGGGCCTGCAGGTCGGCGGAGAAGAAGCGCCGGTCCGACGGGGCGAGCACGGAGGTGAACACCCGGAACGGGTTGCGGGCGAGCTCCTCGGCCTCGACCGGGCGGAACGCCGTGGAGACCACCGGCACCGGGCTCGCCGCCTCGCGCAGGTCGTAGAAGCCGACCGGGTGCATGCCCATCGCCGCGAAGACGGTGGCCACCTGGGCCAGCTCCGCGGGGGTGCCCAGCCGGATCGCGCCGTGCCGCTCGGCGGTCACCCGCTCCAGGCTGCCGAGCCGCTCGGCGTCCTCGCCCCGCGCGGCCACGACGTCGGCGTTGACCTCGTGGGCGACCTGCGAGCAGCGTCGTGTACGCAGGGACCTCGCGGCCGTACGTGTCGGACAGGCGCGCGGCGAAGGCGGCCCGCAGCTGCCAGGGGGCGAGCCGGCTCATGCCGTCCCGGCACCCGCCCGGGCCAGCAGCTCCGCCATGGTGGCCTGGGCCCCGCGGGTCGCGAACGACCGGCGGGCCCACAGGTAGGCGGCGTGGAAGCGCTCGTCGTCGACCAGGTCGCCGAACACCGGCCGGTGGCCGAGGAACGCGTCGGGGTCCTCCTGCTGCGCGAGCGGCGTGAGGGTGCCCGCCAGCTGGTCCACGACCGTGACCGGCTGCCCGTCCTCGTCGGTGCCTTCCGCGTAGCGGGCCCAGCTCGCGACCACGGCCGCACCGATGTCCACGGGGCCGCCCGAGGCGAGGTTCTCCCGCACGACGGGCAGCACCCAGGTGGGGATGCGGTCGGAGGAGAAGGCGGCCAGGCGGGCCAGGGTGTCGCCGAGCGCGGGGTTGGCGAAGCGGTCGAGCAGGGTCGCGCAGTACTCGTCCAGGTCGATGCCCGGGACCTCGGGCAGCGTGGGCCGGGCCTCGCGCGACATCCACGCCGCGAGCAGGGCGCGGACGAGCGGGTCCGCGGCCGCGTCGTGCACCCACGTGTAGCCGCTGAGCACGCCGACGTAGGCCATGGCCTGGTGGCTGGCGTTGAGCAGGCGGAGCTTCATGAGCTCGTACGGGCGGACGTCGTCGACCACCTGCACACCGGCCTGCTCCAGCGGCGGGCGGCCGAGGGAGAAGCGGTCCTCCAGCACCCACTGCGTGAACGGCTCGCACACCACGGCGGCCCGGTCCTCCAGCCCGAGCGCCCCCGCGACCTCGGCCTGGTCCGCCGCGGTGGTGGCCGGGGTGATCCGGTCGACCATCGAGCTGGGGAAGCAGACGTGCGCGCGCACCCACGCCCCGAGCTCCTCGTCGCGCGCGCCGGCGTAGGCGCCGAACGCCTCGCGGGCCACGCCGCCGTTGTCCTCGACGTTGTCGCAGCTCATCACCGTGAAGGGCTCGAGCCCGCGCTCGCGGCGACGGGCCAGGGCCTCCACGGCCAGGCCGAACAGGGTGGTCCAGCCCGACGTGCGGGCCAGGTCGGCGACCACGGCCGGAGCCGTGAGGTCGAACCGGCCGGTCGCCGGGTCCAGGCCGTAGCCGCCCTCGGTCACCGTGAGGGACAGCACCCGGGTCTGCGGCGACGGCGAGGCGCTCCACCACGGCCTCGGGGTCGTCGGGGGCGAACAGGTACTCCGCGATCCCGCCCAGCACCTGCCGCTCCACCGAGCCGTCGGGCGCCTTGACGCTGAGGGAGTACAGGCCGTCCTGCTCGCGCAGGGCGTCCCGGACGGCCGCGTCGCCGGGCAGCAGCCCGACCCCGCACACCGCCCAGCCGTCGCCCTGGCCCGCGGCCAGCAGCCGGTCCAGGTACATCGCCTGGTGGGCGCGGTGGAAGGCCCCGACCCCGACGTGCACGACGCCGGTGACCTGGCCCGAGCGGTCGTAGCGGGGGACCGGGGTGCCCTCGGGCAGCTGGTCCAGGGTGCGGGGCGAGAGCCGGTCCACGTGTGCTCCAGGTGCGTCGCGGGAGGGGTGGCTGGTGCCGCGCCAACCCTAGCCACCGGAGGTGGTGCTGCCTCCTGGCCGCGAGAGGCGTACCCTTCACTTGAAGCATCAATACTTCAGATTCGAACGATCTCAGGAGACCCGCATGACCCGCATCGGCATCATCGTCGGCAGCACCCGTCCCGGCCGCAACGGCGAGGCCGTGGCCCGCTGGGTGCACGAGCTCGCCTCGCAGCGCACCGACGCGGAGTTCGAGGTCGTCGACGTCGCCGACTTCGACCTCCCCCTCCTCGACGAGCCCGTGCCCGCCTCCATGGGCGTGTACTCCCAGCCCCACACCCGCGCCTGGGCGGAGAAGATCGCCTCGCTGGACGGCTTCGTCTTCGTCACCGCCGAGTACAACCACGCGCCGACCGGCGCCCTCAAGAACGCCCTCGACTTCGTCTACCGCGAGTGGAACGACAAGGCCGCCGGCTTCGTGGGGTACGGCTCCGCGGGCGGGGTCCGGGCCGTGGAGGCCCTGCGCCTCATCATGGGCGAGCTCCAGGTCGCCGACGTCCGCACGCAGGTCGCCCTGTCGCTGGCCACGGACTTCGAGGGCTACAGCGTCTTCACCCCCGGCGCCCAGCACGAGGGCGTCCTGCACGCGATGCTCGACCAGCTCGTCCGCTGGACCGAGGCGATGGCGGGCGTCCGCCAGGGCGACGCCGCCCGCGCCGCCGCCTGACCCCGGACGCCGCGCCGGGGCCGGCTCAGATGATGGTGGCCTCGGCGCGGACCGGCCGCGCCCCGGCGAAGCGGTCCGCGTGCAGCGCCGTGACGTCGATCGCGGGCGGCACGCCGAGCACCAGGTCGCGGACGGTCTCGCCGACCGCGGGCGCCTGCAGGAACCCGTGCCCGGAGAAGCCGGTCGCGTAGAGGAACCGCCCGACCTCGGCCGCCTCGCCGACCAGGGCGTCGTGGTCCGGGGTCATCTCGTACAGCCCCGCCCAGCCGGACGTGACCGGGAGGTCCGCCAGGCCCGGGGTGCAGCGCCGGGCCGCCGCGCGCAGCACGGGCAGCCACGTCTCGTCGTAGTCCCGCCCGAAGCCGGGGGCGGTCGTCGGGTCGGCGAGGCCGAGCAGCACGCCGGCGTCCGGGCCGTCGCCGGCGTCGTGGGCGTAGAACGTCGAGCCGAAGTCGATGGTGAAGGGCATCGGGGCCCGGTGCGCCCCGCGGCCCGGGGCCCGGGGAGCGGTGAAGGCGATCTGGCGCCGCAGCGGGGTCACCGGCAGCGCCACGCCGACCATGTCGCCGACGGACCTCGACCAGGCGCCGGCGCAGCAGACCACCGTCCCCGTGGCCACGGTCGTCGTCGTCACCGGCCCGCCCGTCCCCGTCGCCGTCCCCGTCCGGACGCCGGTGACGCGGTCCGTGCCGGGGTGCACGTCGACGCCGAGGACCGAGGTCCGGGTGAGGACCCGCGCGCCCAGCGCGCGGGCGGCCGACAGGTACCCCTCGACCACGGCGGCGGGCCGGGCCCAGCCGTCCTCGGCCGACCACGCCGCGCCCGCGTAGCCCGCCGGGTCGACCCACGGGTTGAGGGCGACGGCCTCGTCGAGGTCCACCAGCCGGCTGGGCACGCCGAGCGCGTTCTGCCCGGCGACGCTGGCGCGGAAGAGCTCGACGTCGGCCTCGGTGGGCAGCAGGAACAGGTAGCCGACCCGGCGCAGGCCGATGTCCGCGCCGGGACGGTGCTCGAAGCCGGCGTAGGCGGCCAGGCTGCGCGCGCCCGAGGGCGACGTTCAGCGGGTCGGAGAACTGGGCGCGGACCCCGCCTATCGGCTTGCCGGACGACCCCTGCGCGGGCTCGTCGCGCTCGACGACGACGACGTCCGCCCCGGCCTCGGCCAGGTGGAACGCGACGGAGGCGCCCATCACCCCGGCCCCGACCACCACGACGTCGGCACCGCGGGGGACGCTCATCACGACAGGCTGTCACAGCCCCGCCGCCGCACCGCTGCGGCGACCGCCGGGCGGTAGCGTCCGGGTCCCACCGCCCGACCCGAGGCCCGCAGGAGGCACCCGTGCAGCCGGTCGTCATGCCGCCCAACCGGCTCGAGCACTTCTACCTGGGCGGGGAGGCCATCACCGCGCTGCGGCAGGTGCCCTCCCCGGCCGAGCGCAGCCCGGAGGAGTGGCTCGCCGCGACCGTGACCCGCTTCGGCGAGCAGACCACGGGGCTCAGCACGCTGCCCGACGGGCGCCTGCTCGTGGACGCGGTGCGCGAGGACCCGGACGGCTGGACCGGCGGTGCCATGCCCGGCGGACCCGGCGACGTGGGCGTGCTGGTCAAGCTGCTCGACGCGGGGCAGCGGCTGCCCGTGCACGTCCACCCGGACCGGGTGTTCGCCTCGCGCCACCTGCGGTCCTGCTACGGCAAGACCGAGGCGTGGGTCGTGCTCGCCGCCGACGGCACGCCCGACGGGCCGGCGCAGGTCCACGTCGGCTGGCGCGAGGACGTGGACCCGGACGACCTCGCCCGCGCGGTCGAGGCGGGCGACGCGGCCTGGATGCTCGAGCGGATGCACGCGGTGGACGTCGCCGCGGGCGACGTGGTGCTCGTGCCCGCCGGCACCGCCCACGCCATCGGCGCGGGGGTGCTCGTCGTGGAGGTGCAGGAGCCGACGGACTTCTCGCTGCTGCTGGAGTTCGCCGGGTTCGCCGAGCAGGAGGACGCGTTCCTCGGCCTGGACGCCCGGGGGGCCGTGGCCGCCACGACCACCGCCGCGCTGCCCGAGGACGGCCTGCGGGCGCTGGTCCGCCACGTCGACCTGGACACCCGGGCGGCGACCCCGGTGCGGCTGCTCCCCGAGCAGGCGGACGAGTTCTTCCGCGCCGACCTGCTCGCCCCCGCGCAGGGACCGGTCGCCGTCGAGGCCGGCTTCGGGGTGCTCGTCGTCACCGGCGGCTCGGGCACGCTGGGGTGCGCGGACGGCGAGGTCCCCGTCTCGCGCGGCGACGTGGTCGCCGTGCCCCACGGTGCCGGGGCCTGGACCCTGACCGGCGACGCGTCCGCGGTCCTGTGCCGCCCGGCGGGGCCGGAGATGCGCGGCACCGGCGCCTGACCCGCGCCGCGCCGCGCGGGAGCCGGAGCAGCGGGTGGCGGGCCGGCGCACGGACGCGCCCGGGCCGGGAGGCCCGGGCGCGCCGGTCGTGCAGGGGGTGCGTGGTGCGGGTGGTGCAGGTCAGACCCGGTCGTCGGTGCTGGTGCCGACGCCCGGCTCGACCGTGAACGGACCGGGGACCGGCTCGTCGGCCAGGGGGTCCAGCGGGTCGTCGGCCAGGACCGGGTCGACGGCGCTCGGGTTCGTGGCCACGCCCTCGGTGCCGCCGGTCGGGGGCAGCGTCGTGGTCAGGCTCTCGTCGTCGTCGGAGCCCGACGACGCCTTCTTGGCGGCCGCGCCTGCGGCGGCGGCCCCGACGACGGCGGCGGCCACCCCGGCGGCCACGGCCTTGCCGGACACGCCGGCCTTGCCGTCGTCCCCGCGGGTCCCGGCCGCGTCCTCGACGCCCGGCGTGGTCGGCGAACCGGACACGCTCCCGCGCCAGCCGCCCTCCTCGCTGCCCTGCTTCTCGATGAAGGTCTTGAAGCGGTCGAGGTCGCCCTCGGCCTGCGTGCCGACGATGTTCAGCTTGTCCCCGACCGCCTCGACGAGGCCCTCGGGCTCGTACTCCAGGTGCAGCGTGACCTGCGTCTTCGTGGCGCCGACGGGGGAGAAGGTCACGGCACCGGCGTTGGTCGCACCCTCGGTGGCGCGCCAGGCGACCCGGGTGTCCGGGACCTGGTCGGTGATCTCGGCGTCCCACTCGCGCCTGACGCCGGCGATCTCGGCGACCCAGTGCAGCCGGGTGTCGCTGGTCTGGCGGACCTCGGTGACGCCGCCCATGAACTGGGGGAAGCTCTCGAACTGGGTCCACTGGTTGTACGCCGTGGTCACCGGCACGTCGACCTCGACCGTCTTGTCGACCTGGGTGGTCATGTCGTCTCCTCTGCCTCGAACGGATGGTCCGGGCGGTCGGGTACCCAGGCTCCGCGGCGCGAAACGGGGCCGCCTGCCGCCCGCCGCGGCTGCGTAGGCTCGGCGGCATGGCCAGCGCCCGGTCCACGCAGGAGCACACGGACCCGCTCGTGGAGCGGATGCGCGGCTTCGGGACGACGATCTTCGCGGAGATGTCCGCCCTCGCGGCCCGGACCGGTGCGGTCAACCTCGGCCAGGGCTTCCCCGACTTCGACGGCCCGCCGGAGATGCTCGAGGCGGCGCCGGCAGGCCATCAGCGACGGGGTCAACCAGTACCCGCCCGGGCCGGGCACGCCCCAGCTGCGCGAGGCCGTCGCCGCGCACCAGCAGCGGTTCTACGGCCTGTCCTGCGACCCGGCCACCGAGGTCGTGGTGACCGCCGGCGCCACCGAGGCCGTCACCGCCGCGGTCCTCGCGCTGTGCGAGGCGGGCGACGAGGTCGTCGTCCTGGACCCGCTCTACGACTCCTACGCCGCTTCGGTCGCCCTGGCCGGTGCGGTCGTGCGGCCGGTCCGGCTGCGTCCGGGGCCCGACGGCCGGTTCGCCCCCGACGAGGCCGAGCTGCGGGCGGCCTTCGGCCCGCGCACCCGCCTCGTGCTGCTCAACACCCCGCACAACCCGACCGGCACCGTCCTCACCCGGGAGGAGCTCGGTGTGGTCGCCGAGCTCTGCGTGGCGCACGACGTGTGGGCGGTCACCGACGAGGTGTACGAGCACCTCGTGCTCGACGGCGAGCACGTGCCGCTGGCGACGTTCCCGGGCATGGCGGGACGCACGCTGCAGATCAGCTCGGGCGGGAAGACCTTCTCGTGCACGGGCTGGAAGATCGGCTGGGCCTGCGGGCCGGCGCCGCTGGTCAGCGCGCTGACCCGGGTCAAGCAGTACCTCACGTACACGAACGGCAGCCCGTTCCAGCCGGCGATCGCCCTGGCCCTGGGGCTGGACGACGCGTACTTCGACGGCTTCGCGGCGAGCATGCGGTCCAAGAGGGACCGGCTGTCGGCGGGCCTGGCCGCGGCGGGCCTGGACGTGCAGGCGTCCGCGGGGACGTACTTCCTCGCCGCGGACATCCGTCCCCTGGTGGGGGAGCACGACGCGGACGGCCTGGCCTTCTGCCGCTCGCTGCCGCAGCGGTGCGGGGTGGTCGCGGTGCCCCTGCAGGTGTTCTCCACCGCGCCGCAGGAGGTCCGGCACCTGGTCCGGTTCACCTTCGGCAAGCGCGACGAGGTGCTCGACGAGGGCGTCCGCCGCCTGGCCGCCCTGCGTGCCTGAGCGGCCCGCCCGCGCAGGGCGCTGGCCTCATCCGGGGGCAGGGGGCGGGCGTGGCGGAGCACGGGCAGCCGCTCGCGGACCTCGCGCACCTCGTCGGTGTCCACCTCCACGACCAGCACGCCGGGCGCGGCGCCGAGGGCGGCGCGGACCTCGCCGAGCGGCGACACGGCGGTGGACCGGCCGATCCCGCCGGCCGCGCCCGGCACCGGCCGCAGGCCCGCGGCGGTCGGCTCGGCCTGGTCGCAGGCGAGCAGGAACGAGGTGCTGTCCAGGGCCCGGGCGCGCACGAGCAGGTCCCACTGCTCCGCCTTGCCCGGCCCGTCGCCCCACGAGGCGGGCACGACGACGACCTCGGCGCCGGCCCGGGCCAGCCCGGTGAACAGGGCGGGGAAGCGCAGGTCGTAGCAGGTGGCCAGGCCTACCCGCACCCCGCCGACCGCCACGGTCACCAGCCGGTCGCCCGGCGCGACCGTGTCGGACTCGCGCACGCCGAACGCGTCGTACAGGTGGAGCTTGTCGTAGCGGTCGTCCACCCCCGGACCGGTGGCGAGCAGGGTGTTGTGCACCCGGCCGCCCGGCGCCGGGGTGAACGTCCCGACCACGACGACGAGGCCGGCCTCGTGCGCCAGGCGGCGCACCTCGCCCGCCCACGGCCCGTCCGGCGGCTGGGCCACGGCGGCGAGCGGGGTGCCGAACCGGGCCATGGTCGCCTCGGGGAAGACCGCGAGGTCCGCGCCCTGCCCGGCCGCCGCGGCGACGCCTCCGGCGACCAGCGCGAGCGTCTCCTCCGGGTCCGAGGTGGACGCGACCTGGCACAGGGCGGCGCGCAGCAGGGTCACGGCCGGCGCCCCGTCAGTCCCGCGCGGGCGGCCGGAGCCACAGCCGCGACAGGGGGGTGAACAGCCGGTGCGAGGTCCGCGCCCACCACGGTGCGCCGGGCGGCAGCGGGACCCGGACGAACCCGGCCCGGTAGCGCCAGGCGAGCAGCCCGTCCATGAACGGCTGGTCCCCGACGACGACCGCGTCCGGCGGTACGGCGTCGAGCCTCGTGAACGGCTTGCGGGCCAGGTTGACCTGCCGCCAGTGGTCGGGCAGCACGTGGGACGAGACGACCCGGTCGGAGTTGGTGACGATGACCACCGGCTGGTCCGACCACTGCGCGGCCAGCCGGGCGACGCCGGCGTCCAGGTCGTCCTGCCCGGTCAGCCACCGCGCCACGTAGGGCTCGACGTCGAGCAGGACCAGGCTCGGTCGGCGGCGGACCGCGGTGTCCAGGCCGTCCTGCCACCGGGCCACGTCGACGTCCTCGACCCGGCCCCAGCGGCGGGCGGCCGCCCGGGGCAGCCGGCGCAGCCATGACGTCGACGGCGGGGTGGACGGCGGGGTGGACGGCGGGGTCGGCGGCATCAGTGGAGTCCTCTCAGCTTCATCCGCGGCGGGCGGCCGTCGGGGTCGAACACCGTCCGGTACAGCGGGGTGGCGACCATCCGCTGCAGCGCGGGCTGCGGCTCGACGTGGTGCGGGCGCAGCCGGCCGGGCGGGCGCGGGCCCCGCTGCCCGCCCTCGTGCCACGCGTCCAGCACCTGCGCGCTGCGCCACAGCGCGTCGACCCCGGCGTGCAGGTCGACGAGGTCGTCGTCGTCGCCGTCCTCGCGGTCCAGGTGCTCCCGCCACAGCTCCAGGCGCAGCCCCCGGGCGAAGCGGCGGGCGCCGTCGCCGAGACCGGCCGGGTCGCGCGGCTCGCGCGGGTCGTGCTCGGCGTCCAGGACGGCCGCGGTCAGCTCGGAGTCGTGCGTCCACGAGCGGCGGTTGAAGTTGTCGCTGCCGACCGTGCACCAGACGTCGTCGACGACGCAGACCTTGGCGTGGACGTAGACCGGCTCGCCCTGGAGGTTCTCCACGTCGAGCTCGTGGACCCGGTCCCCGCCCGCCTCGCGGACCAGCTGCAGGGCCTGGGAGTGCCCGAGCAGCGTCGCGGGCACGGCCAGGACGCCGTCCTGGTCGGGGTGGCGGGGCACGACGACGACGAGGCGGAGCTCGGGGGAGCGGCGCAGCGCCTCGGCGAACACCTCGGCCACGTCGGTCGACCACATGTACTGGTCCTCGACGTAGACCAGGTGGCGTGCCCGCAGCAGGGCCTTGGCGTAGCCGCGCGCCGCGGTGCGCTCGCCGTCCGGCGCGAACGGGTAGCCGGGCCAGCGGTTGGGGTAGGTGCGCAGCAGCTGGACCGCGCACGTGCCGGCGGGCGGCGGCGGGGGAGCGGGCTCCGGCAGCGCGTCCGGGTCGCGGTCCGCGCCGCGCACCATGTCGCTGAGCACGTGCCACGGCAGCTGCGACAGCACGGCCGGGTCCTGCCAGCGCTCCCGGAAGGTGTCCTCCACGTCGCGCACCACCGGGCCCTGCACCCGCAGCTGCACGTCGTGCCAGCCCGGCGCCGGGCCGTAGGTCCTGGCGAAGTGCGGCTGCTCCTGCTCGTCGCCCAGGTGCCCGGAGTCGTCCCGACGGCTGTGGGCCAGGTCGATCCCGCCGAGGAACGCCACGTCGCGCGCCGGGTCGTCGCCGTGGCGCACGACCACGGACTTCTGGTGGTGGCTGCCCATCGGGCGCACCCGCTGGTCGAGGAGGACCTCCGCCCCGTGCTCGGCGAGGCCCTCGGACAGGTCGCGGTTCTCCTCCGAGGAGAACCGGAACGTGTCCAGGTGCGAGCGCCACAGCAGGCCCTTGACGGTGGCCCCGCGCTCCGCCGCCGCGGCCAGCGCCTCGGACACCGTCGGCCCGTCGTCCGTCAGCTTCTCGTCGGGGTCGCCGCGCCAGTCGGTGACGAGCACCAGGTCGCCGGGGCCGGCGGCGGCGAGCTCCTCGGGCCAGCAGCGGGAAGTAGGTCCGGCCGTGGACCAGCGCCCGGACGGCGTTGCCCGTGCTCCACGCCGGGATCCGGGTGCGGTCGTTGCCGCGCTGCTCGGTGGACAGGAACCAGTGCCGCAGCCCGGCGTCCCGGGTGCCGGCCTCGACCTCGGCGGCCTCGGTGCGGCGCTCGCGCAGCAGCCGGAGCAGCTGCTCGCCGTCGGGGGCGCGGACCACGGGGACGGCGCCGACCGTGTCGACGAGGTCCGTGCCGCACAGCGTGATCCCGCCGAAGGGGGCCATCTGGCGCAGCAGCACGGCCGCCACCTGGTCCGGTGCGGCGCGCGCCGCCTCGACGTACAGGTCCGGGTCGTGCTCGCCGTCGTCGCCGACCAGGGACCAGCGCACCCCCGGCAGCTCGCGGCGGCAGCTGCTCCATCGACCCGCGCTTGTGGGCCTGGCCGTCCCGGAACCAGCCGTCCCGGGTGAGGCCCCAGTCGGTCATGAGCAGCGCACCCGGCGGGAAGCCGTGCCGGGCGAGGAAGCGGACCAGCGGCGGGGCCATGTTCCACGGGCCGTTGGACAGGTAGACCACGGGGATGCCGGGGGTGACGTCGTCCTCGGTGCCCGCGGTCCCCTCCGCCGGGGTGCCCTCGGCGCCGGAGACCAGGTGGCGCAGCAGGTCGTCCATGCCGTGCACGGGCCGCCGGTCCGCCCCGGTCTGGGCGAAGGTCCGCCACGCGGCCCGCCACGGGTGCCGGATGCCCGTGAGCCAGACGGTGTCGTCGACGTCGCACACCACGCCGGCCGTGGCGCGGGGGTCGAAGACGCGGACCGGCGCCTCGACGGGGTCGCGGTCCGGTACCCGGAGCACCACGGGGGCGCCGCCCGTCCCGCCGGGGACGTCGAGGCTGGCGTCGAGCAGGCCGTTCTCGTCGCAGCGCACCCGTCGCACGGACGTGCCCACGAGCACCTCGACCTCGGCGCCCGGCTCCTCCAGGGTGAGCAGCCGCCGCCAGCCGCGGGTGGCCAGGTCGTCCCCGGGCGGGCCGGGCGGGGCGAGCAGGGCCCGGCCGAGGACGCGCACCCGGTCCCCGACGGCGTAGCCGGGGAAGGCGACGACGGAGGTGTGCCAGCCGCGGGCCCGCGCGGCGCGGGCGAGCAGGCCGTGCGCGCCCCGGTCACCGCGGCGGACGGCGCCGTGGGCGGCCCGGTCGATCGTCCGGGGCAGGCGGCGCAGGGCGGGCAGGGGCACGGGGCGAGGCTGTCAGACCCGGGCGCCGCGTGCACGGCCCGGCCCGCTTGCCGGAGGCGCGGTGCGGGGCGACGATCAGCCGCCGGCACCGCGGCCGGCCCCGTCGAGAGGCACGCCCATGACCGAGGCCGGCACCCCCACCAGCAGCCCGACGAGCGGCGCGACGGACCCGGCCACCGGCGGCGAGACCCCGCTGCGCGTGGTGGCGACGATCCCGGTCAGGCCCGAGGCCGCCGCGGCCGTCGGGGAGGCCCTGCAGGCGCTCGCCGCGGCCACCCGCGCCGAGGAGGGGTGCCTGTCCTACGAGCTGTTCGCCTCCGGCGCGGTCGACGGGGTCTTCGTCACCGTGGAGGCCTGGCGCTCCCGGGCCGACCTCGACGCCCACATGGGCACGCCGCACGTGGCCGCGGCCTTCGCGGCCGCGGGCGACGCCCTGGCCGGCGAGGTGACGATCCACCCCCTGGTCCCCGTCGGCTGAGCCCCCAGCTCCTCAGCGGCGAGCGGGTCGTCTCAGCGGCGAGCCGTGGCGAGCCGCTCGTCCATCCGGCGGTCGAACTCCTCGAGCAGCCGGACCACCTCGGGCCGCTCCAGCGCCTGCTGCACCTGCTCGGTGCCCTCGGCCACGGTGTCGTCGGTCGGGGTGCCTTGCGGCCCGGAGGCGGCGGTGGGGTCGGCGACCGGACCGGCCGCGGCGTCGTCGCTGGTGGAGCGGGCGCGGGCCGAGCGGACCACGGCGGCCGTGAGGTCCTTGACCTGGCCGAGGCCGTCGCTGATCGCCCCCCTCAGCAGGCGGAGGTCCATCTCGTCGACGACCTCCTCGAACGCGGCCCGCACCTCGGTGGCCTCCCGGGCCAGCTGCGCCGGGTCGGGGCCGACGAGCTCGCCGAGCGCGAGGCGGCGGTGGGTGGCCCGGCCCAGCAGCAGCACGCGGGCGACGTCGTTCGGGACGCCGTGCACGGCGGTGACGACCTTCGTGTACTTGCGCACCGGGAAGAGCACGACCGTGCGCAGGGTGCGGCTGACCAGCCCGCCGCGGCGGCCGCCGTCGCCGAACAGCGGCTCGACGTCGTCGGGGGAGAACGTCCGGCCGTGCGCCCGCAGGGTGCGGGACACCGCGACCCGGGTCGCACGATCGGCGACGGCGTCGTCGAGGACGGGCACCGGCAGGAATCGGGTCGCCGCCCGGACCAGCGCGCACGCGGTCCACTCGCGCACCAGGGCGCGGGACGGCTCGGGGACGGTGGGGGCCTGGGTGCCGGTCTGCGAGGTCATGAGGACCCTGCTGTACCCCGCCGCGCGGCCGATCCACACCCGACCGGCACCGAGGCGCGAGGATCGGGGCGTGCTGAGGCTGGACGACGAGTGGGTGTGGGACTTCTGGACCGCCGACGACGGTGAGCGCCACCACGTGTTCTTCCTGCGGGCGCCCAAGGACCCCGACGACCCGGAGCGTCGGCACTTCCAGGTGCGGGTCGGCCATGCCGTGTCCGACGACCTCGTCACCTGGGAGCTGCTGCCCGACGCGATCGCCCCCGGGAGGAACCGGCCTTCGACGACGGGACGACGTGGACCGGCTCGGTGGTCCGGGGCGACGACGGCGTGTGGCGGATGTTCTACACCGGGGGAGCCGCGCCGAGGGCTGCCTGGTCCAGCGGGTCGGCGTGGCCCGGTCCACCGACCTGCTCACGTGGACCCGGGAGGGCACCGGCGCGCTCGTGGAGGCGGACCCCCCGCTGGTCACGAGACGCTCGATCCTCGACGCCTGGGGCGACCAGGCCTGGCGGGACCCCTGGGTGCTGCGGGACCCGGCCGGGGACGGCTGGCACATGCTCCTCACCGCCCGCGCGGCCGCCGGCCCGGCCGACGGGCGCGGGGTCGTGGGCCACGCCTGCGTCGCCGGACCTCGAGCGGTGGGAGGTGCGCCCGCCGCTCAGCGCGCCGGGGGCCGGCTTCGGCCAGCTCGAGGTGCTCCAGGTCGAGCAGGTGGAGGGGACGCTGCGTGCTGCTGTTCTCCTGCCTGCGCCGCCACACCTCCCTCGCCGCGCAGGCGGTGGAGGACCTGCGGGGCGGCGTGTGGCTGGTCGAGGCGCCCGGGCCGACGGGGCCGTTCGACGTGGCCTCGGCCCGGCTGCTGCTGGACGAGACGCGCTACAGCGGGCGGCTCGTCCGCCGCCGCGACGGCTCCTGGGTCGTGCTCGCGTTCGAGGCCTACGACGAGGGCGGGACGTTCGTCGGGGTGCTCGGCGACCCGCTGCCGTTCCCCTAGGGACGGCTCAGCCGTCGAAGGGGGCCGGGCGCCCGAGCAGGAACCCCTGCGCGAACCGGGCGCCCGTCGCGTGCACGAGGCGCAGCTGCGCGTCGGTCTCGACGCCCTTCCACCAGGCACTCCGCACCGACGGCGGTGGAGAGCTCGACCGCGCTGCGCAGCACCGCCTCCCGGCGGGAGTCGGAGAGGTCGACGAGGAAGCTCCGGTCGATCTTGACCAGGTCGACCGGCAGGTCGGCGAGGTGGCTGAGGCTGGAGTAGCCGGTGCCGAAGTCGTCGACGGCCACGCGCACGCCGAGGTTGCGCAGCTCCTGCAGCTGGCCCAGGACGCTGCTGCGCGAGGGCAGCATCTGCGACTCCGTGATCTCGACGGTCAGGGCGCGCGCGGGGGTGCCCGTCCCCAGCAGCGCCTCGCGCACCGTGCGGACGAAGTCGCTGCGCACCAGCTGCTGCACCGACACGTTGACCGTGACGAGCTCCTGGTCCGCCGGGCCGGTCGTCTGGGCGGAGCGCACCGCCGCCTGCCGCAGCGCCTCGCGCAGCACCCAGGCGCCGACCTCGACCATCTGACCGCCCGCCTCGAGCGCGGGCAGGAAGGCCGCGGGCAGGAGCACGCCCCGCTCCGGGTGGCGCCAGCGCAGCAGGACCTCGTGGCCCACCGTGCGGCCCAGGCGGAGGTCGTGGATGGGCTGGGAGTACAGCTCGAACTGCTGCTCCTGCACCGCGCGCTCGAGGTCGGACTCCAGCGCCGCCAGGTCGAGGACCTCGCGCCGGTGCTCCTCGGTGAAGACGGTGTACCGGGCCTTGCCGCCGTTCTTGGACGCGTACATGGCGATGTCGGCGTTGCGCATGACCGCGTCGGCGTCGGTCTCGCCGGGCGTCGCGAACACCACGCCGATGCTGGCCCGCAGGGTCACCGGGTGGGCGTCGACCTCCAGCGGCGCGGCCAGGGCGGCGACCACGCGCCGGTGCACGTGCAGCCACTCGCCCTCGTCGCCGCAGCCCTCGAGGACCAGGACGAACTCGTCCCCGCCGAGCCGGGCGACGGTGTCCTCGTCACGGACGCTGCGGGTGAGCCGGGCCGAGACCTGCCGCAGCACCTCGTCGCCGAAGGTGTGACCGCGGGTGTCGTTGATCGTCTTGAAGCCGTCCAGGTCGAGGAAGGCGATCGTGACCGCCCCGCCCTCGCGGGCCACGCGCTGCAGGGCGTGCTCGATCCGGTCGCGCAGCAGCACCCGGTTGGGCAGGCCGGTGAGGGCGTCGTGGGTGGCCGCGTGCAGCAGGCGGGTCTCGTCGTGGCGGGCGCGCGTGATGTCGCGGAACGTGCACAGCACCCGGTCGGGGTCGATGGGCACGATGACGTTGTCGAACACCCCGGCCCAGGGCCGGTCCGCGGACACCTCGACGACGACGCGCTGGGTCTGCTGGGTGCGGAAGGCCTCGAGCACCGCGGCGTGCAGCCCCGTCTCCACCGCCTCGGGGAAGTAGTCGAGGATCGAGCGGCCGGCGAGCTCGTGCACCGGGTGCGGCCCGGCCCCCGCCTGGTTCATCCGGACCAGGACGGCGTCGACCACCTCGCCGGAGCCGTCGCGGTCGGCGGTGAGGATGGCGATGCCGTCGGGGCTGGAGTCGAGCGCGGCGTTGAGGATGGCCCGCTCCGCCTCGACGGCGGCGAGCAGCTCGTCGCTCACCAGCGCCGCCCGGGCCTCCACCTCCACGTCGTGGACGAAGGCGACCGTGTAGGGCTTCTGCCCCGGCGGCTCGACCATCCGCCAGTCCAGCCGCACCCAGCGCTCGCCGCCGATGGTGCTCTGCAGCCGGCAGGTGAACACGCCCCGCCGGCGGCCCATCTCCCGGGCGGCGATCTCCACGAAGACGAGGTGGCGGTCCTGGGGGGCGAAGAGGTCGAGCACGGGCTGCCCGACGACGGACTCGGGGGAGCGGCCCACCAGGTGCCCGAAGGCGACGTTGGCCTCGATGATCGCGCCGCCGAGGCTGACCTCCAGGACGCCGAGCGGCATGACGTCGACCACCTCGGCGCCGCGGCGCAGCCGGCTGTCCCGGTGGCTGTCGGGCGCGGGCGGGGGCACCGCGGCGGGGGTCGGCCCGTGGTGCGTCGTCGCTCTGGGCACGAGGCGCCCTCCTCCGTCCCCGACGTGGTCGTCGTCCGGTCACTGTCTGCTGAGCACGGACGACCGCTCGGTACCCATCCCAGCAGCCCCGCACTCGCGGCGTCACCCTTTCGGCCCAGCCTGTCCTGGTCCTCAGGCAGCGCCACGGGATCGGATGGCCACGCAACGAATAGGAAAGGCGTCGGTTGGAGCGACGACCGTGCGGGACCGTCCAGCGCAAGAGGCGCATCAAAAGGCATCTAGCGACGACAGACGTGCGCAACACGACGCACGATCTGTCGGTCCGTGCGCGAAACCTTCCGATCATCATCCGTTCG
Organism: uncultured Actinomycetota bacterium; assembly: GCA_963750335.1. Lineage (GTDB taxonomy): Bacteria > Actinomycetota > Actinomycetes > Actinomycetales > JBBAYJ01 > Aquipuribacter. The sequence goes on from CAVVQD010000001.1 coordinate 277,803, forward strand.
GGCTAGCGTGACCGGCGCCCCACCCCTAGATCCCTGCGTGCCGACCTCGGCGCGCCTGCCCTGGAGCGACGATGACGTCTCGCACCCCCCGCCCCCGCCTGCTCGTCGCCGCCCTGGCGACCTCGTCGCTGGCCGCCACCCTGCTCGGCGCGGTCCCCGCCTCCGCCGACCACACGGCAGCCCCGACGTCGGTCACCGTCGCCGGCAGCTTCCAGTCCGAGCTGGGCTGCCCCGGCGACTGGCAGCCCGACTGCGCGACGCCGCGGCTGGCCGACGACGACGGCGACGGCACCTGGACCGGCACCTTCGAGCTGCCGTCCTCGACCGCGCAGCCCGACGGACGCTGGGAGTTCAAGGCGGCGATGAACGGCGCCTGGGACGAGTCGTACGGCGCCGCCACCGCCAACGGCAACGTCTGGCTGACCCTGGCCGACGCGGGCGAGGTGACCGTCACCTACGTGGAGGACACCCACGCCGTCACCGTCGAGGGGGGCGACACGGGCGGCGGCGGCCTGGACCCGGCGATCCTCGACCTGGCCCGGCCGAGCCTGCGCGAGGACCTCACCGACGAGGTCTTCTACTTCGTGCTCCCGGACCGCTTCCACGACGCGGACCCCACGAACAACGAGGGCGGGCTCACGGGCGGGCCGCTGGAGACCGGGTACGACCCCACCGACGAGGGCTTCTACCACGGGGGCGACCTGGCCGGCCTGCTCGACAAGATGGACTACCTCCAGGGCATGGGCGTCACCGCCATCTGGATGGCCCCGGTGTTCAAGAACCAGCCGGTCCAGGGCGACGGCGTGGGCGACACCTCCGCCGGCTACCACGGCTACTGGACGGTCGACTACACCCAGATCGACCCGCACTTCGGCACCAACGAGGAGCTCGAGCAGCTCATCGACGAGGCGCACGGCCGGGACATGAAGGTGTTCTTCGACATCGTCACCAACCACACGGCCGACGTCGTCAAGTACCAGGAGGACGTCTACTCCTACGTGTCCAAGAGCACCGAGCCCTACCGCGACGCCGCGGGCGAGGAGTTCGACGACCGCGACTACGCCGGGACCGGGACCTTCCCCGAGCTCGACGCCGAGGTGAGCTTCCCGTACACGCCGTTCGTGCCCGAGGGGGCGCCGGTCAAGACGCCGGCGTGGCTCAACGACCCGACGATGTACCACAACCGCGGCGACAGCTCCTTCGCCGGCGAGAACTCCGTCTACGGCGACTTCTTCGGCCTGGACGACCTGTTCACGGAGCGTCCCGAGGTCGTCCAGGGCATGGTCGACATCTTCGAGCCGTGGGTCGACCGCGGCGTCGACGGCTTCCGCATCGACACCATGAAGCACGTCAACGTCGAGTTCTGGCAGCAGTGGGCCCCGACGATCCAGACGTACGCCCAGGAGACCGCGGGCAACGAGGACTTCTTCATGTTCGGCGAGGTGTTCAGCGCCAACGAGCAGCTGCTGTCGATGTTCACGACCAAGGGCGACGTCCAGGCGGTCCTCGACTTCGGCTTCCAGGACGCGGCGACCGGCTATGCGGCCCGCGGCGCCAGCGCCACCACGATGCGCGACTTCTTCGCCGACGACGACCTGTACATCGACGCCGACTCCAACGCGTACTCGCTGCCGACCTTCCTCGGCAACCACGACATGGGCCGCATCGGCGCGTTCATCGCCCAGGGCAACCCGGGCGCGAGCGACGAGGAGAAGCTGGCCCGCGACCGGCTCGCGCACTCCCTCATGTACTTCAGCCGCGGCATGCCCGTCGTGTACTCCGGCGACGAGCAGGGCTTCACGGGCGACGGCGGCGACAAGCTCGCCCGCCAGGACATGGACCCGAGCGACACCCCGATCTACCTGGACGACGACCAGATCGGCACCGACGCGACCCCGGCCGACGACAACTTCGACACCACGCACCCGATGTACACGACGCTCGGCGAGCTGGCCGCGGTCACCCGCGACCACGTCGCCCTGCGCTCCGGGGCGCAGCTGCCCCGGTACGCGGCCGACGGGCCCGGCGTCCTCGCCTTCTCCCGCGTCGACCGCGACGAGCGGGTCGAGTACCTGGTCGTCAGCAACAACGCCGAGACCGACAGCACGGCGACCTTCGCGACCGGCACCCCCGGGGCGACGTTCGACCCGCTGTGGTCGACCGGCACGGCCGACCCGCTGGCCTCCGGCGCCGACGGCACCGTGACCGTGACCGTGCCCGCCCTCGGGTCGACGGTCTACGTGGCCTCCACGACGCTGCCCGTCAGCGCCGCCGCCCCCGGCATCACCGTCCAGCCCACCGACGTCATCGACTTCGAGCTGGACGGCCAGACCCGCGAGGCGCAGGTCTTCCAGGCCACCCTGGACCGCGACCTGTACGCCGAGGTCAGCTTCGTCACCCGCACCGACGGCGGCGAGTGGACCTACGCCGGCACGGACGACAACGCCCCGTACCGCGTGACCGTCGACACCGAGGCGCTCGAGGCCGGCACGACCATCGAGGTCGCCGCGGTCGTCGACGACATGGCCGGGAACAGGGCGGGCGCGCAGAGCGCGGCCGTCACGGTCGGCGAGGAGCCGCAGCCGCCGGTCGGCGGGCTCCAGGACTACCTGGTCGTCCACTACCCGGAGACGGCCGACGTCGACGACGTGAGCCTGTGGACGTTCGGCGACATCGAGCCCGGCCTCATGGACGGGCGCACCTACCCCGACGGGCTGGAGTGGAACGGCGAGGACGACTACGGCGTCTTCCGCTACATCGCGGCGGACACCTCCGACGGCGCCAACTCCGAGATCGGCTTCATCGCCGTCGACTCGGCCGGCAACAAGCAGGGCACCGACGCCGACCGCTTCGCGAACCCCTCGCTCACCCCGGAGGTCTGGCTGCGGCCGGACAGCCCCGAGGTGTTCACCAGCCAGGCCGCCGCCCAGGGCTTCGTGTCCGTGCACTACCAGCGCCCGGACGGCAGCTACGACGGCTGGGGCCTGCACCTGTGGGGCGACGCCCTCGCGGACGGGGTCGGCACCGAGTACAGCTCGCCGCGGCTCCCGGACGGCGTCGACGAGTTCGGCGCCTACTGGAACGTCCCGATCGACGACGCGTCGGCGGCCTTCAACTACATCGTCCACAACCCCACGGCCCCGGGCGGCGACGTCAAGGACCCGGCCGCCGACCTGACCCTGGTGCCGGCCGAGCAGCCCTCGGCCTGGATCGTGTCGGGTGACCCGACGGTCTACGAGACCGCGGCCGCCGCGGAGGACCTCGCCGTCCTGCACTACCGCCGCGAGGCGGGGGACTACGGCGACTACTCCTCGACGAACTTCGCCGACTACTGGAGCCTCTACACCTGGACGGGGGCGGCCGCGCCGTCGCCGAGCTGGGGCGAGTCGGCCAAGCCCGACCGCCAGGACCGCTTCGGGCAGGTCTTCGACGTCCCGCTCGCCGAGGGCGCCACGGTGCTCAACTACATCCTCCACAAGGGCGACGAGAAGGACCTGCCGTCCGACCAGGCGCTCGACCTGGTGACCATCGGGAACGAGGTCTGGATCATCTCCGGCGAAGAGGGGTACCTCCTGCCCGTGCAGGCAGGGACGGCCGAGCCGGGCGACCTCGGCACCAGCGAGGCGCAGTGGCTCACCCAGGACGTCATCGCCTGGGACGTCGACGACGCCGACGCCACGTACTCCCTGACCACCTCCGCGGACGGCGGGCTCGAGCTCGTCGCCGGCGGCGTGGGCGGCGGGGACGCCGTGGAGCTGGAGTTCCTGTCCGCGGACCTGCCGGCCGAGCTGGCCGCGCAGTACCCGCACCTGGCCGGCTACGCCGCCCTCGGCGTGCCGGAGGACCTCGACGTCGCCGAGGCGCTCAAGGGCCAGCTCGCCGTGTCCTCCGCGAAGGGCGAGACCCGCACCGGGGCCACGGGCGTGCAGGTCCCGGGCGTGCTCGACGACCTGTACGCCGACGCCGCACGCGACGCCGAGCTCGGCGTCAGCTGGGACGGCGACGTCCCGACGCTGCGCCTCTGGGCGCCCACGGCCCGCTCGGTGACGCTGCACCGCTTCGACGACCCGGCGGCGACCCCGCCCGGGACGACCGTGGCGATGGAGCTCGACGAGGCCTCGGGCGTCTGGTCCGTCACCGGCGACGCCGGCTGGGACCGCCAGTACTACCTGTTCGAGGTCGAGGTCTTCGTGCCCTCGACGGGTGCGGTGGAGCGCAACGTCGTCACCGACCCGTACTCGGTCAGCCTGTCGACGAACAGCACCAAGTCGCAGATCGTGTCCCTGGACGACGCCGACCTGAAGCCCGAGGGCTGGTCGTCGGTCGGCACCCAGGCCCCCGCGACGCCGGAGGAGATCAACCTGTACGAGCTCCACGTGCGGGACTTCTCCATCAGCGACGAGACCGTGCCGGAGCAGATGCGCGGGACGTACAAGGCGTTCACGCAGTCCGGCTCGGACGGCATGACGCACCTGCGCCAGCTCGCCGAGGCGGGCCTGACCACGGTGCACCTGCTGCCCACGTTCGACATCGCCACCATCGAGGAGGTGCGCTCGGAGCAGGCCGTCCCGGAGATCCCGGCCGGCGCGGCGCCCGACTCGACGGAGCAGCAGGCCGCGGTCACCGCGGTCGCCGGCGAGGACGGCTTCAACTGGGGCTACGACCCGTTCCACTACACGACGCCCGAGGGCTCCTACGCGACCGACCCCGAGGGGACGACGCGCATCCTCGAGTACCGCGAGATGGTGCAGGCGCTCAACCAGACCGACCTCGGCGTGGTCGTGGACGTGGTCTACAACCACACCGCCGCGGCCGGCCAGGACCCGAAGTCGGTGCTCGACCAGGTCGTGCCGGGCTACTACCAGCGCCTGCTCGAGGACGGCTCGCTGGCGACCAGCACCTGCTGCGCCAACACCGCGAGCGAGCACGCCATGATGGAGAAGCTCATGATCGACTCCATCGTCACGTGGGCGACGGAGTACAAGGTCGACGGGTTCCGCTTCGACCTCATGGGCCACCACTCCAAGGAGAACCTGCTGAACGTCCGGGCTGCCCTGGACGCGCTGACGGTCGCCGAGGACGGCGTGGACGGGAAGAAGATCTACGTCTACGGCGAGGGCTGGAACTTCGGCGAGGTGGCGAACGACGCCCGCTTCGTCCAGGCCACGCAGGCCAACATGGCCGGCACCGGCATCGGGACCTTCAACGACCGGCTCCGTGACGCCGTGCGCGGCGGCGGGCCGTTCGACGAGAACCCGCGGGTCCAGGGCTTCGGCTCCGGGCTGCTGTCCGACCCGAACGGCGACCCGGTCAACGGCGACGAGGCGGCGCAGCGCGCGCGGCTCCTGCTCGGCATGGACCAGATCAAGGTCGGGATGGCCGGGAACCTCAAGGACTACACGTTCGTCGACCGCAACGGCGACACCGTCACCGGTGCGCAGGTCGACTACAACGGCAGCCCGGCCGGGTACACCGAGGACCCGCAGGAGAACATCCTCTACGTCTCCGCGCACGACAACGAGACGCTGTTCGACTCCCTGGCCCTCAAGCTGCCCCAGGGCAGCGCGATGGAGGACCGGGTCCGGATGCAGCAGCTGTCGCTGTCCACGGTGGCGCTCGGGCAGGGGGTGTCGTTCTTCCACGCGGGGACCGACATGCTCCGCTCGAAGTCCCTGGACCGGAACAGCTACGACTCCGGCGACTGGTTCAACACGCTCGACTTCTCCTACGAGTCGAACAACTTCGGGGTCGGCCTGCCGCCCGCCCCGGACAACCAGTCCAAGTGGCAGTACATGGCCCCGCTGCTCGCCGACCCGGCCGTCAAGCCGGCGCAGGCGGACATCGAGGCCTCGGTCGAGCGCTTCCGCGACCTGCTCTCGGTCGCCGGCTCGTCGCCGCTGTTCTCGCTGACCACCGCCGAGCAGGTGCAGCAGAAGCTGTCCTACCTCGACGGCAGCGAGGTCCCCGGCCTCATCGTCATGCAGCTCGACGACACCGCCGGCGAGCCGGTCGACGACTCGCTCGACCGCATCGTCACGGTGTTCAACGCCACCGACACCGAGCAGGTGTGGACGGCGGAGCAGCTGGCCGACGCCGGGCTGGTCCTCAGCCCGGTCCAGGCCGGCGGGGCCGACCCGGTCGTCAAGGGCGCGACGTTCGCCGACGGGACCTTCACGGTCCCGGCGCGGACGACCGCGGTCTTCGTCGAGCCGACGGCGCCGGAGGACATCACGGTCGAGGCGACGGCACGCGGGGTCGTCAACCCCAAGGCCCGCGGCTCCATCGAGGTGACGATCCTGTCCCAGGAGGGCTTCGACCCCGTGGCCGACGTCGTGGTGGACTCCCTCCGCTTCGGCGTCACGGGGACCGAGGACTCCGTGACCTCCTGCAAGCCGGTCAAGGACGCCAACCGGGACGGGGTCCGGGACCTCGAGTGCACCGCCAAGGTGCAGCTGACCGGCGTGGACAACGGTGACACGCAGCTCCTGCTCACCGGACGCACCACCGCCGGGGCCGGGATCGAGGGGTCGGTCACCATCCGCACGGTGCCGGCGCCCAAGAAGCCGCGCAGCTGACGACCCGCTCCACCTGCTCCACGGAGGCCCCGCACCGGTCACGGTGCGGGGCCTCCTGCGTGCCGCGGCTAGCGTGGGCCGACCCGACGGCGCCGGTGCCGGGCGGCGGTCAGGAGGTGCGGAGTGGGCACGGTGGTCGTGGTCGGCTCGCTCAACGAGGACCTGGTCCTGCGGGTCCCCCGTCACCCCCGGACCGGGGAGACGCTGCTGGGGGAGGACCTGGTGCGCAGGCCCGGCGGCAAGGGCGCCAACCAGGCGGTGGCCGCCGCCGGCGCCGGTGCGCCGTGCGAGCTCGTCGGCCGGGTGGGCGACGACGCTGCCGGCCGCTCGTACCTCGAGCGCCTGGGGCGCCTGAGGGTGGGGACCGACGGCGTGGCCACGACGGCCGGGGTGGCCACCGGCACCGCCGTGATCTGCGTCGACGACGACGGCGACAACACCATCGTCGTCGCCCCCGGCGCGAACGCCCGGGTGACGGGCGACGACCTGGGGCGGCTGGACTCCCTGGGCGCCGGGGACGTCGTCCTGCTCCAGCTGGAGCTGCCGGTCGAGGTGGTGGTGGATGCCGTGTCGCGCGCCGCGGGGCGCGGCGCACGGGTCGTGCTCAACCTCGCCCCGTACGCACCCGTCCCTGCCGCGACGCTGGCTCTGTGCGACCCGCTGGTCGTCAACGAGCACGAGGCCGCGCAGCTCGCGGCCCAGGAGGTCGAGGTGTCGTCCTTGCTGGTCACCCTCGGCCCTCGCGGCTCCCGCTGGGGCTCCCTCGACGTCGCCGCCCCGGAGGTCGTCCCGGTCGACACCACGGGGGCGGGCGACACCTACTGCGGCACCCTCGCCGCCCGGCTCTGCCTCGGCGACGAGCCCGAGGCCGCGATGCGGGCTGCTTCAGAGGCGGCGGCGCTCACGGTCCAGCACGCGGGCGCACAGCCGGACCTGCCATAGCCGGACCTGCCGTAGCCCGACCTGCCGTGGCCCGACCTGCCGTGGCCCGACCTGCCTGTCGGCGGCTCGACCTGCCCTGGCTTGCTCGCCCTGCCCTGGCTCTGTTCTGCCGGGGCGAGGACCTCGATGCTCGAACGGGTGTGCAGGCTGCACGGTCGTTCAAGAACGCGGGTGCCTGCGCGGCGCTGCTCGCGGCACCGGCGCGCCCACGGTCGCTGACGCGGGCCACGTCGTCGGGGGAGGGCGGCGGGTCGTGTCCCAGGACCGTGTCCGCCAACCGGTGCCCGCTAGACTGTGGCGCCGGTGGCGGTCGGTGCTCCTCAGACCGTGGTGCGGGCCGCCCGCCGGTCTCGTCGCAGCGACTCGAGGGCGACCAGCGCGCCCACCGCGGGCAGCAGTCCCAGGCTGACGACCAGCCACGACCACCCGCGCACCCACCGCATCGCGACGACGGCGGCGCAGCAGAGCAGGTACAGCCCGCCGTGCAGCGGTCCGACGGTCGACGTGACCGCGTCGGCGTGCACGGTGACGATGTTGAGCAGCAGCACCACGAGCGTCGCGGTCTCGGCCCACGCGGTGACCTCGAGGACCCGGTCAGCGGCGGCGCGGTGCTGCGGGCGGGCGGGGGCGGTGCGGCGGAGGACGTCGATCGGCACGGGACCATCATCTCGAGGCGCGGCCGGTCGACGTCCCCCGGGGCTCACCAGCGGTGGGCGACGTCCACGACCACCCGGGACGAGGTGCCCGGTCCGTCGAGGGTGAGCACCCGGAACGGCAGCCGGGCCCGTACCCCGAGCCCCGCCCCGGACTGGCCCTCGAAGGATCCGGCCCACGTGACCTCGCGGAACGTGCGGTAGCCCGAGACGTCGACGAGACGCTGCCCGGCCGGCGGCGCGAAGGTCGCCATGCCCTCGTCGTCGTAGGACGGGGCGCCGAGCGTGAGCTGCAGGCGGGCTCCGCCCGCGGTCGGGACCACGTCGCCCGAGCCGTCGTACGTGACCTGGTCGACGTAGCTCACCCGATAGCCATGGGTCGAGCCGTCGACGTCGAAGACGAGCCGGTCGTAGCAGTCGTGCCGCCCGGTCCGGACGGCGACCAGGTCACCCGGCGCGGAGGAGGGGTGGACGACGGCCGTGGAGGACTTCGGGAGGGAGCCCCAGCGGATGCCGCAGTACGGGGCGGAGTGGGCCTGCGCGGTGGCAGGGACCAGGAGGGCCGGCACGACGAGCGCCAGCGCAGCGACGATGCGGGAGACGGTGGCCTTCATGCCCCTTCCACGCGCAGGAGCGCAAAGTGGTTGACACGGCGGTGCCGCGCGCCGGAGGGCCCCCGTCCCGGTGGGGACGGAGGCCCTCGCTGGCCGTGCTCGGTGGTGCGGGTGCGTGGTGCTCAGCGCACCCGTGCCCGGGTCAGGGCCGACGCCGAAGGTGGCGAGGAAGCCCAGGTCGTCGGCCTGGTCGATCCGGTAGCCGCCGGTGCTGCCCGTGCAGGTGGAGCTGATGCCGTAGGACGTGACCGCGACGACGACGTTGCTGTCGGTCCCGGCGAAGATCGGGCCGCCGGAGTCGCCGAAGCAGGTGCCGCCGGTGTGCTTCGTGCCCAGGTTGTTGGAGAACTTGGCCGAGGTGCCCTTGCCGTACCCGAAGGCCCCGTTGAGGCTCACCAGGGTGGAGGTGGCCTTGCGGCGGGTGTCGCCGCCCTCGGACGTCTTGGGGCCCGAGCGCTCGAGCCCGTAGCCGACCGGCTCGAACGTCTGGCCCTTGACCTTGGCCAGGGAGTCCAGGTACCCGAGCGTGGGCAGCTGCCCGAAGCCGTCGGCGGTGGCCGAGGCGGGGGCGGCCTCGGCGAGGGTGAGCACGCCGAGGTCGTACAGCAGGAAGGCGCTGTCGTCGTAGTCGGGGTGGGCGAAGGCCGACGCCTCGACCCACGTGCTGCTCGCGTCGAGCGCCGCGGACCACGCCGCGTAGCGCTCGTCGTTGCCGTCGGGCACGAAGGTGCTGCTGGGCGGCAGGATCGAGTAGTCGGGGACCTCCTCGAAGCTGATCCACACGTCGTTGCCGCCGGCGGGGTCCATCGTGCCGTCGGGCAGGACCGTGGGCTCGCCGTCCCGGCCGGTGCCGAACACGCAGTGGCCGGCGGTGAGCACGGTGGTCGCGTCGAGCAGGGTTCCCGTGCAGTTGAACCAGGAGCCGGGCTCGTCGAAGCGCGGGTCCACGGCGTCGGGCACGTAGAACAGGAGCTGCCCGACGAACGGGTGCTCGCCCTGGTCCGGGACGCCGTTGGTGATGGCGGCCGCGGGGAGGGTGGAGGCGAGCAGCGCGGCGGTGGCCGCGATGACGCCGATGGCGGTCTTCTTCATGGGGGCCTCTCGGGGTCGAGGTCCTGACGTCGTCGTCAGGGGTGGTGCGAGGACGGTATGTCCGCCGTCCGCGGAGGGGAAGATCCTGGGCAGGCGCACCTGGGGCGGCGCACCCGGGCGAGCGCCGTCCGGACGTCACCAGTCGTCGGACGAGTCGTCGTCGAACGGGTCGTGGTGGACGTCGTGCCGCGTGGGGTCGTGGCGGTCGTCGTCGGAGCTGTCGGGGCGCGCGTGCCAGCCGCCCGGGGACCAGGCGACGGGGTCGACGTAGCCGTCCACGTCGGCCTCCTCGTCGGTGTCCTCGTCCGCTCCGTCGTCGCCGTCGCCGTCGCCGTCGCCGGCCCCCGGTCGGGTGCCCGGCCGGTCTGCGGACGAGCTCCTGGCCGCCGGTCGTGCGAGGTCCTCCCGCTCCTGCGCGTACCGCCCCGAGACGTAGCCGTCCATGAAGGCGCCCGTCGCGTCGTCCGGGTCCGTGGCCCGGCGCAGGACCTCGGCGGCCAGCACCGGGGCGCCGGCCGCGGCGGACGGGCCCGCCGGCCGGGCGGCAGCGCCCGGCGTCGGAGGAGGCGGCCCGGCCGGGGAACGCCCCAGCCACCACACCACCACGACGACGACCACGGCTCCGACCAGCACCCACTCCATGCCGGGGACCGTAGGCCCGGGGCCGGACACATGGTCGACCTGGCGGCGCCGCCGTGTATCAGGAGGGTCTGGCAGCGCTCCTGGCGGACGTGCAGGCGGAGGGCGGGGAGCTCGGACGAGCCGTGACCGGTCGCGCCGTCGGGCTCGTCCCGGAGCCCGCAGGCAGCCGCAGGCCGGTGCCGTGATCAGTTCCAGCGTCCCCGGCAGTCCTCCGGTCTGCCGTCCCGTCCCCAGAGAGGTGCACCCATGAGAACCGCCTACCGCGCGCTCGCGTCGCTCGTCGCCTTCCTCGTCGTCGTCCAGGCGGCCGCCATCGCCTGGGCCGTGTCCGGGCTCACCTCGTGGGTCGCCGACGGGGGGACCCTCGACTCCGCCGCCATGGAGAGCGAGGACAGCCTGTTCCCGGAGGTCGCGGGCTTCGCCGTCCACGGCATCAACGGCACCGTCCTGGTCCCGCTCGTCGCCCTGGCCCTGCTCGTCGTCTCCTTCTTCGCCCGGGTGCCGCGGGGCACGGCCTGGGCCGCCGGGGTGCTCGCCCTCGTCGTGGTCCAGGTGCTGCTCGGCATGTTCTCCAGCGCCCTGCCGCTGGCCGGGCTGCTCCACGGGGCCAACGCGCTGGTCCTGCTCGGGGTGGCCTCGAACGCGGCCCGCCGGGCCGGCGCAGGGGCAGCCGTGGGCACGGCGGAGGACCCGGTCGTCAGCCGCACGGCCTGATCGTGCGACGACCCGGCCGCAGGACCACGCTGGCCGCCGCCCTGCTGGGGGCGGCGGCCGTCGTCGGGCTGCCGGCGTGGTCGTGGCAGGCGAGCCTCCTGCCCGCGAGCTACGCCGCCGACGACATGGGCGTGGTCGACCTCGGGGGCGGCAGCGCCCACGGGCACGGCGGGCACACCACGTCGGTGGACGCGCTGGCCCCGCCGGCCGACCGGCCCGCCGACGTCGAGGTCACCCTGACCGCCCGGGCCCAGACGTTCGAGGTCGCCCCGGGACAGGTCGTCGACGGCTACACGCTGGAGGGCACGTCGCCCGGGCCGGAGATCCGGGTCGTCCAGGGCCAGCTGGTGCAGGTGCGCCTGGTCAACGACTCCGTCGAGGGCGGGGTGACCCTGCACTGGCACGGTGTCGACGTGCCCGGGGCCATGGACGGCGTCGCCGGGGTGACCCAGGACGCGGTCCAGGTCGGGGGAGAGCACGTCTACCGCTTCGTCGCCGACCAGGCCGGCACGTACTGGTACCACTCGCACCAGCTGTCCCACGAGCAGGTCCGGCGCGGCCTGCTCGGGGCGCTCGTCGTGGAGCCCGACGACGGGACGCCCGCCGGCGACGACCCCGCGGCCGACGTGGTCGCGCTGGTGCACCAGTACGACGGGGTGCGCACGGTGGACGGGCGGGCAGGGGTCGTGCGGCACGTCGTGGCGCCCGGCTCGACGGTGCGGGTCCGGGTCGTCGGCACGGACAACGGTGCGACCTCGGTCTGGGTGTCGGGGGCGCCGTTCCGGCTCGTCGCGATCGACGGGACCGACGTCGTCGGCCCGGCACCGGTGGAGGGGGCGGCGGTCAGGCTGGCCGCCGGCGCGCGGGCGGACCTGGAGATCGAGACGCCCGCCGACGGCTCGGGCGCCCGGGTCGACGTCGGCGGCGGTGCCGCGCTCGTCCTCGGTCCGGACGGGGCCGACCCCGCGCCCGTCCCGCGGCCCTCGGAGCACGTCGACCCGCTGTCCTACGGCACGCCCGCCCCGCTCGGCCTGGACCCCGACGACGCCGACCGCCGGTTCGCCTACCGGATCGGGCGCGCGCCGGGGTTCCTCGACGGCCGCCCCGGGCTGTGGTGGACGGTCAACGGGCGGCTCTACCCCGACGTGCCGATGTTCGTGGTCGCGGAGGGGGACGTGGTCCGGATGACGGTGTCCAACAGCAGCGGCGACGCCCACCCGATGCACCTGCACGGCCATCACGCCGTGGTGCTGTCCCGCGACGGCGTGGCGGCCACGGGCAGCCCGTGGTGGGTGGACTCGCTGCAGGTCGGCGACGGGGAGACCTACGAGCTCGCCTTCGTGGCGGACAACCCCGGCATCTGGATGGACCACTGCCACAACCTCCCGCACGCGGCCCAGGGGCTGGTGGCGCACCTGATGTACGAGGGGGTCACCACGCCCTACCGGCTGGGCGGGGCGAACGAGCCGGAGTGACCTGCGCCCTTTGACACGGGCGGCGCGACGCCGCAGGGTGACCCCGACGACGACGTCGACCCCAGGAGGCCGCTCGTGCCCGCTCCCCAGACCCCCCTCACCGCAGGTGCTACCCGCCGCGGCGTCCTCCGGCTCGGGGCGGCGGCCGCCGTCGCGGCCCCGGTCGCGACCCTCGGTGCCGGCGCCGCCCACGCCGCGACGCCGCCCCAGCCCCGGCTGCAGGCCCGGGCCTACGACTTCCTCCGGGTGATGACCGACGCCTACCCCGCGGTCAACGGCGACGGCCCCCGTCTGGCGCAGAGCTACGCGGACGAGCTCGGCCTGTTCAGCACGGCGTTCACCTACGACAACGCGCTCGCGGTGTGCGCGGCCCTCACCGGCCGGGCCGGCGACGTCGCCCTCGCCCGCACCATCGGTGACGGCCTGCTGTTCGCTCAGGACAACGACCCCGGCTTCGACGACGGCCGGCTCCGGCAGGCCTACAACGTCGGTCCGTACACGTTCTACGACGGCAGCCCGCAGCCGTACGGGCTCGCGCTGCCGGACGGGACGGCGAACATCGGCTTCCAGTTCGGCTTCCTCGGGACCGCGGTCGGCGACATGGCGTGGCCCGGCATCGCCCTGGTCCAGCTCTTCGAGCGCACCGGTGACCGGCGCTACCTGACCGGCGCGCTGCGGATCGCGGACTGGATCGTCACCAACACCCGCTCCGAGGTCGGCCTCGGCGGGTTCTCCTTCGGCGTCACGGGCGGGAACGCGCCCGTCCCCAACAAGTCGACCGAGCACAACATCGACTGCGTCTCCTTCTTCGGCCAGCTCGCCGCCGCCACCGGCGACCAGGCGTGGTCGGAGCAGGCGGCCCACGCCCGCGGCTTCGTCGAGCGGGTGTGGGAGCCCGGCGAGCGGCTTCTTCTACACCGGCAGCAACGACGGCACGACGATCAACCCGGAGCCGCTGCCGCTGGACCCGCAGACCTGGAGCTGGCTCGCGCTGCAGGACCGAGGCGTACGCCGGCGCGGTGGACTGGGCCGCCCGCGAGCTCGCCACCACCGACGACCGCCGACCAGCCGACCAGCCAGCTGCCCGACGGCGTGCCGGCTGTCCGGGGTGACCTTCAGCTCGGCCAGCCTGACCTCGACCGCGCAGTACAACGGCATCCAGGTCCACCCGCAGGGCGTCTGGCTCGAGGGCACCGCGCAGCTGGCCTGCGCGTACGACGACCGGCGCGACGGCGGCGACCGCCGCGACGCCAAGCGGCTCCTCGACCAGGTGGCCGTCGCCCAGACCCGGGTGGGCCAGGGCCAGCACGTCGGCGGGCAGGTGCTGCCCGCCGGCTCCGGCGTGGTCGCGGCGTCGAGCCTCATCGACAGCGGGTTCGGGTTCGGGTACTTCCAGGTCCAGCACGTCGGGGCCACCGCCTGGTACGTGATGGCGGGGCAGAGCGCGAACCCGATGGTCACGGGCGGGCTGCGCTGAGCGGCTGAGCCGGGGCGGGGCGGGGCGAGGAGCCCCGCCCCGCGACGTCAGTACTCCGTGCCCACCGTGTTCGTCGGCTCCTCGCCGCGGGCCAGCATGAGCAGCTGCTCGCGCGCCACCGCCCACGCGCGCTCGCCGGACCCGGCGGTGTGCCCGCCCACGTGGGGGGTGAGCAGCAGGCCCGGCGCGGCCCACAGCGGGTGCTCGGCGGGCAGCGGCTCGGGGTCGGTGACGTCGAGCCCGGCCAGCAGCCGGCCCGCCTGGAGCTCCGCGAGCAGGGCGTCGGTGTCGACGACCTGGCCGCGGGCCGCGTTGACCAGGACGGCGCCGTCCTTCATCCGGGCCAGGAACGCGGCGTCGACCAGCCCCTGGGTGGCCTCGGTGAGCGGGACGACGAGGACGACGGCGTCGGCGTCCGGGAGCAGGTCGGGCAGCTCGTCGATGCCGCGCACGTCGTCGCGGGCGGTGCGGGCCACCAGCGTGACCGCGCAGCCGAAGCCGTCGAGCCGGCGCCGGGTCTGCTCGCCGAGGTCGCCGGCCCCGACGACGAGGACGCGGGCGCCCTGCAGGCCGGGGGAGCCGACCTCGGTCCACGTGCGGGCGTCCTGCTGCCGGACGAAGCCCGGGATGCCGCGCCGCAGCGCGAGCAGCACGGTGACCGCCCACTCCGCGGTCGAGCCGCCGTGCGCGCCCCGCCCGTTGACCAGCCGCACGCCCTCGGGCAGCCGGCCCAGCCACGCCTCGACCCCGGCCGACAGGGTCTGCACCACCTCGACGCCGTCCACGGCCTGCACCAGCTCGAGGACGCCCTCGGTGGACTCGCCCGCCGTGACCACGGCCCGGGCGTGCTCGGGCCAGGTGCCGCGGTCCCCGCGGTCGACGAGCAGGGGCTCCAGCTCCTCGGTGCCGGACAGGGCGTCGAGGCCCTCCTGGGTGAACACGACGACAGGCAGCGGCATGCGTCGAACCTAGGTCACGCGTCCCGGTCAGCGCGCCTGGCCGCGTCGGGCCTGAGGGGCGGCGACGGGGCGCCGCAGCGTGACCGGCGCGCTGGGCAGCGGGGCCCGGATGATGGGCACGGGGAAGCGCGCCGCGGTGATGGGGTCGAGCGTCGCGTCGCTGACGCCGGCGGTGAAGGCGTCGAACCCGAAGACCCGGAAGAGCGCCTCGCGGCCGAACTTCGAGCTGTCGGCGACGAAGAACGCCTCGCCGGCGACGGAGCGCATCTTGCGCTTGAGCTCGGTCTCGTAGCTGGAGGAGGAGAAGATCCCGTCGTCGGTGACGGTGTCGGCCCCGAAGATGGCGACGTTCACCCGCATGTTCTCGATCTGCTGGACCGAGGTCGGCCCCCACATGGCCAGGCCGCTGGGCAGCAGCTCCCCGCCGATGAAGACCAGGTGGATCGAGGGCTTGCTCGCGACCTCCAGGCCGACGCGCAGGTCGTGGGTGACGACGGTCAGCCGGGAGTGCGTGAGGTGGCGCGCGACCTCCAGCGTGGTGGAGCCCGAGTCGAGGATGATCGTCTGGCCCTCCAGCACCCGCTCGGCCATGGCCGCCCCGATGGCCCGCTTCTCGGCCAGGTGCAGGCCGGGCGGGGTGGCCTCGGGCTCCGCCCGCCGGACCGGGACGACCCCGCCGTGGGTGCGCTCGACCAGCCCTTGCTCCTCGAGCTTCTCCAGGTCCCGCCGGATCGTGGAGCTGTCGACCCCGAAGGCGCCCGCCAGCGACCGGACGCTCGCGAATCCCTGGTCCTGGAGCAGCAGCGTGATGTCCCGTCGGCGCGACATGTCTCTCCTCTGTGAGGGGTCTCGGCGGAGCGTAGCAACGGCTCTGCGCGATATCGCGCATGTTTCTGCGCGAACAGCGAGATTTCCGCTCGTCGTTGCTCGACATAGCGCGGATCTGCCACATACCTTCACCGGAGCACGCACGCAGCGACCCTCAGAGCCGCCGATCGTGCAGTCGATCACGAAGGAGTGACGGAACATGCGCAACAGACTTGCCCTCGTCGTGGCCACCGGTGCCGCGGCCGCCCTCATCGCCGGCTGCGGATCGGTCGGCGGCGCCACCGCCGAGCCTGCTGCCGGCGGGTCCGCGGCAGCCGGCGGCGACGCCGTCGCCGCGGCCGACATGACCATGGTCACCGTCGTCAAGCTCCAGGGCATCGCCTGGTTCGACCGCATGGCGGTCGGGGTGGACGAGTACGCCGAGGAGTCCGGCGTGGACGCCCGCGTCGAGGGCGCCGACGACGTCAGCCCCGAGAAGCAGATCCAGATCATCCAGGACCTCGTCGCGCAGGACCCGACCGCCATCACCGTGGTCCCGAACTCGCCCGAGGCGCTGTCCAACGTCCTGGCCCAGGCGCGCGAGCAGGGCATCATCGTCGTCTCGCACGAGGCGTCCGGCATCGAGAACGTCGACGTCGACATCGAGGCGTTCGACAACGCCGCCTACGGCTCGCAGATCATGTCCAACCTCGGCGAGTGCATGGGCGGCGAGGGCCAGTACGTGCAGTTCGTCGGCGGGCTCACCGCCAAGACCCACATGGAGTGGGTGGGCGCGGCCTACGAGACCCAGCAGGCCGACTTCCCCGACATGGAGCGCGTCGAGGACCCGATCGAGAGCACCGACAACGAGAACGCGGCCTACGAGAAGGCCAAGGAGATCCTGGCCAAGTACCCCGACATCAAGGGGTTCCAGGGCTCGGCGGGCAACGACGTCCCCGGCATCGGCCGCGCCGTGCTCGAGGCGGGCCTCGAGGACGAGATCTGCGTCATGGGCACCTCGATCCCCTCGGCGTCGGAGAAGTACCTGGCCGACGGCTCGATCGACAAGATCTTCTTCTGGGACCCCGCCCTCGCCGGCAAGGCCCAGCTGAAGATCGCCCAGATCCTCGCCGAGGGCGGGACGATCGAAGAGGGCACCGACCTCGGCATCGAGGGCTACGAGTCCCTGGTCAAGGTCGAGGGCTTCGACAACGTCTACGCCGGTGACGCCGCCGTCGAGGCCGACGCCGACCAGGCGGCCGAGTTCGACTTCTGACCGACCGCACCGCCCGCACGCCCCCCGTCCGGGGCGGCCCACCACGGGCCCGCCCCGGACGTCAGCCCGAGGAGCGAGCCATGACCGCACCGAGCGACGACGGAGCCGCCGGGACCCCCGTGACAGCCGGGACCCCGGGCGCCGCCGTGCCCGTGCTCCAGGTCCGTGACATCCGCAAGACCTACGGCGGCGTCGCCGCGCTCAAGGGCGTCTCGCTCGACCTCTTCCCGGGCGAGGTGCACTGCCTGGCCGGGGAGAACGGCTGCGGCAAGTCGACCCTCATCAAGATCATCTCTGGGGCCGAGAAGCCGGACTCCGGCGAGATCGTCGTCGACGGCGTCGCCCACCGGTCGATGCACACGGTCGCCGCCATCAAGAGCGGCATCCAGGTCATCTACCAGGACTTCTCCCTCTTCCCCAACCTCACCGTGGCCGAGAACATCGTCCTCACCGCCGCCGTGGCGGACCGGCGCCGCCTCTACTCCCCGCGCGGCGCGCGCCCGGCCGCCGAGGCGATCGTCCGCGAGCTCGGGCTCGCGCTGGACCTCGACGCCGACGTCGAGCGGCTCTCCGTCGCGGACAAGCAGCTGACCGCGATCTGCCGGGCGCTGGTGAACGAGGCCCGGATCATCATCATGGACGAGCCCACGACGGCGCTGACCCACCACGAGGTGGCCCGCCTGTTCGCGCTCGTGGAGACCCTGCGCGGGCGCGGCGTCGCGCTCATGTTCGTCTCCCACAAGCTCGACGAGGTCCTCGCGGTCTCCCAGCGCCTCACCATCCTCCGCTCCGGGGCCCACGTCGTCACCGGCGCCGCCTCGGGCTTCGACCGGGAGAGCATCGCCACCCACATGACCGGACGCGAGGTCGACACCTCCCGCGTGGTCAGCGACCTGCCGGCCGACGCCCCCGTCGTGCTCGAGGTCGAGGGCCTCGGCCTGCGCGGCGCCTACAGCGACGTCAGCTTCACCCTGCGCGCAGGGCGAGATCCTCGGCATCACCGGGCTGCTCGGGTCCGGGCGCACCGAGCTGGCGGAGTCGCTGTTCGGGGTGCTGCCGAGCGAGGAGGGCACGGTCCGGGTCTCCGGGAGGCCGGTCCGCCTGCGCTCCATCGACGACGCCGTCGCGGCAGGCATCGGCTACGTGCCCGAGGACCGGCTGTCGCAGGGGCTGTTCATGGACCGGTCGATCGCCGACAACATCATCGCCGGCTCGCTGCGGGCCCACCGGACCCGCTGGGGCACGCTGGACTCCCGCCGGATCCGCGGCACGATCCAGGGGCTCTTCACCCGCCTCCGGATCAAGGCCCCCCACGTCGGCGCCCCGGTGCGCTCGCTCTCGGGCGGCAACGCCCAGCGCGTCGTGCTGGGCAAGTGGCTGGCCACCCGTCCCGCGGTCCTCATGCTCAACGGCCCCACCGTCGGCGTCGACGTCGGCTCCAAGGCCGAGATCCTCGGCCTCCTCCGCGAGGAGGCCGCCCGCGGGATGGGGGTCGTCGTCATCTCCGACGACGCGCCCGAGCTGGTCTCCAGCTGCCACCGCGTGCTCGTCGTCCGTCAGGGACGCATCGCGCACACCCTCACGGGAGCCGACGTCGAGGTCGCCACGATCCTGGACAGGATGGCCGCATGAGCCGGTTCCGCGGCGCGAACAACGAGGGCGTCCTGCTCGTCATCCTCGTGGCCCTCGTCATCGGGATGTCCCTCGCCAACCCCGCCTTCTTCTCCGTGTCGACGCTGTTCGCGGTCGTCCGCAGCTCGATCGTCCCGGTCGTGCTCGCGCTCGGGGTGCTCATCGTCATCGTCTCCGGCGGGATCGACGTCTCCTTCGCGGCGGTCGCCGTGTTCGCGGCCTACTCCACCGTCCTGCTCACCGAGGGCGACCCGCTGGGCCTGGGGATCGTCGGGGCGCTGCTGTGCGCGCTGGTCATCGGGGCGCTGCTCGGCCTGGTCAACGGGACGGTGATCTCCCGCTTCCGGCTGCCGACGCTCATCGTCACCCTCGGCACGCAGGGCATCTTCCGCGGCGTCCTGCTCACCTACGTGGGCGCGGCCTACATCGCGAACCTGCCCGCGCCGATGGCCGCGCTGTCCACCACGGACCTCGTCACCCTGACCGTCGGCGACCGGCGCACCAGCCTGACGGCCATGGTCGTCCCGCCGGTCCTGCTCTGCCTGTTCGTGGCCTGGCTGCTCGGACGGACCATGTTCGGGCGGGCCGTCTACGCCATCGGCGGCGACCCCGAGGCCGCCCGTCGCGCCGGCTTCCGCGTCGCGCGCACCCAGCTCATGGTCTACGTGCTCGTGGGGATGATGGCGGCCCTCGGCGGGCTGGTCTTCGTCATCATGGGCCGCAGCGCCAGCCCGCAGGACCTGGTCGGCGGCGAGCTCGACATCATCGCCGCCGTCGTCCTCGGCGGGGCGTCGATCTTCGGGGGGCGCGGCTCGGTGCTCGGCACCGTGCTCGGCGTCCTGCTGGTCCAGGTCATCAACAACAGCCTCATCCTCGCCGGCGTCCCCAGCGCCTGGCAGCGGACGGCGGTCGGCCTGCTCCTCGTCGTCGGCGTGGGCGTGCAGGCGCTCGCCGCCAAGCGCTCCGCGACCACCGTGCACGCCCACGACGAGCAGGGGGTCCCCGCATGAGCGCACCCGTGCGCACCGCCGACCCGCAGCCCGGGTCTCCCGCCGCCCCCGACCGCGGGGTCGCGGCGCTCGTCGGCCGGCTCCAGGTCGACCGCCGGCTCAGCCGGATGGCGGTCCTGCTGGTGGTGGCCTTCGCGTTCTTCGCCGTCCAGCGGCCGGGGGTGTTCCTCAACCCCATCAACCTGCAGAACATCATGGTCGCCACCCCCGAGATCGGGGTGCTGGCCCTCGCCATGACCCTGGCCATGCTCACCGGCGGGATCGACCTCTCCCTCGTGGCCGTGGCCAACCTGTCCGCCATCAGCATGTCCATGACGTTCTCCGCGATCGCCGCCTCCGACCCGGCGCGCGCCGAGCAGAGCGCGCCGCTGCTCGTCCTGGTCGGCGCCGCCGTCGGCCTCGCGTGCGGGCTCGTCAACGGCCTGCTCGTCTCCCGGCTGGGGATCACGCCCATCCTCGCCACGCTCGGCAGCATGCAGGTGTTCAACGGCCTGGCCATCGTGTGGACCGGCGGGAGCGTGCTGTACGGCTCGCCCGAGGTGCTCACCGCCACGGGACGCTCCACGGTGGCCGGGGTCCCCGTCCTGTTCCTCGTGTTCCTGCTCGTGGCCGTCGCGGTCGCGGTGCTCGTCAACCGCACGCCGGTCGGGCTGAAGATCCAGCTGCAGGGGGCCAACCCCGTCGCCGCGCGGTACTCCGGCGTCGACAGCCGGTCCGTCCTCATGAGGACCTACCTGCTGACCGGGCTGCTCGGCGGCGTCGCCGGCGTGCTGTTCCTCACCCGCAACCCCACCGCGTCCGCGGACTACGGCGCCTCCTACGTCCTGCTCGTCATCGTCATCGCCGTCCTCGGGGGCACCAACCCCAACGGTGGCTTCGCCACGGTCGCCGGCGTCGTGCTGGCCGCCCTCACCCTGCAGATCGTGGCCAGCGGCTTCACCGCGATCCGGCTGACGAGCTACCACTACGCCATCGCCCAGGGCGTCATCCTCATCGCGGTGATGGTGAGCGACCAGGTGCGCTGGCGCCGCCGCGGCCGACGGCCCCGCACGGACGCCCAGACCGCCGAGGCCACCGTACGCGAGGCCGCCGCGCCGTGACGGGGCCCCGGCACCACCCAGACCTGCTCCGCCCGCATCCCGGAGGGACACCATGAGGAAGATCATCAACGACCCGAGCGCGTTCGTGGACGAGTTCGTCGACGGCATCCTGCTCGCCCACCCCGACCTGCTCAAGGTGCCCGGCGACGACCGCCGCATCCTCGTGCGCGCCGACGCCCCGGTCGCCGGGAAGGTCGGCATCGTCACCGGCGGCGGGTCCGGGCACCTGCCCCTGTTCAAGGGCTACGTGGGCGCCGGCCTCTGCTCCGGCGTCGCCATCGGCAACGTCTTCAGCTCGCCCAGCTCGCAGCAGGTCTTCGAGGCCACCAAGGCCGTGGACGGCGGCGCGGGCGTGCTCTACCTCTACGGCAACTACGGCGGGGACGTCTTCAACTTCGACCTCGCCGCCGACCTGGCCGAGCTCGAGGGGATCGAGACCGCCACCGTGCTCGGCCGCGACGACGTCGCCAGCCAGCCCAACGAGCGCAAGACGGACCGCCGTGGCGTGGCCGGCATCTTCTTCGCCTACAAGGCCGCCGGGGCCGCCGCCGAGCGCGGCGACTCCCTGCCGCAGGTCGCCGCCGTGGCCGAGGACGTCGTCGAGCACACCGCGACCATGGGCATCGGGCTGTCGCCCACGATCCTGCCGACCACGCAGCAGCCCAGCTTCGAGCTGCCCGACGGGGAGATGGAGATCGGCATCGGCATCCACGGCGAGCCGGGCATCCACCGCGGACCGCTGGAGACCGCCGACGCCATCGCCGACCGCCTCTGCCTCGCCCTCGTCGAGGACCTCGGCCTGACCGAGGGCGACCGGGTCGCCGTCCTCGTCAACGGCATGGGGGCCACCCCCCTGGAGGAGCTGTACGTGCTGTACCGGCGGGTGCACCAGCTGCTCGCGGAGCGCAGCATCACCATCGAGCGGCGCTACGTGGGGGAGTACGCGACGAGCCTGGAGATGGCCGGCGCGTCGATCTCGCTGCTCGCCCTCGACGACGCCCGCCTCGCGCTGCTCGACGCCCCCGCCCGTTCCCCCTTCTTCCAGGAGTCCTGAGCAGTGCGTGCCCCCGACATCAACGCCTCCATCCGCAGCAGCCTGGCCGAGCTGGTCGGCTCGGCCGACGAGCTGCGCGACCTGGACCAGGCCCTGGGCGACGGCGACCTGGGCATCACCGTGTCCCTCGGTGCCGCAGCCGTCATCGCCGCGCTCGAGGCGCTGCCGGACGACACGTCCCCGGGCCTCATCGCGCGCGAGTGCGCCAAGGCCTTCGCCAACGCCAACCCTTCGACCATGGCCGCGCTGGTCGCCGGCGGCCTGCTCGCCGGGTCCAAGGTCTGGGCGGACGCCGAGGAGGTCGACGTCGCCGACGCCGCCCGCTTCGTGCGGGCGGCGGGCGAGAACATCGCCCAGCGCGGCAAGACCCAGCTCGGGGACAAGACGATCCTCGACTCGATCATGCCGGCGGCCGACGCGCTCGCCGCGGCTACCGAGGCGCGTGCCGGCCTCGAGGCGGCCATCGAGGCCGCCGGCCGGGCGGTCGTGGACACCAAGGCCCTGCAGTCGCGACGCGGCCGGGCCTCCTGGCTGCAGGAACGGAGCATCGGCCTGCAGGACCCGGGGGCCACCGCGTTCCTGCGGTTCCTGGAGTCCTGGCACGCCGCCAGCACCGCCACCACCACCCCCCGCTCCTGAGGAGACACGCATGACCAGCATCGCCTACCTGGGTCTCGGCACGATGGGCCGCGGCATGGTCGCCACGCTCGCCGCGGCCGGCCACGACGTCACCGTCTGGAACCGCACGCCGACCGACGTCTCCGACCTCGGTGCCACCTCCGCGTCGAGCGTCGCCGACGCCCTGTCCGGCGCCGACGTCGTCCTGTACTGCCTGTCCGACGACACCGCTGTCCGCGCGGTCGCCCTCGGGCGAGGAGGGCGTGGCCGCGCTCGCCCGCCCCGACCAGGTCGTCGTCGACATGTCGACCATCAGCCCGGAGCTGTCGGACGAGGAGGCGGCCGCGTTCGCCGCGCGCGGGGTCCCGTTCCTGGACGCGCCGGTCTTCGGCTCCAAGGGCGAGGCCGCCGCCGGCGGCCTGTGGGTCGTCGTCGGCGGCGACGCCGACGTCCTGGCGCGGGTGCGGCCCGTGCTCGACGCGGTGGCCGAGAGCGTGCACCACATCGGCCCGCAGGGCTCCGGCGCGCGGATGAAGCTCGTCGGCAACCTCGTGGTCGCCGCCCAGCTGGAGGTGCTGGGGGAGTCCCTCAGCCTGGCCAGGGCCGCCGGGCTGGACCTGAGCAGGGTGCTCGAGGTCTTCGCGGCGACCGACTTCCGCTCGCCCATCTTCGACGGCGTCGGGCCGGGCGTCCTGGCCGACGACTACTCGCCCGCCTTCGCCCTGCACCTCATGGTCAAGGACGTCGGCCTGGTGCAAGGCCTTCGCGGGCAGCGTCGGCGCCGCCGTCCCCACCGCCGAGGTCGTCGCGTCGTCGCTGGCCGGCGCGATGGACGCCGGCTACGGCGACGAGAACGCCTCGGCCCTCATCAAGGTCGTCGCCGGGCGGGCCGGGGTCGACCTCGCCCAGCGCTGAGGTGCGGCTCGAGCCGACCGGGCAGAACCCCCTGGGGTTCTGCCCGGTCCGCTCGTAGGCTCCCCGGGGTGAGCGACGCTGCCCCGTATCTCCGGTATCCCACCGTCCGCGGCGACGTCGTCGCCTTCGTCGCCGAGGACGAGGTGTGGGCCGCCCCTACCGACGGCGGGCGCGCCTGGCCCCTGACCGCCGACCGGGCGCCGGTGGCCTTCGCGCACCTCTCCCCGGACGGCCGCCGGGTGGCGTTCACGAGCCGCCGCGAGGGGCCGCCCGAGGTGCACGTCGCCGACCTGGACGGCGGCGGCGCGCGCCGGCTCACGTTCTGGGGCGACGACGTGACCCGGGTGCTGGGCTGGCTCGACGACGACCACGTGGTCGCGGCGACCCCGGCCGGGCAGGCGTCGCGCTGGGTGACGTGGGCCTACGCCGTGCCCGTCGACGGCGGTCCGGCCCGCCGCCTGCCGCTCGGACCGGTCTCCGGCTGGACCGCCCGCCCCGGCGGGGCCACGGTCGTGGCCACCGACGGCAACCGGCGCGGTGCGGCCGCCTGGAAGCGCTACCGCGGCGGGACCATCGGCCGGCTTCTGGCTCGACCCGACCGGCGAGGGGCGCTTCGACCGCTTCCTCGCCGAGGTGGACGGCCAGCTCGAGGACCCGGTGTGGACCGGCGACCGGCTGGCGTTCCTGTCCGACCACGAGGGCTGGGGCAACGTGTACTCCGTCGCCGCCGACGGCTCCGACCTGCGCCGGCACAGCGACCACGCCGACCGGTACGCCCGCGCCCTGTCCGGCGACGGCACCCGCCTCGTCCACGCCGCGCACGGCGACCTCTATCTCCTCGACGACCTCGACGACCCCGACGCGGGCCCCCGACGGCTCGACGTCGTGCTGCCGGGCACCCGGACCGGACGTCGTCCCGTCCCGGTCGACGTGGCCGAGGCGCTCGGCGACGTCGCCGTGGACCGCACCGGGCGAGCCGCGGCCGTCGAGGTGCGCGGCACCCTGCGCTGGCTGACCTCCCGCGACGGGCCGGTCCGGGCGGTCGCCGACGAGCCCGGCGTCCGGGTGCGGCTGCCCCGGGTGCTGCCGACGCCGGGCGAGGTCCCCGACCACGACCGGCCGCTCGTGCTCCGGGTCACCGACGCCCCCGGCGACGACGCGCTGGAGCTGGGGCCGGCGGACGGGTCGTCGGCGCCGCGCCGTCTCGCCGCCGGACGGCTGGGCCGGGTGCTGGACCTGGCCGTGTCGCCGGACGGGCACCGGGCCGCGGTGGCCAGCCACGACGGCCGGGTCCTGCTCGTCGACCTCGCCGGCGACGGTCCCGACGGCCCAGACGCTCCCGACGGTCCGGACGAGCAGGTCGAGCCGGTCGTCCTGGCCGAGGGGCTGGAGAGCGACGCGACCGGGCTCGTGTTCTCGCCGTGCTCGGGCTGGCTCGCCTGGTCCCACCCCGGCACGCACCCGCTCCGTCAGCTCCGCCTGGCCGAGCTTGCGCCCGACGGCGGCGGCCCGGCGCGGGTCGTCGAGGCCACCCCGCTGCGCTTCGTCGACACCGACCCGGTGTTCACCGACGACGGGCTGCACCTCGCGTTCCTCTCGGTGCGGACCTTCGACCCGGTCTACGACGCGATGGCCTTCGACATGGCCTTCGTCGCCGCCCAGCGGCCCTACCTGCTGCCGCTGGCCGCGACCACCCCCTCCCCGCTGGACCCGTCGGTGGACGGCCGCCCGGTCGTCGACCCTCCGGCTGCCGCTGACCCCGGAGCCACCCCCGCCGCGCCCGCCCCCACGGTGGTCGACGTCGACGGCCTGCTCGCCCGCGCGGTGCCGCTGCCCGTGCCGGGCGGCCGGTACGAGGACCTGCAGGCGGCCGTCCACGGCCTGCTGTGGCGGGAGCCGCCGCTGGCCGGGGAGCTCGGCGAGTCCCGCCGCGCCCCGGACGACGAGCCCAAGGCCGCGCTGCGCCGCTTCGACCTGCGCACCCGCACCGTCGAGACCCTCGTCGAGGGGGTGCGCGGGGCCTGGGTGTCCGGCGACGGCACCCGCGTGCTCGTCCGCGGCGACGACGGGCTGCGGCTGCTGCCCGCCGACCGCAAGGTGCCCGCCGACGACACGCAGTCCGCCGTCACGGTCGACCTCGGCCGCGTCCGGGTCGTGGTCGACCCGGCCACCGAGTGGCGGCAGATGTTCGACGAGCAGGGCCGGCTCATGCGGGACCACTTCTGGGTGCCCGACATGGCCGGCGTCGACTGGGACGAGGTGCTGCGCCGCTACCGGCCCCTGGTCGACCGGGCGGCCACCCGCGACGACCTGTCCGAGATCCTGTGGGAGACGGTCGGCGAGCTCGGGTCCTCGCACGCCTACGAGACCCCGCCGCCCCGGCCCGTCGAGCCGCGCTGCGGCTCGGGCACCTCGGCGCGGACCTCGCCCGCGACCCCGACGGCACGTGGCGGGTGGCCCGGGTGCTGCCCGGCGAGCCCAGCGTCGTCGCCGCCCGCTCGCCGCTGCTGGCTCCCGGCGTCGGGGTGGGCGAGGGCGACGCCGTCGTCGCCGTCGACGGCCGCCCGGTCGATGCCGGCACCGGGCCCGGCCCGCTGCTCGTCGGGACCGCGTCCCGGCCCACCGAGCTCACAATCCTGCCTGCCGACGGCGGCGAGCCACGCCGGGTGGTCGTCGTGCCGCTGGCCGACGAGCGGCCCGTCCGCTACCACGACTGGGTCTCCGGCCGGCGGCGCGCGGTGCACGAGGCGACGGACGGCCGGGTCGGCTACCTCCACGTCCCGGACATGGTGGCCAGCGGCTGGGCGCAGCTGCACCGCGACCTGCACAGCGAGGTCCGCCGCGAGGGCCTCGTCGTCGACCTGCGCGCCAACGGCGGCGGTCACCTGTCGGAGCTCGTGCTGGAGAAGCTGGCCCGCCGGGTCCGCGCCCAGACCGTGAGCCGCCACGCCGCCGCAGGAGACCTGGCCGAGCGACGCGCCCGCGCGGCCCGCTGGTCTGCGTGACCAACCAGTGGGCGGGCAGCGACGGGGACATCGGCACGTCGATGTTCCGCACGCTCGGCCTCGGCCCGGTGGTAGGGACGCGGACCTGGGGCGGGGTGGTCGGCATCGACGGGCGGTACACGCTGGTCGACGGGACCTCGGTCACCCAGCCCCGGTACGGGTTCTGGATGCGGGCCGAGGGGTGGGGGATCGAGAACCACGGCGTCGACCCCGACGTCGAGGTACCGCACCCGCCGCAGGCGTGGGCGGCGGGGGAGGACCCGCAGCTCGACGCCGCCGTCGGTCTGGTGCTCGAGGCGCTCGCGTCCGCCGAGCCGGTGCCCGAGCCGGAGTGGCGGACTCGGCCCGACCGGTCGGCCCCGGCGCTCCCGCCGCGCCGGTGACCGCGGCCGTGGCGCTCTCCCGGCCGAGGCGCGGCGGCGGTCGTCCCGCGGCGCCCTGCCCGGACGTGGTGCCCGGTTGTCGGACCCGGGCGGGAGGCTGACCGCGTGGCGGAGCAGGCGCAGGAGCTGACGGTCCCCGACGTCGACGCGTGGCGGGAGTGGCTGGCCGACAACGTCGACCACCAGCCCGGGGTCTGGCTCACCCTGGCGAAGAAGGGCACGACCACCCCCACGAGCCTCACCTACGCCCAGGCGCTGCAGGAGGCGCTGTGCCAGGGGTGGATCGACGGGCAGGCCAAGAGCATCGACGAGCAGATCTACCGCCAGCGGTACACCCCGCGGCGGGCTCGGAGCATCTGGTCCGCCCGCAACGTCGGCTACATCGAGAAGCTCACCGCCGAGGGGCGGATGCAGCCGCAGGGCATCGCCGAGGTCGAGCGGGCCAAGGCCGACGGCCGCTGGGCCGCCGCCTACGAGGGCCCGGCGTCCATCCAGGTGCCCGACGACCTGGCCGCCGCCTTCGAGGACGAGCCCGCCGCGAAGGCCCTGTTCGACGAGCTCGACGCCCAGAACCGGTACGCGGTGTTGCACCGGGTCACCTCGGCGGTCCGCCCGGAGACCCGAGCCAAGCGCATCAGGGCCAACGTGGCCATGCTCGCCCGGGGCGAGACGCCCTTCCCGCGGCGGATGAAGCGCACCAGCCGCTGAGCGGCGGCGGTGTGCGCGCGCCGCTGAACTGTCGCGTCTGGGCGCGGTCGGGCCCCGCTCAGACCCCGAGCGCCTTCCGGACCGACGGCGGGCACGGCCCCGCGTACCGGCGCATCTGCTCGGCGTCGAGGACCACGCGCCGGTCCGTGCGCAGCCAGCTCGTCCCGGGCCTCGGTGACCAGCCCTGCCGCGGCATGGCCAGCCACCCCGGCCGGCCGGTCTTGTCGGTGCTGGTCACGTAGAGAACCACGCACCGGCGCCCGTGGGTCTCGACCACGACGCAGGGCCGGTCCTTGCTGCCGGTGCCGTCCTCGAACGGCACCTCCGCCCACCACACGTCCCCGGTCTCCGGCCGGGTCCGGACGGCCCGCCCTGTCGGCCGGCCGCCGGTACGCCGGGAGGGCGGTCGTCGGGTGGCCCGACGAACCGCTCCCCACAGCACGAGAAAGGCCAGGACGACTACGGCCCAGATCGGGGTCGGGTCGTCGATCAGCGACAGGGGCCCTGGTGACCCACCCGACAACCCCATGGACATCACGGTGGCACCCCTACGGCTGCCCCGTCCCGCACTCTCCGCGGGTGCGTTGCCCTAAGACACAAAACGGTAACGGTGCGCTCAACCGGACTATCCGCCCTCCCGCCGCCCGGCATGCTCTCCCCGGGGTGAGGGGTGCGTGCCGACTGGCGCGAGCGGGGGGCCGAACGAGGGTCGAGCCGTGCTGCCAGCGTGCGCTCGCCTCTGGTCCCGTCCACAGCAGTCCTTTGAGCAGGAGATACCCATGTCTACGCAGTACCCGCCGGCCACCCAGCCCGGCCCCGCCGGTGACCCCACCCCCTACGGTGCCCCGGCGCACGCCCCTCAGGGCACCGACACCGTGTCTGTCCTGGGCTTGGTGTTCGCTTTCTTGTTCTGGCCGGTCGGGCTCATCCTCAGCATCGTCGGCATCACGAGGACGGGCAAGGGCAAGCGGAACGGGCGCGGCCTCGCGATCGCCGGACTGGTCGTGTCGCTGCTGGCAGGCGTCGTGGCCATTGCCGTGATCGCCACTATCGCGAGCGCCGCCGACAACGCTGCGACTGAGCTCGATGCGGCCGGCGATCAGTTCCAGGAGGACATGGCGGAGCTTGAGGCGTCCGCGGACGCGTTGGCTCCTTCGGCTCCCGCCGACGCGGCAGCCACCGAGGAGGTAGCGGTCAGCGTGGGTCAGCCGGCCACAGTCGGCGACGTCACCTTCACCGTCAACTCCGAGGAGTGCGGCGCCACCTCGGTCGGGGACGAGAACTTCGGCGTGACGGCGCAGGGCACCTACTGCTTCTTCGGTGTGACGGTCCTCAATGGCAGCACGGAGCCTTTCCTCTTCGACAGCTCAAGCGTCACCGGGTACCTCGGCGAGGCTGAGTACAGCGCCGACGGCGAGGCCGCCATCTACCTGCCTGACAACGACGCGTTCCTGGAGGAGATCAACCCCGGGAACACCGTCACCGCCACGGTCGTCTTCGACGTGCCCGCCGGTGCTCAGCTCAATCGCCTCGAGCTGTCGCCCGGCTTCCTTTCCAGCGAGCGTGCTGTGGTGACGCTCCGCTGATTTCGGCCAGCGTGGAGGGCCCGCGGACCATCAGGTCCGCGGGCTTTCTGCTGTCTCGACGCGCGACATGTCCGTCCCGCATCTCACGACAACCAGAACCGTCGCCAGGGGGCCGACGGCCCGCGACGGGTCGCCGCCTCACCCTCGGCCAGGTCGAGCCCGCGCAGCGACGGGGTGCCGCGGACCGCGTGCGCGAGGTGCTGGTGCGCCCAGTCCTCGTCGTGGTCGTGCTCCCGGTCGTCTCGGCCGCACACCAGCACCCACTGCGTCCGGCCGCGGGTGCGGGCGTGGATCACCGTCATCGGGCTCTCCCCGTCCAGCACGACGTGGCGGCAGGCGGCCGCGAGGTGCTCGGCCGGCGTCCCCAGCTGCCAGCCGGGGTCGGCGGCCACCCCGTCGGTGGGCACGGCCGGGGCACGCCACCCGGGGGGCTGCTCCGCCGAGGTGTCGCGCCCGCCCGGCTGCCACCCGAACACGCCCTGGGCGTCCGGCCACACCAGCTGCAGCGCGCGCGGCGGGCGGCGGTGCAACCACGAGGACAGCCGCACCGTCTCGTCCGCCGCGGCGGGGGTGAGCTCGTCGACCACCAGGGGGTGCCAGGCGAGGGCGCCCTCCACCACGGTCCCCACGGCCAGCCGGTGCCCGCCCACCACCACCCGCTCCGCGACGTCATTGAGCACCTGCGCCATGAGCGCGAGGGGTTGTCCCGACATCAGCAGCTCGGGGTGGCCGGCCCGGTGGCCAAGCCCGACCGTGTAGACGAACGCCGGGTCGTCCCCGCTCGCGCCCACCCCGGTGAGGTGCCAGCCGGCGGCCCGCACGTTGCGCAGGACCGGTCCGCCGGTGTCGTCCGGGGCGCTGCTGTCACGACCCGGCCGGCAGAGCCGGCACGTGCAGCCGCGCGCGACCGGCCTCCGGCGGGCGGCCACCGCCCCGGGCGACGGGTCCGGGCGCAGCGCTGGACGGAGCGCGGTCGCGGGCAGGACGGCGTTGTCGCGGACCGCGCAGCCGCAGGTGCAGGTGCGCTCGGACGGGGTGCGGCTCATCCCGGGAGGGTGCGCCGGACCCCGGACACAAGGCCCCGCGACGCCGCGGGCCTCAGCCCAGCGCGGCGGCCAGCGCCCCGAGCAGCCGGTCCACGTCCTCGTCGTCCGTGTACGGCGCCACCCCGATCCGCAGCCCGCCCTCGTCGCCCAGGCCGAGCCAGCGGCTGGCCTCCAGGGCGTAGAAGTGCCCCGCGGGGGCGTTGACCCCGGCCGCGGCCAGGGCGTGCATGAGGTCGGCGGCCGGACGGTCCGCCGAGGTCGGCGAGCAGCGTCGGGGTGCGGGACGCGGCGCGCGACCAGACGGTAGCCCCAGGTCGAGCAGACCGGTCTCGATGCGCTCGCGGAGCCGGTCCTCGTGCTCCTCGAGCACCGCCATCGCGGCGAGGAGCCGGGCCCTGCGGTCGCCTTCGGTAGCGGCCGGCGCCAGGGAAGCCAGCAGGTCGATCGCGGCGGTGGTCCCGGCGACGAGCTCGTACGGCAGGGTGCCCAGCTCGTAGCGCTCCGGGACGGCGTCGGAGCTGGGGAGCAGCTTGTCCGGGCGGAGCTCCTCGAGCAGGTCCGGCCCGGCCGGTGAGCACGCCGTGGTGCGGGCCCAGGAACTTGTACGGCGAGCAGACGAAGGTGTCGGCCCCCAGCGCGGCGACGTCGACCGCGGCGTGCGCAGCGAGGTGGACCCCGTCCACGTGCACCAGCGCCCCGGCCTCGTGCGCGACGGCGGCGACCGCGGGCAGGTCCGGGCGGGTGCCGATGAGGTTCGACGCCCCGGTCACGGCGACCAGGCGGGTCCGCGGGCCGACGACGGCGGCCACCTCGGCGGGGTCGAGCTCGCCGGTCGCCGGGTCGAACGGCGACCCAGCGGACCGTCGCGCCGACGGCCTCGGCCGCGAGCACCCAGGGGCGGATGTTGGCGTCGTGGTCGAGCCGGGTGACGACCACCTCGTCGCCGGGACCCCAGCCCTGCGACAGCGTGCGCGCCAGCTGGAAGGTCAGCTCGGTGGCGCTGCGCCCGAGCACCACCGTGTCGGCCGGCACCCCGAGCAGGTCGCCGAGCGCGGCCCGCCCGCCCCGGACGATGACGTCGGCGTTGCGGGCGGCCTGGTTCACGGTGCCCCGGTTCGACAGCGGCGCCAGCAGGGCGTCGCGGACCGCGTCGGCGACCACGTCGGGGGTCTGGGTGCCGCCCGGCCCGTCGAAGTACGCGGTGCGGTCGGCGAGCTGGGGGAAGTGCGCGCGCAGGGCGGCGACGTCCAGGGCGTGCGCGGTCGGGAGGTCGGTCACGACCGCGATCGTGCCGTGCCGGGCGGCCGCGCGCCGCTCGGTCCAGGGCGCGTCCGGTGATACCGACGCGGCATCCCCAGCGCGCTGGAACCGGTCGGGGTGACCGTGTGCCTCCCTGCACGCTCGTCCGCGTCTGCGCGGGACGCCGGTGTGCGCCGTCAGCGGTCGGCGGGCTCCCCGTCCGGCGGCGGGACGTCCTCGGGCGGGGCGTCGGACCCTGGTTCCGTCAGCGGGAACGGAGGACCGGAGCTGTCGAACCCGACGGCGAATCCGTACTTGGCCGGGTTGTCGACGACCCGTCGTTCGTCGGCGGGCACGGCCGCGCGTCGGGCGCGTGCGGCGCGCGCCTCGGCGATGCGCCGGCGCTGCTGCTCGTCCGGCTGCCAGGTCTCGTCATCGGGCACGGGGGACCTCTTCCATGACGATGTGGTGGACGCCGTCTACTGTCTCGTGCCTCAGGACCCGAACCGGGTGCCGCGCGTCAAACGGAAATCTGCTCCCAGGGGGCTACGTCGCCCGCCACACCCGGGGGGCCTGGCCGCGCCGCTCGGGCGGATCACGCCGAAGACGTTCGTCCTGCCGATCGAGGAGGACATGCTCTTCCCGCCGCGCGACTGCGAGCCCAGCAGGTGCTGATCCCCTGCAGCCAGCTGCGGTGCCGGGGAGCATCACCGGGCACTTCGGGCTCTTCAGGTTCGAGCCGACCTACCTGGCCGCGGTGGACGAGGCGCTGGGGGAGCTGCTGGCGACGGAGGTGTGAGGCGCTGACGGCTCAGAGCTGGGCGGCGTAGCAGAACAGGGCGACGGCCGTCCGTCCCTCAACACCCTGCAGGAGGGCGACGTTCAGCTCGGAGGCGAGTGCCACGGTGTCATTGAAGGTGCTGACCGCGTCGTAGGCCGGCGCCGTAGGTGCGTTGGCGAGGATGTTCGGGGCCAGCCCTTCTGGGGTGACGGGGGTGCCGCCGAGGACCTCGTCGCAGGCCGTCTTCGCCGTTCCCTTCCGATGGCGGCCCCGGTGATCCGTTTCCACGTGGACCTAGGCGTGGTGGTGACCACATTCTCGACGATGGCGGGCTCCACCTGGGCGGTGAGAGCAAGGCGCTCCACGTCATCCGTCGCGAGGACCAGTGAGTCGGACGCTGTCAGCCCGATGCGGGCGAGGTCGTCGGCGGTGGTGCTGGCAACCCGGACGCCGCTGCTGCAGCCAGCGAGGACGAGCAGCACGAGCAGCACGAGCACCGACGCGACCGGCGTCCTGGGCCGACGAGATGGCTCGGTCCTCAGGGACCGACTTGGACCAGACATGGACGGCTCCGGGGCGGGCTCGTCACCATCGGCCCGCCATCTCAGTCGCCGCAGGTGGTTCCCGCTACCGGGGACCCTCGTGGGACCTCTGATCCACGGGGTGGCCGGGATGCCTGTCTCCTGCCCCGGAGCGCGAACGGTCGGGGGCCGCGCCGAAAACCTGCTCGACCGGGAACCTCAGCTGGTTGCTCGCCAGCTTGTGAAGCGCGGCCCCGGCCAGGTCGACCCCGAGCACGTCGGCCAGCCTGACGAGGTACAGGAGGACGTCCGCGAGCTCTGACGACATGGCGTCGCTGAGCGGCGCGGTCCGAAGCGCCTTGGTGGCGTTCTCGGCCGGGAGCCACTGCACGAGCTCGGCCACTTCTCCCACCTCGCCGACGAGGGCGAGGACCAGAGACTTGGGGTCGTGGAACTGGCTCCAGCCACGGTCGTCCGAGAACCGGCGCATGGCCTCGGTGATGGCACTCAAGTCGCCCACGGCTCCAAGCGTTCCACGCGCACACAGCCACCGGTACGACGTAGGGTCTGCGTCGCGGCCCGACCGGCTTCCGTCGCCCTCACCGGCGGCACAGGACATGCCCCCACCCGCACGATTATTCGTGCTGCCCTGGGGGTCCGTCCGTGTCGCTCTACCGGCACGTCCGCGGCTGCCCTCGCCGCCGAGGACCCGGAGTCCGTGGTCGAGCGGTTGTTGGTGCAGATGCTGCACACGGCCGGGGCCAGGGCCGGGGTGAGCGAGCAGCGCTCCTGGCGGGCGAGTCTCCCGGTGCTGGCCGCGACCTCGTCCACGCGGGGTTGGGGCAGGTCGAGATGCTCCTGGAGCACCCCCTCCCGCTCACCTCACGACGGGCCGACGTCGTCCTGGCTGGCGTGCACCCACAGACCGGTGAGTCGTCCTACGTGGTGGTCGAGCTCAAGCAGTGGACCGAGGCGTCCGCGTTCGAGGGCGACCCGACGCTGGTGGAGGTGCCAGGGGCCCCCGGGGGCCCGCGGCTGCACCCGGTTCGACAGGTCGGCGGCTACGTCGACTACTTCCGCAACTACCTCCGTGTCCTGGAGGACCAGCCCGACGCCATGGTGGGGGCGGCGTACCTGCACAACGCGACCGACCCCGGCAAGGTCGCCGACCTCCGCCTGCTGCCGGAGTCCCCGGCGGGCCGCCTCTTCACCGGTGCGGACCGGGGCGCGTTCCACGAGTTCCTCCGCAGCCGCCTGGCGCCGTCGGTCTCGGGGGCAGTCCACGCCGACCGCCTCCTGCAGTCCCAGGTCGCTCCGAGCACCCAGCTGCTCAAGGTGGCGGCCGACGAGGTCCGCGATCGCGAGCAGTTCCGTCTTGTGGGCGACCAGCAGCTGGCCGTCGACCATGTCCTCCATGCCGTCGAGGCGTCTCGACAGGCCGACCGCAAGCGCGTCGTCGTGGTGAGCGGGGGGCCGGGCAGCGGCAAGAGCGTCGTCGCGCTGTCGCTGCTGGGGGAGCTGTCCCGCCGAGGGCGGACCGTCCTGCACGCCACCGGTTCACGGTCGTTCACGCAGACGCTCCGGAAGGTCGTCGGTCACCGCGCTCCCGACGTGCGATCGATGTTCAAGTACTTCAACCAGTTCATGGACGCGCGGCGCAACGACCTCGACGTGCTCATCCTGGACGAGGCGCACCGGATCCGGGAGACCTCGGTGAACCGGTACACCAGAGCCCAGTTCCGTACAGGTCGGCCCCAGATCGACGAGCTGGTCGCGGCCGCTCGGGTGCCGGTCTTCCTGCTCGACCAGCACCAGGTGGTGCGGTCGGGGGAGATGGGCTCCCGCGAGGTGCTCGACGCGTTCGTCGCCGACCAGGGCCTAGACGTCGTGCACATCAGCCTCGACGACCAGTTCCGTTGCGGCGGGAGCCAGGAGTACGTCCAGTGGGTGCAGCAGCTGCTCGGACTGCGCCCGGTGCGGCTGAGCCGTGGACCGGGGACGACCGCTTCGAGGTGGTCGTTGCCGACGCACCCGAGGAGCTGGAGCAGATCTTGCGCAGCCATACGGAAGCCGGCTACTCCGCCCGCATGTCGGCCGGCTACTGCTGGCCGTGGAGCAACCCGCGCGACGACGACACCCTCGTCCCGGACGTGCGGGTCGAAGGCTGGGCGAGGCCGTGGAACGTCAAGGCCGAGCGCCGCGTGGGGGACGCGCCGCCGGCGTCGCTGTGGGCTACCGAGGACGGCGGCTTCGGCCAGGTGGGCTGCGTCTACACCGCACAGGGCTTCGAGTACGACTGGAGCGGCGTGATCCTGGGTCCGGACCTGGTGTGGCGAGACGGCCGGTTCACGAGCGTGCGTGCTGCCAACCGCGACCCTGAGTTTCGGAACCGGAACAAGGTGAGCGACCCTGACTTCGACCGGCTGGTGCGCAACACCTACAAGGTGCTGCTCACTCGGGGCATGCAGGGGACGGTGCTGTATTCGACGGACGCGGAGACGCGTGCGGCGCTGCGAAGGCTGACTCGCAGCTCGAAGGGCTGAACCCGGCGAAAGCCGCGTGCCTGAAAGCTCCCCGTGACAAGCTGCCGGCCGTGGTACCCGAGGACGCTCCCTGAGGGCATCTACGAGAGCCTCCTCACCCGGGACCTGCTCGCTCGGCTGGCCGACCTGAAGGCCATCACCGCCGACGTCCCCGAGGCCCAGCAGGCCTCGGCCCTCGGCGACCACGTCGGCCGCCGTGTCACCAAGGCCCTCGAGGCTGTGCCCCCGGCTGAACGGGTGGCCCTGGTCAACGCACTCCTCCGAGGGCTCGACGGGGACGACGGTCGAGCCCGGTCCACAGCAGCTCTTTCCGTAGCGCGACAGGAGCAACCCGGCGTCTGGACCCTGCTCGGCACCCGCCCCTCCGTGCCGCTGTCCCGCCCCGCACTGCTGACGAACTCCTCCACCGACCCCAAGCTCGGCGCCGAGCTGCGCGCGGAGCTGGCCACGGCGGACCAGGTCGACCTGCTCTGCGCCTTCGTCAAGTGGTACGGGCTGCGCGTGCTGGAGGACCAGCTGCTGGCGCGCCACCAGCGAGGGGTGCCGCTGCGGGTCCTCACGACGACGTACATGGGAGCGACCGACCGGACCGCCCTGGACCGGCTCGTCCGCGACTTCGGCGCCGAGGTCAAGGTCAACTACGAGACGCAGTCGACCCGGCTGCACGCCAAGGCGTGGCTCTTCCGCCGGCACAGCGGCTACGACACCGCCTACGTCGGCTCCTCGAACCTCAGCCGCGCAGCCCTGCTCGACGGGCTGGAGTGGAACGTCAAGCTCGCGGGCTCGCACACCCCCGAGCTGACCGCGAAGTTCGAGGCCACCTTCGACACGTACTGGGCCGACCCCGCGTTCGTCACGTACGACCCGGACCAGCGACCAGCGACCGGCTCGACCGAGCCCTCGCCGTCGCCGGCGGGCTGCAGGAGCGCGGCACCGTCACCCGCACCATCAGCGGGCTCGAGGTCCGGCCCTACCCGCACCAGGAGGCCATCCTCGACCGGCTCCGGGTGGAGCGCGAGACCCACGGCCACCACCGCAACCTGGTGGTCGCCGCCACCGGCACCGGCAAGACCGTCATCGCAGCGCTGGACTACGCCCGGATGCCGGGCCGTCCGTCGCTGCTGTTCGTCGCGCACCGCAAGGAGATCCTCGAGCAGTCGTTGCGGACCTACCGCGAGGTCCTCGCCGACGGGGCGTTCGGCGAGCTCTACTGTCGGCGGCGAGGTCCCCTACCGGTGGCGCCACGTGTTCGCGAGCGTGCAGAGCCTGTCCGCCGCCGGGCTGCAGCGCCTGGCGGTCGACCAGTTCGAGGTCGTCGTGGTCGACGAGTTCCACCACGCCGAGGCCGCGACCTACCGCCGGCTCCTCGAGCACCTGGAGCCGACCGAGCTGCTGGGGCTCACGGCGACGCCCGAGCGGTCGGACGGGCTCGACGTCCGGACGTTCTTCGGTGGGCGCACCGCTGCGGAGCTCCGGCTCTGGGACGCCCTGGAGAACGACCTGCTCTGCCCGTTCCACTACTTCGGGATCAGCGACGCCACGGACCTGTCGCGTCTGGACTGGCGGGCGGGGGACTACAGCACCAGCGCCCTCGAGAACCTCTACACCGCCGACGACGCACGCGTCCGGATCGTCCTCCGTGAGCTGCGGGACAAGGTCCTGGACCCGACGTCGATGCGCGCGCTCGGGTTCTGCGTCTCGGTCAAGCACGCCCAGTTCATGGCGGACCGCTTCAACGCCGCAGGCATCCCCGCGAGGGCCGTGTCGGGGAGCACCTCGCGCGAGGACCGGGCCGACGCCCTCCAAGCACTGCGCGACCGGACCGTCAACGTGCTCTTCGCCGTCGACCTCTTCAACGAGGGCCTCGACGTCCCCGACGTCGACACGCTGCTCCTGCTGAGGCCGACCCAGAGCGCGACGATCTTCCTGCAGCAGCTCGGGCGGGGCCTGCGCCGGACCGCCGACAAGCCCGTGCTCACCGTGCTGGACTTCATCGGGCAGCAGAGCCGCGAGTTCCGCTTCGACCTCAAGTACCGCGCCCTGACCGGGGCCAGCAGGTCGGGTCTCGAGCGACAGCTGGAGAGCGGGTTCGGCTTGTTGCCGTCCGGCTGCGAACTGGTGCTGGACGCCGTGGCCCGGGACGTCGTCCTCGACAACGTCCGCCGTCAGCTGCGGCTGAGCCGCAAGGAGCTGCTGCACGAGGTCCGCAGCCATGGCGACCTGTCGCTGGCCGACTGGCTGCGCGAGTCCGGGCGCGAGCTGGCCGACGTGTTCAAGGCCGGGTCATGGACGGGGCTGCGTCGCGAAGCCGGGTTGCCTGCACCCGCGGCGGGCCCGATCGAGGAGCAGCTGCTCAAGCGGACCAGCGCGTTCGCGCACGTGGACGACCCCGAGCGGGCGGGGCTGTACCTGCGCCTGCTCGGGGAGGGGTGGACCTACGACGAGCTGTCCGAGCGGGAGCAGCGGCTCGCGCGGATGATGTTCTTCTCGCTGTGGCCGAACGCGGCCGGCTACACGAGCTACCAGGAGGGCTTTGATGTCCTCGCGGCTCATCCAGCGGTGCGAGACGAGATACGGCAGGTCGTCGAGCTGGGGCTGGCCGAGGCCCAGCACGTCGCCCTTCCTCTCGGCCCGGGGCTGCAGCAAGTGACCCTCCAGACGCACGCTCACTACAGCCGCGACGAGATCCTCGCGGGACTCGGCTGGGCTGGCGTCGACGGCGGGTCACCCCGGAAGACTGCCGGCTTCGCCTCCGGTGTCGTGTGGGCGCCGGAGGCCAAGGCTGACGCGTTCATGGTCACGCTGACCAAGGACGAGAAGCACTTCTCGCCGCAGACCATGTACAGCGACTACGCCATCAGCCGTGACACCTTCCACTGGGAGTCGCAGAACGCCACTGCCGAAGCGTCTCCGACCGGGCAGCGATACGTGCACCACGCCGAGCGGGGGAGCCACGTGCTGCTGTTCGTGCGTGCGACCCGGAGCAACAGCTGGGGCGGGACGGCGACGTACCAGTGCCTCGGGCCGGCGACGTACGTGTCGCACGAGGGCGAGCGACCGATGGCCATCACCTGGCGCCTGCGGCACGGGATGCCGGTGGACACGTTCAGGGTGGCGTCGGTGGTGGCGTGAGCGGGTAGTACGGCGACCTCACGGCTCGCCGCCCAGCGGACCCGTTGCGAGGATGCGGCCCATGATCTTCATCACCGCCAAGTTCCCCGCGAAGCCCGAGCACGCCGACGCCTGGCCCGAGCTCTCGCGCTCCTTCACCGAGGCGACCCGCGCCGAGCCCGGCTGCCTGTGGTTCGAGTGGTCCCGCTCGCTCGACGACCCGACCGTCTATGTCCTCGTCGAGGCGTTCCGCGACGGCGACGCGGGCGGCGCGCACGTACGGTCCCACCACTTCCGCCAGGCCCAGGCCGACCTGCCGCAGTACCTGAGCGCCACCCCGTCCATCGTCAGCCAGGAGGTCGACCAGGACGGCTGGTCCGAGCTCGGCGAGATGCGCGTGGACCAGCCCTGAGCACCGAGCACCCGCTGCTCGCCGAGCTGCGGGCGGCGCTGCCCGAGGCCGGTGCCCTGCTGGACGCGCCGGAGTCCACCGAGCGCTACCGGCGCGACCAGGCCGTGTGGGCCGAGGCCGCCGTCCCGCTCGCCGTCGCCCGGCCCTCGACGACCGAGCAGGTGCGTGACGTCGTCGTCGCGTGCCGTCGCCACGCCGTGCCGGTCGTGCCGCGCGGTGCGGGGTCGGGGCTCGCCGGGGGAGCGAACGCCGTCGAGGGCGGCGTGGTCGTCAGCACCGAGCGGCTTCTGGGGGTTGAGGTCGACCCCATCGAGCGGCTCGCCGTGGTCGGGCCGGGCGTGCTCAACGCCGACCTGCGCGCCGCGGCTGCCGAGCACGGCCTCTGGTACGCGCCGGACCCGGCGAGCGCGGCGTTCTCCAGCATCGGCGGCAACGTCGCCACCAACGCGGGCGGCCTGTGCTGCGTGAAGTACGGCGTCACTCGCGACAACGTCCTCGCCGTGCAGCTGGTCACCGGCGCGGGCGACCTGGTCCGGCTCGGGCGGCGGACCGCCAAGGGCGTCGCCGGGCTCGACCTGCTCGGGGCCGTCGTCGGCTCCGAGGGCACGCTAGGCGTGGTGACCGAGGTGACGGTCCGGCTGCGGCCTGCGCGCCCGCCCGAACGGACCGTCGCGGGGTTCTTCGGCTCGCTCGTCGACGCGGGCGAGGCCGTCCTCGCGGTCTCTCGCGCCGGGGTGGTGCCGTCGGCGCTCGAGCTGATGGACGCCGACTGCCTGCGCGCGGTCGACGCGTGGAAGAACACGGGCCTGGCCGACGAGGCCGACACCCTGCTTCTCGCCCGCCTGGACGCGCCGGGCGAGGTCGGTGACGCCGAGGCCGCCGCGGTCGAGGCGTGCTTCACCGCGGCCGGCGCCACGTGGGCGGGCCGCTCGTCGGACGAGGCGGAGGCCGAGGCGCTCTTCGACGCCCGCCGTCTCGTCTGGTCCGCCGTGGAGCGGCTCGGGCCGCTGCTCACCGAGGATGTGTGCGTGCCCATCGGCGCCCTGCCACGGATGCTCGCCCGGGTGCAGGAGACGGCCCGGCAGCACGACCTCACCATCGCCACCACCGCCCACGCCGGCGACGGCAACCTGCACCCGCTCATCGTCGTGCCGGCCAGGCCCGACGGCGAGGCGAGGGCCGCGGCGGCGTTCGAGCAGGTGATGGACGACGCGCTCGCCCTCGGCGGCACGATCACCGGCGAGCACGGGGTAGGCCGCCTCAAGCGGGAGGGGCTGACCCGCGAGCTCGACCCGGTCGTGCTCGACCTGCAGCGACGGGTGAAGGCAGCCTTCGATCCGGACGGGATCATGAATCCTGGAGCGGTCTGGCTCTGAACCTGCTTGAGTTTTCACATCCTGAATGACAGTATTCAGGATGTGGTCCAAACCGCACCGGCCCTGTTGCCCCTCCTGCGCAGCGCCGCGCAGGCCCGGGTGCTCGCGCGACTTCTCTTGGCGCCGGCAGTGACGTGGACCGTTTCGTCGCTCGCTGAGGCGGCGGACGTGTCCCAGCCGACGGCGAGCCGCGAGGTGCGCCGGCTCGAGCAGACCGGTGTCGTCACGGTCGCCGGCGACCGGAACCTCCGCTCGGTCACCGTGGACACCGACGCGCTGTTGTACCCAGAGCTGGCGGGGCTCGTGCTCAAGGCCTTCGGTCCGGCCGCGGTGCTGGGCGAGGAGCTCGCCGACGTGGACGGGGTCGACGAGGCGTGGGTGTTCGGCAGCTGGGCCCGCCGCTACCTCGGTGACCCCGGCCCTTCACCGACCGACATCGACCTGCTCGTGGTCGGTGAGCCGGACATGGACGCCCTCGCCGACGCCGTGACCCGGGCAGGGTCACGTCTGGGCCGTCCGGTTGGTCCTACGGTGCTGAGCCCAGGGGAGTGGGACGCTCCTCCGGACGGTTTCGTCCGGGCCGTCCGTGATGGTGCGCGGGTGCCGGTGGCCCTGGGGCCGGCCGGATGAGCGTCGACGCACTGCTCCGCAGCGGTCGGATCGAACGGGTACCTGCGGACCCCGCCTCGTCCCGCGACCGGATCGCTGCGTGCGAGCAGCACTTGCGCAGCGCCGACCTGCTGGCCGAGGTCGACCCGGCCATGGCCTACGCCGCGCTGTACGACGCCGCGCGCAAGGCCCTCACCGCGCACATGCTCGCCCACGGGTACCGGGCCGCCAACCGGGCGGGAGCGCACGAGACCGTGGGGCTGTACGGCGCCACGGAGGTCGCCGACAGCACCGGAAGCGTGCTCCGGTTCCAGGCGATGAGGTTCAAGCGGAACCGCAGCGAGTACCACGACGTCCCGGTGGGGCGGCAGGAGGTGGCGGCAGACCTGAACCGGGCTCGAGACATCGTCGAGGCCGT
The DNA here is from genome assembly GCA_963750335.1 of uncultured Actinomycetota bacterium. Taxonomy (GTDB): domain Bacteria; phylum Actinomycetota; class Actinomycetes; order Actinomycetales; family JBBAYJ01; genus Aquipuribacter. Next base: position 319,096 of record CAVVQD010000001.1, read on the forward strand.
CCGTCGCGCCCTCGAGCAGATGTAGCGACCCCCGCCGTGGACGGTGGTGCGCAGGCACCACGGCACGTCCACAGATCGGTCCGTCAGGGTGTCCCAGGCCTCGCGCCCCCCGGCATGCTGGTCGTCGTGCCCGTCACCACCGAAGATCTCCGCCGGCTGGACCCGGACGGCCTCGCCGTCGTCCTCGCGCTCCGCCCGGACGTGCTCGGCCCGACCGACCCGCGCTCGTTGGCGGAGGTCGCTGCCCGGCTGAGCCACCACGCGTCGCTCGAGCGGGCCGTGCGGACCCTCGACACCCCGACCCTGCAGGTCGCTCGTGCGCTGGTGCTCCTCGGCTGCCACGACGACCCGACCGCGCTGCCGCGCCTCCTGCGCCTCACCCGCGCGGAGGAGCTGGACGCGCTCGAGGACTGCCTCCAGGTGCTCGACCACCTGCTGCTGCGGGAGGACTGCGGCTGCCTGGCCGACGGCCTCGCCGAACGGTGGACGCCCTACGGGCTCGGCCCGTCCGTCCTCCGGTCGCTGGGCTGGCGGACGGGCGAAGGGCTGCGCCGGGCGCTGCGTGCGTGGGGCGAGCCCACCGAGGGGGACACGCTGGCCTTGGTCGAGCGGCTGGCCGCGGTCCTCACCGACGGCGAGCGGGTGCGACGGGCGCTGCGGCAGGCACCTGAGGCGGACCGTCGGCTGCTGGCGGAGGCCGCAGCGCGGGACGGGACGGTGGCGCTGGGGCGAACGACCTCAGGCGGCCGCGGTCCGGGTCCGGGGGACTGGCTCGTCGAGCGGGGGTTCCTCGACGCCGACGGTCCGGACCGGCTGCCGGCCGAGGTGACCATCGCCCTGCGCGGGCCGTCGTGGCGGCCGCCGTTCGACGGCAGCAGCCTCCCCTACCGACCACGGACCTGCCGCGGGAGCTGGTCGACCGCGAGGCTGCGGCGGCGGCGAGGCGCTGGCTCCGGCTGATGACGGACCTGGTCCGCAAGGCCGGCCGCACCCCCGTGCGCCTCAACCGGGACGGCAGCCTCGGCGTCCGCGAACGGGGCCGTCTCGCGGGGATGCTGCGCGCCGACCCCGGCCAGGTGAGCCTCGCGGTGGCCCTGGCCTTCGCGGCGGGGTTCCTCGCTCACCTCGACCAGCACCTGTCCCCGACCGCGGAGGCGTCCGGGTGGGCGGGCCTGCCCCCGGCGCAGCGCCACGCGGAGGTCGTCCTCGTCTGGCTCGGCCTGCAGCAGGAGGTCCTCGCCGACGCGGGGACGAGCTGGTGGCCGGCGTCCCACCTCACCTTCTCCGGCAGCAAGCACGTCCTGCTGCGGGTGCTGGCCGCCGTACCCGACCAGGCTGCCGTCGACGTGGCCGACCTGGTGCGGCTGCTCGCCTGGCTGTCCCCGGCGCGGCTCGGCGAGGGGGACGGCCCGGCGCTGGTGCAGGGTGCGCTCGACGAGGCGGCTGCGCTCGGGGTCGTCGGCGCGGGGGCGCTGTCGAGCCTCGGCCACGCGCTGATGAACGGGTCCGACGCCGAGCCGGTGCTGGGTCGGTGGCTCGGGGCCGCGGCGTCGGTCGCCCGCCTGCAGGCCGACCTCACCGCGGTGGTCCTCGGGGACCCCTCGCCGCGCCTGGCCCGGGTGCTCGACCTCCTCGGTACCCGTGAGGCGAGCGACGAGGCCTCCACGTGGCGGTTCGACGCCCGGTCGGTCGCCCGCGCCCTGGACGCCGGGCACACCGTGGACGGACTGCTGGGCGCGCTCGCCTCGGTCGCCGAGGGCGAGGTGCCGCAGCCTCTCTCCTACCTGGTCCGGGACACGGCACGGCGCCACGGGGTGCTGCGGCTGGGGGCGGCGTCGTCGTACCTGCGCTCCGACGACCACGCGCTCCTCGCCGAGATCGCCGCGGACTCCCGGCTGCGGGGCCTGGGCCTGCGGCTGCTCGTCCCCGGGGTGCTCGTCGCGGACGCGACCCCCGAGCAGACCCTGGCCCGGGTCCGGGACGCCGGCTTCCTGCCCCTGCACGAGGACGGCGACGGCGACCCGGTCCGCCCCGAGGGCAGGGCCGCTCTGGCTGTCGTGCCCGAGCAGGACGACCCCACCTGGCGGGAACCGACGGTCGGGTCGTCCCCGCAGGACGCTGCGGCCGCGGTGCGCGAGCTGCCCGTCGAGGCGCCGGGGCCGCTGCTCGACACCGGCCAGAGCGTCGTCGACCGGCAGGCATGGCACGAGCTGGTGCTCAACGAGGCTCGTAGGCGGGTGACGGACGCCCCGGTGCGATAGAAAACGGTATCGACCCGGCAGGGTCGGCCCCGCTCACCGACGAGAGGTCCCCCGTGACGGACAAGCGAGCCCTGGTCGTGCGCGGCGGCTGGGACGGCCACCAGCCGGTCGAGGCCACCGACCGGTTCATCCCGTTCCTGCGCGAGCCACGGCTACGACGTCCGGGTCGAGGAGTCGGCCGCGGTCTTCGCCGACGGCGACTACATGGCCGGGGTCGACCTCGTCGTCCACTGCGTGACCATGAGCACCATCGAGGCCGACGAGGTCGCCGGCCTGCGGGCCGCGGTCGCGGCGGGCACGGGGCTCGCGGGCTGGCACGGCGGCATCGCCGACGCCTACCGCGGCACCTCGGACTGGCTGCAGCTGGTCGGCGGGCAGTTCGCCGGGCACCCGGGCAAGCACCCCGACGAGCGCACCGGTGAGCAGTCCGACAACTACGTGCCGCACCGGATCGAGATGACGGCGGCCGCGGCGGAGCACCCGATCACGGCCGGGCTGTCGCGACTTCGACCTGGTGACCGAGCAGTACTGGGTGCTGGCCGACGACTACGTCGACGTGCTCGCCACCACCACCCAGGCCGTCCTCGGCTGGGAGCCGTGGCACCGGCCCGTCACCTCCCCGGCGGTGTGGACGCGCGCCGTGGGGCGCAGGGCCGGGTGTTCGTCTGCACGCCGGGGCACCGGGTCGAGGTCCTCGACGACACGAACGTGCGCACGCTGGTCGAGCGCGGGCTGCTGTGGGCGAGCCGATGAGGGTCGGCATCGTCGGCTGCGGCGCCATCGTCGGGCAGTACCTCGAGACGTTCGCCCGGCGTGAGCGCGGTCGACCTCGTCGCCGTCGCCGACCGGGACCCGGCCAGGGCGCAGACGGTCGCCGCCCAGAGGCCCGGGGTGCGGGCGCTGAGCGTCGACGACCTGCTCGCCGACGACGCAGGTCGACGTGGTCCTCAACCTCACCGTCCCCGCGGCGCACGCCGAGGTCGGCCGGCGCGTGGTCGCGGCCGGCAAGCACCTGTACGGCGAGAAGCCGCTGACCGCCACCACGGCCGAGGCGGTCGAGCTGCTCGATGCGGCCCGCGCCGCCGGGGTGCTCGTCGGCTGCGCCCCGGACACCGTCCTGGGGACGGGCGTGCAGACCGCGCGCAAGGCGCGTCGACGACGGGCTCGTCGGGGCCCCGGTCTTCGCTACCGCGACCATGATCACGGCGGGCCACGAGCGCTGGCACCCGGACCCGGACTTCTACTACGTGCCCGGCGGCGGGCCGCTCATGGACATGGGCCCGTACTACGTGACCACGCTGGTGACGCTGCTCGGGCCGGTCTCGTCGGTCGTCGGGGCGGGCAGCCGCACCCGGGGCGAGCGGACCATCGCCACCGGCCCGCGGGCCGGGCAGAGCGTGCCGGTCGACCACGGACACGCACGTGAGCGCGGTGCTCACGCACGCGTCGGGGGTGCTGTCGACGCTGGTCATGAGCTTCGACGGGGTGGCCACCCGCACGCCCAACATCGAGGTGCACGGCGAGCGGGGCAGCCTCGTGCTGCCCGACCCCAACTACTTCGACGGCGAGGTCCGGCTCCGCACCCTGGACCAGGACGACTGGTCGGTGCTGCCGATGTCGGCCGGGTACGAGGACGCGGGCCGCGGCTACGGCCTCGCCGACATGGCGCGCACGCCCGCCGGGCAGCCGCACCGGGCCAGCGGCGAGCTCGCGCTGCACGTGCTCGAGATCATGGAGTCCGTGCTCGCCTCGGCCGCGAGCGGGACGTCGGTGACGCTGCGGAGCACGGTCGAGCGGCCTGCGGCGGTGCCGCTCGGGTCGCTGCCCTGAGGGAGCCGTGAGCAGCTGCTGGGTCTTCCACGCCACCCCGAGGGGGAGCCGGGTCCTCGAGGACCTGAGGGGCGGGGAGGTGACGACCCGGCGCTGCGTGACGCAGCACGCCCGCGACATCCGGGTCGGGGACGGCGTGCTGCTGTGGCTGAGCGGGCCGGGCGCCGGCGTCTACGCGATCGGGACGGTCGCGGAGGACGTCGTCGAGGACGTGAGCCAGATGGGCACGCGGCCCAGCCGGTCCTGCCTGCTCAGGTGGGACGAGGTCCGGCCGGACGACCCCATCAGCAAGGCCCGGCTGCTCGCGGTCGGTGGGTTCGCGCAGGCGCGCATCGTCCGTCAGCCCATGGGCGGCAACCCGCTGCGGTTCGACGCCAGAGGAGTGGGACGTGGTGCAGGCCCTGCGGTAGCGGGCTCAGCGGCTCGCGCGGGCCAGCGGGGTGCCGTCCAGCGCGTGCCGGAAGGCCACCAGCGAGTCGAAGACCTGCAGGACGCCGGCCTCCTGCAGCTCGCCGACCGAGAAGCCGCCGGTGCGCACCCCGAGGGTCGGCATCTGCAGCTTGGCCGCCGCCTGGGCGTCGTAGACGGAGTCGCCGACCATGACGCCGCTGCGCGCCCTCCGACCTTGGCCAGCGCGGCCGCCAGAGGTCCGGCTCGGGCTTGCTCTTCTGCACGTCGTCGGAGGTGGTCCAGGCGTCGGCGAGGGACTTGCCGTCGATCAGGTCGAGGAAGGCCTCGACGTGCTCGGTCTTCCCGGAGCTGGCCAGCACGAGCCGGAACCCGCGCTCCTTGACCTCGGCGAGCAGCTCGTGCGGCGCCCTCGAAGGGCTGGACCTCGCCGATCAGCTCGTCGAACTCCTCTGTCCAGGCGTCGCGCAGCTCGTCGCCGTGCGCCTGCTCGACCTCCGGGCCGGCCACCTCGGTGACGAACAGGTCCCCGCCCATGCCGATGGCGCGGTGCGAGGCGCCACAGCGGCCGGGTGATGTCGAAGCGGCGGAACGCCCGGAACCAGGCGAGGGCGTGCTGGTAGTTGGTGTCCACGAGGGTGCCGTCGACGTCGAAGATCGCGGTGTCGGCCATGGTTGACGTCCTACCCCGGGTCCGTACGGGTACTCAGAGACCGGCTCCTTCTGGCGACGCGAGCGACGACGGGCCCCCGGCGCGCCACCGGCCCGCCCCCGAGGAGGGGACGGGCCGGTGCCGAGCGAGGCGGGTCAGCCCACCGGGTACCGCACGAGGTACGCGGGGTCCTCGTAGTTGTCCGGGTCGCCCACGGGCGGGATCCCGTCGACGCGGTCACCCACCCCGTTGACGATGTGGTTGATGATCCCGGGCCCGCTGAGGTTCTTCGTCATGATGTGGTTGAGGACGACGCCGGGGGTCTGCGGCACCTCGTAGCCGTTCTCGGTGACGATCGACGGGTTGTTGCGGTTGAACACGTAGACGCCGCCGCCGGTCAGGGTGTGCGTCTTCACGTCGTCGGCCACCTTGTACGCGGCCCAGCCCAGCGTGCCGTCGTCCGCGGTCCAGTCGGCCTGGGTCGGCGGGTCGTAGGGCAGCTCGTTCTGGAAGAACAGCACCTGGCCGCCCTCGCCGTTCCAGACGACGTTGTGCTCCTGGAAGTGCTCGACGAAGAACCCGGTCGCGGTGACCCGGTCGCCGTTGACGACCACGCCGTTGCGACCGGTGTTGGTCCGCCAGCGCACGTTGTCGCCGAAGACGCCGTCGGTGCGGTCGAAGCCCTCGATGCCGTGGTCGGCCCGCCACACCCAGGTGTGGTCGACGAGCACGTCGTCGCTGTTGATCTCGAGCGCCACGTCGGTCTTGCCGACGTAGGGCCCGCCGACGCGGAAGTACACGTCGGACAGCGTGGTCGGGTTGCTCGCGCTGGACTTGTTGGCCGCCGAGGGGCCGTTCGGCCTTGCCGACGCGGAGCAGCGCGGGCGACTCGACCGCGCCGGCGTCGACGGTGAGGCCGGCGACGACGACGCCCGGGACGTCGGCGACGGTCAGCGGCACGGAGCCGCCGACGGAGTGCAGCGTGGCCAGGCCGAGGCCGAGCACGACCGTGTCCGGCACGCTTGACCGCGATGCTCTGCGCCACGTCGTAGACGCCGGGGGTGAGCAGCAGGTGCTTGCCGCGGGCGAGCTGGTTGTTGATGACCTGGACGCAGTCGCCCGGCTTCGCGACGTAGAAGTCGGTGAGCGGGACGGTGCGGCCCGCGGTCTGGCCGTCGGCCCAGGTGATGCCGCGGGTGCCGGTCCGCGCGGACGGCACGCGCACCTGGTAGGCGCCCTTGCGGTCGAGGAACAGGTACGGCTTCTCGCGGCTCAGCGGGGTGGTCGCGAGGGTCGTGTACGGGACGGTCGGGTAGTCCGCGTCGTCGGGGGCGCCGACGACGCCGGAGAAGACCTGGTTCCAGACGGCGTTCGACCAGCCGCCGACCTGGCTGTCGCGGGTGAAGTACTGCTGCTGCGACCCGTTGACGACGGTGCCCTCGATGCGGGAGTCGGCGATGAAGCCGCCGCTGGCGAACGACGGCTGGGTGCAGTAGTCCATGAGGCTCGTGGTGCCGCCGCGCAGGTCGACCCGGCGCATGGAGACCGCCTGCGAGGCGGCCCAGAAGTTGGCCGAGTTGGCGCAGCCGTCGGGGCCCTGCTTGGTGATGTCGATGGTGAGGTTGGAGACGCCGCGCCAGAAGTTGTTGAGCGCGAAGCACCCGATGAACTCCGGGTTGGTCGGGTCGTCGAAGCACTGGTTGTAGACCTCGACCGCACCGTTGATGACCACGTCGCCGGGCTGCGCGCCCAGGCCGATCACCTCGGTGTAGTAGCCGACCTTGATCTGCAGCGGCGCGGCGTCGGTGCCGTACACGCCGGGCTCGAAGAGCAGCGCGTAGCGGTCGCTGCCCATCTCGGCCCCGACCTGCTCGGCGTAGACCGCGTCGACCGTCGCCTGGATCTCGCCGACCGGCATGCTCGGGTCGAACACGATCGTGCCGGGACCGAGGTCGGGGTCGGTGGCCGAGGTGCTGGGGGGCGGGGCGGCCGAGGCGGCGGCGACCGGCACGAGGGCCAGCGCGACTCCGACGACCAGGGCCTGGCCGAGCCGTCGTGCGGTGCCGCCGCGGGGTGCCCGACCGAGCATGGCTGTTCTCACCGATGGACTCCTTCGTCCTGTGGGCTGGGGTCGTCCGCGCCGTCCGGCATGGTGCTGGGCCGTTCGGGTGAGCGGACAGCCGAACTGTCGCACGTCGCGGCCACGGCGGCGAGAGCGCGGCCGCCCCTTCTGTCCGACGTCCTGGCTAGCGTCCGGAGCCCACGGACGACCGACCGACGGAAGGGGACCGCCATGGTCCACGTGCTGCTGTTCCACCACGCCCTCGGGCTCACCCCCGGCCTGCTCGAGACGGCCGAGCGGCTGAGGTCGGAGGGCCACGAGGTGACGACACCGGACCTGTTCGAGGGCCGGACGTTCGCCACCGTCGAGGAGGGTGTCGCGCACGCGTCGGAGACGGGTTTCGGCACCCTGATGGAGCGGGGGGTCGCGGCCGCGGACGGGCTGCCCGCCGACCTCGTCTACGCGGGCGTCTCGCTCGGGGTGATGCCCGCCCAGCAGCTCGCGCAGACCCGGCCCGGGGCCCGCGGCGCGGTGCTGCTGGAGGCCGCCGTGCCGACGAGCGAGTTCGGGGGCTGGCCGGCCGGCGTGCCGGTCCAGGTGCACGGGATGGACGCCGACGCGTTCTTCGCCGACGAGGACCTGCCGGCCGCGCAGGCCCTCGTCGAGGAGGCGTCGGCCGGGGCGTCGGCCGAGCTCTTCCTCTACCCGGGCGACGGGCACCTGTTCGTCGACCCGTCCTCGCCCGCCTACGACCGGGACGCCGCGGAGCTGGTCCTCACCCGGGTGCAGGGGTTCCTGCGCGGGCTGGGGTAGCCGACCGGCCGGGCACGGCCAGGTACCGCCGGGGCGGCCTGCTGCCTCAGGCGGCGAGGGCGTCGGTCACCTCGCGGGAGCCGTCCAGGGTGACCACGTGCACGCCGAGCAGGTGCGGCCCGCCCTCGCAGGCCCGCTGCGCGGCGCGCCGACGACCAGGTCAGCCGACGACCCGCACGCCGTCCTTCCACACCTCGCGGACCCGGTCGCGCAGCCCGTCCAGCTGCAGCGCGTCGCCCTCGACGACGACCACGTCGGCGCGCAGGCCCGGCGCCAGGCGTCCGACCTGGTCCTGCATCCCGAGCAGCGCGGCCGCCCCCGACGTGGTCGCGGCCAGCACCTGCGCGGGCGTCATGCCGCCGGCAGCCATCAGGGGCAGCTCGTCGAGGTTGGTGCCGTGCGGGGACACGGCCGCGTCGGTGCCCATCGCCACCTTGACCCCGGCGGCGACGGCGCGGGCGAAGGAGTCCCGGTGCACCTCGACCACGCCGCGCGCCTTGGTCACGCTCGACTCGGGGATGGACGCCCCCGCCTCGGCGGCCTTGATGACCGCGAGGGGCGCGGACAGCGTCGGCACGAGCCAGGTGCCGTGGGCGAGCATGAGCTCGATCGCCTCGTCGTCCAGGTAGATGCCGTGCTCGATGGACCGGATGCCCGCGCGGACGGCGTTCTTGATGCCCGGGCGCGCCCTGCGCGTGCGCCATCACCGAGGCGCCCTGGGCGGCGGCCTCGGCCACCATCACCTCGAGCTCGGCGGGGGAGAAGTGGGCGTGCTTGCGGGTCGTCGGTGGGGGAGAGGACGCCGCCGGTGGTGTGGACCTTGATGACGTCGGCGCCGGCCCGCAGCATCTGCCGCACGGTGCGCCGGACCTCGTCCGGGCCGTCGGCCAGCCCGGACGGGCGCCCCGGGTGGGGGACGAAGAACTCCAGGTGCGTGCCGGAGGGCAGCCAGTCGTCGCCGTGCCCGCCGGTGATGCTCAGCGGGGCGACGGAGATCTGCATCCGGGGCCCGGCGACCAGCCCGTCGTCGACGGCCTTCTTCACGCCGAGGTCGGCCCCGCCGGCGTCGCGCACGGTGGTGATGCCGGCCGCCAGGGTGGCGCCGAGGTTCTGGACCGCCTCGTAGAAGGAGTAGCTGAACGGGGTGTACGCCATCCGCAGCGAGTCGACGCTGGTGACCATCACGTGCACGTGGCAGTCGAGGAGGCCGGGCAGCACGGTCGTGCCCGTGCAGTCGACCTCGACGTCGCCGTCCAGCCCGGTGCCGACGTCGACGACCCGGCCGTCCTCGACGACCACGTCGCCGGCGCGCGGGCCCGGCACCCGTCCCGTCGAAGACGGTGCCGCCGGTGAACAGGGTGCGGGTCATGCGCCGGCCCCGTCGCGCAGGCCCTCGCGGAGCTCGTCCAGCGCGGTGGCCAGGTCGACCGTCGGCGACCAGCCCCAGGCGGCGGCCCGGTCGGCGTGCAGCCGGCCGGTCCACACCGGCTCGTCGGTCCAGTCCGGCTCCACGCCGAGCGCCTCGGTCACCGCGCCGTGGTACTCGCGCCAGGTGGCGTGCTCACCGGCCACGACCACGGCGGTCGTCCCGCCCTCGACGGGCCCGCGGGCCGGGTCGTCGGAGGTCGCGACGGCGCCGGTGGCCACGTCGGCGAGCAGGGCCGCGAGGTCGTCGACGTGGACCCAGCCGAAGGTCTTGGCCGGGTTGGCCTCGCGGCGCCCCTCGCGGACGGTCGCCGGACGGACGGTGTTCCAGATCGAGGTCTCGGCCCGGCCGAGGATGGCCGGCGGGCGGACGAGGACCAGGGTGAGGCCGCCGACCGCGGCCAGGGCGGCGTCGGTGTCGCGCTTGGTCACCGGGTAGTCGCCGGCGCCGTCGCCGACGAGGGGGCTGTCGTCGCTCACGTCGCCGACGCCCGGGCTGGTGTCGTAGACCGCGACCGTGGAGACGTGGACGAAGCGCGGGACACCGGCGTCGCGGGCGGCGCGGGCGAGCACCGGGGTGCCCTCGACGGCGACGCGCTGCTGGGTCTGCAGGTCCGAGCCCATGGGGTGCACGGTGGTGACGACCGCGTCGGCCCCGGCGACGACCTCGCGGGCCACGTCGGGGTCGGAGAACTCGCCCACGTGCTCGGTCACGCCGTCCAGGGCGGGGGCGGTCCCGGCCCGGCGGACCACCGCGCGGACCTGGGCGCCGCGCTCGACGAGGGTGCGGCAGAGGCGCTCGCCGACGAGGCCGTTGGCTCCGGTGACGACGACGACGGGGGAGATATCGGTCATGGTCCGACCCTGCCACCGCGTCCCCGCCGGCGCCCGAGGAGGGCGGCCGGACGAATGGGGGCGCCCTCAGCGGGCACCGGGCGACCATGACGACCACCAGCCACCACCGCCCCGGCACCGCTGGACGGCGCGCCGTCGCCGCCGTGCTCCTGGCCGCCGTCCTGCCGCTCGCCGCGTGCAGCGACGAGCCCGCCGACCCCGGGCCGGCGCCCGCCCCCGCCGAGCCGACCGAGACCTCGGACCCTGAGGGCACGGCCACCGCCACCAGCACCGAGGAGCCGACCGAGGACCCGGCGGCCACGCCGGAGCAGAGCGTGCTCCCCTCGGACGGTGCCTCGACCACCGGCTGAGCACACGGCCGGGCAGGCCCGGTCCGGGCGCGTCCGGTGGGCGGACCGGTCAGGCCGCCGGCGCGCCGTGGGGGAGGGGGCGGACGGCCCGGCGCCGTCCCGCCCTCCGGTCGCGGTCGCGCCGGGCCCACCGGTGCGCCCCGCCCACGACCGCCGTCCACACGAGCGCCAGCGACGCGAGGGCGGCGAGCGCGCCGAGCGGCTCGGTGACCACGAACGTCGGGACCAGCCGTCCGGGCACCGCCACGGCGCCGACGAACGCGCCGACCAGCCCCAGGTAGCTGCCGAGCATGTTGCCGCGGTGCGCCTGGCGGTCGTGCCGCCGGGCGGCGCGGACCCCCAGCACCAGCGCGGTGAGGGTGACCAGCGAGAGCACGTGCAGCACGCTGAACCGGCCGTCGCGCAGGTCGCGGACCGCGAACGACGACGTCGCCACGAAGGTCATGCCGGACACCCACGCCCAGCCGACGACGCGGTGGACGGTGTCGCCCTTGCGGCGGCGGAGCAGCGCGTACCCGCCCAGGCCGAGCGCGAGGACGGCGGTCGCGGCGTGGGCGACGAGCAGGGCGAGCGGTGCGGTCATGGTCGGGCCTCCGGGTCAGGGGCGGTGCCGTCGAGCGCCCGGACCAGGCTCCGGGTGTCGGCGGCGTACCGGGCGTAGTCGACGCCGCTGCCCTGCACGAGGCCGGCGAGGCGTCCTTCCAGCAGGGCGGCGCAGGCCTCGACCTGCTCCGCGCCGGCAGGGGTGAGGGCGAGCCGCCGACGGTTGCCCCCGGCGGGGTCGGGGGTCGCCTCGAGCAGGCCCGCCTCGGCGAGCACCCCGACCATGCGGCTGGTCGACGGCTCGGTCACGCCCAGCCGCTCGGCGAGGACCTTCTGCGTCGGGGCGCCCTCGCCCACCAGCACCAGGGCGAGGAACCGGCGGTAGGGCAGGGCCAGGTGGGCGCGGAGCAGCCGGTCCGCCTCGCGGTCGAGGCGCGCGGTCAGGGCGTGGAGGTCGAAGGCGAGCGAACGGTCCGGCATCCACCAAGACTAAGCATTCTAACTTAGCCAGGCAAGATCCTGACGGCGCCTGTCTCGAAGGCATGGGCAGGGCGCAGGGGGGCAGCCCACGTCCATGACGACCACAAGGTCTGCGGCGACCGGCCGGTCGACGGTCGTCGCCGCAGCTGTCCTGCTCGCCGTGCTCCCGCTGTCCGCCTGCGGCGAGGATGCTCCTGCGGCACCGGCGCCCGGTGAGGCGAGCACGGGCGTGCCGCTGAACGTGGGCAGCGAGGACCCGGTGGCGACGGCCACCGAGGCCGTCCCCTGAGCCGCGCGCTCAGCCGCGGACGACCCGCTCGATGGCCGGGACGACCGTCTCGTCCTGCAGGGACGTGGTGTCGCCCAGCGGCCGGCCGTCGAGCACGTCGCCGAGCAGGCGCCGCATGATCTTGCCCGAGCGGGTCTTGGGCAGGTCGGGCACGAGGACGACGTGGGCCGGCCTGGCCACCGGACCGATGGCGCGCGCCACGTGCGACACGAGCTCGGCGCGCAGCTCGTCGGCGAGCGCACGCCAGGCGGCGGGGCTGTCGTCGGCCGGGCGGGTCACGGGCACGACGAACACCGCGACGGACTGACCGGTGAGCGCGTCGGCCACCCCGACCGCCCCGGCCTCGGCGACGAGCGGGTGCTCGACCAGCGCCGACTCGATCTCGATGGTGGACAGCCGGTGCCCCGACACGTTGACGACCTCGTCGACGCGACCCTGGAGCCGGACGTAGCCGTCGGCGTCCATGACGGCCCCGTCGCCGGCGAGGAACAGCCCGCGCGCGGCGAACCGGGCGAAGTACGTGTCGCGGTAGCGCTCGTGGTCGCCCCACACCGTGCGGGCCATGGCCGGCCAGCGGCCGCCCACGGTGATGAGGCCGCTGGTCCCGGGCGGCACGTCGGCGCCGTGCTCGTCGACGACGTGCACGGACTGCCCGGGCAGCGCGACCCCGGCCGCACCCGGCACGCCGACGTGGACGCCGGGCAGCGTGGACACCACCGCGGCGCCGGACTCCGACTGCCACCACGTGTCCACCAGCGGCGCCCGGCCGCCGCCGACGTGGCGGTGCATCCACACGTACGCCTCGGGGTTGAGCGCCTCGCCGACGCTGCCGAGCAGCCGGACGGTGGACAGGTCGTGGCGCTCGGGGAAGCCGTCGGGGAAGCGCGCCATGAACGAGCGGATCAGCGTCGGCGCCGTGTAGTAGACGGTGACCCCGAGCCGGTCGATCACCTCGGCGTGCCGCTCGGCGGTCGGGTGGTCCGGCGAGCCCTCGGCGACGACGACGGTGACCCCGTTGCTCAGCGGGCCGTACAGGACGTACGTGTGCGCCGTGACCCAGGCGAGGTCGGCGGTGCACCAGTACACGTCGTCGGGCTCGGCGTCGAAGACGGCGTGGTGGGTCCAGCTCGCCTGCACGAGGTAGCCGCCGGTGGTGTGGACCACGCCCTTGGGACGTCCGGTCGTGCCCGAGGTGTACGTGATGAACAGCGGGTGCTCGGCGTCGCGGGGGGTGGCCTCGTGGCTGGTCGGGGCGCTGTCGACGGCGTCGTGCCACCACACGTCGCGGCCCTCGGTCCACGGCACGTCGGGCGTCTCGTCGCCGGTGCGGCGGACCACGAGGACGTGGGCGACGTGGTCGAGCCCGGCGACGGCCTCGTCGACGGTGTGCTTGACCGCGACCGCCGTCCCGCGGCGGAACTGCCCGTCGGTGGTGACGACGAGGACGGCGCCGGTGTCCTCGACCCGGAACCGCAGCGCCTCGGCCGAGAAGCCGCCGAAGACCAGCGAGTGCACCGCCCCGACCCGGGCGCAGGCGAGCGCGACGACGACGGTCTCCACGAGGACGGGCAGGTAGACGACGACCCGGTCCCCGGGGCGGACGCCGAGCGCCTCGAGGGCGTGCGCCGCCTGGGCGACGCGCCGCTGCAGCTCGGCGTACGTGACGCGCTCGGTGTCCCCGCGCTCGCCCTCGAACAGCAGGGCGGGGTGCTCGCCGCGGCCCGCGTCGACGTGCTGGTCGACGCAGACCACGCTCGCGTCGATCCGGCCGCCGGCGAACCAGGTCGCGCGCGGGGTGGTCGGGTCGTCGTCGTCCGGCGGGGTCCAGGTGTGGACGTCGGTCCACGGCGCGGCCCACGGCAGGCGGTGGGCCTGGGCCTCCCAGAACTCGACCGGGTCGGCCGGGAGGCCGGCGAGGACCTCGGGGGTGACGTTGGCGCGGGCGGCGAACCCGGGGGGCGGCGGGTAGCGGCGGGTGTCGTGGACCATCGTGGTCGAGCCTAGGGCGGGCGCGCCGCTCCGCGGCAGGCACGGTCCGTGGCCGCCCGGGGCTCGACGACCATGCCGGCGAGGTCTCAGCGGCGTCCGGCACCCGGCGCGACCAGCCGCACCCCGAGCCAGGCGAGCACGGCCGCGACGACGAGGAAGCCGGCGAGCGCCACGACGAAGCCCAGGCCGCCGCCGACGAAGGCGACGACCGAGGCGACGCCCCCGAGCACGGCGACGGGCCACGAGAGCAGGCGGGCCCGCGCCAGGCCGGCGAGGAACAGCGGGACGCCGACGTGGAAGCACAGCAGGGCGAGGCCGGCGGTGACGGCGGTGCCCACCCCCTCGTCCGCGCGCGTGTACGCCTCGACGAGCCCCGCCGGGACCGGGAGGGTGCCGCCGACCATGTCGACGCTGTGGGCGTGCATGCCGCCGAAGCCGAACAGCCCGACCAGCCCGGCGCCGAGCACGGTGGTCCCGACGGTGGTGAGGCCGCGCCCTCTCCCCGGGCCCGCGGCGGCACGGGTGCGCCAGGCGACGACCCCCGGCAGCAGGAGCAGACCCGTCGCCATGATGAGCAGCGACCACAGGAGCCACCGCCCGGGGTGCTCGCCGACGGAGACGAGCATCGCCTCGGCGGTCCACTCCCCGCCGACCTGGACGTGGACCGACTCGGCGAGGGCGAGGCAGGCGGCCCCGGCGACCATGGCCGCGCCGGCGAGCGGGGCGGCGGCGCGTGCCGCGGCCCCGACCGGCTCGTCGACGCGGGAGGCGTCCGTGCGCGGTGCGGGGAGCGCGGTGCTGCGGGTGGTGCGGTCCGTGCTCATGGCGTCCTCCGGGTGCTGGTGCGGTGTGACCGGGACCGGTCGGGTCGGACGCTAGGCAGCACGGCCGGCCGCGTCGTCAGCACCGTGGGGGAGGACGGCCCGTCCGCCGGCGGACCGCGGCCGGTGGTCTCCCCCGGACGGGGTCCGCCCTGCGGGGGACGCCGGGCCGGGCCGGGGTGCCTAGCCTGTGGGGGGTGAGGCCGGTCTGGGTCCCCGTGGCGCGCGACGTCTGGGTCGCGGCGGCCGTCAGCGCGGTGGCGCTGCTCGAGCTGCTGCTCGGTCCGGCGCGGGCCTCGGCGTCCCCGCCCGCCGTCGGGCTCTCGCTCGTGGTCACCGCGGCGCTGGCCTGGCGCACCCGGGCGCCGGTGGTCTCCGGCGTGGTGCAGGCCGGGGCGTTCGCGCTGGTCCCGCTGGTCGCGACGCCGGCGGACGTGCTGGTCGTGGGGCTGGTCGCGCTGTTCGTCGCCCCCTTCACCGTCGCCTCCCGCGCCGGCGGCCGGCGCCCCGCCGTGGCGGCCGGGCTGCTCGTCGTCGTGCTCCTGGCCCTGCAGGGTGCCTGGGACGACCGCTACGGCACCGTCGGCGCGGTGCTCGCGAACGTGGTGTTCGGGACGCTGGCCTGGGCGGCGGGGACGGGCGTGCGCGGCATCGACGAGCGGTCGCGGCAGCGGGTGGCGCGCGCCCAGGCCGAGGCGGAGGACGCCGTGCGAGCCCTGCGGACCGAGATGGCGCGCGACCTCCACGACGTGGTCGCCCACGCGCTGTCGGTCGTCGCGGTGCAGGCCGGCGGGGCCCGCGCGGTGCTCGACGACGACCCCGCGCTGGCCGGCCGGGCGCTGGAGGACATCCAGGACGTGTCCCGGCGGGCGCTGGTCGACATGCGCCACCTGCTGGGCCTGCTGCGCGACGGCGGGCCCGCGGAGGAGGTCGTGCGCCGGCCCGGCCTGGACGACCTCGAGGCCCTCGTCGAGCCGCTGCGCCGGGCAGGCACCCGGGTGGAGCTGCGCCGCGAGGGCGAGCCGGTGCCGCTGTCGCCCGGCACGGCCACCACCGCGGTCCGGGTGGTGCAGGAGGCGCTGACCAACGTGCTCCGGCACGCGGGGGCGACGTCGGCGTGCGTGGCGCTGCGGTGGGCCCCCGGAGGTCTCGAGCTGTCGGTCGTGGACGACGGGACGGTCGGTGGGCAGCGGCCGGGCGGCGGCGGCCACGGGCTGGTCGGCATGCGGGAGCGCGTCGACCTGCTGGGCGGCAGCCTGAGCACGGGACCCCGTCCGGGAGGCGGGTGGGCGGTGACGGCGTGGTTGCCGCTCGCCGGCTCGCCTGCCGCCCGGGGCCGGACGCCGGCATGAGCGACGGCACGGGCACCGAGGGGGCGACCGGGGAGGGCCTGGTCCGGGTCGTCCTCGTCGACGACGAACGGCTCATCCGCGCGGGGCTGCGGATGCTCCTGTCGACGAGCGCGGACGTCGCGGTCGTCGGCGAGGCGGCGGACGGCGTCGAGGCCGTCGAGGTGTGCCGGCGGCTGCGGCCCGACGTCGTGCTCATGGACGTCCGGATGCCGCGGCTGGACGGGATCGAGGCCACCCGCCGGCTGCTGGCCGGTCCCCACCGCCCCGCCGTCCTCGTGCTCACGACGTTCGGGCTGGACGAGCACGTCCGCGCGGCCCTCCTGGCCGGGGCCGCGGGGTTCCTGCTCAAGGACGCCCCGGAGGAGAGGATCGTCGCCGCCATCCGGTCCGCGCGGACAGGGGTGTCGCTCCTCGACCCGGCCGTCACCCTGCAGCTGCTGGCGGGTCCTCCGGCGCCGAGCCTGCGGCCCCACCCGGCGGTGGCGTCGGCCGTCGCGTCCCTCACGGAGCGGGAGACCGAGGTGCTCCGGCAGCTCGCGACCGGGGCCAGCAACGACGACATCGCCCGGGCCCTGCGGATCGGCCCGGCCACCGTCAAGACCCACGTCTCGCGCGTCATGGCCAAGCTCGGCGTCGTCACCCGGACCCAGGCGGTCGCGCGGGCCTACGAGAGCGGCGTCGTCGTGCCGGGCTCCGGCCGCTGACTCAGGTCGGCGGCCCAGGAGCCGATCCTCCTCCCGTCGACGGCTCCCGCCGTGCCGGGCCCGCCCGTCGTCGACCCGTGAGGAGGACCGACGTGCCGCAGACGCCCGACGCGCACCAGCTCGTCCTCCACGACGACGAGGCCCCGCTGGCCGTCGCCGTCTGCAGCTTCCTGGCCGCACCGCTCCTGCGCGGCGAGGCGGTCGTCGTGGTCGCGACGCCGGCGCACCGGCAGCGCTTCGCCGAGGCGCTGGCCGCGGGCGGCGCCGACCTCGTCGCGGCCCGGGCCGCCGGCCGGTACGTCGAGCTGGACGCCGCCGCCACCCTCGCGAGCTTCCTCACCGACGAGGGCCCGTCGGAGGAGCTGTTCTGCGCGCACGTCGTCGCGCCGGTCGCGTCGCTCGCCGCCCGGTTCGGGGCGGTCTCCGCCTACGGGGAGATGGTGGGCCTGCTCGCGACGGCCGGGCAGCTCGTGGCCGCCCTCGAGCTCGAGGGCCTGTGGGCCGAGGCGATGGCCCAGCTCCCGCTCCGCCTGCTCTGCGGCTACCCGGCCGGCTCGCTCGCCGAGGGCGACGTCACCCACGTCTGCGACGCGCACGACGTCCTCGCGCCCGTGCCCACCGCCACCCTCGTCGTGGACCTGCCGAGGGACGCCACCGCCGGCCTGGTGGCGCGGCGCGCGCTCGTGGACGCGTGCCGGCTCTGGGGGCTGCGCGACGAGGGCTGGGTCGACGACGCCTCGCTGCTCGTGACGGAGCTCGTCGGCAACGCCGTCCGGCACACCGCCGGGCAGCCCGCCCTGCAGCTGGACCGGTACGGCGACGCGGTGGCGGTCGTCGTGGTCGACGGCTCCGGCCGGCTGCCCCGGGCCGGCGACGGCGGCGGCGACGGCCTCGCGGACGGCGGACGAGGCCTCCTGGTCGTCGAGGCGCTCGCGGACCGGTGGGGCGTGGAGAGCCGCCCCGGCGGCAAGGCGGTGTGGGCGCGGACCCGGCCGTGCCCCTCGCTGGTCGGCGCCTGAGGCAGGGCCCGTCCCCTCAGGCGCGCCGCCTGTCCCGCCGCTGCCGCAGCGCCTCCCGGACCGGGGGGACCACCTGGCCCGCCTCGGCCATCCGCCGCCTCACCCGCCGCCGGCTGACGAGGATGGCCACCACGCCGAGCGCCCACAGCACGTACTGCACCGACATCGCGGCCCGGAAGTCGTCGAGGGTGTAGCCGGCGCCCCCGGTGCGCAGGTCGAGCACGACCCCCACGGCCAGGATGGTGACCAGCGAGGCGACGAAGCCGCCGACGTTGACGATGCCCGTGGCGGTGCCGAGCCGGTCGGGCGGGTTGAACGTCCGGGCGAAGTCGAAGCCGATGAGCGACCCGGGCCCGCCCGAGGCCATGGCCAGCACGAGCAGCACGAGGACCGGCAGCGGGGCCGGCCCTGGCCACGCGATGACCAGCGTCCAGCCGGCCGCGTTGACCGCGATGACGGCGAGCACGAGCCAGGAGCGGCGGTAGGGGTGGCGCTGCACGAGGACGCCCAGCACCGGCCCGCTCACCATGCCGGCGACGACGAACACCGTGAGCAGGGCGCTCGCGGTGCTCGGCCTCACCCCCTCGCCGCTGACCAGGAACGGGAAGCCCCACAGCAGGGCGAACGCCGTGCCGGAGAACTGCGTCGTGAAGTGGGTCCACAGCCCGAGCCGCGTCCCGGGGTGGCGCCACGCGGTCACCAGGTCGCCGACCACGTCCTGCGCGCTGCGGTCCTGGGGGCGGGCCCCGTCGCCGGGGGAGTCGCGCACCACGAGCAGCACGAGCACCGCAGCCAGGACGCCGGTGGCCGCGGCCGACAGGAACGCCACCGTCCAGCCGGGCCCGCCCAGCAGGGCCACCAGCGGCACGGCGCTCAGCACCTGCCCGGTCTGCCCGACGATCCCGGTGACCTGGGTGAGCAGGGGGACCCGACGGGCGGGGAACCAGGCCGGGATGAGCCGCAGCACGCTGATGAAGGTCGCCGCGTCGCCGAGGCCGACGAGCAGCCGGCCGAGCACGGCCAGGCCGACGGGCTCGGCGAGCGCGAGCACCGCCTGGCCCGCGGCCATGACCAGCGCGCCCGTGACCACGAGCCGTCGGCTGCCGAAACGGTCCAGCAGCACCCCGACGGGGACCTGCAGCCCGGCGTACACGAGCAGCTGCACGACGGCCAGGGCGGCGACGGTGCTGGCCGAGGCGTCGTAGCGCTCGCCCGCCTCGACCCCGGCCACGCCGAGGCTCGTGCGCTGGAGGACGGCGACCACGTAGGCCAGCAGGCCCGCGCCCCAGACCAGCCACGCCCGGCCAGCGGGGGCGAGGGGTCCGGTCCGGTGGTCAGCGCTCATGAGCAGGGACGACGCTAGCGGCGCGCGGCCCCGGTCACCGCACGGGTGCAGGCGCTGGACGCGTGCGCCTACCGGACGTGGCGACCGGACGCGAGGGACGCGCCGGTGGACCGCTCGGCCGGACCTGCCGGTTGGGCCGTCCGGGTGAAGGAGGTCGACCGCGGGACAACCCCGTGACTCCGCGTACCCGGCCGGATAACGTTGTCCGCAGCTGGATGCGCTCCCACCGGTGTCCGGTCACCCCCGTGCGTCCCGTCTTCCCCCGACAGGGCGCGACCGTCGACGTCGTCCGTCGCCGACGGAGCCTGCCGAACGGTCGACCCCCATGAGCGCCCCCACGACCCGCCCGCACCAGGTGCTGCTCCACAGCGGCGAGCACGGCCCCGCCCCCCACATCGCCAGCTTCATGGCGGTCGCGCTGCTGCGCGGCGAGGCGGCGGTCTGCATCGCCGTGCCGGGCACGCTGCCCGCCGCCGCCGACGCGCTGCTCGCGGCCGGGGTGGACGTGGCCGCCGCCCGCGCCCAGGGCCGCTACGTCGAGCTCGACGCGGCCGCGACGCTGGCCCGCTTCCGGGACGCCGACGGGGTGCACGCCGACCGCTTCCGCGACCTGGTGGACCCGATGCTCGCCGACCTGGGCGCGCGGTTCGGGGCGGTCGCGGCCTACGGCGAGATGGTGGCGCTCCTCGCCGCCGAGGGCGACGTGGTCGGGGCGCTGCTCCTGGAGCAGCTGTGGCAGCCGGTGGTGGCCGGGACCCCGCTGAGGCTGCTGTGCGGCTACCCGCACGCCCTCTTCGACGGCCCCGACGGCGCCGGCCTGCGCCGGGTGCACGACCTGCACGACACCGAGGCCGACCCGGTGGACACCACCTGGGCCGTGGACCTGCCCGCCGACGCCTCGGCGGCGCCCCTGGCGCGGGCCGCCGTCGGCCGGCTCTGCGAGGTGCTCGGCGCGGCCGGGACGGGGTGGGCGGACGACGCCGCGCTCGTGGTCGCCGAGCTGGTCGGCAACGCCGTCCGCTACGGCGGGTCCCGGCCCGTGCTGTCCGCGGACGTCCACGGCCGCGGCGTCACGCTGTCGGTGACCGACGCCTCCGAGCGGCTCCCGGTCCCCCGCGGGGACCTGCTCGCCGAGAACGGCCGCGGCTACCTCATCATCGACGCGCTGTCGCAGGCGTGGGGCGTCGAGCGGCTGCCCTTCGGCAAGCGGGTGTGGGCGCGGCTGCCGCCGCTGTAGCCCGCCCGTCCGCTCGTCCCGGCCGTCGCACCCGCTCGCGGCGCCGTCCCTCGCATGCCTGACTGGGGGCATGGCCCGCACCGCCGAGGAGAAGTACACCGACCCCGCGCTCCGCGAGCGGCTCAAGGACGAGATCACCGCGGGCGACCGCGGCGGGCGGCCCGGGCAGTGGAGCGCGCGCAAGGCCCAGCTGCTCGCCCACGAGTACGAGCGCGCCGGAGGCGGCTACACCGGCGGCAAGGACGAGACCCAGCAGCACCTGTCGAGGTGGACGGACCAGGACTGGCAGACCGCCGACGGCTCCGACCGGGCCCGGCACGGCGACGAGACCTCGCGGTACCTGCCCGGGGACGCCTGGGACGCGCTGTCGCCGAAGGAGAGGCGGGCCACCGAGCGGGCCAAGCGGTCGGGGTCCCGGGAGGGCCGGCAGCACGTGCCCAACACCCCGGCCGCGGCCGAGGCGGGCCGCGCGGCCCGGGCCGAGGAGCCCCTGCCCGGCTACGACGCGATGACGGTCCCCGAGGTCGTGGACCGCCTCGGCGACCTCGACGAGGACGCGCTCGGACGGGTCGAGGACTACGAACGGCACCACAAGGCCCGGTCGACGCTCCTGCGACGGGTCCGCTCGCAGCGGGGCTGACCTCGTCGGTCCGGGCCCTGGGCGCTGCGCGGGAGGTCCGTGCCCGCCGGACCGATGAGCGCGGCCGGTCCGGGCGGTCGGAAACCCCGTGCCGTGCTGTCGGCACCCGTGGCTACGGTCGCGGTACCGCTCGAGCCGTCCGCACACCCCTGGAGGTCCGGTGATCCACGCCCGTGGGCTCGCCCGCACGTTCCGCACCAAGCGCGGCAAGACCAAGGAGGACGTCGTCGCGGTCGCCGGCGTCGACCTCGACGTGGCCGAGGGCGAGGTCGTCGGCTTCCTCGGCCCCAACGGGGCCGGCAAGACGACGACGCTGCGCATGCTCGTCACCCTGCTCGCACCCACCGCCGGGACGGCCACCGTCGCCGGCCACGACGTCGCCCGGGACCCCGTCGCGGTCCGCCGGTCCATCGGCTACGTCTCGCAGTCCGGGTCCACCTCGCGCGAGGCCATCGCGGGGGAGGAGGTCGTCGACCACGGCATGCTCTACGGCATCCCGCGCCAGCGCGCCGAGGCCCGCGGCAAGGAGCTGTTCGAGCAGCTCGACCTGCCCGGCATCTGGGGCCGCAAGCCCGGCAGCCTGTCCGGCGGGCAGCGGCGGCGCCTCGACATCGCCATGGGCCTGGTCCACGACCCGACGCTGGTGTTCCTCGACGAGCCGACCACGGGCCTGGACCCGCAGGCCCGGGCCAACCTGTGGACCCACATCCGGTCGCTGCGCGAGGAGCGCGGGATGACGATCTTCCTCACCACGCACTACCTCGACGAGGCGGACGCCCTCTGCGACCGCATCCTCGTCATCGACCACGGCCAGATCGTGGCCGCCGACACCCCGGACGCCCTCAAGCGCCAGGTCGCGGGCGACCTCGTCGAGCTCGACGTGGCCGACGCCTCGCCGGGTGCCCGACGCGGTCGCGGTGCTGTCCGCGGTCGACGGTGCGGCCGAGGTCTCGGCCACCGGGCGACGGGTCTCCACCCGCCTGCCCCACGCGGGCAGCGCCCTGCCGCGCCTGCTGCGCGAGGTCGACGCCCGGGGCATCGCCCTGGACGCCGTGGAGGTCCGCCGACCCACCCTGGACGACGTGTTCCTCACCATGACCGGCCGTTCGCTGCGCGAGGAGTCCTGATGCCCACCACCGACCAGCCGCCCACCGACCAGCCGTCCACCACGACCGGCGTGCCCGCGCCCCGCCGCCGCACCGCCCCGCCGGCCGCCCCGTCGCGGGCCGGCGCGGGGGAGTTCGTCCGGCAGACCGGCATCGTCTGGCGCCGCCAGATCCGGATGAACCTCCGCAACCCCGCCTGGGTGATCATCGGCCTCACCCAGCCTGTGCTCTACCTGCTCTTCTTCGGCCCGCTCCTGGAGCCGATCGCCGACCAGATCGGTGCCGAGAACGCGTACACGTTCTTCGTGCCCGGCCTGCTCGTGCAGCTCGGCCTCTTCGGGGCGCTGTTCGCGGGCTTCGGGCTCATCGCCGAGTGGCGCGAGGGGGTGGTCGAGGCCGAGCGGGTGACCCCGGCCAGCCGCACCGCCCTGCTGCTGGGTCGGGTGCTGCGCGACGTGGTGCTCCTGGCCGTCCAGGGCACCGTGCTGGTGGCGCTGTCGTTCGCGTTCGGCCTGCGGGCCTCGGTGGCCGGCATGCTGCTCGGCCTGCTGCTCGTGATGATCGTCGGCGCGGCGTGCTCGGCCGGGTCCAACGCCCTGGCGCTGACCACCAAGAGCGAGGACGTCATGGCCCCGGTGCTCAACAGCATCGTGCTGCCGGTGCTGCTGCTGTCCGGGATCCTGCTGCCCATCTCGACGGCCACGGGGGCTCCCCAGTGGCTGGTGAGCGTGAGCAGCGTCATCCCGACGCGCTACGTGGTCGACGCGGTCCGCGCGGTCTTCGCCGGCGACTGGTCGCTCACCGTGGTGTGGGGCGTGCTGTGGGCGCTGGGGCTGTTCGTCGTCGGTGCCTACGTCGGGACGAGGACCTTCCGCAAGGAGAACGCCTGACGCCCGACCAGGCCGGTGCGGTCAGGCCGGTCAGGCCGTCGGGGCGGACCGGCTGCTCGGCGCGGGGCCTGCGGGCCCCGCGCCGGAGCCGGACCAGCGCCGCGACGCCGATGGCCAGCCACACCCCGTTGAGGGCGGCCGACGGCCACGCGCCGTGGTGCACGCCGTTGACCAGCAGGCCCGCGGCGCCGCCGAGGTTGAGCAGCTGGAAGCCCGTGCTGCCGCCGGTGAGGCGGCCGGCGGAGACGAGCCCGTAGGCGAGCAGGAGCGCGGCGGCCCCCAGCCAGCCGGCGCCGTCGACCAGCAGGGTCGTCACGCGTCGTCCGTCACCAGGGCGTAGGCGCGCACCGGCCACGTGCCGATGCCGTGCCAGGCAGGCGGCGCGGCGTGGAGGCGGGCGCCTCGCGCAGGCAGCCCGGCCAGGCCGGTGAGGTGCTCGAGGACGAGCACGCCGTCGCCGAGCAGCCGGGTGTGCACCGGGCGGGTCGTGTCGTCGAGGTCGTCGATGTTCACCGAGTCGATGCCGACCAGAGACGGCCGCCGGGCCGCCAGCCAGCCGGCCGCCGCCGCGGTGAGGAACGGGGCGTCGACCGCGTAGGCCTCGCTGCCCCAGTGCTCGTCGCCACCGGTCAGGACCAGGACCGCGGCACCGCTGAGGTCCTGCCCGCCGAGCGCCGCCTCCAGGGGCGCCACGTCCACGGCGCGCACGCCGCGGGCGTCCACCACCCACGTGGCCACGTCGGCCACCGCGGACAGCGGCACGCCGGACAGGTCGGCCCCGTCGGCGTAGCGGTGGAACGGGCTGTCGAGGTACGTGCCGGTGTTGCCGACCATGGTCACGCGGTCGATCTGGAACGTCGTCCCGGTGCTCTGCTGGTACTGCTCGCGCGAGCGGAACGTCTCGTGCTCCGGTCCGGGCAGCCCGGGATGGGTGTACGTGCCGGGCGCGATGTCGTGCGAGAGGTCGATGATCCGCGTCATGCGTCCAGGCTGCCGGGTGCCGTCCGTCGGGGACAGGGCCGCGCGCCCGTGCGAAGGTTCAGCGCCGCTTCACGCCGGGCCCGGCCGGGCGGCCTGACGGCGCAGCGCGGCCAGGACCACCTCGGCCGCCGCGGACGGTTCGTGGCGGCCCGCCCGATGGGCGACCGTGAGGACCCGGGCGCCCGGGTCCGGGGGAGCCGCAGGTCCGTCGTCGGCCCGGTCGGTGCCTGGGCCCTGGTCGCCGCCTGGGCCCTGGTCGGTGCGTGTGCCCTGGTCGGCGCGTGTGCCCTGGTCGGTGCGTGTGCCCTGGTCGGTGCGTGTGCCCTGGTCGTAGCCGGAGCCGCGGGGGGAGCTCGCGGCGCGGGCGGGGTCGTGGGTGCGGACGTCCGGGTGCCGCAGCTGGTCCAGGGCGAGGTCGGGCACGAGCGCCGACCCGAGCCCGGCGCCGACCAGGGCGAGGACGGCGGGGAACTCCAGGCACACGTGGGCCACGTCGACCGGCCGGCCGGTCGAGCGCGCGAGCCGGTCCAGCACCGCCCGCGCCGTGCTGCCGGGCGGGCCGGCCACCCACGGCCCGGCCAGGAGCTCCGCCGTGGTGCGGGCGGACCAGGCGGCCGGGACGACGACCCGGTACGGGTCCCGCAGCAGCGGCCGCACCACGACGCCGGGGGTCCCGTCGTCCGTCTGGTAGCCGCGGCCGGCCCCGGCGTCGCCGTCCCGCTCGAGGACGGCGAGGTCCAGGCGTCCGGCGGCGAGGTCGTAGGTGGCGGCCGGGTCGCTGGCCTCCACCACCCGCGGGGTCACGCCCGGGTGGCTGGCCTGGAGCTCGGCGACGGCCGGCGCCACCAGGCGACGGATCGCCGTGGGGAACGCCCCCACCACGACCGGTCCGGCCGCGGCGCCCCGCAGCGCCGACACGGTCTGCTCCGCCGCGGCGAGCGCGGAGGCGAGGTCGTCCGCGTGCTCGCTCACCGACCGCCCGACCGCGGTGAGGAGGAGGCTGCGCCCGCCGCCCAGCCGTGACCGGTCCACCAGCGCGAGCCCCGTCTCGGCCTCGAGCCGGGCCAGGTGCTGGCTCACGGCCGACGGGGTGAGGCCCAGGTGCGCGGCCGCCGCGTGCACTCCGCCGTGCCGGTGGACGGCCCGCAGGACCAGCAGCCGGCGAGGGTCGAGGCTCATGCCCGCATCCTGCCGGGCCCGGGGCGGCGGTCTACAGGCGTTCCCGCAGGCCGGTGGCCCGGGCGGCGGGCCGGTCCACGGCGGCGGCGAAGGCCTCCGCCGACCCGACGACCCGGACGTGGGCGACCGCCCGGGTGATGGCCGTGTAGAGCGTCTCCCGGGTGGCCAGGGGGGAGTCGGCCGTGGGCAGCACGACGGTGACCCGGGCGAACTGCGAGCCCTGGCTGCGGTGGACGGTCATGGCGTGGACGGGTCGCACGTCGCCGAGCCGGACCAGCGGCACGGACGTGGGCGCGCCGCCGCGCGCGAACCAGGCCTGCATCCCGCCGCTGCCGTCCGCCACGACGACGCCGGTGTCCCCGTTGAACAGGTTGACCTCGTAGTCGTTCGTCGTGACCAGCAGCGGCTCCCCGGGGTGGTGCCCGTCCGCCCGCCGGGCCTGGCCCTGGAGGTCGGGGCTGTCCTCGGCCAGCCACCGGGCGGCGGAGAGCTCCCAGTGCTGCACGCCCCGGGGGCCGCGGCGGTGGGCGCAGAGCAGCCGGTGCGTGTCCAGCGCCTCGAGCGCCGCCGACGGGGTCGCCGTCCAGCGCCGCCCGGCGCAGCGCGGCACCCCACCTCCGGACGTCCTCCTCCACGGGGCCGAGGAGCTCGGACGTGAGCGGTTCGTCGTCACCGACCTCGAGCAGGGTGACGCCCTCGCCCCCGGAGCGGAGCAGGTCGACGGCGCGCGCCACGTCGCCGGCCCGCACGGCGTCGGCGAGCTCGCCGATGGCGGAGCCCGCCGCGAAGCGGTGGTTGACGCGCAGCACCGCGATGCCGTCGCGCACCCGTTGCGCGGGGGTCGGTCTGTCCGTCGTCGGTGCGTCCGTCGTCGGTGCGTCCGCCGTCGGTCTGCTCGGCCGGCCGGCCGTCTGCCCGCCGGTATGCGCCGTCGCTGCCGTCGGGCCCTCCGTGGTGTCGACGGTGCTCGTCCCGCCGTCCGCGGAGCGGCCGTGCAGGGAGGCGCCGGGGGCGACCGCGTCGAGCGCGGCGGCCATGAGCGGGGTACGGACGCCGAGCCGGGTCCGGTCCACCAGGTCGCCGAGCACCGCCCCGGCCTCGACGGAGGCGAGCTGGTCGGGGTCCCCGACCAGGACGAGCCGGGTCCCCTCGCGCAGCGCCTCCAGCAGCCTCGCCATCATCGTCAGCGGCACCATCGACGCCTCGTCCACCACGACGACCTCGACCGGGAGCCGGTTGGTGGCGTCGTGGCGGAACCGGCTGCGCGAGCCGGGCCGCCAGCCGAGCAGGCGGTGGAGCGTCACCCCGGTGAGCTGCTGGACGTGGCGCGCGTCCTCGGTGGAGGCGAAGCCGGCCGCGGAGCTGCGGACGGCCTCCTCCAGCCGGGCGGCGGCCTTGCCGGTGGGCGCGGCGAGGGCGACGCGCCACGTCGGGTGCTGCTCGGTGAGGACGGCGAGCACCCGGGACACGGTGGTGGTCTTGCCGGTGCCCGGGCCCCCGGCCAGCACGGACACCCGCGACAGCGCGCACACCGCCGCGGCCAGGCGCTGGTCGGTGTCCGTGGTGCCGGGGAACAGCCGGTCCAGCGACCTGCCGAGCCGGGCCAGGTCCAGGTCGTCGGGCAGGGTGGCGGTGCGCCGGCGGAGCTCGTCGACGACCTGCTGCTCCTGGGCGTCGTAGCGGGCCAGCCAGAGCCGGGACCCCCGCTGGCGCAGCGGCGCGTCGGGCCCGGAGGTGAGCGGGCTGCCGGAGCAGGCGGCGACCCACTGCCCGACCTCGGGCCACGGCAGCTCGACCGGCTCGGGCAGGGTCCCGGCCAGCGCCTCGTCCGCGTCGGGCACCACGGTGGCGGCCACCGTCGCCAGGTCGACGACGACCGACCCGGCCCGGGTGGAGCGGACGGTGAGCGCGGCCGCCAGCAGGACCCTCTCGTCCGTCTCCCGCACCAGGGCCCCCAGCCGCTGGGCGACGTGCACGTCGGCGGCACTCAGCACGCCGGCCGCGTTGAGCTCGGCGAGCAGGCCGGTGGCCCGCAGCGCGAGGTCGGGGGAGTGGACGGTCATGCTCCGTCCTCCCGTCGGCCGTCCGGCGGCGCGTCGCCCGCCAGCAGGTCGGAGAAGGCGACGACGAGGCCCGCGGGCGGCCGCCACGAGAACACCCCGGGCACGTGGCCGTCGGCGCCGACGACGCCCGGTCCGCTCATGCCGCGCAGGTACAGGTACAGCACCCCGCCGAGGTGGGTGCCCGGGTCGTAGCCGGGGCGGCGCCAGCGCAGGTAGCGGTGCAGCGCCACCGAGTACAGCAGGGCCTGCAGCGGGTAGTGCGCCTCCACCATCGACCGCTCGAGCGCCTCGGCCCGGTAGTGCCAGGCGGTGAGCGCCTGCTCCCGGGGCGCCAGGCGGTTGGTCTTGTGGTCCACCACGAGGTAGCGCTCCGAGCCCGGTGCCCCCACCCGGACGACGGCGTCGATCGAGCCGCTCAGGTACCCGCGCAGCGGGGCGGCGGCGAGCGTCGCGAGGGCGTCGGGGTAGCCGGACAGCAGCCCCGTCGGCACGTGCGACCGCCACAGGCCGACGAGCCCGCCCAGGGCCACGGTGACCGCTCCGGGGGAGTCGCCCCCGGCCAGGGGCAGCTCGAAGTCCAGCTCGGGCAGCAGGTCCCGCCGGCGCACGTCACCGAAGGCCAGGCCGTCGGCGAGCTCCCCGAGCGGGGTGCGCAGGGAGGTGCTGAGCGCCTCGGCCAGGGCGGCGGGGTCCTGTCCCTGGCCGCGGGTGCCGGCGCGCACCAGGTCCAGGACGGACGAGGGGCCGCCCGGTCCGTGGACGGCGGGGTCGTGCTCCTCGAGGACCCGGTGGACGAGCGTGCCGAACCCGGTGCCGCCGGCCAGGTCTGCCCACAGGGAGGGCACGGCGTGCAGCGCCGCGTCGGGGTCGCCGACCGCGGGTCCGACGGGGGCGTCGACGTCGACGACGTCCGCCTCGTCGTCCTTCTGCGCCGTCTCGGGCTCGCTGCCGAACGCGGGCACGGGTCCTGAGGACCCGTCCGGGGCGCCGGGTCCCACCGGTCCGGCCGTGGTCGTGGGGCCGCCGCCGGCGCCGTAGGTGGCCTCGTGCGCCGCGTGGGTGAGGGCGCTGTAGCTGGTGCGCCGCCAGGTGAGGTCGAGGCCGCGGTCGAAGCGCGCCAGCTCCAGCGGGCGGGCAGGCACGGGGGCGGTCTCCCACCGGCCGACCGGCGGGACGTGGTCGCCCACGGGGACGGTCTCCACCGTCAGGGCACCACCGCTGCGGGCGGCGCGGGCACGGAAGGCGCCCATCGCCGCCGCGTCCGACGGGACGGGCACCTTGAGCGGGGCCACGGTCACCGGGTCCTCGTGCAGGAGCAGGCGGTGCAGCGGCGAGGAGGCGGTGTTGGCGGTCGGGGCCCACCAGGTGATGACCTTGGCCTTCGCGCGGGTGAGCGTGACGTAGGCCAGGCGCAGGTCCTCGTCGGCCTCCTCCTGCTGCTGGGCGCGGGCGTGCTCGTCGAAGCCGGGGCTGCCCGGTCCGCCGACGTCACGGGTGCGCAGGCCGTGCTCGTCGTGGAAGCGGGGGTAGGTGGGCGTCGGCGACCAGTGGTTCCACAGCGACGGGGCCAGCACGACGGGGAACTCCAGGCCCTTGCTCATGTGCGAGGTGAGGACCTGGACGGCGTCCGCGTCCGTCTCCAGCCGGCGGCTGCGCTCCGTCGCGTCGGTGAGCTCGGTGCGGCGGCGGTGGAGCCAGGAGGCCAGCGCGGTCAGACCCAGGTCGGCGTCGAGGGCCGCCTCGTGGAGCACCTCGGCGACGTGGCGGAGGTCGGTGAGCAGGCGCTCGCCGTCCGGCTGGGACAGCAGGTGCTCCTGCAGGCCGAGCCCCACCGAGACGGCCTCGAAGAGCGCGGCCACCCCTCGGTCGGCGAGCACCCGGACCCAGCCGCGCAGCTGCAGGGACAGACGGTCCAGCTCGGTGCCGTCCACCAGGGCGGCCGCGTCCATGCCGACGAGCCGTCCCACGGCGAGACGTCGCACCCGCGCCGTGCGGTGCGGCTGCTCCAGCGCCTCCAGGAGCCACTGCCACTCCTCCGCGGCGGGGGTCGCGAAGACGCTGGTCCGCCCGGACACGACGGCCGGCACGCCCGCCGCCCGGAGGCGCTCCTGCACGGCGACGGCCTCGGGGTTGGTGCGGACGATGACCGCGATGTCGCCCGGGTGCAGGGCGCGTTCCTGCCCGGCCGAGCCCGCCGCGGTGCCCCGGTCGCACAGCTGCACACCTCCGGACAGCAGCGCGACGACCTGCCGGGCGCAGTCCTCCCGGACGGTGGCGCGGGCGTCCTTGGCCCCGACCAGGTCCGAGCGGTTGAGCGAGTGGCCCTCGCGGGGCACCACCCGCAGCTCGACCGGGGCGCCGACGTCGAGCATGCGGCCCTGGTGCTCCGCCTCGACGGGCAGCACCCGGATGGCCTCGTCGCCGAGCGCGGCCCCGCCGAGCAGCGCCTCGAGGCCGGCGAGGACCCCCGCGTCGCTGCGGTAGTTGCGGGGCAGGGTCGCCCGCGACGCCGCGTCGTGGCGGGCGTCCAGGTAGGCGTGGACGTCGGCGCCGCGGAAACCGTAGATCGCCTGCTTCGGGTCGCCGACCAGCACCAGGGTGGCGTGGCCGTGGAACGCGGTCCGCAGGATGCGCCACTGGACCGGGTCGGTGTCCTGGAACTCGTCGACGAGGACGACGCGGAAGCGGGCCCGCATCCGGGCGGCCGCCACGTCGGCGGTGTCGGGGTCGCTGAGCGCGGCGTCGAGCCGCTCGACCATGTCGTCGTAGTCGATGACCCGGCCCAGGCGCTTGCGCCGGACGACCTCCCCGCGGACCGCCGCGGCCACGCGGGAGCGCAGGCGAGCCCCCTCGTCGTCGGTGCGGTCGGGCGCGGGCACGAGGGGGGTGGCGGAGTCGAACGCCACCGTCCGGGCGAGGGTGCGGAAGTCGGCGGGCGTCATGCTCGCCGCGTCCGCACCGGGGTGGCCCCACTTGCGCACGTACAGGTCGTCGGCCACCTCGGTGACCAGGTCGGAGGGGTCCTCGACGAGGACGGCGTCCCTGTCGTGGTCCGCCGCGGTGCCGAGCTCGCGGAGCATGGCGTGGCAGAAGGCGTGCGTCGTGGTGACCGTGGCGCCGTCGAAGTCGGCGAGGGCGCGGTCGAGCCTGTCCCGCAGCTCGCCGGCCGCCGCCCCGTCCCGGTCCAGGACCAGCCGCTCCCGCACGCGCGCCCGCAGCTCGCGGGAGGACTCCCGGCTGAAGCTGACGACGAGGAGCTCGTCCATGCGGAGCGGACGACCGCCGGTGGTGTCCTCCGCCATGCCTTCGGCCAGGTACCGCGAGACCAGCCGGGCGATCGTGTACGTCTTGCCGGTCCCGGCGCTGGCCTCCAGCACGCTGGTGCCCTCCGGCAGCGGCCCCTCGAGCTGGAAGGGCTCGGGCGTCCCGGTACGGCTCATCCGGACACCTGCGTGACCTCGTGCGCGAGCAGCGGCTCCCACACCCGTCGGGCGAGGACACCGAAGCGGTCGCCGTCCTCGTCGCCGGGCCAGCCGTTGAAGAGGTCGCCGGGAAGGGCGCGCTCCTGCATGAGCCGGTCGAGACCCACCCCGGGACCCAGCAGCAGCACGTGCTCGGCGTCCGAGCACTCGCCGTCGAACATGCCGTCGTCCCACATCCGGGACGCCGCCTGGCGGGCGCTGGCGGCCCGGCGTCCTCGCGCCCGCTGCGAGGCGTACGCCTCCGCCGTCTTGAGCGGCAGCGGCAGCGGCCGGTCGAGTCCCGCGCGGTGCACGCCCACCAGCTGCTGCAGCAGGTTGAGGGCCTCGCCCGGGCCGAGCGGTCCGAGGGTGCTCGTCGCGCAGGCATCCTTGTCGCGCCCGGACCCCCGTCCCAGGGTGATCGCACGCCAGCCCGTCCCGGGGTGCGAGGCCGCCAGGGCGAGCAGGCGCACCCAGGCCGTGAGGCGGTGCTTGGGGCCCAGGGAGGAGTACACGACCGTGACGACGGCGTCGCCGTGCACGCCGCCCACGGTGCCGCTGAGCTGGGTGCCGTCGCCCAGGTCGACGCTCACGTCCAGCGCGTCCGGCTCGACCTCGAGCAGCGGCTGGGCCGCGGTGGCGAGCACCTCCACGCGAGGGCCGACCGTGCGCAGCACGGTCCCGCCCAGGGGCCCGGGGGGCAGGACCGCGCGGCCGCGCTCGAGGGTCATCACCTGCTGAGGGTCCAGACCGGCCAGCCGGTCGGCGAGCATCCGGTCGCCGACGCCCCACTGGCCCAGGGCATCGAGGTCCACCGGCAGCGAGTCGTCCGGGTCCTGGTCGCGCTCGCCCAGGCTGATGAGCAGCCGCTGCCGCAGGTACGCCTTGGCGGGGTGCACGAGCATGCGGACGAGGTCGTCGAGGGCGACGTCGTCCGGGGGCACGGGGGGCAGAGGTCGCTGGAACAGCGGCGTGGGCGCCCGTCGCTCTCCGGCGGCGGCCACGGCACCGCAGTAGGCCCGGGGGTCGAAGCTGAACGGGCCGCCGCGCCCCAGCGCACCGGGGTCGAAGCTCCGGCCGTCGAAGGGCTGCAGCGGGTGGCGGGTGGTGACGGCGTCCCGGACCCGGCCACCGTCCGGGACCGAGGCGGACCGGTCCAGGGCGTCGAGCAGCTCGCCCAGCGGGACGGCGGGAGGGACGGTGGCGCCCGTGCGCTCGTCGGCGCCGGTGTAGGTGATGACGAGGTGCTCCCCTGCGGCGCAGACAGCGTCCAGCAGCAGCTGCCGGTCCTCGCTGCGGGGGTCGCGGTCGCCGACCTCCGGGTCCCGGGCCAGGAGGTCGTCGCCGTCGCGGACGGTCTGGCGGGGGAAGGTGCCGTCGTCCAGCCCGAGCAGGACGACCACGCGGTGGGGGACCGAGCGCATCGGCACGAGCGTGCAGACCGTGAGGGCGCCGGTGCGGAACCCCGCCCGGGTCGGCCTGCCGGCGAGGGCGCCCCGCAGGACCGGGCGCAGCTCGACCAGCGACAGCTCGGCGTCGGGGACGTCCCCGTCCGTCGCCTCGCCGCCTGCCGCCTCGACCAGGGACTCCTCGAGCACGTCACGCAGCTGCAGCTGCTGCCATGCCGCGTCCGGCTCGTGGGCGGCCAGCCGGAGCACCGACACCTCGAGCAGGTCTGCCCAGCCCGCGGCCGTGTCGGGCGCGCGACATGTCGTCGTGCACGGCATCGAGGCGGTCCAGGAGCTCCGCGAACCGGCCGGCCAGGTCGATGTCGCTGGAGTCGACGTCGTCCAGCGGCACGAGACCCCCGAGGGTGGCGGCCTCCGTGCCCTGGCCCGGGTCGACAGCGGCACCGAGAAGGATGCGGTCGATCCCGTGACG
Organism: uncultured Actinomycetota bacterium; assembly: GCA_963750335.1. GTDB lineage: Bacteria > Actinomycetota > Actinomycetes > Actinomycetales > JBBAYJ01 > Aquipuribacter. The sequence continues at coordinate 351,732 of CAVVQD010000001.1, forward strand.
CCAGGTCCCGTCCGGGACGTGGTGCAGCGACCAGCCGGCCCGGTGCCTCTCGTGCAGCCCCCACCGCGTGCCGCTCGTGGCGGTCCAGTCGCGCAGACGCTCCAGCGCCTCGTCGTCGAAGCCGAACCTGCGGGCGACGGCGGGGTGCCCGGCCAGGTCGAGGACCTCGGTGGCGGTCAGGCGTGCGGTGCCCAGGTCGAGGAGGCGGTCGAGCACGGCGAGCAGAGGGTTGGCCTGGTGGAGAGCCCGGTCGGCGACCCGGACGCGGAGCCTGGCCGCGGGGTGCGTCCCCGCTCCGGTGGGGGTGTCGTCCCCACGGGTGGCGAAGGTCGCTGCCAGGAGGGGGGCGAAGGTCTCGACGTCGGGGCACATGACGAGAACGTCACGGGGCTCCAGGGTCAGGTCGTCGGCCAGGAGACCCACCACGACCTCGCGCAGCACCTCGACCTGCCGGGTGCGCCCGTGGCAGGAGTGCACCTGGACGCTGCGGTCGGCGGGGTCCAGAGCAGGCGGGTCGCTCGGCACCCGGTCGTCGGCCAGGTCCTGGCGCAGGCGCCCGAGCAGGGTCGGCGCGGCCGGCGGCGACGGGTGGTGGACGTCGAGGTGGGCAGGGACCTGTGCGCGCAGCAGGTGCTGCAGCTCGCGGACGTCCCGCGACAGGGAGCCCAGCAGCGGGTTGTGCAGCCTGGCCCCGAGGGTGTCGTCCGCCCGCCGACGCACCGGCGGGGCCGCGGCGACCGCGTCCCACAGGGCAGGCGAGGCGTGGTGCAGCCACAGGTGGACGTCACGGTGCTCGGCCAGCGCCGCCAGGAGGTCCAGGTCCGCCCTCGTGAGCCTGCTGGCCCCGAACACGGAGACCCGGTCGGGGACGTCCAGGTCCTCGGGGCTGTCCTGCACCGCCCGCAGGACCTGCTCCTGCAGGTCGACCGGCGACGTACCGAGCTCCTCGCGCACCCGGTTCCAGAGCAGCGGCTGCCACTGCTCGTCGAGGGCGACAGCGCTGCCGTCGGGGAGGACCGGGTGGCCGGCGGCCCAGCGACGCAGCAGCCCGGGACGGTTGCGGGCGTAGGTGTGGAACAGGCGGGCCACGCTGGTCGCGAGGCTCAGCCGGCGCCCGGTGCTGTGCTCGGGCATCGGCTGTCCGCCGACGTAGAGGTGCCGCCGGAGGACCCGGGCCCAGCCCTCGGTGATCGACTCGTCGATCGCGGTCAGCAGGGGCCAGGTGAGCCGTTCCGGCGTCCATGCCTCCAGCTGCTCGGCGGCGACGGGCGCGGCGGCCGCGGCGGCCGTGCTCAGCAGGCGGTGGGGAGAGGCGAACTCGACGTTCGCGCAGACCCCGTCCTGCGACTCCGCCCCCGGTGCCGAGCCGGTGGGACAGCCGCTGCGCGAGCCAGCGCTCGACGCCCTTGGCGGGGACCGCGACGAGCTCGGCGGCGAACGGGTCGTCCAGGGGCTCGGACAGCAGCCCGGCCAGCGCGTCGGCCAGAACGGTCGCCTGCTCGGCGCGGTGCACCACGAACATCCTGCTCACCACCCCTTCGACGTCGAGCGGAACCGTACAGAGGGCCCCGGACACAAGGTCGACGGTGCTGTCGGGCGTGCGCTCAGCCGGTCAGCCGGTTGCTGGCGCTGAGCAGCTGGAGGGGCTGGGGAGGGCTGGCGACCTCCGCTGTGCCCGGGATCTCGACCCAGGGCCCTCCTGCGACCGAGTACTCCCCGGTGTAGGTGGTGGTCAGCGTGATGCTGACGGCCCCCGCGTCCTGGTACTCGTGCCAGGTGGTCAGCTCCGGGTACGGAGCACCCGGGTCGTCGGTCGTCACGGGGGCGCTGCCGTCGCCGTAGTCCCAGGTGTACGACGCGGGGGTGGCCCGGACCTGGACCGGCGTCCCGAGCAGCGTGATGTCGAACGTCTGCGGCTCGGTCGAGGCCGGGTCGACGTAGGCGTTGGTCCGCATCCGGATCAGTGCCTGGCCGCCTGCGGGCTGGATGGCCGGCTCGGCAGCCGGGAGGGGCAGGCTGCGGAAGTCGGCGAGGGTGACGGTCACCTGCGCTTGTTGGGCTTCGGCAGGGGACGTGCAGACCGCCCCGCCAAGTGTCCAGGCGGGGCCTGGCGGTGGAGCTGCCACTGCCGGGCTCGATGGCGCAGTCCAGCGGAGGTATTGGCGGTCTTCGACGTCAGCCGTGCAGCTCTGCACGGCGGCTTCGCAAGACTCATTGATGGGCGGGTCACCGCGTAGGTAGTTCCCGGGCAGGCGAAGGTGTAGCGTGGAGACTGGTGCCTGGCGTCGGTCGCAACGTCTCGGGCTCCGCCGCCTTGAGCGGCAGCCGAGCTGCGAGTCGACTCGGTCCCATCGTAGCGACCATGTTGTCGTCACCGTCGTTGCCGGATCGCATCGGTGACGTCGCCGTGCGGTGGCGCCACTGGGGGCAGCAGACAGCGCTAGGGCGACGCAGAAGCATTGCGCAGGAGCGCCAGCGAAGATCCGGCAGTCAAGAGGTTCACTCGCAGCGACGACCCAGCGTCCAGCCCATCCCCGCCGATCCAGAACGGCTGCAGACGTCAAGGCGCTGAAGGTAATCACAGCGGACTCAGCCACGAACTGTCTCCACTTCAGCCTCTCTGAGTCGAAGATGTGCATTGACGAGACGTCTGGCGAAGACGGCTACGCGTACTCCGCAAGGTCGCTGTACTGCGCCAGCTGGCTCGAACCTGAACAGCTAAAAGTGCCGCCGTCGATTCGACCCGCCGTCTTGGTAGGCCTCTCGATCTCGTCGACGAAATTCTCGCAAGTACCACACCCGGGTCGCTGAGCCGTCACGCAACGCCTCCGTGTCACCCGTCGCCGTCGCGTAGTTCAGCGTCTCGAACCACCACTCCGTGAACGCCACCGCGCCCTCGGGCGTCTGCTGGGTGGCCAGCTCGGGCAGCGGGGGAGCGGCGACCGTGGGGGCCTCGGACGGCTCCGACGAGGCCGACGGCGAGGGCGCGGCCTCGGACGCGCTGGGCTCGGGAGAGGCCGGCTCGAAGGTCGGGGCGGTGACGTCCGGGTCCGGCTCGCTGCCGGTGCACGCCGCCAACGTCATGGTCAGCAGCACCGACGCCGCGACCACCCGTCCCCGCCTCATGCCCACGCCCCGTCCCCCACGCGCGGCAGGCTAACCCGGCCCGGCGCCCTCGTGGGGGCTCGTCGTCCCACCTGTGGACGACAGGCTCAGGACCACGCGACCCGCGGCGCGCCCGCTGGTCAGGCGCTGCATCGCCGCCACCACGTCCTCGAGCGGGTACGTGCTGTCGACGACCGGGCGGACGGTGCCCTCGTCGAGCAGGCGGTAGAGGTGCGTGAGCCGGTCGGCGCGCGGGGTGGACCGGCCGAGCCCGGGCAGCTGGCGGTAGAACGGAGCGACAGCAGCGAGCCCGAGCACCGGTCCCAGGCTGCCGGTCCAGCGGCGCATGCCCTGTCCGTAGCGGTCGTGGCCCACCTTGACGAACGTGCCGTCGGGCTCCAGCACCCGACGCCACTCCTGGAAGCCGCGGGTGCTCGCGACGTCGATGACGATGTCGACCCGGTCCGGGAGACGCGTGGGGTCCTGCCGGGCGTAGTCGACGGTCTCGTGCGCGCCGACGGAGCGGAGGACCTCGAGCTTGTCCGCGTGGTCCACGCCGACGACCCGCGAGGCACCGAGGGCCAGCGCGAGCTGCACCACCCACATGCCCAGCGCGCCCGCGGCCCCGTTCACCAGCAGGGAGCGGCCGGCGCGGAACCCGGCCTGGTCCATCAGCACCTGGTAGGCGAGCACGGCCGGCGTCCCGACCGCGGCGGCCTCGTCGAAGGTCAGCGAGGGCGGCTTGGCCACCAGCCCGTCCTCGGGCGCGCACACGTGCTCGGCCCAGGCCCCGCCGTGGCGCCACTGGATCCCCCGCACGGTCTCGCCCATGACCTCGTCGCCGGGCCGGAACCGGGTGACTTCGGCGCCGACCGCCTCGACCACCCCGGCGACGTCGGTCCCGGGGACCTTGTGCCGCGGTCGCAGCACGCCGTCGCCCATCAGGCGCGCCGCCATCGGCAGACCCACCACGGTGTGCCAGGCGTCGGCGTGCACGGAGGTCGCCCTCGTCCAGACCAGCACCTCGTCCGGTGCGGGCGCGGGCACCGGGACCTCGGCGACCCGCAGCTCCTCCACGGGTCCGTACCGCTCGTGCACGACCGCCTTCACGGCACCTCCATCACGTGGCCGGGGCTCCCCGGGCGGGGCCAGGGTCCACCTGGTCTGCGGCCCACGACCATGGGGCTACCGCCCCGGTGGTGGTGTCCGACCCCTGCCCCACCGTCCGGCCCCGGCTGGTGGAGGACGACGGCAAGGACGGCCGGTGGTCGTCGTACACCTCGGTCGTCTACAGGCACCGGGGCGACTGCGTGAGCAGCGTCGCTCGCCGCGAGATCCAGCTGCTGGACGCAGCCGCGCCGCGGGACCCAGGTCGGGCCCCGCGGCGCGGGCGGTGGTGCGGTGGTGCGGTGGTCCCGGGTCAGACGGTGACGACGACCTTGCCGCGGCCATGGCCGGTCTCGGACTGCCGGTGGGCACCGGCCACGTCGGCGAGGTCGAACGTCGCGGCCACCTCGACGTGCAGGGTGCCGTCGGCGACCAGGCGGGCGAGCCGGCCGAGCTGCTCGCTGTCCGGTCGGACGAAGACGTAGCGCCCGCCGCCCTGGAGGACGGCCGCGCCGTCGGTCACGGACACGACGCGACCGGCGTCGCGCACGAGAGCGAACGACTGGGCGATCGCGTCGCCGCCGACGAAGTCGAGGGCCGCCGTGACGCCGGTGCCGCCGAGCAGCTCGCGGACGCGCTCCTCGAGGCCGTCGCCGTAGGTCACGGGCTCGGCGCCGAGCGAGCGGAGGAAGTCGGCGTTGCCCTCGCCGGCCGTACCGACGACGCGGGCCCCGCGGTGCCGGGCCAGCTGGACGGCGAACGCGCCCACGCCACCGGCGGCGGCGTGCACCAGGACGGTGTCGTCCGCGCCGACCCCGGCGGCGTCCAGGGCCTGCAGGGCGGTGAGGCCCGCCAGCGGCAGGGCGCCCCCGGCCTCGAAGGAGGCGTCGTCGGGCAGGGGAGCGAGGTGCCGGACCGCGGCCCGGACGAGCTCGGCGGTGGTGCCGTGCTGGACGTGGTCCTTGCGCACGTACCCCAGCACCCGGTCGCCGACGGCGAACGCGCTCGTGGCCGGACCGACGGCCTCGACCGTCCCGGCGACGTCCCAGCCGGGCACGATCGGGAAGTGCGAGGGGAAGGCGCCGTCCAGGTATCCCTGCCGGATCTTCCAGTCCACGGGGTTGACCGCGGCGGCGCGGACGCGCACCAGGACGTCGTCGGGACCGGTCACCGGGTCGGGGAGCTCCCCGACCTGGAGGACCTCAGGACTGCCGTACTCGGTGTAGAAGGCTGCTCTCACCCCTGAGCCAGTGCCGGCGGGAGGCGGGGTATTCCGCCGGCGCCTCCCTGCCGTGCGCGCGGTGCCGACGTCGCGCGCCGCACACCCTTGACCGCGTGAGGTGAGCACGCCAGGGTCGCCCTGTCCACCATGCTCCACTTCGAAGGGGTTCCGAAGTGTCCAACAAGAAGGTCGCCCTCGCGGCGTCCGCAGCCCTGGCTGCCAGCTCGTTGTTCCTCGTCGTCCAGCCTGCCTCGGGCGCGCTGGTCACCACCTGCACCGGCGACGCCGGTGCCGTCACCGTCCCGGGGGACCTCGTCGTCCCGCGCGGGCAGGCCTGCTTCCTGCAGGGCACGACCGTCACCGGCAACGTCCGGGTGGAGTCCAACGCCGACCTCCTGCTCGAGGGTGCGTCCGTCGGGGGCGAGGTCTACGTCAACCGCAACGGGTACCTGGAGACGACGGCCGGCTCCACGGTGGCCGGCCAGGTGTACGGCCGCGACGCTGCGGGCGTGTACGCCGAGGAGTCCGCCCTCGGCGGCCTGCTCCGGTCGACCAGCCCCAACAACGTCCAGCCGTTCGTCTACCTGTACGCCTCCTCGGTGGCCGGCGGCCTCGACTCCACGGCCACGGGCGTCACCGTCGAGTCCAGCCAGGTCGACGGCCCGGTGTCCGCGCGCAACGGCGAGTACGCGGACGTCATCGACTCCGTCCTCACCGGGACGCTGTCGGTGCGCAACAACTCCTCCGGCGCGGTGGTCTGCGAGAGCGAGATCTACGGCGACGCGGTGTACCGCGACAACAAGGAGACCCTGCAGATCGGCGGCGCCGGTGCCGTCGGTCCGTGCGACGGCGCCAGCTTCTGGGGCGGCAACGTGACGTTCACCAACAACACGGCGGGCGAGACCGGGTTCGACCTGTCGAACAACATCGTCGCCGGCAACCTGGCGGGCTCGGGCAACAACCCGCTCCCGACCGGGTCGGGCAACCGCGTCCGCGGCGAGATCACGCTCCAGTTCGCCGAGGCGGAGGTCGCGACGGAGTCCATGGAGAAGCAGTCGGCCCGCTCGGCCGAGATCCAGGCCGAGGCGAGCGCCGTCGTGGACGCCCGCACGGCCGAGGTCCTCACCGCGGTGGACCAGCGCCGCGCCGTGGCCACGGAGCGGGCGGCGACCGTGCCGGCCGCCAAGGCGCTCAGCCCGGCCCCGACCAGCTGAGCACCCAGCACCCCAGCACCTGAGCACCTCTGCCGGTGGGCTGACCAGCACCTGGTCAGCCCACCGGCGGGCACCGGCACCGCCGGTGACAGCACGACGGGCGGTCCGACCTCACGGTCGGGCCGCCCGTCGTCGTGTCCGGCGTCCGTGCTCCCCAGGTCCGTCCGGCGCGCCCGCAGGGAGGGCGCGGGACGGGACCGCAGGGTCCGGCAGGTCAGCGGCGCCGGTCGGGCCGGACGGCCTGGCCGATGGAGCGCAGGCCCTGCGCGACCTTCGACTGCGGGCCGCGGCGCTGCTCGACGACCTCGGCGACCTTCTTGATCCCTGTCGCGGCGACGGGGACGGCGATGGCCAGGACGATCCAGCGGAAGATGCGTGCGCGCACGAGAGGCTCCTCAGGTCGGGGGCCGGACCTCGTGGTCCGGCCGGTGGTACCCGGCCCTGGGTACCCGGGGCCGGGGCGGGCGAAACGATCACCGGCATGCTCACGGCGCCCGGCGGGTACCCCGGTCGCGTGGCCAGACTGCGCCGTTCCCGCCCCTCCTCGCCCGGCCTGACGCGCCGTCGCGCCGGGAAGGGCTGGACCTACCTCGACGCCGACGGCGCCCGGGTCTCCGACGCGGCCGTGGTGGAGCGCTGCCGCGCCCTCGTCATCCCGCCCGCCTGGTCGGACGTGTGGATCTGTCCCTGGCCGAACGGGCACCTGCAGGCCGTCGGCACCGACGACGCCGGCCGGCGCCAGTACCTGTACCACCAGGACTGGCGGACGGCCCGGGACCAGGCCAAGCACGAGCGCGTCCTGGAGGTCGCCGCCCGCCTGCCGGAGGCGCGGCGGACCGTGGCCGAGCACCTGTCCCTCGGGGACATGTCGCGCGAGCACGTCCTCGCGACCGCGTTCCGTCTGCTCGACCTGGGCCTGTTCCGGGTCGGCGGGGAGACCTACGCGACCGACAACGGCTCCTTCGGCCTGGCGACCGTCCAGCGCCGGCACGTCCGGGTGGGGGCGGAGGGGATCTCGTTCGACTACGTGGCGAAGTCCGGCAAGCGACGCCAGATCGTCCTGCAGGACGAGCGGTGCGCGGCCGTCGTGTCGACGCTCAAGCGGCGGCGCGGCGGGGGCGACGACCTCCTCGCCTGGCGGACCGCCGGCAGCGGTCGCACCACCTGGCGCGACGTCACCAGCTCCGACATCAACGACTACGTGCACGAGGTCGTGGGACCGGACACCAGCGCCAAGGACTTCCGCACCTGGCACGGGACCGTGCTGGCGGCGCGGTCGCTGGCGCTCGCGGGCGAGGCCGCCGCCCTGTCGCGGACGGCTCGCACCCGGGCGGTGTCCGCGGTGATGCGGGAGGTGTCGGAGCACCTCGGCAACACGCCGAGCGTGGCCCGGGCCTCCTACGTCGACCCGCGGGTCGTCGACCTCTGGGAGGACGGGGTGGCCATCACCCCCGTGGTGCAGGCCCTCGGTGCGGACGGGGCCGCCGACGTGACGCCGGGGGAGCGGTCGGAGGACGCCCAGGAGGCCCTCGAGCGGGCGGTCCTCCAGCTGCTCACCCTGCCGCCGCTCAAGGCCCAGGCCACGTTGCGCCGCACCGCGCGTGCCGTGGCCGCGGGTCCCGTGGCGCGCCGCCGGGACCGCTCCGTCGCCTGAGCCGACCGCCCGGGACGAGCGGCCGGCCCTACCCGCCGGCGAGGTCGGCGGCGCGCTCGACGGCCTCCTGCTCGGCGACCTCCGCCTCCCGTTCCTCCGCCCGGCGCCGGACGAAGCCCATCCCGGGCAGGCCCTCGACCATGAGGCGCAGGTCCTCCACGGTCTCCAGCAGCGCGTGCACGTCCGGGCCCACCCGGTCCAGCTGCCGCAGCATCGGCAGGACGTCGTCCTCCAGGCGGCGCAGCAGCTCGGGCAGCCGGTCGACGAGCCCGACGGCCGCGTCCACCTCGTGCTCGCCGACCGAGTCCAGCAGGCGGGCGAGCAGCGGCACCGCCCGCTCGCCGAGCGCCGGCACGCGGTCCAGGAGGGGCAGCACCCGGTCCAGCAGCGGCAGCACCTGCTCCGCGACGGGCACCGCCCGGACCGCCAGCGGCAGGGCGCGGTCGGCCAGGGGCTCGACGAGGTCGACGAGCAGGGTGCCGCGCTCGACGAGGCCCTGCGCGTCGGCGGCGGTGCTGCCGGCGGCGTCGGCGACGGAACGGACGTGCTCGACCTGCTCGGCCGCGGCCACGCCGACCCCGGACACCGCGACGACGGTCAGCTCGACGTCGGTGACCACGCCCGACGCGCGGCCCACCAGCGCCTCCGCCTCGCCGGCCACCCGGTCGATGCGGGAGACCAGCCCCTCGGCCCGGCTGAGGAGGGCGTCGGCCCGGCCGACGAGGCCGAAGGCGGTGCCGACGAGCTCGGTGCCGGACTGCACGAGGTCCAGGACGAGGCGGTCAGGACGGAGGTTCACGATGCGCTCACCCTCAGATGGTCCGCGGCGGGGACCGCGATCTGCAACAACCCCTGCGCTCCTGCATCCCTGACCAGCAGTCCCCGCCGCGGACGACGGTCGAGTACCCCTCGCTCCCGGGGGCAAACCTGCCGACCGGCCACGACCGGAGGGCACGACGCTGTGTGCAACGAGCAGATAACGGAAGTCGCAGCCCCTTGACTCAGGGCCATTCGTAGCAAAAGGTGCGGAGGTCTGCCCGTCGAGGTGCAGAGCTTGTCGAGAAGGAGACCTCCCACGTGACATCTACCTCCCGCCGGGGGCGGCGCGCCGTCGCCGTCCTCGCCTGCGCGGCCACCGCCGTCGCAGGGGCCGCCGCCGTGACCTCCCCGGCGTCCGCCGAGCCCCTCCCGTACGTCGACGGCAGCTATGTCGTGCTGCTCGACGACCCCGCCCTGGCCTCCTACACCGGGGGCATCGACGGCCTGGCGGCCACCAAGCCCGCCGCCGGGGAGTCGGTCGACCTCACCGGTGCGGCCGCCAAGCAGTACGCCGGCTACCTCGCCGACACCCAGGCGGACCTGCTGTCCGCCGTCGGCGCCGAGGCCACGTACACCTACCAGGTCGCCTTCAACGGCTTCGCGGCCGAGCTGAGCGGGGCCAAGGCCACCAAGCTCGCCACCCTGCCCGGCGTCACCGCGGTGCTGCCCAACGAGGTGCGCACCCTCGACACCGTCCAGACCCCCGAGTTCCTCGGCCTCAGCGGCGAGGACGGCGTCTGGGCCGACCTCGGCGGGGTCGACGCCGCGGGCGAGGGCGTCGTGGTCGGCGTGCTCGACTCCGGCGTCTGGCCGGAGAACGCCAGCTTCGCCGGCGACCGGCTGCGCCAGGGCACCGCGCCCAAGACCGACGGCAAGGGCCGCGCCGTGGGCCGCAACCCGCTCATGGGCACCCCGTTCCGCACGCCCGCGGGCGAGACCGTCATGCTCAAGGCCGACGGCACCCTGTTCCGCGGCACCTGCCAGACCGGCGAGGAGTGGACCGCCGACCTCTGCAACGACAAGCTCATCAGCGCCCGCTACTTCGCGGACTCCTTCCTGGCCAGCGTGCCCGAGGCCAACCGCGGCGAGTACGAGTTCGTCTCGGCCCGCGACGGCGACGGCCACGGCTCCCACACCGCCTCCACCGCGGCCGGCAACAACGACGTGCCGATGAGCGTGGCCGGCAACTACCTCGGCCAGGGCTCGGGCATGGCCCCCGCCGCCAAGCTCGCCGTGTACAAGGTGTGCTGGGAGGACGACGACCCGGACACCGGCGGCTGCTACACCGCCGACTCCATCAAGGCCATCGAGCAGTCGGTCGTCGACGGCGTCGACGTCATCAACTACTCGATCTCGGGCGCCACCACCACGGTCGTCGACGCGGTCGAGTACGCGTTCTACAACGCGGCCAACGCCGGCGTGTTCGTCGCCGCCTCGGCCGGCAACTCCGGTCCGGGCGAGTCGACCGTCGCGCACAACAGCCCGTGGGTGACCACGGTCGCCGCCACCACCTTCAAGCGTGACGAGGCCACGGTCGTGCTCGGCAACGGCGCGAAGTACCTCGGTGCCTCCGTCACCAAGACGGCGTTCCCGCCAGACGGCCACCGTGCTGTCCACGTCCGCCGTCCTCGCCGGCGCCACCGCCGAGGCGGCACGCCTCTGCACGCCCGGCACGCTCGACCCCGCGGTCGTCACCGGCAAGGTCGTGGTCTGCGACCGCGGCGTCGTCGACCGGGTCGCCAAGTCGCGCGGCCGTGGCGCAGGCGGGCGGCGTGGCGATGATCCTCGCCAACACCACGCCCGGCAGCCTGGACCCCGACTACCACTCGGTCCCCACCGTCCACGTCGACGAGGTCGCCGGTGCGGCCATCAAGGCCTACGTCACCGGCACCGCCGCTCCCACCTCGGGCATCGAGCCGGGCAACACCACGGGCTCCGCCCGACCCCGCTGCCCCAGATCGCCGGCTTCTCCTCGCGCGGGCCGGCGCTGTCCTCGGGCAGCGACCTCATCAAGCCCGACATCTCCGCCCCCGGCGTCGCGGTCGTGGCCGCCTACGCCCCCGGGGCCAGCGGCGACGACAACACGTACAACGCCATCTCCGGCACGTCGATGTCGAGCCCGCACGTGGCCGGCCTCGCTGCGCTCGTCCTCGGCGAGCACCCGCAGTGGCACCCCAGCGTCGTCAAGTCCGCCATGATGACGACCGCCTTCAACCTCAAGGCGGCCGACGGCAGCGACGTCACCGACCCGTTCGTCCAGGGCGCGGGCTTCGTGAACCCCAGCAGCATGTTCGCCCCGGGCCTGGTGCTCGAGGCCGACGAGGAGGACTGGGCCGGCTTCTACGCCTCCCAGGGCCTGCAGCTCGGGGACGTCGGCGACGAGTACGCGGCGGTGGAGCCCACCGACCTCAACTACCCGTCGATCGGCATCGGCCAGCAGGCCGGCCCGCAGACCGTGACGCGCACCTTCCGGGCGCTGCAGAGCGGCACGTGGACGGTCGCCGCGGACGTCCCCGGCTACGACGTCACCACCTCGGCGGCCACGGTGAAGGGCAACAAGAGCGGGAACAAGACGACCTCGGTCGACTTCACGTTCACCCGTAGCACGCCGAGCTCGCCACCTGGGCCACCGGCTTCATCACCCTCACCGGGTCCCACCACGGTCCGGATGCCGGTCGCGCTGCGCCCGGTGTCGGTCGCGGCCCCGGCCGAGGTCAGCGCCGAGCCCGCCGACGGGTCCGTGGACGTGAGCATCACCGCCGGGTTCACCGGTGAGCTCGAGCTCGCCGCCCAGGGCCTGGCCAAGGGCACGACGACCGGCGGACAGCTCGCGGCCAGCACGGCCCGGGCGTCGATCTCGCAGGTGCCCGCCGGCACGTCGCTCGCGCGGTTCGACCTGGACTCCGCGAACGACGGCGGCGACTTCGACCTGGAGGTGTACCGGATGAACGCGGCCGGCACCGCCCTGGTCGCCCTGGCCGGCACTCGGCCACGGGGTCCGCCGACGAGCGGGTCGACCTGCTCGACCCGGTGCCCGGCCTGTACTACTCGGTGGTCACGAACTACGCGAACGCCACCGGTGAGACCGTGGGCGTGTACGAGTACACGACCTTCGCGGTGAGCCCGTCGACCACCCTCGGCGGCTTCGACCACCGAGCCCGGGACCCTGTCGGTCCAGGCCGGCCAGGAGGCCTCCTTCCAGGCCGTCTGGTCCGGGCTCGACCCGGCTGCCCGCTACCTGGGCTGGGTCGGCTACGAGGGCGCGCTCGCGCCCACGGTCGTGTCGATCGGCTGACACGCCCCGCACCACGCACGCGGACCCCCTGCCGGCGACGGCAGGGGGTCCACGTGCGTCCAGGGGCGCTACCGGACGGTGCCGGCGGTCGGCACGGCCGCGTCGGACGGCGTCCGCGAGGCCGGCAGGGTGATCGTCGTGCTGCCGGGCAGCGCGTCGACGTCCTCGTGCCCGAGCGACGTGCCCAGGGTGAGGTTCACCAGGTCGGACATGGTGAAGCGGCCGGGCACGGGGCCGAGCGTGGGCTCCCACGTCGGGTCCTGGACCACGAAGCTCGCCTTGTCGGCCTCGAGCATGGCCGTGAAGACCCGCGTGACGATCTGCGCCCCGACCCCGGCGAGCATGCGGCCGCCGGTCATCACCTCGGCCTCGCGCAGGACGTAGAACCACAGCGGCGCCGGGCCTCGGCCCCCCTCGACGCCGTCCCACAGCGTGGCGTCGTCGAGGACCGGCACCTTCAGCCGCCGGGCGACGGCCTGCCCGGACGGCAGGTGCGCGTCGATGCCGCGCTGGAGGTTCCGGGTGGCCAGGGAGTGGATCATCGGCCGGTCCTCCGGCGGGGTGCCCGGGTCGCTCTGCCGACCGACGACGCTGAACGGCAGCCGGAGCAGGGTGGTGGAGATCTTCGGGTCCACCAGCTTGCTGGGCTGGGCCGTCGGGCCGTAGAACGCGGCCATGTCGACCCTCAGCTCCGGCGGCACCGGACGCCCGCCGCGCAGGTCGCCGACCGAGGTGGCGGCGCCGGGTGCGTCGGGGAACAGCACGGCCGCGCGGACCGGCGCGGTGCCGGGGGCGCTCAGCAGGTAGCCGGGACGGACCTGGCTGTGCCCGAAGCGGTAGGCCGCCACCGAGAACTCCAGCGGCATGAACGGCCGGTCGTCGCGGAAGGTGAACGGCATCTCCTCCAGGGTCTGCTCCACCGTGCCGCGGCCGACCAGCCGGGCGAGGAACTCGTGGAGCAGGACCCACTGGTAGTGCCAGCGCACCGTCTTCTGCGCCTCCTGGAAGCGCTGGGACGTGCTGGCGGCGGGGTCGGTGTGCTCGTCGAAGACCCGGTTGTGGAACTTCAGGAACAGCAGGTGCAGCTGGGAGACGAGGACGTTCTCGTCGTTGCGGGGGTCCCCGACGAGGGCCCGGCCCTGGCTGTTGCGCGGCAGGTCCTGCCCGTCGGCGCCGAGGAGCATCCGTCCGGGGTTCTCCTGGTCGTACAGGTACGGCTGGGCAGCCGGTCCGAGCCCGTACACGCTGTCGAGCTCCAGGGCCGGGGTGCGGAAGTTGCGGGTGGCCTGGGGGTCGATCTGCTGCTCGAGCTGCGAGGTGGGGTCGAAGGTCACGTCGTGGTCGAAGAACTGGCCGAGGAACGTGTACCCCGCCTTGATGCGGGGGTTGTTCTGGGTGGTGTCCGAGGGCGGGGGGCTGCCGCCGTCCATCCGCCCGCCGACCTGGCCCAGGGCCACGGGGCCCGGGGCGAAGGACGTGAGCGAGCGCAGGTAGGGGAACATCCGGCCGAACCGGCCGGTCTCGGTGAAGCGGCCGCGCGGGACCGCGCTGCCGCGTTCGGGGGCTCCGTGCATGGAGGCCATGGCGTCTCTCCTCGTCGGTCTGCAGGTCCGGTCGCCGGTGGCGCCGGTGGTACCCGCAGGAGCAGGGGCCGTGGCGGGAGATACCTGGGAGGGAGGACCATGCCCGGCATGGCCCTCCCTCACGTGGTCGTGCTGCTCCTCGACGCGGGCGCCGCGCCCTCAGACGCAGCAGGCCCAGGAGGGGACCTCGCGCCGGGCACGCAGCCCGGAGGTCCCGTCCTGCGCCTGGTGCTCGAGGACGTCGGCATGGCGGACGTCGCCGCCCCCGTCGTCGCGGGCGTCCAGCTCCCCGTCCCGGACGGGCCCGGCGGCGCCGGCCCCGACGAGCTCGAGGTGACGCTGCCCGTGGCGGTGCAGCTGCTGCAGGCCCGGTCCCGCTACTCCTTGCGGGCCCACCTCGACCGCGACGGCTCCGGCGTCGTGGCCGCCGGGGACGGCCTCACCACGGTGTCGGTGCCCGTCCGCGCCGAGGACGTGTCCTCGGGTCGCCGCGTCGAGGTACCGCTCACGCAGGTCTAGCCCCGCGGGCGCGGCGGCGGACGCTGTCCCGGGGCGGCCGGCCCGGACCTCGGCGTCGCGCCGGGTGAGGGCCGCCGCGATCGCCTGCGGCACGGGCTGGCCCGTGCGGGTGGAGGCGAACAGGTACTCCCCGCCCGGGTTGATCTCCAGGAAGACGTACCTGCCGTCCGGGGTGAGGCGCAGGTCGATCGCGCCGTAGGTGACGCCGAGGCGGCGCATGAGCTCGCGCAGGCGGTCCTCCACCTCCGCGGGCAGCCGGTGGGCGGCCACCTCCGCCGTGCCCAGGCCGAGCCGGTAGTCGACCTGGTGGTCGGCGTCGGAGCGGATCTGCGCCGCGAACACCTCCCCGTCGACCACGGTCACCCGCAGGTCCAGCTCCGCCGCCACGAACCCCTGGAAGGTGACGGGGGCGTAGCGGACCAGGTCGAGCCGGTCCAGGTCGGCCGCGGTGACGACCGCCGTCGACCGCGGCGCCTCGGAGATGTTCCGGAACGCCTTGCGGATGACCCGGCCCGGCCCGAGCCGCTCGACGAAGGCCCGCGCGGCGCCGGGGTCGTTGGTGACGAGCGTCTCCGGCACCTCGAGCCCCACCTCGACGGCCAGCCGGAGCTGGAGGACCTTGCGCTGGGCGGCGTCGTCGGCCAGCGGGTGGTTCATCCAGAACGCGTCCAGCGCGTACCAGACCCCGGTCAGGGCCTCGGTGCTCTCCGACCAGGCGAACAGCCGGCCGGTCTCGTCCAGGCCCTCGGCCAGCCCGATCGGGCGCAGCCTCCGGTACCAGACCGCCCCGACCTCGGCCAGGTCCAGCACCTGGCCGTCCGGCAGGCGCCACGCCATGGAGGTGCCCGCCGCGTCGTGCGCGACCGACAGGCTGCTGGCCACGGGGAAGGAGGCGACGTCGACGACGGCGTGCGGCACCCGCAGGTGCTCGCGCACCGCCTCGACGTGCGCGTTGTCCGGGAAGCTGACGACGACGATCACCGCGGCACCCCGCTCACCGGTCGGTCTCGGCGAGCAGCTGCTGGGCGTAGGTGGCCGTCTGCTGCCAGGAGGCCCGGTCGTCCGGGCCCAGCACGCCGATCGCGTCGAGCCGGGCGTACTCGGCCAGCACCCCCAGCAGCTGCTGGAGCTCCTCGCCGCCCGCCCGCCTGCTGCGCGCCCTGCTGGCCGGCCTCCTCGCCGGTCGCGAGCACGAACGGCTGGCGGAGGACCGGCCCGCCGCCCTGGAACACCTTCGGGAACACCCGGGGGTCGATGCCGCCGCCCGGGAAGGTGACGACCTCGTCCCCGACGGACTTGGTGCCCTCGAACACGACCTCCTTGGGGCGGTCCTTCACCAGGTCCTTGCCGAGCTCCTTGGTGAACTCCTTGGGCCGGTCCTTGATGCGGTCCTTGATGCTCTCCTTGACGAACTCCTTCGGCCGGTCCTTGATGCCGTCCTTGATGCCGTCCTTGATGCCGTCCTTGACGAAGTCCTTGGGGCGCTCCTTGAACACCGGCTTGGCCACCTCGTCGGGCAGGTCCTTGACGATCTCCTTGACGGCGCCCTTCACGGGGGCGCAGAGGCTGTTCACCGCGGCGATGTCGCCGGCGCTGAGCCCCGTCCGCTGGCCGATCGTCGCCCCCGGGGTGAGGGGGACGACGGTGTCCTGGCCGTTGCTGGTGAACGCGTCACGGGGGTAGTGCATGATCGAGCCGTAGTCGTAGGCCCCGACGTCGTCGCCGTCGGTGATGTGCTGCGCGAAGTTGTGCACGGCCGCCGGCTGGATGTTGGCGAACTCGATCCGGACGAAGGTGTCCCGGTCCTCGCGGCTCTGCTCGTGCCAGAGGCCGACGAGGTGGCCGATCTCGTGGATCGTGTTGCCCGTCGTGCAGCCCGGGGCCAGGCGCACCTCCTGCCGGCCGCCCTGGCGCCCGACGAACGACGAGCAGCCCGTGCTGGGCACGAACTCCGCCCAGTCGGGGAACTGGGCCGCGTTGGCCGGGGTGCGGGGCACGAAGCGGAACCGCGTGCGCGACTCCCAGTGGGCGATGGCGTCGGTGACCCGGGCCTGGTCGGGCAGCGAGCCGGACACCTGGTACGGCACCCGGCAGTCCGGCCAGCGGACGCCCGGCCCGCTGACCAGCACGGCCTGGGCCATGAGCCCCGGGTCCTGCGCGGCCGCGAGCCGCCGCCCGGTCCGCTCCACGACGTCCTCGACCGTGCCGAGCAGGATGTCGCCCTCGAGCAGCGCCATCCCGTCGACCACCACGTACTGCACGGCCCGCCCGGTGAAGGTGGCGCCGTCCAGGAACGCGGTGCCGACGTCGCCGTCCTGGACGCCGGTGCCGTTGCCCTCCGGGAAGCCGTCCGCGCCGGCCCCGCCGTCGGAGCCGGCCCCGTCGCCCGGCCCGCCGCGTCCTCCGCCCGAGCGTCCTGTCCTCGATGTCGACTGCGCCATCCCGATCGCCTCCGCTGCTCCGCGCCGGCGCGTCGTGCCCCGGTCGTCAGGAGGAGGAGCACGCGGACGGACCACCGATACGCAGCCGGGCGGACCCGGTCCGCATGGTCTCGTCCGCGGTCGCCGGGCCTGGCATCGTGACCGGGATGTCAGACACGGACACCCTCTCCCGCCCCGCCGCCCCGCTGATGCGCTACCGCCCCCTGGGCGCCAGCGGCTGCGCCGTCTCGGTGCTCGCCCTGGGCACGATGACCTTCGGCCGCGAGACCGACGAGGCGGGCTCCCGCGAGCAGCTCGACCGCTTCGCCGAGGCCGGCGGCACCCTGGTCGACACCGCCGACGTGTACTCCGGCACGGAGTCCGAGTCCATCGTCGGCCGCTGGCTGGCCACGGCGCCGGCCGAGGTGCGCGGCTCGGTCGTGCTCGCGACCAAGGGACGGTTCCCCACCGGCCCGGGGCCCAACGACCTGGGCCTGTCGCGGCGGCACCTGCAGACCGCGCTCGACGCTTCGCTGCGCCGGCTGCAGGTGGAGACGGTGGACCTCTACCAGGTGCACGCCTACGACGCCCTCACCCCGCTGGAGGAGACCCTCCGGTTCCTCGACGACGCCGTGTCGGCGGGGAAGATCCGCTACGCCGGGCTGTCCAACTTCACCGGCTGGCAGCTGACCAAGGCCGTCGAGCGGTCCCGCCAGCACGGCTGGGCCCCGCCGGTCACCCTCCAGCCCCAGTACAACCTGCTCGCCCGCGAGATCGAGTG
Source organism: uncultured Actinomycetota bacterium (assembly GCA_963750335.1). Lineage (GTDB taxonomy): Bacteria > Actinomycetota > Actinomycetes > Actinomycetales > JBBAYJ01 > Aquipuribacter. The sequence goes on from CAVVQD010000001.1 coordinate 369,451, forward strand.
GGAGGTCGTCCCGGCCTGCCTGGACGCCGGCCTCGGCCTGCTGCCCTGGTCGCCGCTGGGCGGCGGCTGGCTCACGGGCAAGTACTCCCGCGAGACCCCGCCCGAGGGTGCGACCCGGCTGGGCGAGAACCCCGAGGCCGGGGTCGAGGGGTGGTCCCGGCGCTCCTCGGTGGAGCGCACCTGGGACGTCGTCGACGCCGTCCGCGAGGTGGCCGCGGCCCACGGCGTGCCGATGGGACAGGTCGCGCTGGCCTGGCTGCTCGCGCGCCCGGCAGTGACGTCGGTGGTCCTCGGGGCCCGGACCACGGCCCAGCTGGTCGAGAACCTCGGCAGCGTCGACGTGGAGCTCACCGCCGAGGAGGTGGCGCGGCTCGACTCCGCGAGCGACCCCGAGGTGGGCGACTACCCCTACGGCGACCCCGGCGTGCAGCAGCGGCACCGCCGCATCGAGGGCGGCCGCTGAGCGGCCCGTCCCGTCCCGACCGACCGAGGGCGGGGTCCCTCACCGGCACGCCGCGCGTGCCGGTGAGCGACCCCGCCCTCGGCGGGTCTCAGGCGGTCACGCTCACTCGCCGCCCTCGGCCAGCTCGACCTCGGTCTTCTCGAAGTCCTCGCCGCGCACGTCCACGCCCTCCTCCTCCAGGCTGGCCACGGCCGCCTCGGCGAAGCTGGAGTCGTACACGTCGTCGCTGATCTCGGCGCCCTCGAGCTCGGGGATCTGGGTGGTGGCGACCTCGACGGTCTGCGCCCAGGCGTCGGGGTCCATGACGCCGATGCCGTTCTCCGACGGCCAGATCAGGGCGTTGACCTCGTTGAGCTGCCACGCCTGGTGGCTGGCGCCCAGGGTCGGGCCGGCGTCCAGGACGTGGCCGAGGCAGGCGTCGGGCTCGTCGCGGCAGAAGACCCAGCCCTTGGCCGTGCCCCGCAGGAAGGCCTCGATGGTGTCGCCCTCGTTCGCGGCGTAGTCCTCGGTCACCCACAGGGAGTCCTGCAGCATGGCCGTGCCCACGTCGTTGAAGTCGATGACGGTGAAGTCCTCGGGCGTGTACAGCTCGCCCGTGTCCGGGTCGACGGCCTCGAGCAGCTGGGCGTACTCGTTGTAGACCATGGCCTCGGCGGCGTCGAGCTCGCCGGACAGCAGGCCCTCCATGTCGAAGTTCTGGGCCACGAGCTCGACGTCCTCGACGCCGCCCTGCTCGATCGCGGCGGTCAGCTCGTACTCGTTGCCGAAGCCCCAGTTGCCGACGGTCCTGCCCGACCAGTCCTCGGGGGCCTCGATGCCGTCGTCGGCCCGGCTCACCATGAGCGTGCCGGAGCGCTGGTACACCTGTCCGACGTTGACCAGGCCGGCGTCCTCGGTGTTGCTCACCAGCGCCTTCGGCACCCAGGCGATGCCGAACTCGGCGCCGCCGGTGGCCACGACCTGCTGCGGGACGATGTCGACGGCGCCCTCGATGATGTCGACGTCGAGCCCCTCCTCCTCGTAGAACCCCTCGGCGACGGCGGCGTAGTAGCCGGCGAACTGCGCCTGGGCGAACCACTGCAGCTGCAGGCTGACCGGGGTGAGCTCGCCCGAGGCCTCCTCGCCGCCGGCCTCGGCGGAGGTGCCGCCGGCCGGGGTCTCCTCGGTGTCGCCGCCGCCGCACGCGGCCAGGGCGAGGGAGGCGACGGCGGCCAGGGCGACGACCTGGCCGAGCGTGCGGGACCGTGCTGTCACTGGGGACCTCCTGCTGGGGTGGGGTGGCTGGTGCTGGTGCGGGTGGTGCGGGGCCGGCGGCTCACGCCGGGGCCCGGACGGAGACGTGCCAGGGCATGGCGCGGCGCTCGAGGAGGACCACGGCGACGTACAGGGCGATGCCGAAGCACGAGGCCAGGACGATGGCCGCCCAGGCGTCGGGGAACTGGAAGAGGGCGGCCTTGGTGGTGATGTACTGCCCGAGCCGGTCCTGCGGGCCGCCGAAGTACTCCTTGACGATCGCCCCGATGAGGCTCAGCGGGGCGGCGACCTTGAGCGCGGAGAACAGGAACGGCAGGGCGGTCGGCAGCTGCAGCCGCACCAGGTCCGAGCGGCGGGTGCTGGCGTAGGAGGCCATCAGCTCGCGCTGGGACGCGGTGGACGACAGCAGCCCGCGCAGCATGTTGATCATCACGGGGAAGAAGACGAGGACCGCGACCACGCCGATCGTCCCGAACGGGTTGAGCAGCCCGAACCAGGCGTTGGCCACCGGCGCCAGGACGATGATCGGCATGGAGTTCAGCGCCACGGCCAGGGGCAGCGCTCCCCGCCGGACCCCGGCCCAGCGCGCCGAGGCGAACGCCGCGAGGACCGCGAGGGTGGAGCCGAGCAGGAGCCCGCCCACCGCGCCGCCGAACGTGGCCAGGCCCGCGGCCGAGCAGCGTCGGCCACTCCTCGACCATGGCCGCGACCACGCGCGACGGCGCCGGGAGCACGAAGGACGGCACCCCGCCCACGCGCAGGGCGACCTCGAGGAACGCCAGGACGCCGACGAACAGCACGAGGGCGGGCGCCACCGCGCGCAGCCGGGTGCTCACCGCTCGCCCGGGGAGCGGCACGGTGCACGGCGTCCACCTTGCGCAGGGCGTCGCGGACCTGGGTGGTGAGCTCGAAGAAGCGCTGCTCCTCGCGGGTCTCGTCGTCCCGCCCGCGCGGCAGGTCCACGTCGACGACCTCGGCGATCCGGCCCGGCCGCGGCGACATGACGACGACGCGGGTGGACAGGAACACCGCCTCGGGGATGGAGTGGGTGACGAAGACGATGGTGGTCCCGCTGTCGCGCCAGATCTGGAGCAGCTCCGCCTGCATCCGCTCGCGGGTCATCTCGTCCAGGGCGCCGAACGGCTCGTCCATGAGCAGGATGGCGGGCCGGAACGCCAGGGCGCGGGCGATGGCCACGCGCTGCTGCATCCCGCCGGACAGCTGCCACGGGTAGGCCTCGGCGAACTCGGCCAGGCCCACGAGGCGGAGCATCTCCAGCGCCCGCTCGCGCCGCTCGGCCTTCGTCAGGCCCATGATCTCCAGGGGCAGCTCGATGTTGGCGGCGACCTTGCGCCACTCCAGCAGGGTCGCGGCCTGGAAGACCATGCCGTAGCGGCGGCCCAGGCGGGCCTGCGCGGCGGTGCCGCCGTCGACCTGGAGCTCGCCCGAGGTGGGGGAGAGCAGGTCCGCCAGCAGGCGCAGCAGGGTGGACTTGCCGCAGCCGGACGGCCCGATGAGGGACACGAGCTCGCCGGGGGCGACGGTGAGGTCGATGCCGTCCAGCGCCGTCACGGGCCGCGGGCCGCCGGCGCCGAAGACCATCCCCACGTCGCGCAGGTGCAGGGCGGGCACGGTCGTGCCCTGTGCGGTGCTCACCGGGCGGCCGCCACGGTGGCAGCTTCAGCGCAGTGGCAGTGGTGGCGGCGGACGTCACGGGCACGAGCGTGGTCATGGCGACGGTCTCCGTCGGGTCGTCGTGGCGGAGCGGGGCAGGGACGACGAGCCTCTCGACGAGCGCGACGAGGCCGACGAAGACGATGCCGAGCAGCGCGGACACCAGCACCGAGGCGAACAGCTTCTCCGGCGCGGCCGAGAAGCTGGACGCGAAGCCGAGGATGGCCCGGCCCAGGCCCTCGGACTGCCCGGCGGGCAGCTCGCCGACGATCGCGCCGATGACCGAGGCGGTGGCCGCGATCCGCAGCGCGGGGAACAGGTACGGCAGCGCCGCCGGCAGCTGCAGCTGCAGCAGCACCGTGCGCGGGCGGGGCGGCGTAGGAGCGCATCGAGCTCGGTGGCGGTCGCGGCGGGGGAGCGCAGGCCGCGCAGCGCGCCGATGGTCACCGGGTAGAAGCAGAGGAACGCGGACACGAAGGCGACCGCGCCCCAGGTGGGCAGGCCCGCGCGCCCGCCCCAGATCACGACGATCGGCGCCACGGCGAGGATCGGGACGGTCTGGCTGGCGATGACGTAGGGCAGCAGCGCGCGCTCGGCGAGCCGGGAGCGGACCAGCAGGACCGCGAGGAGCAGGCCGACCACGGAGCCCGAGGGCGAAGCCGAGCAGGGCGATCCCCCAGGTGTGCAGGGCCGCCCGGAGCAGGATGGTGCCGAGCAGGTCCTCGCCCCCGCGCCGGGCCGGCTGGAAGAGCACCCCGACGATCTCCCAGACGTGCGGCATGGACCGGTCGTCGGGGCGCACGGGCAGGGCCAGGGACGTGCCGGGCCAGACCCCGCCGGCGGCCTGGCCGAGGGCCTTGTACCCCTCCCACAGCACGGCGCCGACGAGCAGCAGGGCGGCGACGGAGCCTGCGGTGCGCAGCGACCGGTCGACGCCGGCGGGAGCTCTGCGCGGGGCCACGGCGACAACCTTGCGGAGCCGGGGGGCCCTGACAAGGACCGCGACGTTCCAGTTGTGTGACGGCCGGCCGCGCGTGCGGCCGGTGCGGGCCCTCAGCCGACGTGGACGACGCCGCCGTCGAAGTAGGGGTCGGTGAGGCGGACGAGGCCGTCGTCGTTGCGCCGGTAGCCGCCGCTCAGGCCGAGGCGCCAGTCCACCCGGGCGTCCAGGGCCGTGGCCAGGCTGGGCGCGCCGAAGCGCTCGGCGTCCACCGCGACCAGCAGGCCGGCCGCGGGGCCCTCGCGGTCCTCGTCGCGGGCGTAGGCGCGTGCGGTGGTGACCAGGACGCGACCGGGGTCCGAGCCGTCGACGGCGCGGTGCCGGCCGGTGATGACCGGCGTGCTGGGCAGCAGCTCGCGCAGCGTGGTCGACCACTCCAGGACGTCCTGGCGCCGGGGGGCGACGACCACGACGGGCCGGCCCTGCTCGACGACGTGGTGCAGCACGGCGACGCCGAGCAGCAGGCGCTGGCGCTCGTCGGTCGCGACCACCACGCCGCGCCCGCCGCCGCCGACCCACTCCTGCAGGGCGAGGAGGCCGTCGTCGTCCAGCCCGACGTGCTGGGCGGTGGCGACGAAGGCGGCGGAGGCGGCGCCGCCCAGGCGGAGGGCCCGCTGGGCGAGGTCGTCGTTGTGGGCCTGGAGCACGGCGCGGGTGACGCCGAGCAGCGGGTGGACGGGGCGGGCGTGGACCTCCTCGCGCAGGCGGGCCACCTCCTCGCGCAGCAGCACGGTCTCCGAGCGGTGCCCGGCGAGGAGCTCGCCGAGCATGCCGCGGGTCGCCGCGAGCTCGGCCACCAGGAGCTCGATGGCCTGCACCGCGGGGTCCGGGCGGGGGGCCCGGCGCTCGGTGAACAGCGGGGGCGGGGCGGGGGCCGTGGGCAGGGACGCCCGGCCGGGGCGCGCGAGCGAGGAGCCCGGCACCACGGGGCCCCGGGTGAGGGGTGCTGCGGCCAGGGACTGTGCCGTGGGGCCCTCGAGGGGGGCGGGACCGCCGGTCGCCGCGCGGCCCGCCGGGCCCGGGAGGGGCAGCGGGGGGGACGGGGAGGGGGCGGCGGACAGGGCCGGGGACGGGACCGGGCCCCCGGCGGCCGGGGTGCGCGCCGCGGGCACGCCGGCGCCGAGCGGGCGGCTGCCCGTGGGGGAGGAGGAGCCGGCACGGCCGACGCCGTCGGGGGTGGAGGAGCCGACCCCGCGGGCGCCCACGGGCAGGCCGTCGGTGGTCAGCGGGGCCGGGACGGAACCGGTGGTCAGGGGGGACGGGCCGGGACCGCCCGAGCCCCGCGGGCGTGGCGGGGGGATCGCGCCGGGCCTCGGGGCGGGGCGCCGGGGGAGCAGGACGGGGAGGTCGTCCGCCGGGCCGGCGGTCGACAGGGTGAGCGGTGACCCGACCAGGCCGCCGGGACGGGCACCTGTCCGGGCGGCAGGCAGCACCGGCCCCGCCCCGGGCCGGGAGCCCGTGGTGGGCGAGCCGGCGCGCGGCCGGCCGGGTGCGGCGGGGCGGGCTCCGGGGGAGGCGGGGCGGTCGCTGCCCGCCGGGGCTCCAGCGCCCACGGCACGGGGGCCGGGGCGGCCGGGCTCGTCGTCAGGGCCGTCAGGGCCATCAGGTCCGTCGCTGCGCCGGTGCCGTCCGTGCGATCGGTGCTGTCGCCCGGGACGTCGGGGCCGGGGCCGTCCGGGACGTCGAGGTCGTCCGGGACGTCGAGTCGTCGGCGTCGAGATCGAGGTCGTCGGCGTCCAGGTCGAGGTCGTCGAGGTCCTCGGGTGGCACGTAGCCGGGCGCCGGGGGCGGCACCACCCGGGCGCTGCCCGTGCTGCGGCCCCACCAGCGCCGGCGCTGACCGGGCACCGGGAACGGGACCACCGTCACCGCGGCGGGCCGCGGGGCCGGTGCGCCGTCGTCCGTGGGAGGGCTCACGTGCAGTGATGTCGGACGCGGGCGGCCCGACCTTGAGCCACCCGACCGGACCAGCGCTCAGCGCAGCGCGGGCGCGATCTTCTCCCCGTAGGCCGTCAGGGTCGCCTCGGGCTCGTCGTGCATGAGGTACAGCGCGAACTGGTCCACGCCCAGGTCCTGCAGCTCGCGCAGCCGCTCCAGGTGCTTCTCGACCGGTCCGAGCAGGCAGAAGCGGTCGACGATCTCGTCGGGCACGAAGCTCGGCGTGGGTGTTGCCGGCCCGGCCGTGCTGGGCGTAGTCGTAGCCCTCGCGGCCCTTGATGTAGTCGGTGAGCGCCTGCGGCACCGCGGCCCCGCCGTCGCCGTAGCGCCCGACCAGGTCGGCGACGTGGTTGCCGACCATGCCCCCGAACCAGCGGACCTGGTCCCGCTGGTGCGGCACCGTCTCCTCCGGCCCGACGTAGGCCGGCGCGGCGACCACGATGTAGAGGGAGTCCGGGTCCCGCCCGGCGGCGGCCGCCGCGGCCTTGACCGCGCCGATCGTCCACTCGGCGATCGAGGGGTCGGCGAGCTGGAGGATGAAGCCGTCGGCCTGCTCTCCGCACAGCTGCAGCGCCTTGGGCCCGTAGCCGGCCATGAGCACCGGCAGGTGGCCGCCCTTGCGCCACGGGAACGACAGCTCGGTCTCGTTGTAGGTCACCGTGCGGCCCTCGGCCAGGCCCTTGATGACGGCCATGGACTCCTTGACCTGGGCCAGCGTGCAGGGCTTGTGGCCGATGACCCGCATCGCGGAGTCGCCGCGACCGATGCCGCACACCGTCCGCTCGCCGTACATGTCGTTGAGGGTCGCGTGCAGGGACGCGGTGACCGTCCAGTCCCGGGTGCCGGGGTTGGTGACCATGGGCCCGACGACCATCTTCCGCGTGGCCGCGAGGATCTCGCTGTAGACGACGTAGGGCTCCTGCCACAGCACGTGCGAGTCGAAGGTCCAGCCGTGGCTGAAGCCGAGCGTCTCGGCGCGGCGCATGAGGTCCACGACCCGCCAGGCCGGCGGGTCGTTCTGCAGGACGAGCCCGAGGTCCACGGCCGGTGCCTCAGTCGTTCCGGGGGAAGCCGAGGTCGATCGCGGACGTCGACGGGTCCGGCCAGCGGCTCGTCACGACCTTGCCGCGGGTCCAGAAGTGGATGCCCTCGGGCCCGTACATGTGGGTGTCGCCGAACAGGGAGTCCTTCCAGCCGCCGAAGGAGTAGTAGCCGACCGGGACCGGGATGGGGACGTTGACCCCGACCATCCCGGCGGTCACCTCGTGCTGGAACCGGCGGGCCGCCCCGCCGTCGCGGGTGAAGATCGCCGCGCCGTTGCCCCAGGGGTTGGCCTCGACCAGCGCCATCGCCTCGACGTAGGTCTCGGCGCGGACGACGACGAGCACCGGCCCGAAGATCTCGTCGGTGTAGACGGTCATGTCCGGGGTGACGTGGTCGAGCAGCGTGACCCCGAGGAAGAAGCCGTCGCCGTCGAACGCGCGGTCCCGGCCGTCGACGACGACCCGCGCGCCCGCGGCCGCGCCGGCCTCCACGTAGCCGGCGACCTTGTCGCGGTGCTCGCGGGTGATGAGCGGGCCCATCTGCGACTCCGGGTCGTCGCCCGGGCCGATGACGAGCTTGTCGACCCGGGCGGCGATGGCGTCGACCAGCGGGTCGCCGACGTCGCCGACCGCGACGACGACGCTGATGGCCATGCAGCGCTCGCCGGCCGAGCCGTAGGCGGCGTTGACCGCGGCGTCCGCGGCCAGGTCGAGGTCGGCGTCGGGCAGGACGACCATGTGGTTCTTGGCCCCGCCCAGGGCCTGGACCCGCTTCCCGGCCCGCGTCCCGGTCTCGTACACGTGCCGGGCGATCGGGGTGGAGCCGACGAAGCTGAGCGCGGCCACGTCCGGGTGGGTGAGCAGGTGGTTGACCGCCTCGGCGTCGCCGTTGACGACGTTGAGCACGCCCGCCGGGAAGCCGGCCTCGGCGAACAGCTCGGCGACGAACATGGGCGCCGACGGGTCCTTCTCGCTGGGCTTGAGGACGAACGTGTTCCCGCAGGCCACGGCGTTGGGGATCATCCACAGCGGGACCATGGCCGGGAAGTTGAACGGCGTGATGCCGGCCACCACGCCGAGCGGCTGCCGCATGGAGTAGACGTCGACCCCGGTGGAGGCCTGCTCGGTGTAGTCGCCCTTGAGCAGCTCGGCCAGGCCGCACGCGTACTCGATCGCCTCCAGCGCCCGGGCGACCTCGCCGCCCGCGTCGGACAGGACCTTGCCGTGCTCCGCCGACAGGCGCCGCGCGATCTCGTCGCGGTTGGCCTCGACGAGCTCGCGGAAGCGGAACATGAGGCGGGTGCGGGTGGCGACCGAGGTCTGGGACCAGCCGACGGCGGCGGCCTTGGCGGAGGCGACGACGGCGTCGACCTCGGCGGTGGTGGCCAGGTCGAGCTCCGCGGTGACCTGCCCCGTGGCGGGGTCGGTCACGGTCGACGTCCGGCCGGAGGTGCCCGGTCGGACCGCGTTGTCGACCCAGTGGGAGATCCGGTTCATGCTGCTCCTCGGTCGGGGGTGAGCCGGAGGGTATCCGGGCGTCCGAGCCGGTGGACAGACCCGGGCCTCGACGAGGCCGGGACTGTGGAGGAGCATCGCGCGGATGGGCCTGTGGACACGGGTGGTGCAGCCCCGGCTCCTGGACGCCACGCTCGGCACGTCGCAGACCGCCGAGGTGCGACGGCGGGTCTGTGCGGGCCTGGTCGGCGACGTCGTCGAGGTCGGCTACGGCAGCGGCCACAACCAGCCGTACCTGCCGGCGGAGGTGACCGGGGTCTGGGCGGTCGACCCGTCCGCCGCGGGCTACGCGCTGTCCGGGGCGCGGCGCGAGGCCTCGCCGGTGCCCGTCCTGCGCACCGAGGCCCCGGCGGAGCGGCTCCCCTTCCCGGACGACCGGTTCGACGCCGCCCTGTGCACGTGGACCCTGTGCGCCACCGACGACCCGGCGGCGGTCCTCGCCGAGCTGGCCCGGGTGCTCCGGCCGGGCGGGGTGCTGCACCTCGTCGAGCACGGCCTGGCCCCGGAGGCGTCCGTCGCGCGCTGGCAGCGCCGCGGCAACGGGCTCAACCGGCGCGTCGCGGGCTGCGTGCTCGACCGGGACGTCCGGGGGCTCCTCGACGCCTCCCCGCTGACCGTCACCGGGATGACCACCTGGTACGAGAAGGGCGCGCCGAGGCCCGCCGGGTTCATGTACGAGGGCCGCGCCGTCGCCTGAACGTGCCTCGGGCCCGCCGGCGGGGCCGGCTCAGCGCAGGTAGCTGCTGAGCCCCCGCGGCAGGAACCGCCCGTGGCCCTTGGTGCCGTGGTAGGTGCCGCGGTCCACGACGACCGTGCCCCGCGACATGACGGTCCGCACGCCGCCGGACACCTCGAAGCCCTCGTAGGCGGAGTAGTCCATGTTCATGTGGTGGGTGGCGGCGGAGATCGTCGTCCGGGCCTGCGGGTCGTAGAGGACGATGTCGGCGTCCGCGCCGGGGGCGATGACGCCCTTGCGCGGGTACAGCCCGAACATCCGCGCCGGGGTGGTGGAGCAGGTCTCCACCCACCGCTCGAGGCTGAGCTCGCCGGTGACGACGCCCTGGTAGATGAGGTCCATCCGGTGCTCGACCCCGCCGATCCCGTTGGGGATGGCGCGGAAGTCCTCGCGGCCGAGCTCCTTCTGGTCCTTGTAGCAGAACGGGCAGTGGTCGGTCGCGACGATCGACAGGTCGTTGGTCCGCAGCCCGCGCCACAGGTCGCGGCCGTGGCTCTCGTGCTTGCTCCGCAGCGGGGCGGAGCAGACGTACTTCGCGCCCTCGAACCCGTCGTCGCCCGGGGCGCCGAGGTGGTCCTCGAGGGTGAGGTACAGGTACTGCGGGCAGGTCTCGGCGAAGACGTTGTGCCCCTCGGCGCGGGCCCGGCTCACCTGCTCCAGCGCCTCGCTGCTGCTCAGGTGGACGAAGTACACCGGCGCCCCGGCGACCAGGGCGAGCTGGATCGCGCGGAAGGTCGCCTCGCCCTCCAGGCGCGGCCGGCCGGGTGATGCCGTGGTGGACCGGCGAGGTCTCGCCGCGGGCGGCGGCCTGGGCGGCGAGGACGTCGATGGCGATGCCGTTCTCGGCGTGCATCGAGATCATCGCGCCGAGCTCGGCGGCCCGCTGCATGGCCCGGAGGATCTGCCCGTCGTCGGAGTAGAAGACGCCCGGGTAGGCCATGAACAGCTTGAAGCTCGTGATGCCCTCGGCGACCAGGTCGCCCATCAGCTTGAGCGAGGAGTCGTCGACCCCGCCGATGATCATGTGGAAGGCGTAGTCGACGGCGCAGTTCCCCTCGGCCTTGGCGTACCAGGTGTCGAGGGAGTCGCGGACGTCCCCGCCGGAGGTCTGCACGGCGAAGTCGATGATCGTCGTGGTGCCGCCGTGGGCCGCGGCGACCGTCCCGGTCTCGAAGGTGTCGCTGGCGAAGGTGCCGCCGAAGGGCAGCTCCATGTGGGTGTGGGCGTCGATCCCGCCCGGCACCACGTAGGTCCCGGTCGCGTCGATCGTCGTGTCCGCCGTGATCCCGGTGGACGCCGCCGTCCCGGGGCTGAGCAGCGCGACCACCGTCTCGTCCTCGACCAGCACGTCGTGGGCGATGGCGCCGGTGGCGCTGACGACGGTGCCGCCGGTGATGAGCGTCCTGGCCATGATGCAGCTCCTCGGGTCCGGGGAGCCCGACGCTAACGACGCGGGCGGGGCTCGTAAAGGGCGGACGAGGAGTCCTCGGACGGTCGACGCGCGGTCTCGACCGTCGTCCGTCGTGCGTCGTCGTGCGTCTCGTCGTCCGCTCTCGTCGTCCGTCTCGTCGTCCCCGGTCTGGTCCCGCCCGGCCAGGTAGCCGACGAGCCGGTAGCCGACGGCCACGACGGGCACGGCCAGGACGGCGCCCGCGATGCCCAGCAGGAGCGAGCCGGCCGTGACCGCGGTGACGATGACCAGCGGGTGCAGGTTCACCACGCCGCTCATGATGAGCGGCTGGAGGACGTTCCCCTCGAGCTGCTGCACCACCAGCACGATGCCGAGGACCAGCAGGGCGTCCGTGGGGCCGTTGGTGACCAGGGTGACGAGGGTGGCCGCGCCGCCGGCGACCGTCGCCCCGATGATCGGCACGAAGCCGCCGAGGAACGTCAGCAGGGTGAGCGACAGCCACAGCGGCACGCCCACGGCCACGAGGCCGATGCCGATCCCGGCCGCGTCGGCGAGGGCGACCAGCGCCGTCCCGCGGACGTACGCGGTCAGGGTGGTCCAGGCGAGCCGCCCGCCGCCGTCCACCCGCTCACGGTGGTCCGCCGGCACCCAGCTCAGGGCCCACCGCCACATGGTGTCCCCGTCCTTGACCAGGAAGAAGACGGCGAAGACCACGAGCACGACGCCGGTGAGCCCGCTGACGGCGGTCGCCGTGCCCGAGACCGGGCTGGGCAGCGCCTGCTGCGCCGCGTCGAAGGCCGACGCCCGCAGCTCGTCGAGGCGGTCCGGGGCCAGGCCCGGCGGGCCCTCCACGAGCCAGTCGCGGATCCGGTCGATGCCCTCCGTGACCGCCGGCCCCACCTCCTGCACCTGGACCATGACCTGCGTGTACAGCAGCCAGCCCACCCCGGCGGGCACGCCGAGCAGGACCAGGAGGCTGAGGAGCGCGGCCAGGGCGCGGGGCAGCCCGTGACGTCGCAGCCACACCGCCAGCGGGGCGAGCAGGGCGCTCAGCAGCAGGGCGCTCAGCAGCGAGAACGCGACGAGCCCGACGCGCAGCAGAGCCATGACGACCAGCGCCCCGACGACGGTGAGCACGACGAGGGCCACCCCGTAGGCCACGCCGCGCCGCAGCCACGGTGGCAGCGGCGAGACCACCGACGTGACGGCCGACGACGTGCTCCCCCGCCTCGGGGTTCCTTCGACCGGTCGACCCATACGGGTCCGCGTACCCCGTCGGCCGGGACCTAGACCGACCGGGCTGCTCAGCCGGCGGCGGTCACCGCGCCGATCGCGTCCAGCAGCAGCCGGGCGCCCTCGTCGGCCTCGTCCTCGGTGAGCGTGAGCGGCGGGGCCATCCGCAGCACGTTGCCGTACAGCCCGCCCTTGCCGATGAGCAGGTGGCGCTCCTTGGCCGCCTCGGTGAGGGCCGCGGCGCGGGCCGGGTCGGGGTCGATGGTCCCGGGGTGCACGCACTCCAGGGCGAGCATGAGGCCGCGGCCGCGCATCTCGGCGATCCACGGCGTCTGCTCGACCGTGGGGGCCAGCGCGGCGCGCAGCCGGTCGCCGACCCGCTTCGCGTTGCCCTGCAGGTCGTGCTCCAGCAGGTACCGCAGGTTGGCGTTGGCGCCCGCGGAGACCAGGGGCGAGCCGCCGAAGGTGGAGATGTGGTTGCCCTGGATCGCGTCGATCGACCTCGGCGCGCGCCACGACGCCACCCAGCGGCAGCCCGTTGCCGACGCCCTTGGCGAAGGTCAGCAGGTCGGGGGTGATGCCGTGGGCCTGGTAGCCCCAGAAGTGCTCGCCCGTACGGCCCCAGCCGGTCTGCACCTCGTCGGAGACGAAGAGGATCCCGTGCTCGTCGAGCACCTCCTTGATCGCGCCGAAGAAGCCGTCCGGCGGGGTCGCGAAGCCGCCGACGCCCTGGATCGGCTCGGCGATCAGGCAGGCGACGTCGCCCGAGGTGGCCATGTCGAGCAGCTGGCGCAGGTCGGCCACGCAGGCCGCGGTGTACTCGCCGTCCGGCAGGTCCCGGAACGGGGAGCGCAGCCGGTAGCCGCCCTGCACGTACGTGGTCTGCAGGCCCGAGTACGAGGTCGGGCTCCAGGAGCGGTGGCTGGTGATGCCGATCGTCGAGAACGAGCGGCCGTGGTAGCTGTTGCGCATCGCGAAGACCTGGTTGCTGCGCCGGTAGGCCGTGGCCATGAGCAGCGCGGCGTCGTTGGCCTCGGTGCCCGACGGGGTGAGGAAGACCTTGGCGTCGGGGATGCCCGACAGCTCGGCGATCCGCTCGGCCAGCTCGACGGTCTGCTCGTTGAGGTACAGCGTGGAGGAGTGGAGGATCTTGCCCGCCTGCTCCTGGACGGCGGCGGTGACCTCGGGCAGCGCGTGCGCCGTCATCGTGGTGAGGATGCCGCCGAAGAAGTCGAGGTAGCGGGTGCCCTCGACGTCCCAGACGTGGCGGCCCTCGCCGTGGTCGAGGGCGATCGGCTCGTCGTAGTACAGGGACTGCCAGCGCGGCATGACGGCGCGGTGTCGGGCGAGCAGGTCCTGGGTCCGGGCCCCCGTGGCCGGGGGCGGACGGGTGCGGGGGCGGGTCGACGGCGCTGTCGACGGCGGGGTCGGTCATCGTCATGCGGAGACGGTAGGCCAGCGGACGCCCTTCCGGCAGGTGCCCGACCTGGCTACCGTCGGACGATGGAGCCCCGGGACAGGCACGTGCGCCAGACCGGGACGCAGCTGGACCGGGTCCTCGCCGCCGCCGACGACCACGAGGCCTCCCTGCTGCTGGACGAGGCGGACGCGCTCATGACCCGGCGGACCGAGGTCCGTGACGCCCACGACCGGTACGCCGGCCTGCCCTCGTCGGCCGGGGCGCTCCTCGAGCCGCCCCCGGAGGCGTCCCCGGAGGCTGGGTCCCCGGACGCACCCCGGAGGAGACGCGCCCGGAGGCCTCCGACGACGACGCGGGTCAGCCCTCGACGAGCGGGCCGTAGGCGTCCGGGCGACGGTCCCGGTAGAACGCCCACTGGTTGCGGACCTCCTCGATCAGCGACAGGTCGAGGTCGCGGACGACAGCTCCTCGTCGTGGCCGGAGGCGGCCTCGCCGACGAGCTGGCCCCGCGGGTCGGCGAAGTAGCTGGTGCCGTAGAAGTCGTCGTCGCCCAGGGGCTCGACGCCCACCCGGTTGATCGCCCCGACGAAGTACATGTTCGCCGCGGCGGCGGCGGGCTGCTCGAGCTTCCACAGGTAGTTGGACAGCCCGCGCGAGGTGGCCGACGGGTTGAAGACGATCTCGGCGCCCGGCGAGGCCCAGCGCACGCCAGCCCTCGGGGAAGTGCCGGTCGTAGCAGATGTAGACGCCGACCTTGCCGACCGCGGTGTCGAACACCGGCCAGCCCAGGTTGCCGGGGCGGAAGTAGAACTTCTCCCAGAACCCCTTGACCTGGGGGATGTGGTGCTTGCGGTACTTGCCCAGGTAGGTGCCGTCGGCGTCGACCACCGCGGCGGTGTTGTAGAGGAAGCCGGCCTGCTCCCGCTCGTACACCGGCAGCACGAGCACCATGCCGAGCTCCTTGGCCAGCGCCGAGAACCGGGTGACCGTCGGGCCGTCGGGGACGGCCTCGGCGTAGTCGTAGTACTCGGTCTCCTGCACCTGGCAGAAGTACGGCCCGTAGAACAGCTCCTGGAAGCACATGACCTGCGCGCCCTGGGCGGCCGCGTCGCGGGCGTGCTTCTCGTGCAGGTCGAGTCATCGACTCCTTGTCGCCCGTCCACGCGGTCTGGACGATGGCGGAACGCACCACGCGGGACATCTGGCTCCTCAGGGTCGTGTCGGCGGTCGGCCGGGGCTGGCCCGGGGCCGGGTCGACGACGCTAGGTCAGCGCAGGGGGCGCGTAAAGGGACCGGGCCGTCGGGCGGGGGGAGCCGACGAACTGGCTAGCGTCGGCGCCATGACCCTCATGCAGCCCCGTGACCTCACCGGGACCGTCGTCGCCGTCACCGGCGCCTCCGCCGGCATCGGCCGTGCCACCACCGAGGCGCTCGTCGCCGCCGGCGCGAACGTCGTCGTGGGGGCCCGACGTCTGGAGCGGCTCACGGAGCTGGCCGACGAGCTCGGCACCGACCGCGTCGTCCCGGTCCAGATGGACGTCCGCGAGCCCGCCGACAACGCCCGCCTCGTGCAGACCGCGCTCGACCGCTTCGGCCGCCTGGACTCCGTCGTCGCCAACACGGGCATCGGCTCCTACGGCTCGGTGCTCGACGGCAGCGACGAGGACGTCCGGACCATGGTCGACACCAACTTCACCGGCACGGTGTTCACCGTCCGGGCCGCGCTGCCGCCGATGCTCGAGGCCGGCGCGGGCGACGTCGTCATCGTCGCCTCGGTCGCCAGCTTCCGCGGCGGGCCCGACGAGGCGGTGTACGCCGGCACGAAGTTCGCCCAGCAGGGCTTCGCGGGCTCCATCGACCGCGAGCTGCGCGAGAAGGGCATCCGCGTGACGACGATCAACCCGGCCGGGGTGGAGACCGAGTTCGCCATCGGCAAGGGACGCACCGAGGGCGACCCCTCGCTGGCGGAGTACCTGCGCCCGGAGATGGTCGCCCACGCCGTCGTCACCACGCTCCAGCAGCCGCGCGAGATGCGGACCCAGTCCTGGGCGATGTGGAGCATGGGCCAGGGCAGCTGAGCCCGCACCGGGCCGGCTGAGCCCCGGCACGGCCCGACCTGCCCTCCGGCGCTCAGCCGGGGGGCAGGCGCCACCGGGCCAGCAGGGCGCCGGCCAGGTCGACGAGGTCCTCCGACGGGGCGGACCACCGGTGGGGTCCGACCCGGGCCACCCACTCCGCGCCGCGGAGGGCTCCCGCGGCCACCAGCCCCTGCGCCCGGGAGAGCACGTCGTCGTCGAGCGCGGCCAGACGCACCGACCAGCCGCGCTCGAGCGCGAGGTCGACGAGGACCTGGCGCGTCACCCCCGGGAGCACCCGGCCGTCGCAGGCCGGGGTGACGAGCCCGGGGCGGCCGTCCTCCCGGACCACGGCGAGCAGGCACGCCCGCGTGGTCTCCAGCAGGCCGTCCGCGGCGCGGAACGCCACGTCGTCGGGCCTCGTGGCGTCGTCCCCCACCAGGTCCGCCCCGGCGAGCGCCTGCTCGAGGACGTGCCGGTCGGCGTACTTGTGGCGCTCGAGCCCGTCCGTCGGCGCCGCCACCACGCCCAGGACCAGCCCGCGCCGGCCGCGGGGGCCGCGCGGCACGGGCCAGGGCTCGGCCTCCGCCGTCACCTCGGTCCCGCCGCCCAGCAGGGGGGCGCGCAGCCGCACCCGGTGCGCCCCCGGGCCGGCGGCCGAGGCGGCCTGCCCGAGCAGCCCCTCCACGTCCACGGCCAGGCTGCGCCCGGTCAGCTCCCACACCGAGCGCCTCAGCCGGGCGGCGTGGGCCGCGCCCTCCACGACGCGGCCGTCCACGGCGAGGACCGTCTCGAGCAGACCGGCCGCGGGGTCCGCGAGCCCCTTGGCGGCGGCGGTCGTCGGGTCCGGGAGCACCGGGTCCAGGCCCAGCGCCGCGAGCAGCGGGCCGGCCTTGGTGAGCACCTCGTGCCACTCCTCGGCCGGGGTGGAGTCCGCGACCACCCCGCCCCCCACGCCCAGGGCCGCCGCCCCGTCGGGGCCGACCTCCAGGCTGCGGATGGTCACGGCGAGGTCCGCCAGGCCGGGGGAGAGCAGGCCGACCGCCCCGGTGTGGGCGCCGCGGGCGGCGGCCTCCACCAGGTCCGTCACCTCGCCGGCGCGCTGCTTGGGGGTCCCGGTCACCGAGCCCGGCGGGAAGGTGCCCACCACGAGGGCCCCGGCCCCGACGTCGTCGCGCAGCCGCCCGCCCACCTGGGAGACGAGGTGGGTGACGCCGGCGTGCGGGCGGACCGCGAGGAGCTCCTCGACCCCGACCGTGCCCGGCTCGCAGACCCGGGCGAGGTCGTTGCGCACCAGGTCGACGATCATGACGTTCTCGCTGCTGTCCTTGGCCGAGGCCGCGAGCGCCCGGCCCTCCCCGGCCGGCCGGGTCCCCTTGATCGGCGCCGACACCACGCGCTCGCCGTCGACGGCCAGGTAGGTCTCGGGCGAGGCGCCGACCAGCGCCCCCCAGGGCCCCGTGAGCAGGGCCGCCCGGTCCGGGGCCAGGGCGCGGACCAGCCGCAGCCAGGCGTGCGACCGCGGCCGGGCCCCCGTCGTCCAGCCGGAGCGCGAACCGGGCGCAGACGTTGGCCTGGGCGATGTCGCCGGCGCGCACGGCCGTGACCACCCGCTCCACCGCGGCCATGTGCGCCCGGGCGCCGGGGACGCCGACCAGACGGGCGGGTCCTGCGGTCCCGGCCTCCGGCGGCGGCCGGCGGCAGGCCTCGCGCGCCTCGGCGGCCAGGGCCAGGGCCGCGGCGAGGCCCGCGTCGGGGCTCCGCGTCGGGGCTCCCGCTCCCGGGCCCGCCCGCGAGGGCCTCGGCCCACCAGCGACGGCCGTCGTGGCGCAGGACGTGCGTGTGCCGGGCGAGGACCAGGTCGGGCAGCACCGGACCCGCCCGCGGCGGCGACGGGGTGCGGACGCGTCCGGTGAGCCGGCCGAGCGCGTGCCCCAGCAGGACCGACCAGCCGCCGCCGACCGGTCCTGCCTCGGTGCGTCCGGGGCCGCGACCGGGCGGCCGGGCGCGGTCCAGCAGGGCGGCCAGCTCGGCCGGGCCGGACAGCTCGGTCACGGACCGCTCGACGACCTCCGCGGGGTCCGCGGCCAGCACCGTGCCCGCTCCCGACCAGCGGCCCGACAGCACCGTCAGCCGTCTGGTCGCCCGCGAGCGGGGCCAGCGCCGCGACGACGGCGAGGGGATCCTCCGGCAGGTCGTCGACCGGCTCGACGACGACGGCGGGCCGGGGCACCACCGGAGACTATGCCGCCCCGCCGGGACGCGACCGGCGGTCGGGGGCCGACGTCCCCGGCTGTGTACCAGGAGGGTGCCACGGTGCTCCTGGACCTCGACGGCAGGACGACAGCGAGGAGCACGGACATGGCGGTGCGCTCGGGCGACGACGCGGTGCAGACCCTCGCGCGGCTCGTGGGGACGACGACGTCCCGGATCGACGACCTCCTCCGGGACGACCTGCCGCCGGGCGTGCGGGCGGTGGAGCCGGCCCCGGGCGACGACCCGCGGCGCTGGCTCTTCGCCGGGCAGGACCAGGTCACCATCGGCGGCTGGGGCGACCCCGCCTCCTACGCCCTGGTCGAGGACGACGGCCTGCGGGCGCGGCTCACCGGCACCGTCCCGGCGGACCTGGGCACCCTGTCCCCGGCGGAGCAGCACGCCTACGTGCGCCGCAGCGTCGACCTGGCCATGCGGGGCGGGGCCACCTCGGGGGTGGTCTACCCGTTCGCGGTCTGCGAGATCGCCCGCGACATGCGGGTGCGCAACGTGGGCGGCGCCTCCGCGGGGGCCATCGCCGCGGCGTGCACGGCTGCGGCCGAGCTCGGGCGCAGCACCGGGCACGAGGGCGCCTCCCCGGGCCAGGTCACGGGCTCGGGGCACCTGCGGGCGGGCTTCTCCGGCCTGGCGGACCTCATGACGTGGATGCTGCAGGTGGACGACGGTGCCGGCACCCCCCGCCAGACCCGGGACCTGGCCCCCGGCGCCGGCCCGGAGGAGTTCCGGCTCGCCCAGCTGTTCCGCCCGGTGCGCTCGCAGCACGACATCTTCAACGTGGCCGTGGCGGTGATGCGTCGCCGGTTCTGGGCCGTCCCGCTCGCCTACGGCTGGGCCGTCGGCCCGCTGCCCAAGGCCGTCGTCGCGCTCCTCGCCCTCCTGGCCGTGCTCGCCCTCGGTGCCCTGACCGAGCCGTCGCTGGCACCGCTGCTGCTCGCCGGCGCGCTCGTCGTCCTGTCCGGCCTGGTCAGCGGGGTGCTGCTCGGGGCCACCGTCCTCCAGCAGCGTCGCCAGTCGCGCTCGCCGCAGACCACGGACCCGCTGCAGCGCCTGGCCGACGGCGCGTCCAGCCGCCCGGTCCCCGAGCACGCCCGGGTCAACGCGGTGGTCGGGGTCGTGCTCGTCGTCGCCGCGGCGGTGCTCGCCGTGCGTCGGCGCGGTCCGGCTCGACCTGGCCGAGGTGCTGCAGACGGTGGCGGTGACCCTGTCCCTCGTCCTGCTCGCCGGCCTCGTGCTCGCCGTGGCCGCCGTGCGCTGGGTCCTCACCGCCGGCGCCCGGTCCTACGGGCTGCTGTCCGGGGCCACGCCGGCCGGGCGCCCGCCGCTGCTGTCGCGGCTGCTCGGGGCCCCGGCCCCGACGGTCGACCGGGCGCTCGTGCCGTGGCTGTCGGACAGCCTGGCCGAGCTGGCCGGGATGCCCGGCACCGTGCTCCGCTTCGGCCACCTGTGGCAGGGGCCCGGCTTCGTGGCGGTGCCGGAGAGCGAGGACGGGACGGCCACCGGGGCCGAGGCGGAGGTCCGCGCCCTGGCCGAGGCGCCGGGCGGCCGGCTGGTCAACCTGGAGATGATGACGACCGACCTCAGCCGGGGCCGGCCGTTCCGGTTCCCGCTGGCCGTGGCCGAGCCCGACGGCGGCCCGTCCGGCGGGGCCGAGGCGCTGTGGTTCGAGCCGGGCGACCTGTGCGCAGCCCTCGCCGTCGACGGCCGGCCGGGCAGCGACGTGCTGCCCCGGGAGGTGGTCGAGGCGATGACGTCGCTCACGCCCCGGCGCACCGTGCCCCTGGCCGACGGCTCCGGCAGCCGGACCCTGCACCGCCTGCCCCACCCGTGGAACCTGCCCGTGGTGCTGGCCGTGCGGATCAGCCTCGCCCTGCCGGTGCTGTTCACCGCGGTGCGGCTGTACCGGCTGCTGCCGGCCGGGGAGGCCCGCGACGACCTCGGGCGCACGGTGCAGGTGGACGGCGCGGCCGTGCCCACCCAGTCGGCCCCGCTGGTCGCGCAGCCGCTGTGGTTCTCCGACGGCGGGATCACCTCCAACTTCCCGGTCCACCTGTTCGACTCCGCCCTGCCCCGCTGGCCCAGCTTCGGGCTCAACCTGGGCTCGCACCCGGCCGGACAGCCGACGCAGGACGTCTGGCTGCCCCAGGACTGGAACGTCCAGCTGGCCCCCGCCGGCGACCTGGGCGGCAGCTTCGGCTCGCTGCTGGGCGCCGTGCTCGGTGCGGCCCGCAACTGGCGGGACACGCTGCAGTCGGCGCTGCCGGGGTTCCGCAGCCGGGTCGCCGCCGTCCGCCAGCACCCGAGCGAGGGCGGCGTCAGCCTCTTCATGCCGCGGGCCACCGTGGCCGCGCTCGCCCTGCGCGGGGCGGTCGCCGGGGCCCGCCTGCGCGAGCGGTTCCGGGACGACGCCCAGTGGGAGCGGCACCGCTGGCTGCGGCTGCGGGTGGCAGCCTCCGCCCTGGAGGACACCCGCGCCCGGCTGGTCCGCGCCCGCCCGCTGTACGCCGACCTGCTCGCCGCCGGCACCGACGGTCTCGCCGGGCTGGCCGAGGTCCTGCCCGGGGACCCCACGCTGCCGCCGCAGGACGCCTGGTTCCTGCCCGTCGAGGAGTTCTGGCGCCACGTCCAGGAGGGCACGGACGCGATGACCACCCCGCCCCCCGACCCGCGCCTGGTGGCGGGCGGGCCGAGCCCCGAGCCGACCCTGGCCATGACCCCGCCGACCTGAGCCGTCCCGGCGGCCGCGTGCCCACAGGCCTCGCGGCGGCGGCCCGCCCACAGCCCCGGCCGCCGGAGGACGGCTGTGTCGGGGGCGCCGCGTAGCGTCCCTGCCGTGCCCGTGCCTCCTGCCTCCACCGTCGCCCCGACCGGGTCCGCCACCGGGCCCGGCCCGCTCGTCGACCCCGCCACGCTCGACGAGCAGGCGCGCCAGGTGCTGCGCCGGCTCACCGCCCGCGAGGACGCCGACTTCCGCGAGGACCAGCTCGAGGCGGTCCGGGCGCTGCTCGTCGAGCGGTCGCGGGTGCTCGTCGTCCAGCGCACCGGCTGGGGCAAGTCGGCCGTGTACTTCGTGGCCACCGCGCTGCTGCGCGCGGCCGGCGCCGGCCCGACGGTCATCGTCAGCCCGCTGCTGTCCCTCATGCGCAACCAGGTCGAGGCCGCCGCCCGGGCCGGGGTGCGTGCGCACACCGTCAACTCCGGCAACGTCACCGAGTGGCAGGAGGTGCGGGCCAGGCTCGCCGCGGGCGAGGTCGACGTCCTCCTCGTCAGCCCCGAGCGCCTCAACAACCCGGAGTTCCGGGAGAGCTGGCTGCCCGAGCTCGCCCAGGGGATCGGCCTGCTCGTGGTCGACGAGGCGCACTGCGTCTCCGACTGGGGCCACGACTTCCGGCCCGACTACCGCCGGATCCGGGACCTGCTGGCCTCCCTGCCCGACGGCACCCCGGTGCTCGCCACCACCGCGACCGCGAACGCCCGCGTCGTCACCGACGTCACCGAGCAGCTCGCGGTCTCCGCCGACGGCCAGGAGCGGGCCGTGCTCACGCTGCGCGGTCCGCTGGGCCGGGACTCCCTGCGCCTGGGCGTGCTCTCGCTCGCCGGGCCGGACCGGCTGCCCTGGCTCGCGGAGCACCTGGGCGACCTGCCCGGCTCCGGCATCGTCTACACCCTCACGGTGGCCCAGGCCACCGACGTCGCCGCGGCGCTGCGGGCGGCCGGGCACGAGGTGCGCGCCTACTCCGGCCGCTCGGACACCGACGAGCGGGTCGAGCTCGAGCAGGCCCTGCTCGGCAACCAGGTCAAGGCGCTGGTCGCCACCTCCGCCCTGGGCATGGGCTTCGACAAGCCCGACCTCGGCTTCGTCGTCCACCTGGGTGCGCCGGACTCGCCCATCGCCTACTACCAGCAGGTGGGCCGCGCGGGCCGTGCCGTCGAGCACGCCGACGTCCTGCTGCTGCCCGGCCCGGAGGACGAGCAGATCTGGGAGTGGTTCGCCTCCATGTCGTTCCCCGGGCCCCACAGCGTCGAGCGGGTCCTCGGTGTCCTCCAGGGCGCCCCCGGCCCGGTCTCCACGCCGGCGCTGGAGCCCCGGGTCGACCTGCGCCGCAACAAGCTCGAGCTGCTGCTCAAGGTGCTGGACGTCGACGGCGCCGTGCGCCGGGTGCGCGGCGGCTGGGTGGCCACGGGGGAGCCGTGGCACTACGAGTCCGCCCGGTACGCCCGGGTCGAGGCCGCGCGCGCCGACGAGCAGCAGGCCATGCGCGACTACGTGCACGGGACCGCCGTGTGCCGGATGCGGTTCCTCCGCGAGCGCCTCGACGACCCCACGGCGACCGACTGCGGGAGGTGCGACGTCTGCGCCGGTCCCTGGTACCCGACCACGCTGTCCGGGGCGGGCCGCGACGTGCTCGACGAGGTCGTCCGCAGGCCCGGCGTCGTCGTGGAGGCCCGCACGTCCTGGCCGACGGGCATGGGGAGCATCGGGGTGGACGTGAAGGGCCGCATCCCCGAGGCGGAGCGGGCCGCCGACGGCCGGGCCGTGGCCCGCTTCACCGACCTCGGCTGGGGGGCGGCGCTGCGCCGGCTCACCGCGCTGGACGCCGACGGCCGCCCCGTCGACGGGCCCGTCACGCACGAGCTGTTCGGGGCGGTGACGCGGGTGCTGCGCGAGTGGGGCTGGGCCGAGCGCCCGGTCGCCGTCGTCTCCGTCCCGTCGCGTGCCCGCCCGGTGCTCGTGGGGTCGTTGCGGACCCGTCTCGCCGAGGTCGGGCGGCTGCAGGACCTCGGCGAGCTCGAGCTGCGGCACGGCGGCCCGGCCGGTGGCGCGGGCGGCAACTCCGCCGTCCGCCTGGCCGGCGTGTGGGAGCGGCTCGGCGTCCCGGCCGCGACCGCGGAGCAGCTGCCCGGCCTGCGAGGACCGGTGCTCCTCGTGGACGACGTGGTCGACTCCCGCTGGACCCTGACCGTGGCCGCACGCGAGCTCCGGCTGGCCGGCGCCACGGCGGTGCTGCCCCTGGCCCTCGGCACCGCGGGGTGACACCGCCGGGTGATGCCGCGGGGTGACGCCGGGGGGTCGTGCCCGCCACGGCGTGGGCGTCCGTGGGGAGCGGTGAGCGGGCGGCGGTAGCGTCGCCCCGTGACCGAGCACCGCTCCACCCCGCCCCCCGCCTGAGGGGGCCCCTGCTCCCGCGTGCTCCGGCCGCGGGTCGAGCAGGCGTGCCCTGACGCCGTCCTCGACCCGTCCAGGCAGGGAGCACCTCGTGCACAGCAGCACCGACCACGGCAGCGCCGACCGCAGCACCGACAGCAGCCCAGCGGTCGCGCGGTCCGGGCCCGGGCCGTCGCTCGTGGTGTTCGCGGCCGTCTGCTGGGGCACCGGTGGGCTGGCGGGCAGCCTGCTCGGGTCGGTCTCGGGGCTGTCGCCCCTGGCGGTCGGGGGCTACCGCCTGCTGGTCGCGGCCGTGGTGCTGCTCGGGTGGGCCGCGGTCCGCCACCGGGCGGCGCTCGTCGCCACCCTCCGGGCCCTCCGCGCCCACCGGGGCGACGCCGTCCGGGTCCTGGGCGTGGGGGTCGGCCTCGCGCTCTTCCAGCTCTGCTACTTCGTCGCGGTGCGTGCGCTCGGCGTCAGCGTCGCCACGCTGCTCACGCTCGGGCTCGCCCCGGTCCTGGTCACCTGCTCCGCCGGGCTCCTGCTGGGGGAGCGGGGCGGGCCCCGGCTGCGGGCCGCGGTGCCGCTGGCGCTCGTCGGCCTCGTCCTGCTGGTGGGCGTCGTCGGCGGGACCGTCGACGGGGCGGGCGGGGCAGGGCCCGGCGCGGACGCGGCCGGGACGGTCGAGGCCACGGTCGACGGACCGCTCGGCGGGACTGCCGCGTACCTGGTCGGCGTCCTCGCGGCGTGCACGTCGGCCGCCGGGTACGCGGGCGTCACGCTGCTCGGCCGGTCCTTGTCGGCCCGCGTGGAGCCTGCGCACGTGACCACGCTCGGCTTCGCCGTGGCGGCCCTCGTCGCCACCCCCGTCGCGGTGGCGTCGGGAGCGGCCTTCGCCCCGACGCCGTCGGCGCTCGCCCTGGTGCTCTACCTCGGGGTGGTCCCCACGGCCCTGGCCTACACGCTCTTCTTCGCGGGCCTGCGCCGGACGTCGTCCGGGGCCGCCTCGGTCCTCACCCTCGTCGAGCCCCTGACGGCCACGCTCCTCGCGGTCCTGCTGCTCCACGAGCGGCTGACCGCGGTGCAGCAGGGCGGCGCGCTCCTGCTCGTGGCCGCGGTCGTCGTCCTCTCCGTGCCCGCGCGCCGGAGGGCACCTACCGTGACCGCATGAGCGCTCGTCCGTCCCCGCCCGGTCCGGACGGGCTCCTGGCCCCGGTGGGGCTGGTGCTCGTCGGGGCCGGCCTCAGCGTCGCCATGGACGCGGCCACCCGCCGCGCGTCGGGCGGCCGGCCCGCCGTCTGGATCGCCCGGGGGACGGCCGGGCTCGTCCTCGTGGGCAGCGGGCTGTCGGTGTTCGGCGACGCGGTGCGGCGGCGGGCGCAGGCCGGCTGAGCCACCGGCCGCAGTGTGGCGCGTCTGTGCGCGGCACGCTTCAGCCCCACCGGCCGGGGTACCACGCCCGCGTGGAGCAGACCTGTGACGTCGTGGTGGTGGGGGGCGGGGCGGCCGGCCTCAGTGCGGCGCTCACCCTCGCCAGGGCCCGTCGGACCGTGGTGGTCGTCGACGCGGGCTCGCCCCGCAACGCCCCCGCCGGAGGCGTGCACGGGTACCTGGGCTGCGAGGGCGTGGCCCCGGCGGAGCTGCTCGCGCGCGGCCGGGAGGAGGCGGGGCGCTACGGCGCGGTGACCGTGCCCGGCACGGTGACGGCGGTGGAGCGCGCGGGCGACGGCAGCGTCCCGTCCTTCGTGGTGCGGACGGGCGAGGGCCGGGCCTTCCGGGCGCGGCGCGTCGTCCTCACGACCGGGCTCAGCGACCACCTGCCCGAGGTCGACGGGGTCCGCGAGCGCTGGGGGCGCGACGTCCTGCACTGCCCGTACTGCCACGGCTGGGAGACCCGGGACCGGCCGGTCGGGGTGCTGGCGTCCGGCCCGTCGGCCGCCGCCGAGGCGCTCCTGCTGCACCAGTGGTCCTCTGACGTCGTGCTGTTCCTGCACGAGCAGCCGCCGCCGGACGAGGAGACGGCCGAGCGGCTGCGCGCCGTGGGCGTGGACGTCGTCCCCGGCGTCGTCGAGGCCCTCGTCGTGGAGGACGACCGGCTCTGCGGCGTGCGCCTGCGCGGGGGCGAGGTCGTGGCGCGCGAGACGCTCGTCGTGCAGCCCCGGCTCGTGCCGCGCGACGAGCTGCTGTCCGGCCGGCTGGACCGCCTGGGCCTTCGTCCCGAGGTCCAGCACGACGGCGCCACGACGACGGGCACGTTCGTGCCCTCCGACACGGGGGCCACCGACGTGGCCGGCCTCTACGTCGCCGGCAACCTCGCCGACCCGGCGGCCGAGGTCGTGACCGCGGCCTCCAGCGGGCTGCGCGCCGCCACGGCCGTCAACGTCGACCTGGTGCAGGAGGACGTCGACGCGGCCGTGGCCCGGCACCGGGCCGACCGCGAGCTCAGGGCCGGCTGACCGGGGCGCCCGGAGAGGTCCGCCCGCGCCGGCGGTGCGTCAGCGGTAGTTGACGAACTGGAGCGCGACGTCGAGGTCGGCGCCCTTGAGCAGGGCGATGACCGCCTGCAGGTCGTCGCGGCTCTTGGCCGAGACCCGCATCTCGTCGCCCGTGATCTGTGCCTTGACGCCCTTGGGGCCCTCGTCGCGGACGAGCTTGCCGATCTTCTTGGCGACCTCCTGGCTCAGGCCCTCCTTGAGGGTCGAGTCGAGCAGGTAGGTCTTCCCCGACGCCCGGGGCTCCCCGGACTCCAGCGCCTTGAGCGACACCCCGCGCTTGATCAGCTTGGTCTGCAGGACGTCGAGGACGGCCGTGCAGCGCTCCTCGCTGTTGGCCTCGATCCGGATGACCTCCTCGCCGGACCAGCGCACCGACGCGTCGGTGCCCTTGAAGTCGTACCGCTGGGCGACCTCCTTGGCCGCCTGGTTGAGGGCGTTGTCCACCTCCTGGCGGTCGAGCTTGCTGACGACGTCGAACGACGAGTCCGCTGCCACGTCCGTGCCTCCTGCGCTGGGTTCGGGGGAGTGCTCTCGGCTTGCTATCCTCGCACCGCTGCCGTGGCGTCCGCGCCGTGGCACCGACCTGGCAGGTTGCCCGAGCGGCCAATGGGAGCGGACTGTAAATCCGTCGGCTTAGCCTTCGAAGGTTCGAATCCTTCACCTGCCACACCGGCCCCGGGGCGCACGCGCCCCGGGGCCCTGTCGTCCCCCGGCGGCCCGGGCCTCGTCGGCCTCAGGGCGCCTCGGTCGCGACCGGCCCGCCGTCGGCCTTCCACACCCCGTACCGGTTGGTGGGGTCGATGGCCACGAGCTGCCGCGGGGCGCCGATGATGAGCGGGCGCGGGTCGAGGGCGGCGATCACCAGCTCGCCCGGACGGATCTTCACCGCCTCCTCCGCGGGGTCCAGCAGCCGGTAGTCCCGGTCGCCGAGCCAGTACTGGAACGCGGTCCCGGTGAGCAGCAGCGGCCGGTCCACCACGAGGACGACCGGCGCCCCCGGGTCCTCCAGGACCACCTGGCGCAGGCTGAACAGGTCGCGCAGGCGCTGGTCGCGCCCGTCGATCGTGCGGTGCTCGGCCACGGACGTCCCCGTGACGGCCAGCACGAGCAGCACCGCGGCGACGGCCCCCGGCGCGACCCGTCGGGCGCCGGCCCAGGAGATGCCGAGCAGCACGAGGACGGCGGCCACCGTGGCCTGGACGAACGGCACGCGCAGCTCGCCGAGGGGGTAGTCCCAGCGCCACATCTCGATGCCCGGGACGTTGAGCTGCACGAGGCCGGCGACGATCCCCCCGACCGCGAGCAGCACCACGCCGACGGCCGCGCCGAGCACCAGCACGACGACGACCGCCCGGCGCAGCACCGGCCTGGCCACCTGGCCCGAGGCCAGCGCGGCGAGCCCGACGACGGCGAGCAGCGCCCAGACCGGGTCCATGTAGCGGCCGTACACGACCTGGTCCAGCCGTCCCGCGCCCAGGCCGATGCGGGTCGACAGGTAGAAGGCACCGACGAGCAGCTGGGCCAGGACCAGCAGGAGCAGCACCGTGGCCGGACCGGGGGAGCGGCGGCGCAGCTCCGCCGCGGCGGGCGAGAGGGCCCAGAGCGTGCCGACGACGGTGAGCCCGCCCCAGGCCACGGCCCCGTACCAGGCGTGGCCGAGGGTGAGCGAGGTCATGAACCCGGCGTGGAGCTGGCCGAGCTGCTCCTCGGCGGCGACGAAGCGGTCGACCTCGCCGTACAGCTGGTCCTCGACCCAGCGGTTGACCAGCACCCCGCCCAGCGCCCCGGCCGGCGCCGGCCGCCACCACGAGCGGGCCGCCGCGGGGCCGGGCCCGCCACGCCCACCAGGCCAGGACCACGAGCAGCAGCCCGACCGCCGGCAGGAAGCGGGAGTGCACGAGGCTGAGGTAGGACAGCAGGCCGGCCAGCGCCCAGGCGGTGCCCGTCCGGGCCGCGACGGGCTCCTGCCCCAGCCCGGTCGCCGGCGCCGCGGGGTCGTCCCACAGCCGCAGCACCAGCCAGAACGCGCCCGCCACGAGGATGCCGAGCAGCGCCTCCGGCAGGGCGTACCCCGTGTACAGCGCCCGGCCGGGGGCCACCGCGACCACGGTCGCGACGACGAGCGCGGGCAGCGGGCGCGCGCCGACCCGCCGCGCGACGGCCGCCCAGACCACGACGGCCAGGGTGGCGAGCACGACGTTGACCACGACCGTGGCCCACATGAAGTGCTCCGGGTCGTCGACGACCCGCCACAGCGGGGCGACCAGGGCGCCCCAGCCCGCCGAGTACCCGCCCGCGTACGGCGGCATGATGAGGTCCGCGGGACCGCCGCCGCCGAGCAGCCGGGCGGCCATGAGGTAGCCGATCTCGTCCTTGGTCTGCACGGGGGCGACCGCGTCGAGCGAGACCGCCCCGTTGACGGCCGCCGCCCCCGCCAGCGCCAGCGCCCAGTGCCACGCCCGCGCCGGGCGGCCGGCCCCCGGTCCGGTCCGGGCCTGGCGGCCGGCGACCGGGGTCCCCGTGCCCGCCGGGGCCTCCTGATCGAGGGCGGGGCCCTCGTCCGTGGGGTCGGTGGTGGTCTCGCGCGCGGTGTCCATCGAGTCGGATTGTCGCTCATCTGCCCGGTCCGGGCGTGACGGAGAGGTTGCGGCTCGGTGACGGACGGGGCTCGGGGCAGGAGCCCTCGGGCGGGCGCGAGCACCCCTGCGGTCCTGTACCCTCGTCGTCGTCGCCCCGATAGCTCAGTGGTAGAGCATCTCCATGGTAAGGAGAAGGTCTAGGGTTCAAATCCCTATCGGGGCTCTCACGGACGTCTGGACCAGGCGTCCGAGCGGCGGTGTAGCTCAGCTGGTTAGAGCGAACGACTCATAATCGTTAGGTCGTCGGTTCAAGTCCGATCACCGCTACCGTCCCCGGTCCCCATGCCCAGAGCACCCGAAAGGTTCCGAGATGGCCTCCAAGAGCGCTGACGTGCGTCCCAAGATCACCATGGCGTGCACCGAGTGCAAGGAGCGGAACTACATCACGAAGAAGAACCGTCGGAACGACCCCGACCGGCTCGACCTCGCGAAGTTCTGCCCGCGCTGCAGCAAGCACACCGCCCACCGCGAGACCCGCTGACGCCTGCGACGTGACCGTCGACCCGACGCTCGCGGGGCGGAGCTACTCCGCCGCCGCCTCCTACGTCGTCGGGCGTGAGGCCGTCCGCCAGTTCGCCGGCGCCGTGGGCGCCGAGCACCCGCTGCACCACGACGTCGCCGCGGCCCGCGAGGCGGGCTTCGGCGACGTCGTCGCGCCGCCGACATTCGCCGTCGTCGTCGCCCAGCCCGCCACCGACGCGATGATGGCCGACCCCGGGGTCGGCCTGGAGTACTCGCGCATCGTCCACGGCGAGCAGACCTTCGTGCACCACGCCCCGGTCGTCGCGGGCGACGAGCTCACCGCGACCATGACGGTGGCCTCCGTCCGGGCCGCGGGCGGCGCCGCGATGCTCACCCTCGTCACCGAGGTGGCCACCGTCGACGGGGACCCGCGCAGCACCGTCACCGCGCTGCTGGTGCACCGGTGAGCGCGACGGCCCGCCGCTCCTTCGGCTCCGTGTCGGTGGGCGACGCCCTCCCGACGACGACGGTGCGCCTGGACCGTGCGGCGCTGGTCGCCTACACCGCCGCGTCGCGGGACTTCAACGCCATCCACTGGAGCGACCGGGTCGCGACCGAGGTCGGCCTGCCCGGCGTCATCGCCCACGGGATGCTCACCATGGGCGCGGCCTCCCGCCTGCTCACCGAGTGGGCCGGCGACCCGACGGCCGTGGTCGGGTACTCCACGCGCTTCACCCGCCCCGTCGTCGTCCCGGACCCGGGCGAGGCGGTCGTCGAGGTGACCGGGTCCGTGCGCTCCGTGGAGGAGGAGACCCGCCGGGTCGTCGTCGACCTGGTGGTCACGTGCGACGGCGCCACGGTGCTCACCAAGACCCGCGCCACCCTCGTCCTGGCCTGAGCGACCGCCGGGCGCCGAGCGCCCAGGAGGCGCCCGCAGGTCGGCCCGGGCCGGCCGCCTCAGCGCGGGGAGGGTCCTGTGGTGGTGCCCGGGCGCAGCCGCACCCGCAGCGTCGTGTCGGTGCGGGCGCCCCCGCCCAGCCGGTCCAGCACGGCCTGGGCCGTGGCCCGCGCCTTGTCGGCCACCGGCTGCGCGACCGTGGTGAGCACGTGCGGGGACAGCCAGGGCAGCTCGATCCCGTCGAAGCCGACGACGCTCACGTCCTGCGGCACGCGCAGCCCCAGGTCGTCGCAGGCCTGCAGCACCCCGGCGGCCAGCACGTCGCTCTGGGCCACCACGGCGGTGGGCCGCGCGGCGGCGGGCACGTCGAGCACCTGCCGCCCGGCGGCGC
Source organism: uncultured Actinomycetota bacterium (assembly GCA_963750335.1). GTDB lineage: Bacteria > Actinomycetota > Actinomycetes > Actinomycetales > JBBAYJ01 > Aquipuribacter. The sequence continues at coordinate 399,515 of CAVVQD010000001.1, forward strand.
GCCCCTGCTCGACGGAGTTGGCGCTGCACTCCCACACCAGCAGCGGCTCCAGCACGTCGTGGACGCCGTCGAGGCGGTGCTCGGTGTCGGCGAACCCGCCGCCGGCCCGCCGCTGCGGGGACAGGGGGCCCTCGCTGCCGTCGAGGCGCCACTGGAAGGTGACGACCGCGACGTCCCGGTGGCCGAGCGCGACCAGGTGGCGCACGGCCTCGGCCGTGCCCTCCCGGTCGTCCACGCGCACCACCGAGGCCTGCGGCACGTCCGGACCCTCGACGGAGACCACGGGCACGCCCCGCCCGGTGAGCACGGCCAGCGCGGGGTCGCGGGGCATCCCCCCGGTGGCGAAGACGACCGCGTCCATCGGTGCCGTGCGGTACTGCTCGGCGGGCGGGGCCTCGAGGTCGCGCGTCATGGGCAGCAGGAGGATCGCGAGCCCGGCCCCGGCCAGCTCGTCCACCAGGCCGTCGAGGAACGCCACCACGTAGGGGTCCCGGAAGGCGTCGCGCAGCCGCTCGCCGACCACCACGCCGACCACGCCCGAGCGGCCGCGGCGCAGCGACACCGCCGTCGGGTCCGGGCCGGTCCAGCCGAGGGCGGCCGCGGCGGCCAGGACGCGCTCCCGGGTGGCCGCCGCCACGGGCCCGGCACCGGAGAACGCGAGCGACGCCGTCGACGACGACACCCCGGCCGCGGCCGCGACGTCGCTCAGGGTGGCCCGCCCGGACGACCGGCGACCCGGACCTCGTGCTGCCACCCGACCGCCTCCTGCCTCGATGTCCCGCTTGGTGCCGACCGCAGTGTGCCGTAGCATCGCCCCGTCGATCGAATCGATTCGACCCGGGTGCCCGAGACGCCCCCGCCCCACCCGCACGAGAACCTGAGGACAGCCGTGAGCACCCCCACCCCCGACCTGGCCGGCGCCGCCGCCGTGCCGTCCGCCGGACCGGCCGACCAGGCCTCGGTGCAGGCCCGCGTCCGTGCGGCCCGCACCTCGGTCTACGCGGTCTTCGCCGTCAACGGCCTGCTGCTGTCGACCCTGCTCGGCCGGGTGCCGGCGATCCGCGAGGACCTGGGCCTGACGCCGCAGCAGCTGGGGCTCACCCTGCTCGCGGCCTCGGTCGGCTCGGTGCTGTCGCTGCCCACCGCGGGCACCCTGGTCCAGCGGCTCGGCGTGCGGCCGGTGGTGCTCGGTGCCGCGCTGCTCGGCGCGCTCGGCGTGGCCGTGGCCGGCGTCGCGCCGGACCGGCTCGGGCTCATGGTCGGCCTGTTCGCGTGGGGCTTCGCCAACGGCGCCTGGGACGTGGCCATGAACGTGGAGGCCGCGGACGTCGAGCGTCGCCTGGGCACGACGATCATGCCCCGCTTCCACGGCGCCTGGAGCGCCGGCACCGTGGTCGGGGCGGGGGTCGCCGCGCTGGCTGCCTACGCCTCGGTCGGTCGCGCCCCGCACATGCTCGTGGCTGCCGTCGTCGTGCTGGTCGGCGCCGTGCTGGCGGTGCGGTCGTTCCTGCCCGAGGAGCTCGCGGCCCGCGGCGCCCAGGCCGACCACGCCGCCGCCACCGCGACCGACGGCGCGGACGGCGGACCGGCCCGCCGCTTCTCGATCCTCGACGCCTGGCGCGAGCCCCGCACCCTGCTCATCGGCGTCACCATGCTCGGGTTCGCCCTGGCCGAGGGGATCGCCGGCGACTGGCTGGCGGTCTCCGTCATCGACTCCCGCGACGCCCAGGAGTGGGTCGGGACGACGATGTACTGGGTCTTCCTCGCCTCCGTCATGGCGGGCCGGTTCCTCGGTCCCGTGCTCCTGGACCGCTACGGCCGCTACCGCCCGCTGCTCGTCATGGCGGCGATGGTCGCCACGGGCGTGCTGACCGTCGTGTTCGTGCCCGGCGTCGTCGGTGCCGCCCTCGGCGCGGTGCTGTGGGGCGTCGGGGTGAGCCTGGGCTTCCCCGTCGGCATGACCGCCGCCGCGGACGACCCGGTGCGCGCGGCGGTCCGGGTGTCCGTCGTGGCCTCGGTGGCCTACACCGCGTTCCTCGCCGGCCCGCCGCTGGTCGGCCTGCTGGGCGAGCAGCTCGGCACCAACCTCGCCCTCCTCGTGGCGTGCGGCGCGGCCCTGCTGTCCGCGTGCACCGCGGCGGCCATGCGCCCGCCGGCGCCGTCCGGCGGGCACGGGACGCCGGCCGTGGCGAGGGACGGCGGTCCCGAGCGCTCGCCTAGCCTGGCCGGGTGAGCACGAGCAGCGCCACCAGCAGCCCTGCGAGCAGCGCCGCGAGCAGGCCCACCAGCGGCGCGCCGACGGGGACCCTCGCCGCAGGCACGGGCGCGCCGCTGGCCGGGCTGACGACGCTGCGGGTCGGGGGTCCGGCACGCCGGCTCGTCGTGGCCCACGACAGCGACGAGCTGCTCGCCGCGGTCCGCGACGTGGACGCCCGCGGCGAGCGCCTGCTCCTGCTGGCCGGCGGGTCCAACCTGGTCCTCCCGGACGAGGGCTTCGACGGCACCGTGGTGCACGTCGCCCGCCCCGTCGACGGCGGGATCGCGCTGCAGGGGGCCGACTACTGCGGCGGGGCCGACGTCACCGTGCAGGCCGGTGCCGTCTGGGACGAGCTGGTCGCCCTGTCCGTGGAGCGCGGCTTCTCGGGCCTGGAGGCCCTGTCCGGCATCCCCGGCAGCGTGGGCGCCACCCCGGTGCAGAACGTCGGGGCCTACGGCAGCGAGGTCGCCGACACCGTGGCCACCGTGCAGCTGTACGACCGCGCCGAGCAGCGGGTCCGCACCCTGGCCGCGCGCGACCTGGAGTTCGGGTACCGCGACTCCCTGCTCAAGCGCGCCGCCACCGAGGGCCCGGGCGGCACGGACCGCTACGTCGTGCTGCGGGTCGGGTTCCAGCTGCCGGTGGCCGACCTGTCCGCCCCCGTCCGCTACGCCGAGCTCGCCCGGGCGCTCGGCGTCGAGGTGGGCGCCCGCGCCCCGCTGGCCGAGGTCCGCCGGGCCGTCCTCGCCCTGCGCGCCGGCAAGGGGATGGTCCTGGACGACGCCGACCCGGACACCTGGAGCGTCGGGTCGTTCTTCACCAACCCGGTCCTGGACGAGGCGGGGCTGCCCGACGCCCTGGCCGGGGCCCCGCGCTGGCCCGCCGGGGAGGGCCGCGTCAAGCTGCCGGCCGCCTGGCTCATCGAGCACGCGGGCATCGCGAAGGGCCACGGGATGCCCGGCCCGGCCGCGGTGTCCACCAAGCACACCCTGGCCCTCACCAACCGGGGCACCGCCACGGCCGCCGACGTGGTGCGGCTGGCCCGCGAGGTCCGCGACGCGGTGGAGCAGGCCTTCGGGGTGCGCCTCGAGGCCGAGCCACGCCTCGTCGACGTCACCCTCTGACGGGCTCGCCGCCCCCCGGACCGGACGGCGCGCACGGGACCGGCGGGGCCGGGGGAGCGGCCAGCCAGGCGTCGACCTCGGCGAGCCAGCCGCGCACCGCACCCTCCGGGGCGCGGGAGAGCCGCAGGCTGTCCCGGGCCAGGTCCGCGAGGGCCGCGTCGTCCAGGCCCCAGACCGAACGGGCGTGCTCGTACTGGGCGACGAGCCGCGAGCCGAAGAGCAGCGGGTCGTCGGCCCCCAGCGCGACCCGGGCGCCGCGGGCGAGCAGGGCCGGCACCGGGACCTCGGCCAGGCTGGGGTAGACGCCCAGGCCGACGTTGCTGGACGGGCAGACCTCCAGCCCCGTGCCCGCGGCGACCAGCCGGTCCAGCACGGCCGGGTCCTCCCCGGAGCGCACCCCGTGCCCGATCCGGTCCGGCCGCAGCTCGCGCAGGACCACGTCGACGTGGTCCGCGCCCAGCAGCTCCCCGCCGTGCGGCACGGAGGCCAGCCCGGCGGCCCGGGCGATCCGGAAGGCGGCCGAGAACTCGTCGGTCCGACCGCGCCGCTCGTCGTTGCTCAGCCCGAAGCCCACCACCTCGCCCGCCCCGTCCCCGGCGTACCGGACGGCCAGGCGGGCCAGGGTGCGGGCGTCCAGCGGGTGCCGCAGCCGGCTGGCGGCGACCACCACCGCGACCTCGCAGCCGGTGGCCGCGCTCGCCTCCCGGGCGGCGTCGAGCACGACCTCCAGGGCGGGGGTGAGGCCGCCGACCAGCGGCGCGTACGACGTGGGGTCGACCTGCAGCTCCAGGCGGCGCGAGCCCTCCGCGGCGTCGTCGGCCGCGGCCTCGTGCACCACCCGGCGCATGTCCTGCTCGTCGCGGACGCAGGCTCGGGCGGCCTCGTACAGCCGCTGGAAGCGGAACCACCCGCGCTCGGTGGCGGGCACCCGGAGCAGGTGGCGCTCGCGCAGCGTCTCGGGCAGCCGGAGCCCGTGCCGCCCGGCCAGCCCCGACAGCGTGGCCGGGCGCAGGGACCCGGTGAAGTGCAGGTGCAGGTGGGCCTTGGGCAGGGTGGCCAGGTCCCGGCGCGCGGGAGCCACCACCCTGCCCCGCCTCAGCCGGCGAGCAGGCGCTGGATGCGGCCGACGCCCTCGACCAGGTCGTCGTCGCCGAGGGCGTACGACAGGCGCAGGAACCCGCTGGGCCCGAACGCCTCGCCCGGGACGACCGCGACCTCGGCCTGCTCGAGGACCACCGCGGCGAGCTCGGCCGACGTCGTGGGGGTGGTGCCGCCGACCTCGCGGCCGAGCACGCCCCGCACGTCGGGGTAGGCGTAGAACGCCCCCTGCGGCACCGGGCACTCGACGCCGTCGATCTCCTGCAGCATCGACACCATCGTCCGGCGGCGGCGGTCGAAGGCCTCGCGCATGGCGTGGGCGGCGTCCAGCGGCCCGGACACCGCGGCCAGCGCGGCCCGCTGCGACACGTTGGCCACGTTGCTCGTCAGGTGCGACTGCAGGTTGGTCGCGGCCTTGACCACGTCGGCCGGGCCGACCATCCAGCCCACCCGCCAGCCGGTCATGGCGTAGGTCTTGGCCACCCCGTTGAGCACGACGCAGGTGTCGGCGAGCTCGGGGACCACGACCGGCATCGAGTCCGCGGTGACGCCGTCGTAGGTGAGGTGCTCGTAGATCTCGTCGGCCACGACCCACACCCCGTGCTCGACGGCCCAGCGGCCGATCGCCTCGACCTGCTCCCGGGGGTAGACGGCGCCGGTCGGGTTGGACGGCGAGCAGTGCAGGAGCACCTTCGTGCGCGGGGTCCGCGCGGCCTCCAGCTGCTCGACCGTGACCAGGTAGCCCTGCTCCGGCCCGGCGAAGACCTCGACCGGGACCCCGCCCGCGAGCCGGACGGCCTCGGGGTAGGTGGTCCAGTACGGCGCGGGGAGCAGCACCTCGTCGCCCGGGTCGAGCAGGGTCGCGAAGGCCTGGTAGACCGCCTGCTTGCCGCCGTTGGTGATGAGCACCTGGGAGGCGGGCACCTGCAGGCCGGAGTCGCGCGCGGTCTTCGCGGCCACCGCCTCCCGCAGCGCGGGCAGCCCGGCGGCCGGGGTGTAGCGGTGCATCGCCGGCTCCCGGGCGGCGACGAGGGCGGCCTCGACCACCTCCGGCGGGGTGGGGAAGTCGGGCTCGCCGGCCCCGAAGCCGATCACCGGCCGGCCGGCCGCCTTGAGCGCCTTGGCCTTGGCGTCGACGGCCAGCGTGGCGGACTCGGCGATCCCCCCGACACGGGAGGAGACGCGGGCGCGGGCGGCGGAGGGCTCGGTCATGGGGCCATCCTGCCGCGACGGGGCCCGTCGGCGTCGAGCAGGCCAGGCTGCGGGCGCCGGGTTCGACCCGGAGGTCCCCGGGGCCGTATGCTGACCGACCGGCGTGCACCCGCTGTCGTCGCCGTGCCCTCGGCACGGTCCCGGCAGCAGGAGCGCACCGAAGGGCAGTGGCGCAATTGGCAGCGCACCGGTCTCCAAAACCGGGGGTTGTGGGTTCGAGTCCCTCCTGCCCTGCAGACCAGACGAGCGCACCACCGGTGCACGCGACGACACGGACCACGGACCGGAAGAAGGCAGCACGGTGACCGACACCTCCGAGAGCACCACCCCTGCGCCCGGCGCCAGCAGCCGGGGCGGGTTCGTGCTCTTCCTCCGGCAGGTCGTCGCCGAGCTCCGCAAGGTCGTCCGCCCCACGCGCGACGAGCTCGTCGCCTACACCAGCGTCGTGCTGGTCTTCGTCGTCGCCGTGATGGTCTTCGTCAGCATCCTCGACTTCGGGTTCGGCCGGCTCGTCCTGTGGGCGTTCGGCGGCTGACCGCCGCGCCCGGCCGCCCGGCCGGCACCCGCCCCACCACGATCCCCAGGAAGCAGGTTCACCAATGTCCGACCAGCCTCACGTCGACACCGACGCCGAGGACACCGTCGAGCAGGCCCCGGCCGCCGACGGCGTGACGACGGACGACCTCTCCTCCCTGGACGAGTCCTCCCTCACCGTGCAGGAGGCCGACCTGGCCGCCACCGAGGACGACGCCGAGGTGCTGAGCGAGGACTACGTCTCCGACGGCAGCGACGTCACCGAGGTCGAGCGCCGGCGAGCCCGAGCCGACGAGGCCGACGGCGTCGCCCAGGGCGACGGCGTCGTGCCGGCCGACGAGGTCGACCCCGACGCGCCCCCCGCGGACCCGGTCGAGGAGCTGCGCACCGAGCTGCGCCGCGCCCCGGGGGAGTGGTTCGTCGTGCACAGCTACGCCGGCTACGAGAACCGCGTGAAGACCAACCTCGAGGCGCGCATCACCTCCCTCAACATGGAGGAGTACATCCACCAGGTCGAGGTCCCCATGGAGGAGGTGACCGAGATCAAGAACGGGCAGAAGAAGCAGGTCCGCCGGGTCCGGATCCCCTCCTACGTGCTCGTGCGCATGGACCTCACCGACGAGTCGTGGGGCGCGGTCCGGCACACGCCCGGGGTCACCGGCTTCCTCGGCTCCGCCCACCACCCGGTCCCGCTGACCCTCGACGAGGTCCTCGGCATGCTCGCCCCGACCGTCGCGGCCCCCGCGGCCTCGGGCGGCAAGCAGGGCGGCGGCGGCGCGGCCGCCGCAGCCGACCGTGGACTTCGAGGTCGGCGAGTCCGTCACCGTCATGGACGGCCCGTTCGCCACGCTCCCGGCGTCGATCTCCGAGATCAACGTCGACTCCCAGAGGCTCAAGGTCCTCGTGTCGATCTTCGGCCGCGAGACCCCCGTCGAGCTGCACGTTCGGCCAGGTCTCCAAGCTCTGACCGACCGCACCGCCGCACGGCCTGCACCCGCAGGACAGCACCGCAGCACCCAGGCAGCACCACCCCAGACAGAAGGACCACGACGTGCCTCCCAAGAAGAAGAAGGTCACTGGAGTCATCAAGCTCCAGATCAAGGCCGGCCTCGCGAACCCCGCCCCGCCCATCGGCCCCGCCCTCGGTGCCGCCGGCGTCAACATCATGGAGTTCTGCAAGGCGTACAACGCGGCCACCGAGTCCCAGCGGGGCGACATCGTCCCCGTCGAGATCACGGTCTACGAGGACCGCTCGTTCACCTTCGTCACCAAGACCCCGCCGGCCGCCCAGCTCATCAAGAAGGCCGCCGGGATCGAGAAGGGCTCGGGCACCCCGCACACCGACAAGGTCGCCACCATCAGCAAGGAGCAGGTGCGCAAGATCGCCGAGACCAAGCTGCAGGACCTCAACGCGACCGACCTCGACGCGGCCAGCAAGATCATCGCCGGCACCGCCCGCAGCATGGGCGTCACCGTCGCCGACTGAGCCCGGCGCGCACCACCCGGCCCGCGAGGACCGGCCGAGCACCACGTGGGAGGGCCGCGCGCGGCCCGACGACCACGACTCCGCACACCTCACCAGGAGCAGACATGAAGCGCAGCAAGGCCTACCGCGCGGCCGCCGAGGCCGTCGACCAGGACACCCTGTACTCGCCCGCCGAGGCCGTCACGCTGGTCAAGAAGACCGCGACGACCACGTACGACGCCACCATCGAGGTCGCCCTCCGCCTGGGTGTCGACCCCCGCAAGGCGGACCAGATGGTCCGCGGCACCGTGAACCTCCCGAACGGCACCGGCAAGACCGCCCGCGTCCTGGTCTTCGCGACCGGCGACCGCGCCCAGCAGGCCCTCGAGGCCGGCGCCGACCACGTCGGCAGCGACGACCTGCTCGAGCGCATCCAGGGCGGCTGGCTCGACTTCGACTCCGTCGTGGCCACCCCGGACCTCATGGGCAAGGTCGGTCGTCTGGGCAAGGTGCTCGGCCCCCGCGGCCTCATGCCCAACCCGAAGACCGGCACCGTGACCATGGACGTCGCCAAGGCCGTCACCGAGATCAAGGGCGGCAAGATCGAGTTCCGGGTCGACAAGCACTCGAACCTGCACTTCATCATCGGCAAGGCGTCGTTCGAGGAGGCCAAGCTCCTCGAGAACTACGCCGCCGCGATGGAGGAGGTCATGCGCCTCAAGCCGTCCGCCGCCAAGGGCCGCTACGTCAAGAAGGCCACCGTGGCCGCCACGATGGGCCCCGGCATCCCGGTCGACCCGACCGCCACCGGCGTCGTGGAGACCCCGGGCGCCTGAGCACCAGCGCGACACCACCACAGCGCCACGAGCGCCACAGCACCACCGGCAGGGCCCCGACCGTCACGGTCGGGGCCCTGCCCGCGTCGGCGCGGGCAGGGCGATTTGGTCGCGGGCCCCGCGCGCCCGTACCCTGGGCCCACCGAAGACCGTTGGTCGCCGCCCCCCGGGGCGGTCGAAGGAGCCGGGACACCCGGACGGCCCGCGCAGGTGCAGAGCAGGACCCCGCCTCAGGCGGGCCACCCACGCCCCGTGCCTCGCGCCGGGGCGTCTGTCGTGCCAGGGCTGCTCCGTTCGGCCGGGTCCGCGCACGCGGCCCCGTCGAAGACGGAAGGAACACCCATGCCCACCCAGGAGAAGGTCGACGCCGTCGCCGAGCTCGCGGACCTGTTCCGCGCCTCGAACGCCGCCGTCCTCACCGAGTACCGCGGGCTCACCGTCTCCCAGCTGACCAGGCTGCGTGTCGCCCTCGGCGACAACGCGACCTACGCCGTCGTCAAGAACACCCTCACCAAGATCGCGGCCGAGCAGGCCGGGTTCGAGGGTCTGGACGCCGACTCCCTCAAGGGCCCCACGGCCATCGCCTTCGTCACCGGTGACCCGGTCGAGGCGGCCAAGGGCCTGCGGGACTTCGGCAAGGACGCGCCGGCGCTCGTCATCAAGGGCGGTGTGCTCGACGGCCGCTACATCGACGCCGAGGGTCTGCGCAAGCTGGCTGACCTCGAGCCGCGCGAGGTGCTCCTCGCCAAGCTCGCCGGGGCCATGAAGGCCCCGCTGTCCAAGGCGGTCTACATGGCCGCCGCCCCGCTCGCCCAGGCCGCCCGCGCGGTCGACGCGCTGCGGGCCAAGCGCGAGCAGGAGGAGGCCGCGGCCTGACGGCCGGGACCTCGTACCGCCCGCACGCGCAGCACCTGCAGCACCCGAGACCGCACCCACCGCGCGCGGCCGCGACCAGCGGCCCGCAGCACCCACCAGGAAGAAGGACACACCATGGCGAAGCTCTCCGCCGACGAGCTGCTCGAGCAGTTCAAGGACATGACCCTCATCGAGCTCTCCGACTTCGTGAAGAAGTTCGAGGAGACCTTCGAGGTCACCGCCGCCGCTCCCGTCGCGGTCGCCGCTGCCGGTGGCGCCGGTGGCGCCGCCGCCGAGGCCGTCGAGGAGCAGGACGAGTTCGACGTCGTCCTCGAGGCGGCCGGCGAGAAGAAGATCCAGGTCATCAAGGAGGTGCGCGCCCTCACGAGCCTGGGCCTCAAGGAGGCCAAGGACCTCGTCGACGCCGCCCCCAAGGCCGTCCTGGAGAAGGTCGACAAGGAGGCCGCCGAGGCCGCCAAGCGAGAAGCTCGAGGGCGCCGGCGCCACCGTCACCGTCAAGTGACGACCTGCTCCTGATCTCCCGCCGGGCCCGCCCGGCAGCCTGATCGCCCCGACCCCCGCGGAGACCCCGCGGGGGCCGGGGCGATTTGCCTTGCACAGGCACACGACCTATCGTTGTCCTTTGCTGCCCACCCTCTGCACCCCCTGGATTTGACCAGGGGTGTCAGCCATGCAACGAAACCTATACAGCAGGCCGCTGGAAGGACCCGTCTTGGTCGCCTCGCGCACCGCGCCCGCCCCTCGTGTACAGCCCGTACCGGTGAACCCCCGCCCTTCTTTCGCCAAGATCCGTGAGCCGCTGGAGGTCCCGGACCTCCTCGCTCTGCAGACGGAGAGCTTCGACTGGCTCCTCGGCAACGAGAACTACGTCGCCCGGGTCGAGGCCCTCGGGGAGGACGCCGGCAAGTCCGGCCTCGCCGAGATCTTCGAGGAGATCAGCCCCATCGAGGACTTCTCGGAGACGATGTCCCTGTCGTTCCGGGACCACCGCTTCGAACCCCCCAAGTACTCCGTCGAGGAGTGCCGCGAGAAGGACATGACCTACGCGGCGCCGCTGTTCGTCACCGCCGAGTTCATGAACATGACGACCGGCGAGATCAAGAGCCAGACGGTCTTCATGGGCGACTTCCCGCTCATGACCGACCGCGGCACGTTCGTCATCAACGGCACCGAGCGCGTCGTCGTCTCCCAGCTGGTCCGCTCGCCGGGCGCGTACTTCGAGCGCGTCCGCGACAAGACGTCCGACAAGGACGTCTTCACCGCCAAGCTCATCCCGAGCCGCGGGGCCTGGCTGGAGTTCGAGATCGACAAGCGCGACGCCGTCGGCGTCCGCGTGGACCGCAAGCGCAAGCAGTCGGTCACGGTCTTCCTCAAGGCCCTCGGCATGTCCGAGCAGGAGATCCGGGACGAGTTCTCCGGGTACGACTCCATGCTCGCCACCCTGGACAAGGACACCACCGCCGACTCCGACGCGGCCCTGCTGGACCTGTACCGCAAGCTGCGTCCGGGCGAGCCGCCCACGCGCGAGGCGGCGCAGACGCTGCTCGACAACCTGTACTTCAACCCCAAGCGGTACGACCTGGCCAAGGTGGGGCGCTACAAGCTCAACCGCAAGCTCGGCGTCGACAAGCCGCTCGCGGACTCCACCCTGTCCCTGGCGGACATCGTGGCCACGCTGAAGTACCTGGTGACGCTGCACCACAACGCGTCCGTCGGCGACGACCAGCGCACCATGGCCGGGCACAAGGCCGGCGAGCCGGTCGAGCTGCGCGTCGAGGTCGACGACATCGACCACTTCGGCAACCGTCGCCTGCGCAGCGTCGGCGAGCTCATCCAGAACCAGGTCCGCACGGGCCTGTCCCGGATGGAGCGCGTCGTCCGCGAGCGGATGACCACCTCCGACGTCGAGGCGATCACCCCGCAGAGCCTCATCAACATCCGTCCCGTGGTCGCGGCGATCAAGGAGTTCTTCGGGACCTCCCAGCTGTCGCAGTTCATGGACCAGAACAACCCGCTCGCCGGCCTGACGCACAAGCGTCGTCTGTCCGCGCTGGGCCCGGGTGGTCTGTCCCGTGACCGGGCCGGCTTCGAGGTGCGCGACGTGCACCCGTCGCACTACGGCCGGATGTGCCCGATCGAGACCCCCGAGGGCCCGAACATCGGCCTGATCGGCTCGCTCGCCACGTACGCCCGGATCAACTCCTTCGGCTTCGTCGAGACGCCCGTACCGCAAGGTCGCCGACGGCGTCGTCAGCGACGAGGTGCAGTACCTCACCGCCGACGAGGAGGACAACTTCGTCGTCGCCCAGGCCAACGCCCCGCTCGACGCCGACAGCCGGTTCGCCGAGGAGCGCGTGCTCGTCCGGACCCGGTTCGGCGAGGTCGACTACGTCCACGGCGGGGACGTCGACTTCATGGACGTCTCGGCCCGGCAGATCTCCTCGGTCGCGACCGCGATGATCCCGTTCCTCGAGCACGACGACTCCAACCGCGCGCTCATGGGCTCCAACATGCAGCGCCAGGCCGTCCCGCTGGTCCGGGCCGAGGCGCCGTTCGTCGGCACCGGCATGGAGCTGCGCGCCGCGGTCGACGGCGGCGACGTCGTCGTGGCCGAGGCCGGGGGAGTGGTGCACGAGGTCGCGGCCGACGCCGTGACCATCGCGCAGGACGACGGCGCGCTACCGCACCTACCGGGTGCACAAGTTCCGTCGCTCCAACCAGGGCACCAGCTACAACCAGCGCGTGCTGGTCGACTCCGGCCAGCGCGTCGAGGCCGGCAGCATCCTCGCCGACGGTCCCTCGACCGACGGCGGCGAGATGGCGCTGGGCCGCAACCTGCTCGTGGCGTTCATGCCGTGGGAGGGCCTCAACTACGAGGACGCGATCATCCTCAGCCAGCGCCTGGTGCAGGACGACGTCCTGTCCTCGATCCACATCGAGGAGCACGAGGTCGACGCCCGCGACACCAAGCTCGGGCCCGAGGAGATCACCCGCGACATCCCGAACGTCGGCGAGGAGGTCCTCGCGGACCTCGACGAGCGCGGGATCATCCGCATCGGTGCCGAGGTCGTCCCGGGCGACATCCTCGTCGGCAAGGTCACGCCCAAGGGCGAGACCGAGCTCACCCCCGAGGAGCGCCTGCTGCGCGCCATCTTCGGCGAGAAGGCCCGCGAGGTCCGCGACACCAGCCTCAAGGTGCCCCACGGCGAGACCGGCACCGTCATCGGCGTCCGGCTGTTCGACCGCGACGAGGGCGACGAGCTCCCGCCGGGCGTCAACCAGCTGGTCCGGGTCTACGTCGCCCAGAAGCGCAAGATCACCGACGGCGACAAGCTGGCCGGCCGCCACGGCAACAAGGGCGTCATCTCCAAGATCCTGCCCGTGGAGGACATGCCGTTCCTCGAGGACGGCACCCCGGTGGACATCATCCTCAACCCGCTCGGCGTGCCCGGCCGCATGAACATCGGCCAGGTCCTCGAGCTGCACCTGGGCTGGATCGCCAAGCAGGGCTGGAAGATCGAGGGGGACCCCGAGTGGGCCGCCCGGATGCCCAGCACGGTCCGCGACGTCGCCCCCGGGGCGAACGTGGCCAGCCCGGTGTTCGACGGCGCGACCGAGGACGAGGTGAGCGGCCTGCTGACCGCGACCCTGCCCAACCGTGACGGCGACCGCCTGGTCGACGTCGACGGCAAGGCGCGCCTGCTCGACGGGCGCTCCGGGGAGCCGTTCCCGGAGCCGGTGTCCGTCGGCTACATGTACATCCTCAAGCTGCACCACCTGGTCGACGACAAGATCCACGCCCGCTCGACCGGCCCGTACTCGATGATCACGCAGCAGCCGCTGGGTGGTAAGGCGCAGTTCGGTGGTCAGCGGTTCGGCGAGATGGAGGTCTGGGCGCTCGAGGCGTACGGCGCGAGCTACGCGCTGCAGGAGCTGCTCACCATCAAGTCGGACGACGTCATCGGCCGCGTGAAGGTCTACGAGGCCATCGTCAAGGGCGACAACATCCCCGAGCCCGGCATCCCGGAGTCGTTCAAGGTCCTCATCAAGGAGATGCAGTCCCTGTGTCTCAACGTCGAGGTGCTGTCGTCCGACGGCACGTCGATCGAGATGCGGGACTCCGACGACGACGTGTTCCGCGCGGCGGAGGAGCTCGGCATCGACCTGTCCCGGCGCGAGCCGAGCAGCGTCGAAGAGGTCTGACGACCCCCTGAGGGGCGAGGCGGCCGGCCCTGACCGGGCCGGCCGCCGGCCCCCACCCCGTGACGAGCGACTGAACGCAACGAGAGAAGGAACCTGTGCTCGACGTCAACTTCTTCGACGAGCTCCGCATCGGCCTGGCCACCGCCGACAACATCCGGGCGTGGTCCCACGGCGAGGTCAAGAAGCCCGAGACCATCAACTACCGCACCCTGAAGCCGGAGAAGGACGGGCTCTTCTGCGAGAAGATCTTCGGTCCCACCCGGGACTGGGAGTGCTACTGCGGCAAGTACAAGCGCGTCCGCTTCAAGGGCATCATCTGCGAGCGCTGCGGCGTCGAGGTGACCCGCGCCAAGGTGCGCCGCGAGCGGATGGGCCACATCGAGCTCGCCGCCCCCGTCACCCACATCTGGTACTTCAAGGGTGTCCCGAGCCGCCTGGGCTACCTGCTCGACCTGGCGCCGAAGGACCTCGAGAAGGTCATCTACTTCGCGGCCTACATGATCACGTCGGTCGACGACGACGCGCGCCACCGCGACCTGTCCAGCCTCGAGACGGGCATCATCAACGAGAAGTCCGAGATCGAGCGTCGTCGTGACGGCGAGATCGACGAGCGCGCCAAGCGCCTCGAGGGCGACCTCGCCGAGCTCGAGGCCGAGGGCGCCAAGGCCGACGTGCGCCGCAAGGTGCGCGAGGGCGCCGAGCGCGAGATGTCGCAGATGCGCCGTCGCGCGACCCAGGAGCTCGACAAGCTCGAGGCGGTCTGGGACCGCTTCAAGAACCTCAAGGTCCAGGACCTCGAGGGCGACGAGCAGCTGTACCGCGAGATGCGCCTGCGCTTCGGGATGTACTTCGAGGGCGGCATGGGTGCGGCCGCGCTGCAGAAGCGCCTGGAGACCTTCGACCTGGACGCCGAGGCGGCCTCGCTGCGCGAGACCATCGCCACCGGCAAGGGCCAGAAGAAGACCCGCGCCCTCAAGCGGCTCAAGGTCGTCAGCGCGTTCCTGTCCACCACCAACTCGCCCATGGGCATGGTGCTGGACTGCGTCCCGGTGATCCCGCCGGACCTGCGCCCGATGGTCCAGCTGGACGGCGGCCGCTTCGCGACCTCCGACCTCAACGACCTCTACCGCCGGGTCATCAACCGGAACAACCGCCTCAAGCGGCTCCTCGACCTCGGCGCGCCCGAGATCATCGTCAACAACGAGAAGCGCATGCTCCAGGAGGCCGTCGACGCGCTGTTCGACAACGGCCGCCGCGGCCGGCCCGTCACGGGCCCCGGCAACCGTGCGCTCAAGTCGCTGTCGGACATGCTCAAGGGCAAGCAGGGCCGGTTCCGCCAGAACCTGCTGGGCAAGCGCGTCGACTACTCCGGCCGCTCGGTCATCGTCGTCGGCCCGCAGCTCAAGCTGCACCAGTGCGGCCTGCCCAAGCAGATGGCGCTGGAGCTGTTCAAGCCCTTCGTCATGAAGCGCCTGGTCGACCTCAACCACGCCCAGAACATCAAGTCCGCCAAGCGGATGGTCGAGCGCTCGCGCTCGGTCGTGTGGGACGTGCTGGAGGAGGTCATCAGCGAGCACCCCGTGCTGCTGAACCGTGCGCCGACCCTGCACCGCCTCGGCATCCAGGCCTTCGAGCCCCAGCTGGTCGAGGGCAAGGCCATCCAGATCCACCCGCTCGTCTGCACGGCGTTCAACGCCGACTTCGACGGGGACCAGATGGCCGTGCACCTGCCGCTGTCGGCGGAGGCGCAGGCCGAGGCCCGCATCCTCATGCTGTCCAGCAACAACATCCTCAAGCCGTCGGACGGCCGTCCGGTCACCATGCCCACCCAGGACATGATCATCGGGCTGTACCACCTGACGAAGGACATGCCCGAGGACGCGGCCGGCACCGGTCGCTCCTTCTCCTCGGTGTCCGAGGCCCTCATGGCCCTGGACCGCAAGGAGATCCACATCGGCTCCACGGTCGAGATCAAGATCCCCGACCTGGTGCCGCCGCTGGGCTGGGTCGCGCCCGAGGGCTACGTCGAGGGCGAGACCATCCGCCTGCGGACCACCCTGGGCCGCGCCCTGTTCAACGAGGCCCTGCCGCTGGACTTCCCCTTCGTCAACTACACGGTCGACAAGAAGAAGCTCAGCTCCATCGTCTACGACCTCGCCGAGCGCTTCCCCAAGGTGCAGGTCGCCGCGTCGCTGGACGCCCTCAAGGAGGCCGGCTTCCACTGGGCCACCCGCTCGGGCACCACGGTGGCGCTGTCGGACGTCGTCCCGCCGACCAACAAGGCCGAGATCCTCGAGGCCTACGAGGCGCGCGCGGACAAGGTCCAGAGCCAGTACGAGCGCGGTCTGATCACCGACGACGAGCGTCGTGGTGAGCTGATCGAGATCTGGACCCAGGCGACCGACGAGGTCTCCCAGGCCATGGAGGACAACCTCACCGACACCAACACCATCTACCGCATGGTCACCTCGGGCGCCCGGGGCAACATGATGCAGATGCGCCAGATCGCCGGCATGCGTGGTCTCGTCGCCAACCCCAAGGGCGAGATCATCGTGCGGCCGATCAAGGCGAACTTCCGCGAGGGCCTGTCGGTGCTGGAGTTCTTCATCTCCACGCACGGCGCCCGCAAGGGCCTGGCGGACACCGCCCTGCGCACCGCCGACTCCGGGTACCTCACCCGCCGTCTGGTGGACGTCAGCCAGGACGTCATCGTCCGCGAGGAGGACTGCGGCACCGAGCGCGGTCTCGTCATGCCGATCGCGACCGAGAACGGCGAGGGCGTCCTGGTCAAGGACGAGCACGTGGAGTCCACGGTCTACGCCCGCAGCCTGGCCACGGACGTGGAGGTCGACGGCGAGGTCATCGCGACGGCCAACACCGACCTGGGCGACGTCGTCATCGACCGGCTGGTCGCGGCCGGGGTCCACGAGGTGAAGGTCCGCTCGGTCCTCACCTGCGAGTCCCACGTCGGCACCTGCGCGCTCTGCTACGGCCGCTCGCTGGCCGCCGGCAAGCTCGTGGACATCGGCGAGGCCGTCGGCATCGTCGCGGCCCAGTCGATCGGCGAGCCCGGCACGCAGCTCACGATGCGCACCTTCCACACCGGTGGTGTGGCGGGCGACGACATCACGCAGGGCCTGCCCCGCGTGGTCGAGCTGTTCGAGGCGCGCACCCCGAAGGGGAACGCGCCCATCGCCGAGGTCACCGGGCGGGTCCGCCTGGAGCGCAACGACAACGACGTGGTCACCGCGGTCACGGTGGTGCCGGACGACGGCTCCGACGAGATCGAGGTCCCCGTCAGCTCGCGCTCCAAGCTCCTGGTCAAGGACGGCGAGAGCGTCGTCGTCGGCCAGCAGCTCACGGCCGGCGTCGTGGACCCCAAGCAGGTGCTCCGCCTGCTCGGGCCGCGCAAGGTGCAGCAGCACCTGGTGGACGAGGTCCAGCGGGTCTACCGCAGCCAGGGCGTGACGATCCACGACAAGCACATCGAGGTCATCGTCCGCCAGATGCTCAAGCGGGTGACGATCATCGACTCCGGCGACGCGAACCTGCTGCCGGGCGAGCTGACCGAGCGCACGCGCTTCGAGACGACCAACCGCGAGGTCGTGCGCGGCGGCGGCAAGCCCGCCTCCGGCCGTCCCGAGCTCATGGGCATCACCAAGGCCTCCCTGGCGACGGAGTCGTGGCTGTCCGCGGCCTCGTTCCAGGAGACCACCCGGGTGCTCACGGACGCGGCGATGAACGCCAAGTCCGACCCGCTGGTCGGGCTCAAGGAGAACGTCATCATCGGCAAGCTCATCCCCGCCGGCACCGGCCTCGCGCGCTACCGCGACGTGACGGTCGAGCCGACCGAGGAGGCGAAGGCGGCCATGTACACGCTGCCCAGCTACGACGACGGCGACTACGCACCGTTCGGCGCGGGCAGCGGCCAGGCCGTCCCGCTCGAGGACCTGGACTTCGGCGGCAGCTACCGCTGAGGCACGTGGGCCGGCGCCCCTCGCGAGAGGGGCGCCGGCCCGTCCAGGCGCCCTGACCACCAGGCGTTTTGACCATGGCGACCCGGGATAGGTACCCTCTCCCGAGTCGCCCGGTCGGACCGGGTCATCGCGCGTGCCCTGCACCATCCCGGGGAGCGCGCGACACGCCCGAGTGCGGGGGTCACAGTCGGACCCCGCCGACCCAGGCACACCATCCGTCGAACCCAGTAGGGAGTACCGCAGCGGTGCCCACGATCCAGCAGCTGGTCCGCAAGGGCCGCCAGGACAAGCCGGTGAAGAACAGCACGCCCGCGCTCAAGGGGTCTCCCCAGCGCCGCGGCGTCTGCACCCGCGTCTACACGACCACGCCCAAGAAGCCGAACTCGGCCCTGCGCAAGGTCGCTCGCGTGCGCCTGAGCAACGGCATCGAGGTCACCGCCTACATCCCCGGCGTCGGCCACAACCTGCAGGAGCACTCCATGGTGCTCGTGCGCGGCGGCCGGGTGAAGGACCTGCCCGGCGTCCGCTACAAGATCGTGCGCGGCTCCCTGGACACCCAGGGCGTCAAGAACCGCAAGCAGGCCCGTTCGCGCTACGGCGCGAAGAAGGAGAAGAGCTGATGCCTCGTAAGGGCCCCGCTCCGAAGCGACCGCTCGTCGTCGACCCGGTCTACCACTCCCCGCTGGTCACCCAGCTGGTCAACAAGGTGCTCCTCGACGGCAAGAAGTCCGTCGCCGAGCGCACGGTGTACGGCGCCCTCGAGGGTGCCCGCGCCAAGACCGGCAACGACCCGGTCATCCTGCTCAAGCGGGCGCTGGACAACGTCAAGCCGGCGCTCGAGGTCCGCAGCCGCCGCGTCGGCGGCTCGACCTACCAGGTCCCGGTCGACGTCCGTCCCGCCCGCTCGACGACGCTGGCGCTGCGCTGGCTCGTCGGGTTCTCCCGCGCCCGCCGCGAGAAGACCATGACCGAGCGCCTCATGAACGAGATCCTCGACGCCAGCAACGGCCTCGGTGCCTCCGTGAAGCGCCGCGAGGACATGCACAAGATGGCGGAGTCCAACAAGGCGTTCGCCCACTACCGCTGGTGAGGCGGGCGGCGCCGCACCGGCGCCGCCCCTCCCGCGGTCCAGGGTCCCCTGCCAGACGCACGGGCACCCCGTGGCCGGCACGACCGGCCGGCACCACCAGACAGCCCAGCATCAAGGAAGGCCCACCGTGGCTCAGGACGTCCTGACCGACCTCCACAAGGTCCGCAACATCGGGATCATGGCGCACATCGACGCCGGCAAGACCACCACGACCGAGCGGATCCTGTTCTACACCGGGATCAACTACAAGATCGGCGAGGTGCACGACGGCGCCGCGACGATGGACTGGATGGAGCAGGAGCAGGAGCGCGGCATCACCATCACGTCCGCCGCGACGACGTGCTTCTGGGAAGGCACCCAGATCAACATCATCGACACGCCCGGCCACGTCGACTTCACGGTCGAGGTCGAGCGGAGCCTGCGCGTGCTCGACGGTGCGGTCGCGGTGTTCGACGGCAAGGAGGGCGTCGAGCCCCAGTCCGAGACCGTCTGGCGCCAGGCCGACAAGTACGACGTCCCGCGCATCTGCTTCGTCAACAAGATGGACAAGCTCGGCGCGGACTTCTTCTTCACCGTGCGACGATCGTCGACCGCCTCGGCGCCAAGCCGCTGGTCATCCAGCTGCCCATCGGCGCGGAGAACGACTTCGTCGGCGTCGTCGACCTGGTCTACATGCGCGCCCTCGTGTGGCGCGGCGACACCGGCAAGGGCGAGGCCTACGAGATCGAGGAGATCCCGGCCGACCTGGCCGAGCAGGCCGCCGAGTACCGCGCCGCCCTCATCGAGACCATCTCCGAGGCCGACGACGAGCTGCTCGAGAAGTACCTCGCCGGCGAGGAGCTGACGCCCGAGGAGATCAAGGGCGCCATCCGCAAGATGACCATCGCCTCCGAGATCTACCCGGTGCTGTGCGGCTCCGCGTTCAAGAACAAGGGCGTGCAGCCCATGCTCGACGCGGTGCTCGACTACCTGCCCACGCCGCTGGACGTGCCGCCGATGATCGGCCACGACGTCCGCGACCCGGAGAAGGAGATCATCCGCAAGCCGGACGCCTCCGAGCCGTTCTCCGCGCTGGCCTTCAAGGTCGCCTCGCACCCCTTCTTCGGCAAGCTCACCTACGTCCGGGTGTACTCCGGCAAGGTCGCGGCCGGCTCCGGCGTCGTGAACTCGACCAAGGGCAAGAAGGAGCGCATCGGGAAGCTCTTCCAGATGCACTCCAACAAGGAGAACCCGGTCGACGACGCCCAGGCGGGCCACATCTACGCGATGATCGGCCTCAAGGACACGACCACCGGCGACACCCTGTGCGACCCGCAGGACCAGGTCGTCCTGGAGTCGATGACCTTCCCCGCGCCGGTCATCTCCGTGGCCATCGAGCCGAAGACGAAGTCCGACCAGGAGAAGCTCTCCATCGCCATCCAGAAGCTGGCCGAGGAGGACCCCACCTTCCAGGTCGAGCAGGACGAGGAGACCGGCCAGACCATCATCAAGGGCATGGGCGAGCTCCACCTCGACATCCTCGTGGACCGGATGCGGCGCGAGTTCAAGGTCGAGGCGAACGTCGGCAAGCCCCAGGTGGCCTACCGCGAGACGATCCGCCGCGCGGTGGAGAAGTACTCCTACACCCACAAGAAGCAGACCGGTGGGTCCGGGCAGTTCGCCAAGATCCAGTTCACCATCGAGCCGCTGGTCGACGCCGAGGACGAGGACGCGACCTACCAGTTCGACAACAAGGTGACCGGTGGGCGCGTGCCGCGCGAGTACATCCCCAGCGTGGACGCCGGCTTCCAGGACGCCATGCAGGTCGGCGTGCTCGCCGGCTACCCGATGGTCGGGGTCCGCGCGACGCTGACCGACGGTGCGGCGCACGACGTCGACTCCTCCGAGCTCGCCTTCAAGATCGCCGGCTCCGCCGGCTTCAAGGAGGCGGCCCGCCGGGCGGACCCCGTCCTGCTCGAGCCGATCATGGCCGTCGAGGTGCGCACGCCCGAGGAGTACATGGGCGACGTCATCGGCGACATCAACTCCCGCCGCGGGCACATGCAGTCCATGGACGACGTGTCCGGCGCGAAGAGCGTCAAGGCCACGGTCCCGCTGTCGGAGATGTTCGGCTACGTCGGCGACCTGCGCTCCCGCACCCAGGGGCGCGCGGTCTACACGATGCAGTTCGACTCCTACGCCGAGGTCCCGCGCAACGTCGCCGACGAGATCGTCAAGAAGATCCGCGGCGAGTGAGACCTCGCGGTCGGTCTAGTCTGTGACCGGCCGTGGCGAGCACGACAGCCCGCACCACTGAACGAGACCACCCGAGCACAGCACACCTACGACCACCGTCGGGCGAACCCGTCGGCGGAGAACAGTCCGAGGAGGAGCCCCAGTGGCTAAGGCGAAGTTCGAGCGGACCAAGCCGCACGTCAACATCGGCACCATCGGTCACATCGACCATGGCAAGACGACGCTGACCGCGGCCATCACCAAGGTGCTCCACGACAAGTACCCGACGCTGAACGCGGCCTCCGCGTTCGACCAGATCGACAAGGCCCCGGAGGAGCGCGAGCGCGGCATCACCATCTCGATCGCGCACGTCGAGTACCAGACCGAGTCGCGTCACTACGCGCACGTCGACTGCCCCGGGCACGCCGACTACATCAAGAACATGATCACCGGTGCGGCGCAGATGGACGGCGCGATCCTCGTGGTCGCCGCCACCGACGGCCCGATGCCGCAGACCAAGGAGCACGTGCTCCTGGCCCGCCAGGTCGGCGTCCCCTACATCGTCGTCGCGCTGAACAAGGCCGACATGGTGGACGACGAGGAGATCCTCGAGCTCGTCGAGGTCGAGGTCCGCGACCTGCTCAACCAGTACGAGTTCCCCGGCGACGACCTGCCCGTGGTCCGCGTCTCCGCGCTCAAGGCGCTGGAGGGCGACAAGGAGTGGGGCGACAAGCTCCTCGAGCTGCATGGACGCGGTCGACACCGCCATCCCGGAGCCCGAGCGCGCCATCGACCAGCCGTTCCTCATGCCCATCGAGGACGTCTTCACGATCACCGGCCGCGGCACCGTCGTGACCGGCCGCGCCGAGCGCGGCGTGCTCAAGGTGAACGAGGAGGTGGAGATCGTCGGCATCAAGGACACCTCCACCAAGACGACCGTCACCGGCGTCGAGATGTTCCGCAAGCTGCTCGACGAGGCCCGTGCGGGCGAGAACGTCGGTCTGCTCCTGCGCGGCATCAAGCGCGAGGACGTCGAGCGCGGCCAGGTCGTGGTCAAGCCCGGCTCGATCACGCCGCACACGGACTTCGAGGCCCAGGTCTACATCCTGAGCAAGGACGAGGGCGGGCGTCACAACCCGTTCTACTCGAACTACCGTCCCCAGTTCTACTTCCGCACCACCGACGTCACCGGCGTCATCACGCTGCCCGAGGGCACCGAGATGGTCATGCCCGGCGACGACACCTCGATGACGGTCGCGCTGATCCAGCCGATCGCCATGGAGCAGGGCCTGCGCTTCGCCATCCGCGAGGGTGGCCGCACCGTCGGCGCGGGCCGCGTCACCAAGATCAACAAGTGACGCACTCTGACGGCGGCGTCCCGGTCACCCGGGGCGCCGCCGCCGCGCGTCCGGGCCCGCCTCTGCCGCGGCCCCGCCGGCCGGGGGAGGGGGCCCGCGGGCCGCCCGGCGGCCGGTTTGGTCCTGGCCGCGAGGTCTGACAGACTGTCGCGGTTGCCCGGCGCACCTCGGTGCCCACCAACGGTCCTCAGGACCGGGGGGTGGCAGCACGACTCCATCCGACCAGACCGTTCGAGGGCCGACACGCCCGAGCGCGGGGGTCGGGCGCAGGGCCGGAGTACCGGCCCCACCCAGACCGAGCACGACCCACCGGATGGCGGCCTGCGCGGCCGGGAACCGGTACCGAAGAGAGAGAGTGGACGACGCCATGGCGGGACAGAAGATCCGCATCAGGCTCAAGGCCTACGACCACGAGGTGATCGACTCCTCGGCGCGCAAGATCGTCGAGACCGTCACCCGTACCGGTGCCTCCGTCGCCGGCCCCGTGCCGCTGCCGACGGAGAAGAACGTCTACTGCGTCATCCGCTCGCCCCACAAGTACAAGGACAGCCGCGAGCACTTCGAGATGCGCACCCACAAGCGGCTCATCGACATCCTCGACCCGACGCCCAAGACGGTGGACTCGCTCATGCGGCTGGACCTCCCCGCGGGCGTCGACATCGAGATCAAGCTCTGAGGGATCTGACTCGTGACCACTGAGAGAGAAGTGCGGGCCCTGCTGGGCCGCAAGCTGGGCATGACCCAGGTCTGGAGCGCGGACAACGTCGCTCGTCCCCGTCACGGTCGTCGAGGTCGGCCGGCAACGTCGTCACCGACGTCAAGACGGCCGAGCAAGGACGGCTACGCCGCCGTGCAGCTCGGCTACGGCGCGCATCGACCCCCGCAAGGTGAACAAGCCGATGGCCGGTGTCTTCGAGCGCGCGGGCACCCCGCCGCGCCGCCACCTCGTCGAGGTCCGCACCACGCGGTGCCTACGACCTCGGCCAGGAGGTCGGGCTCGACACCTTCGCCGACGGCGAGTACGTCGACGTGGTCGGGACGACCAAGGGCAAGGGCACCGCCGGCGTCATGAAGCGTCACGGCTTCAAGGGCGTCAGCGCCTCGCACGGTGCGCACCGCAACCACCGCAAGCCCGGCTCGATCGGCGCCTGCGCCACGCCGGGCCGCGTCTTCAAGGGCGTGCGCATGGCCGGCCGGATGGGCGGCGACCGCCAGACCACCCAGAACCTGCAGGTCCACGCGGTCGACGCCGAGCGGGGCTACCTGCTCGTCAAGGGTGCCGTCCCCGGCCCGCGCAACTCCGTCGTGCTCGTCAAGACCGCCAGCAAGAAGGAGGCCTGAGATGACCACGACCACCGAGACCGACCGTCTCCCTGACCGTCCCGGTGCTCGCGGCCGACGGCTCCAGCTCGCGGACCGTCGAGCTGCCCGCCGACGATCTTCGGCGTGCAGACCAACGTGCCGCTCATCCACCAGGTCGTCGTCGCCCAGCTCGCCGCGGCGCGCCAGGGCACGCACAAGACCAAGAACCGCGGCGAGGTCTCCGGCGGGGGCAAGAAGCCTTACCGCCAGAAGGGCACCGGCCGCGCCCGCCAGGGCTCCACCCGTGCGCCCCAGTTCGCCGGCGGTGGCGTCGTGCACGGCCCCATGCCGCGCGACTACTCGCAGCGGACCCCCAAGAAGATGATCGCCGCCGCCCTGCGCGGGGCGCTGTCGGACCGGGCCCGCCACAGCCGCGTGCACGTGCTGGAGTCGTTGGTGACGGGCGAGACCCCGTCCGTCGCGTCCGCGCGCGCGCGTCCCTGGCCCACGCCAGCACCCGCGCGAACCTGCTCGTCCTGGTCAGCCGCGACGACGACCGTGTCGTGGAAGAGCGTGCGCAACCTCTCCGGTCTGCACGTGCTCGCCGTGGACCAGCTCAACACCTACGACGTGCTCGTCAGCGACGACGTGCTGTTCGTCGGCTCCGCCCTGCAGGAGTTCGTCGACGCCCGCCTCGGCACCGGCGGCGCGAGCACCACGACCACCGACGAGGAGGAGACCGCATGAGCGAGCACAGCTTCGCCCACGTCGGCAAGGACCCCCGCGACGTCCTCGTCGCGCCGGTCGTGAGCGAGAAGTCCTACGGCCTGCAGGAGGAGGGGAAGTACACCTTCCTCGTCGACCCGCGCGCCTCGAAGACCGAGATCAAGATCGCGGTCGAGAAGGTCTTCGGCGTCAAGGTCGCCCCCAAGGGCGTCAACATCATCAACCGGCAGGGCAAGACGCGTCGCACGCGGTACGGCACCGGCAAGCGCAAGGACACGAAGCGCGCGATCGTCACCCTTCGCGAGGGCACGATCGACATCTTCGGTCCGGTCGCGTGATCTCGAGGACTGACTGACATGGCCATCCGCAAGTACAAGCCGACGACCCCCGGTCGCCGCGGTTCCTCGGTCGCCGACTTCGTCGAGGTCACGCGCGACACCCCCGAGAAGTCGCTCGTCCGCCCGCTGACCAAGAAGGGCGGCCGCAACAACGCGGGCCGCATCACGACCCGTCACCAGGGTGGTGGGCACAAGCGTGCCTACCGCGCTCATCGACTTCCGCCGTCACGACAAGGACGGCGTGAACGCCAAGGTCGCGCACATCGAGTACGACCCCAACCGCACCGCGCGCATCGCGCTGCTGCACTACGTGGACGGCGAGAAGCGCTACATCATCGCCCCCAACCAGCTGTCGCAGGGTGACGTGATCGAGAACGGTCCCGGGGCCGACATCAAGCCGGGCAACAACCTGCCGCTGCGCAACATCCCGGTCGGGACGGTCGTGCACGCGATCGAGCTCCGCCCCGGTGGCGGCGCCAAGATCGCCCGCTCCGCCGGCACCAGCGTCCGGCTCGTCGCCCGCGAGGGCACGCAACGCCCAGCTGCGGATGCCCTCCGGCGAGATCCGCAACGTCGACGTGCGCTGCCGCGCGACCGATCGGCGAGGTGGGCAACGCCGAGCAGTCGAACATCAACTGGGGCAAGGCCGGCCGGATGCGCTGGAAGGGCAAGCGCCCGACCGTCCGCGGTGTCGTCATGAACCCGGTCGACCACCCGCACGGTGGTGGCGAGGGCAAGACGTCCGGTGGTCGTCACCCGGTCACCCCGTGGGGCAAGCCCGAGGGCCGCACCCGTCGCCCGGGCAAGGCCAGCGATGCCCAGATCGTCCGTCGCCGCACCGCCGGCAAGAAGCGCTGAGAGGAGCGACGATGCCACGCAGCCTGAAGAAGGGCCCGTTCGTCGACGACCACCTGACCAAGAAGGTGGACGCCCAGAACGAGGCCGGGACCAAGAACGTCATCAAGACCTGGTCGCGCCGCTCGATGATCGTGCCGGACATGCTCGGGCACACCATCGCCGTGCACGACGGCCGCAAGCACGTCCCGGTGTTCGTCACCGAGTCGATGGTCGGCCACAAGCTGGGCGAGTTCGCCCCCACCCGCACGTTCCGCGGGCACGAGAAGGACGACCGGAAGGGCCGTCGCCGCTGACGCGGCGACGACCCTCCGCAGACAGGTCAGGAGCCAGATATGGAAGCCACGGCGAAGGTGCGCCACCTGCGCGTCACGCCCATGAAGGCCCGGCGCGTCGTCGACCTCGTGCGCGGCAAGCGTGCGACGGAGGCCGTCCAGGTCCTGCGGTTCAGCCCGCAGACCGCGGCCGAGCCGGTCCGCAAGCTCGTCGAGTCCGCGATCGCCAACGCGCGCGTCGAGGCCGAGAAGTACGGCGAGCGCTTCGTCGCCGACGAGCTCGTCATCACGACGGCGTTCGTCGACGAGGGCGCCACCCTCAAGCGGTTCCAGCCGCGTGCCCAGGGCCGTGCGTTCCGCATCCGCAAGCGCACCAGCCACATCACGGTCGTCGTCGCCTCGCCCGGACACCGGGCGGATGCCGCGCGCCGGCCAGCCGATCCACGAAGGGAGCCCGCTGATGGGTCAGAAGGTCAACCCGCACGGGTACCGGCTCGGCATCACGACCGAGCACAAGTCCCGCTGGTTCGCGGACACGACGGCCTCCGGCCAGCGCTACCGCGACTACGTCGGCGAGGACGTCAAGATCCGCAAGCTCATGACCGTCGGTCTCGAGCGCGCCGGCATCGCCAAGGTCGAGATCGAGCGCACCCGTGACCGGGTCCGCGTCGACCTGCACACCGCGCGCCCCGGCATCGTCATCGGCCGCCGCGGCGCCGAGGCGGACCGCCTGCGCGGCGAGCTGGAGAAGCTCGACGGGCAAGCAGGTCCAGCTGAACATCCTCGAGGTGAAGAACCCCGAGGGGAACGCCCAGCTCGTGGCCATCGGCATCGCCGAGCAGCTCTCCAGCCGCGTCTCGTTCCGTCGTGCCATGCGCAAGGGCATGCAGTCCGCCCAGCGCGCCGGCATCAAGGGCATCCGCGTGCAGGTCTCGGGCCGCCTCGGCGGTGCGGAGATGAGCCGCACGGAGTTCTACCGCGAGGGCCGGGTCCCGCTGCACACCCTGCGCGCGAACATCGACTACGGCTTCACCGAGGCCAAGACGACGTTCGGCCGCATCGGCGTGAAGGTGTGGATCTACAACGGCGACAAGACGGCCATGGAGCTCGCCCGCGAGCAGGCCTCGGCCCCGCCCCGCGGCGGCGCCGCCCGTCGTCCCGTCCGCGGCGACCGTCCGGAGCGCCCCGTGCGCACCGACCGCGGTCCCCGCACCGAGGGCGCGGTCGAGCCCGGCCAGGACGCGTCGCCCGTCGCGGACGCCGCTGCCCGCCGGCACGGACACCACCGCCGTCGCCTCCGAGACGAAGCAGGAGGGCTGAGGACCATGCTGATCCCGCGTCGCGTCAAGCACCGCAAGCAGCACCACCCGAACCGCTCGGGCGCTGCCAAGGGCGGTACGCAGGTGACCTTCGGCGAGTGGGGCCTGCAGGCCCTCGAGCCGGCGTACGTCACCAACCGGCAGATCGAGTCCGCCCGTATCGCCATGACCCGCCACATCAAGCGTGGCGGCAAGGTCTGGATCAACATCTACCCGGACCGCCCCATCACCAAGAAGCCGGCCGAGACCCGCATGGGTTCCGGCAAGGGCTCGCCCGAGTGGTGGGTCGCCAACATCAAGCCGGGCCGTGTCATGTTCGAGCTGAGCTACCCCAGCGACGACGTCGCCAAGGAGGCGCTCACCCGTGCCATGCACAAGCTGCCCATGAAGTGCCGCATCGTGCAGCGTGAGGGTGGTGAGAGCTGATGTCGGTCGGTAGCAAGGACCTCGCCCCCGAGAACCTCCGGACCTTCGACGACGCCAAGCTGGTCGAGGAGCTCCGCAAGGCCAAGGAGGAGCTGTTCAACCTGCGCTTCGCCTCGGCCACGGGGCAGCTGGAGAGCCACGGCCGCCTGAAGGCCGTCAAGCGTGACATCGCACGGATCTACACCGTGATGCGCGAGCGCGAGCTCGGCATCACCACCCAGGAGGTCGCATCATGAGCACCGAGAGCACGAAGGCCGGCACCGCCGGCGCTGCGGCTGCGACCGAGCGGGGCAACCGCAAGATCCGTCGTGGGTACGTCGTCAGCGACAAGATGGACAAGACCGCCGTGGTCGCCGTCGAGGACCGGGTCAAGCACCCCCTCTACGGCAAGGTCCTGCGTCGCACGAGCAAGGTCAAGGCGCACGACGAGGCCAACACGGCCGGCGTCGGCGACCTCGTCCTGATCATGGAGACCCGCCCGCTGTCCGCGACCAAGCGCTGGCGCGTGGTCGAGGTCCTCGAGAAGGCTAAGTGAGGCACCAGTGATCCAGCAGGAGTCCCGGCTCAAGGTCGCCGACAACACCGGTGCGAAGGAGATCCTCTGCATCCGCGTGCTCGGCGGCTCCGGCCGTCGGTACGCCGGTATCGGCGACACCATCGTCGCGACCGTCAAGGACGCGATCCCCGGCGGCAACGTCAAGCGGGGCGACGTCGTCAAGGCGGTCGTCGTCCGCACCGTCAAGGAGCGCCGTCGTGCCGACGGCAGCTACATCAAGTTCGACGAGAACGCCGCCGTCATCCTCAAGAACGACGGCGACCCGCGCGGCACGCGCATCTTCGGGCCGGTCGGCCGCGAGCTGCGCGACAAGCGGTTCATGAAGATCATCTCGCTGGCACCGGAGGTGCTCTGATGGCTGAGGGCAAGTTCCGCATCAAGAAGGGCGACACCGTCGTGCTGATCGCCGGCACGCGGACGCGCACCAAGAAGGACGGCACCAAGGTCGAGGGCGACCGCGGCAAGACCGGCAAGGTCCTCGCCGTGTTCCCCGAGTCCGGCCGCGTCCTCGTCGAGGGCGTCAACCGGGTCACCAAGCACGTCAAGGCCGGCGCCACCGGCCGCGGCTCGCGCACCGGCGGCCTCGTCCACACCGAGGCCCCGCTGCACGTGTCCCGCGTCGCGCTGGTGGACCCGGAGTCCGGCAAGGCCACCCGCGTCGGCATCCGTGTCGAGAAGCAGGAGCGCGGCGGTCGGGAGCGCAACGTGCGCGTCCGTGTCGCCAGGCGCTCGGGCAAGGACATCGCATGAGCACCGAGACCACCGAGACCGGCACCACGACCGAGACCACCGAGGCGCCCGCGGGCGGCACGGGGAACGTGGCCGGCGTCAAGCCGCGCCTGCAGCAGCGCTACCGGGACGAGATCCTGCCCGCGCTGCTGGAGGAGTTCTCCTACCCGAACATCATGCAGGTGCCGGGCGTCGTCAAGGTCGTCGTCAACATGGGCGTCGGCGAGGCGGCCCGCGACTCCAAGCTGATCGACGGGGCCGTCCGCGACCTCACCGCGATCACCGGGCAGAAGCCGCAGGTCACCAAGGCCCGCAAGTCCATCGCCCAGTTCAAGCTGCGCGAGGGCATGCCGATCGGCGCGCACGTCACGCTGCGCGGAGACCGCATGTGGGAGTTCCTCGACCGGCTCCTGTCGGTCGCGCTGCCCCGCATCCGCGACTTCCGCGGGCTGTCGGCCAAGCAGTTCGACGGCCGCGGCAACTACACGTTCGGTCTCACGGAGCAGGCGATGTTCCACGAGATCGACCAGGACAGGGTCGACCGCGTGCGCGGCATGGACATCACCGTGGTGACGTCCGCGACCACCGACGACGAGGGCCGGAGCCTGCTGCGCAAGCTCGGCTTCCCCTTCCAGGTCAGCTGAGGGGAGGAGACCGACCATGGCGAAGACGTCCCTGATCAACAAGGCTGCCAAGAAGCCGAAGTTCAAGGTCCGCGGCTACACCCGCTGCCAGAAGTGCGGGCGACCGCACTCGGTGTACAAGAAGTTCGGGCTGTGCCGCATCTGCCTGCGCGAGATGGCGCACGCGGGCGAGCTGCCCGGCGTCACCAAGTCGAGCTGGTGAGCGGCGGGCCTCCCGGCCCGCGGCCCCCGCACGACGAGCACCACCCCACGTACCTGAGATCCCAGATGACGCCGAAGGTCCGCACCACGCGGAAACCGCGGCGAGAGAGGGCAGCAGCCCGATGACGATGACCGATCCGATCGCAGACATGCTCACGCGTCTGCGCAACGCCAACTCGGCGTACCACGACGACGTCTCCATGCCGTTCAGCAAGCTCAAGGCGAGCGTGGCCGACATCCTCAAGCAGGAGGGCTACATCGCCGGCTGGACCGTCGCCGACGCCGAGGTGGGCCGCACCCTGACCCTCAACCTCAAGTTCGGCCCCTCCCGCGAGCGGTCGATCGCCGGCCTGCGCCGCGTGTCCAAGCCGGGCCTGCGCGTGTACGCCAAGTCGACCAACCTGCCCAAGGTCCTCGGTGGCCTCGGCGTCGCGATCCTGTCGACGTCGTCCGGGCTGCTGACCGACCGCCAGGCCGCCAAGAAGGGCGTGGGTGGGGAAGTCCTCGCCTACGTCTGGTGACGGTAGAGCGGAGCTGAGGAGACACACATGTCGCGCATCGGCAAGAACCCCGTGCCCGTCCCCTCGGGCGTGACGGTGGGCCTCGACGGCCCGACCGTCACGGTCAAGGGGCCCGAGGGCGAGCTCAGCCACGTCGTGGCCGAGCCCATCACCGTGAGCCAGGAGGACGGCACCCTGACCGTCGCCCGGCCCGACGACGAGCGGCGCTCCAAGTCGCTCCACGGCCTGACCCGCACGCTCATCGCCAACATGGTGCAGGGCGTGACCGAGGGCTACACCCGCAAGCTGGAGATCCACGGCACCGGGTACCGCGTGCAGGCCAAGGGCAGCAACCTCGAGTTCGCCCTCGGCTTCAGCCACCCGGTGACCATCGTCCCGCCGGCGGGCATCACCTTCACGGTGGAGAGCCCCACCCGCTTCTCGGTCCTCGGGATCGACAAGCAGCAGGTCGGCGAGGTGTCGGCCAACATCCACAAGCTCCGTAAGCCCGACCCGTACAAGGGCAAGGGCATCCGCTACGAGGGCGAGCAGATCCGCCGCAAGGTCGGAAAGGCTGGGAAGAAGTAATGCCCACAGTCGTCGAGCGCAGCACGCGCCGCGGGGGACGCAGCCGCGTCGCCGCCCGCAGCCGTCGCCACCAGCGCGTCCGCAAGATCGTCTCCGGCACCGTCGAGCGTCCGCGCATGGTCGTCACCCGGTCCCTGCGCCACATCGTGGTGCAGGTCGTGGACGACACCACGGGCCGCACCCTGGCCTCGGCCTCCACCCTCGAGGCGGACCTCCGGGCCACCTCGGCGGACAAGACCGCCAAGGCCAAGGCCGTCGGCGCCCTGGTCGCCGAGCGCGCCCAGGCCGCCGGGGTCACCGCCGTGGTCCTGGACCGGTCCGGCAACAAGTACCACGGGCGTGTCGCGGCCGTGGCCGACGGCGCCCGCGAGAAGGGCCTGTCCCTGTGAGCCCGCTCGTCACCGTGCACCCGAAGGAAGGAACCCTCTGATGGCAGGACCCCAGCAGCGTCGCGGCGGCCCCCCCGGGGCCGGCGGCACCGCCGGTGGCACCGGTGGCCCCGAGGGCGGCCGCGAGCCGCGCCGCGGCGGGCGTGACGGCGGACGTCGTGACGACCGAGGCGGCCGTGGCGGCGAGGAGCGCAGCAACTACGTCGAGCGCGTCGTCGCGATCAACCGTGTCGCCAAGGTCGTCAAGGGCGGTCGTCGCTTCAGCTTCACCGCCCTGGTCGTCGTCGGCGACGGCGACGGCATGGTCGGCGTCGGCTACGGCAAGGCCAAGGAGGTGCCCGCGGCGATCAGCAAGGGCGTCGAGGAGGCGAAGAAGAACTTCTTCCGCGTCCCGCGCATCGCCGGCACCATCCCCCACCCGATCCAGGGCGAGAAGGCGGCCGGTGTCGTCATGCTCCGTCCCGCCTCGCCCGGTACCGGCGTCATCGCCGGCGGGCCGGTCCGCGCGGTCCTCGAGGCCGCCGGTGTCCACGACGTGCTGAGCAAGTCCCTCGGCTCCAGCAACGCGATCAACATCGTCCACGCGACGGTCGCGGCCCTCAAGGGCCTCGAGCCGCCGGAGTCGGTCGCTGCCCGTCGCGGTCTGCCCATCGAGGACGTGGCCCCGGCCCGTCTGCTGCGCGCCCGGGCGGAGGCGAGCTGATCATGGCCGACACCGTCCTGAACATCTCCGGCAAGGCCGACGCGGCCGTCTCCGGCGGCCGTCTCAAGGTCACCCAGACCCGCAGCACCATCGGCGGGACCAAGGGCCAGCGCGACACCGTCCGCTCCCTCGGTCTCAAGCGGATCGGTGACACCGTGGTGAAGGAGGACCGTCCCGAGATCCGCGGGATGGTCATCACCGTGGCCCACCTGGTCCACGTAGAGGAGGTCGACTGACATGGCCGACGAGCACGTGCTGAAGGTCCACCACCTCCGTCCCGCCCCCGGCGCCAAGACCGCGAAGACCCGTGTCGGTCGCGGTGAGGGCAGCAAGGGCAAGACGGCTGGTCGTGGCACCAAGGGCACCAGCGCCCGGTACCAGGTCTCCGCCGCGTTCGAGGGCGGCCAGACGCCGCTGCACATGCGTCTGCCCAAGCTCCGCGGCTTCACCAACCGGTTCAAGGTGACCTTCCAGGTCGTCAACCTCGACCGGCTGTCCGAGCTCTACCCCGACGGCGGCACCGTGACCCCGGCCGACCTGGTCGCCCGCGGCGCCGTCCGGGACTCCGCTCCCGTCAAGGTGCTCGGCACCGGCGACGTGCAGCTCGGCCCTGACCGTCTCGGCGCACAAGTTCTCCGCGTCGGCGAAGGCCAAGATCGAGGCAGCCGGCGGGTCCGCCACCACCGTCTGACGTCCCACCGCCGGTGACCGCCGGCACCCGCACCCACCCAGGACCGGGGCCTCGTGCCCCGGTCCTGGTGTTAGGGTCCGGGGCGCCGGGCGGTCCCGGTCCATCGGGCGGCCAGGCCGTCCCCGTGCCCCACCCCGGGCCCATCAGGAGGTAGTCGTGGTCAGCCTCGGCGCGTTCGTCAGCGCGTTCCGGACCCCAGATCTCCGGGCGAAGATCCTCTTCACGCTCGGCATCATGGCGCTCTTCCGCCTCGGGTCGTTCATCCCCACCCCCGGCGTCGACTTCGGGAACGTCCGCGAGTGCCTGGCGCTCGTCGAGACGACCGGCGTCTTCGGCCTCATCAACCTGTTCAGCGGCGGCGCGCTGCTCCAGCTGTCGATCTTCGCGCTCGGGATCCTCCCGTACATCACCGCGAGCATCATCGTGCAGCTGCTCACGGTGGTCATCCCGCGCTTCGAGGAGCTCAAGGCCGAGGGCCAGCAGGGCACCGCGAAGCTCACGCAGTACACGCGGTACCTCACCATCGGCCTGGCGATCCTGCAGTCGACGACGTTCGTCTCGCTGGCCCGCACCAACGCCATCTTCGGCGGCGCCTGCAGCGCGGACGCCTTCCCGACGATCCCGGACCAGAGCCTGCCGGTCATCCTGCTGATGATCACCACGATGACCGCCGGCACCGGCCTCATCATGTGGCTGGGCGAGCTCATCACGGCCAAGGGCGTCGGCAACGGCATGTCCCTGCTCATCTTCACCTCGATCGCCGCGCAGTTCCCCGGCTCGCTGTGGAGCATCGCCACGCAGAAGTCCTTCGAGACGATGCTGCTGGTCATCGCGGTCGGCCTGGTCATCGTCGCCCTGGTCGTCCTCGTCGAGCAGAGCCAGCGGCGCATCCCCGTGCAGTACGCCAAGCGCATGGTCGGCCAGCGCGCCTACGGCGGGACGAGCACCTACATCCCGCTCAAGGTCAACATGGCCGGCGTCATCCCGGTCATCTTCGCCAGCTCGCTGCTCTACCTGCCGGCGCTGGTGTCCCAGTTCTCCCCGCAGTCGGAGTGGGCCATCCTCATCGGCCGCTACCTGGTCTCCGGCGCGCACCCGGTCTACATGCTGCTGTACGTCGCGCTCATCATCTTCTTCACGTTCTTCTACGTGGCCATCACGTTCAACCCGGACGAGGTCGCGGAGAACATGCGGAAGTACGGCGGCTTCATCCCGGGCATCCGGGCCGGCCGGCCGACGGCGGAGTACCTGGACTACGTCATCACGCGCATCACGTTCCCGGGCTCGATCTACCTCGCGCTCGTGGCGCTCATCCCGCTGGTGGCGCTCGTGCTCGTCGACGCGAACCAGAACTTCCCGTTCGGCGGGACGTCGATCCTCATCGTGGTCGGGGTCGGGCTGGAGACGGTCAAGCAGATCCAGTCCCAGCTGCAGCAGCGCAACTACGAAGGGTTCCTCCGGTGACGCGGCTCGTCCTGCTCGGGCCCCCGGGGGCCGGCAAGGGGACGCAGGCCGCCCGGCTGGCCAGCACCCTCGGCGTGCCCGCCATCTCCACCGGCGACATCTTCCGCCGCAACGTCACCGAGGGCACCGAGCTCGGCGTGACGGCCAAGAGCTACATGGACGCGGGGGAGTACGTCCCCGACTCGGTGACCAACGCGATGGTGGCCGACCGGCTGGCCGAGGACGACGCGGCCGACGGCTTCCTGCTCGACGGCTACCCGCGGACCGCGGACCAGGTGACCGAGCTGGACCGCATGCTCCAGGAGCAGGGCTCCCGCCTGGACCACGTCGTGGAGATCACCGCCGACACCGAGGAGGTCGTCGCGCGGCTCACCAAGCGGGCCCAGGAGCAGGGGCGCAGCGACGACACCGAGGACGTCATGCGCCACCGCCTGGACGTGTACACGGAGCAGACGGCGCCCCTGGCGCAGCTGTACGCCGAGCGCGGCCTGCTCGTGCGCGTGGACGGCATGGGCGCCATGGACGACGTGACGTCCCGGCTGCTCGCCGCCATCGGCGCCGACCGCTGACGGGTCGCTGAGGTCGGCGTGGTGTTCGGGCGCGACCGGATCGAGTACAAGTCCGTCGAGCAGGTGCGGACCATGCGCCGGGCCGGCCTCGTGGTCGCCGAGGCGCTGGCCGCGGTGCGCGGGGCGGTCCGCCCGGGCGTCACCACCGACGAGCTCGACGCCGTCGCGGCGCAGGTCATCCGCCGGGCGGGGGCGACCTCGAACTTCCTCGGCTACCACGGCTACCCGAAGACGCTGTGCACGTCGGTCAACGACGAGGTCGTGCACGGCATCCCCGGGGCCCGGGTGCTCGAGCCCGGCGACCTGCTGAGCGTCGACTGCGGGGCCGTCGTCGACGGCTGGCACGGTGACGCGGCCTTCTCCACCGTGGTGCCGGCGGCCGACGGGAGCGACGTGTCGTCCGACGTCGACCGCGACCTCGTCGCGGCCACCGAGGAGTCCATGTGGCGCGGGATCGCCGCGCTGCGGGTCGGCTCGCCCCTCGGCCGCGTCGGCGAGGCCGTCGACGACTACGTGAGCCAGGAGCAGGACGGGCGCTGGGGGCTGGTCGAGGAGTACACCGGCCACGGCATCGGCACGGCCATGCACCAGGCGCCCGAGGTCCTCAACTACCGCGCCCAGGGACGCAGCCCCCGGGTCAAGGACGGCCTGTGCGTGGCCGTGGAGCCGATGCTCACGGCCGGGTCGCCGGCCTCCCGGGTGCTGGCCGACGGCTGGACCGTCGTCACCCTCGACGGGTCGCGGGCCGCGCACGCCGAGCACAGCGTGGCCGTCCTGCCGGACGGGCTGTTCGTCCTCACGGCGGTCGACGGCGGGGCCGAGCGGCTGCGTGCCGCCGGCGTCGCGGTCTCCTCGCTCCTCGCCTGAGCAGCCCGTCCCGGACCCGGCTGCGCGGCCCGGTCCGGCGTGCCCGTCCGGCGGTCGGCGGCCGGACGGGGTCACCCCTGCGGGTGCACCCGTGGGCCTGTGCCACGCAGCGTGCGAGGCACTAGGCCGTCCGGGGGAGGGGGCTGCGGCAACCGGGTGACACGGCTCGACGGGACGTGACGCAGGCCCACCGGGCGGTGAGAGTGCTGGTCACAGCGTGGTCGGGGCGATTGACAGCGCGTGGTCGTGCTGGTGCCCTGTGCCTGACGTGTCCGCGTCGTGCTCCCGAGTGAAGGGTCCTCCCCGTGTTCCTGCGCCTGCGCTCCCGTGTCCTGTCCGTCTCCGCCCTGCTGCTCACCGCCCTGGTCGGCGGGTTCCTCTTCTCGGCCGCCCCCGCGTCGGCTGCCGCCGCCCCGGCCGCGAGCTACCTGCCGTACGAGGCAGGCACCGCTGCGTCGTACCTGCCGTACAAGAGCTACCTGCCGTACGAGGCGGGGACGGCTGCGTCGTACCTGCCGTACAAGACGCTACCTGCCGTACAAGAGCCTACCTGCCGTACGAGGCGGGGACGGCTGCGTCGTACCTGCCGTACAAGACGCTACCTGCCGTACAAGAGCTACCTGCCGTACGAGGCCGGGACGGCTGCGTCGTACCTGCCGTACAAGAGCTACCTGCCGTACAAGAGCTACCTGCCGTACGAGGCCGGGACCGCGCGTCGTACCTGCCGTACAAGAGCTACCTGCCGTACGAGGCCGGGACCGCTGCGTCGTACCTGCCGTACAAGTCGTACCTGCCGTACAAGTCCTACCTGCCGTACACGAGCTACCTGCCGTACCGCACGAGCAGCCGGGTGCCCAGCGCCCTCTGACGGGTCGACCGGAGGCCGGCCCCGTCGGGGCCGGCCTGCCGTCCGTCGAGCGACAGCCCGGGGTCGCTGAGCGACGTGTCTGCGTCGCGTCGCGACCACCCCGGACGCCGGTGCCCGGGTCGCCCGGCCCGCTCCGTCAGGCGACGTCCCGCGTCGCCGAAGAGGCGGTACCTGCACGCCGGAGGGGCGAGGGCGGTGCACGACTGCCTTCTCGGCGAGGGCGACCGGACCGGGCCGGACCGGACCGGGCCGGGCCGCGCCGGGCCGCGCCGGGCCGAGGACCGGAGGGGAGCGGAGGGGGCGGGGGCCGCGGCCGGCACCCGCGTCCGGGGAGCGCCCCTCGGGGACCCGGGGGAGCGGATTTCGTCGTGCCCGCCCCCGTGGCGTAGTCTTGCCCGTTGGCACACGGCTTCCACGTCCCGTTCCCCCCCGCGGCTGGTCTGGGTGAACGGGACCTGTCACGCGTGGCCGAGGTCGCACCGTCCGGTGCGCCCACATTCATGAGGCTCCCCACCAGGAGCACGTAGCGATAGCGGAGGCACATGCCGAAGAAGGACGGGGTCATCGAGATCGAGGGCAGCGTGGTCGAAGCCCTCCCCAACGCCATGTTCCGCGTCGAGCTGGAGAACGGGCACAAGGTGCTCGCGCACATCTCCGGGAAGATGCGGCAGCACTACATCCGGATCCTCCCCGAGGACCGCGTGGTGGTGGAGCTCAGCCCGTACGACCTGTCCCGCGGACGCATCGTCTACCGCTACAAGTGACGGCCGGCCCCGCGAGGGGCAGCCGCCAGGGAGTCCATCGATGAAGGTCAAGCCCAGCGTCAAGAAGATCTGCGACAACTGCAAGGTGATCCGGCGTCACGGCCGCGTCATGGTGATCTGCACCAACCTGCGCCACAAGCAGCGCCAGGGCTGATCCCCGCTCCTCGCACCGCAGGTCCACCCGCACCACCCCACAGCGCCACCCGCTCCCGACCGGCCACGCCGGACGGGGACGACACCCCCGGTCGAGGGCCGGGGACCGCAGGCCGACGGCCCGCGGGACGGTGCCGCTCCAGACCCTCGTGCTCTGAGAGGCAACTGACATGGCACGTCTCGTCGGTGTCGACCTCCCCCGCGACAAGCGGGTCGAGATCGCGCTCACCTACGTCTTCGGCATCGGCCGCACCCGGTCGACCGAGACCCTCACGGCGACGGGCATCAGCCCCGACGTCCGGGTCAAGGACCTGACCGAGGAGCAGCTCGTCCAGCTCCGTGACTTCATCGAGGCCAGCTACCGCGTCGAGGGCGACCTGCGCCGCGAGGTGGCCGCCGACATCCGCCGCAAGGTGGAGATCGGCTCCTACGAGGGCCTGCGCCACCGCCGCCACCTGCCCGTCCGCGGCCAGCGCACCAAGACCAACGCACGTACCCGGAAGGGTCCGAAGCGGACCGTCGCCGGCAAGAAGAAGGTCGGCAAGAAGTGAGCCTCGCTCCTTCCGCCGCTCACCGGACCGTCTGACCAGGAGAGACCAGCCGCATGCCACCCAAGACCCGAGCCGCCTCCGCCGCGCGCAAGCCGCGCCGCAAGGAGCGGAAGAACATCGCCGCGGGCGTCGCCCACATCAAGAGCACCTTCAACAACACCATCGTGTCCATCACGGACCCGGGCGGGAACGTCATCGCCTGGGCCTCGTCGGGCCAGGTCGGCTTCAAGGGCTCGCGCAAGTCGACGCCCTTCGCCGCGCAGATGGCGGCCGAGGCCGCTGCCCGCCGCGCGCAGGAGCACGGCATGAAGAAGGTCGACGTCCTCGTCAAGGGGCCCGGCTCCGGCCGCGAGACCGCCATCCGGTCGCTGACCGCCGCCGGCCTGGAGATCGGTGCGATCTCCGACGTCACGCCGCAGCCGCACAACGGCTGCCGCCCGCCCAAGCGCCGCCGCGTCTGAGCGCCAGAGCCTGAGAAGGAGAAGACACACACATGGCTCGTTACACCGGCCCTGACTGCAAGCGGTGCCGCCGCGAGAAGACCAAGCTCTACCTCAAGGGCGCCAAGTGCGACACGCCCAAGTGCCCGATCGAGATCCGGCCGTACCCGCCGGGCGAGCACGGCCGCGCGCGCACCAAGGAGTCCGAGTACCTGCTCCAGATGCGCGAGAAGCAGAAGATGGCCCGCATCTACGGCGTCCTCGAGAAGCAGTTCCGCAACTACTTCGAAGAGGCCTCCGGCCAGCAGGGCAAGACGGGCGACAACCTGCTCCGCCTGCTCGAGTCCCGCCTGGACAACGTCGTGTACCGCGCCGGCTTCGCCGCCAGCCGTGACATGGGTCGCCAGCTGGTCAAGCACGGCCACTTCACCGTCAACGGCCACAAGGTCGACATCCCGTCGTTCCGCGTGTCCGAGAACGACATCGTCGAGGTGCGGAAGTCCAGCGTGGAGTCCACGCCGTTCGTCGTCGCCCGCGCCCAGGTGGGGGAGCGCACGGTGCCCGCGTGGCTCCAGGTCAACCCCGACCGCATGATGATCCTCGTCCACGGCCTCCCGGCCCGGCAGGTCATCGACACCGCCGTCCAGGAGCAGCTGGTCGTCGAGCTCTACTCCAAGTGAGCCATCGGGGCCGCACCCTCCGGGGTGCGGCCCCTGCACGTCGCCCGGGCGTCATATAGCGGTCGCCCCGACAAAGGAGAACACCCGTGCTCATCGCACAGCGCCCCACCCTGTCCGAGGACGTCGTCGCCGAGGCCCGTTCCCGGTTCGTCATCGAGCCGCTCGAGCCCGGCTTCGGGTACACGCTCGGCAACAGCCTCCGCCGCACCCTGCTGTCGTCCATCCCGGGCGCGGCCGTCACGAGCATCCGCATCGACGGCGTGCTCCACGAGTTCTCGACGGTCACGGGCGTCAAGGAGGACGTCACCGAGATCATCCTGAACCTCAAGGAGCTCGTGGTCTCCAGCGAGTTCGACGAGCCCGTCGTCATGTACCTGCGCAAGCAGGGCCCCGGCCTGGTCACCGCCGCGGACATCGCCCCGCCGGCCGGCGTCGAGGTGCACAACCCCGACCTCGTCATCGCCACGCTCAACGACAAGGGCAAGCTCGAGATCGAGTTCACGGTCGAGCGCGGCCGCGGCTACGTCTCCGCCGCCCAGAACAAGAACGTCGACTCGGAGATCGGCCGCATCCCGGTCGACTCCATCTACTCCCCGGTCCGCCGCGTGACCTACAAGGTCGAGGCGACCCGCGTGGAGCAGCGCACCGACTTCGACCGCCTCATCGTCGACGTGGAGACCAAGAGCTCGATCAGCCCGCGCGACGCCATGGCCTCGGCCGGGCGCACGCTCACCGAGCTGTTCGGGCTGGCCCGCGAGCTCAACGTCGAGGCCGAGGGCATCGACATCGGCCCGTCGCCGAACGACGCCGCCCTCGCGGCCGACCTCGCGCTGCCGATCGAGGAGCTCGACCTCACGGTCCGCTCGTACAACTGCCTCAAGCGCGAGGGCATCCACTCCGTCGGCGAGCTCGTCGGCCGCAGCGAGGCGGACCTGCTCGACATCCGCAACTTCGGGGCCAAGTCCATCGACGAGGTCAAGGCCAAGCTCGCCGGCCTGGGCCTGCAGCTCAAGGACAGCCCCCCCGGGTTCGACCCCGCGGTCGCGCTGGCCAGCTACGCGGAGTCCGACGCGGACGACCCGTTCTCCACCGCGTACGACGCGGACGACACCTCGGCCGTCGAGGACGAGCAGCTCTGAGGAGCTCCTGACCAGCACGGCCCGTCGCACCGCTGACCGGGCGCACCCGAAGAGCAGGCCGGCCACCGCCGGCCACCTGAGAACCCGAGGAGAACTCCATGCCTACCCCCACCAAGGGCCCCCGTCTCGGCGGGGGACCGGCGCACGAGCGGCTCATGCTCGCGAACCTGGCGACGTCGCTGTTCGAGCACCGTCGCATCACCACCACCGAGGCCAAGGCCAAGCGGGTCCGCCCCCTGGCCGAGCGCATGGTGACCTTCGCCAAGCGCGGTGACCTGCACGCCCGTCGCCGCGTCATGACGGTGATCAAGGACAAGAGCGTCGTCCACTTCCTGTTCACCGAGATCGCCCCGCTGGTCGCGGAGCGTCCGGGTGGCTACACCCGCATCACCAAGGTCGCCCCGCGCAAGGGCGACAACGCCCCGATGGCCGTCATCGAGCTGGTCCTGGAGCCCTTCAGCCCCAAGGTCGCCACGGTGAAGGAGGCGGAGGCCGCGACGCGTCGCTCCGCCAAGGACGGCGCCGCGCAGTCCGCCCCGGCCGCCGAGGCCGAGGCGGCCAAGGACGACACGGTCGAGGCCGCCGCCGACGGTGACGTGGAGGGTGCTGTCGACGGTGCCGCCGAGGCCGAGGGTGCCGCGGAGGACGCGCACACCCAGGACGCGCCCGACGCGGACGCCGCCGACGCGGACGCCGAGGTCGCCACCGAGATCGCCGAGGACGTCATCGACGAGCCCGACACCTCGGCCCCCGCGGACGAGAAGGCCTGACCCTCTCGCCCCGATGACCGACCCGCACGACCACGGACCCGCCGTCGACCCCGACGGCGGGTCCGTGCGTCTGCGCCTGGACCTCGGCTACGACGGCACGGGCTTCCGCGGCTGGGCGGTGCAGCCCGGCCAGCGGACGGTGGCCGGCGTGCTGGAGCAGGCCGTGGCCACGGTGCTGCGGACCGACGTCCCGCGCGTGCGGTCCGGTCTGGTGGTGGCGGGCCGCACCGACGCCGGCGTCCACGCCGGCGCGCAGTGCGCCCACCTCGACGTGGACCGCGGGAGCCTCGACCGGGCCGGCGGCCCGGCGGGGCTCACCCGTCGGCTGCGGGGGCTGCTGGCGCCCGAGGTCCGGGTCCGCGCCGTCACCGTGGCCCCGCCCGGCTTCCACGCCCGCTACTCCGCGCTGCGCCGGCACTACCGGTACCGGGTCTGCGACGACCCGGCCGGGCCGGACCCGCTCCGCCGTCACGACACGCTGGCCCACCCCCGCCCCCTCGACCTGGACGCCATGGACGAGGCGTCCGCCCGGCTGCTCGGGCTGCAGGACTTCGCCGCGTTCTGCCGCCGCCGCGAGGGCGCGACCACGGTCCGCACCCTGCTGTCGTTCGGCTGGTCCCGCGAGGCGGACGGCACCGTCGTGGCCGCCCTCAGCGCGGACGCGTTCTGCCACTCCATGGTCAGGGCGCTCGTCGGGGCGGTGCTGCCGGTGGGGGACGGCCGGGCCGGGCCCGGCTTCCCCCTGGAGGTGCTCACCGCCCGCCGACGGGACCCGCGGGTGACGGTGGCCGGGGCGCACGGCCTGACCCTGGTCGGGGTGGACTACCCGGACGACGACGGCCTCGCGGCGCGGGCGCGGGAGTCACGGGCCACGCGGTCGCTCTGACGTCAAGAGATCCTTGACACCTTCTGCACGTCAAGACATCCTTGACGCATGACCACCACCACGTCCCGGCGTCCGGCCTCCCACCGTCTCCTGCACTCCCGGCTGCTCCCGGCGGGCATGCTCGCCGTGGCCGTCGCGGCGTCCCTGCTCTCGCTGCTGGTGGACGACGACCTGACGGACACCGTCCTCGGCGCGGTCACCGGCGCCACCGTCGTGCTGCTGCTCTTCGTGCTCCTCGTCCAGCTGCTCGGGGCCCGGGCCCGGCGGCGCGACCGGGTGGCCCGCGACGAGCGCGACCTCGACGGCCTGGAGCCGCTGCGCGCGGCCCGCCGCGACGGGCCTGAGGGACAGGCGAGGTGAGCGACGAGGTCCCCGCCGCGGGGTCCTACCTGGCGGTCGAGGACGCCGAGCGGCTGCGCGAGGCGGTCACCGACGCCGTGCTGTCCGCCGCCCCCGCCCTGCGCGAGGCCCTGGAGGACGACCCGGACGCCTCGCTGGCCCTCGTCCTGGCCAGCACGGTGGCCGCCGAGCAGACCAGCCGCCTCCTGCGGGACGCCATCGCCGGGGCGCGCGGCGCCGGGCACAGCTGGGACACCGTCGGCCGCCTCCTCGGGGTCAGCCGGCAGGCGGCCCAGCAGCGCTTCGGCGTGCCCGGACCGCCGCGCAGCGCCGGGGCCGACCGGCGGGTCCTCACCCCCCTCACGGCCTTCGACGAGATGGCGGTGCTGGAGCAGGAGGGTCGGCGGGGCTGGCACGTCGTCGACTTCGGCCCGCTGTTCCACGTCGTCGAGGCCTCGGACCACGTCTGGGAGCACCGCCGCGCCCTGTGGTCGCCGTCGGGCGCCCGGCGCCTGCGCACCGAGGGCTGGACCCCCATCGGGGACGTGACGTTCCCCTGGGGGTACTGGAAGCGCCGCCTCGACGAGCCCGCGGCCCGCTGAGCGCGCCCGGCCGCCGCCGCGCGCGACGCGGGTGCCTGGCACCATCCCCGGGGTGACCTCCCTCGCCCCGCCGGTGACGACCGGCCGACCGGACCACGCCGCGCTCGACGCGACCGACCCGCTGGCCGGGTTCCGGGAGCGGTTCGTGCTCGAGGGCGGCCCCGTCGCCTACCTCGACGGCAACTCACTGGGCCGTGCGCCGCGGGCCACCCTGGCGCGGCTGACGAGCCTGTACCGGGACGAGTGGGCGGGCGCGCTCATCAGCGGCTGGGACCGCTGGGCCGACCTGCCCGTGGAGGTCGGGGACGAGCTCGGCGCGGCCGTCCTCGGGGCGGCGGCCGGGCAGACCGTCGTCGCGGACTCCACGACCGTGCTGCTGCACAAGGCCCTGCACGCCGGCGCCGCCCTGCGCCCGGACCGGGACGAGGTCCTCGTCCTCGGAGGGGACTTCCCCACCGACCGCTACGTGGCTACCGAGGTCGCCCGGGCCCGGGGGATGTCGCTGCGGAGCGTCGACCCGTCGGCGCCCGACCCGGTCACCGCCGAGCAGGTGGCCGCGGCGGCGGGCCCGCGCACGGCCGTCGTCCTGCTCAGCCTGGTCGACTACCGCTCGGCCGCCCTCGCGGACCTGCGCGCGGTCACCGCGGCCGTCCACGACGCCGGCGCGGTCGTGGTGTGGGACCTGTCGCACGCGGCCGGGGCGGTCCCGCTGGCCCTGGACGCCGACGGCGCCGACCTGGCGGTGGGCTGCACCTACAAGTACCTCTGCGGAGGCCCCGGGTCGCCCGCCTACCTGTACGTGGCCTCCCGCCACCACGACCGGCTCGTCAACCCGGTGCCCGGCTGGTTCGGCG
This sequence comes from uncultured Actinomycetota bacterium, assembly GCA_963750335.1. Lineage (GTDB taxonomy): Bacteria > Actinomycetota > Actinomycetes > Actinomycetales > JBBAYJ01 > Aquipuribacter. Next base: position 442,947 of record CAVVQD010000001.1, read on the forward strand.
CGCACGACGTCTTCGCCATGGCCGAGGCGCACGAGCCGGCCCCCGGGGTGCGGCGGATGCTGTCCGGCACCCCGCCCGTCCCCGGGGTCGTCGCCGTGCAGGAGGGGGTGCGGCTGGTCGCGGAGGCGGGCGTGGCGGCCGTCCGCGCCAAGTCGGTCCTGCTGACCCGCTACGTGGTCGACCGCGCCGACGCGGACCTGGTGCCGCGGGGCTGGACCGTGGCCTCGCCGCGGGAGGAGGACCGGCGGGGGAGCCACGTCGTCCTGGCCGGCCCCGGCGCCCAGGACATGGTCCGCCGCCTCGCCGCGCGCGGGGTCCTCGCCGACTTCCGCCACCCGGACCTCGTCCGCGTCGGGCTGTCGCCGCTGTCGACGTCGTTCGCCGAGGTCGCGGCGGCCATGGACGCCCTGGCCGAGGAGGCCGCCCGCGCCTGACGGGCGGCCCCCGGCCCTCAGGTGCGCTCGGGGTCCGCGGTCACCGTCACGTAGGGGTAGGGGAGCGGGCGGTCGCTCGCGGTGTCGAGGGCGGCCCGCTGCTCGTCGGTCAGCTCCCAGCCGACCGCCCCGAGGTTGGCCTCGAGGTGCTCCATGGTCCGCGCGCCGAGGATCGGCGCGACCACGCCGGGCCGGCCGAGCAGCCACGCCAGCGCCACCTGCGCCACCGTGCGGCCGGTCTGCGCGGCCACGTCGTCCATGACGTCGAGCAGGTGCCACGTGCGGTCGTTGGCGTAGACCTCCCACGCCTCGCCCCAGCCCTGCTTGGCGGCCTCGTCCAGACGGGTGTCCGCGGGCGGGCCCGACATCTCGCGCCGGTAGCGGCCGGTCAGCCAGCCGCCGCGCAGCGGGCTCCAGGGCAGGATGCCGAGGCCCTCGTTGCGGCTGACCGGGACGAGCTCCCACTCCAGCTCCCGGTCGAGGAGGTTGTACAGCGCCTGCAGGCTGACGAAGCCCTCCCAGCCGTGGGCGGCGGCGGTGTCGACGGCCTTCTGCAGCTGCCAGCCGGAGTAGTTGCTCGCCCCCACGTAGCGGACCTTGCCGTCCTGGACGAGCCGGTCGAGGGTCGACAGCGTCTCCTCCAGCGCGGTCCCGCCGTCCCAGGCGTGCACCTGGTACAGGTCGATGTGGTCGGTCCCGAGCCGGCGCAGGCTGTTCTCCACCGAGCGGAGGATGTGCCCCCGCGACAGGCCCTGGTCGTTGGCGCCCTCGCCCATGGGGAAGCGGACCTTGGTGGCGACGACCACGCGCTCGCGCGGGCCCTGGCCGAGCCACTGCCCGAGGATCTCCTCGCTGCGGCCCTGGCCGTACACGTCGGCGGTGTCGACGAAGGTGCCGCCCGCCTCGACGAACGTGTCGAGCATCCGGTGGCTGGTGGGGACGTCCGTCTCGCGCCCGAACGTCATCGCGCCGAGGCAGAGCTCGCTGACCTTGAGGCCGCTGCGGCCGAGGAACCGTTGCTTCATGGCCTCGACGCTAGGGCGCGGCCGGGGCCGCCGCACTCCCGCCGCCCCGGGAACCCCGTCGCGGCCGCGACGGCGGGCCGGGCATCATGGCCGCCCGTGGGCCACGTCGACGTCGTGCAGCTGGGGTGGTCGCTGCCGGACGGGCGGCCGCTGCTGTCCGAGGTGTCCTTCCGGGTGCCCGAGGGCCGCACCACGGCGCTGGTCGGCCCCAACGGGGTGGGCAAGACCACCGTCCTGCGCCTGCTCACCGGGCTGCTGGTCCCCGACGGCGGCAGCGTCGTGCACTCCGGCGCCCTCGGGGTGATGTCGCAGTTCGTGGGCAAGGTGGGCCGGGGCGACGACGGGCCCGTCCGCCCGGACGCCGACGGCGTCGTCACCGTCGAGCGGCTGCTCCGCTCCGTCGCGCCGCAGCGGGTCGCGGGCGCGGCCGACGCCGTGGACGCCGCGGAGCTCGCCCTCATGGAGGACGACAGCGAACCGGTCCAGATGCGCTACGCGCAGGCGCTGTCGGACTACGGCGACGCCGGCGGCTACGAGCACGAGAACCTGCTGGACCGGGTCTGCCAGGCCGCGCTCGGGGTGACGTGGGACGCCGCCCGGGGCCGCGACGCGGCCACCCTGTCCGGCGGGGAGCAGAAGCGGCTCGTCCTGGAGGCCTGCTGCGGGGCCCCCACGAGGTGCTCGTCCTCGACGAGCCGGACAACTACCTCGACGTGCCCGGCAAGACCTGGCTGGAGGACCAGCTGCGCGAGACCACCAAGGCGGTCCTGCTCGTCTCGCACGACCGCGAGCTGCTCGCCCGCGCCGCCGACCGGGTCGTCACCCTCGAGCCCGGGGCCGCCGGGGCGACGGCCTGGGTGCACGGCGGCGGGTTCGCCACCTGGCACGCCGCCCGCGAGGAGCGCAACACCCGCCTGGAGGAGCTGCACCGCCGCTGGGACGAGGAGCGGGAGAAGCTCGTCGCCCTCGTGCTGCGCTACAAGGTCAAGGCCGCGTTCAACGACGGCCTCGCCTCGCAGTACCAGGCCGCCCAGACCCGGCTGCGGAAGTTCGAGGAGGCCGGCCCGCCCCAGGCCCTGCCGCAGACCCAGCAGGTGACCATGCGGCTGCGGGGCGCCCGCACCGGCAAGCGCGCCGTGGTGTGCGAGCGGCTGGTCCTGCAGACCCCGGACGGCCTGCCGCTGGTCCGCCCCTTCGACCTCGAGGTGTGGTTCGGCGACCGGGTGGCCGTGCTGGGCTCCAACGGCTCGGGCAAGTCGCACCTGCTGCGGCTGCTCGCGGCCGGCGGCTCGGACCCCGGGCCCGAGCACCGCCCCGTCGGCAGGAGCGTCACCACCGTCCGGCACGAGGGCGAGGCCCGCCTCGGCGCCCGCGTCCGCCCCGGCTGGTTCGCCCAGACCGACGACGCCCCGCACCTGGTGGGGAAGACCCTGCTGGAGGTCCTGCACCGCGGCGACGAGCACCGCGACGGCCTGCCGCGCGAGCCCGCGAGCCGGGTGCTGGACCGCTACGGCCTGGCCCGGGCGGCCGAGCAGCGCTACGAGGTGCTGTCCGGCGGCCAGCAGGCCCGCTTCCAGGTCCTCCTGCTCGAGCTGTCCGGGTGCACCCTGCTGCTGCTCGACGAGCCCACCGACAACCTCGACCTGGACTCCGCGGAGGCGCTGGAGGAGGGTCTCGCCGCCTTCGAGGGCACCGTGCTGGCCGTCACGCACGACCGCTGGTTCGCCCGGGGGTTCGACCGGTTCCTGCTCGTGGGCACCGACGGGGAGGTCCGCGAGGTGCCGGAGCCGGTCTGGGACGTGGAGCGGGTGCGACGGGCGCGCTAGAGGAGCAGGTACCGTGGGCCCCGACCAGAGGCCAGGCGGCCCGGCGGAGCGCCCCAGGCGTTTTGACCCCGGGACTCCGCGCCCCGTACCTTTGGACGCTGTTGCGTGCACGCACCGCGTGCCCGCCCGCTCCGCCCGAGAGCCAGGCCCGACGGCCAGGACCACGGGGAGCGAAACCACCGATCGAGACCGGCTGGACGAGGTAGACCTGTGCGCACGTACACACCCCGACACGACGACGTCGAGCGTCGCTGGCACGTCATCGATGCCTCGGACGTCGTCCTGGGCCGTCTGGCGAGCCAGGTCGCCCAGCTGCTGCGCGGCAAGCACAAGGCCGTGTACGCGCCGCACGTCGACACCGGCGACTACGTCATCATCATCAACGCCGCGAACGTGGCGCTGACGGGGTCCAAGCGCGAGCAGAAGATCGCCTACCGCCACTCGGGCTTCCCGGGCGGCCTCAAGGCGGTCGGCTACACCGAGCTGCTCGCCACCAAGCCGACCCGCGCCGTCGAGAAGGCCATCGCGGGGATGCTCCCCAAGAACACCCTGGGCCGGCAGATGCTCGGCAAGCTCAAGGTCTACGCGGGCCCCGAGCACCCCCACGCGGCCCAGCAGCCGCAGCCGTACCAGATCACCCAGATCGCGCAGTGACGCGACCGCAGCCGCGGCACGCCCAGAGCCTGAGGAAGTAGGAACAACACGTGGTCGACGTCACCACCGACGCACCCGAGACCGGCACGGACACCGACGAGGCTCCCGAGGAGTTCAGCGGGACCTACACGACCGAGTCGGTCGTCGAGGTCAAGTCCGGCGGGCAGAGCATCACCGCCCCCGGCGCGGCCGTCGGCCGTCGCAAGAAGGCCATCGCCCGCGTCCGCATCGTCCCCGGCTCCGGCCAGTGGGTCGTCAACGGCCGCAGCCTCGAGGACTACTTCCCGAACAAGGTCCACCAGCAGGAGGTCAACGACCCCTTCTCGGTGACCGAGACCGAGGGCCGCTTCGACGTCATCGCCCGCATCGGCGGCGGCGGCCCCTCCGGCCAGGCCGGCGCCCTGCGCCTGGCGATCGCGCGCTCGCTCAACGGCATCGACGTCGAGGCCAACCGCGCCTCGCTGAAGAAGGCCGGCTTCCTCACCCGTGACCCGCGCGCCGTCGAGCGCAAGAAGGCCGGGCTCAAGAAGGCCCGCAAGGCCCCGCAGTACAGCAAGCGCTGACCCGACAGGCAGAGGGCGGCTCGGTGGCCCACGCATGACGAGGATCTTCGGCACGGACGGCGTCCGCGGCCGGGCCAACGTCGACGTGACCGCCGAGCTCGCCCTCGACCTGTCCGTGGCGGCGGCCCACGTCCTGGTCGAGGGTCGCCCCGAGACGGGGCTGCGGCCCCGGGCCCTGCTGGGCCGCGACCCCCGCGCCTCGGGCGAGTTCCTGGCCGCGGCGGTGTCCGCCGGGCTGGCCAGCGCCGGCGTCGACGTCCTGGACGCCGGGGTGATCCCGACGCCCGGCCTGGCGCACCTCGTGGCCAGCCGACCGGACATGGACCTCGCGGTCATGATCTCGGCCTCGCACAACCCGATGCCCGACAACGGCATCAAGTTCTTCGACCGCTTCGGTCGCAAGCTCGCCGACGACGTCGAGGACGCGATCACCGAGCTCGTCGGACGCCCGTGGCAGCGGCCCGTCGGGGCGGGCGTGGGGCGGGTGGGCCGCGAGGCCGGGGCCGTGCAGACCTACGCCGCCCACTGCGTGGCCTCGCTGCCCGGCCGCCAGCCCCTGGCCGGGGTCACGGTGGTCGTGGACTGCGCCCACGGGGCCGCCTCCACCGCCGCGCCGCTCGCGCTGCGCACCGCGGGGGCCACCGTCCACGTCATCGGGGCGGACCCCGACGGGCTCAACATCAACGACGGCTACGGCTCCACGCACCTGGCGCCGCTGCAGCACGCGGTCGTCTCCGCCGGCGCCGACCTCGGGGTGGCCTTCGACGGCGACGCCGACCGCTGCCTGGCCGTGGACCACACCGGCGCGGTGGTGGACGGGGACCAGATCCTCGCCGTGCTCGCCCTGGCCATGCGCGAGGCGGGCCAGCTGCACGAGGACACGGTCGTGGCCACCGTCATGAGCAACCTGGGTCTGCACCTGGCGCTGGAGGAGCACGGCATCACGCTGGTCACCACGGGCGTGGGGGACCGGTACGTGCTGGAGGCCATGCGCGAGGGGGGCTGGACCCTGGGCGGCGAGCAGTCCGGGCACGTGGTCCTGCCGCGCTGGAACACCACCGGCGACGGGCTGCTCACGGCGCTGCAGCTGGTGCACCGGGTGGCGGCGACCGGCCGCAGCCTCGCCGACCTGGCCTCGGTGGTGACGCGGCTGCCGCAGGTGCTGCTCAACGTCTCCGGGGTGGACCGGTCCGCGGTGCGCACCGACGCCGCGGTCACCCGCGCCGTCGCGGCCGCCGAGGAGGAGCTCGGCCGCTCCGGGCGGGTCCTGCTCCGCGCCTCGGGGACGGAGCCCCTCGTCCGCGTCATGGTCGAGGCGCCGGACCTCGCGGGCGCCCAGCGCCACGCCGACGCCATCGCCGCCGTCGTGCGCGAGCGCCTCTCCCTGACCTGACTGTGAGGATCTGGTCGCCAGCCTGACCGGCGTGGTGGGCTGGTACCGGCAGTGGCGGACGTGACTCTTGACCTGACTGGCCTCGTGCCTTCGTCTGGACTTGTCCGTCTGCTGCTGTCGGTGCCGGCCCGGCCGGAGACGTTGGCCTGATCAGGAGCCTGACCACCAGGTAGCCGCCTGGTGTGTCCCGTCACAGTCCTGCCATCTCCGCACCGGACCGGACCGTCCACGTCCCCCACCCGGTCAAGGAGAAGAACGCATGACCATGCTGACACCCGGCACGTCCCTGGCAGAAGTCGTCGAGGTCGTCGTCGGCGTCGACACCCACACCGACACCCACACCGCCGCCGTCCTCGACGCCCGCACCGGCGCCGTCCTGGCCCGCACCACGGTGACCGCGGACCCCGACGGCTACGCCGCGCTGCTCGCCCTGGCGCAGGAGCACTCCGGCCTGCGGGCCTGGGCGATCGAGGGCACCGGCGGCTACGGCGCCGGCCTGACCCGCCACCTCACCACGGTCGGGGAGGTCGTCATCGAGCTGGACCGGCCCAAGCGGCCCGCCCGCCGCGCCGGCGCGAAGTCCGACCCGATCGACGCCGAGCGCGCCGCCCGCGACGCCCTGTCCCGCACCCGCCTCGCCCAGCCGAAGACCGGGCCCGAGCGCGCAGCGCTGCAGATGCGCCTCACCGCCCGCCGCGCCGCGGTCGAAGCGGCCACCGTCGCCCAGCGCCAGCTCCTCGCCCTGGTCGTGACCAGCCCCGAGCCGGTCCGGGCCCGCTTCCGCGGTCAGAGCACCCGCCTCATCCTCACCACCGCACTGCGGCTGCGCCCCGGGACACCGGCAGCGGGGACCGACGTCGAGGTCTGGACCGCGCTGACCGTCCTGCGGGACCTGGCCCGCCGCAGCCACGCCCTGGAGGTCGAGGCCGCCGGGCACGAGCACGCCATCCGCGACCTGGTCAGGTCCTGGCGGCCGGACCTGCTCGAGCTGACGGGCGTCGGACCCATCGTCGCCGCCACCGTCCTCACCGCCTGGTCCCACCCCGGGCGCTGCCGCGACGAGGCCGCCTTCGCCATGCTCGCCGGCGTCGCCCCGATCCCGGCCAGCTCCGGTCGCACGGTCCGCTACCGGCTCAACCGTTCCGGCGACCGACAGCTCAACCGGGCCCTGCACACCATCGTCCTGTCCCGGCTGCGCTACGACGATGCGACCCGCACCTACGCCGAACGACGACGCACCGAGGGCCGCACCGACCGAGAGATCAAGCGCTGCCTCAAGCGCTACATCGCCCGCCAGCTCTACCGACAGCTGGAGGCCCCCACCCACGCCCTGGCGGCTTGACGACCCATAGGAGCGTCCCGCCGGGCCTGACCGCCCGGGACCTCACCGGCCGGGCCCGGCGGGAAATGCGTTGCGCGCGGGTCCGGGGGTGGACCACCGTGGTGGCCGTGACCACCGCCGCGCACGAGCTCCTCGCCGTCGACCCGGCCTCGCCGTACTTCGCCGGCATGGTGCAGCTCCTGGAGGACCTGGACCGCGAGGCCGTCGGCGACGACGCCTACGAGCCGCAGGACCCCGGCTGGCACGCCGTGTCCTGGCGGACCCACAACGGCCACCAGCGGGCCTGGGCCGTGGTGGAGGACGAGCAGGTCGTGGCCGTGGCCAAGGCGTTCCTGCCGGTGCGCGACAACACGCACCTCGTCGAGCTGGAGCTCGGCACGCACCCCGAGCACCGCGGCCGGGGCCACGCCCGGGCGCTGCTGGACCGGGTGGTCGCGACCGTGCGCGACCAGGGCCGCGACACCGTGGTCTGCGGCACGGCGGTCCGGCTCGACCCCGAGGCCACGTGGGCGCTGCACGAGCGCGCCGTGGCCGACAGCGGCGTCAGCACCCGGGGCCTGCCCGGTCCCGGGACGTCGTTCGCGACCGCCGCCGGGGCCGTCGTGGCGCAGACCGAGCTCCGCAGCCAGGTCCGCCTGCCCGTGGACGAGGCCGTCCTCGCCGCCGTCGAGGCGGAGGTCGGCACCCACGCCGACGGGTACACGACCCGGGCCTGGACCGGCCTCCCGCCGGAGGACCTCCTCGACGACCGTGCCGTGCTCGCCGCGCGGATGAGCACGGACCCGCCGCTCGGCGACATGGACTGGCGCCCCGAGGTGTGGGACGCCGACCGGGTCCGCGAGACCTACGCGGACTGGCAGCGCCGGGGCCTGCAGGTGGTCGGCGCCGGCGCCGTGCACGAGGCCAGCGGGCAGATGGTCGCCTTCAGCGAGATCGGCCGCGACACCCGGCTGCCCCGCATCGCCTACCAGTTCGACACCATCGTCGTGCCCGAGCACCGCGGCCGGCGCCTGGGCATCGTGGTCAAGGCGGCCAACCTCCGCGCGCTCGAGGCCGCCATGCCCGACGTGGAGCGGGTGCAGACGTGGAACGCGCTGGAGAACGGGCCGATGCTCCGGGTCAACCGCGCCATGGGCTTCGTCCCGGTCGCGCTCTACCCGCTGTGGCAGCTCCGGCTGACGTGAGCGGGTGGGCGCCGGGCGCCGAGGTCGTCGTCTGGGTCGCCGGGTGGGAGCAGGAGTGCTGCGGGGACGAGCTGCGGGTGGGCCGCCCGGCCGTCCTGCACGTGCGCCGGGAGGCCGGCAGCGTGCCGTTCGACGCCGACGGCCTGCTCGCCGTCCCCGTGCCGCTGGACGGCTGGGAGCGGCACCACGAGGAGCACGAGCAGCCTCCCGAGGCCCGCGGCACGGTGACCGGGCTGCGCCGCCTCGACGGCCGGCGCGTGCCGCAGCACCCGGGCTCGCGGGTGCTGGTGCGCGAGCGCGGGTCCGGCCGGCTCTCGCCCGTGGCCAGCAGCGCGGGCGGCAGCGACGACCCGGAGGGCGGCCCGGTGGGCTTCCTCGTCACGCTCCGGCTGGACCGCGCCCCGGGCTAGACCTTGCGGAGCCGGACCCGCCGCACGGAGTGGTCGGGGCCCTTGGTGAGGACGAGGCTCGCGCGGCCGCGGGTGGGCAGGACGTTCTCGCGCAGGTTGCGCTCGTTGATGTCGTGCCAGATCCGCATCGCCGTCGCCCGGGCCTGCTCGTCCGACAGGTCGGCGTAGCGGCGGAAGTACGACTCGGGCCGGGCGAACGCGGTCTGCCGCAGCCGCAGGAAGCGGTCGACGTACCAGGACCGCACGTCGTCGACCCGGGCGTCGACGTAGATGGAGAAGTCGAAGAAGTCGCTGACGGCCACGCCCTGCCGGCCGTCGCTGCGCACCCGCGCCGGCTGCAGGACGTTGAGGCCTTCGACCACGAGGATGTCCGGGCGCCGGACGGTGACCTGGGCGCCGGGGACGATGTCGTAGGTGAGGTGGCTGTACACCGGGGCGCTCACCATCGAGCGGCCGGACTTCACGGCCTGCACGAAGCGGAGCAGGGCGCGGCGGTCGTAGGACTCGGGGAAGCCCTTGCGGCCCATGAGCCCGCGGCGCTCGAGCTCGGCGTTGGGGTAGAGGAACCCGTCGGTGGTGACCAGCTCCACGCGCGGCGTGGTGGGCCAGCGGGCGAGCATCTCGCGCAGCAGGCGGGCGGTGGTGGACTTGCCGACGGCCACCGAGCCGGCCACCCCGATGACGTACGGGGTCCGGGCCGGCGGGTGCTCGCCGAGGAACGTGGACGTGGCCTCGCGCAGGCCGTCGTTGGCCTCGACGTACAGGGTGAGCAGCCGCGACAGGGGCAGGTACACCTCCTCGACCTCGCTCACGTCCACCCGGTCGCCGAGACCCTGCAGCCGGGCGACGTCGTCCGGGCCGAGCGTCAGCGGGGTGCTGCGGCGCAGCCGGCTCCACGCCTCGCGGTCGAACTCCACGTACGGCGACGCCGCGTCCTCGGCCCCCGGGCCACCGTGGGCCGGGTCGGCGCCGGGGCCCCGCGCCGGGCCGGGCGTCACGGCGGGCGTCACGGGCGGGGGGGCGGCCACCACCCCATCCTGCCCCGCCCGGCCCGGCGCGGGGCACCGGCGCGACCGGCTGCTCCTAGACTCGGCGACCATGTGCGGCATCGTCGGCGTCAGCGGCAGGGCGGGTGCGCCGAAGGCGCTGGACGTGGTGCTCGGGGGTCTGCGACGCCTGGAGTACCGCGGCTACGACTCGGCCGGGGTCGCCCTGGTCGACGCGGACGGGATCCACGTCACCAAGCGCTCGGGCCGCCTGGCCCGCCTCGTCGACGCGGTGACCACGGCCGAGACCGACGCCCCCGTCGCCGCGTTCTCCGCCGCGGCGGGCATCGGCCACACCCGCTGGGCCACCCACGGCGGGCCCACCGACGCCAACGCGCACCCGCACCTGTCCGAGGACGGTGCCGTCGCCGTCATCCACAACGGCATCATCGAGAACTTCGCCGCGCTGCGGGCCGAGCTCACCGCCGAGGGCGTCGCGCTGGCCTCGGAGACGGACACCGAGGTCGTCGCGCACCTGCTCGGGCGCCGCCTCGCCGCCGGGGGCACCGACCTGGCCGGGGCGATGCACGAGGTGGTCCGGCGGCTGGAGGGCGCCTACACGCTGCTCGCGGTGTGGCGCGAGGACCCCGAGGTCGTCGTCGGCGCCCGCCGCAGCTCGCCGCTGGTCATCGGCGTGGCCGAGGACGCGACGTACCTGGGCAGCGACGTCGCCGCGTTCATCGACCACACCCGCGAGGCCGTCGAGCTCGGCGAGGACCAGGTCGTCGAGGTCCGCCCCGACGGCTTCCGGATCACCGACTTCTCCGGCGCCCCCGTGCAGGGCCGGCCGTTCACGGTCACCTGGGACGCCGCGGCCGCCGAGAAGGGCGGCTACGCGACGTTCATGGCCAAGGAGATCGACGAGCAGCCGCAGGCCGTGGCCGACACCCTCCGGGCCCGCTCCGACCTCGACGGCCGGCTCGTGCTGGACGAGATGCGCATCGACGAGCACGTGCTGGCCGAGGTGGACAAGGTCGTCATCGTCTCCTGCGGCACGTCCTGCTACGCCGGGATGATCGCCAAGTACGCGCTCGAGCGCTGGTCGCGGCTGCCCGTCGAGGTCGAGTACTCCCACGAGTTCCGCTACCGCGACCCGGTCATCGGGCCCCGCACGCTCGTGGTGGCCATCAGCCAGTCCGGCGAGACCATGGACACCCTCATGGCCGTGCGGCACGCCCGCGGGCTCGGGGCCACCGTGCTCGCGATCTGCAACACCCACGGCTCGACCATCCCGCGCGAGGCCGACGGGGTGCTCTACACGCACGCCGGGCCCGAGGTGGCGGTGGCCAGCACCAAGGCGTTCCTCGCCCAGATCACCGCGACCTACCTGCTCGGGCTGTACCTCGCGCAGGTGCAGCGGCGGATGGAGCCGGCCGCGGTGGCCGAGGTCATGCGCGAGCTGCAGGCCATGCCCGACAAGGTGCAGAAGGTCCTCGACTCCTCCGACGAGGTGCGCCGCATCGCCCGCTGGATGGCCGACACCCGCTCCGTGCTGTTCCTGGGCCGCCACGTCGGCTACCCCGTGGCGCTCGAGGGCGCGCTCAAGCTCAAGGAGCTCGCCTACATCCACGCCGAGGGCTTCGCGGCCGGCGAGCTCAAGCACGGGCCGATCGCCCTCATCGAGCCCGGCCAGCCGGTCTTCGTCGTCGTGCCCAGCCCGCACGGCCCGGACTCCATCCACAGCAAGGTCATCTCCAACATCCAGGAGATCCGCGCCCGGGGGGCCCGCACCATCGTCATCGCCGAGGAGGGCGACGAGGACGTCGTGCCCTACGCCGAGGAGATCGTCCGCGTGCCGGCCAGCCCGCCGCTGCTGGCGCCGCTGGTCACGGTGGTGCCGCTGCAGGTGTTCGCGTGCGAGCTGGCCACGGCCAAGGGGCTGGACGTCGACCAGCCCCGCAACCTGGCCAAGAGCGTGACCGTCGAGTGAGGCCGGGGCGGGCAGGGCGCAGGGCGGACCGGTGATCGTGGGCGTGGGCACCGACGTGGTCGACATCGAGCGCTTCATGGCGCAGGTGCGCCGCACGCCCGCCCTGCGGACGCGGCTGTTCACCCCCGAGGAGCGCGACCTGCCCCCGGCGTCGCTGGCGGCGCGCTTCGCGGCCAAGGAGGCCATCGCCAAGGCGCTCGGCGCGCCGGTGGGGATGCGCTGGCACGACTGCACGGTCACCCGCGAGGTCGGCGCCGCCCCGACGGTGCGGGCCATCGGCACCGTGGCGGCGCGGATGGCGCAGCTCGGGGTGCGCCGGCTGCACCTGAGCCTGTCCCACGACGCCGGGATCGCCTCGGCGACCTGCATCGCCGAGGGGTGAGCGCCGTGGAGCAGCACCTCGACCCGTACCTCGAGCCCGCGTGGGACCCGCGCGGACGTCGCCGCCGCCGACGCCGCGCGGCTCGCCGAGGGGGCCGACCTATGGCCGTGGCCGCGGCGGGGCTGGCCGCGGCCTGCCTCGACGGCCTCCGGCGGTCCCGCGGCCGGGTCGCCGGCGCGCGCGCCGTGCTGCTCGTGGGGCCCGGCCACAACGGCGGGGACGCGCTGCTGGCCGGGCGCGGCTGCGGGGCCGCGGGGTCGGCGTGCTCGGCCCTGCTGTGCGCGCCGCGCCACCACGAGCCCGGGGCCGCCGCCCTGCGCCGGGCCGGGGGACGGGTGGTGGCGCTGCCCGACGGGCCGCTGCCCGCCCCGCTCGCCGACGAGCTCGCCGTGGCGGACCTCGTCGTGGACGGCGTGCTCGGGATCGGGGCCGCCGGCGCGGTGCGCGGGCCGGCGGCGACCGTCCTGCAGCACCTGCTCGCCGGGGCGCGCCCGCCGCTCGTGGTGGCCTGCGACCTGCCCAGCGGGCTCGACCCGGCGACCGGGGCGGTCGAGGGGCCGGTGCTCGCCGCCGACCTCACCGTGACCTTCGGGGTCGCCAAGCCGGGGCTGCTGCTGCCGGAGGCCCGCCCGCTGGTGGGCCGGCTCGTCGTGGTCCCCCTCGGCCTGCGGCCGCACCTGCCGGCGCGGCCGGCGCTCGCGCGGCTGCGGGTGCCCGCGGCGCGGGACGAGCCGGCCGACGTGGTGGGCGGGGCGTGGCCGTGGTCGTGGCGCACGGCCGACAAGTACGCCCGGGGGGTGCTGGGCGTGGCCGCGGGGGAGGCCGCCTACCCGGGCGCCGCGGTGCTCGTGGCCCGCGCCGCCGCCGGGGCCGGCGTGGGGATGGTCCGCCTCGTGCCGCCCGAGGACGCCCCCGGCCTGGCCGCGCTCGTGCTGCAGGCCGTGCCCGAGGTCGTCGTCCAGCCGCTCGGGCAGGCCGGCCGGGTGCAGGCGTGGGTGGCCGGCCCCGGGACGTCCGGCCCGGAGGACCCCCGGGTGGCCCACGTCCTGCTCCGCGCCGACGAGCCGGCCGTGGTGGACGCCGGGGCGCTGGCCGGGCTCGGCCGCGCCGTGGCCGACGGCACCCTGCACGACCCCGGCCGGCTCCTGCTCACCCCGCACGCCGGGGAGCTGGACCGGCTGCTGGAGGCGCTGGACGAGCCGTCCGCCGCGGTGCAGGGACCCTGGGAGGCCGCGCGGGCCGCCGCCCGCCGCACCGGCGCCACGGTGCTGCTCAAGGGACCGGACACCCTCGTGGTCGGGCCCGGCGGCAGGACCGTCGTGGTGCCGGGCGGCCCGCCGTCGCTGGCCACCGCGGGCGCGGGCGACGTGCTGGCGGGCCTGGCGGGCACGCTGCTCGCCGCCGGGCTCGCCCCGCACGTCGCGGGGGTGCTCGCGGCCCACGTCCACGCGGTCGCCGCGTGGCGCGCGGCCGGCGGGCCGTCGGCCGGGGCCGGCGACGGGGCCGGGCCGCTGCGCGCGGGCGCCGTGGCCGACGCGCTGGCCGGGGTCGTGGCGGGCGCCCGGCCGCGCTCCTGGGACCATGGGTGACGTGACCGCACGGACCGACGCCCCCGACCTGGGGGGCCCCCTGCCCGCCGACCGCGCTCCCGCCCGGCCGCACACGCACGTGGACGCCCACCTGCAGGCCGACCTGGCCGCCGGGGCCGACGTCGGGACGGGCCACGTCGAGGTCGACCTGGACGCCGTGGCGAGCAACGTCGCCTCGCTCGCCCGGAGCACGGGCACCGCGGTCATGGCGGTCGTCAAGGCCGACGCCTACGGCCACGGCCTGGTGCCCGTGGCCCGGGCGGCGCTGGCCGGGGGAGCCTCCTGGCTCGGGGTGGCCCAGCTCGACGAGGCGCTCCGGCTGCGCGAGGCCGGCGTCGACGCGCCGCTGCTGGCGTGGCTGCTGTCGGGCGACGCCGCCCCGGTGGCCGCCGCGCTGCGCCGCCAGGTCACCCTCGGGGTGTCCCACCCCCGCCACGTCGAGGCCGTCGTCGCCGCCGCCCGCGCGAGCGGCCAGGTCGCGGACCTCCACGTCAAGGTCGACACCGGGCTGCACCGCAACGGCGTGGACCTGGCCGACCTGCCGGCCGTCGCGCGCAGCCTGGCGGAGGCCGAGCGGGCGGGGCTCGTCGCCGTCAGCGGCGTGTTCAGCCACCTGGCCTGGGCCGACTCCCCCCGACACCCCACCGTGGACCGGCAGGCCGCCGCGTTCTCGGGGGCGGTCGACGTGCTGCGCGAGGCGGGCCTGCGGCCGGGGCTGCGGCACCTGGCCAACTCCGCCGCGACGCTCACCCGGCCCGACCTCCACCTGGACCTCGTGCGCCCCGGCCTGGCGGTGTACGGCCTGTCCCCGGTGCCGGAGCTGGCCGGGCCGGCCGAGCTCGGGCTGCGTCCCGCCCTCACGCTGCGCTCCCGGCTCGCGCACGTGCGCCCGGTCGCCGCGGGGGAGGGCGTCTCCTACGGCCACGTCTGGGCCCCCGCGCAGGACACCGTGCTCGGGCTGGTGCCCATGGGCTACGCCGACGGGCTGCCCCGCTCGGCGACCGGCCGCGCCGAGGTGTGGGTGGGGGGCGCCGAGGGCCGCCGGGTACCGGTGGTCGGCCGCGTCTGCATGGACCAGGTCCTCGTCGACCTGGGGCCGGGCGCCCGCGAGGACGTCGGCGACGACGTCGTCGTCCTGGGTCCCGGCACCCTCGGCGAGCCGACCGCGGAGGACTGGGCCGTGGCCGCCGGCACGATCTCCTACGAGGTCGTCGCCCGGCTGGGCGCGCGGCTGCCCCGGCGCTGGACCGGCGCGGGCGACGTGCTCCTGCCCGAGGACGAGCCGACCCTGCCCGACCTCGGCGACGGGGGCAGCGCGTGGTGAGCGGCGCGACGCCCTGGCGGCTCATCGGGCTCGGCGCGGGCCTCGCCGCGGCCGGGGCCGGGGTGGCGGCGGGCATCACCGCCGACCGGCTGCGCGCCCGCCGCCGCGACGTCGACGCCGTCTTCGACCGGGAGGGCCTGGCCCTGCTCGGCACGGTGCACGGCGAGGAGTACGAGCTGCACACCGACGACGGCGTGCGCCTGCACGTCGAGGTGGACGAGCCGGGCCGGCCCGAGGGCGGCGCCCCGCCCGCGATGACGGTGGTCCTGGTCCACGGCTACGGCCTCAGCTCGCAGTCGTGGCACTTCCAGCGCCTCGCCCTGCGCGGGCGCTACCGCGTGGTCACCTACGACCAGCGCGGCCACGGGCGCTCCGACGTCGGCCCGGCGGGCAGCTCCCGGATCGGGCGGCTCGGGGCCGACCTGGCCGCCGTGCTGCACGCCCACGTCCCCGACGGCCCGGTCGTGCTCGTCGGGCACTCCATGGGCGGCATGACGGTCATGAGCCTCGCCCACCAGCACCCGGAGCTGTTCGGGGCACGCGTGCACGGGGTCGGGCTGGTGGCCACGAGCGCGGGGGACCTGTCCACGCTCGACTTCGGGCTGCCCGGCGGGGGAGCGGTGACCCGGGTCGCCCCGAACCTGCTCGCCCTGCTGTCCCGCCAGCCGCAGCTCGTGCTGCGCGGGCGACGGATGGTGGCCGACGTCGAGCGCCTCATCGTGCGCCGGTGGTCCTTCGCCTCGCCCGTCCCGCCCGAGCTCACCCGGTTCGTCGCGCGCATCATCGCCGACACCTCCATCGAGGTCGTCCGGGACTTCCTCCCCGGGTTCACCGAGCACGACGAGAAGGACGCGCTGGCGGTGATGGACGCGCTGCCCACGCTCGTCCTCGTCGGCGACCGCGACCTCATGACCCCGCCGCGGCACTCCGAGGCCATCGTCCGCGCCCTGCCGCACGCCGAGCACGTCGTGGTCCGCCAGGCCGGGCACCTGGTGATGCTCGAGCACCCCGACGTGGTGTCGGGCCACGTGCTCGACCTGGTCGCCCGCGCGCTCGAGGCGTTCCCCGCGGCCGACCCGGAGCCGGCGCCCCGGCCCGCGACCGTGCGGCGCCGGGCCGCGGAGACGGTCCAGCGGCTGGTCGGCCGGGAGCCGCGCGAGACCCGCGCCCACGAGGAGGCCGGCCGCGGCCGGCGCCGCGAGGAGGTCGAGCGGGGTGCCTGACACCGCCGCCGGTCCCGCGCCCCGGGGCACGGGGGAGACGCCCGACGGGAACCTGCTCCGGGTCGTCTGCCCCGGCCGCCGACGCCACCCGGACGCTGGCCCGGGCCCTCGGGCTCCGGCTGTCCGGCGGCGACGTCGTCGTCCTCGACGGGCCGCTGGGGGCGGGCAAGACGACCTTCGTCCAGGGCCTGGCCCTGGGGCTCGGCGTGACCGCGCCGGTCACCTCGCCCACCTTCGTGCTGGCCCGCCACCAGCGGCCCGACCCCGCCGGACCGCGCCCGGACGGCCCCGCGCTGGTGCACGTGGACGCCTACCGCCTCGACGGGGCGCTCGAGCTGGACGACCTCGACCTGGACTCCGACCTGGACCGCTCGGTCGTCGTCGTCGAGTGGGGCCAGGGCCTGGCCGAGCGCCTCAGCCCCGCCCGCGTCGAGGTGGGCCTGGCCCGCGCGCCGCGACCGGCCGCCCCCGCCGACCGGCAGGACGACCCGGACCAGCCGGCCGGGCCGGGCGACCCCGACGTGCCGGGCGACCCCGACGTGCCGGGCGACGAGCCCCGCACGGTCACCGTGCGCCCGGTGGGGCTCGGCCCCGACCGCACCGGACGCCTCCTCGAGGCCCTGCAGGAGGCCGCCCCGTGCTGATCCTCGCCCTGGACACCTCGACGTCCACCGTGTCGGTGGCCCTGCTGGGGGAGCACGACCCGCCGTCGCGCCCGCTGGCCCTGCACGAGGTGCACGAGGGCAACCGCCCGGCCGAGCTGCTCGCCCCGACCATCAAGGCCGTGCTGGCCGAGGCGGGGGCCGTCCCCGCCGACCTCACCGCGGTCGCCGCGGGCGTCGGGCCGGGGCCCTTCACCGGCCTGCGCGCGGGCCTGGTCACCGCGCGCGCCCTCGCGCACGTCGTCGGGGTGCGGGTGCACGGGGTGTGCGGCCTGGACGCGCTGGCCGCCCAGGCCGTCGCCGCCGGCGCGCCCGGGGCGGTCCTCGTGGCCACCGACGCCCGGCGCCGAGAGGTGTACTGGGCCCGCTACCGCGACGGCCGCAGGCTCGGGGACCCGCAGGTCTCCGACCCGGCGACGCTGGCCGCGGCCGCCGTCGAGGCGGGCGCACCGGTCCTGGGCGGCGGGGCCGCGATGTACGCCGACGCCCTGCGCGCCGCCGGTGCCACCGTCCTGCTCGAGGCGACCGGCGCCGGCCCGGACGTCCTGCTCCCGCTCCAGCCGTCCGCCGCGTGGGTCGCGGCGCTGGCCCGGGACGGCCTGGCCGGCACCGGCCCGCAGCCGCTGCCGGCCGACCCGCTGTACCTGCGCCGCCCCGACGTGCAGGAGCCGGGCAGCCCCAAGCGGGTGTCCGGATGAGCGCGCCCGCAGCCACTGCCGCGCGCCCTGCCACCGTGTCCCCGATGCGCTGGTGGGACCTCGACGACGTCCGCGAGATCGAGGTCCCGTCCTTCGGCCCGGACGCCTGGACCCGGGAGTCGTTCCTGTCCGAGATGGGCCAGGAGGGCCGCCGGTACCGCGTGCTGCGCGACGAGGCCGGGTCGCTGCTCGGCTACCTCGGCGTCTCCGTGCACGGCACCGACGCCGAGCTCCAGACGGTCGCCGTGTCGCCCGGGCACCGCGGGACGGGTCTCGGGCGGCACCTGCTGGAGGTGGCCGTCGACGTCGCGCGCCAGGCCGGGGCCCGACGGCTCGACCTCGAGGTCCGCGAGCACGACCCCGTGGCGGTCGGGCTCTACGAGGGCTCCGGGTTCCGCCGCCAGGGCCGCCGGCCCGGGTACTACTCGCCCGCCGAGCCGGGCGGGGAGCGCGTCGCGGCCCTGCTCATGCGCCTCGACCTGCCCGCCGGGACGACCGGGACCACGGGGACGACCGAGGCGACCGGGACCACGGGGACGGCCGCGGGGGGCGTCCGGTGAGCCGGCCGGACGGCCCCCTGGTGCTGGGCTTCGAGACCTCGTGCGACGAGACCGGGGTCGGCCTGGTCGCGGGCGGCACGCTGCTGGCCGACGCGCTGGCCAGCAGCGTCGACGAGCACGCCCGGTTCGGCGGCGTCGTCCCGGAGGTGGCCAGCCGGGCCCACCTGGAGGCCGTGCTGCCCACCCTGGACCGGGCGCTCGCCGACGCCGGGGTCGCCCTGGGCGACGTCGACGCCGTCGCGGTGACCAGCGGTCCCGGGCTCGCCGGTGCCCTCGTGGTCGGGGTGTCCGCGGCCAAGGCCGTCGCCCTGGGCCTGGGCGTCCCGCTGTACGGGGTCAACCACCTCGCGGCGCACGTCGCGGTCGACACCCTCGAGCACGGCCCGCTCCCGGAGCCGGCCGTCGCCCTGCTGGTCTCGGGCGGGCACTCCAGCCTGCTCCGCGTGGACGACGTCACCGCCGAGGTCGCCGTGCTCGGCTCCACGCTCGACGACGCGGCCGGCGAGGCGTTCGACAAGGTGGCCCGGCTGCTCGGCCTGCCCTTCCCCGGCGGGCCCCACGTGGACCGGGTCGCGCGGGACGGCGACCCCGGGGCCGTGCGGTTCCCCCGCGGGCTCACGGGCGCGGGTGCCACCGCGCGCGACGGCACCGACCACCGCCACGACTTCTCCTTCTCCGGCCTCAAGACCTCGGTGGCCCGCTGGGTGGAGCGCGCGCGGGACGAGGGCCGCGAGGTGCCGGTGGCCGACGTCGCGGCGTCCTTCCAGGAGGCCGTGGTCGACGTGCTGAGCGCCAAGGCCGTCGCCGCCTGCCAGGCGGAGGGGGTCCAGCACCTGCTCCTGGGCGGCGGGGTGTCGGCCAACAGCCGGCTCCGCGCGCTGGTCCAGCAGCGGGCCGAGCGGGCGGGCCTGGTGGTGCGGGTGCCGCGGCCCGGGCTGTGCACGGACAACGGCGCCATGGTCGCGGCCCTGGGCTCGCTGCTCGTGGCCGCGGGCCGGGAGCCGTCCGGCTGGGACCTCGGCACCGACCCCTCGCTGCCCGTCACCCGCGTCCAGGGCTGAGGTCCGGGCTGGGGCCGTTATTGAGGCCGGTCCCCTCAGACCAGCGGGTCGCAGACGAGCACGATGCGCTCGTCGCCGCGGCGGGTGAGGACCACGGTGGCCTCCCCGTCGCCGTCCAGGCGCAGCGCCCGGCGCAGCTCCTCCGGCTCGACGGGGCTGCCGCGGCGCTTGACGGTGACCCGGCCCACCCCGCGCTCGCGCAGGTACGACCGCAGCCGCTTGAGGCCCCAGGGCAGGACGGCGTGCACGGCGTAGGAGCGGGCGAACGGGCTGCGCAGCGGCTCGTCGGTGGTGACGTAGGCGATCATCGGGTCCAGGAGCCGCCCGCCGAGCTGCTCGGCCACGTGGGCCACCAGCCCGGCCCGGATCACGGCGCCGTCCGGCTCGTGCAGGTACGAGCCGATCCCGCCCACCGGGGCGGTACCGAGCCCGGCGTCGGTGAGCGTCCCCGCCTCCTGCACCTGCTCGCCGGCCTCGCCGTCCGGGCCGCGGACCGTGCGCAGCACCGTGGCCGAGCGGGTGGCGCCGGCCTCGGCCGCGCCGCCCCACCACAGCACCGCCTCCACCACGTCGCCGTCGACCGAGGTCCAGGCCGCGGTCCAGCCCGCGGCCGGCCCGCCCGGCGCGACCAGGGCGTGCTCGATGCCCGGGGCGGCCTTGATGCCGACGCTGCTCACGCCGGTCCCCGGCAGCGCGAGCGCCCACGACAGGGGAGGGGACCACTGCTCGGGCTCGTGCAGCCGCCGGCCGTCCCGGCGCCGGGCGGGGTCGACCCACGCGGCGTCCACCCCGCCGGGGCTCCCGGGACGCGCGACCGGCAGGACGTCGGGGAAGTCGGCGACGTCGGCCAGGTGCACGGCCGCCCGGGGGAAGTGACGGAGGTTGACCGTGGCCACGGCGGCGGTGGCCGGGTCCCGCTCGACCGCGTCCACGGCCAGGTCCATCCCGGCCACGGCCATCGCGTCCACGCCGATCCCGCACCCGAGGTCGACCACGCGCGTGGCGCCGGCCCGGCGCAGCCGGTCCGCGTGCCGGGCGGCGACGGGGAGCCGGGTGGCCTGCTCCAGGCCCTCGGAGGTGAACAGCATGAGGTCGGCGAAGCCGCCGACCTTGGCCCGGGCGGCCGCGCGCAGCCGGGACTGGGTGAGCGCGGCGGCCACGGTCTCCGGCGGGGTGCCCGCCTCGCGCAGCCGGGCGCCCAGGCCCAGGGCGGTGGCCGGGTCGTAGGGCGGCAGGGCCTCCAGCAGGGCCCACCCGTCGGGGCGCAGCACCGGGGTGACGTCCTCCGCGGCGGCCATGGCCCGATCCTGCCAGCCCGGCCCGGCTGCCCCGCGCGGGTGGCGGGACGCGCCAGGACTGGCACTCCGGTTGACCGAGTGCCAGCCCGTGGTTAGTGTCAGACCTGGCACTCGACGGCATCGGGTGCCAATCGCCTGACGACGGGTCGGCACCCGCGACGACGTCCCGTCCACGGCGGACCAGACCACTCGGTCGACCAGTCGGTCGGCCGGCAGCTAGTCGCGAAAGAGGTGCAGCACGTGGCTGTCTCCATCAAGCCGCTCGAGGACCGGATCGTCGTCCAGACGCTCGAGGCCGAGCAGACGACCGCCTCCGGGCTGGTCATCCCCGACACCGCCAAGGAGAAGCCCCAGGAGGGCACCGTCCTTGCGGTGGGCCCGGGTCGTTTCGACGACGACGGCGAGAAGCGCATCCCGCTCGACGTCAAGGTCGGCGACGTCGTGCTCTACAGCAAGTACGGCGGCACCGAGGTCAAGTACGGCGGCGAGGAGTACCTCATCCTCTCCGCCCGCGACGTCCTCGCTGTCATCGAGAAGTGAGCTGAGACGACCTCTCCGGTCGTGACGCAGCGCTGACGACGCCGCCCCGGCCACCCGGCCGCGGGCGGCGTCCGTCGCTGCACGCGTCCCCGACGAGGCCCCCAGGGCCCGTCCGGCTCCTCCACGCACGGCTCCACCCACCCGTGGCCACCGGCCACCCCCGCACCACCACCAGGAGTGACATGAGCAAGAGCCTGTCCTACGACGAGACCGCCCGGAAGGCGCTCGAGCGCGGCGTCGACGCCCTCGCCGACGCGGTCAAGGTCACCCTCGGGCCGAAGGGGCGCAACGTCGTCCTCGCCAAGTCCTTCGGCCCGCCCGTCATCACCAACGACGGCGTCACCATCGCCCGCGAGATCGAGCTCGAGGACCGCTTCGAGAACCTCGGCGCGCAGCTGGCGAAGGAGGCCGCGACCAAGACGAACGACGTCGCCGGCGACGGCACCACCACCGCCACCGTGCTGGCCCAGGCCATGGTCCACGAGGGCCTGCGCAACGTGGCCGCGGGCGCCTCGCCCGGCGGCCTCAAGCGGGGCATGGACGCCGCCGTGGCCGCCCTCGAGGCGCGCCTGGACGACATCGCCGTCGAGGTCACCGACTCCGCGTCGGTCGCCCACGTCGCCACCGTCTCCGCCCAGGACCCGACCGTCGGCGAGACCCTCGCCGAGGCGTTCGACAAGGTCGGCCGCGACGGCGTCATCACCGTCGAGGAGGGCTCCACCACCGGTGTGACCCTGCAGTTCTCCGAGGGCATGCAGTTCGACAAGGGCTACCTGTCCCCGTACATGGTCACCGACACCGAGCGCATGGAGGCCGTCCTCACCGACGCCCACGTGCTGCTCGTCGGCGGCAAGGTCTCCACCGTCAAGCAGCTCCTGCCGCTGATGGAGAAGGTCCTGCAGACCTCCAAGCCCCTCTTCGTCGTCGCCGACGACATCGAGGGCGAGGCGCTGTCCACGCTGGTCGTCAACAAGATCCGCGGCACCTTCACCGCCGTCGCGGTCAAGGCCCCCGGGTTCGGGGACCGCCGCAAGGCGATGCTGCAGGACATGGCCGTGCTGACCGGCGCGCAGGTCGTCACCGCCGACGTCGGTCTGGACCTGGAGACCGTCGGCCTCGACGTGCTGGGCTCCGCCCGTCGCATCGTCGTCACCAAGGACGACACGACCATCGTCGACGGCGGCGCCGAGGCGGACGCCGTGAGCGCCCGCGTCAACCAGATCAAGGCCGAGATCGAGCGCACCGACTCCGACTGGGACCGCGAGAAGCTCCAGGAGCGCCTCGCCAAGCTCTCCGGCGGCGTCGTGGTCATCGAGGTCGGCGGCCACACCGAGGTCGAGGTCAAGGAGCGCAAGCACCGCGTCGAGGACGCCGTGTCCGCGACCCGGGCCGCCATCGAGGAGGGCATCGTCGCCGGCGGCGGCTCCGCCCTCGTCCACGCCCGCACCGCGCTCGAGGGCGACCTCGGCCGCACCGGCGACGAGGCCGTCGGCGTCGCCATCGTGCGCCGCGCGATCTCCAAGCCGCTGTGGTGGATCGCCTCCAACGCGGGCCACGAGGGCTCCGTCGTCGTCGACAAGGTCGCGGCGCTGCCCCCGGGCCAGGGCCTGGACGCGGCGACCGGCGAGTACACCGACCTCATCGCCGGCGGGATCGTCGACCCGGTGAAGGTCACCAAGGCCGCCCTGCGCAACGCGGCGAGCATCGCCGCCATGGTGCTGACGACCGAGGCGCTCGTCGTCGACAAGCCCGAGCCGACCGAGGACGCCGGCCACGGCGGCCACGGCCACTCGCACTGACGCACCAGCACCACGCACCGCCCCGGGGTCCTGACCCGGGTGCACGACAGAGGCCCTCGCCGGGGACGGCGGGGGCCTCCGTGCGTGCGGGGCGGCCGGGCCCTCGCGCGGGCCTCCCCAGGCCCTCGCCCGGGACGACAGAGGCCCCCACCGCCGCAGCGGTGGGGGCCTCCGTGGTCCGGTGCCCGGGTGCAGGAGCCCGGGGACCGGGGCCGCGCCGAGGGCGCGGGCGGATCAGGTGGGCAGGACGGGCCGGGTCAGCTGACGGCGGCGAGACGGCGCCCGCGGGTGTAGGCGGCCTCGCGCTCGTCCTCGGTCATGCCGCCCCACACGCCGTAGGGCTCACGGACGGCGAGGGCGTGGGCGCGGCACTGCACCATGACCGGGCAGGCCTGGCAGATGGCCACGGCGGCCGCGTCGCGGTCCCGCCGCGCCGGTCCGCGCTCGCCCTCGGGGTGGAAGAACAGCGTCGTCTCCTCGCCGCGGCAGGCGCCGTCCATCTGCCACTCCCACAGCTCGGCGACGGGTCCGGGCAGTCTCGAGATCTCGGCCATGAGTTCCTCCTGCGGTGTGGTGCACGTGGCGGCCGCTCGCGGCCCGGGGCTCCCGGTGCCGGTTACGTCCCGGTCCGGTACTTCTGTCCTGAACAACCTAGCAACCGCTTCAGCCATTGTTCAAGGCCTGTGCAGAACCTGTTCAGGATCGATCTGTGCCGCCCTGGGCGGCCTCGTGACTCAGCCATCCCCCGGAGCGGGGGGTTTCATGCGCGATCCGGGTGTTGGACATGCGATCACCGTCCGGCCTCGACACAATCGCGCCATGGCAGAGGCACCAGCAGGTCGTCGGGGCGGGGACACGGTCCCCCGGCCGATGCTGACCGTGGCTGCCGTCGCCCGCCGGCTCGGGGTCGCCCCGGCCACGCTGCGCACCTGGGACAGGCGCTACGGCCTCGGTCCGTCGGAGCACACCGCAGGGGCGCACCGTCGCTACTCCGGGACCGACGTCTCCCGTCTGATGATCATGCGCCGCCTCACGCTGGAGGGCGTCCCGCCGTCGGAGGCCGCCTCCATCGCGCGGGCCAGCGACGTCGTCGAGGACCCGGGCCTGGCCAGCGTCACCGCGCTCACCACCCGGGCCGTCCCCGTCGGCGGCCCGGTCGGCGGTGCGGCCGCCGGCGACCGTGGCGGCAGCCGTGCCCACGACCCCCACCTGCAGGCCGGGCTGGCCGCCGAGCTCGCCTCCGACCTCGGCGACCTCGACCGCCACCTCCATGACCGCGACCTCCATGACCGCCACCTCCATGACCGCCACCTCCATCCGCCACGACCGCCACGACGAGCTCGACCGCCACGACGTCCACGACCGGGAGGACCGGGACGAGCCGCACCAGCTGGGCAGCGACCTCGGCGACGCCCTGGGCGTGGACGAGGGCGGCCTCGTCGGTCCCCCCGGGGCGCCGCGCAGCCGTCACGGCGGTGCCGTGCACGCCCTGCACGGGACCGACGGGCTGTTCGAGGACGTGCCCGCCCCGCGGGCCGGCGCCCGGGCCGGCGGGGGCCGTGTGGTGTCCCTGCCCGACGGCGGCCCGGCCGCCCGCGGCCTGGCCCGGGCCGCGATGGCGCTGGACTCCCACGAGTGCATCCGCCTGGTGCGCCAGCACATCGAGCGCCACGGCACCATCTCGACCTGGGACCACCTCGTCGCGCCCGTCCTGGTCGCGGTGGGGGAACGCTGGCGCTCGACCGGGGACGGGGTCGAGGTCGAGCACGTGCTGTCCGAGGCGGTCCTGTCCAGCCTGCGCACCGTGGCCGCGGGCCTGCGCCACCCCCGCAACACCCGTCCTGTGCTGCTGGCCGCGGCCGAGCAGGAGCAGCACGGCCTGCCGCTGCACGTGCTGACGGCCGCGCTGGCGGAGCGCGGGGTGGCCTCGCGCCTGCTCGGGGTCCGCGTCCCGCGCTCCGCCCTCGCCGCAGCCGTGCGCCGCAGCGGGCCCGCGGTGGTGTTCGTCTACGCCTACCTGGCCGTGCGCGAGCCCGAGCAGCTCGACGACCTGCCCCGGCTGCGCCCGAGCCCCCTGCTCCTGCTCGGCGGTCCGGGCTGGAACGGCGTCGACACCCCGCCCGGCGTCGAGCGCGTGGACGACCTCACCCAGGCCACCGACCGCATCACCGCAGCCGTCGGCGCCTGAGCGTCGGACGTGCCGGCCTTCCGGTGCGGACAAGGGCTCAACCCTGCGCCGGGCGGTGCCGATAGCACCGTGGAGCACCCGCCGGGTGCCGGAGAAGAGGTGCGCCCCGTGGCAACCGTCCTGGTCGTCGACGACACGCCGATCGTGCGCGAGCAGCTGCGCCGTGCCGTCGCGGGCCTGCCCGGCATCACCCGGGTCGTGGGGGCCGCCTCCGGCGAGGAGGCGCTGTCGCGCTGGCCCGTGGAGCGTCCCAGCGTGGTCCTGCTCGACGTCCGGATGCCCGGCATCGGCGGGGTGGAGACGGCCAAGCGCCTGCTCACCCGCCACCCCGAGGCCAACGTCCTCATGACGACCATGGCCGAGGACGCCGACGGGCTGGCCCGTGCCATCGCCGCCGGCGCCCGCGGCTACGTGGTGAAGGACGCCAGCCAGGAGGAGCTGTCCATCGCCCTGGCCGCCGCGCTCAGCGAGGCCGCCCGCCGCCAGGTCCCCGCCCAGTCGCGCGGACGCACCGGCTCCTCGGTCGCCCTCACCGAGCGTGAGGTGCAGGTGCTGGACGGCATGTCCCGCGGCTGCAGCAACGCCGCCATCGGCCGGGAGCTGTTCCTGTCCGAGGACACCATCAAGACCCACGCCCGCCGCCTGTTCCGCAAGCTCGAGGCGGCCGACCGCGCGCAGGCCGTGGCCACGGGCTTCCGGCTCGGCCTCGTCCGCTGACCCTGGCCTGCTGACCCCGGCCTGCTGACCCCGGCCTGCTGACCCCGGTCCGCTGACACCCTCCCGCTGGCACCCGTCCCGCCCGACCGGCCCGACCTGCCCGACCGGCCGGTCCTGCCCGTCCGGTCCCGCACGGCCTGCCGGTCGGGAGCAGGGCGGCAGTAGGCTCCACCTGCCCTCCCGCCGGGGGGCAGCCACCCGGGGGAACGGAGCGGAGATGACCCGTCGTCGGTCCGTCGTCGGCCGCGCCCGGCCCTCGCTGCGCCGCGTGGTCCTGGGCCACACGCTGTAACGGTCGCCCGGTCTCCTCCGATGACAGAGACGGACTCCCACGACCGGCCGGTCGACGCGGACGAGCGAGGACTGTGGTCCCGGCTCGTCACGCGGGCGGTGGCGGGGGAGCCCGACGCGATCGAGACCCTCATCACCGGCGTGCGCCAACGCGTGCACCGGTACTGCCGGGCCCGGTTGCGTGGCTACCCCGGGGCCGACGTGGTCGCGGAGGACGTCGCTCAGGAGGTGTGCGTGGCCGTGCTCACCGCCCTGCCGCACTACCAGGACACCGGGCGGCCCTTCGAGGCGTTCGTCTTCCGGGTGGCCGGGTTCAAGGTGGCCGACGCGCAGCGCCACGCCCTGGGCCGGGAGCAGGTCGTCGACGAGGTGCCCGACAGCGCGAGCACCGCCCTGGCCGACGACCCCGAGGCCAGCGCCGTCCTGCGCCTGCAGGCCGACCACGTCACCCTCCTCATGGAGCAGCTGCCCGGCCAGCAGCGCGAGGTGCTCGTCATGCGTGTCGCCGTGGGCATGAGCACCGAGCAGACCGCCGCAGCGCTGGGCATGACGCCCGGTGCCGTGCGGGTCACCCAGCACCGTGCCCTGGCCCGGCTGCGGGCGATGCTCGCCGAGGAGGAGGGGCGATGAGCGCGCAGCCCCCCTCGGGCCGTCCCGGCCCCGCGGGCGAGGACGGGACCGGCAGGTCCACCTCTTCCGAGCTCTCCGAGGTCCGCCGCAGCGAGACGGCGCTGGACCTGCTCGCCGCCCGCGCCCCCCTCGGCCGCGAGGACGACGAGCTGCTGCACCTGCTCGCGGGCTGGGCCGCCGTCGTCGACGCCGAGACCGAGGCCGCCACCCGGGTGCCGGCCCGCCGCGCCCGTCCGGCCGACGCCGCCCGCCACGACCTCGCCGCGGGGGTGCGCCCGGTCCTGCCCCGGCGCGCGCGGCGCACCCCCTGGTGGGCGCTGTCCGCCGGGGCGGCCGCCGTCATCGCCGTGATGGCCGTGGGGCTGGGCGCGCAGGACACGGCCCCGCCCGGGCCCGGCACGGTCGCGGAGTCCGTGCAGTCCGTCGAGGCCACCCTGGTCGCGGCGCGGCTGGCCGCCGAGCAGGGAGACGTCGTCGGCGCGCGGTCCCTGCTCGAGCGTGCCCGGGAGCTCGTGGCCGCGCTGCCGGACGGGGACCAGGCCGGTCTGGCCGGGGCCCTGGTCGCCACCGAGGAGGGTGTCGTCGCCGCGGAGGCCGCCGTCCGCAGCGGCCAGCCGCTGCCCCCGTGGCCCGACGTCCCCGGGCTGCCCGACCCCGCCGTGGGGCGCGATGCCTCCGCCGCGCCGGAGGACGTCCCCTCCGGCCGGCCCTCCGACGGCGGACGCCCCGCGACCGGTGCGCCCGGCCAGGGGCGGCCCGACCGCACGCCGACCCCGGGCGGCCCGGCGACGCCCGCGCCGGGCGGCCCGACGGCACGCCCGACGGCGACGCCGCCGGTGGAGGAGCCGGCGCCCGCCCCCACGACGACGGCTCCCGTGCCGGCGCCCACGACGACCACCCTGCCCACCGCGCCGACGACCACCCCGACGACCTCCCCGGGGGGAGGCAGCACGAAGAAGCCGGCCCCGACCGCGACCCGGCCGGGCTCGCGGCCCACGGTCACCGCGCCCCCGGCCACGCCGCCCCGCGGGGGCCCGACGCGCACGCAGGGCGCCGCACCGACCAAGACCGTCACCCGGACGCCGCCGGGCGGCGGCGGCGCGCCGGGCGGCGGCGCCCCGGGCGGGGACGGGGCCGGCCGCTCCTCCCAGGGCCTGTCCGGCGCTGCCCTGGCACCCGGGCAGGACGCCGGCCACGGCGCCACCCCCGCGCCGCCCCGAGGCCGGTCCGGCGACGCCGCCGAGGACCCCGCAGGCTAGCTCCTGGGGGCGGCGACGGGGCCGCACCCGGGCCGGGGCCGTCCCGCCGAGCGCCTACCATCCTCAGGTGGTCACCGAGCCGTCCCCGCCCGCCGCGCACGACCCCTTCGCCACCGTCGGCCTGACGTACGACGACGTGCTGCTGCTCCCCGGGGAGAGCGACGTGGTGCCCAGCGGGGCCACCACGCGCTCCCGGGTGTCGAGGCGGATCAGCGTGGAGGTCCCGCTGCTGTCCAGCGCGATGGACACCGTCACCGAGTCGCGGATGGCCATCGCCATGGCCCGCCAGGGCGGTCTCGGCGTGCTGCACCGCAACCTGTCCGCCGAGGACCAGGCCCAGCAGGTCGACCTGGTCAAGCGGTCCGAGGCGGGGATGGTCACCCACCCCGTCACCACCAGCCCGTCGGCCAGCCTCCAGCAGGT
This sequence comes from uncultured Actinomycetota bacterium, assembly GCA_963750335.1. Taxonomy (GTDB): domain Bacteria; phylum Actinomycetota; class Actinomycetes; order Actinomycetales; family JBBAYJ01; genus Aquipuribacter. The sequence continues at coordinate 471,398 of CAVVQD010000001.1, forward strand.
GGACGAGCTGTGCGGCCGCTACCGGGTGAGCGGGCTGCCCGTGGTCGACGAGGCGGGCGTGCTGCTCGGCATCGTCACCAACCGCGACCTGCGCTTCGAGTCGGACCCGACGCGGCGCGTCGAGGAGGTCATGACCCGGATGCCGCTGGTCACGGCCCCGGTCGGCACGGACCCCGAGCAGGCAATGGCCCTGCTGTCGACGCACAAGATCGAGAAGCTGCCGCTGGTGGACGAGGCGGGCCACCTGCGCGGCCTCATCACCGTCAAGGACTTCACCAAGGCCGACAAGTACCCCCTGGCCACCAAGGACGAGGTCGGCCGGCTCCGGGTGGCGGCGGCCATCGGCATCTTCGAGGACGCCTGGAAGCGCGCGATGCTCCTCGTCGAGGCCGGCGTCGACCTGCTCGTCGTCGACATGGCGCACGGCCACAGCCGCGCCGTGCTGGAGATGATCAGCCCGCCTCAAGGCCGAGCCGTCGGTGGCCCACGTCGACGTGGTCGGCGGCAACGTGGCCACCCGGGCCGCGGCCCAGGCCCTCGTGGACGCGGGCGCGGACGGGGTCAAGGTGGGGGTCGGGCCGGGCTCGATCTGCACCACCCGGGTGGTCGCCGGCGTCGGCGTCCCGCAGGTCACGGCCATCCACGAGGCCTCCAAGGCGTGCGCCCCGGCCGGCGTCCCGGTCATCGGCGACGGCGGCCTGCAGTACTCCGGCGACATCGCCAAGGCGCTCGTCGCGGGGGCCGACACGGTCATGCTCGGGTCCCTGCTGGCCGGCTGCGAGGAGAGCCCCGGGGAGCTCGTCTTCGTCAACGGCAAGCAGTACAAGTCCTACCGGGGCATGGGCAGCCTGGGCGCGCAGCAGACCCGCGCCGGCGCCCGGTCGTTCTCCAAGGACCGGTACTTCCAGAACGACGTCGTCGCCGACGACGAGTTCGTCCCCGAGGGCGTCGAGGGGCAGGTGCCGTACCGGGGCCCCCTGGGCGCGGTCGCCCACCAGCTCGTCGGCGGCCTGCGGCAGTCGATGTTCTACGTCGGCGCCGAGGACGTCGGGCAGCTGAAGGCCCGCGGCCGGTTCGTCCGGATCACCTCGGCCGGGCTCAAGGAGTCCCACCCGCACGACATCCGCATGACGAACGAGGCCCCGAACTACACCGTCCGGTGAGCGGCGCCCCGGCCCGTCGGGCGCCGGTCCGTCGGGCGGGGCCGCGCGCGCTCGCTAGGGTGCGCGGGTGAACGAGCTGGAGATCGGACGGGCCAAGCGCGGCCGCCGGGCGTACTCGCTGGACGACGTGGCCATCGTGCCGTCGCGGCGCACCCGCGACCCCGAGGACGTCTCGACCGCCTGGCAGATCGACGCCTACCGCTTCGAGCTGCCGCTGCTCGCCGCGCCGATGGACTCCGTGATGAGCCCGGCGACCGCGGTCGAGGTCGGCCGGCTCGGTGGGCTCGGCGTGCTCGACCTCGAGGGCGTCTGGACCCGCTACGACGACCCCGAGCCGCTGCTGGCCGAGATCGCCGAGCTCGACCCGGCCGCCGCCACCGCGCGGCTGCAGGAGGTGTACGCCGAGCCGGTCCGCCCCGAGCTGGTCCGCGACCGCATCGCCGAGGTCCGCGCCGCGGGCGTCACCGTCGCGGGCTCGCTCAGCCCGCAGCGCACCCAGGAGCTGTGGCAGACCGTGGCGTCGGCCGGGGTCGACCTGTTCGTCATCCGGGGCACCACGGTGTCCGCCGAGCACGTGTCCGCCCGCAGCGAGCCGCTCAACCTCAAGCGCTTCATCTACGAGCTCGACGTGCCCGTCATCGTCGGCGGCGCGGCCACCTACACCGCCGCCCTGCACCTCATGCGCACCGGCGCGGCCGGCGTGCTCGTCGGCTTCGGCGGCGGCGCGGCGCACACCACCCGCCAGACCGTGGGCATCCACGCCCCGATGGCCACCGCCCTGGCCGACGTGGCCGGCGCCCGCCGGGACTACCTCGACGAGTCCGGCGGCCGCTACGTCCACGTCATCGCCGACGGCGGGATGGGCCTGTCCGGGGCGGTCGTCAACGCCGTCGCGTGCGGCGCGGACGCCGTCATGCTCGGCGCGGCCCTCGCCCGCGCCCAGGAGGCCCCCGGCCGGGGCTGGCACTGGGGCTCCGAGGCCCACCACCCCGTGCTGCCCCGCGGCGAGCGGGTCCACGTCGGCACGGTCGCGCCGCTGGAGGAGATCCTCCTGGGGCCGGGCCGCAGCGCGGACGGCACCACCAACATGTTCGGGGCCCTGCGCCGCGCGATGGCCACCACCGGCTACCTCGACGTCAAGGAGTTCCAGCGCGTGGAGATGGTGGTCTCGCCCTACCGCCCGGCCTGAGCGCGTCGTCACCCCCCACGCACCCGACCTCGACGGAGAGGACGACCATGGCGGACTTCGTCGGCGCCATCGACCAGGGCACGACCAGCACGCGGTTCATGCTGTTCGACCACGCCGGCACCGTGCGGGGCCGGTACCAGCTCGAGCACGAGCAGATCCTCCCGAGGGCCGGCTGGGTGGAGCACAACCCCGTCGAGATCTGGGAACGGACGCAGGCCGTCGTGCGCTCGGCGATGGTCGCGGCCGGCGTCGGCCCGGGTGACCTGGCCGCGCTCGGCATCACCAACCAGCGGGAGACCACCGTGGTGTGGGACCGGCGGACCGGGCGCCCGCTGCACAACGCCATCGTCTGGCAGGACACCCGCACCGACCGGATCGCCGCTCGCCTGGACCGGGAGGGAGCCGGCGAGGTGATCCGTCGGAAGGCGGGCCTGCCTCCCGCGACGTACTTCTCGGGAGCCAAGCTGCAGTGGCTGCTGGAGAACGTCGACGGGCTGCGGGAGGCTGCCGAGCGCGGCGACGCGGTGTTCGGGACCACCGACTCGTGGCTGCTGTGGAACCTCACCGGGGGCGCCGACGGCGGGTGCCACGTCACCGACGTGACCAACGCCAGCCGGACCATGCTCATGGACCTGGAGACCCTCGACTGGGACGACGAGCTGCTCGCCCTGTTCGGCGTCCCGCGTCAGATGCTGCCCGAGATCCGCCCCTCCTCGGACCCTCGCGCCTACGGGACCACGACGGCCCGTGGCCCCCTCGGTGGCGAGGTGCCGCTCACCGGGGCGCTCGGCGACCAGCAGGCCGCCATGGTCGGCCAGGTCTGCTTCGCGCCGGGCGAGGCCAAGAACACCTACGGCACGGGCAACTTCTTGCTCATGAACACCGGCGAGGAGCTCGTCCGCTCGAAGGCCGGCCTCGTGACGACCGTCTGCTACCAGATGGGCGAGGAGCGGCCCGTCTACGCGCTGGAGGGCTCGATCGCCGTCACGGGCTCGGCCGTCCAGTGGCTCCGCGACCAGCTGGGCATCATCTCCGGCGCCTCGGAGTCCGAGGCCCTCGCCCGGCAGGTCCCCGACTCCGGCGGCGTCTGCTTCGTGCCGGCCTTCTCCGGCCTGTTCGCGCCCTACTGGCGCTCGGACGCCCGTGGCGCCATCGTCGGCCTGTCCCGGTTCAACACCAACGCCCACCTGGCCAGGGCCACGCTCGAGGCCATCTGCTACCAGTCCAAGGACGTGGTGGACGCCATGGAGAAGGACTCGGGGGTCCACCTGGAGGTCCTCCGGGTGGACGGCGGCGTCACGGCGAACGACCTGTGCATGCAGATCCAGGCCGACGTCCTCGGCGTGCCGGTCTCCCGGCCCCGGGTGGCCGAGACCACCGCGCTCGGCGCCGCGTACGCCGCCGGGCTGGCCGTGGGCTTCTGGTCGGGCACGGCCGAGCTGCGGGAGAACTGGCACGAGGACACCCGCTGGGAGCCGGGCTGGGACGACGGGCAGCGGCGGGAGGGCCACGCGCGCTGGCAGAAGGCCGTCGAACGGACGCTCGGCTGGGTCGACGTGGACTGAGCCGCCCGCCGCCGGCGCGCGCCGGCAGGAGACACTGGGCCCATGCCCGACCTCACCGCTGGGAGACCGAGATGACCACCGTCCCGTCCGTCGAGATCATCGGCCGCGAGCTGTCGCACCGCGGCCGCCTCGGTCCCGCCGACCGCGAGCACGCCCTGTCCGCCATGCAGGAGGGAGAGCTCGACGTCGTCGTGGTCGGGGGCGGCGTGGTCGGCACGGGTGCCGCCCTGGACGCGGCCACCCGCGGCCTGTCCGTCGCGCTCATCGAGGCCCGCGACTTCGCCTCCGGCACCTCCAGCCGCTCCAGCAAGCTCGTCCACGGCGGGCTGCGCTACCTGGAGATGCTCGACTTCTCGCTGGTCCGGGAGGCCCTGCGCGAGCGCGGCCTCATCCTCACCAAGCTCGCCCCGCACCTGTGCCGGCCGGTCCCGTTCCTCTACCCGCTGCAGCACCGGCTGTGGGAGCGGGCCTACGTCGGCTCCGGGATCATGCTCTACGACCTCATGAGCCTCGGCGGCGGCCACGCGACCGGCGTGCCGTTCCACAAGCACCTCACCCGCCGCCAGGTCATGCGCCAGGTCCCCTCGCTGAAGAAGGACGCGATGATCGGGGCGATCCAGTACTACGACGCCCAGATCGACGACGCCCGCCACACCATGGGCCTGGCCCGGACGGCCGCCGCCTACGGCGCGCTGGTCGTGAGCCGGACCCGGGTCACAGGCTTCCTGCGCGAGGGCGAGCGGGTCGTCGGCGTGGTCGCCGAGGACCTGGAGACCGGCCAGGAGGTCCAGGTCCGGGCCAAGCAGGTCATCAACGCGACCGGGGTGTGGACCGACGACACGCAGGAGATGGTGGGCGGGCGCGGGTCCCTCACCGTCCGCGCCAGCAAGGGCATGCACCTCGTCGTCCCCAAGGACCGGATCCAGTCGACCACCGGGATGATCGTGCGGACCGAGAAGTCGGTGCTGTTCGTCATCCCGTGGGGCCGGCACTGGATCATCGGCACCACCGACACGGACTGGGAGCTGGACAAGGCGCACCCCGCCGCCTCCAGCCGCGACATCCAGTACCTGCTCGACCACGTCAACGCCCTGCTCGAGCGGCCGCTGTCGCACGAGGACGTCGAGGGCGTCTACGCCGGGCTGCGCCCGCTGCTGTCGGGGGAGTCGGACTCCACGTCGAAGCTGTCGCGCGAGCACGTCGTGGCCCACCCGGTCCCGGGCCTCGTGGTCGTCGCGGGCGGCAAGTACACGACCTACCGCGTGATGGCCAAGGACGCGGTCGACGAGGCCGTGCGGTCCATGCCGTTCCGGGTGCCCGAGTCGTGCACCGAGGACATCCCCATGGTCGGCGCCGGCGGCTGGAAGGCGGCGTGGAACTCCCGCGTCCGCACCGCCGAGAGCTCGGGGCTGCACGTGGCGCGCGTGGAGCACCTGCTGCGCCGCTACGGCACCGACGTGGACGACGTCGTGGCCCTCGTCGCGGCGGACCCCTCGCTCGGCGAGCCGCTCGCCGGGGCCGACGACCACATCCGGGCCGAGGTCGTCTACGCCTGCTCGCACGAGGGCGCCCGCCACCTGGAGGACGTGCTCGCCCGGCGGACCCGCATCTCCATCGAGACCTTCGACCGCGGGGTCGGTGCCGCCCGCACCGCCGCCGAGCTCATGGCCGGCGTGCTCGGCTGGGGCCCGGACCAGGTCGAGCGCGAGGTGGAGAACTACCTCGCCCGGGTCGCCGCCGAGCGCGAGAGCCAGGAGCAGCCCGACGACGAGACCGCGGACGCGGTGCGCCTCGGCGCCCCCGAGGTCGTGCCGATCCGCTGACCTGCCGGCCCGACGACGAGGGCCCGGTCCGACCTCGCGGCCGGACCGGGCCCTCGTGCGTGCGGAGGCTCAGACGGCGGGCTTGTCCGTGTCGTAGACCCAGTCGGCGAAGAACGCGTCGAGCTGCTGCCCGGAGACCTCCTCGGCCAGGGCCACGAAGTCGCTCGTCGTCACGTTGCCGTCGGCGTTCTCGGTCGTCCAGCGCCGCAGGACGGTGAAGAACGCGTCGTCGCCGATCTCCAGCCGCAGCGCGTGCAGGCTCGCCGCCCCGCGGTCGTACACGGGGCCGGTGAACAGCCCGAGCGGGCCGGGGTCGGCCACCACGACCTCGGACCAGAACTCGTCGTCGGCCGGGATCGCGGCGATCTCCTCGTAGTTCTCCTGGGCGGTGGCCCCGCCGCGGCTCTCGGTCCACAGCCACTGCGAGTACGTGGCGAAGCCCTCGTTGAGCCAGATGTCGCGCCAGGACTCCGGCGACACGCTGTCGCCGACCCACTGGTGGGCGAGCTCGTGGGCGACAGTGCCCTCGGAGGCGGAGCGGGAGTAGATCGGCCGGGTCTGGGTCTCCAGGGCGTAGCCGACCGAGTCGTCGTCGACGATCGCGCCGAAGGAGCTGAACGGGTACGGCCCGTAGAGGCCCTCGAAGAACTCGATCATGGCGGGCTGGCGGGCCAGGCTCGCCGTGGTCGTGGCGAGGCGGTTCCCCGTGATGTCGGCGTCGACGAAGTTGAGGATGGGCAGCCCGTCCGGCCCGGTCTGCTGCGTGAAGACGTAGTTGCCCACCGACGCCGTGGACAGGTAGCTGGCCATCGGGTCGGCCGAGCTCCACTCCCAGCGGGTCCGCCCGGCCGTCGTCGTCACCGAGACCAGCTCGCCGTTGGCCACGCCGGTGGAGCCCTCGGGCACGGTGATGGCGATGTCGTACGTGGCCTTGTCCGTCGGGACGTCGTTGACGGGGTACCAGGTGGACGCGCCGTCGGGCTCGTTGGCCGTGAAGGCCCCGTCGGCGAAGGTGTAGAAGCCGTACGCGGCCTCCTCGATGTCGAGCGGGTTCCCGGCGGTGCCGCCGTAGACCACGGTCACGGTGTGCGTGGACCCGGCCTTGAGCTTGGGGCGGGCGCGCACGACGAGCTCGCCGTCGGCCTGGGTGAACGTCTGCGACCGGCCGTCGACGCGGACCGACGACACGGTGAGCCCCCGCAGGTCCAGGCTGAAGGAGTCCAGGTCCGCCGTGGCCTGCAGGGTGAGGACCGCGGTGGCGCGGAAGTCCTTGGTCGGCACGTCGTAGGCGATGTCGAGGTCGTAGTGCTCGACCTGGTAGCCGCCGTTGCCGGAGGCGGGGAAGTACGGGTCGCCCCCGGACGTGCTGCCGGGGGAGTACCGCTCGGCGCTGGCGGGGGCCGCGAACGCGCCGGCTCCCAGGCACGCGGCCAGCGGGAGCGCGAGCGCGGCGGCCAGCCGCCGGCGCGCGGGGGTGGTGGGGGTCATGGGTGCCTCCGTCGGACGTGCTGGGGCAGGTGCGGACCGCTGGACGGTAACCCGGCAGGACCTCGCGGGCGACGGCACGCCGGACGCGTAACGTGGCCGTCATGCGCACCGCTCACGGGGCCGCCGGGGCCGTCACCACCGGTGACCGGCCGGGCACCGTCGGGGGTGCTGCCGGTCCCGCCGGGCTGCCCGGCCCGCTGCCCGCGGGCGAGGTCGTCCCCGCCGCGCGCATGCTCACCGGCCGGCCGCTCGCGGACCTGCTGCGCGAGGTCGCCGGCACCGGCTCGCCGCTGGCGCTCGTCGCCCCGGCCACCGGAGAGACGGTCGGGCACGTGGCCGGGAGCACCCCGGCCGACGTGACGGCCGCGGCCGCGGCCGCCCGCCCGGCGCAGGCCGCGTGGGCCGCCCGGCCGGTCCAGGAGCGGGCGCGGGTGCTCGCCGCGGTGCACGCGGCGGTCCTGCGCCGGCGCGAGGAGCTCACCGACCTCGTCCAGCTCGTCACCGGCAAGTCCCGCGGGGACGCCTTCCTCGAGGTGGTCGGGGTGCTGCAGGTGGCGCGCTACCACGCGCGCCGGGGCGCGGACCTGCTGCGCCCGGAGCGGCGGCCGGGGTTCGTGCCGGTGCTCACCCAGGCCCTGGTCCGCCGGGTCCCGGTCGGGCTGGTGGCCAACGTCGCGGCCTGGAACTACCCGCTGGTCTTCGTGCTCGGCGACGCCCTGCCCGCCCTGCTCGCCGGCGACGCCGTGCTCACCAAGCCGGCGCTGCGCTCCGTGCCGCTGGCCGGGGCGGTCGCGGGGCTGCTGCGCGAGGCGGGCCTGCCCGACGGGCTGTTCGCGGTCCTGGCCGGGGACGGCGTCGCGCTCGGGGAGGCGGTCGTCGACGCGGCGGACCACGTCCTGTTCACCGGCTCGGAGGCGGTCGGGCGGCAGGTGGCAGCCCGCGCCGGCTCGCGGCTGGTCGGCTGCACCCTGGAGCTCGGCGGCAAGAACGCCACGTACGTGGCCGCGGACGCCGACGTCGCCCGGGCCGCCGCGGCCGCGGTCCGGGACTGCTTCGGCGGGGCCGGGCAGACCTGCACCTCCACCGAGCGCCTCTACGTCCACGCCGCGGTCGCCGACCGCTTCCGCGCCGAGCTCGTGGCGCGGGTGGCGCGGCTCCGCCTGGGGTGGACCCGGGACGGCACCGTCGACGTGGGCAGCCTGGTCTCGCCCGAGCACCTGGACCGCGTCATGGCGCACGTCGACGACGCCCGGTCCCGGGGGGCCCGCGTCCTCGTGGGCGGCCGGGCCCGGCCCGACGTGGGGCCGTCGTTCATGGAGCCGACCGTGCTGGAGGACGTCCCCGACGGGGCCCGGTGCCGGACCGAGGAGACCTTCGGGCCGCTGGTCGTGCTCACCGTCGTCGGCTCCGACGAGGAGGCGCTCGCCGCGGTCGACGACACCGGCACCGGCCTGATGGCCAGCATCTGGTCGCGCGACGTCCCCCGGGCGCAGCGGCTGGCCGCGCGGGTCCGCACCGGCACGGTCGTGGTCAACGAGGTGCACCTGCTGGCCTGGGGGTCGGTGGCGGCGCCCGTCGGCGGCACCGGGACCAGCGGCTACGGCCGCCGCTACGGCCGTGAGGGCCTGCACGAGGTCACCCGCGCGCACGTCGTGCTCACCCAGCACGGGCCGGTCACCTCGTGGCTGCTGGACCGCTCGCCGACGACGCGGACCCGCGCGCTCACGCTGGTCGCGCACGCGCTGGACCGGCTGGGCCGGCCGTGAGGCGCCGGTCGCAGGTCCCGTCGCAGGTCGTGTCGCAGGTCCCGTCGCAGGTCGCGTCGCAGGTCGCGTCGCAGGTCGCGTCGCAGGTCGCGTCGCAGGTCCCGTGGCCGCAGGAGGACCTGGACCACGACGTCGTGGTCGTCGGGTCGGGCTTCGGCGGGTCGGTGGCCGCGCTGCGGCTCGCCGAGAAGGGCTACGACGTCCACGTGTACGAGGCGGGGCGACGATTCGCCGACGCCGACCACGCCCGCACCTCGTGGGACCTGCCCCGCTACCTGTGGGCGCCCAGGCTCGGCTGGTTCGGGGTGCAGCGCATCCACCGGCTGCCGCACGTGCTCGTCCTGGCCGGCGCGGGCGTCGGGGGCGGCTCCCTCAACTACGCCAACACGCTCTACCGGCCGCCGCCCGCCTTCTACGCGAACGGGCCGTGGGCCGGGCTGGTCGACTGGGCCGCGGAGCTCGCCCCGCACTACGACACGGCCGAGCGCATGCTGGGCATGGCCCGCAGCACCTTCCACGGCCCGGTCGAGGAGGCGATGCGCCGCACGGCGGAGGACCTCGGCGTGGGCGGGACCTTCGTCCACGTGCCGGTCGCGGTGTTCCTGCCCACGCCCGCGGTCCGCGGCGGGCAGACGGTGCCGGACCCGTACTTCGGCGGGGCGGGACCGGCGCGGACGGCCTGCGACGGCTGCGGCAACTGCATGGTGGGCTGCCGCCGGGGGGCCAAGAACACGCTGGTCAAGAACTACCTCCACCTGGCCGAGGCCGCGGGGGCCCAGGTCGAGCCGCTGCGCACGGTGACCCGGGTGGAGCCCCTGGACCCGGAGCGGCCGGCCGCGGGCTGGCGCGTGACGACGCAGCGCACCGGGAGCCCCGGCGTGCCGGGGCTGCGCCGGCTGGAGCGCTCGGTCACCTGCCGCGACGTCGTCCTCGCCGCCGGCGCCTGGGGCACCCAGTCCCTGCTGCACCGGATGCGCGCCGAGGGGGTCCTCCCGGACCTGCCGCCCGCGCTGGGACGGCTCACCCGGACCAACTCCGAGGCCCTCGTCGGCGTGACGACCGACTCCGTGCCGGCCGGGGCGGACCTCACCCGGGGCCTGGCGATCACCTCCTCCTTCCACCCCACCCCGGACACCCACGTGGAGAACGTCCGCTACGGCCGGGGCTCGGACGCCATGGGGCTGCTCGCCACCCTGCTCGTCGACGGCGACGGGCCCTGGCCGCGGCCGCTGCGCTTCCTGGGCCAGGCCGTGCGCCACCCCGTCGCCCTGGCCCGGACGGTGTCGGTGCGCGCCTGGAGCCGGCGCTCGGTGATCGGCCTGGTCATGCAGACCCGCGACGGCTCGCTCACCACGTCGTGGCGCCGGGGCCGGCTGCTCGGCGGGCACCTCACCTCCGCCCTCGGCCACGGCGAGCCCAACCCGTCGTGGATCCCCGCCGCCCACACCGCGGTGCGGCAGCTCGCCGTGCGCGTGCAGGAGGCGACAGGCGTGACGGCCCGCCCCGGCGGGACGGTCGCGGACGTCCTCGACGTGCCGGTGACGGCGCACTTCCTCGGCGGCTGCGCCATCGGGGCCACCCCGGAGGACTCCGTGCTCGACGTGCGGCAGCAGGTCCACGGCCACCCGGGCCTGCACGTCGTCGACGGCTCCGCCGTGAGCGCCAACCTGGGCGTGAACCCCTCGCTCACCATCACGGCCCAGGCCGAGCGGGTCTTCGCCGGCTGGCCGGACCGGCGGGCGCCGGGGCAGGACCGCGCCGTGCCCGAGGCGCGCGGCGACGGGCAGGACCGGCTCGCCGCTCCCGCGGACCCCGCCCGCGGCTAGCCTGGCGCGGTGACGGAGACCGGGACGACCGCCAGCTCGACCGCCGCCCACGACGACCCGCAGGCCGCGGCCGCGGACCCGTCCAGCGTGCACCCCACGGTGCTCGTCGTGGACTTCGGCGCGCAGTACGCCCAGCTCATCGCCCGGCGGGTGCGCGAGGCGCGGGTCTACAGCGAGATCGTCCCCCACACCATGCCGGTCGGGGAGATGCTCGAGCGGGGCCCCGCCGCGATCATCCTGTCCGGCGGCCCGTCGTCGGTGTACGCCGACGGCGCCCCCGACCTCGGCCCGGAGCTCTTCGAGGCCGGGGTCCCCGCGTTCGGCATCTGCTACGGCTTCCAGGCCATGGCCCGGGCCCTCGGCGGCACCGTGGAGCGGACCGGGAGCGCGGAGTTCGGCGGCACCGACCTCGACGTGGTCTCCGGGGACTCCACGCTCTTCCACGGCCTGCCCGTGCGGCAGTCGGTGTGGATGAGCCACGGCGACGCCGTCACGCAGGCCCCGGCCGGCTTCGAGGTCGTCGCGCGGACCCTGGGCACCCCCGTCGCCGCGTTCGAGGACAGCGAGCGGCGCCTGGCCGGGGTGCAGTTCCACCCCGAGGTGCTGCACTCCGCCCACGGGCAGGCCGTCCTCGAGCACTTCCTCCACGAGATCGCCGGCATCGCGCCGACGTGGACCGTCGGCTCCGTCATCTCCGACCAGGTCGAGGCCATCCGCGCGCAGGTCGGCGACGCCCGCGCGGTGTGCGGGCTGTCCGGCGGGGTGGACTCCTCGGTCGCGGCGGCCCTGGTCCAGCGGGCCATCGGCGACCGGCTCACGTGCGTGCTCGTCGACCACGGCCTGCTCCGCGAGGGCGAGGTGGAGCAGGTCGAGCAGGACTTCGTCGCCGCCACGGGCGTCGACCTGGTCGTCGTGGACGCCGCGGACCGCTTCCTCGCCGCGCTCGCCGGCGTCACGGACCCCGAGACCAAGCGCAAGGTCATCGGCCGGGAGTTCATCCGGGTCTTCGAGGAGGCCGCCGCCCGCGTGGTGGCCGACTCCGCCGTGCAGGGCGAGCCGGTGGAGTTCCTCGTGCAGGGCACGCTGTACCCGGACGTCGTGGAGTCCGGCGGGGGCAGCGGGACCGCGACGATCAAGAGCCACCACAACGTGGGCGGGCTGCCCGACGACCTGGAGTTCGGCCTCGTCGAGCCGCTGCGGGCCCTGTTCAAGGACGAGGTCCGCCGGGTCGGCCTGGAGCTCGGGGTCCCCGAGGAGATCGTCTGGCGCCAGCCGTTCCCCGGTCCGGGGCTGGGTATCCGGATCGTCGGCGAGGTGACCGCGGAGCGGCTGGCGGTCCTGCGGCGGGCCGACGCCATCGCCCGCGAGGAGCTCACCGCGGCCGGGCTGGACCGCGAGGTCTGGCAGTGCCCCGTGGTGCTGCTCGCGGACGTGCGCAGCGTGGGGGTGCAGGGCGACGGGCGGACCTACGGCCACCCCGTCGTGCTGCGGCCGGTGAGCAGCGAGGACGCCATGACGGCGGACTGGACGCGCCTGCCCTACGACGTCCTGGCCCGGGTGTCGACCCGCATCACCAACGAGGTCCGCGAGGTCAACCGGGTGGTCCTCGACGTGACGAGCAAGCCGCCGGGCACCATCGAGTGGGAGTGAGCTAGGCGCGCTTGGCCTCGACGGCGCGGACGAGCTCACCGACGTCGGCCAGCTCGCCCATCTCCCGGTCGGTGAAGGTCACGCCGAACCGGCTCTCCAGCGAGAACATGATGCTCAGCTGGGCCAGGGAGTCCCAGTCCTCCACCTCGTGGGCGGTGCTGGTGTCGCTGAGCGGCAGCTCCGGGGCGAGCAGCACGTCGCGGATCACGTCGTACACGCCCTCGCGGGTGTCGTCCATGGTCGGCCTGTCTCTCAGACGGTCGCGGGCGAGCCCGCGCTGACGAGCCGGACGTGCTCGGGGCGGCGGACCTCGTCCCGGTCCAGGACGAGCTCCCACACCTCGGTCCCCGGCACCCCGCCCGTGGCGGCCGGGTCGTCCGCCCGGACGAACCCGGCGTCCGGCAGGACCTGCGCGGAGGGCGTGTTCCGCCCCGAGGGGACGTAGGTGCCGACGACCCGGCGGTGGCCGTGCTCGCGCGCGTGGTCCGCCAGGGCCGCGAGGAACGCCTGCTCGACGGTGCGCCCGAGCACCCGGCACGACATGACGAACGTGTCCACGGCGAGCGCGTCGCCCTCCGGCTGCGCGACGAGGACGGCGACGAGGCCGTGGTCGTCGAAGCGGTCGCGGACCCGCAGGCCCCACACCACCGCCCCCGGCGTCGCGGCCAGCCGCTCGAGGTCGGCGGCCTGGTGCCGGCGCCCGGTGAGGTTGAGCTGGTTGGTCTTGCCGACGAGCTGGACCATCCGCGGCAGGCCGGCCGGCGAGAGGTCCTCGACGGTCGCGGTCGTGCCCAGGGCGGCCAGGAAGTCCTCGGGGGACCGGGCCGTGGCCTGCAGGTCCTTGACGGCGGCCCGGGCCCGGTACTGCTCGGTGCGGCGGGCGTCCTCCAGGGTGACGCCCGCCGACTGCAGCCCCGGGAACTGCGACAGGGCGCGGACGTAGCCGCTGGGCTCGGCGGGCAGCTCGACCACCCCCACCTCGGGCAGCTCGTGCCGCACCCGCTCGCGCTCCGCCGGGTTGTCGTCGACGAGCACGAGCGCGTCCAGGCCGAGGCCCAGGTCCGCGGCGATCCGGCGCAGGGCGTCCGGCTTGGTGCCCCACGAGGCCTCGAAGGCGACGAGGTCGTCCAGGCCCAGACGCATCTCGGGGTGCTCGGTGAAGGGCAGCCGGGCCAGGTCCGCGTCGTTCTTGGAGCACACCGCGAGCACGAGCCCCCGGGACCGCAGCGAGGCGGCGTACCGCTGGAAGGCGACGAAGGCCTCGCCGGCGGGACCGTCGCCGAGGACGAGGCCGGCCACCCCGTCCTCGCCGACCACGCCGCCCCAGAGGGTCCCGTCCAGGTCGAGGACGACCACCTTGCGGGACAGGCCCAGCGCCGCGGCCGCCACGTCGACCAGGCGGACGGCCAGCAGCCCGACCGCGCCCAGGCCGACGGCGTGCTTGCTGGTCAGCCAGTAGCGCTCGTCGAACCAGGTCCGCAGGCCGACCTCGCCGGCCACGGTCTCGGCGTCCACCAGGTGCACCCCGACGGGGGCCGCCTCCGCCAGGGCGGCGTTCACCTCGCGCACGAGCCGGCGCCGCCCGCCCGGCAGGGTGGCCCCGGCCTCGCCCAGCGCGTCGTCCGGCGGCGGGACGAACGTCGTCTGCACGACGACCGCCCCGGTCCGCTCGCGCAGCTGCTGCCACAGACCCTGCCAGCGGCCGACCTCGGCGGCGACGTCCGCCGCGGGGTCCTCGGAGGAGTCGGGCAGGCGCAGCTCCCGGTGGTCCACGACGACGAGCACCACCTCGGGCTCGCTGCGGTACAGGTCGGAGGCCGGGTCGAGGACGTCCTGCTCGTAGCGCCCGTACCCGCTCTCCCACGTGACCGCGCGCAGGCCGTGGGCGAGGGAGGCCACCCGGACCGCGGACGTCAGCTGTGCCCCCGTGTGGCTGGACAGCACCGCCACCCGGGCCGTCCGCCGGGCCCAGGCGTCCGCGGACCCGGCGTCGAGCCGGCCGAGGAGCCGGTCGGCCGCGGTCCAGGTCCGGAAGTCCGGGGGGCGGCACGCGAGCCGGCGCAGCGCGTCCAGCGCGGCGGCGGCGTCCCCGGCGCGCTGGTGGGCCAGCGCCGCGGCGAGGTCGTCCGGCGGTGCCGCGTCCTGCGCGCTCACGGGGCCGTCGCCGGGGACGCCGCGGGGGAGGGGGCAGGGGAGCGGGCGGGGGACGGGTCGTCCTGGCCGACGGGGCTCGCGGCCGCGGGGCGCAGGACCCGGGGGGGCTGCGCGAGCACGGTGGCCCCGGCCGGCACGTGCGTCATGACGACGGCGTTCGGCCCGATGGTGGCGCCGTCGCCGACGCGGACCCGGCCCACCACGCAGCAGCCTGCCCCCAGCGACACGCCCCGTCCGATCTGCGGGGCCTGCCGGGCGAACGTCGCGGGGTCGCCGCTGCCCGCCCCGAGCGAGACGCCCTGCCGGACCACGCAGTCGTCGCCGATGCTGGCGTGCGGGTGCACGACGATCCCGTGCTGGTGGGCGATGCGCACGCGCCGCCCCAGGCTCACCGTGTGGGGCAGCTCGATGCCGTGCACCGTCCTCACCAGCAGGAAGCCCGCCTGGTAGACCCGGCGGGCCAGCGCACGCACCGGGCGCGGGACGCCCGGGGTGCCCGCCCACGTCCGGAACCGGTGGAGCGTCGTGGCGTGCAGACCCGGCGCGAGCCAGGGCGTGCCGTAGCGGGAGGCGTCCTCGCGGACCACCCGGATCAGCTCCCGCGCGCTCGCCGGGACGACGCCGACGCCGTCCGGGCCGCGCGTCACGTCGTCATGGTGCACCTGCATGTCGCCGTCCGTGATGTCGCCCTTCGTGTCCCGTGTGTCCCCCGGGCCTCGGTACCCGTGACGGCGAGGCCTACACCTCCTGCGGGCCGTCGGCACCCTGCGTCGACCCCGCGTCACGGGCCGTCCCTGCCGCTGCGACGTCGAGGCGGAGCAGGACCCCCTGGCCGCTGCGGAAGTCCTGGCCGAGCATCCGGGGGGCCCTGAGCACCTCGACGAAGCCCAGCGAGGCGTGCAGCGCCAGCGAGGCCTCGTTCGCGCTGTCGGTCATGGACCACACCGGCCGGCCGGAGCCGCGCAGCTCGGCCAGCAGCAGCCCGAGCAGGCGTCGGGCGAGGCCGGTCCGCCGGTGCGAGGGGACGGTGACGGCACCCGTGAGCCAGCAGCCGGCGGGCGCGGGGTCGTCGGGGTCCTCGGGCACCCGCTGCCCGCACCTGGCGTAGGCCACCACGGTCCCGTCCGCCTCGGCCAGCAGGACGCGCTCGCCGCGGTCGAGCTGCTCGCCCGTGCGGCGGACCCAGTCGTCCACCGCGCCGCCGTGGTGGGCGGAGGTGATCCGGGCGAGCGCCAGGACGTCGGCCCGGGCCGCGCGGCGGAGGCGCACCGGGCCTGGCATCCGTGGACGCTAGCGGCGCCCGACGGTCCCGGCAGCCCGGTGGGCCGGCAGTAGGTTCGCCGCCGTGCGCCGGCTGAGGGAGGGGGAGCTCGAGGCGACGATGAGCCCCCGGCCGCGGCCCTGCGGGGTGGGGGAACAGACGTGGGCGCAGCTCGAGGCCTACGTCGACGGGCTCCCCCAGCAGGAGTGGCAGGGCCACCGGCCGGCGCCGCGGGGCACGCCGGTGGCGTGGGCGATGCGCGGGGGCCGCTGGGTGCACGTCCTGCTCGCCACGGGGGAGCCGCTGGTCGGCCTCGTCGTGGTCCTCGACCTCACGGACCGGGTCGTCCACGGGCACCGCCTGCTCGACCTGCGCGGCGACGCGACGGGGTGAGCGGGCCCGCTGGCACTCAAGGGACCTTGTGTGCCAGCCGATCACCCCAGCACGCTGTCGCCCTCCACGGGACCGGACGGTCCCCGGCGCCAGGGGAGGTGTCATGGACCCACGACAGGACAGGCCCGACGACCTCGGTGGTGCCCTCACGGTGGGCATCGCGCCGCTGCACCGGGCGGGCGACGGCCTCGCCGGCTTCCTGGTGTCGGGACGCTGGCCGGACAGCACGCGCGAGTGGGTGCACCTGCTCACCCTCGCCGTCCGGGTCGCCACCACCCCGGGGCTGCTGCCCACGACCTCGCTGTTCAGCGCCACCGAGACCCGCCCCGACGGCGGGACCGTGCCCGACGCGGTCGGCCTGGTCCGGCTCGTGGGACGGGCCCTGGACCCCCAGGCCACGGCCCGCCGCCCCGCCGGCCACCCGGTCGCCCTGCTGCTGCTCCACCCGCCGTCGGAGACGCCGTCCACGACGCCCGAGGCCGACGGCGTGGCCAGCGGCTGCGTGCTGCTGCCGGGCGCCCCGCACCTCGGCCTGGACCACCGCGCCGCCTGGGTGGAGGCCGAGCCGGACGGCACGGTGACCCGCCTGGTCAGCCGGCGCGGTGTCGACCCCTCGGACGACGTCGACACCGCCGTCCTGGCGCTGCTGATGGCGGCCTGAGCTCAGGCGTAGAAGTACGGGTCGAGGATCCGGACCTCCGTGATCCGGTCGACCGGCAGCTGGTTGCGGGCGGCGACGACGCGGACCGCCTCGGGGGACGGGCCGTCGTAGACGCAGAACGTCGTGCCCTTGTCCGGGGTGACGTAGGAGTGGAGCCACGTCACGCCCTCGGTGGCGTTGGTGTCCACGACGCTGCGGCAGGCCGCCGCGCCGGAGGCGTCCATGGGGATGTGCAGGCCGTCCGGGAAGGTGCGCTCGACCAGGTAGCGGGGCATGTCGTCCTCCGTGTGCGGGCCCCGGCGGGTCGCCGGGTGCGGTGCCCGCGACGCTATGGGCGCCGCCGTGCGCCGGTCATGGGGAGGTGCTCCCCATCTCCTGCGCGCCGGGCAGGTGGCGCCGCGACGTGGACCCCGTCCTGGCCAGGACGGCGGACACGTGGTGGCCGACCGTCTTGACCGACAGGTGCAGGGCCGCGGCGATCTCGGCGTCGGTGCGTCCCTGCCGGAGCAGGCCGAGCACCTCCTGCTGGCGCGGGGTCAGCCCGTACCGGTCCTGGCGGGCGGCGGCCTGCGGGCCGCGGGGCAGGCTGCGGACCCCGCGGGCCCGCAGCAGGCGGGCCACCCTCTCCCGCCCCGGCCTCGCGCCGAGCCGGGCGAGGCGGTCGAGCGCCTCGCGCAGGTCCGCGGTGGCGGAGGAGGACGCCAGCGCCTCCGCGGCCTCGTATGGCCGGCCGAGGCGGTCCCACGCGGCGGCGGCCTCGCGGGCCCGGCCGGCGAGCTGCAGCCGGTACGGCTCCGGGGTCCCGTCCGGCACCGGGAGCACGACACCGTGGCGCTGCAGCTGCAGGGCCAGGTCGCCGACCGCCCACGGCAGCCCCACCCCCAGGGCGGCCTCGTACGTCTCCCGGAGGCCGGCCCCGCCGCCCTCCCGGTCGGGCCCGTCCCGGTCGGCCCGCCCGTGCCGGCTGTCCGCGCTGTCCGCGCTGTCCTGGCGGCCCGAGGACCACCGGGCCTCGGCGCGCGCGGCCACCACCGGGGCCAGGCGTTGCAGCAGCCCGGTGCCGCGGGCCAGGGCCAGGGCGCGGTCCAGCGCCTCGTCCGCGCCCGGGTCGCCGCGGCGGGCCCGCAGCCGGCCGAGCACGGTGAGGGCCAGGAGCACGGCGATGTCCGGTGCCGCGCCGCCGCCCAGGACCACGGACGCCTCGGCGGCGGCGTCGTCCCAGCGGCCCAGCTCCAGGCGGCAGCGGGCGCGCCAGGCCCGCACGTAGGCCTCGGCGCTGTCCAGGTCCCGGCCGCCGAAGAAGACCAGTGCCTCCTCGGCGGCCTCCTCGGCCAGCCCGTGCAGGCCCGCCTCGCCGGCGGCCGACACGAGGTTGGACCTCGCCCGCCCGGCCTCGGCGTCCAGGCCGTGGACCTCGGCCAGGGCGACCGCCTCGCGCAGGTCGTCCGCCCCGCGGGCGTCGCCGCCGAGCAGCAGGGCGCAGCCCCGGGCCTGCAGCGCCGACACCACCCCGGGGGCGTGGCCCGTGGCCCGCGACACCGCCGTCGCGGTGTCCGCGGCGGGCACCGCCTCCGCCAGGTGGCGCGCGAGCATGAGCAGCGTGGCGTGCAGGGCCAGCGCCGCCGCCAGCTCCGCGGTCGGGCCCAGCGGGCGCAGCACCGCCAGCGCCTCGTCCAGCAGCCGCCGGCTGCCGGCGGCGTCGGGCGTGGTGGTCGCCCACCAGCGCAGGCCGTCGCCCAGCGCCAGGGCGTCCGCCCCGCCCGCCCGCTGCAGCGCCACCGACCGGGCCGCCGCCCCGGCCGCGGCCTCCGCCCCCGCCACCCCGTGCTGCTCCTGCGAGAGCCGTCGCAGCAGCGCCGCCTCCTGCGCGGGACCGAGCACGGCCCGGTGCGCCGCCGCGGCCTCGAGGTGCAGCACGGCCTGGCGGTGCGCGCCCGCGGCCGAGGCGAGCGCGGCCGCGGCCGCGTGGTGCCGGACCGCCGCGCCGGGGTCGTGGGCCCCGTCCGCGTGGTGGGCCAGGGCGGCCGGGTCCTGCCCGGGCCGGCGCTCCAGGGCCTCGAGGACCCGGGCGTGGAGGGCGGCCCGGCGCATCGGGGGCAGCCGGTCGAGGACCGCGAGGCGCACCAGCTCGTGGCGGAACACCACGGAGCCGCCCTCGACCCTCAGCAGGCCGGCCACGACGGCCGCGTCGAGGGCCTCGGGGCTGCCGGCCCGCCGCACCAGCGCGACCGGGGCCCGCCCGGGCACCACCGCGACGTGCTCGACGAGGTCCCTGGTCCCCGGGGGCAGGGCGAGCACCCGGGCCGCGACCTGCTCCGCGGCCCCCCGGGGCACCGCGCCGGGCGGGCCCGCCAGCGCCTCGGCGACCAGGAACGGGTTGCCGCCGGTGAGGGCGTGCACCTGGTCCCCGTCCCGGCCGGCCGCCTGGGCCAGGCCCGCGACCGCGGCCCGGCTCAGGGGGGCGAGCGCGACGCGGACGACGGCCGGGGTGCCGGCCAGCGGCCCGAGGACGAGACCGGCGGGCCCGCCGGACGGGCCCTCCTCGCGGGCGGTGACCACGACGACGGCGGCCACGTCGGCCAGGCGGCGGGCCAGGAAGCGCAGCACCCCGGCGCTCGCCTCGTCCGCCCAGTGCGCGTCCTCGACGACCACCACCCGGGGCGGGCCGGCGCGCAGCCAGGCGAGCACGTCCTGCCGGGCGCGGTCCGGCGTGCCGTCCGCGGGGTCGCGGAGGCCGGCGGCCCGGGCCACGTCGCGCCACGGGGCCAGCGGGGCGGGCGAGGGGAGGGGGTCGCACCAGCCCCAGGTCCACGGCAGGGCCGAGGTGCCGGCCGCGTCCTGCAGCAGGGAGGTCTTCCCGGCCCCGGCCTCCCCGGTGACCAGCAGGAGCGTCCCGCGGCCCGCGCGGGCGCGCTCGACCGCCTCGGCCAGGACCGCCGTCTCGGGCCCGCGCTCCAGGAGCGTCACGGGGGCTGTCTACCGGGGGGAGCAGCCGCGCGCCAGCCTCCCGGCGCAGGCCTGCGGGCGGGGGCCCGGGGCCCGGTCCGTACCCTGGGGACGTGGTGCGGACCCTGCTGACGTGGCGCTGGGCCGGGCTCACCCTGGTCCTCGTCGTCGCCGTCGTCGGCATGGTCGCCCTGGGCCGCTGGCAGTGGCACCGCAGCCTGCCCGAGCCCGAGCGCGCCACGGTGGACCTCACGGCCCTCGACGTGGCCGCGCTGCCCGACGTCCTGGACGTCGCCGGCACCTCCGGGCCGGCGGTGCCCGCCGCCGACAGCGGCCTGCTGGTCCGGGCGACGGGCACCTGGCGGGGGGACCGCACGCTCCTGGTCGCGGACCAGCAGCTCGACGGCGCGGCGGGCCGCTGGGTCCTCACCGCCCTGGAGGTGCAGGGGCCGGAGGGTCCGGCGCTGCTGCCGGTCGTGCGGGGCTTCCTGCCGGCCGCACCGGGGAGCGCGGCCCAGCAGGCGGCCGCCCCGCGGCCCTCCGGGACGGTGACGGTGGTCGGCTGGTTGCAGCAGTCCGACCCCCTCGACCTGCCCGTCGACATCCTCCAGCCGGACGGCGTGGTCCCCCTGGTCGCCTCCGCCGACCTGGCCAACCGCTGGCCCGAGGACCTGGTCCCCGGTTTCGTGGTCGCGGCCCCCACCCCGGCCCAGGCGCAGGCCACGGACCTCGCGCTGCTGCCCGGCCCGCCCGCGGAGACGACGGCCGCCCGCGACTGGCGCAACCTCGCCTACTCCGCGCAGTGGTTCGTGTTCGCGGGCTTCGCGGTCGTGCTGTGGTGGCGGATGCTGCGCGACGACACCGCCCGCGCCGACCCCGACCGGCGCGACCTGCCCGAGGACGACCTGACCGAGAGGAGCACCGCATGACCGCCGCCCTGACGAGGTTCCGCGTCGTCGCCTGGATCGTGGGGACGTTCCTGCTCCTGCTGACCGCGGGCATCCTGCTGCGCTACACGGACCTGTTCGGGGTCCGCTCCGACGTGCTGTCGACCACGGTCAGCCCCGTCCACGGGTTCGGCTACATGGTCTACCTGGCCACGGGGATCGACCTCGCCAGCCGGCGCAGGTGGCGCCCCCTCACCACCCTCGCGGTGCTGCTGGCCGGGACCGTGCCGTTCCTGTCGTTCGTGGCCGAGCGGCGCGTCACCGCCGACGTCCGGGCCGAGACCGCCCGCCGGGCGCAGAGCCGGCCCGCCCGCCCCGAGCCCGGCCCGCCCGCCGAGCCCGGCCCGCCCGCCGCCAGCGCGGCCCGGTGAGGCCGGTCCAGCGCCTCGCCGCGTACGCCCTGCTCACCCCGCCCGAGCTGCTCGACCGCACCGACCGCACCGACCAGCCCGCTGATCCCGAGCGGCCCGACCGGCCCCTCGTGCTCGTCGAGGCCTCCCGGCGCAGCGACCTGGCCGGGCGCTGGTTCCTGCCCGGCGGCGGCGTCGACCACGGGGAGCACCCCGACGACACCGTCGTCCGCGAGGTGGCGGAGGAGACCGGCCTCCGGGTGCGGGCCGGGCGCCTGCGCCAGGTGCTCACCGACGTCACCGACCTGCCCCACCGCGGCGTGCAGGTGCACACCGTGCGCCTCGTCTACGACGTCGAGGTCCTCGGCGGGACGCTGCGCCCGGAGACCGACGGCTCCAGCGACCGGCTCGCGGTCCGCACCCCCGCGCAGGCGGCGTCGCTGCCCCTGGCCCCGTACGTCGCCCGGGCCCTCGGCCTGCCGGACGTGCCCCTCGGCGAGCTCAGCCCCGACCCCGACCGGCTCGGGCCGTTGTCCGGGGTGGGCGGCGCCGACGGCCTGCGCACGCCGGCCGGGCCCGGCGACGGCGCCGGTCCGCAGGAGGAGGCGGTGCCGCGGCTGCGGGTGGGCGTGTACGGCGTGGCCCGCCGCGGCACCGGCGAGCAGGAGGAGCTGCTGCTCACCCGCCTCGCGGAGCACGTCGGCGGCCCGGGCCGCTGGACCCTGCCCGGCGGCGGGATGGACCACGGCGAGAGCGTCGAGCAGGCCCTCGCCCGCGAGCTGCACGAGGAGACCGGCCTGGCCACGCTGGCCAGCCGCCTGCTCGGGGTGAGCAGCCGCCGCTTCACCGGGCGGGCGCCCAGCGGCGTCCTCGAGGACTTCCACGGGGTCCGCGTGGTCCACGAGGTGCAGGTCGGCGACGGGGTGCCCCACGTCGTGGAGGTGGGCGGCTCCACGGCCGAGGCCCGGTGGGTCCCGGTCGGCGAGCTCGCCGGGCTCCCGCTCGGCTCGCTCGTGCACGACGCCCTGGCCATGCCGGGCGCCGGGCCCGCTCGTACCCTTCTGGGGTGAGCACCCCCACCGAGGAGACCCCTCGCGCCCAGTTCTCGAACGAGACGTCCGCGACGGGGGAGTGGAAGCGGCAGGCCAACCACTTCACCGGCCGGATCAGCCGCGACAGCACCTCCGCCCCCGGTGAGGGCCCGGACAGCGAGGGACGCTGGCCGGTCGAGGCCGGCCGCTACCGCCTCGTCGTCTGCCTGGCGTGCCCGTGGGCCCACCGGGCCCTCGTCGTCCGGGGCCTGCTCGGGCTGCAGGACGCGATCTCGCTCGCGGTGGTGGACCCGATCCGGGAGGAGCCGGGCTGGCGGTTCTGGCTCGACGAGGGCCACCGCGACCCGGTCCTCGGCATCGAGCACCTGTCCGAGGCCTACCTCGCGACCGACCCGACCTTCGAGGGACGCGTCACCGTGCCGTGCGTCGTCGACACCCTCACCGGCCACGTGGTCACCAACGACTACCCCCAGATCACCCTCGACCTGTCCACGGAGTGGGTCGAGCACCACCGTCCCGGCGCGCCCGACCTGTGGCCGGAGGACCTGCGCGAGCAGATGCAGCCGCTGATCGACAGCATCTACGCCGACGTCAACAACGGGGTCTACCGCTGCGGCTTCGCCACCGAGCAGGCCGCCTACGACGAGGCCTACGACCGGCTCTTCGCCCGCCTCGACGAGCTGGAGGAGCGGCTCGGCTCGTCGCGCTTCCTCATGGGCGAGGAGCCCCGCGAGGTCGACGTCCGGCTGTTCACCACCCTGGTCCGCTTCGACGCGGCCTACCACGGGCACTTCAAGACCAACCGGAGCAAGCTCACCGAGATGCCGAACCTGTGGCGCTACGCCCGCGAGCTGTTCGCGCTGCCCGGCTGGGGGTCGACGGTGGACTTCGACCACATCAAGCGGCACTACTACGGCACCCACGCGGCCATCAACCCGACCGGCATCGTCCCGAAGGGCCCCGACCTGGGCGTCTGGCCGGCGGCCACGCCTCCCTCCACGGACTGAGGCCCCCGCCTAGGGTGCGCCCATGACGATCCTGTACGGCGTGCTCGTGGTGGTGCACCTGGTCGGCATGGCCGGGGTCGTCGGCGGCTGGATGTCCGCGGTGCGGCAGCCGCGCATCGTCCCCGCCATGGTGGCGGGCGCCCTGACCTCGCTGGTGACGGGCCTGCTGCTGGTCGGGCTGGCCTATCCCGTGTTCGGCGCCGAGGCCGTCGACAACGCCAAGATCACCGTCAAGCTCGTCGTGGCGCTGGTCATCGCCGTCCTGGTGTGGGTCAACCGGCGCAAGGACGCCGTCCCGAAGGGGCTGCTGCACGGCATCGGCGCGCTCGCCATGGTCAACGTCGCCGTCGCCGTGCTGTGGAGCGACCGCTTCCTCGGCTGAGGCGGACCGCGGGCGGGGCCGTGTCGAGGGCCCCGCGGCAGGATCAGCTGAGCTCGGTCACCAGGTACATCTCGGCGAGGTGGCCGTCGGGCAGCCCGCCGACGCCGGCGTTGCGGGTGAGCCAGTCGCGGACCATGGGCTCGAGGTCGTCGCCCATGTGCTCGGTCTGGGTGCGGTGCTCCCGCAGCGCGGCGATCTTGCGGTCGAACGTCGTCGTCACGTCGACCGGGTGGTCCGCGCCCGGGTGGGCGGCGATGAAGACCTCGGTGACGATCCACGGCTCGAGGCCCTCGTCGCTGATCAGCTCCGGCCACGCGTACGGGTTGCGGGCGCTGGGGTAGATGGCGCGGATCGCGGCCTCGCCGGTGGCCATGTGGTCCGAGTGCGAGGCGGGCAGCCGCTCGTAGTTGCGCTCCGGCGACTGGATGATCATGCGCTGGGGGCGGACCTGCCGGATGACCCGGGCGATGTCGCGCTCGAGCTCGCGGGTGGGCTCCACCCAGCCGTCGCGGTAGCCCTCGAGGAACCGCACGTCGGTGACCCCGACGGCCTTGGCGGCGGCGCGCTGCTCCGCCTCGCGGATCGTCGCCATCTGCTCGCGGGGGGTGTCGTCGAACCCGCCCTGGTCCCCGCGGGTGACGAGCAGGTACGTGACCTCGATGCCCGCGTCGACCCAGGTGGCCACGGTCCCGGCGCAGCCGAAGTCGATGTCGTCCGGGTGGGCGCCCACGACCAGGGCGCGCTCGATCTCGGTGTCGGGCTTGGGCACAGGTGTCTCCAGACGGTTGCGGGGTCAACCTCCAGGGTACGGCGGGTCGCGGGCAGCCGCCCACAGGGACCGTCGGCGGGGCCGGACGGGCCCGGGGCCGCCGTAGACTCGTGCACCGGATGAGCACCCTCTTCGACGACCTCCCGGAGGTCCCCGTCCTCGGCGGGGTCCAGCCCCGGCACCCCGCTGCCCGCGGCGGTGCCGCCGACGTCGACACCCTCCTGTCCGAGCTCAACCCGGCCCAGCGCGAGGCCGTCGTGCACGGCGGCTCGCCCCTGCTCGTCGTCGCCGGCGCGGGCTCCGGCAAGACGCGCGTCCTCGCCTACCGGATCGCGTACCTGCTCGCCGCGCGGGGCGCGCGCCCGGGCGAGGTGCTCGCCATCACCTTCACCAACAAGGCCGCCGCCGAGATGCGGGAGCGCGTCGAGGCCCTGGTCGGCCCGCGGGCCCGCACGATGTGGGTCTCCACCTTCCACTCCGCCGCGGTCCGGATCCTGCGCTACGAGTCCTCGCGGCTCGGGCTGCGGTCGGGCTTCTCCATCTACGACGCCGCCGACACCCAGCGCCTGGTCGGCATCACGGTCCGCGACCTCGACCTGGACCCCAAGCGCTACCCGGCCCGCGCCCTGGCCGGGCGGATCTCGACGCTGAAGAACGAGCTCGTCGATCCCGACGCCTACGCCGCGAAGGTGGTCGACGGCACCGCGGACGAGCTGGTCCTGCTCGACGTCTACCGGGGCTACACCCGCCGGCTGCGCGAGGCGCACGCCATGGACTTCGACGACCTCATCATGCAGGTCGTCCACCTGTTCCAGGCCTTCCCCGAGGTGGCCGAGCACTACCGCCGCCGTTTCCGCCACGTGCTCGTCGACGAGTACCAGGACACCAACCACGCCCAGTACACGCTGGTCCGCGAGCTGGTCGGCGGCTACGACAAGGAGCTGCCGGGCACCGACCAGGAGCTCGCGGACGCCGAGGCCGCCCGCCCCACCGGCTCCGCCCCGCCCGTGGCCCCGAGCGAGCTCACCGTCGTCGGCGACGCGGACCAGTCGATCTACGCCTTCCGCGGCGCGACCATCCGCAACATCGAGGAGTTCGAGGCCGACTACCCCGACGCGCACGTCGTGCTGCTGGAGCAGAACTACCGCTCCACCCAGACGGTGCTCGACGCGGCCAACGCGGTCATCGCCCGCAACCCCGGCCGCAAGGACAAGCGGCTCTGGACCGCGTCCGGGCAGGGCGAGAAGGTCGTCGGCTACGTCGCGGACTCCGAGCACGACGAGGCCGCCTTCGTCGTGGAGGAGATCGACCGGCTGCGCGACGCGCACGGCTACTCCTACGCCGACATGGCGGTCTTCTACCGCACCAACAACCAGTCCCGGGCGATGGAGGAGGTGCTCGTCCGCACCGGCGTGCCCTACGTCGTGGTCGGCGGCACCCGGTTCTACGAGCGGCGCGAGGTCAAGGACGCGATGGCGTACCTGCGCGCCCTGGCCAACCCGGACGACTCCGTCAACCTGCGCCGCATCGTCAACGTGCCCAAGCGGGGGATCGGGGAGCGGGCGGAGTCCCTGGTCGCCGGCTACGCGGAGAACCAGCGGGTCAGCTTCGGGGCGGCGCTGGCCCGCCTGGACGAGGTCCCCGGCCTGGCGTCCCGCTCGACGACCTGCCTCGCCGCGTTCGTGGACATGATGGACGAGCTGCGCACGGTGGTGGAGTCCGGCGCGAGCGTGGAGGCGGTGCTCGCCGCGGTGCTCGACCGCTCGGGCTACCTGGCCGAGCTGCGCGGCAGCCGAGACCCCCAGGACGAGGGCCGCCTGGACAACCTGTCCGAGCTGCTCGGCGTGGCGGCGGAGTACGACCAGGCCAACCCGGACGGCAGCCTCGCGGAGTTCCTCGAGCGCACCTCGCTCGTCGCGGACTCCGACGCGATCCCCGACCGCCCGGACGAGATGACCCCGCAGGACACCGGCCAGGTCACCCTCATGACGCTGCACACCGCCAAGGGCCTGGAGTTCCCGGTCGTCTTCCTCACCGGCATGGAGGACGGCACCTTCCCCCACATGCGCTCCCTCGACGACCCGCTGGGGATCGCCGAGGAGCGCCGCCTGGCCTACGTCGGGATCACGCGGGCCCGCGAGCGGCTGTACGTCTCGCGCGCCGGGGTCCGCAGCGCGTGGGGCCAGCCGCAGTACTTCCCGGCCAGCCGGTTCCTCGACGAGGTCCCCGCCGAGCTGATGGACTGGAAGCGGTCGACCTCCGCGGTCGACGCGGCCGGCATGGGCCTCGGGTCCGGCTCGCAGGGCTACGGGACCGGCCGGGCTCTCACCCCGGCCATGGCCCGGGTGGCGATGCGGCCCGGCGTCCGGACCTCGGGCACCCGCGAGGTCGTCCACCTGGAGCCCGGCGACCGGGTGAGCCACGACTCCTTCGGGATGGGCAGCGTGGTCACCGTGGCCGGCGAGGGCGACCGGGCCGTGGCCACGATCGACTTCCGGGACCTGGGCGAGAAGAAGCTCCTGCTGCGCTACGCGCCGGTCGAGAAGCTCTGAGCCGAGGGCGCCCTGACCTCGGCGCCGCCGGCGGGCCGGTCCTGGCCCGTGGCCGTGGCCGTGCGCCCCGCGAGCCAGGCCAGCCCGGCGACGGCCGCCACGGCCCCGACCACCACGAGCGGGCGGGCCACCGCCGCGGCCTCGACGCCCGCGAACGGGTCGTCGGCCAGGCCGACCCGGTCGACGACCCAGGTTGCGGCGGCGGCCAGGGCGAGGAGCGCCCCGGCCACGCGCAGCGCGGGGTACCAGCGGGTCCGTGAGGCCAGGTACAGCGACGGGAGCACGAGCGCGACGGCGCTCAGCTGGGCCGCCTCGACGCCGAGGTTGAAGGCCAGCAGGTCCGCCGCGGACGTCCTCCCCTCCAGGCCGAGGCCCGCGAGCACGGTCGCGAAGGCCAGCCCGTGCACGAGCCCGAAGCCGCCCGCCACCACCGCCTCGCCGTGGCGCAGCAGCGGCCGGACCGCGTGGACCGCGGCCACCGCGACCGACACGGCGATGAGCACCTCCACCGGGCGGCTCGGGAGCCTCAGCCAGCCGAGCGTGGCCGCGACCAGCGTGAGCAGGTGCCCGACGGTGAAGCAGCTGACGACCGTGGCCGTGCGCCGCAGCGTGGCGGCCAGGCCGTCGCGCCGCTGCCAGCGGCCCGCGACCGCCGCCAGCGGGGCCGGCAGCAGGAGCACGAGCAGGAACAGCATGTGGTCGGCGCCCGCCAGGACGTGGGTGAACCCGTAGCCGACCATGTCGGCCACCGACGCGGCGGTCGTGCCGCCCTCGCCCGCCGCCACCGTGAGCGTGCGGCTGGTGGCGTCGAGGACCCCGGGCGTGCTGATCCCGCCGGCGGCGTCGGTGAGCACGACCACCGCCTCGTGCGACGGCACCTGCTCGACGACCCCGTCGTAGGACAGGTCGAAGCTCGCCGCGGCGTCGCCGCCGGTGTCGAAGGAGACCTCCACCGACAGCGAGCTGATGCCCTCGACCTGCTCCACGGCGGCACCGGTGGTGGTGTCCTCCCACACGGCGCCATCCGTCCCGGTGACGGTGAGGTGCTCGTCGACGTAGGCCGCGGCCTCGTCGAGCCAGGCCTGGGACCCGACCGCGGCGGGGCTGTCGAGCACCCCGGCGAGGGTGTCGACGGCGACGCTCACCGCCGCCCCGAGGCCTTCCTGCGTGCCGCCGTCCGCGACCCGCACGGCGACGGTGCTGCTGGTGAGGCTGTGCGCCTGCGCCGCGGCGGGCAGGAGCAGGCCCGCCGTCGCCGCGAGGACGGCGGCGGCCGCGGCGCGGCGCCGGAGGCTGGTCACGACGGCTCCTGCCCGGGCCGACGCTCAGGCCTGGACGCCGGAGAAGGCGGGGGTGGCCTCCTCGCCGTCCCAGGTCGTCCGCCACGTGAAGGACTCCTCGAGGGCGGCCAGGTATGCGTCGGCCTCGTCCTCGCCGATCGCGCCAGCCGACAGGGCCGCGTCGACCGCGGGGCTGTAGGACTCGACGAGGGCGTCGACGAGGACCTGCGGGTCGATCCCGAGGTCCTCCGCCACCGCGGCCAGGTTCTGCCCCGCCTCCATCCGGACGTGGAGCTCGTCGTGGCTGATGCCGAGGACCTCGTCGAGGACGTCCTCGATCGGCTGGTGGCCGCGGTGCAGGCCCAGGCTCCCGTCGCCGTAGGACTCCTGGACCACGGTGTCGAGCTCGGCCACCGTGCTCACCGAGGCCAGGTCGACCTGCATGCCGGGGCCGCCGCCCGCCGGCCTGGTGTCCGCGCTGGTGTCCGCGCTGGTGTCCGCGCTGGTGTCCGCGCTGGTGTCCGCGCTGGTGTCCGCGACGGTGTCCGCGACGGTGGCGGCGGTCGTGGCCGTGCCTGTCGCGCCCGTCACGGCGGCCCCGCCGCACGCGGCGGTGAGGGCGACGGTGGCGGCCGCGGCGAGGGCGGCGAGGGTGGTCCTGGTGCGCATGTCGGGCTCTTCTCTGTGGGCTCGTCGGGTGACGAGGAGGACCCTCGCGGCCGTGCTCAGGAGCGGGGTGTGCGCCGGGTGTGCGTCCGCTGTGAGGGCCGACAGCTACTCCTCGTCGTCAACTACTAGACATAGTCGAGTAATGAGCCCTACCGTCCTCGCATGACGACGGTCGAGCCGCAGATGCTCAAGGGCGTGCTCGCCCTGCTGCTGCTGCGCCTGGTCGCCGAGCAGGAGGACTACGGCTACTCGCTGGTCCAGCGGCTGCGCGCCGCCGGGCTGGAGGAGGCGGCCGAGGGCAGCGTGTACCCCGCCCTCGCCCGGCTCGAGGCCCGTGGCCTGCTCGTGCCCCGCATGGTCCGCGAGGGCCGCGGACCGGGTCGTCGGTACTACTCGCCGTCGGTGACCGGGACGGCCGAGGTCGAGCGCCTCCAGCGCTCGTGGGATGCGGTCGCCTCGACCGTGGGCGCCGTCGCCCGCGGGACCGGGGCGCCGCAGCACGTGCACGCGGGGACCGGCACCGTGCCGGCCCCGGCCGGGGGAGGCTGACATGGACCTGCGCGACACCCACCGCACCGGAGCGACCGACGCGACCGGCACGACCGACCATCGCCGTGAGGGCCACGACTCGCGGGGGCCGGGAGCGCCCACGGCCGGGGACCGCCTGGCGGCCTCCTGGGCCGTCTTCCGGCTCGAGGGCTGGCTGGAGTGGTACGCCGTGCCCGGCCGCACGGGCCGGGCCATGCGGCGCGAGCTGCGGGCCAACCTCCTCGAGGCGGCGGGGCAGCCGGGCGGTGTACGGGGCGCGGTGGGCGGCCTCAGCACCCGCGAGCTGGCCCGGGAGGCCGTCGTCGACACGGGCGGGCCGCGCTGGGGCCGGGGTGCGACGGCGGCCGTGGTGGCGTTCGTGGTCGTGGTCGTGGCCCAGCTCGTGCTGTCGGCCGTCTACGCCGACGGGCTCCTGCAGGCCGGCGGCGGCAGCGGCCGGCTGCTCGGCAACGAGGTGAGCGCCGGCCCGGCCGGGGACGGCATCGCCG
Source organism: uncultured Actinomycetota bacterium (assembly GCA_963750335.1). Lineage (GTDB taxonomy): Bacteria > Actinomycetota > Actinomycetes > Actinomycetales > JBBAYJ01 > Aquipuribacter. Next base: position 501,328 of record CAVVQD010000001.1, read on the forward strand.
TCAGCACCGTGCTCGGCGGCTGGTCCCTGCTGCTGGTCCCGGTGGTGTTCGTGCTCGTGTCGCAGCCCTGGCGGCTGCTGCGACGCACCCGCCAGGCCTGACGGGCCCGGCCGGCCTCGCGGGACCCCTCAGACGTTCTCGCGCACCCAGTCCACGATGCTCGCCATCGTGGTGCCGGGCGTGAAGACCATGGCGACGCCCTGCTCCTGCAGCAGGGGGATGTCGTCGTCGGGGATGATCCCGCCGCCGAACACGACCACGTCCTCGGCGCCCTGGTCCTTGAGCAGCTGGATGACGCGGGGGAACAGCGTCATGTGGGCCCCGGACAGCACGGACAGGCCCACGGCGTCGGCGTCCTCCTGCACCACGGCGGCGACGATCTGCTCGGGCGTCTGGTGCAGCCCGGTGTAGACGACCTCGACGCCCGCGTCGCGCAGCGCCCGGGCCACGACCTTGGCCCCCCGGTCGTGCCCGTCCAGGCCGGGCTTGGCGATGACCACCCGCAGCGGCGGGCGGGCCTCCTGCTCGTCGGTGCGCCCGTCGGTGCGCTCGTCCGTCGACCGGTCCGTCTCGGGCACCTGGTCGCGTGCCGTCTCTGCCACGTCGTCCACGGGGCGAGACTAGTCCGCCCGGACCAGCCTCCGGACGGCGTGGCCGGGCGCGTCCGGCAGGGCCGGGACGGCGGTGAGGGCGACCTCGCAGCGGACCGTCGTCGTCCCGCCCGTCGCCCCGTCGTCACCCACGTCACGCACGTCATGCACGACGACGTCGACGACCACCACGTCCACGGACACCGGGGCCCGGGCGGCGCGCCGCGAGGTGACCTGCACCTCGACCAGGCCGGCCTCGGCGCGCGCACGCACGTGCGGGGTGACCGCGCGCACGTCGACGGCGTCGCCGCCTGGGACGAGCAGGCGGGCCCGGGGCAGCCAGGCCCGCCCCGCCCGGGACGCGCCGAGGACCACGCAGCCCTCGTCCGTCGGTGCGCTGGCCACGGTCGGTGCGCTCGCCACGGGCGGCGTGCTCGGCGTGCTCGGCGCGGGGCTGCCGTCTGCGAGGGCCGGGGCGGGCAGGCCCGCGAGCAGCACCGCGGCGGCCAGCGCGGCCAGCGGGCGGGCGCGCCGACGACGGACGTCTCGGACGGGGAGGGGGAGCGGCGGGATGTCCATGCTGCGCAGGAGGGCCGCGGTGGCCGGGCGATACCCGGTGCGGCGCCCTCCGGGACACGGCCGGGAGACGCGTGTGACGACCGTCTCCCGGCGCAGGACCGTCGCCGGGGGGCGGGGCCCGGCGGCGGCGATAGGGTTGCCGCGCCCGCTGGCCGGCGACGACGCGCGGCGGGCCATCCGGACCGGCTGAGCATGAGGACGTGAGACAGACGTGGATCTGTACGAGTACCAGGCGCGAGACATGTTCGAGAAGCACGGCGTGCCCGTGCTCGCCGGAGAGGTGGCCACCACGGCCGCCGAGGCGCGGGCCGCGGCCGAGCGCATCGGCGGGGTGACCGTCGTCAAGGCGCAGGTCAAGGTCGGCGGCCGCGGCAAGGCCGGCGGCGTCAAGGTCGCGAGGACCGCCGACGAGGCCGAGCAGCACGCGGGCGCCATCCTCGGCATGGACATCAAGGGCCACACCGTCCACCGGGTGATGGTCGCCCAGGGCGCGGACATCGCCGAGGAGTACTACGTCTCCTACCTGCTCGACCGCTCCAACCGCACCTACCTGGCCATGGCCTCCAAGGAGGGCGGCGTCGAGATCGAGACGCTGGCCGTCGAGCGTCCCGAGGCCCTGGCCCGCGTCGCGGTCGACGCGCTGGCCGGTGTCGACGCGGCCAAGGCCGCCGAGATCGCCGCGGCCGCCGGGTTCGAGGGCGAGCTGGCCGGCAAGGTCGCCGACGTGCTCCAGAAGCTGTGGACCGTGTTCGTCGAGGAGGACGCCACCCTCGTCGAGGTCAACCCGCTGGTGTCCACCGGCTCCGGGGACGTCATCGCCCTGGACGGCAAGGTCACGCTGGACGAGAACGCGGGCTTCCGCCACGGCGACCACGACGCGCTCGTCGACTCCTCCGCCGAGGACCCGCTGGAGCGGGCCGCCAAGGAGAAGGGCCTCAACTACGTCAAGCTCGACGGCTGCGTCGGCATCATCGGCAACGGCGCCGGCCTGGTCATGAGCACCCTCGACGTGGTCGCGCAGGCGGGCGAGCAGCACGGCGGGGTGAAGCCCGCCAACTTCCTCGACATCGGCGGCGGTGCCTCGGCCGAGGTCATGGCGAACGGCCTGGAGATCATCATCTCCGACGCCCAGGTCGAGAGCGTGTTCGTCAACGTCTTCGGCGGCATCACCTCCTGCGACGCGGTCGCCAACGGGATCGTCAGCGCGTTCGAGCTGCTGGCCTCCCGGGGCGAGGCCGTCACCAAGCCGCTCGTGGTGCGCCTCGACGGCAACAACGCCGAGCTGGGGCGGCAGATCCTCACCGACGCCGCCCTGGCCGGCGTCGAGCAGGTCGACACCATGGACGGCGCGGCAGACCGCGCCGCCGAGCTGGCAGCACGCTGAGAGGGATCGAGCAGACGTGGCAATCTTCCTGACAGGGACGTCCAAGGTCGTCGTCCAGGGCATGACCGGCTCCGAGGGCCGCAAGCACACCCAGCGGATGCTGGCCTCGGGCACCGACGTGGTGGGCGGGGTGACCCCCGGCAAGGGCGGGCAGTCCGTGGAGTTCACGGCGGCCGACGGCTCGCCGGTGCAGCTGCCGGTGTTCGGCTCGGTCGGCGAGGCCATGGCCGCCACCGGCGCCGACGTCACCGTCGTCTTCGTCCCCGCGAAGTTCACCAAGGGCGCGGTCGTCGAGGCCGTCGAGGCCGGCATCCCGCTCGTGGTGTGCATCACCGAGGGCGTGCCCGTGAAGGACTCGGCCGAGTTCTACGCGCTCGCCGCGGCCAGCGGGACCACCCGGCTCATCGGGCCCAACTGCCCCGGCCTCATCAGCCCCGGGCTGGCCAACGCCGGCATCATCCCCGCCGACATCACCCAGGCCGGGCCGATCGGGCTGGTCAGCAAGTCCGGCACCCTGACCTACCAGATGATGTACGAGCTGCGGGACCTCGGCTTCACCACGTGCGTCGGCATCGGCGGGGACCCGGTCATCGGGACCACGCACATCGACTGCCTCGCGGCGTTCGAGGCCGACCCGGACACCAAGGCCATCGTCATGATCGGCGAGATCGGCGGCGACGCCGAGGAGCGCGCGGCGGCCTACATCAAGGACCACGTGACCAAGCCGGTCGTGGGCTACGTCGCCGGGTTCACCGCGCCCGAGGGCAAGACCATGGGCCACGCCGGCGCCATCGTGTCCGGCTCGGCCGGCACCGCCGCGGCCAAGGCCGAGGCGCTGGAGGCCGTGGGCGTCCGCGTCGGGCGCACGCCCAGCGAGACCGCCCGCCTCATGCGGGAGATCGTCACCGCCCTCTGAGCCGTGACGGGGGCGTGTCGCTCGGCCGGTGCCGGGAGGCCCGCCCCCACCATGGACCGGTGAGCAGCTCCCGGACCTCGACCGCCCGGAGGCCCGGCAGTCCCGACCCCGGCCGTGCGCCCGTCGGGCGCCCCTCCGCAGCAGGGTCCGGGGCCAGGTCCGGCTCCTCGCGGTCGGACGAGGCCCGGACCGGTGTCCTCGGCTGGCTGGGGGACGCCTTCGCCGACCTCCGGCTCGCCGTGTCGCAGACCCTGGGCGCCGTCGCGGTCGGGGTGCTCGTGTGCGTGGGCCTGGTCGTCGTGGGCTGGGTGAGCGACCCCTCGGCCGCCACCGCCTGGCCTCAGGCCGTGCGCCTCGGCACCTCCGCGTGGCTGCTGGCCCACCTGGGCCAGGTCGGCGTCCTCAGCGAGGTGGCCACGTCCGCCTCGCCCGCGGACCCCCTCACCACGGTCGCCGGGGTGGTGTCGCTGCCGCCGCTGCTGCTCGTGCTGCTGGCCGCCTGGCCCGCCTACCGCGCGGGCGCCCAGCTCGCCGCCCGCTGCGCGCCGCTGCGCGCCCTGGTGCTGCTGCTGGTCGTGGCGGCGGGCTACGCGGTCTCCGCCTGGCTGCTCGCCTGGGCGGCCGACACCCCGGTGGTGACCCCGGACCCGGCGGCGTGCGCCGCCGGGGCCGGCGTGCTCGCGCTGGCGGCCGGCGTGCCCGCGGTCCTGCGCCGGCACGCCGGCGCGCTGCTCGACCGGCTGCCGCGCCACGTCGACGTGCAGGTGCGCCGGGTGGTGCCCGCGGCGGGGGTCGCCCTGGCGGCGTGGCTGCTCGGGGGAGCGGTGCTGCTCTCCGCGGCGCTGCTGCTCCACGTGGCCACGGTCGCCGAGGTCCACGCGGCGCTGGCCCCCGGCCTCGGCGGCGGCGTGGTCGTGCTCCTCCTGCAGCTGGCCTACCTGCCGGTGGCCGTGGTGCACGCCGCCGCGGTCCTGGCCGGACCCGGCACGTGGTTCGCCGGGTCCCACGTCGCCCCGGGGGGCTCCACGGTCCTGGACGTCCCCGCCGTGCCGCTGCTCGCCGCCCTGCCCTCCCCGGGAGCCTTCCCGCTGTGGGCCTTCCTCGCCCCCGCGGCCGTGGTCGCCGCGGGCGCGCTGGCGGCCTGGCACGCGCACCGGCACCCGAGCAGCCGCGGTGCCACCCTCGGCGACCGGGCGGGGGACGCCGTGGCCGTCGCGGCCCTGGCCGGCCTGGGGGCGCTGGCCCTGGGGCGGCTGGCGTCGGGCTCGCTCGGCCCCTGGGCCCCGCTCGGTCCGGAGCCGTTCCTGCTCGCCGGCGCCGTCACGGCCGAGGTCTTCGCCGGTGCGCTGCTCGCCGGCGGTGCGCTGCACCTGCTCGCGGGCCGGCCCCTCGGTCGCTGGGAGCGGATCAGCGGGCGGCTGCGCCGGACGGCGGCCGACGCGCCGTCGCGCCTGCGGGCGGGCACCCGGGCCGCGGGCGCCCGGCTGGGCGAGGGCGGGCGCAGCGGGTCCACGCGGCTCCTCGCCCGGGCGCAGGGCGTCCGACGCGACCGGGACCGATAGGACCCGGACCAGCGACCCGGACCAGCGACCCGGACCAGCGACCCGGACCAGCGACCCGGACCAGCGACCCGGACCAGCGACCCGGACCAGCGACGCCGGACGTCAGCCGCCGAGGCCGCCGAGGCCGCCCAGGTCGCGCACCTGCTGCAGGAGCGCGTCGTCGCACCGCTCGAGCGCCGTGCGGGTCAGGGCCCGGTCGCGGCACTCGTCCTGCTGCGACACGACGGGGTAGGCGGCGAGCAGCAGCGCCTGCATGACCGTCAGGCCGGCCGCCACGGCGACGCCGAGGGCGAGCAGCACCCCGCCGGCCGGCCCCATCGCCTGCAGGTCGGGGTGGGCGCGGCGGTGCCGTCGCAAGGCCATGACGGCGCGCACGCCCTGCACGAGCGCGAGCAGCGAGAACACCACCCCGGCCGCCCGCCAGGGCAGCGGCAGGTCCTGCGTGAGCCAGGCACCGAGCAGGAGCAGCGCCATCTCCAGCGTCAGGCGCGAGTGCCGCTCCTGCAGCGCCGCCGCGGTCGAGCCCCTCGCCTGGTCCGTCACCGGGCCATCGTCCCAGACGACCTACCCTGGCCCGCGTGCCCCGACTCGTCGTGCTCGCCTCCGGCACCGGCAGCCTCTTCGTCCGGGTCGCGGAGGCCGTCGCCGCCGGCGAGGTACCGGCGGACCTCGTCGCCCTGGTGGCCGACCGGGGGTGCGAGGCCCTGGGGCGGGCCGAGGCCCTGGGCGTGCCGACGGTGGTCGTCGCCCCGGCGGACCACGCCGGCCGGGCGGCCTGGGACGCCGCCCTCGCGCGGCGGCTGCTCGACCTCGCGCCGGACTGGCTGCTGAGCGCCGGGTTCATGCGGATCCTCGGGCCCGCGGTGCTCGAGGCCTTCCCGCAGCGCATCCTCAACACGCACCCGGCGCTGCTGCCCTCCTTCCCCGGCGCGCACGCCGTCCGGGACGCCCTCGCCCACGGGGTCCGGGTGACCGGCTGCACCGTGCACCTCGTGGACGCCGGCACGGACACCGGGCCGGTCCTGGCCCAGGCGGCCGTGCCCGTCCTGGACGGCGACGACGAGGCCACGCTCCACGAGCGCATCAAGGTCGTCGAGCGGGACCTGGTCGTCCGGGTGACCGCGGGCGTCGTGGCCCACGGGGTGGGCGTCGAGGGGCGGCGGGCGTCCTGGCGCCCGGTGCGTGGCTAGGCTCGCCGCCGTGACCTCGCAGCCCTCCCCGCCCTCCGCCGCCGACGCCGGGCCGGGCCGCCGTCCCGTCCGCCGGGCCCTGGTCAGCGTCTACGACAAGCAGGGGCTCGAGGACCTGGCGCGCGGCCTGCACGCCGCCGGGGTGGAGATCGTGTCCACCGGCTCGACCGCCGCCCGCGTCGCCGGCGCCGGGGTGCCCGTCACGCCCGTCGAGCAGGTCACCGGCTTCCCCGAGTGCCTCGACGGCCGGGTCAAGACGCTGCACCCCGGGGTGCACGCCGGCCTGCTGGCCGACAGCCGCCGGCCCGAGCACCTCGCCCAGATCGAGGACCTCGGCATCGCCGCGTTCGACCTCGTCGTCGTCAACCTCTACCCCTTCGCGGCCACGGTGGCCTCCGGCGCCGGGCCGGACGAGGTGGTCGAGCAGATCGACATCGGCGGGCCCGCGATGGTGCGGTCCTCGGCCAAGAACCACCCCACCGTCGCCGTCGTCGTCGACCCGTCCCGCTACGACGAGGTGCTCGCCGCCGTGCAGGGCGGGGGCTTCACGCTCGCGCAGCGGACCTCGCTCGCGGCCGCCGCCTTCGCCCACACCGCCGCCTACGACACCGCGGTGGCCACGTGGTTCGCGGAGCAGGTGGCCCGGGGGGCCACGGACGAGGCTGCCGACGAGGGCGGGGCCCCGGCGCCGGCCTTCGCGGGCACCACCGGGCGGCTGGTCAGCACCCTGCGCTACGGCGAGAACCCGCACCAGCGCGCCGCCGTCTACACGACGGGGGAGCGGGCCGGGCTGGCCGGCGCCACCCAGCTGCACGGCAAGGCGATGTCGTACAACAACTTCGTCGACACCGACGCCGCGGTGCGGGCCGCCGCCGACCACGACGTCCCGGCCGTGGCCATCATCAAGCACGCCAACCCGTGCGGCATCGCCGTGGCCGGCCCGGACGGGACGGACCCGGTGGCCGACGCCCACGCGCGGGCCCACGCCTGCGACCCGGTGAGCGCGTTCGGCGGCGTGGTGGCCGCCAACCGGCCGGTGACCCGGGCCATGGCCGCCCAGCTGGCCGACGTGTTCACCGAGGTCGTCGCGGCCCCCGCCTTCGACGAGGACGCGCTGGAGCTGCTCACCGCCAAGAAGAACGTCCGCCTGCTCGTCGTGGAGCCAGCCCCGCGCGACGGCGCCGCCCAGGAGTGGCGCCGCATCGACGGCGGGCTGCTCGTGCAGGAGGTCGACCGGGTCGACGCCGCGGGCGACAGCCCGGCCGGGTGGACGCTCGCCGCGGGGGAGCCGCTGGACGACGCCGGCCTGGCCGACCTGGAGTTCGCCTGGCGCGCCGTGCGCGCGGTGAAGTCCAACGCGATCCTGCTCGCCCGGGACGGCGCCTCCGTCGGGATCGGCATGGGCCAGGTCAACCGCGTCGACTCGTGCCGGCTCGCCGTGGAGCGGGCCGGCGCGGAGCGGGCGGCCGGGTCCGTCGCCGCCTCCGACGCCTTCTTCCCCTTCGCCGACGGCGTGCAGGTGCTCCTGGACGCCGGGGTCCGGGCCGTCGTCCAGCCCGGCGGGTCCGTGCGCGACGCCGAGGTGGTCGCGGCCGTCGAGGCCGCCGGCGCGACGATGTACCTCACCGGTGTCCGGCACTTCTCGCACTGACCCGGCGGCCGCCGACCCGGGGCCGGCGCCCGGGGGGTGGCTCCGGCAGGCCGCCATGGTGGGCCTGCTGCTCGGCGTCGTGGGCGCCGGCTGGCTCACCTGGGCTCACGGCTACGTGAGCGGCGGCCTCACCCTGTCCGCGGTGTGCGCCGTCGCGGCGCTGCTCCGGCTGGTGCTGCCCACGCGGTGGGTGGGGACGCTGGCGGTGCGCGGGCCGCTGCTGGACGTCGCCCTGTTCAGCGGGCTCGCCCTCGCGGTGGCCGTGCTCACCCTCAGCGTCCCCCTGCCGCGGGCCTGAGCGGCCTCAGCCGAGCAGGCCCATGCCCTGCACGGCGTCGCGCTCCTCGACGAGCTCGGCGACGCTGGCGTCGATGCGCCCGCGCGAGAACTCGTCGAGCTCCAGCCCCTGGACGATCGACCAGCGGCCGTCGGCGCAGGTGACGGGGAAGGAGCTGATGAGCCCCTCGGGGACGCCGTAGGAGCCGTCGGACGGCACGGCCATGGAGGTCCAGTCGCCGGCGGCGGTGCCGTGCACCCAGTCGCGGACGTGGTCGACGGCCGCGCTGGCCGCGCTGGCGGCGCGGACGACGAGCCGCGGGCCTCGATGATGGCCGCGCCGCGCTTCTGCACGGTCGGGATGAACGTGCCCTCGAGCCACTGCTGGTCGTCGACGACCTCGGCCGCGACCCGGCCGCCGACCTCGGCGCGGAACAGGTCCGGGTACTGGGTCGCGGAGTGGTTGCCCCAGATGGTCATGTGCCGGATGTCCGTCACCGGGGCGCCGACCCTGGCCGACAGCTGCGCGAGGGCCCGGTTGTGGTCCAGCCGGGTCATGGCGGTGAAGCGCTCGCGCGGCACGTCGGGGGCGTTGTTCATGGCGATGAGGGCGTTGGTGTTGGCCGGGTTGCCGACGACGAGGACCTTGAGGTCGTCCGCGGCGTGGTCGTTGAGCGCCTTGCCCTGGCCGGTGAAGATGGCGCCGTTGGCGCTCAGCAGGTCGCCGCGCTCCATGCCCTTGGTGCGGGGGCGGGAGCCGACGAGCAGGGCGACGTCCGCGCCGTCGAAGGCGACGGCCGGGTCGTCGCTGATGTCGATGCCGGCCAGGAGCGGGAACGCGCAGTCGTCGAGCTCCATGGCCACGCCCTGGGCCGCACCGAGCGCCGGGGTGATCTCCAGGAGCCGCAGCCGGACGGGGGTGCTCGGGCCGAGCATGGCGCCGCTGGCGATGCGGAACAGCAGGCTGTAGCCGATCTGGCCGGCGGCACCCGTCACGGCGACGGTCACCGGGGTCTGGCCGGTCGGGCTCTGGCTGGGGGCGGTGGTCACGACGATCTCCTCGGCGAGCTGGGTCGGGTCCTGGGCGGGGGTGCTCGGCGGCGGTCGCAGCACCCGCCGACGACGCTAGTCGCTGCGGGCGTGCACGGCGGCTGGGAAGCGGCCGTCCGTTCGTTAGTCTCGTCACGGCCCGCACCACCCGAGCACAGGAGATGCTGCAGCGCATGGCGAAGATCAAGGTCGAAGGCCCCGTCGTCGAGCTCGACGGCGACGAGATGACGCGGATCATCTGGCAGTTCATCAAGGACCGCCTGATCCACCCCTACCTCGACGTCGACCTCAGGTACTTCGACCTCGGCATCGAGCACCGCGACGCCACCGACGACCAGGTGACGATCGACGCCGCGCACGCCATCCAGGAGCACGGCGTCGGCGTCAAGTGCGCCACCATCACGCCCGACGAGGCCCGCGTCGAGGAGTTCGGCCTCAAGAAGATGTGGGTCTCGCCCAACGGCACGATCCGCAACATCCTCGGCGGCGTCGTCTTCCGCGAGCCCATCATCATCAGCAACATCCCGCGCCTGGTCCCGGGCTGGACGAAGCCGATCATCATCGGCCGCCACGCCCACGGCGACCAGTACAAGGCGACGAACTTCCGGGTCCCCGGCGCCGGCACCGTGACCATCACCTACACGCCCGCCGACGGCTCCGCGCCGATCGAGCACGAGGTCGTGAAGATGCCCGAGGGCGGCGGCGTCGCCATGGGCATGTACAACTTCAACAAGTCGATCGAGGACTTCGCGCGCGCGTCGCTGGCCTACGGGCTCAACCGCGGCTACCCGGTCTACATGTCGACGAAGAACACGATCCTCAAGGCCTACGACGGTGCCTTCAAGGACATCTTCGAGGACGTCTTCACCCGGGAGTTCAAGGCCGACTTCGACGCGGCCGGTCTCACCTACGAGCACCGCCTCATCGACGACATGGTCGCCGCGGCCATGAAGTGGGAGGGCGGCTACGTCTGGGCGTGCAAGAACTACGACGGCGACGTCCAGTCCGACACCGTCGCGCAGGGCTTCGGCTCCCTCGGCCTCATGACCAGCGTCCTCATGACGCCGGACGGCCGGACCATGGAGGCCGAGGCGGCGCACGGCACCGTCACCCGCCACTACCGCCAGCACCAGCAGGGCAAGCCCACCTCGACCAACCCCATCGCCTCGATCTTCGCGTGGACCCGGGGCCTGGCCCACCGGGGCACGCTCGACGGCACCCCCGAGGTGACCGGCTTCGCCCAGGCGCTGGAGCAGGTCGTCATCGAGACCGTCGAGGGCGGGCAGATGACCAAGGACCTCGCCCTGCTCATCAGCAAGGAGCAGCCGTACCTGAGCACCGAGGACTTCCTCGGTGCCCTGGACGAGAACCTCGCCGCCAAGCTCGGCTGAGCCGATGACGGACGCCTCGACCGGCCTGGTCACCGAGAGCGGCAGCCGGTGGCTCTCCCGCGAGGAGCTCGACTCCGCGCGGGAGCGGCTGCCGATCCTGTACGTCGACGCCCTGCCCGTCCGGGTCGGCGAGGACGGCACGGTGACGGCGTTCGGCCTGCTGCTGCGGGTGACCGGGCACGGCGAGATCAGCCGGGCCCTGGTCACCGGGCGGGTGCTCTACTCCGAGCGGGTCCGCTCGGCCCTGCTGCGGCACCTGCAGAAGGACCTGGGCCCGCTCGCCCTGCCCAAGCTCCCCGCCAGCCCGCAGCCGTTCACGGTCGCCGAGTACTTCCCCGTGCCGGGGGTGACGCCGTTCCACGACCCCCGCCAGCACGCCGTCTCGCTCGCCTTCGTCGTGCCCGTCGAGGGGGACTGCCACCCCCAGCAGGACGCCCTCGAGCTCACCTGGGTGACGCCGGAGGAGGCCGCCGACCCGCACCTGCAGGCGGAGATGGTCGGCGGGCAGGGGGCCCTGCTGCGCCAGGCCCTGGCGGTCTGCGGGTTCTGACCCGGCGCGGCAGGTTGCCGTAACGGACAAAACGGGCCACGGTCGGGCCTCATGATCGATCCCATCGAGCCGGTCTGGTCGGCGCCCGTCCTCCTCCTCATCGCCGCGGTCGCGGTGGCCGTGCTGCTGGTGCTCGTCATCCGGTTCAAGCTGCACGCGTTCATCGCGCTGGTGCTGGTCAGCTTCCTCACCGCGCTGGCCACCGGCATCCCGCTGGGCGACGTGCCGGCCGCGCTGCTCGGCGGCTTCGGCAGCACGCTGGCCTCGGTGGCCCTGCTCGTGGGCTTCGGCGTGATGATCGGGCGCCTGCTCGAGGTGACGGGCGGGGCGCAGGTGCTCGCCGACACCCTCATCGCCCGCTTCGGCGAGAAGCGGGCGCCGCTCGCGCTGGGCGTGGCCTCGCTCGTGTTCGGGTTCCCCATCTTCTTCGACGCGGGGCTCGTCGTGTTCCTGCCGATCATCCTCACCGTGGCGAGGCGGTTCGGCGGCTCGCTGCTCCTGTACGCCCTCCCGTCCGCCGGGGCGTTCGCGGCCATGCACGCCTTCGTCCCGCCCCACCCCGGCCCGGTCGCCGCCTCGGGGCTGCTCGGGGCCGACGTCGGCCTCACCCTGTTCGTCGGGCTCCTGGTCGCGATCCCCTCCTGGTACGTCGGGGTCTACCTGTTCTCCCGCTGGGCCGGGCACCGCTTCGACATCCCCACGCCGCTGGAGATGGGCCGGTCCGACACCCGGACCTCGGACTACCTCGACGCCCCCGGCGGCGGGGACGACGACCGCAGCGGCGGGCACGGGGCGATGGCCACGGCCACCGGGACGCGCACGTCCACCGGGACCGACCTGCCCTCCTTCGGCACGGTGCTCGGCATCCTCCTGCTGCCCCTGGTCCTCATCGGCCTCAACACGGCCATCACCACGCTGGGCGCCGCCGAGGTGCTCGACGCGGAGGCCCTGCCGGCCCAGGTGCTCGTGCTGCTCGGCCAGACGCCGGTCGCGCTGCTCATCACGCTGCTGGTGGCCATCGTCGTGCTCGGCCGACGCCAGGGCCGCAGCTGGGGCGACGTCGAGGGCCTGCTCAACGACTCGCTCGGGCCGATCTGCTCGATCATCCTCATCACCGGCGCGGGCGGGATGTTCGGCGGGGTGCTGCGGACCTCGGGCATCGGCGCCGCGCTGTCGGACTCCCTCGCCGACCTCGGGCTGCCGCTCGTCGTGGCCGCGTTCGTCATCGCCACCGCGCTGCGGGTGGCCCAGGGCTCCGCCACGGTGGCGCTGACGACGGCGGCCGGGCTCATCGCCCCGGCCGTGGAGGCCACGGAGGGCGTCGGCGAGCTGCACCGGGTGCTGCTCGTCATGGCCATCGCCGCCGGGGCCACCGTGCTCTCGCACGTCAACGACTCCGGGTTCTGGCTGGTCAGCCGGTTCTTCGGCATGGACGAGAAGACGACGCTCAAGACGTGGACGGTCATGGAGACCACGCTCGGCCTCACGGCGTTCCTCATCAGCCTCGCGGTCTGGCTCGTCATCTGAGCCGTCCCGTCCGGCCGGGCACGAGGCCCGGCCGGACGGCGAGGTGCGGTGCGGCTCAGCCTTCCTGTGCCTCCTGCAGCGACACCGGGGCCGTGCGGTCGGCGAGCAGGTAGCCGTACAGCACGCCCGCCAGGGCCGCGCCGGCCAGCGGGGCCAGGACGAACAGCCACAGCTGCTCCAGCGCGGTCCCGCCGGCGAACAGGCCTGGCTGAACGAGCGGGCCGGGTTGACCGAGGTGTTGGTCACCGGGATCGAGACCAGGTGCACGAGCGTGAGGGCCAGGCCGATGGCGATCGGCGCGAAGCCCTTGGGGGCCCGGGTGTCGGTGACACCGAGGATGACGATCAGGAACAGCGCCGTGAGCACCACCTCGGTGAGCAGGGCCGCCCCCAGGCCGTAGCCGCCCGGTGACGCCTCGCCCCAGCCGTTGGTGGCGAAGCCCGTGCTGCGGTCGAAGCCGTCCTGGCCGCCGACGATGCCGAGGATGACGGCGGCGGCGAGCACCGCGCCGACCAGCTGGGCCACGACGTAGCCGGGCAGGTCCTTCCAGGCGAACCGGCCGGCCACCGCCAGCCCGAGGCTGACCGCCGGGTTGAAGTGCCCGCCGCTGATGTGCCCGACCGCGTAGGCGGCCGTGAGCACCGAGAGCCCGAAGGCCAGGGCCACCCCGAGGAACCCGACGTCACCGCCGGCGATGACGGCCGTCCCGCAGCCGCCGAGCACCAGCCAGAACGTGCCGATCGCTTCTGCGCCCCACCTGTTGACCATGTCGTGTCCTCCCGAGACCGTCCGTGCTCGGCCTCCCCCGGGCGAGGGAGGACCGGCCGGACGCCGTCAGCCTGGCCGCCCGGCCCCCGGGAGGAGAAGGGGCGCGCCAGCACGTGGACGCCCGGGTCGCCGCGTGAGCGGACGTACCGGGACGGACCGGGCGGGGAACCCGGACCGGCGCGGCCTCAGCGGAAGACGACGGTCCGGTTCCGGTCGACGAGCACCCGGCGCTCGGCGTGCCAGCGGACCGCCCGCGCGAGGGCCCGGCACTCGAGGTCCTGGCCGAGCCCGACCAGGTCGTCGACGGCGTGGGAGTGGTCGACCCGCTCGACGTCCTGCTCGATGATCGGGCCCTCGTCGAGGTCCGCGGTCACGTAGTGGGCGGTGGCGCCGATGAGCTTGACGCCGCGGGTGTGGGCCTGGTGGTACGGCCGCGCGCCGGCGAAGCTCGGCAGGAACGAGTGGTGGATGTTGATGGCCCGCCCCGCGAGCGCCTCGCACACCCGCGGGCTCAGCACCTGCATGTAGCGGGCCAGGACCACCAGCTCGACGTCGAGCTCGTCGACCAGGCGGAGGAGCTCGTCCTCGGCCGCGTCCTTCGACGCCGGGTCGCCGACCACGACCGGGACGTGCGAGAACGGCACCTCGTAGAAGCCGGCCAGGCCGGCGAGGTCGTCGTGGTTGCTCACCACGGCCACCGGCTCGATGGGCAGGCGGCCCGCGCGGTGGCGGTACAGCAGGTCGTTGAGGCAGTGCCCGGCGCGGCTCACCATGATCAGGGTGCGGACCGGGGAGGTCAGCGGGTGCAGCTGCCAGTCGAAGTCGAACTCGGCCGCCGCCCCGCGCAGCGCGGCGTCCAGGCGCGCCGGGTCCGCCGCGCAGGTGAACTGCACCCGCAGGAAGAACAGCCGGGTGTCGGGGTCGCCGAACTGCTGGGACTCGGTGACGTTCGCGTGGTGGCGCAGCAGGGCGCCGGTGACCGCGTGGACGATGCCGGGCCGGTCCGGGCACGACAGGGTGAGGACGTAGTGCGGCTCCGGCGCGCCCGCAGGAGCGGCGGGGCCGGAGGGGGAGACGGTCACGGGGGCCGATCGTACGCATCGGCTAGGCTCGCCCCACCGCGACTGGCGTTCAGGGGGTCACCCCCGGGGAGCGGTAGGCAGCCTGCTGGGGTCGTTCGCCTGGGCCCAGGGACAGACCTGACTACTCCGTGGAGAGTGCTCGATGTCCTACGACGTGACCGATGCCCCCCTGTCCGAGGTCGACCCGGAGATCGCCGCGGTCCTCGACGGCGAGGCGGACCGCCAGCGCGGGACGCTGGAGATGATCGCCAGCGAGAACTTCGCCCCCCGCGCCGTCCTGCAGGCGCAGGGCAGCGTGCTCACCAACAAGTACGCCGAGGGCTACCCCGGCAAGCGGTACTACGGCGGCTGCGACCAGGTCGACGTGGCCGAGGAGCTGGCCCGCGAGCGCGCCAAGCAGCTCTTCGGCGCCGACCACGCGAACGTCCAGCCCCACTCCGGCGCGAGCGCGAACGCCGCCGTCATGCAGAAGCTGCTCACCCCGGGCGACACCATCCTCGGCCTGGACCTGGCCCACGGCGGCCACCTCACCCACGGCATGCGGCTCAACTTCTCCGGGATGCTCTACGACGCCGCCACCTACGGCGTCTCCGAGACCGACCACCGCATCGACATGGACCAGGTGCGCTCCGTCGCCCTCGAGCGCCGCCCGAAGATGATCATCGCGGGCTGGTCGGCGTACCCCCGCCACCTCGACTTCGCCGCGTTCCGCGCGATCGCCGACGAGGTGGGCGCCTACCTGCTCGTCGACATGGCGCACTTCGCCGGCCTCGTCGCCGCGGGCGTGCACCCCTCGCCCGTGCCGCACGCCCACGTCGTCACCTCGACCACGCACAAGACCCTGACCGGCCCGCGCGCCGGGATCATCCTGTGCCAGGCCGACCTGGCCAAGAAGATCGACTCGGGCGTCTTCCCCGGCCAGCAGGGCGGCCCGCTCATGCACGTCATCGCGGCCAAGGCCGTGGCGTTCAAGCTCGGCCATGACGCCGGAGTTCAAGGAGAAGCAGGAGCGGACCCTGCGCGGCGCCTCGATCCTCGCCGACCGGCTGCTCGCCGACGACGCGAAGGCCACCGGCGTCGACGTCGTCACCGGCGGCACCGACGTGCACCTGGTCCTGGCGGACCTGCGCAACAGCACGCTGGACGGCAAGCAGGCCGAGGACCGGCTCGACGAGGCCGGCATCACCGCCAACCGCAACGCCGTGCCGTTCGACCCGCGCCCGCCCATGGTCACCAGCGGCGTCCGGCTCGGCACGCCCGCCCTGGCCACCCGCGGCTTCGGCGACGCCGAGTTCACCGAGGTCGCCGACATCGTCGCGGGCGCCTTCGACCCGGCCTCCGACGTCGCGGCCCTGCGCGAGCGGGTGGCCGTGCTGACGGAGAAGTTCCCGCTGTACACCTCCGTCGGCCGGACCGCGTGAGCGCCCGTCTCCTCGACGGGAAGGCCACCGCGGCGGCGATCCGCGCCGAGCTCGCCCAGCGCGTCGCCGTGCTGCGCGAGCGCGGCGTGGTGCCGGGCCTCGGCACGCTGCTCGTCGGCGAGGACCCGGGCTCGGCGTCGTACGTGGCGGGCAAGCACCGCGACTGCGCCGAGGTCGGCATCACGTCGGTGCGCGAGGACCTGCCCGCCGACGCGACGCAGGCCGACGTGCTCGCCGCGGTGGCCCGGCTGAACGACGACCCGGCCTGCACCGGCTACATCGTCCAGCTGCCGCTGCCCGCCGGGCTCGACCAGCAGGCGGTGCTCGAGGCGGTCGACCCGGGCAAGGACGCCGACGGCCTGCACCCGACCAACCTCGGCCGCCTCGTGCTGCAGGTCTCGGGCGAGATCACCTCGCCGCTGCCGTGCACCCCGCGCGGGATCGTCGAGCTGCTCGGCCGCTACGACGTGCCGCTGTCCGGCGCGGACGTGGTCGTGGTCGGGCGAGGGGTCACGGTCGGGCGGCACCTGGGGTTGCTGCTCACCCGCAAGGGCATCGACGCCACGGTGACGCTCACCCACACCCGCACGCGCGACCTGGCCGACGTGGTCCGCCGGGCCGACGTCGTGGTGGCCGCCGCCGGGGCGGCCGGGATGGTCCGCCCGGACTGGGTGAAGCCGGGTGCGGCCGTGCTCGACGTCGGCGTCACCCGCGTCCTGGACCCCACGACCGGCAAGCACCGCCTGGTCGGCGACGTCGACCCCGGCGTGGCCGAGGTGGCGGGCTGGCTCGCGCCCATGCCCGGCGGGGTCGGCCCGATGACCCGGGCCATGCTGCTGGCCAACGTCGTCGACTCCGCCGAGCGCGCCCTGGCCTGATCGTCGGCCCCGCCTGACCCCCGCCCTCACCTGACCCCGCGCTCGCGGAGGCGGGACCGGCCCCTCAGACGGCGAGCTGGGCCAGGCGGCGCTCGGCGAGGACGGCGAGCAGGGCGGCCCCGTCGGGCAGGACGGCGTCGTCGAAGCCGGCCAGCGCCGAGTGGTTGTCCGGGGCGCTCCGCCAGTCGCGGCCCTCGAGCGCCGCGCCGAGGAACACCATGACGCCGGGGACCTCGGCGATGACGCGGCTGAAGTCCTCCGCCCCGGCGATCGGGTCCGGCATGACGCCGAACCGGTCGGCCCCGAACAGCCCGGTCAGGGTGTCCCGCACGAAGCCGAACTCGCTGGCGTCGTTGACGGTCACGGGGTACTCGGGCTCGAACCGGACCTCGGCCTCCAGGCCGTGGGCGGCGGCGACGCCCTCGCAGTAGCGGACCAGCGCGTCGCGCAGCGTCTCGCGGACGGCCGGGTCGACCGTGCGCACGGTCGCCTCGGCGTACGCGGTCGCCGGGATGATGTTGCGCCGGGTGCCCGCCTCGACCTTGCCGAAGGTGACGAGCCCGGTCTGGAACGGTCCGACCACGCGCCCGGCCACGGCCTGCACCCCGAGGACGATCTCGCCGATGGCGGGGACCGGGTCGGCGGCGTTGTGCGGGGCCGAGCCGTGCCCGCCGCGCCCGCGCAGGGTGACGAACAGCCCGTCGCTGGCCGCGAGCATCGGCCCGGGACGCGAGACGACGTGCCCCTGGGGGGCGAGCCCGGACATCACGTGCAGGGCGTAGGCGGCGTCGGCCCGTCGCCCCGCGGCGTCGAGGACGCCCTCCTCGATCATGAGGCCGGCCCCGTCGAAGCCCTCCTCGCCGGGCTGGAACATGAGGACGACGTCGCCGGGGAGGGCGTCCCGCTGGGCGGAGAGCAGGTGCGCGGCGCCGACCAGGGAGGTCACGTGCAGGTCGTGCCCGCAGGCGTGCATGACGCCGTCCACCTCGCTGCGGTAGGGGACGTCGAGCTCCTCGTGCACCGGCAGGGCGTCCATGTCGGCGCGCAGCAGCACGACCGGGCGGCGGCCGGGGCGGGCGCCCGGGCCGGTGCGCCCGACCGAGCCCTCGCCCCGCAGCACCGCGGTGACGCTGGACAGCCCCTTGCCGGTGGTCACCTCGAGGTCGAGGCCGGACAGCGCCTCCAGCACCGTCTGCTGGGTGCGGGGCAGGTCGAGGCCGATCTCCGGGTGCCGGTGCAGCCGGTGGCGCAGCCGGACCAGGTCGTCGGTGAGGGCGAGGGCGTCGTCGGCGACGGTCATACCTCCACCCTAGGGTGACCGCTCGTGCTGGTCGTCGCGAGCGTCAACGTCAACGGCATCCGTGCCGCCCACCGCCGGGGCATGCCCGCCTGGCTCGAGCAGCGGCAGCCGGACGTGCTCCTGCTGCAGGAGGTCCGCGCCGACGCCGACACCGTCGCGGAGACCCTGGGCGAGGGCTGGCACGTGGTCGAGGCCGTCTGCGCCCAGCGCGGCCGCTCCGGCGTGGCCGTGGCCGCCCGCACCCCGCTGCGCGACGCCGTGACCACGCTGCCGGGCTTCGAGACCGCCGGCCGCTGGGTCGAGGCGACCGTGGGGGAGGGCGCGGCGGCGGTCCGGGTGGTCAGCGTGTACGTCCACTCCGGGGAGGCGGGCACCGACCGCCAGGTGGACAAGGTCCGCTTCCTGGCCGCCACCAGCCTGCGCCTGGGTGCCCTGCGCGCGCAGGAGGCGGCCGGCGGGCCGCCGGTGGTCGTGGCGGGCGACCTCAACATCGGGCACACCGAGCGCGACATCAAGAACTGGAAGGGCAACCGGACCCGGGCGGGCTTCCTGCCGGAGGAGCGGGCGTTCCTCGACTCCTGGTACGCCTCGGGCTGGGTGGACGTGGCCCGCGCGCAGGCCGGTGACGTCGACGGGCCGTACTCGTGGTGGTCGTGGCGCGGGAAGGCCTTCGACACCGACGCCGGCTGGCGCATCGACGTCCAGGTGGCCACGGAGGCCCTGGCCGCCCGCGCCGCGTTCGCGGCCGTGGACCGCGCCGAGACGTACGACACCCGCTTCAGCGACCACGCCCCGGTCGTGGTCGGCTACGCGCTCGGGGCCGCCGTGGTCGGCTGAGGGCCGCCGCGGCCGGCTGACCACGGCCGCGGCCAGCTGACGACGGCCGCCGGCTGACGACCCGCGCGCCCGGTGGAGGGCCTGCTCCAGCGGCCTCAGACCGGGGCGGGCTCCGCCACGACCCACTCGGCCCCGCCGGGCGCGTCGCGGACCTCGACCCCGAGGCGGGCCAGCCCGTCACGGACGTCGTCGCTGGTCGCGAAGTCCTTGGCCGCGCGGGCCCGGGCGCGCAGGGCGAGCAGCAGCTCGACGTAGCCCCCGACGACGTCGCGGGGGTCCGCCGCACCGGTGACGGCGAGCTCGCCGAGACGCACGAGCATGGCCCGCAGCACCCGGCGGGCGTGGTCGCGGTCGTCGGACTCCAGGGTGTCCCCGGCCCAGTCCTGCACAGCCTGCTCGGTGGCCAGCGCGCAGGCCACCGCAGCCTCGACGTCCCGGGCCAGCATGGCCGCCTCGAACCGGTCCCGCTCCGCGTCGACCGCGGCCCGCAGCGACGTGGCCGCGGCCGGGGCGGCGTCGCCCGGCGCGTCCTCGACGGCGCCGGCGGCCGGGGTCCCCCCGGGGCCCGCTGCGGCCGGGGCGGGGACGGGCGGTGCGGCCCCGGGCTCGGCGCTGCCGCGGCCCGCGACGACGTCGGCCAGCCAGCCCGTCTCCGCGGTGCGGCCGGACTCGAGCTCGATGACGCGGTCGCGGTACCGGAGGGTGACCACGCCGTTGCCGGCCACGGTGGCCGTGCCCGCGTCGGTGTCCACGAGCAGGGCGGTGTGCTCGTCGACGCCGAGCACGCCGACGTCGTCGGGCAGCAGCGCCTCCATGGCCGCGAGCCGGGCGGCGCCGAGGTAGCAGAAGCGCGTGTCGTAGCCGCCTCCCTCCGCGTTGTCGAAGTGCGGGACGAGCGCGGCCCGGATGCCGGTCGCGGCGCCGAGCACGTCGAGGCCGTCGGCCCAGGACAGGTCGGCCCCGGCCTTGTAGATCTCGTACACCGGCACCGCGTGGGAGCCGATGGTGCACGCGGCTGCGGACCCCACGACCAGGGTGCCGCCGCGGCGGACGACGTCGGACATGGCGGCGGCGACGCCGGTGCCCCGCCACTGGCGCAGGGCGTACGTGGGGCTGCCGGGCCCTGCGAACAGCCAGCGCGCGCGGCCCAGGCGGGCCAGGGTGCGCTCGGCCTCTGCGGTGGGGGCGTCGGCCCGGCGCCACGTCGCCGTCTCGACCGGGGCGCCGACGGTCTGCACGAAGTACTGCAGGGTCTTGGCCGCGAGGTCGTCGGCGTTGTCCTGGAAGCCGAACGTCGTGTCGAGGGCCAGGGCGGTCCCCGGGGCGGGCGGGGCGTCGCCGAAGGTCTGGGCGAGCACGGCGCGGTGGGTGCGGACCATGGTGGGGGCGGTCTCGCCCGACCCCATGACGACGAGACGGCTCACGGGGAGTCCTCCGAGGGCAGCGTGGCGAGGGAGAGCTCGTCCGTCAGGGCGAGCAGGTCGGCAGCGAGGCGCTGCGGGTGCTGGAGGTGCAGGTCGTGGTGGGCGCCGTCGTAGCGGCTCAGGCGCGGGTCGGGCAGGCCGGCCAGGGCCTCCTCCAGCAGGCCGGGCGCGGCCCCGGACCCGGCCGGGGCGAGCAGGACGGGGACGGTCACCGACGGGTACAGCAGCCGGGGGTCGGCCTCGTGCATCGAGCGCAGGATGCGTTCGTGGCCCGCCCGGTCGAGGACGTTGCGGACGTGCCCGGAGGCGTCGGTCGTGAGGTTGGCCATGATCGCGGGCAGGGCGTGCGGGCCCCAGCCGGCGACCATCCCACCGATCCGCTCCTCGGCCTGCGGCCACGTCGCGCCGTCCCAGCCGGGCGGGGCCATGCGCTCCCACAGCTGCTCGAACGGCTCGTCGCCCGGGAAGCGGAGCCAGCCGCCGTCGACCAGGGCGAGGGCGTCCACCAGCCCGGCGTGGGCGGCGGCCGCGGTGAGGACCACGTTGCCGCCCCACGACTGCCCGGCGAGCACGACGGGAGGCGGCAGGGTGCCGTCCAGCTGGTAGTGCGCCACGAGGGCGGCGAC
The DNA here is from genome assembly GCA_963750335.1 of uncultured Actinomycetota bacterium. Classification (GTDB taxonomy): domain Bacteria; phylum Actinomycetota; class Actinomycetes; order Actinomycetales; family JBBAYJ01; genus Aquipuribacter. Next base: position 522,330 of record CAVVQD010000001.1, read on the forward strand.
GTCCGCGGCCGCGATGGGCGTGCCGTCGCCCACGTCCACGCCGGCACCGTCCGCGGCGTCGTGCTCCGCGTCGTGCTCCGCGTCGTGCTCCGCGTCGTGCTCCGCGTCGTGCTCGGCGTCGGCCCCGCGGGCCAGGGCCGCCGTGCGGCCGTGACCCCGGAGGTCGGGCGCGACCGACGTGACGCCCGCCGCGGCGAGCGCGCGGGCGCAGGCGTCCCACATCCGGGCGTTGGAGGCCAGGCCGTGGACGAGGACCGCCCCGGCGCGGGCGGCGCCGCCCTCGGCGACGAGGTCGGCGGGGGTGACCCGGACGGCGAGCGTGACGCCGTCCAGCTCGACGGTCTCCTCGCGGGGCTCGCTCACGGCGTGCCCGCCGGGGTCCGGAGGCGGTCCCGCACGTCGCCGAGGACGGTGGCGACGTCGAGGCTGTCCTGGGCACCGGGGAGCCACTCCTGCTCGCCGCGCACCGCCCGGGAGACCGCCTCGACCATGAGCCGGTAGGGGTCGACCGGCCCGAACTCCTCGGTGCGCCGGTCGGCCCGCACGACCAGGGGCCCGCCGGTGCCCGTGGCCTGGCCGGAGGCCGCGGAGGCGGCGGAGGCGGCGGAGGCGGCGGAGGCGGCGGGGGCGGCGGGGCCCGGAGCACCGGGGTCGCCCGCCGGGTCGCTGCGGGTGACGGGCACGACGTGGAGCTGGACGGCGGTGTCCTTCGCGGTGAAGGCGGGCGTGCCCAGGACGAGCGTGGCCTCCTCGCCGTACACGGCGACCAGCTGCTCGTCGCGGCCCCGGATGCCGCAGCGGACGTCGGCCACGGCGTCGTCGGGCCCGAGCAGACGGGCCTCGGCCTGCAGGTCCACCCCGTCGCGCAGGGTGCCCGAGGCCTGCAGCACGGTCATGCCGCCGGCGCCGAGGGCCCACCGGGCGGCGTCGACGGCGTAGCAGCCGACGTCGTACAGCGCGCCGCCGCCCTTGCCGGCGTCGAGGCGGTAGTTGCCGGTGAGGTCGGCGTCGAAGGAGAAGTCGGCCTCGGCCCGGACGACGCGGCCCAGGGCGCCGGAGCGGACGAGCTCGACCGCGCGCAGCGTCCGCGGGTGCCAGCGGTACCACCACGCCTCGACGAGCAGGCGGTCCGCGGCGGCCGCGGCGTCGTGCATCGTCCGCACCTCGGCGGCGTCCAGGCCGAGCGGCTTCTCGCACAGCACGTGCTTGCCGGCCTCGAGCGCGGCGACGGTCCACGGGGCGTGGGCGTCGTTGGAGAGGCTGACGTACACCACGTCGACGGTGTCGTCGGCGAGCAGCGCGGTGTAGTCGTCGTAGGCGCGCCCGGCCGGCTCCAGGGCCGCGGCCCGCGACGCGTCACGCGCGGCCGCCGCCTGCAGGTGGGCGCCGTCGGCGGCGTGCACCGCGGGGGCGAGCGCGGTCCGGGCGATGTTCCCGGCCCCGAGGAAGCCGAACCCGACGCTCGGGCCGGTGACGAGGCCTCCGAGGACCCGGTCGCCGTTCACCGGGGCTCCACCGGGCGGCCGCCGGTGGCCGCGGACTCGGTGGCGGCCTCCATGACGGCGAGCACCCGCCGGCTGGTGGCGCCGGTCACCGACATGGGCAGGCCCAGGAGCAGGGCGTCCGCCAGCTCGCGGTGGAACGGGTGCGGCGGCGGGGCCGGCGTCGCCAGGCGGGTGACGGAGCCGTCGCCGGCGTGCAGGTCGAGCACGGGCGGGGAGTCCGCGGGGGCCAGGACGTCCTCGTCGAGGGTGCCGACGTCGTTGCGCGCGACGACCTTCTCGATGCGCCAGCTGCCGACGATGGCGCCGTCGGTCCCCAGCACGTACCAGCGGGGCTTGAGCACCGCGGCCAGGTCGGAGTGGACGAACTCGGCCTCGGTCCCGTCGGTGAACCGGAGCAGCACGCGGGAGTGGTCGGCGTTGGTGACGTCGAACCAGCGGCGCTTGTGGGTGGTCGCGGTGACGTGCGCGACCGGGGTCGGCACGAGGTCGAGCACCTGGTCCAGGACGTGGGCGCCCCAGTCGTAGAACGCGCCGCCGGAGGCGTCGGCGTCGGAGTGCCAGAGGTTGCACGGGTGGCCGAAGCCGCCGACGAAGGTCTCCAGGTGGAACAGCTCGCCGATGCGCCCCGCGCGCACCGCCGCGCGGACGGCCAGGTGGTCGGCGTCCCAGCGACGGTTCTGGTAGACGACCGCGAGCAGCCCGGCGCGCTCCGCCTCGGCGAGCACGGCGTCCGCCTCGTCGGTCCGGATCGCGAACGGCTTCTCCACGACGACGTGCTTGCCGGCCTTCAGCGCCCGCAGCGCCCACGTGGCGTGGCTGTCGGGCGGGGTCGACACGACGACGAGGTCGACGTCGGGGTCCTCGACCAGCGCGGCGGGGTCGGTGGTGGCCCGGACGTCCGGGGCCTGCTGGCGTGCGGCGTCGAGGCGGGCGGGGTTGCGGTCGCAGACGGCGGCGAGCTCGAGCCCGGCGACGGCGCGGAAGGCGGCGGAGTGCTCGTTGCCGATGGCGCCGTAGCCCAGCAGCCCGGCCCGCACGGGCGCCGGCGGCGCGGCGCGGCGCAGCGTGCGGGCGGTCACGGCCAGCAGCCGCTGCAGCGCGGGCGCCTGCACCGCCTCCGGCGTGGTGCCGAGCGTCCAGGCGAGCACGCCTCCGCGGCGGGTGGCGACCGGGTGGAGGGTGAGGCCCAGCGTGGCCGTCAGCAGGACGTCGACGTCGTCGGCGACCTTGTCCACGGCGAGCACGCGGTCCCGGACGTGGACGTGCTCGCCGAGGTGCGAGGCCGTGCCGTGGCTGTGGTCGACGAGGCGGTCGGCCAGCGCGCCGGCCTCGCGGCCGGGACGGACCCGGACGTCGTGGACCGGCGTGGCGGCGGTGACGACGAGCCCGGCCGCCTCCGACCACACCCCGTCGGCGTCGGCGTGCAGGGTCGGGCCGGCCAGCACGACGGGGACGCCCGGGGCCAGCAGCGCGTCGCGGTCGGCGGCGGTGCCGGGCCGGTCGCTCCACAGCAGGACGAGGTCGGCCGCGGCCAGGTCCGGGCCCCCGGGGGGCACGGAGGCGACGACGCTGCCGCCGCTCCGGGCGGCCAGGTCGGCGACCGCCCCGGCGAGCGGGCGGTCCTCCAGGTCGACGATCCACACGGTCCGCGGCTCGGTGGTGCTGGCGGTGCTCACGGGGTCAACCTACGAGACGGCTCCGTCGGTCCGCGCGGCCAGATCCAGGGCGGGCGGCGTGATGGCCTCCGACCAGGTCGGGAACGCCCGGGTGTGCTGGGCCAGGAGGGAGACGCCGAGCCCGGCGGTCACCGCCAGCGCGAGCTCCCCGGCCCACGAGTCCGCGTGCGGGCCGACGGCCGCCGCGCCGAGGAGGGTGCCGTCCCGGTCGCACACCAGGCGCAGGCCGGCCGGGCCCGCCGGCTCCTCGCCCGTCCCGAGCCCCTCGACGAAGGCCCGGGCGGTCTCGCCCAGGTCCTGGTGCGCGGTGAGCACGTCGTGGCCGGCCTCGCGGGCGGCGTCCTCGCCGAGCCCGACGGCGTAGACGGGCGGGTCCGTGTAGACCGCGCGGGGGATGCCCGCGGCGTGCACCCGGACGTCGCGCCCGGCCAGGCCGGCCAGCACGACGCGCGCCATGTGGTTGGCGGTGTGCGTGTACGGGGCGAGGCCGGTGACGTCGCCCACCGCCAGGACGCCCTCGACCGGCTCGCCGTCGGCGTCGAGGGCGCGGCAGCGGTCGTCGACCTCGACCGCGCCGGACCCGCCGACCGCGACGCCCAGGCCCTCCAGGCCGAGCCCGGACCCGGAGGGGGAGCGGCCGGTGACGACGAGCACCCGGTCCACCTGGACGTGCTCGGCGCGCGTGCCCTCGGAGCCGGACCCGCCCTCGGGGCCGGACCCGCCCTCGGGGCCCGAGCCGTCCTCCGCGGGCCGGAGCTCGGCCCGGGCCCCGCCGTCCACGGGCTCGACCGCGACGAGGGTCGTCCCGACGCGGACGGTCACCCCGGAGCGCTCGAGGTGCGCCTGCAGGGCCTGCCCGACCCACGGGTCCTCGCTGGAGAGCAGGTGCGGGGAGGTCTCGACGAGCGTGACGTCGACCCCGAACGACGCGTACACCTGCGACAGCTCGCAGCCCACCGGCCCGCCACCGAGGACCAGGAGGCTCCCGGGCAGGGCGGCGTCGGTGAGGGCCTCGTCCGACGTCCACGTGGGGACGTCGGCGAGGCCGGGCAGGTCCGGCACGACGGGGCTCGACCCCGTGCCCACGAGCAGGGTCCGGGTCCAGCGCAGCTCGCGCACGCTGCCGTCCTCGCTCTCGACGGCGAGCCGGCCGGGGCCGACGACCCGGCCCCGGCCGCGGACCACCGTGACGCCCGCCCCGGTCAGCTCGTCCTCCTGCGAGGAGTCGTCGAGGTGCTGCACGGCCTCCTCGCGCGCGCCGACCGCGTCCGCCCAGGCCGCGCGGGGGTCCGCCCCCTCCCGCCGCGCGCGCGCGGCGGCGAGCAGGAGCACCTTGCTGGGCACGCAGGCGAGGAACGGGCACTCGCCGCCGAGCAGCCGGGCCTCGACCGCCGCGACCCGGAGCCCCCGCTGCGCGGCCCCCTGCGCGACCACCTCGCCGCCCGAGCCGACGCCCAGGACGACGAGGTCGTAGGTGCTGTCGGACGTGCCGTCGGGCGTGGCGTCGGGCGTGGCGTCGGGACCGTCTCGGTCGGGGGCAGGCATGCGCGACAGCCTGCCTCCGCGGCCCGGGACCCGCGACCTGTCGGACGGCCCGGGGCCTCAGGCGACGCGCGAGGCCGACGCCGACGCCGTCGCGGGCAGCAGCCCGGGGGCGCCGAACCCGGCGGCGACGAACGCCTCGTGGACGGCCCCGCCGACCGCGGCGGTGGTGCCCGCCGGGCAGAGCACGACCGCGGAGCCGCCGAAGCCGCCGCCGGTCATCCGGGCGCCGAGCGCGCCGGCGTCGACCGAGGCGGTGACGACCAGGTCGAGCTCGTCGACCGAGATCCGGAAGTCGTCGCGCATGGAGGCGTGCGAGGCGAGCAGCAGCGGCCCGGTCTCAGCCAGCCGGCCCTCCCGCAGCAGGGCCGCGACCCGGACCACGCGGTCGGTCTCGGTGACGACGTGGCGCAGGACGGCCTGGAGCTCCTCGTCGTCCAGCCGGGCCAGCGCACCGTCCAGGTCGTCCTGACCGACGTCGGCCAGCCGGCCGACCCCGAGCCGCTCCGCCGCCGTCTCGCACGCCTGCCTCCGCCCGCCGTAGCGGCCGTCGACGAGCGAGTGGTGGGCGCGGGTGTCGACGACGAGCAGCTCGACGCCGGCCTCGCCGCCCAGGGGCAGCGGCACGTGCTCGGCCTCGAAGGTGGTGCAGTCGAGCAGGAGCGCGTGGCCCTGCCGGGCGCGCAGGACGACGGCCTGGTCCATCCCGCCCGTGGGGGCGCCGGCGAACTCGTTCTCGGCGCGCACGCACGCCTCCGCGAGCGCCCGGCGCCCGCTGTCGTCGTCGGCGTCGGCCCCGGGCAGCCCCGCGAGGTCGGCGACGGCCACCGCCACCCCGCAGGTGAGCGAGGCCGACGAGGACAGGCCGGCACCGACCGGGACGCGGCCGTCGACGAGCAGGTCGAGGCCCGGCAGGTCGTGGCCGGCCTCGCGCAGCGCCCACAGCACGCCCGCCACGTAGCCTGCCCACCCCGGGACGCCGCCCGGGACCAGGTCGTCGGCGCCACCCTCCCAGACGGCGTCGTCCTGCTGCGACGCCACGCGCCAGCGCCCGTCCTCGCGCCGCCCGGCGGCGACGAGGCCGCGGTGCTCGAGGGCGAAGGGCAGGACCGGGCCGCCGTTGTAGTCCAGGTGCTCCCCGACGAGGTTGACCCGTCCGGGGGCGGCCCAGACACCGGCGGGCCGGGCGCCGGCGAGCGCCTCGAAGGCCGCGGTGGCCGCGGCCAGGTGCTCCGCCGGGTCGGCGGCGGGCACCAGGTCCGGGCCGCTCACGGGGCGTCCTGGGGCTCGGGTTCCGTGGTGGGGTCGGACGTCGGCGCGGCTCCGGGGTCCGTGGCGGCGTCGGGTCCGGCACCGGCGTCGTCCGCCTCGCCGGTGACGACGGCGCCCGGGAACGCCGAGGGCAGCTCGCGCAGCCGGTCGGTGATGCGCTCGGGCGTCGTGTCGGACACCCACGCGCCCTGGCCGGACTCCGAGCCGGCGAGGTACTTCAGCTTCCCGGCGGCGCGCAGCACCGAGAAGACCTGCAGGTGCAGGCGGGGGAGCGCGTCCCGGTCGCCGTCGCGCTCCGGCCCGACCGGCGCCGCGAACCAGCCGGCGATGTAGGGCAGCGTGATGGGCTCGCCCTGCTCGCCGACGAAGAACCCGTCCAGGCGGCTGAGCAGGTCCGGGTACAGGTGCGCGAGCTCGTCGCGCTCGGCGTCGTCGAGCTCGGCGAGGTCCAGGACGTGGCGGTGGGGGACGACGTGGACCTCGACCGGCCAGCGCGCCGCCGCGGGCACGAACGCGGTCCAGTGCTCGCCGCGCGCGACCACCCGGCGCCCGCTGCGCACCTCGGCGTCCAGGACGTCCCCGAGCAGGTCGCGGCCGGTGCGGGCGTGGTGGGCGGCGGCCTGGGCCGTGTGCTGCGCCGTGCGCGGCGGCACGTACGGGTAGGCGTAGACCTGCCCGTGCGGGTGGGCGAGCGTGACGCCGATCTCCTTGCCGCGGTTCTCGAAGCAGAACACGGCGCGGACGTGCGGCAGCGCCGACAGCTCGCGCGTGCGGTCCGCCCACGCCTCGACGACGGTGCGGGCCCGGGACGGGGCGAGCGAGGCGAAGGACGCGTCGTGCTCGGAGGTGAAGCACACCACCTCGGTGCGGCCCGCGGCCGCGCGCTCGGGCCAGGTGGCGTCGCCGTCGACCAGGCTGTCGGGCTCCTCGTCGCGGGTGCTGAGCGAGGGGAACCGGTTCTCGAACACGACGACGTCGTAGGCCGCGGCGGGGATCTCGGTGCCGAGCCCGCCCGGGGCCGTCGGGCACAGCGGGCACATCTCGCGCGGGGGCAGGTGGGTGCGGTTCATCCGGTTGCTGGCCATCGGGACCCACTCGCCGGTCAGCGGGTCCAGCCGCATCCGGGAGCCGCCCGAGGCCGGCGGCAGGTCACGGGTGTCCTCGCCCTCGCGGGGCGTCCCCGACACGTACGGCTCGGTGTCGTCGAAGTAGAACAGCTCGCGCCCGTCCGCCATCAGCACGCGGCTGCGGCGCACGGCGGCACCTGCCTGGGTGGGGCTCATGGCTGCGACCTCTCTGCTCGTGGACCCCTCCGGGGGACCGTCGTCGGGCCCGGACGGCTCCCTGGGGGCCAGCACCAGCCGTCCGACGTGGGAGGCCAGCATGGCGCGGTCGTCGTCGGCGAGCCCGTGGTCGCAGACCAGGACGTCGACGTCGTCCAGGCCGACGATCGTCGCGAGCCCGACCAGCCGGAGCTTGGTGGGGTCCGCGACCACGACGGTCTTGCCCGCGGCGGCGATGAGCGCCCGGTTGGTCGCGGCCTCGGTCATGTTGGGGCTGGTGCAGCCGGTGCGCTCGCTGAAGCCGTGCACCCCGAGGAAGAGGAGGTCCACGTGCAGGTCGCGCAGGGCCTGGACCGCCACGGGGCCCACGAGCGCGTCGGACGGGGTGCGGGTCCCGCCGGTGAGCACGACGGTGCGGTCGCGGCGGTCCGGGTCGAACAGCGCGTCGGCCACGGGCACGGAGTTGGTGACCACGGTGAGGTCCGGCACCTCCCGCAGCTCCTCGGCCAGCGCGAGGGTGGTCGTCCCGGCGGACAGCGCGACCGACGACCCCGGGGCCACGAGGCCGGCGGCCGCCCGGGCGATGGCCAGCTTCTCCTCGCGCTGCTCGCCCAGCTTGGTGCGGAAGGCCGGCTCGAAGCTGGAGTGGGGGGCGTCGGACAGGGTGGCGCCGCCGTGCACCCGCGCGACGAGGCCCCGGTCGGCGAGCTGGGAGATGTCCCGGCGCACGGTCATGTCCGACACACCGAGGCTGTCCACGAGCTCCGACACCCGCACCCCGCCGTCGCGGCGGATCTGCTCGAGGATCCGCTCCTGGCGCTGGCGGGCCAGCGCGCTCACGGGCGGTGCTCGCGGACCACGGCCACGCCGCCGGGGGCCAGCGCGAGCGGCCGCCCGGGGCCGACGTCGGTCCCGGTCACCAGGTCGGTGCCGGACAGCGCCACCTGTGCTCCCTGCCCGCTGTGGTCCAGGACGAACACCCAGCTGCCGCCCGGCCCGCTGCGGCGCACGGCGTCGACGCCCGCGGGCAGGCCGGGCACGACCGGGCCGAGCCCGGCCTCGGCGGCGACCGCCGCGAGCAGGGCGTCCGCGGCGTCGGGCTCCAGCCGGGTCGCGCAGTACCAGGCGCCCCCGGCCCCGGTCCGGCGGCGGGTGACCGCGGGGTCGCCCGCGGCCGGGCCGTCGACGAACTCGGCCACCACGTCGGTGCCGGGCAGCGCCTGGAGCCACTCCGACCACACGGTCCCGCTCGCGCGGTCCAGCCCGGGGACGGGGGAGCCCGCGGGCGTGCGCACGGTGGTGCTCTGCCCCGGCAGCAGCGGCGCGAACTCCTCCACCCGGACCCCGAGCAGGTCCCGGAAGGCGCCCGGGTAGCCGCCGAGACGGATGTGGTCGTCGGGGTCGACGGTGCCCGAGAAGTACGTGAGGAGCACCTGCGCCCCGGCCTCGGCCGCCGCGGCGAGGCCGGCGGCCCCGGCGTCGGAGACCAGGTGCAGGCTCGGCGCGAGCACCACGTCGTAGCCGGAGAGGTCGCCCTCGGCGGACACCCCGGTGACGGTGAGCCCCGCCCGGTGGGCGGCCTCGTACCAGCCGCGCAGCTCCTCCAGGTAGCGGTGGTGCACCGACGGCGTCGAGGCGGCGTCGGTGGTCCACCACGAGCCCCAGTCCACGACCAGCGCCACCCGGGACTCCGTCCGGCTGCCCGCGACCTCCGCGCACGCGGCCAGGACGCGGCCGAGCTCGCTCACCTCGCGGAAGCGGCGGGTGTCCGTGCCGGCGTGGGGGAGCAGGGCCGAGTGGTACTTCTCCGCGCCGGCGGAGGAGGCGCGCCACTGGAAGAAGCCGACCGTGTCCGCCCCGCGGGCGACGTGGCTGAGGCTGTCGCGCAGCATCTGCCCCTGGGGCTTGAGCGGGTTGACGGGCTGCCAGTTGACCGCGGACGTGGAGTGCTCCATGAGCACCCAGGGCGCCCCGCCGGCCAGCCCGCGGGTGATGTCCGCGGACAGGGCCAGCTCGACCTCCGGGTGGGCGAGGTGGGCGCCGCGGTAGTGGTCGTTGCTGACGACGTCCTGCTCGGGGGCCCAGCGCCAGTAGTCCAGGCCGTCGAAGGAGAACCCGACCATGAAGTTCGTCGTCACCGGGACCCCGGGCGAGAGCTCGTGGAGCAGGTCCCGCTCGGCCACGTGCTGCGCGAGGGAGGCGTCGGAGCAGAAGCGGCGCCAGTCCAGCTCGGCCGTGGGGTTGGGGATGGCGGTGGTCGTGCGCGGCGGGACCACGTCGGCGAGGTCGGTGTAGCGCTGGGACCAGAAGGTCGTGCCCCACGCGCGGTTGAGGCCGTCGAGGTCGCCGTGGCGCTCCATCAGCCAGGAGCGGAAGTGCTCCGCCGAGGTGTCGCAGAAGCACATGAGGTTGTGGCAGCCGAACTCGTTGCCCACGTGCCACATGGCCACGGCCGGGTGGGAGGCGTACCGCTCCGCCAGCACCCGGACCAGGTCCAGGCTGCGGCGGCGGTAGTCCGGCGAGGAGGGGCACCAGGTCTGGCGGCTGCCGTGCGACAGGCGCAGCCCGTCGCGGGTCACGGGCATCGCGTCCGGGTGCAGCCGGGCGAACCACGGCGGCGTCGAGGCGGTGGCGGTCGCGAGGTCCACGACGACGCCCGCCTCGTGCAGGCGGTCCAGGACCCGGTCCAGCCAGGCCGTCTCGTAGCGGCCGGGCTCGGGCTCCAGCAGCGCCCACGAGAACACCCCGACGGTCGCGAAGGACACGCCGGCCTCCCGCATCCGCGCGACGTCGTCCTCGAGCGTCTCGTCGGGCCACTGCTCGGGGTTGTAGTCGCCGCCGAGCAGGAGGCGGTCCGCAGGCCATTCCCTCATGACCGCACACTGTTGTCTCACCAGCACCGCAAGTCAACACAAGTCAACAGGACCCGGCCCCGTCGGCGACACGACCGGCGCGACCGCGACCCATCTGTCCGATCCCGCCCGGGTTTCGCGCTCACACCGGCGGTCGTCGGTCACACGGCGGTAACAGTTCGACCTCCGACGGCCCCGTGTCTCTTGACACCGTCGAGGGCCGCTGTTTAGGTCTGCCGTATTCCGATGTCGAGTTGTGTTGGACTCTGGGCACTTCGTGCTCGGGACAACCCCGCTCAGTGCCGAGTGACTCAGGAGGGCCCACGTGCCTGATCAACCCCAGCCTCCATGCCGTCCCGTCTCCCCGACCTGGAGGTGCTGAGGAGCGCCTTCGCGCGTCGCAGCCTGCTCCGGCGGCGCGTCGGTGCCGTCGGTGCCGTCGGTGCCCTGGCCGCGTGCGGCGGTGACGACTCCGGCTCGGGCGACGGCGAGGCCGGCGGCGTCCACGACGCTCGGCTCCAACCGGGGCGACGAGGTCCCCCGCGCCGCCGAGGACGCCGCCATCGCGGCGTTCACCGAGGAGTCCGGCATCGAGGTCACCCCCAACGTCGTCGACAACGAGACGTTCCAGGAGTCGATCAACTCCTACCTGCAGGGCAACCCCGACGACGTCTTCACCTGGTTCGCCGGCTTCCGGGCCCGCTTCTTCGACGACCAGGGCTTCATCGGCGACATCTCCGACGTCTGGGAGGAGATCGGCGACGGGTTCACCGAGGGCTTCAAGGACCGCCTCGAGCAACGGGGACAAGCAGATCTTCGTGCCGGTCCTCAACTACCCGTGGGCGGTCTTCTACCGCAAGAGCCTGTTCGAGGAGAACGGCTACGCCGTCCCGGAGACCAAGGACGACCTGATCGCCCTGTGCGGAGCAGATCCAGGCGCGACGGGCTCATCCCGTTCGCCCTCGGCGACGCGGACGGCTGGCCCGCGATGGGGACCTTCGACATCCTCAACATGCGGATCAACGGCTACGACTACCACATCGCCTGATGGCCGGCGACGAGGACTGGGACAGCCGACCAGGTCCGCGCCGTGTTCGAGGCAGTGGGCCGAGCTGCTGCCCTTCCACCAGGAGGACCCGGTCGGACGCACCTGGCAGGACGCGGCCGCCTCGCTGCTGCAGAAGGAGTCGGCGATGTACATCCTCGGGATGTTCGTCGGCGAGCAGTTCCCCGAGGGCGAGGAGCGGGACGACCTCGACTTCTTCACCTTCCCGGCGCTGGACGAGGAGATCGGCTCGGGCGCGCTCGACGCCCCGATCGACGGCTACATGATGACGGCGGACCCGGAGAACGAGGCGGCCGCCAAGGAGTTCCTCACGTTCCTCGGCTCGGCCGAGGCCGGCGAGATCTTCGTCGCCACCAACCCCAACAACATCGCCGCGCAACTCCGACGCGGACACCAGCGGCTACAGCGCCCTGCAGCAGAAGGCGGCCGAGCTGATCGGGAACGCGGACAACATCGCGCAGTTCCTCGACCGGGACACCCGGCCCGACTTCGCCTCGACGATCGTGATCCCCGCCCTGCAGAAGTTTCTGCAGGACCCGGAGGACATCGACTCGGTCCTGGCCGACCTGCAGGCCGGCAAGGAGCGTCTGTTCGTCGAGGGCAGCTGAGCCCCGTGTCCCAGACACCGATCGCCGCCCCCCCGGCCCCCGCCGGGGGGGCGGGTCCCCGCCGCCCCAGGCGCAAGCGTCTGCAGCTGCTGACGAAGGCCGACCGTGTCGTCCTCGCGGTGATGGTCGCCGTCCCCGCGGTGCTGGTGCTCTGCATCGTCTGGCTGCCGGCGCTGTCCACCGTGGTGCTGTCCTTCACGGGCTGGAACGGCATCGGCGGCCTGGACCGGATCAACTTCATCGGTGCCACCAACTACGAGAACATCACGACCAACTACCCGCCGTTCTGGACCGCCGTCCGCAACAACGTGCTGTGGCTCGTGGTGTTCTTCCTCGTCGCCACCCCGCTGGGCATGTTCCTGGCCGTGCTGCTGGACCGGGACCTCAAGGGGTCGTGGTTCTACCGCAGCTCGATCTACCTGCCCGTGGTGCTGTCGCTCGCCCTGGCCGGCTTCATCTGGCAGCTGCATGTACAGCCGTGACCAGGGCCTGCTCAACGCGGTCCTCGGCCTGGAGGGCAGCGAGCGCATCGACTGGTACGGCGACCCCTCGGTCAACATCTGGGCCGTCCTCGTCGCCGCGTCCTGGCGGCACGTCGGCTACATCATGCTGCTGTACCTGGCGGGCCTGAAGAGCGTGGACCTGGCGCTCAAGGAGGCGGCCGCCATGGACGGCGCCTCCGAGGCGCGCACCTTCTTCTCGGTGGTGTTCCCGACGCTCGCGCCGATCAACGTCGTCGTGCTCGTCATCACCGTCATCGAGTCGCTGCGGGCCTTCGACCTGGTGTGGGTCATCAACAAGGGCCGCAACGGGCTGGAGCTGCTCAGCGCCCTGGTCACGGCGAACATCATCGGCGAGGCCAGCCTGGTCGGCTTCGGCTCGGCGATCGCCACCATCCTGCTCCTCATCAGCCTGGTGTTCATCGTCCCGTACCTCGGCAGCATCCTCAGGGAGGAACGACGATGAGCACCTCGACGACCGCCCGCGCCCGACGCACGACCGCGGCTGCGCCCGGCGCCCGGGACGCCGAGCGCAGGCGGCGGGTCACGCCCCGCCGGGTCCTGCTGTACCTCACGCTCCTGGTGGTCTCGCTCGCCTGGCTGTTCCCCGTCCTGTGGGCGGTGTTCAACTCCTTCCGGGACTACGGCTACACCGCCCTCAACGGCTACGTGTCCTTCGGCGGCTTCACGCTGGACAACTACTCGCGGGCCTGGGAGCAGGGGAACTTCGGCCAGTTCTTCGTCAACACGGTGATCATCGTGGTCCCGTCGGTGTTCCTCACCCTGTTCCTGTCCTCGATGGTCGCCTTCGTGCTGGCACGGTTCTCGTGGAAGCTCAACATCCCGATGCTCGTGTTCTTCACGGCGGCGAACCTGCTGCCGCAGCAGTCCCTGCTCATCCCGCTGTTCCGGTTCTTCCTGCGGGTGGGGCTGTACGACACGTACTGGGCCGTGATCGTCGTCCACGTCGCGTTCCAGATGGGCTTCTGCACCTTCGTGCTCAGCAACTACATGAAGACGCTGCCCAAGGAGCTCACGGAGGCGGCGTTCGTCGACGGGGCCGGGGTGCTGCGGCAGTACTGGCAGATCGTGCTGCCGCTGTGCCGTCCCCCGCTCGCGGCGCTGGCCACCCTGCAGGTGACGTGGGTGTACAACGACTTCTTCTGGGCGGTGGCGTTCCTGTCCACCGGCAGCAAGTTCCCCGTCACCAGCGCCCTGCAGAACCTCACGGGGCAGTTCTTCATCGACTACAACCTGCTGAGCGCGGGATCCGTGATCGTCGCGGTGCCCACCCTGGTGGTCTTCTTCTCGCTGCAGCGCCACTTCGTCTCGGGCCTGACGCTCGGGGCCAACAAGGGATGACCTGACCCGCATGACCTCTGCTCCCGCGCCCCGGCTGCACGTGCTCCGTGCAGCCGGGGTCAGCCTCGTCCTGTCCGAGCGCCCCGACGGGCTGCCCGAGATCGTCCACCTCGGGCACGACCTCGGCGAGGACGCGGCCGGCGTGCTCGACGCCTCCGCCCAGCCGGTGCCCAACAGCGGGCTGGACGCCGCCTGGCCGCTCACCCCGCTGCCCACCGAGGCCGACGGCTGGTCCGGGCGGCCGGGCTTCGCCGGGCACCGGGACGGGCGTGCGGTCGTGCCGCGCTGGCAGCGCCTCGGTGGCCGCGGCCGGGACCGGCGTCCTCGTGGTGGAGGCCGTCGACGCGCAGGCCGGCGTCGCGCTGCGCACCACGCTGCGCCTGGACCCGCACGGCGTCCTCGCCGTGCAGCACCGCGTGAGGAGCACCGCCGCGGGCGTCCTCGACGTCGCCGGGGTGCTCGCCGTCGCCCCGCTGCCCACGCAGGCCACCGAGACCCTCGACCTCACGGGCCGCTGGTGCCGCGAGCGGTCCCCGCAGCGGCTCCCGCTGGTCCACGGCGGCCGGGTGCGGGAGTCCCGCCGCGGCCGGACCGGCCACGACGCCACCCTGCTGCTCGTCGCGGGCACCGCCGGGTTCGGCTTCTCCGACGGCGAGGTGCTCGCCTGCCACGTGGCCTGGAGCGGCGACCACGTCACCCTCGTCGACCGGCTGCCCGAGGGCGCCGGGCGCCACGCCGGCGTCCTGGCCGGCGGCGAGCTGCTGCGCGCGGGCGAGGTGCGCCTGGCCGAGGGCGAGAGCTACGAGACCCCCGAGGTGCTGTTCGTCTTCTCCGCCGAGGGCCTGGACGGGGTGAGCGACCGGCTGCACCGCCACGTGCGCGCGCGGGCGGGCCACCCCTCGACGCCCCGGCCGGTGACCCTCAACTCGTGGGAGGCCGTCTACTTCGACCACGACCACGACCGCATCGGCGCCCTGGTGGACACCGCCGCCGCGCTCGGCGTGGAGCGCGTCGTGCTGGACGACGGCTGGTTCCTCGGCCGGCGCGACGACACGGCCGGGCTCGGCGACTGGGTCGTGGACCCCGACGTCTGGCCCACCGGGCTGGCGCCGTTCGCGGACCGGGTGCGCGGCCACGGCATGCAGGTCGGCGTCTGGGTCGAGCCCGAGATGGTCAACGTGAGCTCCGACCTCGTGCGGGCGCACCCGGACTGGCTGCTGGCCCCCCGCCGCGAGGAGGACGTGCAGGCCGGGCGGCCCGGGGGAGCGCTGCCCTGGCGCACCCAGCAGCTGCTCGACCTCACCCGTCCCGAGGCCTTCGCGCACGTGCTCGGCCAGCTCGACGCCATGATCACCGCCGAGCGGCCCGACTACCTCAAGTGGGACCACAACCGGGACCTGCACGAGGCCGTCGGCGCGGACGGGTCCGCGGGCGTGCACCGGCAGACGCTCGCCGCCTACCGGCTGATGGACGAGCTCCAGGCCCGCCACCCCGGCCTGGAGATCGAGTCGTGCAGCTCCGGCGGGGCCCGGGTCGACCTGGGCGTGCTCGCCCGGACCCAGCGGGTGTGGGCCAGCGACTGCAACGACGCCCTCGAGCGGCAGCACATCCAGCGCTGGACGGGGCTGCTGCTGCCCCCGGAGCTCGTCGGGCACCCACGTCGGCCCCACCCACAGCCACACCACCGGCCGGGTGGCCACGCTCGACCTGCGCTGCCTGACCGCGATGTTCGGCCACGCCGGGATCGAGTGGGACGTGGTCTCGGCCAGCGACGAGGAGCGGGAGAGGCTCGCCGGCTGGATCGCCCTGCACAAGCGGCTGCGCCCGCTGCTGCACGGCGGGCGGACGGTGCGCGGCGAGGAGCGGGACGGTGCGTGGCTCCACGGGGTCGTCTCGCACGAGCAGCGACCACGCCGTCTACGCCTTCGTCCGCCTGGCCACGGGGGCGGACGCGCTGCCCGGGCGGGAGCGGCTCCCCGGCCTGGACGAGACGCGCAGCTACCGGGTGCGGGCGGTCGACGTGACCGGCCGCGACCAGGCCCGCCTGCTCGGCACGGCGAACGCCCAGCCCTCCTGGTGCGCGGGCGACGGCGCCGTGGTCGCCGGGGCGGTGCTGGTCCGGCACGGGCTGGCCATGCCGGTCCTCGACCCCGAGGCGGGCGTGCTCGTGGAGGTCACCGCCGTCTGAGGGCGGCTGACATGATGGGCGGGTGAGCCTCGCCACCGCCGGCACCCCGCCGGAGACCACCGCGCCGGCCGGCACCCCCCGGGTGTTCTCCGGCATGCAGCCGACGTCGGACTCCCTGCACCTGGGCAACTACCTCGGCGCGCTGCGCCAGTGGGTGGCCGTCCAGGAGGACCACGACGCCTTCTACTGCGTGGTGGACCTGCACGCCATCACCGTCGAGGTCGCCCCGGACGTGCTGCGCCAGCGGACCCGGCGGACCGCCGCGCAGTACCTCGCCGCGGGCGTCGACCCGGCCCGGAGCACGGTGTTCGTGCAGAGCCACGCGCCGGAGCACGCCCAGCTGGCGTGGGTGCTCGGCTGCATCACCGGCTTCGGCGAGGCCAGCCGGATGACGCAGTTCAAGGACAAGAGCGCCAAGGGCGGCTCCGACCGCAGCAGCGTCGGGCTGTTCACCTACCCGGTGCTCCAGGCCGCGGACATCCTGCTCTACGACGCGCACCTCGTCCCCGTCGGCGAGGACCAGCGCCAGCACCTGGAGCTGACCCGCGACCTCGCCCAGCGCTTCAACGCGCGCTTCGGCGAGACCTTCGTCGTCCCCGAGCCGTACATCCTCGGTGGCACCGCCAAGATCATGGACCTGCAGGACCCGACGTCGAAGATGTCGAAGTCCGCGCAGAGCGCCGAGCGGGCTCGTCGACCTCCTCGACGAGCCGAAGGCCGTGGCCAAGCGGATCCGGTCGGCCGTCACCGACACCGGGCGCGAGGTGCGCTTCGACCGCGAGGCCAAGCCGGGCGTCTCCAACCTCCTCGGCATCCTCGCCGCCCTGACCGGCACGACGCCCGAGGCCGTGGCCGCCGGGTACGAGGGCAAGGGGTACGGCGACCTCAAGGCCGACGTGGCCGAGGTGGTCCTCGCCGAGCTCGAGCCGTTCCAGCAGCGGTTCCACGAGCTGCTCGCCGACCCGGCCGAGCTCGACCGCGATCCTCGCCGCGGGCGCGGCCCGTGCCCGCGAGGTGGCGGCCCCGACGCTCGCCCGCGTCTACGACCGGGTGGGCTTCCTGCCCGCCGGACAGGCCGCGGCCCGGCCGTGACCACCTCGTGGGACCGCGCGGCCCGCGACCCCGGGACCCTCGCGGCGGACGGGGACGGCGAGGCCGCCGTGACCCTGGGCGTCGCGGTGGCGGTGCCCGAGCCGTTCGCGGGCGCGCTGCGCGACGGACGCGCCCGCACGGGCGACCCCGCGGCCGGCGCGGTGCCGCCGCACGTCACCGTGGTCCCGCCCGTGCAGGTGGCCCCGGACCGGGTCGACGAGGTCGTCGAGCACGTCCGGGCGGTCGCCGCCCGGCTCGAGCCGTTCGTCGTCACCCTGGTCGGCACGGGCACGTTCCGCCCGGTGTCCGACGTGGTCTTCGTCCAGGTCGTCGACGGGGCCCGGGCCTGCGACCGGCTGCAGGAGCAGGTCCGGACCGGGCCGCTGGAGCGCCGGCTCGGCTTCCCGTACCACCCGCACGTCACGGTCGCCCACGACGTGCCGGCCGAAGCCATGGACAGCGTCCAGGGGCAGCTCGCCGACTTCCGTGCCGCCTTCGACGTGCAGGCCGTGTCGGTGTACCGGTGCGGCGACGACGGCGTGTGGCGGGTGCTGGCCGAGGCCCCGCTCGCCGGGTGCGCGACCGAACCAGGGGAGGCCTGACGTGGGCGCGCTCGTCGGCCGCCTCCTGCGCAGCAGGGGCTGGCGCACATGGAGCCGGGTCGGACAGACCCGGGGAGGCATCCTCGCCGCCGGGATCGCCTTCTTCGGGGTGTTCTCGCTGTTCCCGCTGCTCGTGCTGGGCTTCGCGGTGGCCGGCATCGTCGTCGGCGGCAACCAGCGGCTGCAGGACGAGATCGTCGGGCTCGCCGTCCAGGCCCTGCCGGGGGTGATCGGGCGGAGCGCAGACAGCGACGCGCTGGTCAGCGCAGAGGAGCTGCTCGCCACGGCGACGAGCACCACGGTCGTCGGGCTCTCCGCCGCGCTCGGCGTCCTGACCGTGCTGTACACCGGCCTGGGCTGGATCGGGGCGCTGCGCGAAGGCATCCGGGCGATGTTCGAGGCGCCGGTCATGGAGCTGGACCCGGTCCGCGCGAAGCTCTACGACCTGGCCGTGCTGCTCACCCTCGGCATCCTGATCGTGGCCACCGCGCTGGTCAGCGTGGTCACGCAGGCCTTCACCGAGGAGCTCCTGCAGCTCGTCGGCCTGGAGGGGTCCGCCGTGGGCAACGTCGTGACGAGCAGCGTCGCCTTCGTCGTCGTCGTCGGGCTGAACACCGCCCTGTTCACCGTCCTCTACCGGGTCCTGGCCCACAGGAGCAAGGCTTGGCGCGAGGTGGCAGGAGGAGCGCTGCTCGCCGCGGTCGGGGTCGCCGTGCTCCAGGTGCTCGTCGGGGTGGTGCTGGGCAACGTGGGCGGGGGGCTGGGCTTCCTCAGCGCCTTCGTTCCCGTGCTCGCCCTGTTCGTCTGGCTCAACCTCAACGCCCGGGTCATGCTCCTCGGTGCCGCCTGGGTCGCCGTCGGCCCGACGCCCGAGCCCGGTCCGTCTGCGGCCGAGGTCGAGGCCGCCGAGCAGGCCGCCCGGGCGCTGGAGCCCGCCCCGCCGCTGCCCCCGGTGCTGCCGGCCCGGTGGACCGACCGTGCGGTCCTCGGGGCCGGGGTCGTCCTCGGCGCCACCTCGGTCGCCCTGCTGCAGGCGACGGGCGGGGCGCTGCGCGCGGCCACCGCCGGCCTGCGCCGGGTCGCCCGCGACGACTGAGCCCCGGCGGAGGGCGTCCACGCACCTCACCCCGGTGCGGTGCTGACGCGGGTGGCAGCAAGAAACGCCGTGACCGGGCCCCCGAGCAGGCCGGATCACGACGCCCCGTGCTGCCACGCGCGTGCATTGCTGCCACGCGCGTGCCCTGCTGCCACCCGCGTCGGCTGCGGGCGGGGTGGTCAGACCGAGCGGGCGATGAGGGCCCGCTTGACCTCCTGGATCGCCTTGGTGACCTCGATGCCGCGGGGGCACGCCTCCGTGCAGTTGAAGGTGGTCCGGCAGCGCCAGACGCCCTCCTTGGAGTTGAGGATCTCCAGGCGCAGGTCGGTGCCCGCGTCGCGGCTGTCGAAGATGAAGCGGTGTGCGCCGACGATGGCCTGCGGGCCGAAGTACTGCCCGTCGGTCCAGAAGACCGGGCAGCTGGAGGTGCACGCGGCGCACATGATGCACTTCGTGGTGTCGTCGAAGCGCGCGCGCTCCTCCTGGGTCTGCACCCGCTCGCGCGTCGGCTCGGCGCCGTTGGTGATGAGGAACGGCATCACCTCGCGGTAGGCCGCGAAGAAGGGCTCCATGTCCACGACCAGGTCCTTCTCGACCGGCAGGCCCTTGATGGGCTCGACGGTGATGGGCTTGGACGGGTTGAGGTCCTTGAGGAGGGTCTTGCAGGCCAGGCGGTTCTTGCCGTTGATGCGCATGGCGTCGGAGCCGCAGATGCCGTGCGCGCACGAGCGCCGGAAGGTCAGCGAGCCGTCGGTGTCCCACTTGATCCGGTGCAGGGCGTCGAGCAGCCGGTCGGTGCCGTAGGCCGTGACCGTGTAGCTCCTCCCAGTGCGGCTCGCTGTCCTGCTCCGGGTCGTAGCGACGGATCTTCAGCGTGACCTCGAAGCTGGGGATCGCCCCCATGGTCTCGCTGGAGTCGTCCCGGGGTGCAGCCTCGCTCCGGGTGACGCCCATGGTCTCCCGGGGCGAGGTCTCCTGCGTCGTCATCAGTACTTGCGCTCCATCGGCTCGTATCGGGTCTGCACGACCGGCTTGTACCCGAGCCGCACGACGGGCCGCCCGGCCTCGTCGGTGTCGCGGTACGCCATGGTGTGCTGCATGAAGTTCACGTCGTCGCGGGTCGGGTAGTCCTCGCGGAAGTGCCCGCCGCGCGACTCGTTGCGCGCCTTGGCGCTGGCGACGAGCACCTCGGCCAGCTCGAGCAGGAAGCCGAGCTCGACCGTCTCGAGCAGGTCGGTGTTGAACCGCTTGCCCTTGTCCATCACGCCGACGCGCTGGTAGCGCTCCTTGAGCCGGGCGATGTCCACCTCGGCCTGCTTGAGCGTGGTCTCCGTCCGGTAGACCTGTGCGTTGGCGTCCATCGTCTCCTGGAGCTCGGCGCGGATGGCCGCGACGTTCTCCGTGGGGCTGCCGTCGGCGCCGCGGGAGCGCAGCTCCTCGAGCATGGCGACGACGGTCGCCTCGGGCGCCGGGGGCAGGTCGACGAGGGGGTGCGTGGCGGCGTACTCGGCCGCGGCGATCCCGGCGCGCTTGCCGAACACGTTGATGTCCAGCAGGGAGTTCGTGCCCAGCCGGTTGGCGCCGTGCACGCGAGACGCAGGCCACCTCGCCGGCGGCGTAGAGCCCGCCCACGGTGGTGTCGTTGTCCGCGAGGACCTCGGTCTCGACGTTGGTCGGCACGCCGCCCATCGCGTAGTGCGCGGTCGGATAGACCGGGACGGGCTCGGTGTAGGGCTCGACGCCGAGGTACGTCCGCGCGAACTCCGTGATGTCCGGCAGCTTGGCGTCGATGTGCGCCGGCTCCAGGTGCGTGAGGTCGAGCAGCACGTAGTCCTTGTTCGGGCCCGCGCCGCGGCCCTCGCGCACCTCGGTCGACATCGCCCGGGCGACCATGTCGCGCGGCGCGAGGTCCTTGATCGTGGGGGCGTAGCGTTCCATGAAGCGCTCGCCCTCGGAGTTGCGGAGGATCCCGCCCTCGCCGCGGGCCGCCTCGCTCAGCAGGATGCCGAGGCCCGCGAGGCCAGTCGGGTGGAACTGGTAGAACTCCATGTCCTCCAGGGGCAGGCCGCGGCGCCAGGCCACCCCCATCCCGTCACCGGTGAGGGTGTGGGCGTTGGACGTGGTCTTGAAGACCTTGCCGAACCCGCCGGTGGCCAGGACGACCGACTTCGCGTGGACCACGTGGATCGTGCCGGTGGCCAGCTCGTAGGCCACGACGCCGCTGGCGTGGCGGCGGCCGTCGGGCCCGTCGCTCATCAGCAGGTCGAGGACGTAGAACTCGTTGAAGAACTCGACCTCGTGCTTGACGCACTGCTGGTACAGCGTCTGCAGGATCATGTGGCCGGTGCGGTCGGCGGCGAAGCAGCTGCGGCGCACGGCGGCCTCGCCGTGGTTGCGGGTGTGCCCGCCGAAGCGGCGCTGGTCGATCCGGCCCTCGGGGGTGCGGTTGAACGGCAGCCCCATCTTCTCCAGGTCGAGGACGGCGTCGATGGCCTCCTTGCACATCACCTCGGCCGCGTCCTGGTCGACGAGGTAGTCGCCGCCCTTGACGGTGTCGAAGGTGTGCCACTCCCAGTTGTCCTCCTCGACGTTGGCCAGGGCGGCGCACATGCCGCCCTGGGCCGCGCCGGTGTGGGACCGGGTCGGGTACAGCTTGGTGAGCACGGCGGTGCGGGCGCGCTTGCCCGACTCCAGCGCCGCGCGCATGCCGGCGCCGCCGGCCCCGACGATGACGACGTCGAAGCGGTGGTGCTCGACCTTGCCGGTGTTCGTGCTCGGCGTCTGCGGGACGGTCTGGTCGGTGGTCTCGGTCATCGTCTCTCCTCCAGGGGGTCCGGCGTCAGCCCGTGCAGACCGACAGCGTCGAGCTGGGGTCGATGCAGGGGTCGAACGTGGTGATGGTGAGCGTGCCGACCACGAGGGTCACGGCCACGGCCGCGTACAGCAGGCCCGTGAGCCACAGCCGCGTCCGGTCCTTCTCCGCGTAGTCGTTGATGATCGTCCGCATGCCGTTGCCGCCGTGCAGCAGCGCGAGCCACAGCATCGCGAAGTCCCAGACCTGCCAGAACGGGCTGGCCCACTTGCCGGCCACGAAGGCGAAGTCGATCTGCTTGATGCCCTCGCCCAGGACGAGGTTGACGAACAGGTGCCCGAAGACGAGCACGAGCAGGACCACGCCGGACAGGCGCATGAAGAGCCAGCCGTACAGCTGGCCGTTGCCGGCGCCGCGCTGGCGACGGGTGCGGGGGGCCTCGAGGGCCGGGGCGCTCTGCGGGATCTGCATGGTCATGTCGTCACTCCCCGAAGACGAAGCCGAGGTGGCGGAGCGTGAAGGGCAGCATGAGGACCACCCAGAGCCCGATCACGCCGTACAGCATCTGGCGGTGGAACCGGGGGCCGGAGGCCCAGAAGTCGATGAGCACGACCCGCAGCCCGTTGAGGGAGTGGAAGAGGAAGGCCCCCACGAGCCCGACCTCGGCCAGGCCGACGACCGGGTTCTTGTAGCTCTCGATGACCACGTCGTAGGCCTCGGGCGACACCCGGACCAGGCCGGTGTCGAGCACGTGCACGAGGAGGAAGAAGAAGAGCACCACGCCGGTGATGCGGTGAAGCACCCACGACCACATGCCTTCGCGGCCCCTGTAGAGGGTGCCTGCGGGTGTCCTGACGGCGGTGGACGCCACGTCGCGGTCCTTTCTCACGCTCGCTGTCCCGGACGCGGGGAGGTCGGCCCGCGGCTCGCGGGCGACAGGTGCGCCGAGGACACGAGCATACGTCCGCCCACGTCACGGGGCGTGTCCGGCCGGCGTCGCGTGGGTCACAGCGACGACGTCGCGTGCGTCACAGCGCCGTCGTCGACGGGGATCAGCGGGGGAGCAGGTCCGGTCCCGCGACCGAGGACAGGTCCAGGACGGTGCGCCGCGGCGTGGTGGGGTGCATCCGCACGGCCTCCTCGTAGTACCCGACGAGCTGGCTGCACACGGCGTCCCACGAGCGCGACAGCACCGCCCGCCGCCCGGCCTCGCCCATCCGTTCGCGCAGGGCGGGGTCGGCGACGAGGCCGGCGACCTGGCGGCGCATCTCGTCGTCGTCCTCGCCGTCGTAGCGGTACCCGGTGACGCCGTGGTCGACGATGTCGCGGGGACCGCCGACGTCGGGGGCGACCACCGGGACGCGGGAGGCCATGGCCTCCTGCAGGGTCTGGCCGAAGGTCTCCTCGGTGCCGGTGTGCACGAACACGTCGAGCGCGGCGTACGCGTCGGCCAGCGCCTCGCCGTCCAGGTGCCCGAGGAACGTCGCGGGCAGCTGCGCCTCGGCCAGCGCCTTCTCCAGGCCGGTGCGGCTCGGGCCGTCGCCCACGACCACGAGCCGCAGGCCGGGGACCCCGGCGAGGGCGACCAGGCGCTCGACCCGCTTCTCCGGGAACAGGCGCCCGACGTAGCCGACGAGCACCTCCCCGTCGCCGGAGAGCTCCTCGCGCAGCCGACGCGCGGCCGCCCCGTCGCGGCGGGACGGGGCGAACAGCTCGGTGTCCACGCCCGGCCCCACAGCCGGACACGGGGCACCTTGTTGGCGCGCAGGTCGTCGGCGGCGGCGCGGGACGGCGCCAGCGTGAGGTCGGCCATCTCGTGGACCCGGCGCAGCCAGCGCCAGACGCCCCGGCTCGCCATCCGGAAGCCGTGCCGGTAGGCGAAGCCCGCCATGTCGGTCTGGTAGACCGCGACCGAGGGCAGGTCGAGGCGCTCGCACGCCGTCAGCCCGTAGGCCCCGAGGATGAACGGCGCGGCGACGTGGACGACGTCGGGCTCGAACTCCTCCAGCGCCTGCACGAGGTGGGCGGTGGGCAGGCCGACGGGGAACTGCCGGTAGCTGAACGCCGTGACCTCGCGCACCGGGGCGCCGGCGTAGGACTCCGGGGCCGGGCCGGGGCAGATGACCAGCCCCTCGTGGCCGTGGCGCTGCAGGTGCTCCAGGACACGGCAGACGCTGTTGGTCACCCCGTTGACGGTGGGCAGGAACGACTCCGCCACCACAGCGACCCGCATGCGCGTCACTGTAGCGACCGCCCCGATACCGTCCGGGGATGAGCGCGACGACCCCCGCCCCGGTGCCCGTGCCCCTGCCGGGGTTCCACGCGGTGGTCCCGGCGGGCGGCGCGGGCACCCGGCTGTGGCCGCTGTCGCGCTCCGCGCGGCCCAAGTTCCTCCACGACCTCACCGGGGGCGGCCGGACCCTGGTGCAGGCGACCTGGGACCGGCTGGTGCCGCTGGCCGGCGAGGCGGGCATGGTCGTGGTGACCGGCGGCTCGCACGCGGTCGCCATCTCCCGGCAGCTGCCGGGGCTGCGCGAGGAGGGCCTGCTCGTCGAGCCCGCCCCCCGCAACTCGGCCGCCGCGATCGGCCTGGCCGCGGCCGTGGTCGCCGCCTCCGACCCCGAGGCCGTGGTCGGCTCGTTCGCGGCCGACCACGTCATCGCCGACGACGACCTGTTCCACGCCGCCGTGACCGAGGCGGTGGCCGCGGCCCGCGAGGGCTGGCTGGTGACCATCGGCATCGACCCCACGGGCCCGGCGACCGGGTTCGGGTACGTGCACGTGGGGGACCGGCTGGACGTGGCCGGGGCGCCGTCCCTGCGCCGGGTCCCGGAGTTCGTCGAGAAGCCGGACGAGGCGACCGCCGAGCGCTACGTGGCCGAGGGCTGGAAGTGGAACGCCGGCATGTTCGTCGTCCGCGCGGCGACGCTGCTGCAGATGCTCGACGAGCTGGTGCCCGACCTGGCCGCCGGGCTGCGGGCCATCGGCGCGGCCTGGCACACGCCGGAGCGCGAGGAGGTGCTGGCCGCCACCTGGCCCGGGCTCGCCTCGGTGCCCATCGACACCGCGGTGGCCGAGCCCGCCGCCCGCGCCGGTCGCGTGGCCGTGGTGCCGGGAGGGTTCGGCTGGGACGACGTGGGCGACTGGACCTCCCTGGGCGACCTGCTGGCCCAGGACCGCAGCGGCGGCACCCCGGTGGGCGAGCGCGTGGACGGGCTGCTCGTGCTCGGTGACACGTCGCTGGTCATGGGCCGGCACGCCAGCGGGGTGGTCGTGCCGGGCAGCGGGCGGACGGTGGTCGTGGCCGGCGTGCACGACGTCGTCGTCGTCGACACGCTCGACGCGGTCCTCGTCACCACGCGGGAGCAGGCCCAGGACGTCAAGCACATCGTCGACCTGCTCAAGAGCGAGGGCCGCAGCGACCTGGTGTAGGGCAGCGACCTCGTGCAGGGCGGCGGTGCCTACGATCGGCGCCATGCCGACGACGCCGACGGAGCCCCGCGCAGACGCCGCCCCCGCGCCGACCACGGAGTCGGGGCTGCCGCTGGTGCCGGTGGCGACGCCGGCCGACGTGGCCCCGGGGCTGGAGGAGCGCCTCGGCGAGCCGGGCCGGTTCCCCTACACCCGCGGCGTGCACCCGGGCATGTACACGTCGCGGCCGTGGACCATGCGCCAGTACGCCGGCTTCGGCTCCGCGGTGGAGTCCAACGCCCGCTACCACCAGCTCGTCGCCGCGGGCACGGGCGGGCTGAGCGTCGCCTTCGACCTGCCGACGCAGATGGGCCTGGACTCCGACGACCCGCTGGCCGCCGGGGAGGTCGGCAAGGTCGGGGTCGCGATCGACTCCCTGGAGGACATGCGGCTGCTGTTCGACGGGCTCCCGCTGGACGAGGTGTCCACGTCGATGACCATCAACGCCCCCGCCTCGGTGCTCCTGCTCATGTACCAGCTCGTCGCCGAGGAGCAGGGCGTGGCGGGGGAGGCGCTGCGGGGCACGGTGCAGAACGACGTGCTCAAGGAGTACATCGCCCGGGGCACGTACATCTTCCCGCCCGCCCCGTCGCTGCGGCTGGTGGCGGACACCTTCGCCTACTGCCGGGAGCACCTGCCGGCGTGGAACACGATCTCGGTGTCGGGCTACCACATGGCCGAGGCCGGGGCGACGCCGGCGCAGGAGGTGGCGTTCACCCTGGCCGACGGGATCGCCTACCTCGAGGCCGCCCAGGCCGCCGGGCTCCAGGTGACCGACGTCGCGCCGCGGCTGTCGTTCTTCTTCGTGGCCCGCACGACGCTGCTGGAGGAGGTCGCGAAGTTCCGCGCCGCCCGCCGTGTCTGGGCGCGGATCGTCCGCGACCGGTTCGGCTGCGACGACCCGCGCTCGCAGATGCTCCGCTTCCACACCCAGACCGCCGGGGTCCAGCTCACCGCGCAGCAGCCCGAGGTCAACCTCGTCCGCGTCGCCCTGCAGGCCCTCGGGGCCGTGCTCGGCGGGACCCAGTCGCTGCACACGAACTCCTACGACGAGGCCATCGCCCTGCCCACGAGCAAGGCTGCCCGCCTCGCCCTGCGCACCCAGCAGGTGCTGGCCCACGAGACCGACGTCACCAAGGTCGTCGACCCCTTCGCCGGGTCCTACGCCGTCGAGGCCATGACCGACGCCCTCGACGACGAGGTCGAGCGGCTCATCGGCGCCGTCGACGACCTGGGCGGGGCGGTCGCGGCGATCGAGGCCGGGTTCCAGAAGTCCGAGATCGAGCGGTCCGCGTACGCCGTCGCCCAGCAGGTCGACGCCGGCGAGCGGGTCGTCGTCGGGGTGAACCGGTTCCGCACCGACACCGAGGAGCCCTACGAGCCCCTGCGCCCGGACCCCGACCTCGAGCGCGCGCAGGTCGGGCGGCTCGCGGACCTGCGCGCCCGGCGCGACGGCGCCGCGGTCGAGGGGGCCCTGGCCGACCTCCGCCGGGCGGCGCAGGGCACCGACAACGTCCTGCTCCCGATGCGGGCCGCCCTGCAGGCGCTGGCCACGGTGGGTGAGGTCTGTGGCGTCCTGCGTGAGGTCTGGGGCCGCTACGAGCCCTCCGAACGGTTCTGAGGCCCCCAGCCGTCACGGGCACGTCACGACCTGGTCACGACCTGCTGCGGACGTCGTCCGCGCCTCGGACGGGCAGGTATGTTCCCCCTCGACCGTGAGAGGGACATCGGACGCCGTCCTCGGCACGACCCCGACGGTCCCCGTGGCAGACACCAGCAGGAGGAACTTGTGAAGCAGTGGGCGCGTGTGACCGCGGTCGTGGGGCTGTCGGCCCTGGCCATCGCAGCGTGCGGCGAGGCACCTGACGAGGCGGGCGGCACCACCGGCGGCGGCGACGAGAGCGCCGCGCCCGCGGCCTCCGGCGACGCCGGCGAGGCGGCCGGCACCGACTTCACCGGCTGCATGGTGAGCGACTCCGGCGGCGTCGACGACCGGTCGTTCAACCAGGCGGCCGACCGCGGCCTGACCCAGGCCGTCGACGAGCTCGGCGTCGAGAAGAACGTCGTGGAGTCCAACGCCGAGACCGACTTCACCCCCAACGTCGAGCAGCTGGTCAACGGCGACTGCGACATCATCATCGGCGTCGGCTTCCTGCTCGCGGGCGCCGTCGGCGAGGCCGCGACGGCCAACCCCGAGGAGACCTTCGCGCTCATCGACTCCACGCTCGAGGAGCCGGCCGACAACGTGAAGCCGATCCTCTTCAACACGGCCGAGGCCGCGTTCCTCGGCGGCTACCTCGCCGCCGGGATGACCGAGTCCGGCACCGTCGCCACCTTCGGCGGCATCCCGATCCCGCCCGTGACCATCTTCATGGACGGCTTCGTGGACGGCGTCGCGTACCACAACGAGCAGAAGGGGACCGACGTCCAGGTCCTCGGCTGGGACAAGGACGCCCAGGAGGGCACCTTCACCGGTGACTTCCAGGACCAGGCCAAGGGCCAGACGACGACGGACAACTTCATCTCCCAGGGCGCGGACATCATCCTGCCCGTCGCCGGTCCCGTCGGCCTCGGTGCCGCCGCGGCCGCGGAGGCCTCCGGCACCGCCAAGCTCATCTGGGTGGACTCCGACGGCTACGAGTCCGCCGACCAGTACGGCCCCCTGTTCATCTCCTCCGTGCTGAAGAACATCGACGCCGCGGTCTTCACGACCATCGAGGAGGACATCGACGGCGGGTTCACCAGCGAGCCGTACGTGGGCACGCTGGAGAACGGCGGCGTCGGGCTGGCCCCGTTCCACGACTTCGAGGACGAGGTGCCGCAGGAGCTGAAGGACGAGCTCACCGCGCTGCAGGAGGCGATCATCTCCGGCGAGGTCACCGTGGAGTCGCCCGCGTCCCCGTGACGCGGCAGCACTGACGCAGCACCGCACGACGCGGGGGGCGCACCGGACGGTGCGTCCCCCGCAGTACGTTCGTGCCCACCGGGCGCGGACGCCGGACGGGCACCAGACACGAGGAGGTGGCGGTGAAGCTCGAGCTCCAGGGCATCACCAAGCGGTTCGGGTCCTTCACCGCCAACGACGGCATCGACCTGGTCGTCGAGCCCGGCACGATCCACGCCCTGCTGGGCGAGAACGGCGCCGGCAAGTCGACCCTGATGAACGTGCTCTTCGGCCTGCTCGCGGCCGACGAGGGCCGCGTCCTCGTCGACGGCGAGCCGGTGCAGTTCAGCGGCCCCCGCGACGCCATGGCCGCGGGCATCGGCATGGTCCACCAGCACTTCATGCTCGTCCCGGTCTTCACCGTGGCCGAGAACGTCGTGCTCGGCGACGAGCCCGTCCGCGGCGGGGGGCTGCTGGACCGGGCCTCGGCCGCGCAGCGGGTCCGGGAGACCGCGGCCCGGTTCGGCTTCCACCTCGACCCCGACGCCGTCGTCGGCGACCTGCCGGTGGGCGTCCAGCAGCGGGTGGAGATCGTCAAGGCGCTCGTCCGCGACGCCGAGGTGCTGATCCTCGACGAGCCGACCGCCGTCCTCACCCCGCAGGAGACCGACGAGCTCCTGACGATCATGCGCGAGCTCGCGGACTCCGGGAAGGCGATCGTCTTCATCACGCACAAGCTGCGCGAGGTGAAGGAGGTCGCCGACACCATCACCATCATCCGCCGCGGCAAGGTCGTCGGGACGGCGGAGCCGTCGGCGTCGGCCACCGAGCTCGCCTCCGCCATGGTCGGGCGCGCCGTCGACCTCACCGTGGACAAGCAGGACATCACCCCGGGCGAGGTCCGGTTCAGCGTGCGCGGGCTCACCCTCGTGCAGGACTCCGGGGTGACCGTCCTGGACGGGGTCGACCTCGACGTCCGCAGCGGCGAGATCGTCGCCGTCGCCGGCGTCCAGGGCAACGGCCAGACCGAGCTCACCGAGGCCGTCCTCGGCCTGGTCAAGCCCACCTCCGGCTCGATCACCCTCGACGGCAAGGAGCTCGGCGGCCGCTCGGTGCGGCAGGTGCTCGACGCCGGCGTCGGCTTCGTGCCCGAGGACCGTTCCACCGACGGCGTGATCGGCAGCTTCACCGTCGCGGAGAACCTCGTCCTCGACCTGTTCCACGACGACCCGTACGGCAGGGGCCTGGTCTACCGGCCCGGCCCCGTGGCGGACAACGCGCGCAGCCGCATCGAGGAGTTCGACATCCGCGCCGGCGGCCCCGCCTCCACCGCGGGCTCGCTGTCCGGCGGCAACCAGCAGAAGGTCGTGCTCGCCCGCGAGATGTCCCGGCCGCTGCGCCTGCTGGTGGCCAGCCAGCCGACCCGCGGCCTGGACGTCGGCTCCATCGAGTTCGTCCACAGCCGGATCGTGCGCGAGCGGGACAAGGGGAACGCGGTCCTCATCGTCTCCACCGAGCTCGACGAGGTCGTCGCCCTCGCCGACCGGATCGCCGTCATGTACGCCGGCCGCGTGGTCGGCGTCGTCCCCGCGAGCACCTCGCGCGCCGTGCTCGGCCTCATGATGGCCGGGATGGGCGCCGCCGAGGCCGAGCGGGCCGCGAGCAGCGACAGCTCCGACCCCCTGCCGGTCCGCGACGACACCGACCCCGCCCGAGGAGACGCATGAGCGCCACCGTCGCCCCCACGACGCCGGCCCCGCCGCCGCTGCCGTCCTCGGCCCCGCCCCCCGCGCGGTCGTTCTGGCAGTCGACCGCCCTGCCGTCCGTGCTGTCCGTCGTCATGGCCCTCGTGGTCGGCGCCGTCCTCATCGCGGTGAGCGACGACGACGTCCGCGAGGCCTCGTCCTACTTCTTCGCGCGTCCCGGCGACATGCTCGCCGCGGTCGTCACCAGCGTCCTGGACGCCTACGCCGCGCTGTTCCGCGGCTCGGTGGTCGACGTCGGCGGCGAAGGGGTGGCCGGGGTGCTCGGGCCCCTGGCGAGCACGCTGCTCTTCGCCACCCCGCTCATCGCGGCGGGCCTGGCGGTCGCCATCCCGTTCCGCGCCGGGCTCTTCAACATCGGCGCCGAGGGCCAGATCACGGTGGGCGCGATCTTCGCCGCCTACGTCGGCTTCGCGGTCGACCTGCCGCCGGTGGTGCACCTGGTCGCCGCGGTCCTCGCCGGGCTCGTGGGCGGCGCGCTGTGGGGTGCGGTCCCGGGCCTCCTCAAGGCCACGACCGGCGCCCACGAGGTGATCACGACGATCATGCTCAACTACGTCGCGCGGTTCGGGATCCTGTTCGTGCTGGGGACGACGGCCTTCCAGCGGGAGGGCCGCGCCGACCCGATCAGCCCGCCGATCGCGGACACCGCGACGCTGCCGAGGCTGCTCGACTTCGGTCGCATCAACCTCGCCTTCGTCCTCGCCCTCGCCGCGGCGGCGGTCGCCTGGTGGCTCATCAACCGCAGCACCACGGGGTTCCGGCTCCGCGCCGTCGGCGCCAACCCCGAGGCCGCCCGCACCGCCGGGATGTCGGTGCCCCGCACCTACGTCACCGCGATGGTGCTCGCCGGGACCTTCGCCGGCCTCGCCGGGGTGTCCCAGGTTCTCGGCAGCGAGCGGGTGCTCACGACGGGGATCAGCGCCGGCCTCGGGTTCGACGCCATCACCGTCGCGCTGCTGGCCCGCACCAACCCGGTCGGCGTGGTCGCGGCCGGGGTGCTCTTCGGGGCCCTCAAGGCGGGCGGCCTCACCATGCAGGCCACCACCGGGACCTCGCTCGACATCGTCGTGGTCCTCCAGGCGCTCATCGTCCTGTTCATCGCCGCGCCCGCCCTGATCTCGGCCGTCTTCCGGCTGAGGACCACGGGCGCCGGCGTCGGCCAGCTGTCGAAGGGGTGGAACGGATGAGCACGCTCACCGCCGAGGCGCCGGCCCCGCAGGCGCCGTCCGGTTCCCACGTCGTGGCGCCCAGGCGCTCGTGGCGCCAGCCCGTCGTGCTGTGGGTGCTCGGTCTGCTCAGCCTGGTCGCGTTCGGGCTCGGCTCGCCCGACGGGACCCGGTCGACCTTCGGGATCTCCACGGCGAGCCAGGTCCTCCAGGTGCCGCCGCTCCCGCTGCCCACGCGCCCGACCGCCGTCGTCCTGGCCCTGCTCGCCCTGGCCGTGGCCGGCGTGGTGACCTGGTTGGTCCGGCAGCGCCGCCCGGTCTCGGTGTGGTGGTCGGTGCTCGCGGGCGCCGCCTTCGCGCTGGGGTTCCTCGTCTGGGCCGTCGCCGACCAGCAGGTGTCCCTGGCCAACCTGCTCCAGGGCTCGCTCTTCCTCGCCACCCCGCTGGTGTTCGGGGCCCTCGGCGGCGTGCTGTGCGAGCGGGCCGGGGTCATCAACATCGCCATCGAGGGCCAGCTGCTGGCCGGGGCGTTCCTGTCCGCGGTGGTCGCGAGCCTCGTGGGCGGGACGACCGGGGTCTACGTCGGCCTGGTCGCCGCCCCGCTGGCCGGGCTGTTCTTCGGCTGGCTGCTCGCCGTCTTCGCCATCCGGTACCTCGTCGACCAGGTCGTCCTCGGCGTGGTCATCAACGTGCTCGTCGTCGGCCTCACGAGCTTCCTGTACGGGCAGGTGCTCGTCCAGGACGCCGACCGCTGGAACCAGCCCGGCCGCCTGCCGCGCGTGGAGGTGCCGGTGCTGTCGGAGATCCCGCTGCTCGGCCCCGTGCTGTTCAACCAGTCGCTCATCGTCTACCTCATGTACGCCGCGGTGGTCCTGCTGCACCTCGCGCTGTTCCGCACCCGCTGGGGGCTGCGGGTCCGCGCCGTGGGCGAGCACCCCAAGGCCGCGGACACCGCCGGGATCGACGTCAACCGGGTCCGGTTCCGCAACGTGCTCATGGGCGGGGCGATGGCCGGGCTCGGCGGGGCGTTCTTCACCCTGGGCTCGGTGGGGGCGTTCGGCGAGGAGATGACCGCGGGCCAGGGCTTCATCGCCCTCGCGGCGCTCATCTTCGGCCGCTGGACCCCGCTCGGCGCGGTGGTCGCCGCGCTGCTGTTCGGGGTGGCCGGCAACCTCGCCTCGGTGCTGTCGATCATCGGCAGCCCGATCCCCAGCGAGCTGCTGCTCATGGCGCCGTACCTGGCCACGATCTTCGCCGTGGCCGGTCTGGTGGGCAAGGTCCGCGCCCCCGCCGCCGACGGCGTGCCCTACACGCCGTGAGCGGGGACCGGGAGCTGTCCGCCTCCCCGCACGACGTCGACTGGGACGCCCTGCGCGCCGCGGCCGTGGAGGCGATGCGCCGCGCGTACGCGCCCTACAGCCGCTTCTCGGTCGGGGCCGCCGGACTGGTGGACGACGGCCGCGTCGTCGTGGGGTGCAACGTGGAGAACGGGGCCTACGGCGTGACCCTGTGCGCCGAGTGCGGCCTGGTGTCCTCGCTGCACGCGAGCGGCGGCGGCCGTCTGGTCGCGGTCTGCGTGGTCGACCGGGACGGCTCGCCCTGCCCGCCGTGCGGGCGCTGCCGGCAGCTGCTGTGGGAGGCCGGCGGGCCGACCTGCCTGGTCGAGGCGTTCCCCGGCCGCGGTCCGCTGCCCATGACCGAGGTGCTGCCCGGCGCGTTCGACCTGGACCCGGCGGCGCCCGGGGGCTGAGGGGTCCCTGCGCGCACGCCCGCGCCCCTGGCGCCCGGCCGGCGCCGAGAAGGCAGCTGGTGTCCGCGAGCGTCTCCGAGGCGGGCGACGACTGCCTTGTCGGGGCGGCAGGGAGCGGCGGGGGGGGGCTTCAGGGGTACGGGCGGTGTCCGGGGACTCCGCCCTCGGCAGAGGCGGCGTCCGGGGGTTCCGGGGGGTGGCATCCTGCTGGCCGTGACGACTGACGGGATCACCGGTAGCAGGACCGAGGGCTTCGACGCCGTCGACGTGATCCGGACCAAGCGTGACGGGGGCACCCTCAGCGCGGGGCAGATCAGCTGGGTGCTGGACGCCTACACCCGCGGCGTCGTCGCCGACGAGCAGATGTCGGCCCTGGCCATGGCGATCCTCCTGCGCGGCATGGACCGCGAGGAGATCAGCCGCTGGACCGCGGCGATGATCGCCTCGGGGGAGCGGATGGACTTCACCGACCTGCCCCGCCCGAGCGTGGACAAGCACTCCACCGGCGGGGTGGGGGACAAGATCACCCTGCCGCTGGCCCCGCTGGTGGCCGCCTGCGGCGCGGCCGTGCCGCAGCTGTCCGGGCGCGGCCTGGGCCACACCGGCGGCACGCTGGACAAGCTCGAGAGCATCCCGGGCTGGCAGGCCTCCCTGGACAACGACCGGATGCGGCAGATCCTCACCGACGTCGGCGCGGTCGTCTGCGCGGCAGGCACAGGCCTTGCCCCGGCCGACCGCAAGCTCTACGCCCTGCGGGACGTGACCGGGACGGTCGAGGCGATCCCCCTGATCGCGAGCTCGATCATGAGCAAGAAGATCGCCGAGGGCGCGGGCGGCCTCGTCCTGGACGTGAAGGTCGGCTCGGGCGCCTTCATGAAGACCCTCGAGGACGCCCGCACGCTGGCCGGGACGATGGTCGGGCTGGGCACCGACGCCGGGGTGCCCACGGTCGCCCTGCTCACCGACATGTCGACGCCGCTCGGCCTCACCGTCGGCAACGCGCTGGAGGTGCGGGAGTCGGTCGAGGTGCTGGCCGGCGGAGGACCGGCCGACGTCGTCGACCTCACCCTCGCGCTCGCCCGGGAGATGCTCGCCCTGGCCGGCATCGACGAGGACCCCGCGGCCGCCCTCGCCGACGGGCGGGCGATGGACGCCTGGAAGGCGATGATCAGGGCGCAGGGCGGCGACCCGGACGCGCCGCTGCCGACCGCCCGCGAGACGCACACCGTGCTGGCCCCCTCCGACGGGGTCCTCCTCGGCCTGGACGCCTACGCGGTCGGCGTCGCCTCGTGGCGGCTCGGCGCCGGGCGCGCCCGCAAGGAGGACCCGGTCCAGGCCGGGGCCGGCATCGAGCTGCACGCGCGGCCGGGCGCCGCGGTGCGCGGCGGCGAGCCGCTCATGACCCTGCACACCGACACCCCGGAGCGCTTCGCGCGGGCGCTGGAGGCGCTCGAGGACGCCGTCACGGTCGGCCCGGAGGGCTCCCGGCCCGCCGTGGGCGAGGTCGTGCTGGAGAGGGTCGACCGCCCGCTAGCGTGAGCCCCGTGACCGTCACCGCTGCTGGGACCGCCCGCCCCGTCGACCTGCTCGCCGCCCCCAAGGTGCTGCTGCACGACCACCTGGACGGCGGCCTCCGGCCGTCGACGCTGGTCGAGCTGTCCGAGGAGATCGGCCACGAGCTGCCGAGCACCGACGCCGACGCGCTCGCGGCCTGGTTCGTGGAGTCCGCCAGCTCCGGCTCCCTGGTCCGGTACCTGGAGACCTTCGCCCACACCGTGGCCGTGCTGCAGCGCGAGGACGCCCTGGAGAGGGTCGCGGCCGAGGCCGTCCTCGACCTCGCCGCCGACGGCGTCGTCTACGCCGAGATCCGCTACGCCCCGGAGCTGTGCACCGAGGGCGGGCTCGCCCTGGAGGCGGTCGTGGAGGCCGTGCAGGCCGGGTACGCGCGCGGGGTCCGGGAGGCGGCGGAGGCCGGCCACCGGATCGGGGTGGGCACGATCGTCGACGCCATGCGCCAGACCGACAACCACATGGCCGCGGCCCGCCTGGCCGTGCGCTACCGCGACGCGGGCGTGGTCGGGTTCGACATCGCCGGTCCCGAGGACGGCTTCCCCGCCACCCGGCAGGCCGAGGCGTTCGACCTGCTCCGCGCCGAGCACGTGCCGTTCACCGTCCACGCCGGCGAGGCCGCCGGGCTGGACTCCGTCGAGGGCGCGCTGGCCGTCGGCGCGCTGCGCCTGGGCCACGGCGTGCGGGTGGCCGACGACGTCGTGGCCGCCGACGCCCCGGGCGGCGCGCCGCAGCTCGGCCGCGTCGCCACCTGGATCCGCGACCGCCGGATCGCGCTCGAGGCCTCGCCCACGTCGAACGTGCACACCGGCGCCGCGCCGAGCTACGCCGCGCACCCCTCGAACCTGCTCAAGGACCTCGGCTTCGCCGTGACCGTCAACACCGACAACCGGCTCGTGTCCGGGACGTCCATGAGCAACGAGATGACGCAGCTGCGGGAGCAGGCCGGCTGGAGCGACGCCGACCTCGCCCTGGCCAGCCTGGCCGCCGCCGAGGCGACGTTCCTGCCCCTGCCGGTGCGCGAGGAGCTCGTGCTGCGCGTCCGCGACGGCTGGGCGGCGCTCGCCGGGTAGGGCGTGTCGTCGGGTCGACGTCCCGAGCCACGACCGGGAGGTCGGCGGGCAGTCAGACGTGGGCCGGCGAGCCCGTCGCCCGGCCCGGCGGCTCAGGCGGGCTGCGGGCTCCTCAGCACCTTGGCCATCGGGCGCCCCTTCGCCAGCTCGTCCACGAGCTTGTCGAGGTACCGCACCTGCCGCATCAGCGGGTCCTCGACCTGCTGCACGTCGACGCCGCAGACCTTGCCGGTGATGAGGTCCGCGCAGGGGTGGAGGGTGGCCCGGGCGAAGAAGTCCTCGAACGTCGTCCCGTCGTCCAGGTGACGGTGGAGGGTCTCGGCGTCGAAGCCCGTCAGCCACAGGGTGACCTGCTCGAGCTCGGCCGTCGTGCGGCCCTTGCGCTCGACCTTGGCCACGTAGTGCACCCAGACCGACGCGACGCTCATGGTGGAGATCCGGCTCACCCGAGCAGGGTGCCACCGCGAGGGGGTCCCCGTCAGCGCGGTGCGGGCGCCGACGTGCGCAGGTGCTGGGCGACCAGCGCCTCGACCTCGGCCTTGGTGACCGGGCGGGTGCCGAGGGACGCCCACCGTCGCAGCAGACCGGGCTCCTGGCGGGCGAGCGCGACCCCGCGCCGCAGCAGGGTGATCGGCGGCTTGCGGTGCCCCGCGAGGTCGCGGGCCAGGCGCCGCACGAAGGTGACGGCCGGGCGGGAGCGCAGGTGCACGGCGTCGAGCAGGACGCCGGAGGCTCGGAGGCGGGAGACGAGCTCCGGGGCGAAGAGGCCCTCGGCGACGACGAGGCCCCCGCCGCCGAGCTCGACGGGGTGCGTGCCGGTCCGCGACGAGGTGGGGATGTCGTACAGCGGGACGTCGCAGCGCCCGGTGGTGCACAGCGCGACGAGCGCGTCGTGGGCCGCGTCGACGTCCCAGGACCCCGGGTCGTCCCAGTCGACGATGCCGCCCCAGGCGGGCAGGCCGGGGTCGGTGCCCTCGCGGTAGAAGTCGTCGAGCATGACCACGGCGACCTCGGGGTGCCGGGCCCGCAGCCGGGTGACCAGGGTCGACTTGCCGGAGCCGCTCGCCCCGGCCAGCAGGAGGACGAGGCAGCGCGGCCGGGGCCCCGCCGGCGGTCCGCTCATCGGCCCTTGGGGTGCCAGACGGTCTTGGTCTCCATGAACCCCAGCATGCGGCGGGGGTCGGGCACCGGGGACCAGTCCGGCTCGGCGCCGTCCGGCAGGTCGTCGGGCCGGCGGACGCGGGCGAGGGTGTCCGCGGCGGCGGCCTCGAGGTCGCCCCAGGTCGGGTCCTCGAGCGCGGCCGCCCCGGTGAGGTCGAGGGCGTCGACGTCGCGGTGCGAGGCCAGCCAGGGGCCGAGCTCGGCCGCGGAGCCGGTGAGCAGGTTGACGACGCCGCCGGGCAGGTCGGAGGTGGCGAGCACCTCGGCCAGGGCGACGGCGGGCAGCGGCCGCTCGAAGGAGGTGACGACCACGCACGTGCCGCCGGTCGCGACGACGGGGGCGACCACGCTGGTCAGCCCGAGCAGCGAGGACCGCTGGGGCGCCAGCACCGCGACGACGCCGCTGGGCTCGGGCACCGAGATGTTGAACCACGGCCCCGCCACGGGGTTGGCGGTGCCCGCGACCTGCGCGAGCTTGTCGGTCCAGCCCGCGTACCAGACCCAGCGGTCGACGGCCGCGGCGACCTGTGCGCGGGCCTCGGCGTCGCCGACGCCCTCGGCCTGGGCCACGAGCTCGGCCAGCTGGGCGGTGCGGCCCTCGAGCATCTCGGCCACGCGGTACAGCACCTGGCCGCGGTTGTAGGCCGTGGCGCCCGACCAGCCGGGGAACGCGGCGCGGGCGGCGACGACGGCGTCGCGGGCGTCCTTGCGCGAGGCGAGCGCGGCCTGGGCCAGGACGGCGCCGTCGCTGCCGTGCACCGCGTACGTGCGCCCGGACTCGCTGCGGGGGAACTTCCCGCCGACGTACAGCTTGTAGGTCTTGCGGACGACGGTCCGCTCGGCGACGACGGGGTCCTGGGCCACGGGGACAGCGTAGGTGCACCCGGGTGCGGGTCCGGCCGGTCGGCGGACAGGGCCGAGGCTCCGGGTGGACGATCGCACGGTGACCAGCGACGGGGGGACGGGCGGCCCGGGCCGCGCGGGGGCCGCGGCGGCGGAGCTGCCCCGCGCGGGCCCGGAGGACACCGCGTCCTCCGGGACGCCGGCCCGACGGTGGTGGCGGCCGGCGGCCCTGGCGGGTCCGCTGGTGGCGGTGGTGGTCGCGCTGCTCGCGGCGGCCTGGCAGGCCTACGAGGCCGGGGGCTGCGGCAGCGCCACCGACGGGTTCGCCTGCCTGGGGGCCTCCCTCATGGGGGTGGTGGCCGCGGCGGTGCTGGGCCCGCTCGCGCTGTGGCTGCTGTACCGGTCCCTCGGCCTGCGGCACCCCGTGCTCGCCGTCCCCGTGGCCGCGGCGGTCGCCCTGTGCCTGTGCGCGGTGCCCGAGCTGGTGCACCAGGTGCGCCTCGGCACCGGGACGGGCCCGGGGACAGGGACCGGGGCCGGGACGGCCGGCCCGGTCCTCGTCCCGCTCGTCGCGGGCCTCGTGCTCGGTGCGGCCGCGGCGGCCGGCGCCCTCGCGCTGCAGGGACCGCGCCGCGGGGCGCGCGGGGCCGTGGCGGGGGTCCTGCTCGGGGCCCTCGTCGCCGTGGTGCTCGGCCTGCAGCCGGCCACCGACCGGGAGGAGACCCGGCTGGAGCTGGGCCGGGCGGCCGTGCCGCTGCTGCTGGCCGACGGGTGGGCCCCCTTCGCCCCGTGGGTCGGCACGGCGGGCGACCTCACGTACACCGCGGTGCCTCCGGGCTACGAGGGCTACGGCTACGACGGCGTGCGGGTGGAGGTCGACCGCGACGTGTCCCGGTTCGGCGAGACATGCGCCGCGCGGGACTGCGAGGACGACGGCGACGTCCGCACCGAGGTCGGCGAGACCGGGGACGGCTACGGCACCCGGGCGTGGCGGGTGGTCGACGGGGCGCTGGTCACGGCGACCACCGACGCCTACGGCCCGCCGGCGGACCTGGTCGGCCTGCTGCAGGGCCTGCGCCCGGTGCCGGTCGAGGAGTTCCTCGACCGGCGCTACGACGAGCCCGCGTGAGCCGTCGTGAGCGGTCGTGGACCGTCGTGGGCCGTCCGGCCCGGCAGGGCCGCCGCGTCAGCGGACGTAGGCCTCCAGCCCGTGCCGGCCGCCCTCGCGCCCGTAGCCGGACTCCTTGAACCCGCCGAACGGGCTGGTCGGGTCGAACTTGTTGAAGGTGTTGGCCCACACGACACCGGCCTTGAGCCGGTCCGCCGTCCAGAGGATCTTGGAGCCCTTGTCGGTCCAGACGCCGGCCGACAGCCCGTAGGGGGTGTTGTTGGCCTTGGCCACGGCCTCCTCGGGGGTGCGGAAGGTGAGCACCGACAGCACCGGCCCGAAGATCTCCTCCCGGGCCACGCTGTGCGAGGTCTGCACGCCGGTGAACACCGTGGGCGCGAACCAGTACCCGCGCTCGGGCAGCTCGCACGGCAGGCTCCACCGCTCGACGCCCTCGGCCTCGCCGGCGTCGGTCATCTCGGTGATGCGGGCCAGCTGGGCGGCGGAGTTGATGGCGCCCATGTCGGTGTTCTTGTCCATCGGGTCGCCGACGCGCAGCGAGGCCAGGCGCCGCTTGAGGCGGTCCACGACCTCCTCCGCGACGGCCTCCTGCACCAGCAGCCGCGAGCCCGCGCAGCACACGTGGCCCTGGTTGAAGAAGATCCCGGAGACGATGCCCTCGACGGTCTCGTCCATCGGGGCGTCGTCGTAGACGATGTTGGCGGCCTTGCCGCCGAGCTCGAGGGTGGCCTTCTTCCGGGTGCCGGCGATGCTGCGGGCGATGGCCCGGCCCACCCCGGTCGAGCCGGTGAAGGCGACCTTGTCCACGTCGGGGTGGCCGACCACGGCGGCGCCGGTGTCGCCCGCGCCGGTGACGATGTTGACCACGCCGGGGGGCAGGTCCGCCTCCTGGCAGATCTCCGCGAACAGCAGCGCCGACAGCGGGGTCGTCTCGGCCGGCTTGAGGACGACGGTGTTGCCGGTGGCCAGCGCCGGGGCGATCTTCCACGCGAGCATGAGCAGGGGGAAGTTCCACGGCACGACCTGGCCCACCACGCCGTGCGGCTGCGGGTCGGCGCCGAGGCCGGCCCACTGCAGCTTGTCGGCCCAGCCCGCGTGGTAGAAGAAGTGGTTCGCGACCAGCGGGATGTCCACGTCGCGGGTCTCGCGGATCGGCTTGCCGTTGTCGAGGGTCTCGACGACCGCGAGCTCGCGGGAGCGCTCGGCGACCAGGCGCGCGATCCGGAACAGGTACTTGCCCCGCTCGGCC
Source organism: uncultured Actinomycetota bacterium (assembly GCA_963750335.1). Taxonomy (GTDB): domain Bacteria; phylum Actinomycetota; class Actinomycetes; order Actinomycetales; family JBBAYJ01; genus Aquipuribacter. The sequence continues at coordinate 561,847 of CAVVQD010000001.1, forward strand.
GGGGCCATCGGGCCCCAGACCCGGGTGTGCGCGCGCCGCGCGGCGGCCACGGCGGCGTCGACGTCGGCCTGCCCGCCGTGGGCGACCGTCGAGAGCCGCTCCTCGGTCGCCGGGTTGAGCGTGTCCAGGGTGCGCCCGTCCGCGGCCTCGCGGAACGCGCCGTCCACGAAGAGCCCGTAGCTGTCGGCGATGCGGGCGATCGACGCGGACTCCGGGGCGGGGGAGTAGGCGAAGGGGGTGCCCGCGAGGTCGCCGAGGCGGGTGAGGTCGGTCCGGTCCGTCATGTCTGCTGCTCCTCAGTCGAGGCTGACGTGGTCGGCGCTGGAGTACGCGCCGGTGAGGTTCTTCTGCCGCTGCATGAGCACGTCGTTGAGCAGGCTGGACGCGCCGAAGCGGAACCGGTCCGGGTCGAGCCAGTCCGGCCCGAGCGTCTCCTGCACCATGACGAGGTAGCGGATGGCGTCCTTGGCGGTGCGGATCCCGCCTGCGGGCTTCATGCCGACGACCTGGCCGCTGGCCAGGTGGAAGTCCCGGATGGCCTCGAGCATGACCAGGGTGACCGGCATGGTGGCGGCGGGGCCCACCTTGCCGGTGCTCGTCTTGATCGTGTCGGCGCCGGCGAGCATGGCCAGCCAGGACGCGCGGCGGACGTTGTCGTAGGTGACGAGCTCCCCGGTCTCGAGGATGACCTTGAGCTTGGCCCGGGTGCCGTCGGGCCGCACGCACGCCGTGCGCACGGCGAGGACGTCCTCGAAGACCTGGAGCCAGCGCCCCGACAGGAACGCCCCGCGGTCGATGACCATGTCGATCTCGTGCGCCCCGGCGGCGACGGCGTCGGCGGTGTCGGCCAGGCGCACCCGGCTCGACGCGCGACCCGACGGGAAGGCGGTGGCCACGGCAGCGATCTTGACCCCGGGACGCTCGCCCTCGCCGGGAGGACGGCGCCACAGCGCGCCGACCCCGTCGAGGGCCTCGGCCACGGGGCGCACCAGGTCGCCGTAGACGCACACGGCGGCCACCGGCGGGCAGGCGGTCGCCGGGTCGGGGTTCGCGGCCTTGACCGCGAGGGTGCGGACCTTGCCGGGGGTGTCGGAGCCCTCGAGGGTCGTGAGGTCGATCATCCGGACCACGGTGTCCAGCGCCCACGCCTTGGAGGCGGTCTTGATGGAGCGCGTCCCGAAGGACGCCGCGCGGGCGTCGGCGCCCACCTCGTCGACGCCGGGCAGGCCCCGCAGGAACCGGCGCAGGCTGGTCTCGTCGACGCGGGGGCCCACGAGCCGGTCGACGGCGCTGCCGGGGGCTCCCGCGGCGGCGCTGGCGGGGGGCGGGGCGAGGTCGGTCACGACGAGAGCCTAACGGCGGGGCAGGATGGGACCGTGACCGCCGACGAGCCCGTGGCCCGCGCCGGGACCGGTGCCGGGACCGGCCGTCCGGGGCCCGGCACGTCGTACCGCCCCGGCGCGGTCCGCCTGCTGGCGGTCGGCTGGTGGGCGCTCGCGCTGCTGCTCGGCGGGGACCTGCTGCTGCGGGGCGAGCCGGGGGCCGGGTGGGCGCTGGGCCTGTCGCTGCTGGTGCTGAGCGCCGTCCTCGTGCACGCGCTCTTCTGGCAGCCGGAGGTCCGCGTCGACGCCGACGGCCTGGAGCTGGTCAACGTGCTGCGCCGGGTGCGGCTGCCCTGGTCCGCGGTCGAGGACCTCGACACCCGCTGGGCCCTGAGCGTCGGCGTCGGCGGGCGGCGCTGGACCTCGTGGGCGGCGCCGGCGTCCGGGCGCCGGATGCGCCCGGTGAGCCGTCGGGAGACCCCGTGGGCGGAGCGCGGCGCGGAGGGCATCGCCGGCAGCAAGGCCCCGGGCTCCAGCGCGGGGGAGGCCGCCGTCCTCGTGGAGAACGCCTGGCAGACCTGGAAGGACCGGCCGGGCCCGCGCGAGGGGGCCGGGCCCGCGGACGTGCAGGTCCGCTGGAACCTGCCCGCCGTCGTGCCGCTCGCGCTCGCGGCGGCCGCCGTGCTGGTCTCGGCCGCGGCGACCGCGCTCAGCTGAGCAGGCCGCGGACCTGCTCCTGCAGCTCCCGCAGCCGCAGCGTGGCCGCGGCCCGCGCCGCCGCGAGGTCGCCGTCCGCGCCGACGGGCTGGACGACCTCCAGGTAGGCCTTGAGCTTGGGCTCGGTCCCCGAGGGGCGGACCACGACGCGCGCCGCCACCCCGTCGTCGTCCCCGGCGAGCAGCCGGACCCCGGTGGTGGGCGGCAGGCCGTCCACGCCGTCCCCCAGGTCCTCGACCGCGCCGACGGGGGTCCCGGCCAGGTCGACCGGCGGGGCCACGAGCAGCCGCCGCAGCACGGGGCCCACGACGGACATGTCGTCCAGGCGCAGCGTCACCGGGGCGGTGAGGTGCACGCCGTGCGCCCGGGCGAGGGCGTCGAGGCGGTCCAGCAGGGACTGCGAGCCCTCCGCCGCCGCCGCGGCGAGCTCGACGACCAGGGCCGCGGTGCTGATCCCGTCCTTGTCGCGGACCACCGACGGGGCCACGCAGTAGCCGATGGCCTCCTCGTAGCCCATGACGAGGCCGGGGACGCGGGCGATCCACTTGAACCCGGTGAGGGTGGAGGCGGAGCGGACGCCGTGGGCGGCAGCGACCCGGTGCAGCAGGGAGCCGGAGACCAGGGAGCAGGCCACGGTGGCCGGCTCGCCGTCGTCGGGGGACGTCGGGGCCGGGCCGCGGGTGAGGACGTGCTCCACGAGCAGCGCGCCCACCTCGTCCCCGGTGAGCTGGCGCCAGCCGGCGGGGTCGTCGGCCGGGCCGCGGGCCGGGTCCGGGACGGCGACGCTGCAGCGGTCGGCGTCCGGGTCGACCGCGACCACGAGGTCCGCGCCGGTCCGGGCGGCCAGGGCGAGAGCGAGGTCCAGGGCGCCCGCCTCCTCCGGGTTGGGGAAGGGGACGGTGGGGAACTCGGGGTCCGGCTCCGCCTGCTCGGGCACCGGGGAGACGTCCGTGACGCCGGCCCCGGCCAGCACCCGGGCGAGCACCTCCTGCCCGACGCCGTGCATGGCCGTGGTCACCACCCGCAGGGACCGGGGGCCGGGCGGCAGCAGGCCGACGACCGCCTCCACGTAGCCGTCGAGCAGCGAGGCGTCCGCCGTCCGCCAGCCGTCCGGCGCGCGCGGCACGTCGACCGGCGCCGGCGCCGCGGCGATCCGGGCGGCGATCTCGCGGTCGGCGGGCGGGACGATCTGCACGCCCTGGCCGGGCCCGGGGGAGACGCGGCCGCCGAGGTACACCTTGTAGCCGTTGTCGTCCTTGGGGTTGTGGCTCGCGGTCACCATGACCCCGGCGTCCGCGCCGAGGCGGCGGACCGCGTGGGCGAGCACGGGGGTGGGCAGCGCCGCGGGCAGCAGGACGACCCGGCAGCCGGCCGCGGTGAGCACCGAGGCGGAGTCCGTGGCGAAGGCGTGCGAGCGGTGCCGCGCGTCGTGGCCCACGACGACCAGGGGCGCGTCCCCGCCGAGGCGGGCGACCTCGTCGAGCAGGTAGGCGGCGAGGCCGGCCGCGGCCCGGACCACGACGGAGCGGTTCATCCGGTTCGGCCCGGGACCCATCGCCCCGCGCAGGCCCGCGGTGCCGAACTGCAGCGAGCCGTCCCAGGCGTCGCGCAGGGTCTCCAGCGAGCCGTCCGCGCCGTGGGCCAGGGCCAGGGTGGCCGTGGCGTCGTCCAGGTCCACGTCGGTGGCGGCCCACGCCTCGACCGCGGCCAGCAGCCCCGGGTCGCGCGGCGGCGGGCCCCCGGCCGGTGCGTCGCTCACGAGCGGGAGACCCGGTCCACCACGGCCGCCAGCAGCCGGCCGCAGCGCTCCGCGGCGTCGCGGCCGGCCTGCAGCACCTCCTGGTGGTCGAGGGTCTCGCCCGTGGTGCCCGCGGCGAGGTTGGTCACCAGCGACAGCCCCAGCACCTCCAGGCCGGCGGCCCGGGCCGCGACCGTCTCCAGCGCGGTGGACATGCCGACGAGCTGGCCCCCGAGGACGCCGACCATGCGGACCTCGGCCGGGGTCTCGTAGGCCGGCCCGTGCAGCTGGGCGTACACGCCCTCGGGCAGGTCGGGGTCGACCTCGTGGGCCAGCGCCCGCAGCCGCGGCGAGTACGCCTCGGTGAGGTCGACGAAGGTCGGCCCGCGCAGCGGCGTCGCCCCGGTGAGGTTGAGGTGGTCGCGCAGGAGGACCGCGGTGCCCGGTCCCCAGTCCTGGACGAGCGAGCCGCAGCCGTTGGTGAGCACGACGTGGCGGGCGCCCAGCGCCGCCGCGGTGCGCACGCCGTGGGCGACGGCGTCCACGCCGTGGCCCTCGTACAGGTGGGTGCGGGCCGCGACCAGCAGCACGCGGCGGCCGGCGGGCGTGGCCACCACCCGCAGGCGGCCGTGGTGGCCGGCGACGGCCGAGGCGCGGAACCCGGGGACCTCGGAGGCGGGGAGGTCGAGCAGGACCTCGCCGAGCAGGTCGCCGGCCTGGCCCCAGCCCGAGCCGAGGACGACCGCGGTGTCCACCGCAGGGCCGGCGTCGGTGCGGACGTCGGTGCCGGCGTCCGTGCCGGCGGCCGTGCTGCTGTCCGTGCCGGCGTCCTGCGGGCCGGGGCGGGCGGCGGCGAGGCGCTGCCGGACCACGTCGGCCGCGGCGGCCGCGGTGTCCTGCCAGGTGGGGGCGCTCTGCTCGGGGGTCTGCACGGCTGACGACACTACTGGCGGGTGCCACCATGCACCCGTGACGGCTGCGGGGTCCCGGGGTGCCGTGCGCCGACGGCACCAGGCCGTGGACGCGGTGCGCGGGGCGGCCGGGCTCGGCGGCGCGGTGGCCGTGGCGCTGGCGTGGCTGGGCGGGCGCCAGGTGGGGGCGGGGTACCGGCCGCTGGACGGCGGCGCCCTCGACCGGACCGCCGACCTCGTCACCGGGGCCCTGGTGGACAACCGGGTGCTGGCGGTGTTCGCCCTCCTGCTCGGCTACGGGGTCGCCGTCCGGACGGGCGCGCCGTCCGGGGCAGCGCGCCCGCACGCCCCGCCCACGGCGGCGGAGTGGGTCGACGGGCTGCGGCGCGCGGGCGTTCTGCTCGGCGTCGGCGCCCTGCACGCCGCCCTCGTGCTCGACGCCGACGTGCTCGGCACGCTCGCGGTGCTGCTGCTGCTCGCCGTCCCGCTGGCCCGGGCGCGCGCCCGCACCCACGTGGTGGTCTGCGTCCTGGTCCTGCCCGCCCTGGTCCTGCACGGGGCGCTCGACGGCTTCGGCGGCTCGTTCGCCTTCCCGGACGCGCCGTCGGACTACCTGCTGTCGGTGGTGGACCGGGTGGGGACCTGGCTGCTGGCCCTCGTGCTCGTCCTGCCCGCCTCGGGCGGCCTGCTCGTGGCCGTCGTGGCCGGGGTGCGGCTCGCACGCTCGGGCTGGGCGGCCCGGCCCGAGGAGCACCGTCGGCCGCTGCTCCTGCTCGGGGTCCCCGCCGCGCTCGTCGGGGTGCTGGGCGCGCTGCCCTACGCACGCGTGCTCGGGGAGGGGCAAGCTCCCGGACGTGGCCGTGGCCCTGCGCGCGGGCGTGCTGGACTCCGTCACGGGGCCGGCGGGCGCGCTGGGGGCGGTCTGCCTGCTGCTGGTCGCGCTGGCCCCGCGGGACGGGCGGCCGTCCGGGGGGCCGGTGGTGCGCGCGCTCGCCCTGCTGGGCCGGCACAGCCTGGCCGTGTACCTGTCGTGCTCCGTGCTGCTCGCCCTCGTCCTGGCGCCGTGGGCCGGCGGCGGCGGGGACCGCTGGGGCAGCGCCGCCGCCACCGGGCTCGGTGCGGGCGCGTGGGCCCTCGTCGCGGTGGGGGCCGTGGTCGTCGCCGCCTCCCGCGGGTCGGACCCCGGACCGCGACGGGCGGGAGGGGCCGAGCGCTCAGCCGAGCGAGCGGCAGGGGCGCGACCGCAGCTCGGCCACGTAGTCCGACGGGGCCCCGCCGGCCTCGGCGGCGTCGGCCACGAGCCCGAGCGTCATGGCGCTGGGCAGGCCTCCCTCGTAGGCCTCGAGCACGTAGACGGAGGCGGGCACCTCCCCCTCGAGCGTCTGCACCCGCACGCTGATCCGCTGGAACAGCCCGGGCTCCGCGCCCTCCCAGGCGTCGAGGAGCGCCTCGTCCTCGGGCGCGACCTCGTAGAGGACGACGTAGACCGCCGCGCCGGGGGTGTCGGGCGCCTCGACGACCGTGGGCAGCGGCCCGTCCCAGCCGTGCTCCTCGCCGCCGAAGGTGAGCCGCCAGCCCGGCAGCCACCCGGCGCCGTACACGGGGGACCGGGGGGCGCGCTCGGCCATGCGGTCGGGGTCGAGGTTCCCGGCGTACGCGGCGTACAGCACCAGGGGAGGGTAGCGGGGCGCGCACCCTGGGACACTGGTCCCCGTGAGCACCCCAGCAGCGCCGTCCGGCAGCTCCTCCGGCACCCCCGCCTCTGCCGCGGCACCCGCCCCGGCCGCCGGCCGCACCCCCACCGAGGGGGAGACCGCGCCCAGCACGAGCCCGGTCCCGGCCACCCCGACCCGGCCCCGCCAGCGCCTGGTCGTCGTGGGCGGCGGGCCGGGCGGGTACGAGGCCGCGCTCGTCGCGGCCCAGCTGGGCGCCGAGGTCACCGTGGTCGACTCCGACGGGCTCGGGGGCTCCGCGGTGCTCACCGACTGCGTGCCGAGCAAGACCCTCATCGCCACCAGCGAGGTGATGACCCAGGTCGACGGGTCCTCCGAGCTCGGCGTCCGCTACGCCGGGGTCGCCCCCGGCGAGCACGTGGGGGTCGACCTCGGGGTCGTCAACGCCCGCGTGAAGACGCTGGCCCACGCCCAGTCCGGCGACGTCATGGCCTCGCTGCGCGCGGTCGGGGTGACCCTCGTGCCCGGCACGGGCCGGCTCGTCCCGGGGGCGCAGGGCAGCCACGGCAGCCCCGACGTCGAGGTCACCGCGGCCGACGGCAGCACGCGCGTCCTCGAGGCGGACTCCGTGCTGCTCGCGGTGGGCGCCACCCCGCGCCGCCTGGACACCGCGATGCCCGACGGCGAGCGGATCCTCGACTGGCGCCAGCTGTACGACCTGGAGGAGCTGCCCGAGCCGGCTCGTCGTGGTCGGCTCCGGCGTCACCGGCGCGGAGTTCGCCTCGGCCTACCTCGCGCTCGGCAGCGAGGTCGTCCTGGTCTCCAGCCGCGACCGGGTGCTGCCCGGCGAGGACGCCGACGCCGCGGAGGTGCTCGAGGAGGCCTTCCGCCGCCGCGGCATGGAGGTGCTGTCGCGGGCCCGGGCGGAGACGGTGCGGCGCGAGGGCGACGGCGTGGTCGTCACCCTGGCCGACGGGCAGACGGTCACCGGCAGCCACTGCCTGATGGCCGTCGGCTCGATCCCCAACACCGCCGGGCTCGGCCTGGAGGACGTCGGCGTGCAGACCAGCCCGTCCGGGCACATCGCCGTGGACCGGGTCTCGCGCACGTCGCTGCCCGGGGTCTACGCCGCGGGCGACTGCACCGGGGTGTTCGCGCTCGCCTCGGTGGCGGCCATGCAGGGCCGGATCGCCATGCGGCACCTGCTCGGCGACGCCGTGCGGCCGCTGTCGCTGAAGACCGTGTCCAGCAACATCTTCACCTCGCCCGAGATCGCCACGGTCGGCTGGACCCAGGCCCAGATCGACTCCGGCGAGGCGCAGGGCGTCGCGGTCATGCTGCCGCTGGCCACGAACCCGCGGGCGAAGATGCAGGGCGTGAGCGAGGGCTTCGTCAAGCTGTTCGCCCGCACCGGGTCCGGCACGGTCATCGGCGGGGTCGTCGTCGGGCCCCCGGGCGAGCGAGCTGATCTTCCCGGTGACGCTGGCCGTGGAGCACCGGCTCACCGTGGACGACGTGGCCCGCTCGTTCACGGTCTACCCGAGCCTGTCCGGCTCGATCGCCGAGGCGGCGCGCCGGCTGCACCCGAGCCCCGTCGCCTGAGGGCGGCGGGAGCGGGCCCGCCTGCCGGGCGACCGGCGGGGCGGGCCCGGTGGCTCAGCTGATCTCGCAGACCACCGCGCCCGCGGTGACCGTCCCGCCGACCTCGACCGCGAGGCCCTTGACGGTGCCGGCGCGGTGGGCGTTGAGGGGCTGCTCCATCTTCATGGCCTCGAGGACCGCGACCAGGTCGCCCTCGGCCACCTCGTCGCCGTCGGCCACGGCGACCTTGACCACGGTGGCCTGCATCGGGCTGGTCAGGGCGTCGCCGGAGACCGCCGCCGTCCCGGAGCCCCGGCGGCTGCGCCGGGGGGCGCGCGCCGGGCCGGCCTGGCCTGGCCGCCGCCGGCCGCGACCGACGAGGAGAACGACGCGGGCAGGACGACCTCGAGCCGCCGGCCGTCGACCTCGACGACGACGCGCTGCCGCTCCGCCTCCGGGGCCCCGCCGTCCGCGGGCGGCGCCGGTCGGGGTCCAGGCCGGGACCTGGTTGTCGAACTCCGGTCTCGATCCAGCGGGTGTGCACCGTGAACGGCTCCGCCGGGTCGGCCGGGGCGAAGGCGGGGTCGGACGACCACGGCCCGGTGGAACGGGAGCACGGTCGGCAGGCCCTCGACGACGAACTCCGCCAGCGCGCGGCGCGAGCGCTGCAGGGCCTGCTCGCGGGTGGCGCCGGTGACGACGAGCTTGGCGAGCATGGAGTCGAAGCCGCCGCCGACGACGCTGCCGGCGACGACGCCGGAGTCCAGCCGGACGCCCGGGCCGGAGGGCGGGGGGAACACGGTCGACCGGGCCGGGCTGGGGCAGGAAGCCGCGGCCGGCGTCCTCGCCGTTGATGCGGAACTCGATGGAGTGCCCGCGGACCTCGGGGTCGTCGTAGCCGAGCGGCTCGCCCGCGGCGATCCGGAGCTGCTCGCGGACCAGGTCGAGGCCGGTGACCTCCTCGGACACGCAGTGCTCGACCTGCAGGCGGGTGTTGACCTCGAGGAAGCAGATGGTGCCGTCCTGGCCGACGAGGAACTCGCAGGTCCCGGCGCCGACGTAGCCGGCCTCGCGCAGGATCGCCTTGGACGAGGAGTAGAGCTGCTCGACCTGCGCGTCGGTGAGGAACGGCGCGGGCGCCTCCTCGACCAGCTTCTGGTGCCGGCGCTGCAGCGAGCAGTCGCGGGTGGAGACGACCACGACGCCGCCGTGGGCGTCGGCCAGGCACTGGGTCTCCACGTGACGCGGCCGGTCGAGGTAGCGCTCGACGAAGCACTCGCCGCGCCCGAACGCGGCGACCGCCTCGCGGGTGGCCGACTCGAAGAGCTCGGGCATCTCCTCCAGGGTCCGGGCGACCTTGAGGCCGCGCCCGCCGCCGCCGAAGGCCGCCTTGATGGCCACGGGCAGGCCGTGCTCGCGGGCGAAGGCGACGACCTCGTCGGCGTCGGCCACCGGGTCGGGCGTGCCGGCCACGAGCGGGGCCCCGGCGCGGGCGGCGATGTGGCGGGCGGACACCTTGTCGCCCAGGTCGCGGATCGCCTGCGGCGGCGGGCCGATCCAGGTCAGCCCGGCGTCCAGCACCGCCTGGGCGAAGTCGGCGTTCTCGGCGAGGAAGCCGTAGCCGGGGTGGACCGCGTCGGCCCCGGCCTGCCTCGCCACCGCGAGCAGCTTCTCGATGTCGAGGTACGTCTCCGCGCGACGTCGAGCCGCCGAGGGCGAAGGCCTCGTCGGCCGTGCGCACGTGCAGCGCGTCGCGCGTCGGGGTCGGCGTAGACCGCGACCGAGCGCAGGCCCGCGTCGGCGCAGGCGCGCGCGACCCGGACGGCGATCTCGCCGCGGTTGGCGATGAGGATTTTCGTCAGCGTCGACATCGCGGGCGAGCCTAGACCCCGCGCACCTGAGGGACCGCGCGCGCTGCCCCCGCGGCGAGGGGGGACGAGGCCGCACCGTCCGCGCCGACTTGTGACCCCGTGTGATCTGCGCCACGGTGCCGGTGCACGAAGCGGGACCAACCGGGGCGAAGAGGCCCCGGCGGGCCGCGGCGGTCCCGGCGACGGGACGGCGTTCAGCAACGGAGCTGGAGGCGACATGGCACGACCACGTGCGCACGGCGGGGCACGGCGCCCGCAGGACGACCGGGGCAGGAGGAGGCTCGCGGCGGTGACGGCGCTCGGCCTGGCCGCGGGGCTGCTGGCCGCGTGCGGCGGGGGCGGCTCCGGCAGCGGGGCGCCCGAGCTCACCTGGTACATCAACAACGCCGCGCAGGAGCCCATCGCCGAGCTGTGCAACGAGCAGGCGGAGGGCGCCTACACGCTCAGGACGTCGCTGCTGCCCAGCGCGGCCGCGGGCCAGCGGGAGCAGCTGCTGCGCCGGCTGGCCGCCGGCGACGAGACGGTCGACATCCTCAGCCTCGACCCGCCGTTCATGGCCGAGTTCGCCAACGCCGAGTTCCTCCGGCCCTTCACGGCCGAGGAGACCGAGGAGTTCTCCGAGGGCGTCCTCGAGGGGCCGCTCGCGCAGTCGCTGTACGAGGACACGATGTTCTCGGCGCCCTTCTACGGCAACACCCAGCTGCTCTGGTACCGGAAGTCCGTCGCCGAGGAGGCCGGGCTCGACCTGGAGGCCGGCCCGGTGACGTGGGACCAGGTCATCGAGGCGGCGGAGCAGACGGGCACCACGGTCGCGGTCCAAGGCCGTCGCAACGAGAGCCTCATGGTGTGGGTCAACGCGCTCGTCGAGTCCGCCGGCGGACGCATCCTCGCCGAGGACAGCCAGGGCCTGCCCGCCGAGGACGTCGACGTCGTCATCGACGACGAGGCCGGCGCCGAGGCGGCCCGCATCATGAGCACGATCGCCACGTCCGACGTCGCCCCTCCCGGGCTCAGCACCGCCGGCGAGGAGGAGTCCCGCGCCGCGTTCCAGGCCGACGACGGCGGCTTCATGGTCAACTGGCCGTACGTCTGGACGGCGTTCGCCGCGGCCGAGGAGGGCGGCGCCGTCGAGGAGGGGTTCCGCGACGACGTCGCCTGGACCCGCTACCCGGCCGTCGTCGAGGGCGAGCCCAGCGCCACGCCGCTCGGGGGGATCGGCCTGAGCGTCGGCGCGTTCTCCACGGACCCCGACGCCGCGGTCGAGGCGATCCGGTGCCTGCGCAGCCCGGAGAGCCAGAAGGAGTACATGCTCACGGCCGGCGACCCGGCCGCCGCCTCGGAGATCTACGACGACCCCGAGGTCCAGGAGGCGTTCCCGATGTACGAGGCCATCCGCGAGGGGCTGACCGACGCCGCGCCGCGCCCCATCAGCGCGTACTACGGCGACGTCACGGGCGCCGTCCAGCAGAGCTACCACCCGCCGGACTCGTTGTCGCCGGAGACGACGCCCACGCAGACGGCGCAGTTCCTCGAAGCCGTGCTCGACAACTCGAGAATGTTGTGAGGAGGGCCAGATGAGCACCACTGTTCCTGCCGCCGCGGGGGAGGTGCGCGAGGAGGTCCGCGAGGACACCCTCAGCGTCGAGCACCGGCCGGGTCGGATGACCGACCGGGCGCGCAAGGAGCGCAACCTCGGCTGGCTGCTCGCCGGGCCGGCCTTCGTGGTCATGCTGGCCGTCACGGCCTACCCGATCGCCAACGCGGTCTGGTACTCGCTGTTCGACTTCCGGCTCACCGACCCCGACGGGCGCAGCTTCGTCGGGCTCGGCAACTACGCGACCATCCTCACCGACGGCCTGTTCTGGCGGCAGTTCGGGGTCACCGCGGCCATCACGGTCGTCACGGTGGCGGTGGAGTTCGTGCTCGGCTTCGCCCTCGCCCTGGTCATGCACCGGGCGCTGTTCCTGCGCAAGTCCGTCCGCACGGCGATCCTCGTCCCCTACGGGATCATCACCGTCGTCTCCGCCTACGCCTGGCAGTACGCCTTCACGCCGGCCTACGGCTTCGTCAACCCGCTCTTCGGCAGCGACCTCGACTGGTTCGGCGAGACCGTGCCGAGCCTGGTCGTCATCTGCCTGTCGGAGATCTGGAAGACGACGCCGTTCATGTCGCTGCTGCTGCTCGCCGGCCTCGCGCAGATCCCGAGCACGTACATCGAGGCGGCCAAGGTCGACGGCGCCACCGCCTGGCAGCGGTTCCGCAAGGTCATCGTGCCGAACATGAAGGGCGCGATCATGGTCGCGCTGCTGTTCCGCACCCTCGACGCGTTCCGCATCTTCGACAACGTCTTCATCATGACGCAGGGCGCCAACGGCACCGAGACGCTGTCGTTCCTCGCCTACCGGCAGACCATCACCCGCGTGATGATCGGCCTCGGCTCGGCGGTCAGCGTGATCCTCGCGGTCCTGGTCGTGCTCATCGCGTTCCTGTTCATCAAGGGGTTCAAGGTCAACCTGGCGGAGCAGAGGGGCGGGTCCGTGATGGCCACCGACCGCAAGGGGCAGGTCGCTCTGGATCGTCGGCGCGGTCGCTGATCATGGCCTACGCCCTGGTCCCCGTCGCCTGGATCGTGTCGCTGTCGTTCAAGGCCGGCGACGACATCACCAACAAGAAGTTCTTGCCGACCGACTGGTACCTGGAGAACTACCGCATCGTGTTCTCCAGCGACCTGTTCACCTCGGCGCTGCGCAACTCCATCGGCATCTCGCTCATCGCCACCGCGATCTCGGTCGTCCTGGCCATGTTCGCGGCCTACGCCGTGGCGCGGCTGGAGTTCCCGGGCAAGAAGCTGCTGCTCAGCCTGGCCCTGGCCATCACGATCTTCCCGATCATCGCCATCGCCACCCCGCTGTTCAACCTGTGGCGGACGGTCGGGCTGTACGACACCTGGCTCGGGCTGATCATCCCGTACCTGTCCTTCTCGCTCCCGCTGTCGGTGTACGTGCTGTCGCGCGTTCTTCCGCGAGATCCCGTGGGAGATGGAGCAGGCCGCGCAGGTGGACGGGGCCACCCCGCTGCAGGCGTTCCGCAAGGTCATCGTCCCGCTGGCCGCGCCGGGGGTGTTCACCGCGGCGATCCTCACCTTCTTCGCCATCTGGAACGACTTCATCTTCGGCATCACGCTCACCTCAGCGAGGCGGCCAGACCGGTGCCCGGCCGCGCTGGCGTTCTTCTCGCGGCGCCAGCCAGTTCTCCCAGCCCACCGCCCCCATCGCCGCAGCGTCGGTGATCGTCACGATCCCCGTCGTGATCCTCGTGCTGCTCTTCCAGCAGAAGATCGTCGCGGGACTCACCAACGGCGCCGTCAAGGGCTGAACGCCCCGGCCCACGAGAAGGAGACAGCTGATGGCAGCCATCCAGATGAAGAACATCGTCAAGAAGTACGCCGACGGCTTCCCGGCGGTGAACGACGTCAGCATCGACATCGACGACGGGGAGTTCCTGATCCTGGTGGGACCGTCCGGGTGCGGGAAGTCGACCCTGCTGCGGATGATCGTCGGCCTGGAGGACATCACCGAGGGCGACATGCTCATCGGCGGGCAAGCGGGTCAACGACAAGGCGCCCCGCGACCGCAACCTGTCCATGGTGTTCCAGAACTACGCCCTCTACCCGCACCTCACCGTCTACGAGAACATGGCGTTCCCGCTGCGGCTGTCCAAGACCCCGGACAAGGAGGTCGACGAGCGGGTGCGCGACGCCTCCAGCCTGCTGGAGCTCGACGAGCACCTGGAGCGCAAGCCGGCCAACCTGTCCGGCGGCCAGCGCCAGCGCGTGGCCATGGGCCGGGCCATCGTCCGCAGCGCCGACGCGTTCCTCTTCGACGAGCCGCTGTCCAACCTCGACGCCAAGCTGCGCGGGCAGATGCGCACCGAGATCGCCCGGCTGCAGCGCCGCCTCGGCATCACCACGGTCTACGTCACCCACGACCAGACCGAGGCCATGACGCTCGGCGACCGGGTCGCGGTGCTGAAGAAGGGCGTCCTGCAGCAGATCGCGTCGCCGCGCGAGCTGTACGAGCAGCCGGTCAACCTGTTCGTCGCCGGGTTCATCGGCTCCCCGCCGATGAACTTCGTGCCGGTGACCGTGGGCAGCGACGGCAGCCTCGACACCCCGCTGGGTCCGATCAGCCTCACGACCGACCGGCAGCGAGAGGCGGTGAAGGGCAAGGACGTCCTGCTCATGGGGGTCCGGCCCGAGGCGTTCGAGGACGCCAAGCTCGTCGAGGCCGACAAGCGCGACAAGGGCGACGTGTTCACCGCGCGGATCGACGTCACGGAGTGGCTGGGCAACGAGCAGTACGCCTACATCCCCTTCGACGCCTCGCCCGAGGTCGAGCAGCAGCTGAAGGAGCTGTCGCAGCGAGCTCGACAGCGAGGCGCTGCGCACCCAGATGATCGTGGCCATCGACGCGGCCAGCCGGGTCCGCGGCGGCCGCGAGGCCGAGATCTGGGTCGACACCCGCAAGATGCACCTCTTCGACCCGACGACGGGGGAGAACCTCACCCGCGACGCGGAGGCCGGGGCCGCCCTCACCGCCGAGGTCGAGGAGGAGCGCCGCGAGGAGATGGAGGACGCCCGGCAGGCACCGCTGGGCGAGGCCCCGCACCTCGGCGGGGACCGGACCGACGGCGCCGACGCCCGGGAGGTGGACGTGCGCGACGGCGCCCGGCAGGGGGCGCACCGGGGCTGAGGGGGCGGGGGGCCGTCGAGGGGTCGGTCATGACCGCTGTGCCGGCGTGTCCCGATCACGACCGACCTCTCAGGTGGCGTCGGTCCAGCCGTCGAGCAGCGCGACAGCCTGTCGGGCGATCTCGCCCTCCTCGTCCGTGGGGACCACGAGCACGGCGGCCGGGCTGCCGTCCGGGCTGATCTCGGACACGGGCCGGGCGCGGTCCACGTCGCGGTCGCGCCCCGCGTCCAGCGCGCAGCCGAGCACGGTCCGAGCCTCTCGACGATGCGTGCCCGCATGGACCCGTCGTTCTCGCCTACCCCGCCGGTCAGCACGAGCGCGTCGAGGCCGCCGAGGGCGACCGCGTAGGCGCCGACGTAGGAGCGGATGCGGTAGGCGTACACCTCCAGGGCCAGGCGGGCGTCCTCGTCGCCCCCCTCGGCGGCCCGGCGGACGTCGCGCAGGTCGCCGCTGCCGGCCAGGCCCAGCAGCCCCGAGGCGCGGTTGAGCTGCTCCTCGACGTGGGCGCCGTCCAGGCCGGCGACCCGCTCCAGGTGCCCGGCCAGGGCGGGGTCGACGTCGCCGGAGCGGGTCCCCATGACGAGCCCGGCCAGCGGGGTCAGCCCCATGGAGGTGTCGATGCTCCGGCCCCCGAGCACGGCGCAGGCGCTCGCCCCGTTGCCGAGGTGGAGCACGACGACCCGGGAGGCCCCCGGGTCCACGCCGCGCTCGGTCTGCAGCCACCCGGCGGCCGTGCGGGACACGTAGGCGTGCGAGGTGCCGTGGAAGCCGTAGCGGCGGACGCCGTGCTCCTCGCGCCAGGCCCGGGGCACGGCGTAGGTCCGGGCCACGGCGGGCAGGTCGGCGTGGAAGGCGGTGTCGAACACGGCGACGTGGGGCACGTCGGCGAAGCGCTCGAGGGCCGCGCGCAGCCCGGCGAGGTTGACCGGGTTGTGCAGCGGGCGCGAGGACCGAGAGCCGGTCGATCTCCGCGAGCACGTCGTCGTCGACCAGCACGGGGCCGGAGAAGGTCTCGCCGCCGTGGACGACGCGGTGCCCGACGGCCGCCAGGCGCTCGGCGACGTCGGGACCGTGCCGGTCGAAGGCGTCGGCCACCGCGGCCATGGCCTGCGGTGTGGTCTGGCCTCGACGTCGGCGGTGGTCTCCTGCGTCCGGGCCGCCGTCCCGCCCGGTGACCGTGTGGCGCAGGGTCGCCCCGACGTGCCCACCCGCTCCAGCAGCCCTCGGGCGAGGACCGTCGCCGGGCCCCCTCGCCGCCGGACCCCGGCTCCACGAGGCGCGTACTTGAGCGACGACGAGCCGGCGTTGACCACGAGCACGCTCACCGCACGACCTCCTCGGCCGGGGCGGCGGCGGGCCGGGTCCCCGCCCGCGGCGCGCGCCCGGGCCAGCGTCTGCGCCTGCACCGCGGTCACGGCCACCGTGGTGGCGATGTCCTCCACCGTGGCCCCGCGGGACAGGTCGTTGACCGGCTTGTTCAGCCCCTGGAGCACCGGCCCGACCGCGGTGGCGCCCGCGCTGCGCTGGACGGCCTTGTACGTGTTGTTGCCGGTGTTGAGGTCGGGGAACACCAGCACCGTCGCGCGCCCGGCGACCTCGGAGCCCGGCAGCTTGGTGGCCGCCACGGCGGGGTCGACGGCCGCGTCGTACTGCAGCGGGCCCTCGACGAGCAGGTCCGGGCGCCGCTCGCGGACCAGGGCGGTGGCCTCGCGGACCCGGTCCACGTCCTCGCCGGAGCCCGAGGTGCCCGTGGAGTACGACAGCATCGCCACGCGCGGCTCCACCCCGAACGCGGCCGCCGTCCCGGCCGCGGAGACGGCGATGTCCGCGAGCTGGCGCGCGTCGGGGCTCGGGACCACGGCGCAGTCGCCGTACACGAGCACCCGGTCCGGCAGCAGCATGAAGAACACGCTGGACACCACGGACACGTCCGGCGCGGTCCGGATGATCTCGAAGGCGGGCCGGATGGTGTGGGCGGTCGTGTGGACCGCGCCGGAGACCATCCCGTCGGCCTCGCCCAGGTGGACCATGAGGGTCCCGAAGTACGACACGTCGACGACCGTGTCGTGGGCCATCGCCTCCGAGACCCCCTTGTGCGCCCGCAGCCGGGCGTACTCCTCGGCGTAGCGGTCACGCCGGGGGTCGCTCACCGGGTCGACCACCTCGGCCCCGGACACGTCCACCCCGGCGGCGGTCGCGGCGGCCAGCACCTCGTCCGGGCGGCCGAGCAGCACGAGGTCGGCCACGCCGCGGCGCAGCACGGCCGCGGCGGCCCGCAGCACCCGGGGCTCGGTGCCCTCCGGCAGCACGATGCGGCGGCGGTCCGCCCGGGCCCGCTCGTACAGGTCGTGGGTGAACATCACCGGGGTGACGATGTCGGTCGGGGCCAGCGCCAGCCGGTCGAGCCAAGCCTCGGCGGGCACGTGCTCCGCGGCCAGGTGCAGCGCGGCCTCGATCTTGCGGGAGGACCGGGCCCGCATCCGTCCGCGCAGCCCGGCCGCGACCGTGGCCACCTCGAACGTCGAGCCCGGGGCCACGACGACCGGCGGGGACGGCGTGAAGCCCGCGACCAGGCGGGCGACGACCGGGTCGGGCTCGAAGCCGCCGGTGAGCACGAGCCCGGCCGGGGTGGGGAAGGTGTCGGCGTGGGCGGCGGCCAGGGTGCCCACGAGCACGTCCGAGCGGTCCCCGGGGACGATGACGACGGCCTGGTCCACGAGCCGCTCGAGCATGTGCGGCAGCGTCATCGCGGCGACCATGACGTCGACGGCGGCCCGGTCGAGGTCGTCGTCGGAGCCGCTGACCAGCCGGGCGCCCACGGCGTCGGCGATCTGGCGCAGCGTCGGGGCGGCGAGCAGGGCCAGCTCCGGGACCACGGCGGTCGGGACGTCGAGGTCGCGCGAGGCGGCGACGGCGGCGACCACGGCCCGCAGCTCGTCCACCGCGCCGGCGTCGACCCGGTTGGCGACGACGCCGATGACCGGCGTGTGCCGGGCCAGCAGGGAGTCCAGGGCGTGCTCGGTGGCGGCGCGGACGTCGTCCACCGACCGGGCGCCCTCGCGGTCGCGCCCGCTGACCACGGCCACCACCGGGGCGGCGAGGTCCTGCGCCAGGTCGATGTTCGTGGCCAGCTCGCTCGCGGCGCCCACGTCGGTGAAGTCGCTGCCGACCACGAGGACGGCGTCGTGGCGGTCGGCCAGGGCCCGGAAGCGGGCGACCACGGTGGCCCGGGTGGCGGTGGAGTCGGCGTGGTTCTCGTCGTAGGTGACGCCGACGCAGTCCTCGGGGTCCGGCCGGGCGCCCTCCGGCAGCCGGGACAGGAGCAGGTCGACGAGGAAGTCGTCCCCGCCGTCCCGGGTCACGGGCCGGAAGACCGCGGGCCGGGGGACCCGGCGGGCCATCGCCTCGAACAGCGCGAGCGCCAGCGCCGACTTCCCGCTGTCCGCCTCCGTGCTCAGCAGGAACAGCGCGCTGCTCATGACCGCACCGTGCCGGGGTCGGTGTCCACGCCCCCACGCTAGCCAGGCCCGCTGCCCGCCGCGCCCGGTCGTGGCGGCGCGCCCGCAGCCCGCCGGATACCCTGCGGGCGGAACGGCCACCACCCCTCGGCCGTCCAGGAGGAGCGACCGATGACGTTCGCGCTGGAAGATCACCACGAGGATCTCCGTGCCGTCGTCCGAGACTTCGCAGCGGCCGAGATCGCGCCGCACATCGCGAAGTGGGACGAGACCCACCACTTCCCCGCCCACCTCGTCCCCAAGATGGGGGAGCTGGGCCTGTTCGGCCTCGTCGTGCCCGAGGAGCACGGCGGCGCGGGCGGTGACTTCACCAGCCTGTGCGTCGCCATCGAGGAGCTCGGCTACGTCGACCAGTCCGCCGGCATCACGCTGAGCGCCGGGGTCGGCCTGGGGATCAACCCGATCCTCACCTACGGCACGCAGGCCCAGCGCGAGCGCTGGCTGCCCGACCTGGTCGCCGGCCGTGCGCTGGCCGCGTTCGGGCTCACCGAGCCCGAGGCCGGCTCCGACGCCGGGGCCACCCGCACCCGCGCCGAGCTCGTCGACGGCGAGTGGGTCGTCGACGGCGCCAAGAGCTACATCACCAACTCCGGCACCGAGCTGACCAGCGTCGTCACCGTCACCGCGCGCACCGGCACCCGCGAGGACGGCAGCCCCGAGATCAGCGCCATCACGGTGCCGGCGGGCACCGAGGGCTTCGTCGTCGAGCAGGCCTACCGCAAGCTCGGCTGGAACTCCTCCGACACCCACGGCCTCGCCTTCCGCGGCGTCCGGGTGCCCGAGGACTCCCTGCTCGGGCAGCGCGGCCACGGGTTCAAGCAGTTCCTCGCCATCCTCGACGACGGCCGCATCGCCATCTCGGCGCTCGCCCTCGGCTCGGCCCGGGCCTGCCTGGACCTGGCCACCGGCTACGCGAAGACCCGGGTCGCCTTCGGCTCGCCGATCGGGCGCAACCAGGGCGTCGCCTTCCCGCTGGCGGACCTGTCGGTCGCCGTCGAGGCCGGGCACCTGCTCACCTACCGCGCGGCGTGGCTCAAGGACGAGCAGACCGCCGGGCGGGCCACCGCGGCCCAGGTCAAGGCGGCCGCGGCCAAGGCCAAGCTCCACACCTCCACCGTGGCCATGGACGCGGCCCGGCTGGCCACGCAGGTCTACGGCGGCGCGGGCTTCATGGAGGAGTACCCGGTCGCCCGGTTCTACCGGGACGCGAAGATCCTCGAGATCGGGGAGGGCACCTCGGAGGTGCAGCGCCTCGTGCTGGCGCGCGGGCTCGGCCTGCCGGTGGCATGAGCGCCCCGGACCGCTCGACGGAGGGCTTCCCCGGCTGGCTGGAGAAGGCGCAGGCGGCGACGGCCGCGCCCGACGACAGGGGCCGGGCGCGGCTGGAGGCAGCGGGCAAGCTCGCGGTGCGCGAGCGGGTCGACCTGCTCCTGGACGAGGGCTCCTTCGTCGAGGACGGCCGGCTCGCGAACGCGGTGACGACGGTGACCGAGGTGGCCGGGGGCGGCTCCGGCCTGCCCGCGGACGGCGTGGTCACCGGCCGCGGCACGGTGGACGGGCGACCCGTCGTGGTGGTCGCCAACGACCCCACGGTCAAGGCCGGCTCCTGGGGGGCGCGGACGGTCGAGAAGATGGTGCGCGCCACCGAGACCGCGCTGCGCGAGGAGCTGCCGATCGTCTGGCTCGTCGACTCCGCCGGCGCCCGGATCACCGACCAGGTCGAGCTGTTCCCCGGCCGGCGCGGGGCGGGGCGGATCTTCCACAACCAGGTCGCCATCTCCGGCCGCGTGCCGCAGGTGTGCTGCCTGTTCGGGCCGTCGGCCGCGGGCGGGGCCTACGTGCCGTCGTTCTGCGACATCGTGATCATGGTCGAGGGGAACGCGAGCATGTACCTCGGCTCGCCCCGGATGGCCGAGATGGTCGTGGGGGAGCGGGTCGACCTGGAGCAGATGGGCGGGGCGCGGATGCACTGCACCGTGTCCGGCTGCGGCGACCTGCTCGCCGAGGACGACGCGGACGCCATCGAGCAGGCGCGGCTGTACCTGTCGTACCTGCCGCGCACGTGGCGGGAGGACCCGCCGCGCTACGAGGCGGAGCCGCCGGCCCGCCCGCTGCGCACCGGCGACGTGCCGGCCCGGGAGTCCGAGCCGTTCGACGTCCACGACGTCGTCGAGCGGCTGGTGGACGCCGACAGCTTCTTCGAGATCAAGCCGCTGTTCGCGCCGGAGCTCGTCGTCGGCCTCGGCCGGCTCGAGGGCCGCAGCGTCGGCATCGTGGCCAACAACTCCGCGGTCAAGGGCGGGGTGCTGTTCGTCGACAGCGCGGACAAGGCCGCCCGCTTCATCACGCTGTGCGACGCGTTCAACGTGCCGCTGGTGTACCTGGCCGACGTGCCGGGCTTCATGATCGGCTCCGAGGTCGAGCGCGCCGGGATCATCCGGCACGGCGCGAAGATGGTGGCGGCCGTGTCCGAGGCGACCGTGCCGCAGGTGAGCGTCGTGCTGCGCAAGGCCTACGGCGCGGGCCTGTACGCCATGGCCGGGCCCGGGTTCGCGCCGCACGCCTGCGTGGCGCTGCCGACCGCGGCGATCGCCGTCATGGGGCCCGAGGCCGCGGTCAACGCGGTCTACGCCAACCGGATCGCCGCCATCGAGGACCTCGACGAGCGGGAGGCGTTCGTCGCCGCCCGGCGCGCGGAGTACCTCGAGGACGTCGACCTGCGCCGGCTCGCCTCCGACCTGGTGATCGACGCGGTGGTGGAGCCGGAGGACCTCCGCGAGGACCTGGTGCGCCGCCTGGCCTACGCCTCGCGGACCCGCCGGGACTTCTCCGAGCGCCGCCACGGGGTCTGGCCCGTCTGAGCACGGCCCCGCCGGGGCAGCAGCAGCAGCAGGGCCAGCACCATGAGCGCCGCCCCCGCCAGCGACGCCGCCTGCACCGCCCGGGGCACGGCGGTGCGGTAGACGAGCTCGACCTCGCTGCGACCGGCGGGCAGGGGCACGCCCATGAGGGCGTGGTCCGCCGCGACCAGC
Source organism: uncultured Actinomycetota bacterium (assembly GCA_963750335.1). Taxonomy (GTDB): domain Bacteria; phylum Actinomycetota; class Actinomycetes; order Actinomycetales; family JBBAYJ01; genus Aquipuribacter. The sequence goes on from CAVVQD010000001.1 coordinate 582,961, forward strand.
TCGACCGGCTCTCCGTCGACGGTGGCGGCCCAGCCGTCGTACAGCCCGTCGGCGACCACGAGCATGCCGGCGCCCTCGGCGTCCACCCGCACCCGCCGCACGTCCCCGTCGTCCTGGAGCACCGTCACCTCGGCCGGCTCGCCGTCGAAGCTGCCCACGTCCTCGCCGAGGACCACCGTGGCCGCCGGCACCGGACGCCGGGCCACGACGGAGGCCCTCCGTGCCGCGTCCTCGACGACCATGCTCTGCGAGGCCCACCGGTATCGCGGCAGGACGTCGGTGTTGCGGTACACCGGCGCTCCGTCGTCCAGCACGAGCTCCAGCCCGGCGGGGGCCACCAGCTGCCCCAGCCACAGGCGGCCCTCGGCCGTGGCACGCACCCGCAGCTCGGCGTCGGTGCTGACCACGAGCACCTCGCCGGGCCCGGGCGCGCCGGCCCCGTCGACGGCCTCGAGGCGGACGGGTGCCCGCCCCTCGCGGGACACCTCCGTGCGGCCGCGCGCGAGCACGTCGCCCTCGGCCGACAGCAGCCGGACCGTGACGGTCGCGGGGGCCGCCGGCGGGCGGGTGAGGTCCAGGTAGACCGCGCCCGGCGCCGGCCGCGCGGCCGCCACGCGCACCTCGGTGCCCGGGCGCAGGACGGCGGAGCGCGCGCCGTCCGGCACGTCCACGGTGACGTCGCGCCCGGGAGGGACGCCGTCCGGCTCGCCCACCACGTAGGCCACGGACAACCGGTCCAGCCCGGGGCGGGTGGCCACGGAGAGGTCGGTGAGGACGGTGAAGGACGGGGTGCGCCGGGCCGTGGGGTCGATCCGCTCCACCACCTGGTTCCACTCCGGGGAGCTGAAGGAGTGCCCGGTCAGGGACCGGATCTCGTAGGCGGTCTCCGCGCCGTGGTACATCGAGCGGCCCACCGCGGCGGTGCGCATCCCCTCCGCCTCGGCCTCCAGGAGCTCGTGGACGGGGGTGGTCCGGTAGAACGTGCTCGGGTCGGGCCGGGACCACACCGCGTCGGCGAAGGTGACCCCCTCGGCGAGCACCGCGAGCGGGAGCAGCGCCGCCAGCACGGTCGTGGTGCGCCGCAGCCCCGCGACGACGGCGAGGGACACGAGGACGGCGAGCCCCGCCGACACCGCCGCCGGCAGGAAGGACGGGCGGACCAGGGCCCAGCCGGCCTCGTCGGACACGGCAGCCTCCCGCGCGGCGAAGGCGAGGGTGAGCGCCGCCACCACGAGGACCGCCACGGTGCCGGCCAGCAGCAGGACCCGCCGCAGCGGGCCGGAGGGACGGGAGGGCCGGAGCAGGCCCTGCAGCCCGACCGCGGCCAGCACCGCCAGCGCCAGGCCGCCGACGGCGCGGGTCCGCCCGGTCGGGCTGGACCCGACCCCCGGCAGCGCCGCCAGCAGGTCGGCGAGGGGCCCGCCCAGGAAGGTGCTCCCGAAGGTGAGCGCCGCCACCGCCGCGAGCAGCCCGACGACGCCGCGGGGCAGCCCCGCGGGCCGCGGCAGCACGAGCGCGGCCAGGGCGAGGAAGACCACGGCGACGCCGACGAAGGCCGTCCCCTCGATCGGGCTGACCGGGCCCCAGTACGAGGTCGTGGCGTTGCAGAGCCCGAGGGCCTGGGGGAAGAACACGGTGCTCATCGCGGTCGGGCGCAGGTCGAGGACCGGGGTGGCGGGGGAGCGCTCGCCGAGCGACACCTCCTGCAGCCACAGGCCCATGGCCACGAGCTGGGCGAGCAGCGCCGCGACCGCCAGCGCCCCGCCCGCCGCGAGGAGGAGGGCGGAGCGCAGCACGGCGCCCCAGCCCTCGTCGCGGCGCAGCCACCACCAGCGGACGAGCACCCACAGGACGACCACGTAGGCCAGGTAGACCACGAGGGCGGGGAAGCCGCCCAGCACCAGGCCGGCGAGCGCGAACGGCAGCGGGACCACGGAGCGCCAGGTCCGGTCCTGCAGCACCCGCTCGACCGCCCACAGCACCAGCGGGAAGAACGCCGCGGTGCGGGCCTGCGGCCAGTTGGTCCACATCACGAGGAAGCCGGAGGAGGCGAAGGCGAGGGCGGCCGCCGCGGCGGGCCCGCGCTGCAGGCCGAGCCGTCCGGCCAGCAGCAGGCACCCCAGCGCCACGACGGCGACCTCGAGCAGCTTCGCCCAGCCCGGGACCAGCGCGGCCGGCAGCGCGATCACCGCCAGCACGACCGGGGACAGCACCCCCTGCAGCGGCGAGGCCGCGAGCGGGGCGCCACCGAGGACCTCGTCGTTCCACAGCGGCAGGTCGCCCTCGGCGAGCCGGGAGCGGGTCTCGAGGAGCGCGGGCAGGGCGCCGTCGACGGTGTCGGAGACGCAGCGGTTGACCGGGTCCTCGGTCCACGTGCTGCTGGCCTGCCACGGCGCGGTGACCTCGAGGATGTCCGTGGCCGCGAACACGGTCCGCCCGAGCAGGGACGGGCCGAGCAGGACGGCCACGAACGCCGCCACGCAGGCCCACGCCAGCAGGGAGCGGGCGCGGCTCACGGGCGGCGCCAGAGGCTGTGCCAGGGGACGCCGACCTGACCGAGCAGCCGGCGCACCGTGGCCAGGCCGACGCCGACCACGGCGTGGTGGTCGCCCTCGATGCCCTCGACGTAGGCGCCGCCGAGCCCGTCGACGGTGAACGACCCGGCCACCTGCAGGGGCTCGCCGGTGGCCACGTAGGCGTCGATCTCCTCCTCGGCGAGGGCGGCGAAACGGACCAGCGTGCTGCTCAGCTCGCCGAGGCTCGCCCCCGGTGCCCCCCTCGTCCGGGGTCGCGGCCGTCCACGAGCCAGTGCCCGGTGCGCAGCACCCCGGTGCGCCCGCGCATCTGCAGCCAGCGCTGCCGGGCCACCTCCGCGGTGCCGGGCTTGCCCAGGGCCACGCCGTCGAGGTCGAGCACCGAGTCGCAGCCGAGCACCAGGGCGCCGCCCCCGAGGGCGAGGCTCGCCCTCCCGCACCAGCGTCGCGGCGACGTCCTCGGCCTTGGCCCGGGCCAGGAGCAGGGCGACGTCGGACGGGTCGTCCACGCCGTAGGCCGCGACCACGGCGTCCTCGTCCACCCCGCTCACCCGGACCTCGGGCTCGACGCCCGCGGCGCGCAGCGTGGCCAGGCGGGCGGGGGAGCGGGAGGCCAGCACCAGGCGGGGCGTCACCGGCGCGGTGCGCGCCGCGCCGTCCGCACGCTCACGCCAGGGCCCGGCGGAGCGTGTCCAGCCCCACCGAGCCGAGGTCGAGCGCACGGCGGTGCCAGGCGGTGAGGTCGAACTGCTCGCCCTCGCGCGGCCCGGGCCTGCTCGCGCAGCTCCAGCCAGGTCCGCTCGCCGACCTTGTACGACGGCGCCTGGCCGGGGTGGCCCAGGTAGCGGTCGAGCTCGAAGCGGAGCGTGGCCTCCGGCTCGGGGACGCAGCCGGTGAGGTACGCCCACGCCTTGTCGTACGTCCACGAGCCACCGCCGGCGCCGGGCGGGGGCCTCGAAGCCGCAGTGGACGCCGATGTCCAGCACCACGCGCACCGACGCGCAGCAGCTGCGAGGCGATGAGGCCCATCCGGTCGCCGGGGTCGTCGAGGAAGCCGAGCTCGGCCATGAGCTGCTCGGCGTACAGCGCCCAGCCCTCGCCGTGGCCGGACACCCACACCCCGAGCCGGCGGTAGCGGTTGAGCTCCTCCGACCTCATCAGCGTCTGGGCGATCTGCAGGTGGTGCCCCGGGACACCCTCGTGGTAGACGGTGGTCCGCTGCTGCCAGGTGCCGAACGACGTCATGCCCTTGGGCACCGACCACCACATCGAGCCCGAGCGGGACAGGTCCTCCGACGGCGGCGTGTAGTAGACGACGCCGGTGCTGCGACGGGCGCGATGCGGCACGCCAGGCGTGCGGATGCCGGCTCCGGGATGTCGAAGTGGGTGTCGCCGAGCGCGGCGACGGCCTCGTCGGAGGTGGCCTGCATCCAGTCGCGGAACGCCTCGGCCCCGTCGACGAGCCGGTCGGGGTCGTGCTCCAGCAGCTCCACGGCCTCCGCGACGGACGCCGCGCCCAGGGTGCGGGCGACGTCGGCGGCCCTCGGCGAGCAGCCGCTCGACCTCCTGCACCCCCCAGGCGTAGGTCTCGGCCAGGTCCACGTCGGCGCCGAGGTAGTAGCGCAGCCGCACGGCGTACCGCTCCGGGCCGACGGCGTCGGCCTCGGGCGCCTGCGGGAGCAGCTCCTCGCGCATCACGCGCGCGAGGCCCCGCGTAGGCGGCGGAGGCGCCGGCCGCGGCCCCGTCGAGCTCGACGAGCAGGTCCTCGCCCGGCGCGGCGTCGCCGGCGGCGGCCCGCGGCCCGGCCGGCCAGGGAGAGGAAGAACCCGCCGGGGCCCACGTTGTCGTCGCACTGCACCGCGGTGGCCAGCACCTGGCGGCGCGCGGCCACCCGGCCCTGCTCGGCCGAGGCGCGCAGGGCGGACACGTAGCCGTCGAGGGCGGCGGGCACGGCGCGCAGCCGCTCGGCCACCACCGACCAGTCGGCGGCGTCCTCGGTGGGCATGAGGTCGAACACCTCGCGCACCCGCTGCACGGGGGAGCCGAGGACGTCCAGGGCCATGGCGTGCTCGCCGGCCTCGGCCATGGCGATCTCGGCGCCGGCGCGCTCGCGCAGGACGTCGGCGGTGACGACGTCGGTCGCGTCGGCCGGCTCCAGGCCGTCGAGCCGGTCCAGCACGTGGCGGAACAGGGCGGTCCGCTCGGCGATCCCGGCCACCGAGTGGTCGGTGAGGCGGTGGTCGTGCCCGGCGACACCGGTCAGGGTGGCGGCCTCCGGGTCGAGGGCGGCGTAGGCGTCGAGCAGCTCCTCGGCGAGGGCGTCGACGGCGGTGGGGCGGCGGGGTGCGGGGCTCACCCGGGCACGGTATCCGCTGCGCGGCGGCCCCCGGTGCAGGCAGGGACAGGGGCCGCCCGCGCGCCGCGGGCGGCCCCTGCCTCACAGGCGCGGGGCCGACCAGCCCCCCGGCGCCGGGGCGGTCCCCGGGCGCACGAGCGTGGCCGGGTCGCCCCAGAGCGGGCGCCGCCCGGCGCCCGTGCCCCCACCGGCGGGACGGGCCGCGGCGGCCAGGAGCACCGTGGTCAGGGCGGCGAGCTCCGCGTGGTCCGGGCGGCCCCGGACGACGCGCAGCTCCAGCGGCTCGCTCACGCCGGCGGCTGGCCCGACTTGAGGGCGGCCAGGCGGGACTCGACCTCGATGGTCGTCCCGGCGTCCTCGAGCTCGGCGAACTGGCGGTCGAGGCTGGACGCGGCCAGCTCGGCGTTGCCCAGCGCGCGGGCCTCCTCGCGGCGGATCTTCTCCTCGAAGCGGTTCAGCTCGCTCGTCGGGTCGGCCATGTCGATGCTCTTCACCGCGTCGTGCATCTGGTTCTGCGCCACGGCCACTTCTGGCGGCTCACCAGCTCGTCGCGGCGGGACTTCAGCTCGTGAGCTTGCCCTTCATGCCCTCCAGGCCGGTGCGGAGCTTGTCCACGACCGCCTGCTGGGAGGTGATCTGCGGCCGGCAGGCCCTGCCCGTCCTGCTCGGCCTTGATCTGCCGCTCGAGCGCGACCTTGGCCAGGTGGTCCAGGCGGTCGGCCTCGGCGGTGTTCCCGGCGGCGCGCAGCTGGTCGCCCGCGGCCGCTGGCGGCCAGGGCCTTGCTGCCCCAGTCCCGCGCCGCCGCGACGTCCTCGTCGCGGTCGGCCTCCATAGCCGCAGGTTGCCGATGGTCTGCGCGACGGCCTGCTCGGCCTCGGTGATGTTCGCGGTGTAGTCCCGGATCATCTGGTCGAGCATCTTCTCCGGGTCCTCGGCCTGGTCGATATCGCGTTGATGTTGGCCCGGGCCAGCTGGGAGATCCGGCCGAAGATGGACTGCTGTGCCATGTGGGCTCCTGTCGAGACGTGACGTGCGGTGCGTGGTCGTGTGGTCCTCAGGTGCTGCGGTCTGCCGTGCGGACGTCCTGCCGTGCTGCCGTGCTGGGTCGTGGGGTGCTCGGGGTCCTGCGGTGGCCAGGGGCCGCGGCGCCTAGAAGTCGCCCCCGAAGCCGCCCCCGCCCCCGAAGCCGCCGCCCCCGAAGCCGCCGCCGAAGCCGCCGCCCCCGAAGCCGCCCCCGCCACCGCCGCCGCCGCCCCCGTGGCCGCCGCCGCCGAGGACGCTGCCCAGCAGCACCCCGAGCGCCATCCCGCCGACGTCGATGCCGCCCTGCCGGCGTCCGCCCTGGAACGGCCCGCGGTAGTCGTCGTCGTCGTCGGCGTAGCGGTCGACCTCGTGCCGGGCCTCCAGCAGGGCCTGGTCGGCCTCGGCGTCCGCGCCGCGCGCGGCCTGCAGCGCCGCCACCGGGTCCGTCGCGGCCTGCTGCTCGGCGGCGGTGAGCAGCTGGCGGGCGCGCGCGGCCCGGCTGCGGGGGCCGACCGAGACCGCACCGCGGCGCGCGGCGATGAAGCGCTCGACCTCCTCGACGTCGGCACGGGCCGCGACGACGCGTGCTGCAGGGCGGCCTGGGCGGCGGCCCGGGTGCGGCCGGCCTCCGACATCGCCTCCAGCGCCTCGTCGAGCGCGGCGTCGGCGGCCTCGACCCGGCGCAGCACGCCGAGCGGGTCCCCGCCGCGGGTGGCGACCTGGGTGCCGGGCTGGCCCGACGGCCGGGCACCGGCCTGGACCTGCGCGTCGGCCTCGGCGACCGCGGCCCGGGCCCGGCCCGCGGCCCCGGCGAGCTGGTCGTCGCCGCCCCGGGCCAGGACCGCCTCGGCCTGGGCGAGGTCCGCCCGCAGGTCCGCGGTGGCCCCGGGCAGCTGGACCAGGGCCTGGCGGACGTGGGACTGCAGCTCGTGCACGGCGCGCGACTGCTCCTCGGCGCGGGCCAGGGCGGCCTCGGCCTCGTGGGCGGCCAGGGCGCCCTCGCCGGCGGTCCCCGCGGCCACGTGGGCGCGCGCCTGCGCGAGCCGGGCGGCGGCGAACTCGACGAGCTCCCGGCCGTGGCGGGCGTTGTCGCGCACCGGCTCCACCGCCGCCGCGTCGTAGGTGGTCGACAGCTCGGTGAGCAGCCGGCCGGCGTCGTCCACGTCGGCCCGCAGGGCGGCGGCCCGGCCCTCGAGCGCGGGCAGCAGCGTGGGCAGGGACCGTTCGAGGTCGCGCAGCCGCGTCATGGACTCCGCCTGCGCCTGCAGCGACTCGTCGGCCACCTGGGTCTTCTGCAGCACCGTGACCAGCAGGCGCCGGCGGTCCGTCTCGGGGGTGCCGGGTCGGTCGCGCAGCAGCTCGTCGAGCTGGTGGCGGGCGGCGAAGGCCTCGGTGAGCTGGGCGCGCGCGGTGGTGACGGCGCGCTGGAACTCCTCGGTGCCGGCCTCGCCGAACTGTGCGCGGGCGAAGGCGAGCTCCTGCTCGGACTCGCGCAGGGCCTCGTCGGAGTGCAGCAGGGCCGAGCCGGCGCGCTGCTCCAGCTCGGGGGTGGCCAGGGTCTCCCAGCCGGTCTGGCCGCGGCGCTGCGCGGTGACGTGGGCCGGGAGGGCGGGCTTGCGGCGCGCGGCCAGGACCACGAGGCCGACGACCACGACCAGGCCGAGGATGCCGACCAGGGCCACGGTGAGCAGGCCGGACGCCACGCCCGAGGACTGCTGCGCCGGCGTGACGGTGCCGCCGCCCACGCCGCCCTCGGAGACGACCACCTCCTGCAGGGTCCCGGCCGCGGCGGAGACGGCACCGTCCCAGTCGTCCGCGGACAGCTGCTGCACGACGGCCTGGTCGACGGCCTGGCCCTCGGCGGTGCTGACCGAGGCCGGCAGCTCCAGGCGGTAGTCCCGGTCCTGCACCGCGACCGCCAGCATCGCGTCGGTGCCCTGCAGCCCGCTCAGGCTGCCGGTCTGGGTCACCCACTCCTGGGCCTGGAGGCCGCCGAAGTCGTCGACGAACACCACGTACAGGTCGACCCCCGTCGCGTCCGAGAGCTCCGCGACCGCGTCCTGCGCGGCCCCGGTGTCCAGGACGCCCGCGGTGTCGGTCACCTGGGAGGAGAGGGCGACCGGGTCGTCCAGCACCACCCCCGCCGCGGCGCCCGTGCCTGCCGCCCCCGTGCTCATCGACGTCACGTCCTCGATCCTGCCAGCATGACGGGCCGACGTCCCGGGGGGTGGCGGTAGTGCCCCCGGCCTCAGAGCGGGATGTTGCCGTGCTTCTTGGGCGGCAGGGTCTCCCGCTTGGTGCGCAGCAGCCGCAGGGCCCTGGTGATCTCGACCCGGGTCGCGGACGGCTCGACCACGGCGTCGACGTAGCCGCGCTCCGCGGCGATGTACGGGTTGGCGAAGGTGTCCTCGTACTCGGTGATCTTCTCCGCCCGGACCGCGTCGACGTCCTCCCCGGCCGCGGCCGCGTCGGCGAGCACGCCCCGGTAGAGGATGTTGGCCGCGCCCTGGGCGCCCATGACGGCGATCTGGGCGGTGGGCCAGGCCAGGTTGACGTCGGCCCCGAGGTGCTTGGACCCCATGACGCAGTAGGCGCCGCCGTAGGCCTTGCGCGTGATGACCGTCACCATCGGCACGGTCGCCTCGGCGTAGGCGTACAGCAGCTTGGCGCCGCGGCGGATGATGCCGCCCCACTCCTGGCCCGTGCCGGGCAGGAAGCCGGGGACGTCGACGAAGGTCAGCACCGGCACGTTGAACGCGTCGCAGGTCCGCACGAACCGGGCCGCCTTCTCGGAGGCGTCGATGTCCAGCGTGCCGGCCAGCTGCATCGGCTGGTTGGCCACGATGCCGACCGGGTGCCCGTCGACCCGTGCGAACCCGCACAGGATGTTGGGCGCGAACAGCGGCTGGGTCTCCAGGAAGTGCCCGTCGTCGACGACCGTCTCGATGACGGTGTGCATGTCGTAGGGCTGGTTCGCGGAGTCCGGGACCAGGGTGTCGAGGACCAGGTCGTCGTCGCGGACCTCGGTGGCCGTCGGGTCGTCGGCCGGCTCGGCCACCGGCGGGGTCTCGAGGTTGTTCGCGGGCAGGAAGCTCAGCAGGTCCTTGACGTACTCGATGGCGTCGTCCTCGTCGGAGGCCATGTAGTGCGCGTTGCCGGACACGGAGTTGTGGGTGCGCGCCCCGCCCAGCTCCTCCATGCCGACGTCCTCGCCGGTGACGGTCTTGATGACGTCCGGGCCGGTGATGAACATGTGCGAGGTCTGGTCGACCATGACGGTGAAGTCGGTGATGGCGGGGGAGTACACCGCGCCGCCCGCGCACGGGCCGAGGACCAGGCTGATCTGGGGGACGACGCCGGAGGCGTGGACGTTGCGGCGGAAGATCTCCGCGTACAGCGCGAGGGCGACGACGCCCTCCTGGATCCGGGCGCCGCCGGAGTCGTTGATGCCGACCACCGGGCAGCCGACCTTGGCCGCGAGGTCCATGACCTTGACGATCTTCTCGCCGAACACCTCGCCGAGGCTGCCGCCGAACACGGTGAAGTCCTGGGCGAAGACGCACACCTGGCGGCCGTCGACCGTGCCGTAGCCCGTGACCACGCCGTCGCCGTAGGGACGGCTGTCGGCCATGGCGAAGGTCTGGCTGCGGTGCCGGGCCAGCTCGTCGAGCTCGGTGAACGAGCCCGGGTCGAGGAGCTTCTCGATGCGCTCGCGCGCGGTGCCCTTGCCCTTGGCGTGCTGCTTGTCCACCGCGCGGGCGGAGCCGGCGTGGACGGCCTCCTCGGTGCGGCGGCGCAGGTCGGCGAGCTTCCCGGCCGTGGTGTGGATGTCCGGGCTCGTGGTGGCGTCCTCGCTCTGCACGGGCGGGAGCCTAGCCACCGCCGCCCGCGGCCACCCGTCCCGCCCGCGGCCCGGCGGTACGGTGCCCCGGTGGCGTGGGCGGTGGAGGTCGTGGACGTCACCGGGTCCACCAACGCCGACCTCGTCCGGGCCGCGCACGACGGGCAGCGGGGCCCGCGCGTGCTGGCCGCCCGGTCCCAGACGGCCGGGCGCGGCCGGCTCGGCCGCCGCTGGCAGAGCCCGCCCGGGGCGTCGCTCGCGGTGTCGGTGCTGTGGGCGCCGGCCGTCCCGCAGGCGGCGTGGACCTGGCTGCCGATGCTCGTCGGCCTCGCGGTGCTCGACGCGGCCGGCGCCCTGGGGGCCCGGGTGGGGACCGCCCCGGGCGGCGTCGCCCTCAAGTGGCCCAACGACGTCGTCGTCCTGGACGGCGCGCCCCCGGTCCCGGACGAGCAGGGACCGGGTGCCCGGGCCGGGCTGGCCAAGCTCGCCGGGATCCTGTCGGAGGTCGTGGCCGGCGCCGGCGGCCCGGTCGTGGTCCTCGGGGCGGGGCTCAACCTGGCCGACCCGGACCCCCCGCCGCCGGGGGCGCGCACCGCGTCGCTGGCCGGCCTGCTGGGCCGCACCCCGGCGGTGGAGGAGGTGCTGCCCGTCCTCGTGGCCGCGCTGGAGCAGCGCGCGGGCCGCTGGCAGGCCGCGGGCGGCGACCCCGTCGCGTGCGGGCTGGTCGAGGACTACCGCGCCCTCTGCACGACGCTCGGGCGCCGGGTGCGGGCCAGCACCCCGGGCGGGACCCGCGCCGGGCTGGCGGTCGACCTGGACCCCGACGGCTCCCTCGTCCTCGAGCCCGACGGTCCCGGGGGCCCGGGGCCCCGCACGAGGGTGTCCGCGGGCGACGTGGAGCACGTCCGGTGAGCGAGGGACGGCTCACCCCGCGCGAGGCCGCCGCGGCGGCCGGGGTGTCCCGGCTGAGCGCCCGCAAGCTCTTCCGCGCGCTGGGCTACGCCGACGCCGAGGACGAGCCCGCCCTGGGCGAGACCGAGCTGCAGGTGCTGCGCACGGCCTCGCGGCTGGTCCGCGACGGCACCCTGGACGAGCGCACCGTCCTGGACCTGGCGCGCGCGGTCGGCCGCTCGCTCGACCGCCTGGCCACCTGGCAGGTGGAGACCCTGGCCGAGCGGGTGGGCGGGGACCGGGACACGACCCACGCCCTGCTCCAGCGGGTCTCGCCGGACCTGGAGGCGCTGCTCGGGCTGGTGTGGCGCCGCCTGGCCGACGACGCCGTCGACCGGGTGCTCGTGCCGGCCGGCGAGGTCTTCGAGCGGGCCGTGGGCTTCGCCGACGTGGTCGGCTGGACGCAGGTGGTGCAGAGCCTCGACGAGCCCGAGCTCGCCGCCCTCGTGCGCCGCTTCGGCGACGTGGCCGGCGACGCCGTCGCCGACCACGGCGGCCGGGTCATCAAGACGGTCGGCGACGAGGTGATGTTCTCCGCGCGCAGCGCCGAGGACGCCTCCCGCATCGCCCTCGTGCTGTCGACCGCGTTCGCCGACGACCCGCTCGTGCCCGGGGTCCGGATCGGGTTCTCCTTCGGCCAGGTCGTCGCCCGCCTCGGGGACCTGTTCGGGACCACCGTCAACCTGGCCGCCCGGGTGTCCCGCCTGGCCGACGCCGGCGACGTGCTCACCGACGCCGCCACCGCCGGCCTGCTGACGGGCACCACCGGGCTGCGCCTGCGCCCGCTCGGCCCCCGGCAGGTGCGAGGGGTCGGGCCGGTCGCGCTGGTCTCGGTCGAGGCGCCGGGGCGCCCCGGCGGCGGGGGCGGCTACGCCCCCGGCCAGCACGGCTGAGCCGGCCGCGGGCTCCCGGGACCACCGGCTCCACGCACCAGGACCACCACGAGACCAGAACCAGCACGAACCAGAACCAGCACGAGCACCAGCACCAGCATGAGAAGGGACCTGCGGCGACGGCGCCGCGGGCACGAGGAGAGGACACGGCAGGCATGGGCGAGCAGTGGGTCGGGCTGGTCGACGACGACGCGGAGGGGCACGTGGTCCACCTGGTGCTCGACCGCCCGGAGGCCCGGAACGCCATCTCGCTGGAGATGGCGCGGCAGGTGGCCGCCGCCACCGACGAGCTGGGCCGGCGCCCCGGCCTGCGGGCGGTCGTGCTCCGCTCCACCCGCGACGACGCGTTCTGCGTGGGCGCCGACCTCAAGGAGCGCCGGGACGCCACCGCGGAGGACCTGTTCGCCGCCCGGGCCACCAACCGCGCCTGCTACGGCGGCGTCCTCGGGCTGGCGGTGCCGGTGGTGGCCGCGGTGACCGGCTACGCGCTGGGCGGCGGCTGCGAGCTGGCCCTGTCCGCAGACCTCGTCGTGGGCGACGCGGACAGCGTCCTGGGCCTGCCGGAGGTGGGCGTGGGCCTGGTGCCCGGCGGCGGCGGCACCCAGCTGGCCGTGCGGCGCCTGGGGACCGGTCGGGCGGCCGACCTCGTGCTCACCGGCCGTCGGGTCGGCGGCGAGGAGGCCTACCGGCTCGGGCTGCTGGACCGGCTCGTGGCGGCGGGGACGGTGGTGCAGGAGGCGACCGCCCTGGCGCGCGAGGTCGCGACCCGCTCTCCCGCCTCCACGCGGGCGGCGAAGGCCGCGATGCGCGCCGGCTGGGACCTGCCCCTGGCGGCCGGCCTCGAGGTCGAGGACCGGGCGTGGCGCGGCGTGGTGGCCGGTCCGGACCGTGCCGAGGGCATCGCCGCGTTCGTGGGGCGGCGCGAGCCGCGCTGGGCGGACCCTCAGCCGGGCTGAGCCGGGACCACGGGGGCGGCGACCTGGTCGACGGGGGCCACCTGGTTGAACACCACCGTGCGGTACATGAGGAAGCGGAACAGCGTCCCCAGGGCCAGCCCGACCACGTTGGCCGCGACGTTGTCCGCGACGGCCGAGGTGAGCCCCAGCACGTAGTGCGAGACGGCGAGGGGCAGCAGGGCGAGCAGGAGCCCGCCCACGTTGACCACGACGAACAGCAGGAGCTCGCGCGGCACGGCGGAGCGGCGACGCCGCCGGAAGGTCCAGTACCGGTTGCCGAGCCAGGCGACCATGGTGGCCACGCAGACCGAGACCACCTTGGCGGTGAGCGGCCGGCCCTCGAGCAGGGGCTCCTCGCCGACGTGCAGGAGCACGTTGAACAGCCCCGTGTCCACGACGTAGGCGACGGCGCCGACGACGCCGAACTTGAGGCCCTCGCGCACGACGAGGGCGAGGGCGCCGGTGACGACGGCGTACAGCGAACGCACCCGGCAACGGTACGGGAGGTCTGCGTAGGCTCCGGTCGTGCCTGCGGACCACGAGACGACCGGCCCCGGATTCCCCACCGTCACCGTCCTCGGCGGCGGCCAGCTCGCGCGGATGATGGCCCCGGCCGCGACGGGCCTGGGGCTGCGGCTGCGGGTGCTGGCCGAGGGCGCGCAGGACAGCGCCGCCCTCGTCGCCCCGCACGAGGTGGGCGCCCCCGACGACCGCGACGCCGTGCTCGCCGCGGCCCGCGGGTCGGCCGTGGTGACCTTCGACCACGAGCACGTCCCCGCCGACGTGCTCGCCGCCCTGGAGGCGGACGGCGCCACCGTGCGGCCCGCGCCGGGCGCGCTGCGCCACGCCCAGGACAAGCTCGTCATGCGCCGGGCCCTCACCGACCTCGGGCTGCCGGTGCCCGCGTGGGCGGAGGTCGCCGACCTCGACGAGGTCCGCGCCTTCGCCGACGCCCACGGCGGCCGGGCGGTCCTCAAGACCCCCCGCGGCGGCTACGACGGCAAGGGCGTCCTCGTGCTGCGGACCGGCCCGGCCGAGGACCCGTCGGCCGCGGACGCCGGGTGGGAGACCGCCGCCGCGTGGTTCGCCCGGGACGGGGCCACGACCCTGCTCGCGGAGGAGGTCGTGCCGTTCGTGCGCGAGCTCGCGGTCCTGGTCGCCCGCAGCCCCACGGGCCAGGTGGCCATCTGGCCCGTCGTGCAGACCCTGCAGGTCGACGGGGTCTGCCGCGAGGTCGTCGCCCCGGCGCCCGGCCTGGACGAGGACCTCGCCGGGAGCGCGGCGACCACCGCGGCCCGCGTCGCGGGGGCGCTGGACGTCACCGGCGTCATGGCCGTCGAGGGCTTCGAGGTCGCCGGCCCGGACGGGCCCCGCTTCGTGGTCAACGAGCTCGCCATGCGGCCGCACAACTCCGGGCACTGGACCATCGAGGGCTCGGTGACCAGCCAGTTCGAGCAGCACCTGCGGGCCGTGCTCGACCTGCCGCTGGGCGAGGTCCGGGCCCGCGACCGGTGGACGGTCATGGTCAACGTGCTGGGCGGGGAGCACCCCGACCTGTACTCCTCCTACCTGCACGTCATGGCCCACGACCCGGGCGTCAAGGTGCACATGTACGGCAAGGCGGTCCGTCGCGGCCGCAAGGTCGGCCACGTCACGGTGGGCGGCGACGACCTCGACGACCTCCTGGAGCGCGCCCGCCACGCCGCCGGCTACATCCAGGGGACGATCACGCAGTGAGCGCCGACGAGAGCACCAGGACGAGCAGCGCCCCGGTCGTCGCCGTGGTCATGGGCTCGGACTCCGACTGGCCCGTCATGCAGGGCGCGTCGGACGCGCTCACCGAGCTCGGCGTGCCCCACGAGGTCGACGTCGTCTCCGCCCACCGGATGCCCCACGACATGCTCGCCTGGGGCGCGGCGGCCGCGGGGCGCGGGCTGAGGGTCGTGGTGGCAGGCGCCGGGGGAGCGGCCCACCTGCCGGGCATGCTCGCCTCCGTCACCCCGCTGCCCGTGATCGGGGTGCCCGTGCCGCTGCGCCACCTGGACGGGATGGACTCGCTGCTGTCCATCGTCCAGATGCCGGCCGGGGTCCCCGTGGCCACGGTGGGGGTGGGCGCCTCGCGCAACGCCGGCCTGCTGGCCGCGCGCGTGCTCGCCTCCGGCGAGGGCGCCGAGGCGGAGCGCCTGCGCGCGGCCCTCCTCGCCCACGCCGAGGGCCTGCGCGAGGTGGCCACCGAGAAGGGCCGGGCGCTGCGCGAGCGGGTGGCCGGCGAGGGCGGGCCGGGGAGCCAGGGGAACTAGGGCCTCAGCCCGCCTCGGCGGTCCAGCGGGCCACGAGCGCCTCGACGGCCGCGGTGTCGTCGGCGCGCAGGGCCGCGAACAGCTCCTCGGAGCGCTCGGCGTCCCACTCCACGGCCGAGCCGGCCGAGGTCCGCAGGTCCGGGTTCGACACGGGCACGGTGAGCTGGACGCCGCCCTCGCCCGACACGGAGCGCATCCCGAGCAGGAAACGGCCGAGGTCCAGCGGTCCGGTGCCCTCGTCGACGCGGAGCCCCGACCCGCCTGCGCCGGCCGTCCGGTACGCCCGGGGCGGGTTCGCGAGCAGCGCGGGGTCGAGGGTGCGGTCCATGATCCCGCCGAGCACCTCGCGCTGGCGCTGGACGCGGGCGAGGTCGCCGGTGGCGTCGGTCTTGCGGCTGCGGACGTAGCCGAGCGCCTGGGCGCCCTGGACCTCCTGGCACCCCGCCGGCAGGTCGATGCCGGCGGCCGGGTCCTGCAGCGGGGCCGCGGGGCAGACCTGGATGCCGCCGAGGGCCTCGACCACGGAGGCGAACCCGGCGAAGCCGGTCTCCACGTAGGAGTCGATGCCGATGCCCGTCTCCGCCTCCACCGTGGCGGCCAGCAGCTGCGGCCCGCCGAAGGCGAAGGCGGCGTTGAGCTTGTTCTCGCCCTCGCCCGGGATCTCGACGAAGGAGTCGCGGGGGAGGCTGACGAGGACCGAGGGGCCGCCGCCGGAGGGCACGTGCAGCAGCAGGATGGTGTCCGTGCGCTGGCCGCCCGCCTCGGCCTCGGTGCCCGTGGCCAGCTCGGTCACCTGCTCGTCGGTGAGCCCGGCCCGGGAGTCGCTGCCCACGAGCAGGAACGTCGTGCCCGGGGTGGACGTCGAGGAGCTGATCTCGGGCACCTTCTCGATGGCCGACCAGGCGACCCAGCCGAGGGACAGCGGGTAGGCGACGAGGACGGCGACGAGCAGGAGCACGAGCCAGGTGAGCCCTCGGCCGCGGCGGCGGGGCGCGGGCCGGCGGGCGGGGGCGGCGGGCCGGCGGGGCGCGGACGGCGGCCCCGTGCGCTCGAAGGTGTCCTGGCCCCGCGGCGGCCGGGCCCCGCCGCCGGCACCGGTGCGGACCTGCGCCGCGGGACGGCGCGGGGGAGCGGCGGGCATGACCGCGGTGCCGTCCTGGGCGTAGCCGGCCGCAGGGCGGGAGGCCGGGCGGGGCATCACGCGCGTGGCGTCGGCGGGCACCTGCCGTGAGCCCGGGCGGCGCGGGTCCTGGCGGGGGTCGCCCTGGCGAGGGGCCGGGCGGCGCGGGCCGGTCTGCCGGTCGGCGGACGGCTGGTCCGGTGCCCGGCGCGCCTCGGGCCGGCCGGCCAGGCCGGGGACCGTGGGCCGGCCCGTCTGCGGCGAGCGGAGCGGCCCGGGCCGGCGCATCTGCCGGGTCGGGTCGTCGTCGCGGTAGGGGGTGTCGGGCACGAGGTCACGGTAGGCGTTCGGGCCCCCGGGACGGAGACGCTGCGGCAGCGTGCCGCGCTCCGGCTCCCCGGGGGTGCTCCCTCGACCGGCTCAGGCGCGGGGCCGGCCCAGGGCGCGGTAGGTCCAGCCCGCGGCGCGCCACGCGGCCGGGTCGAGGGCGTTGCGCCCGTCGAGCATGCGGCGGTTGCGCACCGCCTTGCCCACCGTCTCCGGGTCCAGGTCGACGAACTCGTCCCACTCGGTGAGGACGAGGACGGCGTCGGCCCCCTCGATGGTCTCGGCCACGTCGGCGCCGAAGCGCAGGTCCGGCCACACCTTGCGGGCGTTGTCCATCGCCTCGGGGTCGTACACGGTGACGTGGGCGCCCTGCAGCTTGAGCTGGGCGGCGACGTTGAGGGCGGGGGAGTCGCGGATGTCGTCGCTGTTCGGCTTGAACGCCGCCCCCAGCACGGCGACGCGGCGCCCGAGCAGCGAGCCCTCGCACACCTCGCGGGTGAGGTCGACCATGCGGTGGCGACGGCGCATGTTGATGTCGTCGACCTCGCGCAGGAACGTCAGGGCCTGGTCGGCGCCGAGCTCGCCCGCCCGGGCCATGAACGCGCGGATGTCCTTGGGCAGGCAGCCGCCGCCGAAGCCCAGCCCGGCGTTGAGGAAGCGGCGGCCGATGCGGGCGTCGTGGCCGATGGCGTCGGCGAGGGCGACGACGTCGGCGTCGACCTTCTCGCAGACCTCGGCCATGGCGTTGATGAAGGAGATCTTGGTGGCGAGGAACGAGTTCGCCGCGACCTTGACCAGCTCGGCCGTCGGGTAGTCCGTGGTGACCAGCGGCGTGCCGGTCGACAGCGGCGTGGCGTAGCACTCGTCGAGCAGGGCCTTGGCGGTGGCGCCGTCCTCGCCGGCGGGCAGGCCGTAGACGAAGCGGTCGGGGGTCAGGGTGTCCTTGACGGCGAAGCCCTCGCGGAGGAACTCGGGGTTCCAGGCGAGGATCGTGCGGGTGCCCTCGGGGGCGAGCTCGGCGACCCGCTCGGCCAGCCGCGCCGCGGTGCCGACCGGGACGGTCGACTTGCCCACGACGAGGGCGGGGGCCTCGTCGCTGCCGCGCAGGTAGGGGGCGAGGGCGTCGACCGCCGCGTCGACGTACTTCAGGTCGGCCGCGTACTCGCCCTTGCGCTGCGGGGTGCCGACGCACACGAAGTGCACCTGGGCGTCCGCGACCGCGGACATGTCCGTGGTGAAGCGGAGGCGGCCGGTGGGCATCACCTTCTGCAGGAGCTCGGGCAGGCCCGGCTCGAAGAACGGCGCCTTCCCCTCGCTCAGCAGGGCCACCTTGGCCTCGTCGACGTCGACGCCCACCACGTCATGGCCGAGCTCGGCCATGCAGGCGGCGTGGACAGCACCCAGGTAGCCACAACCGATCACAGAGATACGCACGGGGCAGGACGCTACCGGAGACGGCCCGGACGGCCCTGGTCCGGCAGGTCGGGACCGGGGGTTACCCGCGGGTAACCGGCAGACGTACCATCGCGGGCGTGACCGACTCCTTCACCCTGACCGAGGACCAGCGCGAGCTCGTCGAGGCCGTCCGCGCCGTGGCGCGCGACAAGATCGCGCCGTTCGCGGCCGAGGTCGACCGGGACGCCCGGTTCCCTCAGGAGGCCCTGGACGCCCTGGTGGCGACCGACCTGCACGCCCCGCACGTGCCCGAGCAGTACGACGGCGTGGGTGCCGGCGCGCTCGAGGTGTGCCTGGTCATCGAGGAGGTCGCCCGGGTCTGCGCGTCCAGCTCGCTGGTCCCCGCGGTCAACAAGCTCGGGTCCATGCCGGTCCTGCTGGCCGGGTCGGAGGACATCAAGGCCCGGTACATGCCGCGCCTGGCCGCCGGGGAGGGCTTCAGCTACGGGCTGTCGGAGCGGGAGGCGGGCTCCGACACCGCCTCCATGCGCACCCGGGCCCGCGCCGACGGCGACGGGTGGGTGCTCGACGGGCAGAAGTCGTGGATCACCAACGCCGGGGTCAGCGAGTTCTACACGGTCATGGCCGTCACCGACCCGGACGCCGGGTCGAAGGGCATCAGCGCGTTCGTCGTGGAGAAGGGCGACGAGGGGCTGACGCTTCGGCGCCAAGGAGAAGAAGCTCGGCATCAAGGGCTCGCCGACGCGGGAGATGGTCTTCCAGGGCTGCCGGATCCCGGGCGACCGCATGGTGGGCGCCCCGGGCGAGGGGCTGAAGATCGCCCTGCGCACCCTCGACCACACCCGCATCACCATCGGCGCCCAGGCCGTCGGCATCGCCCAGGGCGCGCTGGACTACGCCCGCGACTACGTCAAGGAGCGCCGGCAGTTCGGCCGGGCGGTCGCGGAGTTCCAGGGCATCCAGTTCATGCTCGCCGACATGGCCATGAAGCTGGAGGCCGCCCGCCAGCTCGTCTACGTGGCGGCCGCGAAGAGCCAGCGCGACGACGCCGACCTCACCTTCTTCGGCGCGGCCGCCAAGTGCTTCGCCTCCGACGTCGCCATGGAGATCACCACCGACGCCGTGCAGCTGCTCGGCGGCGCGGGCTACGTGAGCGACCACCCGGTCGAGCGGATGATGCGCGACGCCAAGATCACGCAGATCTACGAGGGGACCAACCAGGTGCAGCGCCTGGTCATGGGGCGGCAGGTGCTCAAGGGCTGAGCCCGCCGGGCCGGACGCCCGGGACGTTCCGGGCACCGGCCTCCGGCGCCGTCCGCTCCGGCTACGGTCTGCTCACCCGCGGCGGAGAGGCATCATGAGCCAGTACGACATCGAGCTCGACGACGGCGTCGAGAACACCAGCCACGCGCACATCCTCGACCTGGTCGGGCACAACAAGCGCGTCCTGGACATCGGCTGCTCCACCGGCTACCTGGCCAAGGTGCTGCGCGAGCGGGGCTGCACGGTCGACGGGGTGGAGATCGACCCCGCCGCCGCCGCCAAGGCCGAGGAGCACTGCGAGCGGGTCGTCGTCGGCAGCCTGTACGAGCTGGACCTCGTGGCCGAGCTGGGGGCCGGCCGCTACGACGTCCTCGTGCTCGGCGACGTGCTGGAGCACCTGGTCGACCCGGGCACGGTGCTGCGCCGGGTCACCCCGCTGCTGCGCCCGCAGGGCTCGGTCGTCGTCTCCGTGCCGAACATCACCCACGGCTCCGTCCGGCTGTCGCTGCTCGAGGGTCGCTTCGAGTACACCGAGGTCGGCCTGCTCGACCGCACCCACGTCCACTTCTTCACGCGGGCCTCGCTGCAGCGGCTGCTGAAGGAGTGCGGGCTGGTCCCGGTCGACATGCGCCGCACCACGGCCGACGTGCAGGCCACCGAGATCCCCGTCGACGTGTCCCGCGTGCCCGCCGAGACGCTGGAGCGGCTGGCGCAGGACCGGGACGCCACCACCTACCAGTTCGTCTGCCGGGCGGTCCTCGACGACGCCGGCTCCGCCGTGGCCGGGCTCGCGGAACGGATGGAGGTCACCGAGCTGCGGGTCCACGACCTGGAGGTGGCCCTGTCCTCGGCGGCCCGCGGCCTGGCCGAGCGCACCGCGGAGCTCGCCGAGGCCCGGCAGGAGGTCCGGCGGCTCGGCGAGGAGCTCGCGGGCAGCCGCGCCCACGGGGAGCACCTCGGCCGGCTCGTGGCCGAGCGGGACGCCCAGCTCGCCGCGCCCCGTGTCCTGGCCCGCCGGCTGGCCGGCGCCGTGCGCGGCCGGCTGCGCCCCGGCGCCGGCGCAGGCTGAGACGGGGGCCGGTGCCTCCGCTCAAGGCCCGGAGGACCGCCGTCGATGAGGGGAGGATGCAGCAGTCCCGGCGCGGTGCGCGCCTGTCCGTGTCCTGCGCCCCGGTCGCGGCGGTCCTCACCGCGGGGGTCCTCGCGGCGACGGTCCTCACCGCGGCCGGCCCCGCCTCGGCGGTCGTCGTCCCGGGCAGGACCACGGGGGCCGAGGTCGCCGCGGCCGCCGTCGCCGCGCCGCAGGTCGTGGGCCGGGCCGGGGCGAGCGGGTCGGACTACGCCGAGCAGGTCTTCGACGACCCGTGGGACTACCGGGACCGCGACGACATCCGCCTGGACGCCAACGTCATGCGCGTCACCAGCCCGAACCTCGACACCTCCGGCGCGGGCACGGCCTCCTTCACGGTGGACGGGGCGGGCTACGTCTCCCCGCTGTGGCCGGGCTACCCCGGCTCGCTGCTCGACGGGCGCGACGGCGCCGCCCCGGGCAACCGCGTCGACTCCTCCTCCTTCGACCGGGTCTCCTTCCACGCCTACGCCGACCGGGACGTCTCCTCGGGGCTCGTATGGTTCGACTGCCCCGGCGGCGGGCTCGCGCAGTCCTGCGGCGGCGGCCTGCCCTTCACGCTGAAGAAGGGGTGGAACACCTACACGCTGTCCCCGGCGGCCAGCCGCTACCCGGGCTGGCCGCAGGACTGGGCCGGCGGGGTCACCGGCATCCGGCTGGCCATGACCGCCTCCGCGCCGACCCGGGTGCAGCTGGACTGGATGCGGGTGCACCGCAGCGGCACCGCGGCCGTGGTGCGCTGGGCCCACCCGGGCGGCGGCGGGACCGCCGAGCTGGTGTGGGACCGCGACGACCGCACCGACAACAACACCTCCGGGCAGCCCGGCTGGGGCGTCGTGGCCGGCAGCACCGCGGCCAGCACCGACACCGACCTGTCCGCCCTGCCCGCCGGGTCCTACCGGCTGTACTCCCGCAGCTACGCGGGCACCTCGCCCGGGACCCGGGTCGAGCTCGGCACCCCGGCGGCGGTCGCCTCCGTGCCCGACCGCTACGGCGAGCAGGAGTACGGCGCCGCCACCGGCCGCCGCTGGGACTTCTCCTCCGCCGCGGACGTGTCCTCCATCCACAACAGCACCGCGGTGCAGGTGACGGGCGGCCGGCTCGACGCGACCAACGCCGGGCCCGTGGTGAACGACCCGCACGTCTACCTGCCCGTCGGCTCGGGCATCGACCCGGCCCGGTTCCGCCGGGCGGTGGTGCGCAGCTCCTACGACGGCGCCTTCGACCTGCGCGACGTCTCCGGCGGCGGCACCATGGGCCGGCTCAGCTGGCGGCGCTCGGACACCGGGGCCGACGTGCACCAGAGCCAGGACCTGCTCACGTACAACGCCGACCGCGAGATCGTCGTGGACCTCGGCCGCGCCGACATCCTCGAGACCGACACCGCCGGCGCGAAGCCGTGGTCCGGCGCGCCGAGGATCACGGCCTTCCGCTGGGACCCCAACGAGGACCGCGGCGCCCGCCGCTGGCACCTGGACGACGTGCAGCTCTGGGCCGAGTGGACCGCCTACGACCGCTTCGGCATCGAGTGGGCCGTGGCCGGGGCCCGCTCCGACACCCGGGTGGCCGTCGTCGTCGACCGCGACCGCGCCGGCTGCGACGGCACCACCCTGGCCACCGGGGTCGCGCCCCGCCCCGGCACCAACGTCACCGTCTGGGACACCTCCGCCGTCGCGCCCGGGCGGTACTGGGTGTGCCTGCGCACCACCACCTCCGGGGTGAGCACCACCCGGTACACCGAGAGCCCCGTCCTCGTGAGCAGCGCGGCCGGCCCGGCCACCGTCTCCCTGGCCGCGCCGCAGGCGAGCGCGACCGTGGGCGGCGTCGTCGCCCGCTGGAGCCTGCCCGCCCCGCCCGCCGGCGGGCGCACCGTCGCGGTGGAGGCCCGCCTCGTCGGCGTGCCGTCGTCGGTGCAGGTCCTGCCCCGCACGGTCACCTCGACCACGCTGGCCACCACGTCGTCGGCCGCGGTCGAGGTCCGGGCGGTCGGGACCGGCGGCCCCGGCGCCTGGAGCGCCCCGTCGGCGCAGGTCGCCCCCACGACGTCCGGCCCGGCCGGCGACCTCGTGCTGCCCGTCGAGCCGGTCCGCGTGGCCAGCCTCGTGCTGGCGCCGTCCCAGGTCGTCACGCTGCCGCTCGGCACCCGGTCCGGCGCGCCGGCCGGCGCCGCCGGCGCGGTGCTCAACGTCACCACCACCCGCACGGGCGCGGACGGCTGGGTCGCCGTCACCCCCACCGGGCCGCAGGCCGGCGCGCTGACCAGCAGCGTCAACTCCGCCCGCGGGGCCGACGTCCCCAACATCGTGCTCACGGCGCTCGGGCCGGACGGCGCGGTCACCGTGCGGGACGGCGGCGGCGGCACCACCGCCCACGTGGACCTGCTCGGCTGGCTGGTGCCCCGGGGCACCGCGGGCGCGATGTCGCTGCGCTCGCAGACCCCGGTCCGCGAGCTGGACACCCGCGACGGCACCGGCACCGCGGCCGGGGCGCTGCGCGGCGGACAGCTGCGCGGGGTCGACGCCTCGGGCTGGGCGGGCTCCACCCCCGCCGCCGTGCTCGGCACCGTGACCAGCGTCGGGGCCAGCGGGCCCGCGTCGTTCGTGTCCGCCGTCCCGGCCGGGTCGGGCACGCAGCGGCTGACCTCCGTGCTCAACACCCGCCCCGGCGGGGACGTGGCCAACCTGGGCCTGCTGCGGCTGCGCTCCGGCGGCTTCGACGCCTACACCGACCAGGGCAGCACCCACCTGCTGGTCGACGTGGTCGCGACCCTCACGCCCGGCGACACGTCCGGGCCGGGACTGGTCGTGCTCCCGCCGAGCCGGGTCGTGGACACCCGGACCGGCCTGGGCGCCGGACCGGGCCCGGTGGGCGCGCGCAGCACGACCCGGGTGCAGGTCGCCGGCCGGCCGGGCGTCGCCGTGCCGCCGGGGGCGCGCGGGGTGCTCCTCAACCTCACCGTGACCGGCCCCAGCGGGCCGACGTTCGTCTCCGTCGTGCCCGCGGGCGCGGACCCGCGGGCGTCGTCGTCGTCCAACGTGGTGCGGGGCGAGACCCGCGCCGCCGGGGTCGTGGTGCCGCTGTCGTCCGACGGCGCGGTGGACGTCTGGGTGGACAGCGCCACGGCCCACCTGGTCGTCGACGTCGTGGGCTACACCACCTGAGCGGGGCCGGGCCCGGGCCCGGCGTGGCCGGGGCCGGCTGCGGTGCTTGGTAGCGTCTGGCCCCATGTGCCGACCCCTGCCGAGCCCCGGCCTGCCCCGGCGTGACCAGGTGCGCGCCAGGTGCTGACCCGCGCGGAGCGGCGCTCCGCACGTGAGCTCTACGTCAACCTGACCATGCGCGAGGTGCGCGGCAAGTACAAGCGCACCGTCCTGGGGAACTTCTGGTCCCTGCTCAACCCGCTGGCCTCGATGGCCATCTTCACCGTGGTCTTCGGCGTCCTCATCCGGATCAAGCCCGGCCCGGGCGACCCCAGCGGCCTGGACGTCTTCGCGCTGTGGCTCATGACCGGGCTGCTGGCCTGGAACTTCCTGTCCGCGGGGGTGTCGCAGGGGATGGGCGCGCTGGTCGGCAACGCCAACCTGCTGACCAAGGTGTACTTCCCGCGCTGGGTGCTCGTGGCCGCCACGGTCAGCTCCGCCGCCGTCACCTTCGCCATCGAGCTCGGCGTCCTCGCCGTCGTGCTGCTGCTCTTCGGCGCCTTCGTCCTGCCGTGGCTGCCGATGGTCCTCGTGGTGGCGGCCCTGCTGGGGCTGCTGGGCTTCGGGCTGGGGCTCACGCTGTCGGTGCTCAACGTGTACTTCCGCGACACCCAGCACTTCGTGGCCATCGGCCTGCAGGTCTGGTTCTACCTGACGCCGATCGTCTACCCGATCGCCCTGGTGCGGGACGCCGAGGAGCGCATCCGGACCGACCAGGGCCTCGACCTGCCGCTGGAGCAGCTCTTCATGCTCAACCCGATGACCCACTTCGTGGCCGTGCTGCGCAACCTGCTCTACGACAACCGCTTCCCGCACGTGGTGGACCTGCTGTGGTGCGCCGGGTCCGCGGCGGTCGCGATGGGGGTCGGCGTGCTCGTGTTCCGGCGCTTCTCCCACCGCGTGGTGGAGGAGCTGTGAGCGCCGCCGTCGAGGTCAGCGGCGTCTCCAAGCGCTTCCGGGTCTACCACGAGCGCAACCAGTCGCTGAAGGCCGCCGTCATGCGCGGGCGCCGGGCGAAGTTCGACGAGTTCTGGGCGCTGCGCGACGTCGCGTTCGACATCCCCGAGGGCGACACGTTCGGCCTCATGGGCGAGAACGGCTCCGGCAAGTCGACGCTGCTCAAGTGCATCGCCCGCATCCTCGAGCCCGACGCGGGCGGCATCACCGTCCACGGCAGCCTCGGCGCGCTGCTCGAGCTCGGCTCCGGCTTCCACCCCGAGCTCAGCGGGCGCGAGAACGTCTACCTCAACGGCTCGATCCTCGGCCTCAGCCGGCAGGCCATCGACGCCCGCTTCGACGAGATCGTCGACTTCGCCGGGCATCGAGCGGTTCATCGACCAGCCCGTGAAGAACTACTCCTCCGGCATGTACGTGCGCCTCGGGTTCTCCGTGGCCATCAACGTCGACCCCGACGTCCTGCTCGTCGACGAGGTGCTCGCCGTCGGGGACGCCGCCTTCCAGCGCAAGTGCCTGGACAAGTTCGCCGAGTACCGCCGCGACGGGCGCACCGTGGTCGTGGTCAGCCACGCCATGGGCACCATGCGCACCATGTGCGACCAGGTGGCCTGGCTCGAGCGCGGCGAGCTGCGTGCCGTCGGCGCCGCCATGGCGCTCGTCGACGAGTACCTCGACGAGGGCAACGCCACCCACGAGGAGATGGTGGGCGGCGGGCGCCGCGACGGCACGGGCGAGATGCGCGTGGAGGACCTGCGGATCTCCGGGCCCGACGGCGGGCCCCTGGCCGCCGGGCAGCCGGTGGAGATCACGGTGTGGGCGCGCGCCCACGAGCCGCTGTCCAGCCCCGTCTTCGGGCTGGGCATCGAGACCCGCGAGGGGTTCGCGCTGTGGGGCTCCAACACCAAGGAGGCCGGCCTCGACCTCGGGGTCGTCGACGGCCCCGTCAAGGTCACCTTCCGCTGCCCGGCGCTGCCGCTGCAGGGGGAGCCTACGACCTGCTCGTCTCGGCCACCGACACCACGACCGCCCACGTCCACGACTTCCTGCGCGAGGTCGTGCGGTTCGACGTGGAGACCGCACGGCCGGCCGAGTCCCTCGGCCCGGTCGCCATGGGCGGGACCTGGCGGGTGGACGCCGGCGAGGAGTCGCCGGACCCCCGCTTCCGCCGCTAGACACACCGAGGGCAGCCGCGGACCGTCGGCCCCGACCGAACCAGGGAAGGCACCCCCATGCGAGCGACGGACACCACCACCCCCCGCACCGGTGAGGCCCGCGTCAGCGTCGTCATCGTCAACTACAAGGGCGCGGACGACACGATCACCTGCCTGCGCGGCGCTCGCGGAGCTCGACTGGCCCGCGGACCGGCTCGAGGTGGTCGTCGTCGACAACGCCACCGGCGACGGCAGCGCGGCCCGCATCCGCGAGGCCTGCCCCGAGGCCGTCGTCGTGGAGTCGCCGACGAACACCGGCTTCGCCGGCGGCTGCAACCTCGGCGTCGCGCACGCCCCGGCGAGTACGTCGCCTTCCTCAACAACGACGCCCGGCCGCGACCCGCGCTGGGTGCGCGCGGCGGTCGCGGTCCTCGAGCCGCGGACCCGACGATCGGCTGCGTCGCCAGCAAGGTGCTGGACTGGGAGGGCGACGACGGTCGACTACGTCGACGGCTCGCTCACCTGGTACGGCATGGGCTACAAGCGCGAGGCCGAGCGTCCGGACTCCGCCGAGTACGACGTGGCCAAGGACGTGCTGTTCGGCACCGGCGCGGCGCATGTTCGTCCGCGACGGACGCTGTTCCGGGAGATCGGCGGCTTCGACGAGCGCTACTTCATGTTCTTCGAGGACGTCGACCTCGGCTGGCGGCTGAACCTGCTCGGCCACCGGGTCCGCTACGTGCCCGGCTCGGTGGCCTTCCACCGGCACCACGCGTCGATGAAGACGCTTCGGGCAGTGGCGCGAGCACTACCTGCTCGAGCGCAACGCGCTGTTGACGCTCTACAAGAACTACGGCGACGAGACCCTCGCCGTGGCCCTGCCCGCCGCGCTCATGCGCTGGCGGTGCGCCGCGGCGTCGCCCGCGGCGGCGACGACCCGACCGCGCTCGACCTGCAGCGGCGCCGCCGGCGGCGACGAGGTCGGCCGACGGTCACGGTGCCCAAGGACGACCCTCGCCGGCCGCCTACGCCATCGACGCCTTCGTCGAGCACCTGCCCACGCTGCGCCGAGACCGCCGGCGCGCTGCAGCGGCCCGCGCGCGGCCACCGACCGGGACCTGTTCCCGCTGTTCCGCCAGGCCATCGAGCCGGCGCTACCCGTACCCGCGCTACCTCGAGGCGCCACCGCGCTGCTCGTCGAGGCGTTCGGGATCGAGGAGCACGTTCGCCTCCCGCCGCCGCGATCCTCGTCGTCACCGGCGACCCGCTCGGCGCGCGCATGGCCGGCCCGGCGATCCGCGCCTGGGAGATCGCCAAGGCGCTGTCGGCCGAGCACGACGTCGACCTCGTCACCACCGGACACGTGCACCGCCGACCAGCACCCCGACTTCGCGCACCGTCGGTCGGCGACTCCGACCGGACTGCGCCGAGCTCGAGCAGTGGTGCCGACGTCATCATCTTCCAGGGCTTCCTGCTCGAGCGCTACCCGTGGCTCAGGCGACCGCAGCAAGGTGATCGTCGCCGACATCTACGACCCGTTCCACCTCGAGCAGCTCGAGCAGGCGCAGCGACCTCGGCGAGGACGGCGCGCCGGCGCTCGGTGCAGAACGACCACCGCGGCGCTCAACGAGCAGCTCGACGCGCGGCGACTTCTTCCTGTGCGCCTCGCAGAAGCAGCGCGACTTCTGGCTCGGCCAGCTGGCCGCCCTCGGGCCGGATCAACCCGCGAGAACTACGACGCACGACGAGACCCTCGAGCTCGCTGCATCGCCGTCGTCCCGTTCGGCGTCGCCGACGCCGCACCGGTGCAGACCGCGCCGCGCGATCAAGGGCGTCGTGCCCGGCATCGGCGCCGACGACAAGGTCATCCTCTGGGGCGGCGGCATCTACAACTGGTTCGACCCGCTCACCCTCGATCCGCGCCGTCGACCGCCTGCGCCCGCGCCGAGCCCGACGTCCGGCTGTTCTTCCTCGGCCTCAAGCACCCCAACCCCGACGTGCCCGAGATGCGGATGGCCGTGGCAGACGCAGGCGCCTGGCCGACGAGCTCGGCCTGACCGGCACGCACGTGTTCTTCAACGAGGGCTGGGTCGCCCTACGACGAGCGGCAGAACTACCTGCTCGAGGCCGACATCGGGGTGTCCACGCCACCTGCGACCACGTCGAGACCGCGTTCTCCTTCCGCACCCGGATCCTCGACTACCTGTGGCCGGCGCTGCCGATCGTGGCCACCGGCGGCGACACCTTCGCCGAGCTCATCGACCGCGAGGGCCTCGGCCGCACCGTCGCCGCCGAGGACGTCGACGCCCTCGAGGCGGCCCTGGAGGAGATGCTCTTCGACGAGGGGGCCGTGGCGCTGGCCCGGGAGAACGTCGCCCGGGTGGCCCAGCAGTTCACCTGGACCCGGTCCCTGGCGCCGCTGGTCAGCTTCTGCCGCTCGCCCCGGCGGGCCGCCGACCTCGCCGACGGCCAGCCGCTGCCCGGGCACCTGTTCCGGGCGCCGCGGCCGGGGCTGCGCGACGACCTGGCGCTGGCCAAGCGGTACCTGGCCGAGGGAGGGGTCCGCGAGGTCGGCTCCCGGGCCGCCGGGCGGGTGCGCCGCCTGGCACGGGAGGTCCGGGGGGGCTGACCCTCCCGGAACGGGCGGTCCTCGGGGCTCAAGGCCGCGGGAGGGCCGCCCGATGGGACCTGGGTCGGCCCCGTCCGTCGGTCGATCCCGCCCGCGATCCTTGAGGACACCTCGATGAGACGAACCGTCAGCGCGCTCGGCGCGGTCACCCTCACCTGCGGACTGCTCGTCTTCGACGTGCTCTCCGTCCCGGCCGGCACGACCGCCGCCCCCGACGTCGAGATCCGCACCCTGTCGTTCTCCGCGGCCGGCGAGCTCGTCGGCCAGGAGACGGCATCGGCCGAGGACACCGACCCGGCCGCCGCGCCGGAGGCCTCGACCGCCCCGGCCCCGGCCACGGCCCCTGCCCCGAGCGCCGCCCCGAGCGCCGCCCCGCAGCCCGCTGGCGAGCCCCGTGGCCAGCCCGGTCCCGGCGGAGATGAGCGCCGAGGCCCCCGCCGTGCTCACCGACCGCATCAGCACCGAGGAGTTCGCCGTCATGGGCGTCACCTGGGCCGACGAGGGCGTGGGCGCACGACGCACCCGGGTCCAGGTCCGGGTCCACGAGGCCGACGGCTGGACCCCCTGGACGCCCCTGCCCGTCGTGGACGACGGCCCCGACGCGGGCACCGAGGAGGCCGCCCGCGCGGCCGACGTCGTGGCCACCGAGCCCCTGGTCACCGCGGACGCCGACGGCGTGCAGGTCCGGGTGGAGACCGTCGACGGTGAGGCCCCCGCGGACCTCGAGGCCGTCCTCGTCGACCCGGGCGAGTCCGCCGCCGACGGCGCGGGCACCACGAGCACCCCCCTGAGCGGTGCCGGTGCCAGCGTCGCCCGTCCCGCCATCATCACCCGCGCCCAGTGGGGTGCCGCCGCGGGCCGGTGCAGCACGTCCTACTCCAGCACCGTCGTGGCGGCCACCGTCCACCACACCGCCGGCAGCAACGACTACACGGCCGCGCAGAGCGCCGGCCTGGTCCGCGGCATCCAGAGCTACCACCAGGGCGCGCTGGGCTGGTGCGACGTCGGCTACAACTTCCTCGTCGACAAGTACGGCCAGGTGTTCGAGGGCCGCGGCGGCGGGATGGACCGCCCCGTGGTCGGCGCGCACGCCGGCGGCTTCAACGACCGCACCTTCGGCATCTCCGCGCTCGGCAACTACGAGCTCGTCGCCGCCCCGCCCGCCATGGTCAGCGCCATCGCCCGCGTCGCCGGGTGGAAGCTCGCGCTCTACGGCCGCTCGGTCGGCGCCTCGGTGACCCTCACCTCGGCCGGCGGCGGGACCTCCCGCTACTCGGCCGGCACGAAGGTCACGCTGCCGAACATCTTCGGCCACCGCGACGTGGGCCTCACCGCCTGCCCCGGCAAGAACCTGTACGCCCAGCTCGGCTCGATCCGCAGCCAGGCCGCCGCCTACCAGGCCTCGGCCGAGGACGGCCAGCACGGCGACCTGTTCGCCGTGACCGCGGGCGGGGCCTCCGACGCCGTGGAGCTGCACGCCGACAGCCGGTCCTCCTCCTTCCGCAACCGGATGGTCAGCGTCGCCTCGGGCCTGGCCGGGCAGAACCCCGACCAGTGGCGCTTCTTCGTCGGCTCCTACCGCGGCGACACCCGCCCGGACCTCATCGCCGTCCGCGCGGCCGGCGCCTCCTCGGGCAAGGTCGAGGTGTCCGTCTACTCCTGGGCGAGCGGCTACCGCAGCCGCGTGCTGAGCACCACGGCGCCGCTCGCGGCGTTCACGCCCGACCGGCGCTGGCAGATCGACGTGAGCACCGGCCCGGACGGGCGTGCCGACCTGGTCTTCGTCGACACGGCCGGGGCCGGCGGGATGATGGACGTGCACATCCTGTCCGCGGCCAGCGACTACTCGACCTTCTCCCTGCAGACCGGGACGGCCTTCGCCTCGGGCTATGCCCAGGGCGAGGTCAAGCTGCTCATGGACGACGACCGCAACCTGTGGCTCATCAAGCACGGCGGCACCACGGGCACCGGCAAGATGGAGCTGCACGTGGTCTCCGCGAGCAGCGGCTACCAGACCTTCACCCTGCACCGCGGCGTGCCGGCCGAGCTCGGCCCCCTGACCAAGTGGGCCTTCACCACCGGCGACTACACCGGCGACGGGATCCAGGACCTCTACCTGCTCAAGGTGGGCGAGACCGGCAGCGGCCGCTCCGAGGTGCACGTGCTCACCGGCTCCAGCCAGTACCGGCGAGTTCGTCCTGCACCGCGCGACCTCGCTGCCCGAGCTGCCGTACCCGGCGTGGCAGGTGTCGATCGGCTGAGCCCCCGGGCGCCGGCGGGTCAGCGGTCGCGGTCCAGCCACCGCGCCGCGACCTCCCGCCGGCGGCCCGGCTCCGGCCACAGCCGGCGCCGCTCGGCCAGCGTGCGGGGCAGCAGCACCAGCGCCGCGCGCAGCGCCCGGAGCCTCACCCCGACCAGGGGACGGGTCTCCGGGCGCGCCGCGTGCCACGCGACCGCGAGCGGGAAGCGGAGCCAGGACCGCCACACCACCGCGGCCGGCGCGTGGCGGGTGAACGTCAGCAGCGCGTTGCGGTCGTTGTGGAAGCGGAACACCGGGCTCGTCGTGCCGCTGCTGGCCGCGAGCTCGTGCTCGACCACCGCGTCGGGGACGTGCAGCACCCGCAGCCCCGCCGCGCGCATCCGCCACGACAGGTCGACGTCCTCGTAGTAGAGGAACCACCCCGGGTCCAGCGTCCCCACGCGGGCCAGGGCGGCCGCGCGCAGGCCGGCCGCCCCGCCGCAGAAGCCGAACACCTCGGCGGGCGCCCCGCCGGGCGGGAGGTCGGCCGAGGCCCTCCCCGCGTCGCGGTCCTCGGCGCTTCCGCGCGAGCGCAGCAGGGTGCCGGTGGAGTTCACCGTGCCGTCCGTGCCGGCCATGAGCAGGAGTCCGGTGAGGGCGGCGACGTCCTCGCCGGCCGCCCGGTGCGCGGCCCACATCCGGGCCAGGAAGTCCGGCCGCGGCACCGCGTCGTCGTTGACCAGCACCACGAGCCCGTCGGGCCACCGGCCCTCGCGCGCCGCCGCGGCCGCAGGGTCCAGCCCCACGTCGGCGCCCGCCGCGAAGCCCAGGTTCCGCCCGGACGCGACCACGTCGGCGTCGTCCCGCCCCGCCAGCGCGGCCAGGACGTCGCGGGTGGCCGCGGTGCCGCCGTTGTCCACCACGAGCAGGTGGTGGCGCGGCAGCGGCAGCCCCGGGCCCGCCGGCCGCTGGGCGGCCAGCCCGTCCAGGCAGCGGCGCAGGCTCGGGCCGCCCCGGTAGGTGACCACCACGACGAGCACGTCCAGCGCGCCCCAGCCGGGGCCGGGCCACAGGCCGCCGGTCGCGGGCGGCGGGGCGGGGGGCATGCTGTCCACGCCGGCATCATCCCGCGGCCGGGTCCGGTCCAGGTCCCGGCCCGACGTGCCGATGGGGCCCCGTCAGGGGGTGCCACGGGCGTACCGTGGTCGCAGCACAGGACAGGAGCACCACGATGCACAGCAGTCCGCGCACCGCACCGAGGCGACGGGGGGCGGCCGCCGTGGGCCTCGTGCTCGCCGTGGTCGGCCAGGTCCTGCTCGGCCAGGTCCTGCTCGCTCCGCCGGCGGCCGCCGCCGAGGTGGTCGCCCCCGACGCCGCCGGCGGCTTCGACGTGGTCGGGCACGGCTTCGGCCACGGCCGGGGGATGAGCCAGTGGGGCGCCCAGGGCGGTGCCCTCCAGGGCCGGACCGCGGCCCAGGTGCTCGCCTTCTACTACCCGGGCTCGACGCTGGAGGCGGTGCCGCACGGTCCGGTCCGGGTCCGCCTCAGCGACGACGCCGACTTCCGGGTCCGGGCCAACGACGCCCTGCGCCTCACGGACCAGGCCACGGGCGTGTCGATCAGCTGGACCGGGCTGGGCACCTCCGCGCGGGTGGTGCGCGCCTCGGACGGCTTCCTGCGCGTGCAGTACCGCTCGGGCACGGCCTGGGTCGACGCGCAGAACCCGGCGTGGCCCTCGGGCCGGGTGACGGGCCCGGTGGTCCTCACCGGCCTGCCCACCTACTGGGTGGCCCTGCCCGGCGGGGTCGAGCGGGAGTACCGCGGCGGCATCACCGTCCACCGCACCTCCTCGGGCCTGGACGTGGTCAACACCCTCGACATGGAGCAGTACCTGTACGGCGTGGTGCCGCGCGAGTCGCCGTCGTACTTCGCCCCCGCGGCCCTGCAGTCGCAGGCCGTGGCGGCCCGCTCGTACGCCTGGAGCAGCTGCTCGGGGGGGAACAGCCGCTACGACGTGCTCGACACCACCAGCTGCCAGGTCTACGGCGGCAAGGCCCTGATCTCCGGCGGCGTGCTCACGTCCCAGGAGACCCCGCAGGCCACCGCCGCCGTCGACGCCGACCCGGAACCTCGTGCTGCGCCGCTCCGGTGCCGTCGTCCGGGCCGAGTTCAGCGCCAGCAACGGCGGGTGGACCGTGGCCAGCGGGTCCTGGCCCGCCCAGGCCGACCCGTGGGACGGCGTCGACAGCCGCAACACCAGCCACAGCTGGACCACCCGGGTCAGCGCCGCGCAGGTGCAGCGCGCCTGGCCCACCGTGGGGACGCTGCGCTCCCTGGAGGTGGTGGCGCGCGACGGCCACGGCGACCTCGGCGGCCGCCTCGAGCAGCTGCGCATCACGGGGACGGGCGGCTCGGTGACCGCCAGCGGGCAGCAGGTGCGCGACCGGCTCGGCCTGCGCAGCACCTGGGTCGCCTTCCGCGGCGCGTCCGCCGGGCGCACGGACGGCGACGTGGTCGTGGTCGGCACGGGCGCATCGACGCGGGTCACGTCGGTGGCCACCCAGTCCGGGCTGCCCTTCGTCACGACGTCCGTCGTCAGCGCCCTCGGCGCCACGGACCTGTCGCAGTGGCGCTTCTTCGCCTTCGGCGACGGCACGTCCGCCCCGCCCGACCTCGTGGCCGTGCGGCTGCGCGGCACGGGCTCGGGGCGCGTGGAGGTCCACACCCTCACCGGCGCGAGCGGCTACCAGCAGTTCAGCACCCACGCGGCGACCCCGCTGCCCGCGGTGCCCGAGGGCGGGGAGTGGGAGCTCGGCGTGGCCAGCCTGCTCGGCTCCGGCGACGCGGACCTGTTCGCGGTCCGCACGCGCGGCGGGGCCTCCGGCACGGTCGAGGTGCACGTGCTGAGCGAGGACTCCGGCTACACCCGGTGGGTCTCGCAGAAGGCGACCGGCTTCGCGCAGGTCCAGCCGGGGACGATGGACTTCGTCGTCGGGGACGCGGCGCAGCAGGGCGCCCTCACGGCCGTCGTCTACGGCGGCAGCACCGGCTCGGGGATGGCCGAGGTCCACCGCCTCACCGCGCAGAGCGGCTGGAAGACGTTCGACCTGCACGCCGCCACCGCGCTGCACCTGTCCACGACGTCGACGTTCCGCTTCGGCTGGGGCGACTACGACCGCGACGGGACCTACGAGCTGTACGCGCTCAAGCTCCAGGGCACGGGCAGCGGCACGGTCGAGGTCCACGTCCTGGACGACGTGGGCGGCTTCCGGACGTGGCTGGCCCACCGGGCGACCAGCGTCCCGGCCGGCGCCGGGACGACCGCCACCGTGCAGATGTGGTGACCGTGCAGATGTGGTTGACGGTGCAGATGGGGTGACGGTGCAGACGGCGTGACCGTCGGGGGTCAGTGGCCCCGCTCGAGCACCTCGAGCAGGTAGCGGCCGTAGCCGCTCTTGAGCGTCGCCTCGCCGCGCTGGCGGAGCTCGTCGTCGGACAGGAACCCCCGGCGCCAGGCGACCTCCTCGGGGCAGCCGACCTTCAGGCCCTGCCGGTCCTCCAGGGTGCGCACGAAGTTGCCGGCCTCGAGCATCGAGTCGAACGTGCCGGTGTCCAGCCACGCGGTGCCGCGGGGGAGGACCTCCACCTGCAGCCGCCCCTGCTCCAGGTAGTGCCGGTTGACGTCGGTGATCTCGTACTCGCCCCGCGCCGACGGCTGCAGGTCCCGCGCGATCGCGACGACGTCGTTGTCGTAGAAGTACAGCCCCGGCACGGCGTAGTTGCTCTTGGGCTCCGCGGGCTTCTCGGCGAGGTCGGTGGCGCGGCCGTCGGCGTCGAAGTCGACGACGCCGTAGGCCTGGGGGTCGGCCACCCAGTAGGCGAACACGGCCGCGCCGTCGACGTCGGCGTAGCGCTGGAGCTGGCTGCCGAGACCCTGGCCGTAGAAGATGTTGTCGCCCAGCACCAGGGCCGACTTCTCGGTGCCGACGAAGTCCGCGCCGATGACGAAGGCCTGCGCGAGGCCGTTCGGGTCGGCCTGCACGGCGTAGGAGATGGCCACGCCGAACTGGGAGCCGTCGCCGAGCAGGCGGCGGAACGCCTCGGCGTCGTGCGGGGTGGTGATGACGAGGACGTCGCGGATGCCCGCGAGCATCAGCGTGCTCAGCGGGTAGTAGATCATCGGCTTGTCGTACACCGGGACGAGCTGCTTGCTCGTCCCGAGCGTGATGGGGTGCAACCGCGTGCCGGACCCGCCGGCGAGGATGATTCCGCGCATGGGTGCGTAGTCTGTACCACCGCTCGGCCGGTGCAGTCCGGTGCGGGTGCGCAGGCGCGGGCGGTCAGGTCCCGCGCCGCCGACGTACAGGAGCGTTCATGCGGTTGCTCGTCACGGGCGGAGCCGGGTTCATCGGCAGCCACTACGTCCGGACCGTCCTGCAGGGCGGCTACGAGGGGTACGCGCCCGACGAGGTCGTCGTCCTGGACGCCCTGACCTACGCGGGCAACCGCGCCAACCTGGACCCCGTCGCCGAGGACCCCCGGCTGCGCTTCGTCACCGGCGACATCCGCGACGCCGAGGTCGTGGACCCGCTGCTGGCCGAGGCCGACCACGTCGTGCACTTCGCGGCGGAGTCCCACGTGGACCGCTCGATCGGCGGCGCCGCGGACTTCGTCCTCACCAACGTCGTCGGCACCCAGGTCCTCCTCGACGCCGCGCTGCGCCACGGGGTCGACAAGTTCGTCCACGTCTCCACCGACGAGGTGTACGGCTCGATCGAGAACGGCTCGTGGCCCGAGGACCAGCCCCTGGAGCCCAACAGCCCGTACTCGGCGTCCAAGGCGGGCAGCGACCTGCTCGCCCGCGCCTTCTACCGCACCCACGGCCTGCCGGTCTGCGTGACCCGCTGCTCCAACAACTACGGGCCCGTACCAGTTCCCCGAGAAGGTCATCCCGCTGTTCGTCAGCAACCTGCTCGACGGCGGCACGGTGCCCCTGTACGGCGACGGGCAGAACGTCCGCGACTGGCTGCACGTCGACGACCACTGCCGCGGCATCCAGCTGGTGCTGCAGGGCGGGCGCTCCGGCGAGGTCTACAACATCGGCGGCGGGACCGAGCTCACCAACAAGGAGCTCACCGAGCGCCTCCTCACGGCCACGGGCCGGGAGTGGGACGCCGTCGTCCCGGTCGAGGACCGCAAGGGCCACGACCGCCGCTACTCCGTGGACATCCGCAAGATCCGCGAGGAGCTGGGCTACGAGCCGCGGGTGCGCTTCGACGAGGGCCTCGCGGCCACGGTCGCGTGGTACCGGGACAACCGGTCGTGGTGGGAGCCGCTCAAGCAGCGCGCCTCGCTGGGCGGCTGAGCGGTGCAGCTGCGCGAGCTCGCCGTCCCCGGCGCGTGGGAGGTCACCCCGAAGCTGTTCGGCGACCCCCGCGGGGTCTTCCTCGAGTGGTTCAAGGACGAGGCGTTCACCGAGGCGGTCGGGCACCGGCTCGACCTGCGCCAGGCGAACTGCTCCGTCTCCGCGGCCGGGGTGCTGCGCGGGATCCACTTCGCCGACGTCCCGCCCGGGCAGGCCAAGTACGTGACCTGCCTGGCCGGCGCGGTCCTCGACGTCGTGGTCGACATCCGGGTCGGCAGCCCGACCTTCGGCGCGTGGGACTCGGTCCTGCTCGACGACGTCGACCGGCGGGCGATCTACCTGGGCGAGGGCCTGGGCCACGCCTTCCTGTCGCTGGCCGACGGGAGCACGGTGGCCTACCTGTGCTCCACCGGGTACTCGCCCGGCCGCGAGCACGGCATCCACCCCCTCGACCCCGAGGTGGGGATCGACTGGCCGACCACGGCGCGGGACGGCTCGGCGCTGGAGGTCCAGCTGTCCGACAAGGACCGGGTGGCCCCCACGCTGGACGAGGCCCGGCAGCAGGGGCTGCTGCCCGACGCGGACGCCGTGGCGGCGTACGTGGCCGGGCTGCGGTGAGCCTGCCCACGCAGGGTCGCCGCGCGCTCGTCACCGGCATCACCGGCCAGGACGGGCTCTACCTGTCCGAGCTGCTCCTGGCCAAGGGCTACGAGGTGTTCGGCCTGGTCCGGGGGCAGAACAACCCCAAGATCGAGCTCGTCCAGCAGCTCGTCCCCGAGGTCCGCCTCCTGACCGGCGACCTCACCGACCTGTCCAGCCTCATGCGGGCCATGGCCACGGCGCAGCCCGACGAGGTCTACAACCTCGGGGCCATCTCGTTCGTCGCCTACTCCTGGGAGAACGCCCACCTCACCACCGAGGTCACCGCCCAGGGAGTGCTCAACATGCTCGAGGCGGTCCGGCTGCACGCGGGCGCGGACGCCGGCCGGGTGCGGTTCTACCAGGCCTCCAGCTCGGAGATGTTCGGCCGCGTCCAGGAGGTGCCCCAGCGCGAGACCACGCTGCTGTGGCCCCGCTCGCCGTACGGCGTGGCCAAGGTCTACGGGCACTACATGACCATCAACTACCGCGAGTCCTACGGCATGCACGCCAGCAGCGGGATCCTGTTCAACCACGAGTCGCCGCGGCGCGGACCGGAGTTCGTCACGCGCAAGGTGACCCGGGCGGTGGCGAGGATCGCCCTCGGCACGCAGGACGTGCGTGACCCTCGGCAACCTGGACGCCCGCCGGGACTGGGGCTTCGCGGGCGACTACGTCGACGCGATGTGGCGCATGCTCCAGCAGGACGAGGCCGACGACTACGTGGTCGCCACGGGGGAGACCCGGTCGATCCGCGACCTGCTCGACGTCGCCTTCGGCCACGTCGGCATCGACGACTGGTCGGACAAGGTGGTGCTGGACCCCCGCTTCCTCCGCCCGGCCGAGGTCGACCTGCTCGTCGGGGACCCCACCAAGGCGCGCGAGCGGCTCGGCTGGACCCCCACGGTCGCCTTCGTGGACCTGGTCCGCATGATGGTCGACGCCGACCTCGCGGAGCAGCGCGCGACGAGGGGCTGAGGCGGTGAGCGGGGGGCGGGCCCTCGTCACGGGGGTCACGGGGCAGGACGGCAGCTACCTCGCCGAGCGGCTCGTGGCCGAGGGCTGGGAGGTCCACGGGCTGGTCCGCGCCGGGTCCGGGCCCGTCCCGACGGGGGTGCGGCCGCACGTGGGCGACCTGGCCGAGCCCGACCTGTTCGACCGGCTGCTGCGCGAGGTCGCCCCGGACGTGGTCCACCACCTGGCCGGCGTCTCCTCCGTCGCGCAGTCCTGGGCCGAGCCGGCCCGCACCGCCGACCTCACCGCCGCCCCGGTCGCCCGGCTCCTCGCCGCCGTGGCCGCCGTCCCCGGGGGCGGGCCGCGCACGGTGCTCGCCTGCAGCGCCGAGGTGTTCGGCGCGACGACGACCTCGCCGCAGGACGAGCGCACCCCGGTGGCGCCCGCGTCGCCCTACGGCGCCGCCAAGGCCTACGCGCTGCACCTCGGGGCGGTGTACCGGCAGGCCGGGCACCACGTCGGCTCCGCGGTGCTCTACAACCACGAGTCGCCCCGGCGGCCGACGTCGTTCGTCACGCGCAAGACCACGTCGACCGTCGCCGCCATCGCCCGTGGCCGCGAGGACGTGCTGCGGGTCGGCAACCTCGACGCGCGGCGGGACTGGGGCTGGGCCCCGGACCACGTCGACGCCATGGTGCGGATGGCGGCCGCGGAGACCCCCGACGACTACGTGGTCGCCACCGGCCGCGGGCACACCGTGCGCGAGCTGGTGGCCGCGGCGTTCGCGGCGGCCGGGGTCGGGCGCTGGGAGCACCTGGTCCAGGTCGACCCCCGGTTCTTCCGTCCGGTGGACGGGGTGGACCTGGTCGGCGACGCGTCCAGGGCCCGCGACCGTCTCGGGTGGGCGCCGACCGTGGCCTTCGAGGAGGTCGTGGCCCGGATGGTGGCCGCCGACCTGGCCCTGCTGGACGCGGGGACCGGCGCCACCGACCCGCCCTCGCCCTGACCGTCCCCGGCACCGGGGACGGCTAGGGTCCCGGCATGGGAATCGGGGACCTCGGCGTGCGCGCCGTGCGCTCGGCGGCGTCCTACGTCCCGAGCCGCAGCCTGCTCGGCCTGCGCGAGCTCCGGGACCTGCCCGCCCGGGCCCGGCGCCGGGTCCACGAGGACGACTTCCGCGCCCTCGCGCACTTCGACCGGCGCCCCTCGACCGTCCTGGACGTCGGGGCCAACCGGGGCCAGAGCATCCGCTCGCTGCGCCTGGTGCTGCAGGACCCGCGCATCGTCGCGGTGGAGCCGCACCGCCACCTCGCCGACCACCTGCGCAGCCGCTTCCCCGGCGTGCGGGTGGAGAACGTCGGGCTGGGCGACCGCCGGGGCCGGCTGGACCTGCACGTGCCCGTGTACGGGCACACCGCGTGGGACACCCGCGCGGCCGGCGAGCGGAGCCTGGCCGAGGAGTTCCTCGCGCCCGAGAGCTTCCTGGGCTTCTCGCCGTCCCGGGCGCGGGTGGTGCTGGAGGAGGTCGACCTGGTCCCGATGGACGACCTGGCCGTCGACCCGGACATCGTCAAGGTGGACGTCGAGGGCGCCGACCTCGCCGCCCTGCAGGGCGGGGCCCGGACGCTGGCCCGCTGCCACCCCGTGCTGCTGGTGGAGCACCCCTCGGCGGGCAGCACGGCCATGCTGGCCGGGCTCGGCTACCGGGCCTTCACCTTCTCCGGCGAGCGGCTGGTGCTCGGGGCCACGGACTCCCTCAACACCTTCTTCCTCACCGACGACCACGTCGCGCAGGTGCCCGGCCACGCCCTGGACCTCCGCGAGGGCTGAGCGGCCGCCGGGCGGCGCCCCTCAGGCGCCGCGCAGGTCCTCGGCCGGGCGGTCGTCGTCCTTCACGGCGGTGCGGCCGTCCCGATCGGTGCTGTCGTGCTCGGTGCTGTCGTGCTCGGTGCTGCCCAGGTCGGTGCTGCCCTGCTCGGTGCTGCCCTGCTCGGTGCTGCTGTCGGCCGGTGGCTCCGCGAGGCGCCCGACGACGCCGACGGAGGCCAGGGCCAGGCCGATGTCCACCACCGTGAACAGGGCCCGGCTCACCACGGCGACCACGAGCGCGGTGCCCTCGGCCGTCCCGGTGCCGACGAGGGCGGTCACCACGACGGACTCCCGCACCCCGACGCCGGCGGGCACCGCGAGGGCCAGGAAGCCCACGGTCCACCCCGACGCGAAGGCCCCGGTCCCCAGCAGCAGGCCGACCTCCGGGGCGTCGGCGCCCCGGGCGACCAGGACGAGCGCCACGCCGTAGCAGAGCCAGGCGCCCAGCATCAGCCCGAGCGCCCGCGCGGTCGCCCCCCAGGTGGGCGTGGGCACGGAGACGGGCACGCGGAGCCGGCGCGCGAGCCCGACGAGCAGCCGCACCCCCGGGGGCGTGAGCGCCAGCAGACCGGCGAGGGCCAGGACCTGCGCCGAGGCGGCGACGTACTCGTTGGACGTGGACCCCAGCAGGGCCAGGCCGACGGCCGCGCCCGACACCACGTGGGTGAGCATGAACAGCGAGGAGGCCGTGACCATGGCGCCCACCGGCACCCCGAACCGGCGCGACACGGCGGCCTGCGCGGCCAGCGGCCACAGCCCGCCCGGCAGGTACTTCGCGGACTGGGTGAGGTAGAAGACCCGGTGCGCGGTGAGGACGGGCAGGTCGCTGCCCAGGGCCCGCAGCCACGACCGCCACACCTCCGCGGTGAGGGCCACGCCCACCACGGTGGCCGCGGCCGACAGCAGCAGCTCCACCGGCTCCAAGGTGCGCAGGGCGCCGCCGACCTCGGCCCGGCGCGGGTACACCGCCCACACCCCGACCACGACGACGACCACCAGCGCGAGCGCGGTCAGCAGCTGCCGGGTGGGCCGGGGACGCCTCATGCCGGGGCGGTCGGCTCTGTGCCGGTGGGTCCTGTGCCGGTGGGTCCTGTGCTGGTGGGTCCTGCGCTGATGAGGGTCGTCTCGCGCGGGAAGGGCTGGCAGGGGGTGGCGCCGCGGGTGGTCTCCACCCGCCAGCCCTGCTCCGCCAGGCGGCGCAGGGTGGGCTGGTAGCGGGCGCGCTGGGTGTCGTCGAGCAGCGCAGGCCGTCGGGGGCGAGCAGGGGCAGCGCCCGCAGCAGCGACTCCTCGCGGGCGCGGCCGTCGACGAGCACGAGGTCGAAGGTGGTGCCCAGGGTGGCGGGCAGGTCGACGTAGGCCGCGAAGTCCAGGCCCCGGCCGGTCGGGGCCCCGGAGGGCACCACCGGGGCGCGGGGAGCCCGTGACGGCCGGGACGTGCAGCTCCGGCGTGGCGCGCAGGCCGGGCGTCGCGGCGAGCAGGCCCGCACCCGGCCCGCCCACAGTCGTGGTGCTCCACGGCGTCCACGCGGTGGCCCGCCGGGCCAGCCACAGCGTGCTGGCGCCGGAGCCGAACTCCAGGACGCGGGCCTGGTCGCCCCGGCCGGCGAGGAAGCCTCTACGCGGTCGCGCGCCTGGTACGTCCACCACGGCAGGTCGAGCGGGACGAGGTCCTCGGCGCGGTGCAGCGCGAGGAGGGTGCGCAGGTGGAACAGCCGGCCCCGGGGGGCGGCGAGCACGCGTCGGTCCCAGGCCCGCAGCAGCCGGGTGCCGTCGAGCAGCCCGCCAGGCGCGTCACCACGCCCACGTACAGCGCCCTGACGAGGCCCTCGTCCTGGTTCACACGTTCTCCCGTCGTGTCGCAAACGCCGCGATCGTAACTGCAGGCCGGGGTGCGCCCGGCCACCCGCCCGGCGCCCGGCGGGCGCTCAGGCGGGCCCGGCGGCCGTGCCCGCGGCCACGGCGTACACCCCGCGCAGCCGGTCGGCG
This sequence comes from uncultured Actinomycetota bacterium, assembly GCA_963750335.1. Lineage (GTDB taxonomy): Bacteria > Actinomycetota > Actinomycetes > Actinomycetales > JBBAYJ01 > Aquipuribacter. Next base: position 624,063 of record CAVVQD010000001.1, read on the forward strand.
GCGGCCTCCCACGTCGACGCCGCCGCCGTCGCACGGCCCGCGGCGCCGAGCACGTCCCGGCGTCCCAGCACGTCCAGGACGCCCGCGGCCACCTCGGCGGGGTCCTCGGGGTCGACGAGCACCCCGGCCCCGGCCGCGAACTCGGCCATCGCCGAGCCCCGCGTGGTGACCACCGGCACGCCGTGGGCCATGGCCTCGAGCACGGGCATGCCGAAGCCCTCGCGCAGCGACGGGTAGGCGAACGCGGCGGCGCCGGCGTAGGCGGCGTCCAGGCTCGGCCGGGTCGAGGAAGCCGGCGGTCCGGACCCGGGCCGCCACCGCGGCGGGGGGCGCGGCCTGCGGTCCCCAGCCCTCGGGACCGACCAGGAGCAGGCGCAGGTCGTGCCCGTCGTCGACGAGCAGCTCGAACGCGCGCAGCAGGGTGGCGAGGTTCTTGCGCGGCTCGTGGGTGCCGCACCACATGACGTAGGGGCCGGACAGGTCCAGGCGCTCGCGCAGCGCGGTGACCGCCGCCGGCGCGACGTCGGGGACCCGGACGCCGTGGGGGACCACGTGCAGGCGGGACGCCTCGAACCCTGCGGCCAGGCACTCGGCGCGCACCACCTGGCTGGGGACGACGACGGCGGCCGCGTGCCGGCGGGCCAGGTCCGTGCCGCGGCCGAGGAAGCGGACGCCGCGCGGGGTGTACAGCTCGGGCCGGTCGAGGAAGGCGAGGTCGTGGACGGTCGCCACGAGGGGCGCCGAGGCGGGCGGCACGGCGGGGGAGGTGGCGTGGACGACGTCGGGGCGGCGGCCGCCGCAGGCGTGCACGGGCGGCGACCGCAGCGCGTGCCAGCTCCGGTAGAGGGCGGTGCGGGGCAAGCGGCAGGTGGTGCACCGGCACGGGGGGCTGCCAGGGCGGGGGCGCGGGGGAGCGGTGCCGGGCGGCGACGCCCCAGACGTCGGTGTCCTCGCGCCGGGCCAGCTCGGCGAGCAGGGCGTTGGTGGAGGCCGCCGTCCCGCCGGGCACGCGCTGCCAGGACTGCTCGACGGTGACGGCCACGCGGAGGCGGGCGGCCCGGGCTGCGGCGCCGGCCGGTCCTGTCCCGGTCGCCCCACGCCGTGACGGTACCGTTCGCGCGATGCCCGGACCCCGCGTGCTCCTCGATGCCACCGCCGTGCCTGCCGACCGCGGGGGGGTCGGGCGCTACACGGACGCCCTGCTCCAGGCGCTGGCCGCGGCGCGGCGAGGACCCGGTCGTCGTGTGCCAGGAGCGGGACGCCGCAGACGGTGGCCGACGCTCGGGGTGCGCGAGGTCGTCGTCGCGCCCGCGTCGACCGCGTCCGCGGGCCCGACGGCTGGTCTGGGAGCAGACCGGCCTGCCGCGGCTGGTCGCGCGCGGTGGGGGCCGACGTCCTGCACAGCCCCCACTACACCGCCCCGCCCGCCCGGGGGCGGCCAGCGTCGTCACGCTGCACGACGCGACGTTCTTCACCGACCCGGGCGTGCACCTGCCGGTCAAGGCGGCCACGTTCCGGGCCGCGACGCGGCGCGCGGTGCGCCGGGCGGCGCGCTGCGTGGTGCCGTCGGAGGCCACGCGCGAGGAGGTGGTGCGCCTCACCGGCGCCGACCCCGACCGCGTCGACGTCGCCCTGCACGGCGTGGACGCCGGACGTGTTCGCGCCCGTGGACGCCGCCGAGCGGGCGCGGGTCGCCCGCGGCCTCGGCCTGGGCGAGCGGCCGTGGATCGCGTTCCTGGCCACGGTGGAGCCGCGCAAGAACGTCGGCGGCACTGGTCCGCGGCTGGGTGCGCGCCTTCGCCGGCCTGCACGCCGAGGACCCGGCCGCGGTCCCCGCCCTGGTGCTGGCCGGGCGGGCCCGGCTGGGACACCGCCCTGCCCGCCGTGCTGGCCACCGTGCCGGCGGGATGCCGCTGCTGCGGCCGGGCTACCTGCCCTACGACGACCTGCCGGGGTTCCTGTCCGGCGCCGAGCTCGTGGCCTACCCCAGCCTCGGCGAGGGCTTCGGGCTGCCGGTGCTCGAGGGGATGGCGTGCGGGGCGGCGGTGCTCACCACCCGGCTGCTGTCGCTGCCCGAGGTGGGCGGGGACGCGGTCGCCTACTGCGAGCCCGACCCGGCGTCGGTCGCCGACGCGCTGGCCGTGCTCCACGCCGACCCGCGAGCGGCGGCGAGCGGCTCGGGCGGGCGGCGCGCGAGCGGGCGCTGGGCTTCACGTGGGACGCCAGCGCCGAGGTGCACGTCCGGGCCTGGCACGCCGCGGCGGCAGGGCCCGCCGGTGACCGGGGGCACCGACGGCGGCCGCGAGCCCGGACAGCACCCGGGCGGCCCGACAGCGCGGCGGATGGTCGACGTCGTCGTCGTCACGTACTCCCCGGGCGAGACGCTGCCGCGGTTCCTGGACTCCCTGGCGGCGCGCGACGTCGCGCCGCGCCCGGCGTGGTCATGGCCGACAACGGCTCCACCGACGGGGTCCCGAGGCCGCGGAGGCCGCCGGGCGGGCCACGGCTGCTGCGCAGCGGGCGGCAACCTCGGCTACGGCACGGCCGCCAACCGCGGGGCCGCGGTCGGCACCGCTCCCTGGCTCGTGGTGGCCAACCCGGACGTGGAGTGGGCGCCCGGGCGCGCTGGACGAGCTGCTGGCCGCCGGCGGCCGCCACCCCCGGGCGGGCGCCCTCGGCCCGCTGGTGCAGGACCCCGACGGCCTGCTGTACCCGTCGGCCCGGGCCCTGCCGTCCCTCGGGCGCGGGATCGGGCACGCCCTGGTCGGCTGGGTGTGGCCGCGCAACCCGTGGACCGGGGCCTACCGGCAGGAGGCCGCCGAGGTCGGGCGAGCGCGTGACCGGGTGGCTGTCCGGCTCCTGCCTGCTGCTGCGGCGCGAGGCGTTCGAGGCGGTCGGCGGCTTCGACGAGGGTTACTTCATGTTCTTCGAGGACCTCGACCTGGGGGAGCGGCTCGCCGCGGCGGGCTGGTCGTCGGTGTACGTGCCGAGCGCCCGGGTCACCCACGTCGGCGGGCACACCTGGCGCGCCGACCCGGCCCCGATGCTGCGCGCGCACCACGTGGCCGCCCGGCGCTACGTGTCGAAGCGCTGGTCCGGCCCGCGGTGGCTGCCGCTGCGGGCCGTGGTCCGGGTGGGGCTGGCCGTCCGGTTCCGGCTGGCCAAGATCGTCGCCGCGGTCGGTCGCGGGGCGCCCGCCGACCACGCGCGTCGAGGGCTGACCGGGGCGGTCAGCGCACCCCGGACGCCTCCACGGCCGAGCGGCAGATCTCGTCCAGGTCCCGGGTGGCGTGCCAGCCGAGGGTGTCCCGGATGCGGTCGACCGAGGCGACCAGGCGGGGCGGGTCGCCGGCCCGGCGGGGCTCGACGACCGTGGCGACCTCGCGGCCCAGGGCCCGGGACAGCGACGCGACCACGTCGAGCACCGAGGCGCCGGTGCCGGTGCCGACGTTGAACACGTCGTGGGGCCGCTCGTCGCGCTCGAGGTAGGTGAGCGCGCGGACGTGGGCCTCGGCGAGGTCGGCGACGTGGACGTAGTCGCGCACGCAGGTCCCGTCCGGCGTGGGGTAGTCGTCGCCGAACACCGCGGCGGGCTGGCCCTCGGCGAAGCGGCTGAGGACGATGGGCACGAGGTTGGCCACGACGGTGTCGGCCAGCTCCGGCCGGGCGGTGCCCGCGACGTTGAAGTAGCGCAGGCTCGCCGCGCGCAGGTCGGAGGACCGGGTGGCCGCCCGGACCAGCCACTCGCCCGACGAGCTTGGTCTCGCCGTAGGGGTTGATCGGCTCGCAGCGCAGGTCCTCGGAGACCAGGTCGACGTCGGGCATGCCGTAGGTGGCCGCGGAGGAGGAGAACACGAGCCGGTCGACGCCCGACTGCTGCATCGCGGTCAGCACGTTGGCCAGGCCGGTGACGTTCTGCTGGTAGTAGCGCATCGGCTGCTCGACGGACTCCCCGACGGCCTTGCGCGCGGCCAGGTGGACCACGGCGCGCACCTGGTGCTGGGCGAAGGCCGCCCGCAGCACACCGGGAGCGTCGTCGCGGGCCAGGTCGATCTCGACCAGCGGGAACTGCTCGATCCGGCTGCCCAGCCCGGCGGACATGTCGTCGACGGCGAGGACGTGGATCCCGGCGTCGGCGAGCAGGTGGGCGACGTGCGAGCCGATGTACCCGGCGGCTCCCGTGACGGCGACTGTCATGGGGACGACGCTAGTGCTCCGGCCCGCTGCCGGTCAGGACGTGACGAACCCGTCCGGCACCTGGACCGGCGCGCCCGTGGCCGCGAGCACCGTCGCGAGCTCGACGCCCGGCGCCAGCTCGCGCAGCACGAACGACCCGGAGGCACCCGACCGGTCGACGTCGAGCACGGCGAGGTCGGTGATGACCCGGTCGACCACGCCGCGGCCGGTGAGCGGCAGCGAGCAGGTGCCGACGAGCTTGGGGGAGCCGTCGCGGGCCACGTGCTCCATGATCACGACGACCCGGCGGGCGCCGTGGACGAGGTCCATCGCGCCGCCCATGCCCTTGACCATCTTGCCGGGCACGAGCCAGTTGGCGATGTCCCCGGTCGGGGTCACCTGCATCGCCCCGAGCAGGGCGATGTCGATCTTGCCGCCGCGGATCATGGCGAAGCTGGTCGCGGAGTCGAAGTAGCTGGCCCCCGGCAGGACCGTGACCGTCTCCTTGCCCGCGTTGATGAGGTCCGGGTCCACGGCGTCCTCGTCCGGGTACGGCCCGACGCCGAGGATGCCGTTCTCGCTCTGGAGCACGACCTCGACGCCGGCCGGGACGTGGTTGGCGACGAGGGTCGGCAGGCCGATACCGAGGTTGACGTAGTCGCCGTCGCGCAGCTCGCGCGCGGCACGGGCGGCCATCTGGTCGCGGCTCAGCCCCGCCGTCATGGTGTGGACCGTGGTCGTGGCCGTCTCCACGTGCTGGGCGTCGCCCGCGGGCACCTGCTCGCTCACCGTGCGTCCTTCCTCGGCGTGGTGGTGCGACGCTCCACGAGCTTGTCGCGGGCCTGGTCCGGGGTGAGGGGGACGACCCGGTGCACGAAGGCGCCGGGCAGGTGGACGGTGTCGGGGTCCAGGTCGCCGGGCTCGACGAGCTCCTCGACCTCGGCCACGCACAGCCGGCCGGACATGGCCACCAGCGGGTTGAAGTTGCGGGCCGAGGCATGGAACTGCAGGTTGCCGAGCCGGTCGCCGCGGGCGGCCCGGACCAGGGCGACGTCGGCGACGATCGCGCGCTCCAGGACGTGGTCGACCTCGGCGCCCCCGGGCTCGGCGGTGGCGGCGAAGCGCTCGACCCGCTTGGGCGGCGACGACACCGCGACGGAGCCGTCGGCGGCGTAGCGCCAGGGCAGGCCGCCCTCGGCCACGACCGTGCCCACGCCGGTGCGGGTGAAGAAGGCCGGGATGCCGGAGCCGCCCGCGCGCAGCCGCTCGGCCAGGGTGCCCTGCGGGGTCAGCTCGACCTCGAGCTCGCCCGACAGGTACTGCCGCGCGAACTCCTTGTTCTCCCCGACGTAGCTGGCCACGACGCGGCGCACCCGGCCCGCCTCCAGCAGCAGGCCGAGTCCCGCGCCGTCCACCCCGCAGTTGTTGGAGACCACCTCGAGGTCGCGGACCCCGAGGTCGAGCACGGCCTGGATGAGCACCCGGGGCACCCCGCACAGGCCGAAGCCGCCGACGGCCATGGTGGCCCCGTCGGTGAGCCCCGCCAGCGCCTCGTGGGCGTCGGGGACGACGATGTCCATGGCGCAGGACCCTAGCGGTCGGGCCCGCCGGGACGACGACGCCCGGCAGCCGAGGTCGGCTGCCGGGCGTCGCCGGGCCCGCGGTGCGGGCGGACGCTCAGCCGACCGGGCCCACGAACCAGCCCTGGAGGTCGGCGATGAGGTTCACGCTGCCGGCGTTGTTCGAGAACCGGACCTGGTCGCCGTTCGGGCCGCCCAGCTTGAGGACGACGAAGTTGGCCGTGTCGGGCCCTCTGCTGTTGATGATCGACTTCTGCGAGCACGCGAGCACGGCGACCTCGGGCGGGCAGGCCGACACGTACGTGTTCGCGGTGACGCCGGAGACGGTGACGGTGAGCGCCACCGCGGTGGCCCCGTCCGGCACCCCGGTCAGGGTGAGCGTCCGGGTGCCCTTGGGACCGACCGCCGTGGGCTGGAGCACCCGGACCGGGTCGGTGACCAGGTAGCGGCCCGCGGGCGAGGGGACGGCCGCCGCGGCGGTGCCCTCGAGCGCCGCGCAGCCCGCCAGGACCTCGGTGGCGCCGCAGCCGGTGTCGTCCCCGACCATGTAGCCCTGCAGGTCGGCGATGAGCTTCACGCTGCCCGCGTTGTTGTACAGCTTCACCTGGTCGCCGTCGGGCCCGCCGAGCGGGAGCACGACGAAGTTGGCCGTGTCCGGGCCACGGCTGTTGATGATGCTCTTGGCCTTGCAGACGGCGACGGTCGTCTCCGGCAGGCAGGCGGAGACGTAGGTGTTGGCCGTGACGCCCGACACCGTGAGGTTGAGGGCGACGGCGGTGGCGCCGACCGGGACGTCGGGCACGGTCAGCGTGCGGGTCCCGCCCGCCGTGACGGTGGACGGCTCGAGCACGCGGACGGGGTCGCTGGCCTGGTACGACGCGGGGCCGGAGACCAGCGCCGCGGCCAGCCCGGCCTGCGCGCCCGCCCCGGCGAGGTCGACGTCCGTCCGGGTGCGGGCGAGGTCGGGGTGCCCGCCGGCCGAGGCGGCCTCGACCTGGCCGCCCGCGGGGAAGCCCACGAGCCTGTCGTCGACCATGAAGCCCTGGAGGTCGGCGATGAGGTTGACCGAGCCCGCGTTGTTGGAGAAGCGGACCTGGTTGCCGTCGTCGCCGCCCATCTTCAGCAGGACGAAGTTGGCCGTGTCCGGGCCCTTGCTGTTGATGATCGACTTCTGGCTGCAGACCGAGTACCTCACCTCCGGCGGGCAGGCGGACACGTACGTGTTCGCGGTCACGCCGGACACGGTGACGTTGAGCGCCACGGCGGTCGCGCCGACGGGGGCGTCCTCCAGCGTGAGGGTGCGGGTGCCCCCGGCGTCGAGCGCGGTGGGCTGGAGCACCCGGACCGGGTCCGTGACCACGTAGGACGACGACGGGCCCAGGGGGTCGATGTCGAGCGCGGCGTCGACGTCGGGGACGTCCTGCCCGAGGACGACGGTGACCGGGGTCGCCTCGTCGAGGGTGGGCGCGTCGTCGAACCACTCGCCGAGGTAGCGCTCGTCGTAGTCGGCGAACTCGACCACGGTGGCGCCGGGCAGGACGCCCCGCAGGACGTAGGTGCCGTCGACGTCGGTGTAGGCGTACTCCGTGGCGTCGGAGCCGAGCGACGTGGCCTGGACGACGACGTCGGCCACGGGCGTGCCGTCGGTGCTGTCGGTCACGGTGCCCGAGACGGAGCCGCCCGGGACCAGGGTCGCGTCGATGCCCGTGACCCCGGCGCCCTCGACCACGGGGACCGGGGTGGCGGTGTCGTAGGTCAGCGCGCCGTCGTAGTACTGCGTGGCCAGGTCGCCCGGGTCGTCGAAGACGACGACGTAGCTGCCGGTGCCCAGCCCCGTGATCTCGTACGTGCCGTCCGTCCCGGTCATGGCGTAGCCGCCGTAGCGGTCGTCCTGCGAGTAGGCGAACACGTCCACGTCGGCGGCGGCGACGCCGCCCGTCTCGACGGTGCCCGAGATCCGCCCGCCGACCGCGAGGCCCGCGTCGATGCCGGTGACGACCGTGGACCCGACGGGGACGGGGGTGGCCGTCTCGTAGGTGTCGGCGTCGTCGAAGAGCTCGAAGACGTACTCGGGTGCGCCGAAGTACGGGTCGAAGCGGACCACGTGGTCCCCGGGGTCGAGCTCGGTGAGGGTGTAGCGGCCCTGCGCGTCGGTGATGTCGTAGCCGCCCAGGTCGGAGTAGACCTCGACGCCCTCCAGCGGGGTGCCGGTGCCGTCGGCGGTGACCGTCCCCGAGATGCCCCCGGTGAGGGGGACCGCGGAGGCGGGGGACGCGGCGAGGGCCGCGGCGGCGAGCACCGGGACCAGGACGAAGGGGGCAAGAGGCGGTGGACGCACAGGGTCTCCTCGGGACGGGGCACGCCTTCGTGGCTCCCCCTGTGCTGAAAGTAGCGACCCGTGCACGCTGCGTCAGGCGTTTCGAGGAGCCCGCCCGCACGCGACCGCGCCGCCGTCCTCGGGAGGACGACGGCGCGGTCGGTGGGGCTCTCGCGGTCAGACCGCGTCGGTGACCATCCAGCCCATGAGGTCGGCCACGAGCGTGGTCGACCCGGCGTTGTTGTAGAGCTTGACCTGGTTGCCGCCCGGGCCGCCGAGGCGCACCACGACGAAGTTGGCGGTGTCCGCGCCCTTGCTGTTGATGATCGACTTGTCGTCGCACACGCTCGTCGGGACGTCCGCAGGGCAGGCCGAGACGTACGTGTTGGCCCGGACGCCGGCCGCCGTGACGTTCAGGGCGACGGCGGTCGCGCCGGCCGGCACGTCGGGCAGGGTCAACGTGGTCGATCCCGCCGCCCCCAGGACGACGGGCTGCAGCACGCGCCGCGGCTCCGTGCCGACGTACTGGCTGACCGCTCCAGGCCGGAAGGCGTTGCCGGAGGCGATGGTCTTCACCATGAAGCCCTGCAGGTCGCCGATGAGGGTGACCGAGCCGGCGTTGTTGTAGAACTTCACCTGGTCACCGTCCGGCCCGCCGAGGGGCAGCACGACGAAGTTGGCCGTGTCGGGCCCGGCGCTGTTGATGATCGACCCGTCGTCGCAGACGCCGGTGGCGACCTCGGGCGGGCACGCGGACACGTAGGTGTTCGCCGTGACGCCGGCGACGGTGACGTTCAGCGCGACCGCGGTGGCACCGGCCGGCACCCCGGGGACGGTGAGCAGGGTGGTGGCGCCGGCGGCCACGGTCCGCGGCGGCATGACGCGGGAGGACTCCCGCTCGTCGTAGCGGCTGCGTCCGTCGCCGACGAGCGCCGCGGCGAGGCCGTCGCCGACGGAACCACCGAGGGCGGCGGCCGGGGCGGCGGCGGGCCGGGTGCCCGCTGCGTGCAGGACCCGCAGGGACGGTGCGGTGACCTGCGCGGCGTCGGGCGCCGGTGCGGTCGTGGTCGCGCCGGCCAGCGCGGGCGCGACGGGGAACGGCACGGCGTTGGCCAGCATGAACCCGCCGAGGTCCGCGGTGAGCTTCACGGAGCCCGCGTTGTTGTACAGCTTGATCTGGTCGCGGCGCGGCCCACCGAGCGGCAGGACGAGGAAGTTCGCCGTGTCCGGTCCGCGGGTGTTGAGGACCGAGCGCGCCTTGCACGAGGCCGTCGACGTCGTGGGCAGGCAGGCGCTGACGTAGGTGTTGGCCGTGACGCCGGACGCGGTGAGGTTCACCGCCGCGGCCGTCGCCCCCTCGGGGACGGAGGGGATCGTGAGGGTGGTCGTGCCGCCGGGCCCGACGGCGCGGGCGGTCATCACGCGGGTCGGGTCGGTCTCCACGTACTCGCCCAGGCCGCAGCCGTAGTCCGAGAACACGGTGGTGCCGCTGTAGACGACCTCGTTGCCGACCGTGGCCACGAGCCTGACGTCCTCGTCCAGCACGTAGGTGAAGAAGAAGTCGACGTCGTCGGCGAGGACCGAGAACGTCTCCGGGTCGGCGGTGTACGAGCCCGCGGTGCCGGGCGCGTACGTGGCGGTCACGACCACGTCGATCGTCGCCGAGGTGCTGTTGTCGAAGTCGAGGTAGACGTCGAGGGAGGCGTCCTCGGAGAAGTCGTCGGGAACGGCGCACTGGACGTCGCTGGAGACGGTGAACCCCGGGACGGCGGCCGCACCGGCGGGGGCCGCGGAGGCGGGGGCAGCGGCGGCGCCGCCCAGGATGAGACCGGCCGCCCCGAGCAGGGCGGCAGGTCGGGCGGTGGGGCGCAGGCGCATGGACGACTCCTGTCGGCGGGGGAGCGTCAGCCCGGACGGGGCGCTCTGCGCGGGAACGTAACCCTCCGTGCCCGAACGTGTACGCAAGATGCGCAGAGATCACCCGGTCGGCCTCAGGCCTTGTTGCGCTCCGCGTGCAGCTCCCGTGCGGTCGTCCGGCCGCGGGCGACCTCGTCGAGCATCCGGGTCAGCTCGGAGGAGAACCGCTCGGGGGAGTACAGCTCGCGGGCGGTCGCCCCGAAGGCCCGGCCCTGCTCGGCCAGCAGGTCCAGGTCGGCGAGCACCTCGGTGAGCCGGCTGCGCCAGCGCGGGGCGTCCTGGGAGCGGACGAGCCAGCCCGTGCCGCCGTCCACCACGGCGTCGGGGATGCCCTCGATGTCCGCGGCGAGCACGGGCAGGTCCCGGACCGCCGCCTCCACGTTGACCAGGCCGAAGCCCTCCATGTCGCCGTAGACGTGGATGTTGGGCTGCACGAACAGGTCCGCCCCGCGCAGCAGCAGCTCCCGGTCCGCCGGGCTCACCCGGCCCAGCAGCCGGACGCGGTCCTGCAGCCCCTTGCTGCGGGCGACCTTGCGGATGCGCTCCTCGGCGGGCCCGGCGCCGGCGACGAGGTGGACGACGTCGGCGCGCACGCGACGGCAGGACCTGGGCGACGAACCAGGCCACCCCCTTGCGGCGCACGAGGCGGCCCAGCGTGACGAGCACCGCGGTGCCCTCGGGGACCCCGAAGCGCTCCCGCAGCTCGCGGCGGGCCTGCTCGCGCGGCGCCATGTCCGCCGGCGGCTCCACCGACAGCCGCAGCACGGTGAGGTGGTCCTCCTCGACCCCGGCGGCCCGGACCGCGGTGGCCGTGGCGCCGCTGATGGCGATGATGAGCGGGGCGGCCCGCAGGTGCCGGACGACGACCTTGCGGTACACGGAGGAGTCGAACGTGACGTCCAGGCCCATGACCATCGTCGCGTGCGGCAGGTGGTACCAGCGCAGCAGCCGGGTGGCGAGGGCGTTCATCAGGGCGTCGCCCAGCAGGACCACGTCGGGCCGGTCGGTGCGGACCACCCGGGCCATCCGCCACAGGGTGAGCGGCAGCCACCACCACGAGTGCCAGTCGCTGCGGACGTTGCGCAGCAGCGTGACCCGCGACCCGCCCGCGAGCAGCGCCTCGTAGGTGTCGTGGGCCAGCGTCTCCATGCCCCCGGTCTGCGGCGGGAACTTGCGGGTGACGAAGAGGACGTGCACGGGCGCGAACCTAGCCGCCCGGACGGACCGCGGAGGCGGGCCACGCCTCTCGCTACCCTCGCCCGCATGGACGTCCTCGTCACCGGCGCCGCCGGCATGCTCGGCACCGACCTCGTCACGGCCCTGCTCGAGGCCGACCACGACGTCACCGGCCTGTCCCGGGCGGACCTCGACATCACCGACCCCGCCGCGGTCGAGGCGGCCGTCGCCGGGCACGACGTGGTGGTCAACACCGCGGCGTGGACCGCCGTCGACGACGCGGAGACCCACGAGGGCGACGCGTTCGCGGTCAACGCGGTCGGCCCGGCCCTGCTCGCCGCCGCGTCCGCGCGCACCGGCGCCCGCCTGGTCCACGTGTCCACCGACTACGTCGTGGGCGACGTCCCGTCCGGCACGCCCGTGGCCGCCGACGTCCCGCTGGCCCCGCTCGGCGCCTACGGGCGGACCAAGGCGGCGGGGGAGTGGGCCGTGCGCGCCTCGGGCGCCGACGCCCTCGTGCTGCGCACCGCGTGGCTGTACGGCGCCCACGGCGGCTGCTTCCCCAGGACGATGGCGCGGCTGGCCCGCGAGCGGGACGTGCTCACGGTCGTCGAGGACCAGGTCGGCCAGCCCACGTGGACCGTCGACGTCGCCGACCTCGTGGTGCGGCTGCTCGCCGCGGGCGCGCCGGCCGGGACCTACCACGCCACGAGCTCGGGCTGGACGTCCTGGTACGAGTTCGCCATGGAGGTCGTGCGCTCGGTGGGCCGCGACCCCGACATGGTCGACCCGACGACCAGCGCCGACTTCGCCCGGCCCGCCCCGCGCCCGGCGTGGTCGGTGCTGGCCCACGACTCGCTCAAGGCCGTCGGGGTCGCCCCGATCGGCGCCTGGCGGCTGCGCTGGGCCGAGGCGGCCGACGAGGTGCTCGCCGACGCCTGAGCACGGGGCTCAGCCCCGGACGTTCTCCTGCGCGGCGACCCGCGCCAGGGCCGCCCCGTCGAGGCCGGTGTGCCACACCGCAGACCCGCCGCCGGCCCACAGCCGGGCCAGGTCGGCGAGGTCCGTGCCGGGGCCGAGCAGGACCCGGCCCGCGGCGGTCCGCGGCTCCCCGGGGCCGTCGCCGAGCGGCTCCTGCGGGCCGGGGGCCGGGAGGGCGTCGGGCTGCCCGCCGACCTCGCCGCCGTAGTCCAGCGCACCGCGGGGCAGCGGTGTCCGCGCCGGCGCCGCCACGGCGGGCTCGGCCACGACCACGAGCAGGCCGCCGGTCGACGTCGCGGCCGGTGCGCCCGGGGCCACCGCGGCCTCGGGCACGACGCGGACGTCCGCGTCAGGGGCCGTCGGGGCCACGACGACCGCGCCCAGGTAGCGGGCCGCGAGCCAGAACACCGGGGCACGCCAGTCCGGCCCCAGGTGCAGCGCCACCACCGAGCCGGGACCGACGTCGGCCTCCTCCAGGAGCAGGTGCGCGGTCTTGGCGACCCACGTGGTGAGCACCCGGCCGCTCAGCTCGACCCGGGCGCCCGCGGGCCCGTACCAGGTCAGACGGGGGGAGGGGTCCGTCGCCAGGCCCGCGAGCAGGCGCGCGGGGGTGGTGGTCGCGACGGGACCGGCGGCACGGCGGGGCGGCAGCTGCACGTCCCCACCGTCGCACAGGGCGGCGCCAGGGCTGCTCGTCGGCGTCCGACGACCCTCGGACGCCCCGGCGTGGCGGGGCCGCGGGCCGCCGGGAGGGTCGTACCCGCGCGTTAGGCTGACGCCCGCCATGAACGATGCCAGCGCCTCTGCCGCCCCCTCCGCCCCGGTCGTCGACGTCCCCGTGACCTCCTCGCCGCTCGTCCCCGCCCCGGCGACGCCTGCGGTCCCCGCGACCGTGCCCCCCGCGACCGCGCCCGCCCCTCGACCGTGCACCCCGTGGCCACCGCCCCGGGCGTGCTCGTGCGCGACGTCGCCGCGCACCAGGAGCGGCTCACCGCCACCGTCGGTGCTGCCCTGCTACAACGAGCAGGACCACGTGCTCGCGGAGATCGAGCGGATCACCGCCGCGATGGACGCCGACGGCATGAGCTACGAGCTGCTCGTCATCGACGACGCCTCGACCGACGACACCCTGAAGGTGCTGCACGCCGCCCAGCCGCGGTTCCCGAAGATGCGGCTCATGCCGTTCCGCCGCAACGGCGGCTCGGGCACGGCCCGGCGCATCGGCACCCGCGAGGCCCGCGGCGACATCGTCGTGTGGACCGACGCGGACATGACGTACCCGAACGAGCGCATCCCCGAGTTCGTCCGGATGCTGCTCGAGGACGACGCCTACGACCAGGTGGTCGGGGCGCGCCTCACCGAGGAGGGCACCCACAAGTGGGCGCGCGTCCCGGCGAAGTTCGTCATCCGCAAGTTCGCGGAGGTCCTCACCAAGCAGAAGATCCCGGACCTCAACTCGGGCCTGCGGGCGTTCCGCCGCGACGTGTCGCTGCCCTACCTCCGCCTGCTGCCGCCCGGCTTCTCGTGCGTCACCACGCTGACGATCTCGTTCCTGTCCAACCAGCACGACATCCGCTACGAGCCGATCTCCTACGGCAAGCGGGCCGGGGTGTCGAAGTTCAAGTTCTTCAAGGACGCCTACCGCTACATCCTCCAGGTGCTGCGGATGGTCATGTACTTCGACCCGCTCCGGGTCCTGCTGCCCATCTCGCTCGTCCTGCTCGGCATCGGGATCGTCAAGCTGGTCTACGACCAGTTCCAGGCGCTGTTCAACCTGGCCGACAACACGGTGCTCATCCTCGTCACGGGGCTGCTGATCGGCATGATGGGCCTGCTCGCGGACCTCATCGTGCGCTCCCGGGACACGACCTGAGCGCAGTCGCGGTCGTCGGCCCGGCCCACCCGTACCGGGGCGGGGTGGTGTCGCACACCGCCGACCTGGCGGCGGCCCTCGGCCGCCGGCCCGGCACGGAGGTCACGGCGGTCGGCTGGTCCGCGATGTACCCGGGCTGGCTGTACGAGGGCGAGGTCGCCGGCCCGGACGACCGCCCCGACACCCCCGTGCCGCCCGGCCTGCGTCGCAGCCTGCGCTGGTGGGACCCGGTGTCCTGGTGGCGGACCGGGTCGCGGCTGGCGCGCGACGGCGCGGACCTGCTGGTGCTCGTCCTCGTCGTCCCCTTCCACGCCCCGGCCCTGCTCGCCCTGGCCGCCGCGTACCGCGCCGGGCGCCGTCGCCGGGGGGCCCAGGCGCACGTGCTGCTGCTGGCCCACAACGTGATGCCCCACGAGCCGCACCCGGGGGCCCGGCTGCTCGTGCGCCTGCTGCTGCGCCGGGTCGGCGCCGTGCTCGTGCACTCGCCGGCCCAGGCCGACCTGGCCCACGCGCTCGGGGCGCGGGAGGTGCTCGTGGAGGACCTGCCGCCCCACCTGCCCGGGGGCACGCCCGCGGCCAGGACCGCGCCCCGGGAGCGGGGTCCGGGTCCGCTCCGGCTGCTCTTCTTCGGGGTGGTCCGTGACTACAAGGGCGTCGACGTCCTCCTCGACGCCGTCCGCGAGGTGCCCGACGTCCGCCTCACGGTGGCGGGGCAGCTCTGGGGCGAGGCCGGACGACGTGTCGAGGCCGCCGCCGCCCAGGACGACCTCGGGTCCCGGCTCGAGGTCCGCCCGGGCTACGTGGAGCCCGGCGACGTCGCCGGCCTCATGGCCTCCCACGACGTCATGGTCCTGCCGTACCTGCACGCGACGGCCTCGCAGAACGTCGAGCTGGCCCACGCCTACGGCATGCCCGTCGTCGCCTCCCGGGTGGGGACGTTCGTCGGCAAGGTGCGCGACGGCGTGGACGGGCACCTCGTGCAGCCGGGCTCGCGCGAGGACCTGGCCCGGGTGCTCCGCGCCCTGCAGGCGCCGGGCGCCGTCGACGCGCTGGCCGGCCACGTGAGCCCCCCGGACCTGCGGCCGGCCTGGGACGGCTACGTCCGCACGGTGCTCAGCCCGCTGGGGGCCGGCGCGTGAGCGAGCAGCCGGACGCCGCCGCGGACGAGGCGCGCCCGGACCGGCGGGTGGTCAGGGTGCTGGTCCGGGTGTCCGCCCTCGGCCGCTCGCGCGTCTTCCGGGTGGCGTTCGTCCTGGTCACGGTGGTCGGGGCCGGCATCGCCGTCGCCGCCGACTACGAGGAGTTCGTGAGCGCGGCGGCCCGCCTGGGACCGCTGAGCATCGTCCTGGCCCTGCTGGCCACGGCGCCGAACATCCTGTTCGCGGCCCAGGCCTGGCGCTCGGTCCTCACGGACCTCGGCTCGAAGCTCCCCGTCCTGCAGGCCGCCCGCGTGTTCCTCGTCGGGCAGCTCGGCAAGTACCTGCCCGGCAGCGTGTGGTTCCTGCTGGCCCAGATGGAGCTCGCGGCCGAGGTGGGCGTGCCGCGCCAGCGCAGCGGGTCCGCCTCCATCGTCAACGTCGTGCTCAGCGTGGCCACCGCCCTCGTGGTCACCCTGGCCACGCTGCCCTTCGCGCCCAGCTTCCTGCCCGACGGCTTCTGGTGGGTGTTCCTCCTGCTGCCGGTCCTGGCGGCGGTGCTGTACCCGCCGTTCCTCAACCGCGGCCTGGACGTGCTGCTGCGCTTCGCCCGGCGCGCGCCGCTGGAGCACCACATCAGCGAGCGGGGCGCGCTCACCGCCCTCGGCTGGTCGGCGCTGTCGTGGCTGGCCATCGGGGCCCAGGTCTACGTGCTGGCCACGGCGGTGGGGGCCGAGGCGAGCCTGCCGGTGTTCCTGCTCTGCCTCGGCGGCTACACCCTGGCCTGGGCGGTCGGGTTCCTCACCATCGTCGCGCCCGCCGGGGCCGGCGCCCGCGAGGCGGCCCTGCTGCTCGTGCTGGCGCCCGTGCTGTCCCCGGGGCGGGCCCTCGTGGTCGTCGTGGTGTCCCGGGTGCTGCTCACCATCGGCGACCTGGGCCTGGCCGGGGCGGCGCTGCTGGGCACGCGGGTGCAGGCCCGGCGACGGGGCGGCGAGGCGGGATGAGCCCCGTCGTCCGGGAGTGGCGCCCCGGCCGCCCGGTCGACCTGCCCGGCACGCTGGGCACCCTGTCCCGCGGGGCCGGCGACCCGTGCCACCGGCGCGACGGGACGGGCCTGTGGCGGGCGACGCTGACCCCGGACGGCCCCGGCCTGCTGCACCTGCGGGCGGACGCGGCCGCGGCCGTGGTGCGCGCCCAGGCGTGGGGCCCGGGCGCGGCCTGGCTCGCCGACGGCGTGCCCGACCTGCTGGGCGCGCACGACGACGAGGAGGACACCGGCTGGGCGGCGTTCCGGCCCCGTCCGGAGCACGTGCTGCTGCACCAGGCCTGGCGGGCCCGGCCGGGCGTGCGCACGCCGCGCAGCCGCGCGGTGATGGAGGCGATGGTGGGCGCCGCGCTGGAGCAGGTGGTCACCGGGCTGGAGGCCCGCCGCTCGCTGCGCACCCTGGTGCGCCGGTACGGCTCGCCCGCCCCGGGAGCCCCCGCCGGGCCCGGCGGCCCCGCCGAGGGGATGCTCGTGCCGCCCACCCCGGAGCAGTGGGCCCGCGTCCCGACCTGGGAGTGGCTCCGGGCGGGCGTGGAGGGTCGCCGCAGCGCCGTCGTGGTGCGGGCCGCGGGGGTCGCCGGCCGGCTCGAGGCCACCCTCGACCGTCCCCGCGCCGACGTGGAGCCGCTGCTGCGGACCCTGCCCGGCGTCGGGCGCTGGACGGCGGCGGAGGTGCGCCAGCGCGCCCACGGCGACCCCGACGCGTTCAGCTTCGACGACTACCACGTGGCCAAGAACGTCTCCTGGGCCCTGACCGGCGAGGTGCTCGACGACGACGGCTGCGCGGAGGTCATCGCCTGCTACGCGGGGCACCGCTACCGGGTGCAGCGGCTCCTCGAGCTGGCCGGGGCGGTCCGGCCGCGCCGGGGGCCGAGGATGACCCTGCCCACCCACACGCCGTCGGCGACCTCCGGCCGGTCCTGACCGCACGAGCGCACGCGCACGACCGGGACCCGCCGGAGAGACCCGCCGGAGGGGCCGCGGGGCCTCAGCCGATCGAGGTCTGCCACTGCGGGTAGCGCAGCAGCGGCAGCGTGGTCGCCCGGTGCAGGGCGAAGGTCGTGAACTGGCTGCGCGCGGAGAGCACGTGCACCTCGGTGCGGCCGGTGCCGGTGGAGTCGACCTTGAGCAGGTACAGGTCGTGGCGGCGGTCGCCGTCGTAGTCGCCCGTGGCGAAGGTCCACTTCGTGCGCGGGCCCAGCTCGGCCGGCAGCGCGCGGTGGATGGTGAACGTCCGGTAGCCGCTGGCCGCGCTCACCACGTGCAGCTCCTGGCCGCCGCTGCCGGTGGTGCCGTCGTGGATGACCATCCAGAGGTCGCGGGCGTCGTCCATGACGACCTGGGCCCGCGAGCCGGGCTGGTTGGGCAGCGCCGTGGACTTCTGCAGGCTAAGCGCGACCAGCCGCTGGCGTAGGAGGCGACGTGCACGTCGACCGTGCCGTCGGAGCCCTGGAGGTCGGCGAAGACGAGGTCCGGCCGGCCGCTGGCGTCGGCGGCCACGTCGACCTGCCAGCGCTCGTCGGGCACGAAGGCGGCCATCGGGGTCACCGCGAACTGGGTGCGGGTGCGGTAGCCGCTGCCGGAGCTGTAGACGCTGACCTCGACCTTGCCCGAGGAGGTGCCCTGCGTCTGCACGGCGACGAGGTCGGGGCGGGAGCCGCCCGTCACCGGGGCGACGAAGTAGCGCCACCGCGACGGGTCCTGCGCCGGGAGGCCGGTCGTCGTGCTGAGGGAGCGCTGCTGGTAGCCCGAGGCCCGGCTGTCGGCGTGGACCTCCACCGTGCCGGAGGAGCCGCCGGTGACCACGGCGTACAGGTCGCCGGTCGGGCGCGGGACCGTGCGGGGGCACGGGGTGTAGTTCGGCGCCGAGTACGGGGTGGCCAGCTCGCCGGTGTAGACGGGGCACGGGCCGTGGTCGACGGCGGTGACCGCGACCCCGGTCCAGAAGGAGGTGCGCCGGAAGGCGCCGTCCCACGACAGCGACACGTGGACGTGGTCGGTGTGCGGCACCGCGCCGGTGTAGGGCTTCCACGCGCCGGTCCAGGACTGCCAGGTCTGGCGGTTCCAGATGACGTACTGCACACCGAGGCGCCGGGCGTTCCCGCCGGCGACGCCCGTGGCGTCCGGACCGGTCAGCCAGGCGACGAAGGAGTCGGCCATCTCCTTCTGCACGGGGTCGCGCACGTCGAGCATCCAGTCGTACGCGCGGCCCTCCTTGTGCTCGCTCGTCCCCCCGTCGGTGCAGGCCCGGGTCGTGCCGCCGGCGTTGGCGCGGCCGTACGTCGTGCGCAGCAGCTCGCGCAGCGCGGACGTGCCCGGCTTCTCCCACTGGTCGCAGGAGACCTGGCCCTGGTAGCGCGACGCGGCGTCGGGCGCCGTGGTGGGGGCGACGGGGGGCGTCGGCACCGGCAGGGCGGCGGCCGCGGGGCCGGCGCCGAGCGCGAGGGTGCTCAGCACGGTGGTCACGGCGAGGGACAGGGCGAGCAGCGCGGGGCGCAGGGAGGGAGACATCACGGACTTCCTGGACGGGGGCTGGTCCCGACCGTCATCGGCGCGAGGTCCGACGACCTGGAGCCCGCAGCGGCAGCGATCCGGCACGACCTGCCCGGAGGAGCGTCCCACCGGGGTGGCCCGCCGTCGGGCGGGACGCACCGCAGCGTGCCCGACATCACCCGGTCGGAGCAACGGCCTGCACGTGGACGACGAGACCGGCGGCGTCGGTGCGGACCCGGGTCCGCACCCCCTCGGCGCGGCAGGCGACCACGACGCGCTCGGCCACGCGCGCGGCCGGCAGGGCCGGACCGGTGACGAGGACGGTGAGGCCGGTGGCCGACGCGTGCGCGCCGGCGAGGTCCGGCTCCGCGGCCGCCCCGGCGGAGACGACGGCCGCGGCGCGCGCGAGCACGGCGGCGGTGTCGCCGTCCGGGACCGCGGGGGCGGGCTCGATCCCGGGCGTGCCGGGCGGGCAGCCCAGCGCCGCCCGGACCGACTCCACCGTGCCGGTGGCGAACCAGTCGGCCTCGTCGAAGCGGACCAGGCCGGCCGCGCCGGGACCGTCCTCGGCCAGCACCAGGTGGCCGGCGCCGCGGACCAGGGCGGCCGGCACCCCGTCGGCCTTGCCCTTGACCAGCTCCGCGGCCGAGGCCAGCTCGTCGGCGACCGCGCGCACCGTGACGTGCAGCGCGGCCGCCGTCGGCGTCGACGCCGCCGCGCAGGTCGTCGGTGGGGGCCAGCCCGGCGCAGCCCAGGGCGAAGTCGGTCTGGCCGACCCGCCAGGGCCGGCCGGAGGTGTCGGTGAGCAGGACGGCCGGGCGGGCGCCGGCCAGGGCGGCGACCTCCGCCCGGAGCCGGGCGGCGCGGGCGTCGGGGTCCCGCGGCAGGACGAGCACCCGCCCGTCGGCCTCGGGGCCGGTGTTGCTCGCGTCCACCCCGGCCGCGGCCATGACGGGCCCGGCGGCGGAGCGGACGATGCGCGTGGTGCCGTTGGGGGTGCGGCGCTCGGCGACGACCCCGCGGGTCTCCTGGGCGACGGCGGCCTCCCGGTCGTCGTGCCACAGGCCCAGCGCCTTGGCCAGCACCTTGCTGGACACCACGAGCACGTCGTCGTCCTGCGGCGGCACCCCGGCCCGGGCGCACGCCGCGACCAGCGCCGCGGCCAGGTCGTCGCCGGTGCGGACGTCGCCGACCCCGCGCAGCGGCACCACGAGCAGCGTCCCCTCCGGGAGCCCGGCGGGTCCCGGGCCGCCCGCGCTCACGGGCGGGCCCCGTCCTGGTCCGCGGCGAGGCCCCCGCGACCGGTCGCGCCGTCGCGCAGCCGCAGCGCCACGGCCAGGGTCTCGCCCGCCAGCCGGCCGGCACCGGGCACGTCCCGCATCAGCAGGTCGGTGCCGACGAGGTCCGCCCGCACGGCGGAGCCGACGAGGTCGGCCCGGGTGGCCGCGAGGTCCGCGTCGTCCACGAGCCAGCCGTCGAGCAGGTCGGCGAGCAGCCCCGCCACCCCGGCGGAGGTGCAGGGCACGTCGAGGGCGGCCAGGCACTGGGCGGCCATGCCGCGCACGGGCACGCCGGCCGAGCAGCGGGCTCACCCCGACCACGGGCGCGCGGGTGCCGCGCACGGCGTCCCGGACGCCGGCCACGGCCAGCACCGGTCCCAGCGAGACGACAGGGTTGCTCGGCGGGAGCAGGACGACGTCGGCCCCGCGCAGCGCGTCGAGCACGCCGGGGGCGGGCACGGCCCGGTCCAGCCCGAGCAGCGGGAAGCCGTGGGCGGGCACCCCGGCGCGCATCCGGACCCACCACTCCTGCAGGTGGACCGCCCGCCGGTCCGGGTCCTCGACCAGGACGTGGGTCTCCACCGGCTGGTCGGACATCGGCAGCACCGTGACGCCCGGCTGCCACCGCTCCGCCAGGGCCGCGGTCACCTGCGACAGCGTGAAGCCCGCGCCGAGCATCCGGGTGCGGACCAGGTGCGTGGCGATGTCCCGGTCGCCCAGGGTGAACCACGAGGGGCCCGCGCCGTAGGCGGCCAGCTCCTCGGCCACGGTGGAGCGCTCGTCGCGCCGGCCCCAGCCCTGCTCCTCGTGCACGGCGCCGCCGAGCGTGTACAGGACCGTGTCGATGTCCGGGCAGACCCGCAGACCGTGCAGCGTGATGTCGTCGCCGGTGTTGACCACCACGGTGACCTCGGCGCCGAGGGCGCCGGGGGGCGCCGCGGGGGAGCCGAGGTGGTGCAGCAGCCCCCGGACGAAGCGGGCGCCGCCGACGCCGCCGGACAGGACCGCGATCCTCAGGGGCTGCACGGCGCCCATCCTGCCGTGGTCCTGCGGGGTCACGGACCGCCCGCCCCGTGGTACGAGGCGTGAGGAGATGATCACGGATAGCACGGACTCGCTTGACACCCGGGAGATGACACGCGTGTAATTTCACCGTCGTCGTTCTGTCCGCGGGCTCCGCGGGAGGGCGCCGGCGGCCGGACGAGACACTGGGGCGAGGAGAACGTCATGGCACCAACGCTGCACAGCACCCTGAGGACGGCGACGGCGACGTCGCCGGGCACGGCCGGGCCGGACGCCCTCGAGGAGCGACGGCGCACCCTGGCGGAGCTGGACGTCGCCCTGCGCGGCGCCGAGGCCCGCCAGCTGCCGGCCGAGCTGCTCCCGCTGGACGACGACCCGCTGCTGGACGACGGGCCCGACGACGCGACCGGGGTGCTGGACGACCTCAGCCTGTCGCTGCCGCCGGGCGTCCTCGTGGAGGGCGGTGCCGTCGTGCTGCCGCTGCGCCGCGACGGCGTCGGACCGGCCCCGGACTGGAAGGACCGTGCGCTGTGCGCGGAGACCGACCCCGAGGCGTTCTTCCCCGAGAAGGGCGGCTCCACCCGCGAGGCCAAGAAGGTGTGCGTCTCCTGCGAGGTGCGCGCGGAGTGCCTGGACTTCGCCCTCGGGAACGACGAGCGGTTCGGCATCTGGGGCGGGCTGTCGGAGCGCGAGCGCCGCAGGCTGAAGAAGCGGGTCGTCTGAGGATGGGGCTGTCCTGGCCGGTCCGGCTCCCGGACCGGGCCGGGCGGTGAGCGTCGACGTGGAGGCGCCCGCGGGACCGGGCGGCACCGGCGCCGGCGCCGGGCGCGGGGACGAGGACCGGGACCACGACGGGCACGACCGGCACGACGGGCCGGACCCCGGCCCCGGTCGGGCCGACGGCCCGGGCGGGCCGGGATCCCGCCCGGCCCACGTGGTCGCGGTGCTCGTCTGCCACGACGGCGCCGAGTGGCTGCCGCGCACGCTGGCCGCCCTGGCCGGGTCGGACCGGAGGCCGGACCTCGTCGTCGCCGTCGACGCCGGGTCCCGCGACCGCACCCCGGTGGTCCTGGACACCGCGGTCGGCACCACGCCCGTCCACCTCCTCGACGCCGTCGTGACCGGGGACGCCCACGACGGCTTCGGCACGTCCGTGGCCCGCGCGCTCGCCGCCGCCGACCGGCTGGACGAGGACGCGCCGCCGCCCGCCGGCGAGCGCTGGGTGTGGCTGCTCCACGACGACAGCGCCCCCGAGCCCGCGGCCCTGGCCGAGCTGCTGTCCGTCGTGCAGGCCTCGCCCACGCTGGCCGTGGCCGGCTGCAAGCAGCGCGGCTGGGACGACCCCCGCACCCTCGTCGAGGTCGGGGCCACGGTCTCCCGCGGCGGGCGGCGGCTGACGGACCTGGGCGCCGGCGACCTCGACCAGGGCCAGCACGACGACCGCGGCGACGTCCTGCTGGTCTCCACCGCCGGCATGCTCGTGCGCCGCAGCGTGCTGGACCACGTCGGCGGCTTCGACCCCGCCGTCCCCCTGGTGGGCGACGACGTCGACCTGTGCCTGCGGGTCCGCCGGGCCGGGCACCGCGTCGCGGTCGTGCCGACCGCGGCGGTCCGCCACGCGGCCGCGCTCGAGCGGGGCGCCCGTCCCGCCGACGCGCTCCACGGCCCGCTGGCCCGCCGCCTCGGCCTCCCGGCCCCCCGCGCCGGGCGTGGCGGCGGCCTGGAGAGCGCCCGCCGCCGGCACTGGCTGCACTCGCGCCTGGTCCAGGCGGCGCCGCTCGTCCTCCCGCTGCTGTGGCTGTGGGTCCTGCTCGTCACCCCCGTCCGGTCCCTGGCCTGGCTGCTGCGCGGCCGTCCGGCCCGCGCCGGCGCCGAGCTGACCGCCACCGCCCGCCTCGTCGCGCGCGGCTGGCGGGTGGCCGGGTCCCGCTGGCGCTCGCGCCGCTCCCGGGCGGTGCCCGCCTCGGCCCTGCGCACCCTCCAGCGCTCCCGCGGCCAGGTCGCCCGCGAGGACCTGGACGCCTGGCGGGCCCGTCGCGCCCTGCGCCGGGAGGCCGGGGCCGTGGACGGGGCGGACGACGACGGCGCCCTCGGCGGCCTGGAGTCCGGTCCGGTCGACGAGGACACGATCGCCCTGGACATGGGGGCCAGCGGTCCCGCCCGCCGGTTCTTCGGCCACCCGGTCACCTACCTGCTGCCGCTCGCGCTGCTGCTGGGGGCCCTGCCCGTGCTGCGGGCGGCGCTGCGCCCCGGCCCGGTGGACGCGGACGGCGTCGCGGTGGCCGTCGACGACCCGACCGCCGGCCTCACCGCCGTGGAGCTGTGGGCCCGGGCCTCGACCGGCTGGCGGGACGTGGGCACCGGCGTGCTCGGTGCCGCCGACCCCGCGACCACGGTCTGGGCCGGCCTGACCGGTCTGGTGTCGCTGCTCGGCACGGGGACGACGGACGGGGCGACCCTCGGCCTCGCGCGCACGGTCCTCGTGGTGCTCGGCCCGGCCCTGGCGCTGGTGCTGGCCTACCCGGTGGCCCGCGGCCTGCTGCGCCGGCGGGGGACCGCCGCCGGGGCCGCGACGGTGTGGGCGCTGCTGCCGGCCACCGGGCTGCTCGGCGAGGTCCACGCGGGGGACCTGCTCGTCCATGCGCTGCTGCCCGTGCTGCTCGCCGCCGCCGTGGGCTGCCTCGGCGCCCGGCCCGTGCCCTCGCTGGCCGCCACCGGTCTGCTGGCCGGCCTGGTCGTCGCGCTCTCGCCGGGCACGTGGCCGGTGCTGGTGGCCACGGCCGTGCTCGTCGGGGTGGTCGGCGGCTCCCGAGCCCTCGCCTCGTGGCGGGCCTGCCTGCCGCTGGTCGGCGTGGCCGCGCCCGCCCTGCTCTGGGCCGGCTGGGCCGCCCCCCTGCGGCGCGAGCCCCGCGCCCTCCTGCTCGACCCCTCGACCACCGACCCGACCCTCGTGCCGCTGCCCACCGCGGCCGGCCTCGTGGACGTCGCCCTGCGGTCGCCAGGACGTCCTGGCCGGCCGCACCGGCGTCCTCGAGGACCCCGTGGCGGTGCTCGCCGCGGCGGCCCTGCTGCTGCTGGCCGTCGCGGCCGTGCTCGCGGGCGTCCTCGTCGTGGCCGCCCTGGCCCGCGCCCGCGTCCCGGCCGCCTGGTGCGCGACGGCCGTCGCCGCCCTCGCCGCGGCCACGGGCGTGGCCGCCCTGCTCGCCGCCCGATCGAGCGGGGCCGAGGCGTCCGTGCCGGCGTCGGCCGCCGCCCTCGGCCTGGCCCTCGCCGCGGTGCTGGGCCTGCGGGACCTGCCCGTCCGCCCGGCCGTGACGGGTGCCCGCCGGGTCCTGCTGGGCGTCCTGCGCGGCACCGCCGCCACCGGGCGCCGGCTGGTGCCCGTCGCCGCGGTCGCCGTCGCGGTGGCCGTCGGCCTCCTGGTCCCGCTCGCCCCGCTGCCGCCCGGGCTGCCCTCGCCGGCCCTCGTGGGGTCCACCTCGCCGCAGGCCACGCGCACCCTGCTGCTGGGCGGGCTCGACGGCGTCCCGGCCCGCGGGGCGGACGCCGTCCTGGCCTGGGACGTCGTGGCGGGGCAGCCCGGCCCCGGCCAGGCCTCGGTGCAGGACGTGCTCGCCGCGCCGGACCGTCCCGTGCGCGCCGGCGACCGCCGGCTGGCCGACGTCGTGGCCTCCTCGCTCGGCGACGGCTCCGTGGCCGGCGACGAGGTCGCGGGCGCCCTGGCCGAGCTCGGCGTCGGCTGGGTCGTCGTCACCGACCGGCCCGACGTCGACACGGCGCTGGCCCAGCGGGCCGGCCTGGTCCGTACCGCGCAGGGGGAGCGGCGCACCACCTGGCGCGTGGACAGCGCGGACGTGGGCGCGGGGCCGGTGCCCGCCCGGGCCCGGCTGGTCGCCGCGGACGGCGAGGACCTCGGTCCGGTCGACCTGGGCGACCCCGGTGCCGAGGTGCCGCCCGGGGACCCCGGCCGCCTGCTCGTCCTGGCCGACACGGCCCGCTCATCGTTCGCGGCCACCCTCGACGGCACGGCGCTGCAGCGCACCACGGTCGGCGGCTGGGCGCAGGGGTTCCTGCTGCCCTCCGGCGGCGGCACGCTCGAGGTCCGCCGTCCCGGTCTGCCCCCGGCCTGGGGCGTCGTGCCGCCGGTCGCGCTCGGCCTGCTGCTGCTCGGCCTGCTGTGGCCGTGGCGGCGGCACCGCACCCGGCTCGACCTCGGCCGCACCGTGCCCACCAGCAGTGCCTCGCCCACGGCCCGGCGCCTCCGGACGGGCGCGCGGGTCCTGCTCGCCGGCGTCGCGACCGGCGTCGTGCTCCTGCTGCTGGTCGGGGCGACCGGCGTCGGCCTGGCGCCCGGGGCGGTCCAGGCCGACCGGCTGCTGCCCGCGCCCGCCCGGGAGGCGCTCACCGCACCCGTGGCGGCGCTCCTGGAGGACGTGCCCGCCCCCGACCCCGTGGCCGCGGCGCCGGTGGTGCGGCTCGCCGCGGCCGGCGCGCTGCAGACCTGCCCCGGTCCCGGCCCGGTCGAGGAGGGCGTCGCCGCCCTGGACGCCGACGCGCCGGGCGGGGCGGAGGTCCGTGGCCTGCGGCTGCGGACCGAGCGCACCGGGGACGACCGCGGGCTGCGCGTGGCCGCGTGCCCCCGCACCGCCACCTCGTCCTGGGTCGTGCTCGGCGGCACCGGCGTGGGGGAGGCGCCGCGCCTGCTCGTCGCCAACCCGGGCGAGACCGGCGCCGTCGTCGACGTCCGCCTCGGCGGCCCGGACGGGCCGCTGGTGACGCCCGCCTCCACCGGGATCCTCGTGGGCCCCGGGGAGCAGGCCGAGGTGGCCGTCGACGCCCTCGCGCCGGACCAGCCCGCCCTGCTCGCGCACGTGGTGGCCCGCGTCGGCACCGTCGCGGTCAGCGGCTCGGGCGCCGCGCTGGCCGGCCTCGTCCCGCAGGGGGGCGACGACCAGCCCGCCGAGACCACCCCGTCCACGTCGCTCGCCCTGCCCTGGGTCCTCGCGCCGGGCGCGCGCGGCGAGGCCCGGCTGCTCGTGGCCAGCGTCGGCGACACCCCGGCCGTGGTGCGCGTGCGGGCCGTCGCCGCACGACCGGCGGACGGCGGCCCCGCGCCCGAGGTGCCGGCCGGGCTGCTGGACGAGCCCGTCGTGGCCCCCGCCGGGGGCGTGGTCGAGGTCGACCTGTCCGACCTGCCCGCGGGCGGCTACGCCCTCGAGCTGGACGCCGACGTCCCCGTCGTCGCCTCGTGGACCGCGACGCAGCAGCGGGAGGGCGAGCCCGCCGAGGGGCTGACCGGCGTGCCGGTGGACCGCGCGTGGGTGCAGGCCGTGCCCACGGGCACGCCGTGGCGCTCGGCCGTCGCGCTGCCGCTGGTCGACCTGCTCGGCGAGGCGGGAGCCCTGGAGGGGACGACGCTCGGCCTGCTGTCCGCGGGCGACGGTGCGGGCCGGGCCCGCGTCGCCGTGCTCGACGCCGACGGGGAGGAGCTCGTCTCCCGTCCCGTGGACCTGCCCGCCGGCGGGACCCCGCTGGGGCTGCCCCTGGCCGGGCTGCTGGAGGGCCTCGACCCCGCCGCGGTCGCCTCCGTGCAGGTCGGCTCCGCCGCGGGCGTCCACGTCGGCCTGTCGGTGCTGCTGCCGGACGCCGACGGTGCGCTGGTCGCCGGGACGTCGGTGCCCGGCCCCCTGCCCGCGGCGCCCCAGGTGCGCCTCGTCCGCGACTGACGTCCGCTCGGACGTCCGCTCCCAGGTGCGCGACCGGTGTCCGCGACCGGTGTCCGGGACCGGTGTCCGGGACCTGAGGGCCCTGCCCGGGAGCCCGCCACGGGTCCCCGGCCGGGGCGGCTCAGGCCTCGTCGTCGCCGTCGTGGACCGACGGGTCGATCTCCTCGGGCGAGCGGGCCAGCAGGGCGGCCACCTGCTCGACGACCACCTCGTGCACCAGGCGGGGGAGGTCGTCGTCGGCACGCGCCTCGACCGGGCGCCGGTAGACGACCAGCCGGGCCGGGTGCCCCTCCTCGGCCGGGAACACCCGCCCGAGCGGCGCCACCTGCTCCTCCCACGGTCCGGGGTCGCTCGGCGGCACCAGCTCGACGGCCACGTCGACGTCGACCAGGGCCTCGCCCCACCGGGGCTCCAGGCGGGCCACCGCGTCCAGCACGTAGCCGTCGAAGCGCTCCGAGCGGGTGCGCGAGGCCGGTGCGCCCGACGGCACCAGCTCGCCGCGCAGCCCGCGGCCCCGCCGGTCCCGCCGACGGCGCCGCCCGGGCGAGGGGCGGGGGTCGGTGGGCACCGGGCCACGCTAGACCGCCGGGCCGGGCGTCCGGCGCCCCCGGCACGGCGCCGCCGCCGCGGAGGACGGGCGGACTACCGTGGGCGCGTGCGATCCGGACGACGTTGCTCCCGCTCGGGCTGCGGGCACGACTCCGTGGCCACGCTCACCTACGTGTACTCCGACTCCACGGCCGTCCTCGGCCCGCTGGCCACGTACGCCGAGCCGCACTCCTACGACCTGTGCGAGGGGCACGCCGCCCGCCTCACCGCGCCCCGCGGCTGGGAGGTCGTCCGGCTCCAGGTCGACGACCACGGTCCGGCCGGGCCCAGCCACGACGACCTGCTCGCCCTCGTCGAGGCCGTCCGCGAGGCGGCCCGCGAGCCCGGCCCCCGCGGCTCGCGCGCGGGCCGGCTGCCCCCCTCGGCCGGCGACCGTGCGGGGCTGCTGCGCGACCCGGCGGGTCCTGTCCGCCCCGGGAGCGCGGACGGCCCGCCGCCCGGCTACGGCCCGCCGCCGGGGTACGGCCCTCCGCCCGGCCGCGGGGTCGGCCGGCGGGGGCACCTGCGCGTGCTGGGCCCCGTCGAGGAGCTCCCGGAGCAGGACCGGGACGACGTGCCGTTCGACGGCTCGCTCACCGACCCCTGACCCCTCCCGGACCCCGCCAAGACACCTGTCCGGTGTGGGCGGTATGTCGCGACACGCCGGACAGCTCAAGGTCTGCGGACCTCGCGCCGACACCGATGTCACACACCGACCCGGAGGTCACGATGAGCGCTCCCACCACCCGCAGCCGCACCGCCGCGACGACGACCGGCACCGCTGCCGGCACCACGACCGGCGCCACGACCGGCGTCCCCCGCCAGCGCCGCTCCCGCACCGAGGAGGCCCTGCCGCTGGGCTCCCTCACCCAGCGCGAGCACCGCAGCGCCGGCGGCTGCGTGGCCTGCGGCAGCTCCCGTCTCACCCGGCTGTCCATGAACCTCACCGACGGCGGCTCCGTGGACTTCGTGTCCTGCCACCACTGCGAGCACCGCCGCTGGGAAGAGGCCGGCGCCGACGTCCCCGTCTCCGAGGTCCTGCTCCGCACCGCCCGCCGCTGACCGGGCCGCCCCGCCCCGCCCCATAGGCTGGCGGGCGTGACCCACCCCCTGCTCGACATCGTCAAGGCCTACGACGTCCGCGGCGTCGTGGGGGAGCAGATCGACGCCGGGACCTGCCGTGCCCTCGGCTCCGCCTTCGCGACGCTCGTGGTCCTGCCCGAGGCCGAGGGCAGCGAGCCCCGCCTCGCGGTGGGCCACGACATGCGCCCCTCCTCCCCGGAGCTCGCGGAGGCCTTCGCGGCCGGCGCGGCCGAGGCGGGCGCCGTGGTCGAGGTCGTCGGGCTCACCTCGACCGACCAGCTGTACTTCGTGTCCGGCTCCCGGGACGCCGCCGGCGTGATGTTCACCGCCAGCCACAACCCCGCCCGCTACAACGGCCTCAAGCTGTGCCGTCGCGGCGCCCGCCCGGTGAGCCTGGACACCGGACTGGCCGGCGTCCGCGACCTCGCGGTCGCCCTCCTCACCGGCACGGCAGAGCCCGCCCGGGCCGACGGCGGCACCGTCTCCCACGACGACACCCTGGCCGCCTACGCCGGGCACCTGCGCGAACTCGTGCCCCTGGAGGCGGGACGGCCCCTGACGGTCGTCGTCGACGCGGGCAACGGCATGGGCGGGCTCACCGTGCCCGCCGTGCTCGGGGAGGCGGCCGGGCTGCCCGCGCTGCCGCTGGAGGTCGTGCCGCTGTACTTCGAGCTGGACGGCACCTTCCCCAACCACGACGCCAACCCGCTCGACCTCACCACGCTGGTCGACCTGCAGGCGGCGGTGCGCGCCCACGGCGCGGACCTGGGCCTGGCCATGGACGGGGACGCCGACCGCTGCTTCGTCATCGACGAGCGCGGCGAGGTCGTCGACCCCAGCACGGTCACCGCCCTGGTCGCCGAGCTGGAGATCGCCCGCGCCCGCGCCGGCGGCGAGGAGACCCCCGTCGTGCTGCACAACCTCATCACCTCCCGCGCCGTCCCGGAGGTGGTCGAGGCCGCCGGCGGGCGCGCCGTGCGCACCCGGGTGGGCCACTCCTACATCAAGGCGGAGATGGCGAGCACCGGTGCGGTGTTCGGCGGGGAGCACTCGGCGCACTTCTACTTCCGCGACTTCTACGGCGCCGACTCCGGGATGCTCGCCGCGATGCACGTGCTGGCCGCCCTGGGCCGCACCCCCGAGGGCACCACGCTGTCCTCGCTGGTCGCGGGCTACGACCGCTACGCCCGCAGCGGCGAGATCAACTCCACCGTCGCCGACGCCGAGGCGGCCACCCGCCGGGTGGTCGAGGACGTGCAGGCCGGCCCGGACCCGGTGACGCTGGACCACCTGGACGGCACGACGGTCTCCGCCGACGACGGCAGCTGGTGGTTCAGCCTGCGCTCGTCCAACACCGAGCCCCTGCTCCGGCTCAACGTCGAGGCGGTCGACCAGGCCACCCTCGAGCGGGTGCGCGACCATGTCCTGTCCCTCGTCCGCGCCGGCTGAGCGCGTCCCCCTGGAGGTCCTGCGATGAGCACCCCGACCATCGAGCCCTGGCTGCGCGACATCCTGCGCTGCCCGGCCTGCCGCAGCACCCTGCTCGACGTCGTCGGCGAGGACGGCGCACCGGGGCTGCGGTGCAGCGCCGACGCCCCCGAGGGTACCGGCTGCGGGCGCACGTACCCCTTCGACCGGGGCGTCCCCGTCCTGCTCGTCGACGAGGGCGTCCTGCCCGCGGGCGACTCCTGAGCCTGCGGCCATGATCGACGAGGTGCTGCTCGACGACGCGGACGCCCTGGCCGAGGTCGACCGCGAGGCGTCGTTGCGCGTCCTGGCCAGCGCGGGCGCCCAGGTGCGGGCCGCCCTGTCCGAGGAGCCCGACCTGGAGCGGGTGCGCGAGGACGGCCGCCCCCGCTCGGTGCTCGTCGCGGGGCTCGGCGGCAGCGCCGTGGTGGGCGAGGTCGTCGAGGCCCTCGCGGGCGGCGCCTCCCCGGTCCCCGTCCAGCGCCGCCGGGGCGGGCCGCTGCCGGGCTGGGTCGGCCCGCTGGACCTCGTGCTCGCGGTGTCCATGTCCGGCCGCGCGCCCGAGCCGCTGCAGATCGCCGCCGAGGCCGGGCGGCGCGGCGCCCGCCTGGTGTCCGTCTGCCGGCCGGGGTCCCCGCTGGCCGAGGTCACCGCCCGGGCCCGGGGCACCGTGCTCACGGTCCCGCGCGCCGGCCTGCCGGGCGTCCCGGCGGCCGGCTCCCGCACCGGCCTGTGGTCGCTGCTCGCGCCCGCGCTGCTGGCCTGCGGGGCCGCGGACGTCCTCGACATCACCGAGACCGACCTCGAGGCCGCGGCCGACGTGCTCGACGAGCAGGCCGAGGCGTGCCGGCCGTCCTCGCCGGCCTTCGTCAACCCGGCCAAGACGCTCGCGGGCGAGCTCGACGGCACGGTCCCCGTGGTGCTCAGCGACGGCGACGCCGCCCACGCCGCGGCCGCGCGCACCGTGTCGATGCTGGCCCGCGCGGCCCGCTTCCCCGCGGTCCGCGGCACCCTGCCGGACGACGCCAGCGACGTCGTCGCCCTCTTCGACGGACCGTTCGCCCCCCGCGCGGACGACCTGTTCGCCGACCCGTTCCTCGACGGCCCCGCCGGGCCGTCGATGCGGCTGCTGCTGCTGGCCGACGACGAGGACCCCACCCACGCCGGACCGGTCCGCACCGTCGCGGGGCGCGCCGGGGTGCGGGTCAGCGACCTCGCCGCCCCGCGCGGGCGCGCGCTGGAGCGCTTCGCGTTCCTCGTGGCCCGCACCGACTTCGCCGCCTCCTACCTGGCCCTGGGCAACCGGGTCGACCCCTCCCGCTCCTCGCACCTGGCGGACCTGCGGGACATCTGGTCCGAGACCGACCCGGCGACCCGCTGAGCGCCGCACGGGTGCTGCGGACGTGCTCGGAGCGGGCGGGCGTTAGCCTGGAGGTCGCACGGCGTCGGTGATGCCGAGGGCCCAGAGGGGTCACGCCGGGTGCGAGGAGACGACACCACAGCCACACCCCCGTGCGCCGGGCCCCTCCGGGGACCGCGCACCAGACCCACGCGGCCCAGCCGCGGGAAGGAACCACATGTCCTCCGACACCCGTCCGGGCCGCGCCGCCGCGCTGGCCGCCACCGCCACCTCTCCTGACGGCCGCGTGGTCGACCACGCCGTCGCCGACCTCTCGCTCGCCGAGAGCGGGCGCCACCAGCTGCGCCTGGCCGAGCACGAGATGCCCGGCCTCATGTCGCTGCGCGAGGAGTACGCGGGCAAGGCGCCCCTGGCCGGCGCCCGCATCACCGGCTCCCTGCACATGACCGTGCAGACCGCCGTCCTCATCGAGACCCTCGTCTCGCTGGGCGCCGACGTCCGCTGGGCCTCCTGCAACATCTTCTCCACCGACGACGCGGCCGCCGCGGCCGTCGTGGTCGGGCCCGAGGGCACGCCCGAGGCCCCCACCGGCATCCCGGTCTACGCCTGGAAGGGCGAGACGCTCGAGGAGTACTGGTGGTGCACCGACCAGGTCCTCCGCTGGCCCGCCGACGCCGCCGGCTCCACCGGTCCGAACATGATCCTCGACGACGGCGGCGACGCCACGATGCTCGTGCACAAGGGCGTCGAGTTCGAGGGCGCGGGCGCCGTCCCGGCCACCACCGAGGACGACAACGAGGAGTACGCCGTCGTCCTGGAGACGCTGCGCCGCACCCTCGCCGCCGACCCGCAGCGCTGGACCGCGGTCGCCAAGGGCATCAAGGGCGTCACCGAGGAGACCACCACGGGCGTCCTGCGGCTGTACGACCGCATGCGCGACGGCACGCTGCTGTTCCCGGCGATCAACGTCAACGACTCGGTCACCAAGTCGAAGTTCGACAACAAGTACGGCACCCGCCACTCGATCATCGACGGCATCAACCGCGCCACCGACGTCCTCATCGGCGGCAAGGTGGCCGTGGTCTGCGGCTACGGCGACGTCGGCAAGGGCTCCGCGGAGTCGCTGCGCGGCCAGGGCGCCCGCGTCATCGTCACCGAGATCGACCCCATCAACGCCCTGCAGGCCGCGATGGACGGCTACCAGGTCGCCGACGCTCGACGAGGTCATCGGCTCCGCCGACATCGTCATCACCGCCACGGGCAACAAGGACGTCGTCACCGCCGAGCAGATCGGCCGGATGAAGGACAAGGCGATCCTCGGCAACATCGGCCACTTCGACAACGAGATCGACATGGCCGGCCTCGCCCGGACCCCCGGGGTGACCCGCACCGAGATCAAGCCCCAGGTCCACGAGTGGACGTTCCCTGGGACCGACGGCGCGCCCGGTCGGTCCGTCATCGTGCTGTCCGAGGGCCGCCTGCTCAACCTCGGCAACGCGACCGGGCACCCCAGCTTCGTCATGAGCAACTCCTTCACCAACCAGGTGATGGCGCAGATCGAGCTGTTCACCAAGGCCGACGAGTACCCGCTCGGCGTGCACGTGCTGCCCAAGGTCCTCGACGAGAAGGTGGCGCGCCTGCACCTGGACGCCCTCGGCGTCTGCCTCACCGAGCTCACCAAGCAGCAGGCGGAGTACCTCGGCGTCGACGTCGCGGGCCCGTACAAGACGGACGCCTACCGCTACTGAGCGACCGCACCACCCCGCACCACCCCGCACCACCCTGGTCCGCCCGTCGAGGGCGGGGTCCCTGCCCGGCGCGCCGCGCGCGCCGGTGCGGGACCCCGCCCTCGACGCACGTCCGCCCGCGTGGGGGAGCGCCTTCAGCGGGCGTGGGCGGCCATGTCGCGCAGCCGGCGCAGCTGGGCCTGCTCGGCCGCGATCCGACGCAGGTCGCGCTCGCGCCGCTCGGCCAGCACCGCGGCCACGAACCGTTCCCGGTGCGTGCCGGGGGGCGGGGGCGGGGCCACCACCCGGGACAGGTCCTCGGCGAGCCGGGCGCCCAGCTCGTCGCGCGCCTGCGGGGTCATGGACGCGGCCCGGGTGAGGAACGACCGCGCGGCCAGGGACAGGGGCCCCGGCACCTGCCCCAGGTCGGCGGCCGCCGCCCAGCCCGCGAGCTCCGGCGGCATCTGCACCATGGGGCCCCGGACGAGCGAGGTCCGCTCGTTGATGACGTAGGTGCCGGCGAGCATGTCGCCCAGCCGCTTGCCGCGCTCGGTGGCCAGGACGAACGGGGCCGAGACCGCACCGAAGGCGATGTAGATCTCGCCCACGCCGACCAGCGCCCGGGCGACGGCCTGGCGGCTGCGGACCGGACCGCCGTCGTCCCGGACCACGCGCAGGCCCAGGGCGAGCTTGCCGAGCGACTTCCCGCGGCTCAGCGTCTCGACCGTGGCCGGGAGGACGACGAGGAACAGGACGAGCGAGACGACGCTGAAGGCGGCGAACGCGGCCTCGTCCAGGGCGAGCACGAGCACCCCGAAGGCCCACAGCCAGCCCGCGAACAGGGACAGCTGGAGGACCACGTCGATCGCCACCGCGAGCAGGCGGGTGCCGAGCCCCGCCGGGGGGAGCTCCAGGACCACGGCGTCCCCGGTCACCAGCAGGCTGCTCACCCCCGCAGGCTAACGGCGGGGGGCCGACGGGGGAGGAGGACCCGGGGTGCCGCCCCCGGCCGGGCGAGCGGCACTACCCTGGGCGCGTGGACGTCGACGCCTTCGTGACGGCGCACTCGGGGGAGTGGGAGCGGCTGCAGGAGCTGCTGTCCCGGCGCAGGCTGGACGCGGACGAGGCGGACGAGCTGGTCTCGCTGTACCAGCGGGTGTCCACGCACCTGTCCGTGGTGCGCTCCTCCGCCCCGGACCCCTCGCTCGTCGCCCGGCTGTCGACCCTGGTCAACCGGGCCCGGCAGGCCGTGGCCGGCTCGCGCGAGCCGGTGTGGCGCGACGTGGCCCGCTTCGTGGTGCTCGAGCTGCCCGCGGCCCTGTACCGGACCGGCCCGCTTACCGTGGTGGTCGCGCTGGCCTTCCTGCTCATCGCGGGCGCCACCGGCGCGTGGGTGGCCGGCGACCCGCAGGTGCAGGCGTCCCTGGCCAGCGACGCGCAGGTCCGGCAGCTGTGCGAGGTCGACTTCGAGGCCTACTACTCCGCCAGCCCCGCGGCCTCGTTCGCCGGGCAGGTGTGGACCAACAACGCGTGGATCGCGGCCGTCTCCATCGCCTTCGGGATCACCGGCGTCTTCCCGGTCTTCGTCTTCGTGCAGAACGCCGTCGGCGTCGGCTCCACCGGCGGGCTCATGGCCTCCTGCGGGCGGCTCGACCTGTTCTTCGGCCTCATCACCCCCCACGGCCTGCTCGAGCTGACCGCCGTGTTCGTCGCCCTGGCCGCCGGGCTGCGGCTGTTCTGGGCCTGGATCGACCCGGGCCCGCGCACCCGGGCCGAGGCCCTCGCACAGGAGGGCCGGGCCATGATCGGCATCGCCCTGGGCCTGGTGGTCGTCCTCTTCGTGTCGGGCCTGGTCGAGGCCTTCGTCACCCCGTCCCCGCTGCCCACGTGGGCCCGCATCACCGTCGGCGTCGTGGTCTGGGGCCTCTTCGTCGCCTACACGGTGGTGCTCGGCCGGCGTGCGGTGCGCGCCGGGGAGACCGGTGACCTCCGCCGCGAGCTGCGCGGCGACCGCGACCTCGTCGCCGGCTGAGCGGCTCGGGCACGAGGGCTGCGGGCTCCGGGCTACAGCCGCCCGGCGGCCTTGAGCGCGAGGTAGCGGTCCGCGAGGGCGGGCGGCAGCGTGTCCGGGTCGCCGCGGACCACCTCGACGCCGAGCCGCCCGACCCACCCGGTGAGCGTCTCCGCGTCGAGCCGGGCCCGGGCGGCCGCGGCCGCGTCGTACACGGCCGCCGCGTCGCCTCGCCGGGACGCCATCTCCTCCAGCTCGGGGTCCGACACCGAGGCCACGACCACGGTGTGCCGGCGGGACAGCTGGCCGAGCACCGGCAGCAGGCCGGAGTCCACGCTGCCCGCCTCCAGCGGGGTGAGGAGCACCACGAGGCTGCGCCGGGAGAGCCGGGCGCGCACCTGCGCGGCCACCATCGACCAGTCCGGCTCGACCAGCGCGGGCTCCACCGGCGCCATGACGTCGACCATCCGCTGGAGCAGGTCGGTGCGCGAGGCGCCCTCGACCCGGCCCACGACGCGCCGGTCGTGCAGCAGCAGGTCGACCCGGTCCCCCGCGCGGGAGGCGAGGGCGGCCAGCAGGAGGGCGGCGTCCATGGCCGCGTCCAGGCGGGGCTCGTCGCCGATGCGCGCCGCGGCCGTACGGCCGGCGTCGATGACGACCATCACCCGGCGGTCCCGCTCGGGACGCCAGGTGCGGACCACGACGGTCTGCCGCCGCGCGGTGGCGCGCCAGTCGATGGAGCGGACGTCGTCGCCGTCCACGTACTCGCGCAGGGAGTCGAACTCCGTCCCCTGCCCGCGCACCTGCACCGTGGACCGGCCGTCGATCTCGCGCAGCTGCGCCAGGCGGCTGGGCAGGTGCCGGCGCGACCGGAACGGCGGCAGCACCCGCAGCCGCCCGGGCAGGTCGAGGCTGCGCTGGCGCGCGGCGACGCCCAGGGGCCCCAGGCTCCGCACCGCGAGGCCCGGGCTCAGCCGGTCCCCCCGGCGGGAGGGCACCAGCAGCGTGACGACGCGCCGTCGCTCGCCCGCGGGGACCGCGAGCCGCTGGCGGCTGGTCGTGGCCCCGGCGGAGGGCTGCCAGGCGTCCCGCACCACGGCGCGCAGCCGCCGGCGGGACGGGTTGGCCACGACCACGGCCGTCTCGACCGGCTCGTCCTGGCGCACGGAGCCCAGGGGCTCCCGCGAGAGCACGAGCGCGCGCGGGGAGGCGGCGAGGAGCAGGTCGACGACGACGACGAGGACCACGAGCCCCAGCCAGGCGAGCAGCGTCCCCCAGCCCGGGGCCAGCGCGACCGGCACCACGCCCGCGAGGGCGAGCAGGACCGCCCGCCCGGTGAGGGCCACCTCAGCGGGGGACGGGCGTCGAGGCCAGGACCGAGTCCAGCACCGACTCCACCGACACGCCCTCGAGCTCGGCCTCGGGCCGCAGCTGCACCCGGTGCCGCAGGGTGGCCCGCGCCATCGCCTTGACGTCGTCGGGGGTGACGTAGTCCCGGCCGGTCAGCCACGCCCAGGCGCGCGCGGTGGACAGCAGCGCCGTCGACCCGCGGGGCGACACCCCGAGCGACAGCGACGGGGAGGTGCGGGTGGCCCGGGCGATGTCGACGACGTAGGCCATGACGTCCCGCCCGACCTGGACGCGGGCGACCGCCTCCTGCCCGGCGCGCAGGTCCTCGGGCCCGGCGACCTGGCGCAGCCCGGCGCCCGCGAGGTCACGGGGGTCGAAGCCGCGGCTGTGCCGCTCGAGCACCTCCACCTCGGCGTCGCGCTCGGGCAGCGGCATGGTCAGCTTGAGCAGGAACCGGTCGAGCTGGGCCTCGGGCAGCGTGTACGTGCCCTCGTACTCGACCGGGTTCATGGTCGCGGCGACGATGAAGGGGTCCGGCAGCAGGCGCGGCCGGCCGTCGACGGTGACCTGCCGCTCCTCCATGGCCTCCAGCAGCGAGGCCTGCGTCTTGGGCGGCGTCCGGTTGATCTCGTCGGCCAGCAGCAGGTTGGTGAAGACGGGTCCCTCGCGGAAGCTGAACTCCCCGGTCCGGCTGTCGTAGACCAGCGAGCCGGTGACGTCGCCCGGCATGAGGTCGGGGGTGAACTGCACGCGGGTGGTCTGCAGGCGCAGCGCCGCCGACAGCGCGCGCACCGTCAGCGTCTTGGCCACGCCCGGGACGCCCTCGATGAGGACGTGCCCGCGGCACAGCAGGGCGATGACCAGGCCGGTGACGACCGCCTGCTGGCCGACGACCGCCTTGCCCACCTCGACCGGGACGCGCTGGAGCGCGGCCCGCGGGTCGCCCGCCGCCCCCTGGTCCGGGGCGGCCGGGTCCGGGGCACCCGGGTACGGGCTGCCCTGCTGGGGTCCGGTCGTGCCGGTCGTCTCCGGGACGGTGCTGCTCACCGGTGTGCCACCTCTCGTTCGAGTCGGTCCAGGTCGTCGGCGAGCCTGACCAGGCTCGCGTCGTCGTACGGGTCGGGGCCGTCCAGGAGCAGGCCCACCTGCACCGGGTCGCGGCCGGACGCGGCGGCCGCCAGGCGCGCCACCGTCGCCGGGTCGGACGTCGGACCGGTGGCCAGGCGCGCCGCCAGCCGGCGGGAGGAGGCCCGGCGCAGGGCGCGCGCCGCGGCCCCCCGGGCCCCGGCCGCGCGGTACAGCCGGGCACGCCCCTCCGTGGTCTCCGCGGAGCGCACGACCGCGGGCAGCCGCTCGGGCACCAGCCGTCCCAGCCGGCGGGAGCGCCAGAGCACGGCCACCGCGGCGACGACCAGCAGCTGGGCCGCCAGCCAGGCCACCCAGGACGGCAGCAGCTCCAGCGCCGACGGCGGCTCGTCCACCGTGCGGGCCAGGGCGGGGTCGAACGGGTCGGCGCGGTACCAGACGAGCTGCTCCGTGCGGCCCAGGCTGCGCAGGGCCAGGGCCGCGTTGCCCTCCTCGGCCAGCCACTCGTTGCTCAGCACGTCCGGCTGGCCGTGCACCGTGACGCGGCGGTCCTCGGCGTCGTCGACGACCACGGCGTAGGAGCCGGCGCCGGGGGTGGGGCCGGTGCCGTCGGCGTAGCAGACCTCGACGGCCGCTCCGGGCGAGGGCTGCTCCGACTGCACCCCCGGCACGCCGGCCCCGGTCGAGGCGACGTAGCGGCTGCCGCCGCCGCGGGCCTCGCCGGCGGCGACGGCGTCGGGGTCCTCGCAGCCGGGGCCGGCGGTGTACGACCCGGACGTGCCGCCGAGGGTGAGCTCGGGCGCCAGCACCTGCAGGGCGGGCAGCGACGGCTGGACGAGGACCAGGTCCGCCCCGGAGGCCCGCAGCTCGCGCAGCCGGTCCGGCGGGAGGACGCCCGCGTCGAGCACGAGCACCGACGTGCCGGGGCCCGCGGCGTCGAGGACCTCCTGGAGGCGGTCGGTCTCCTCCACCTGCACGCCCTGCCGGCCGAGCACCTGGGCCAGGGCGCGCGCCCCCTCCGGGGCGGGGTTGTCCGGGGCGAGCGGCTCGCCCTCGCCCCGGGGGACGGTGAGGACGGCGACGGCCACCCCGAGGACCACGAGCAGGACCAGGCCCACGAGACCGCGGTTGCGGCGCCACCAGGGCGGCCGGGCGCCCCCTCCGCCCTCGGGCGCGTCCTCCTCGCCGGGCGGCCG
The DNA here is from genome assembly GCA_963750335.1 of uncultured Actinomycetota bacterium. Classification (GTDB taxonomy): domain Bacteria; phylum Actinomycetota; class Actinomycetes; order Actinomycetales; family JBBAYJ01; genus Aquipuribacter. The sequence goes on from CAVVQD010000001.1 coordinate 662,654, forward strand.
GGGGTCCCGGGCGTCCCGTGCGCCGTCGGCCCCGGCGAGCCCGCGGGCCTCGCCGGCGGGGCCCCCGCTGCGGCCGAAGACCGCGGCGGTGCTCACGGCGCGGCCGCCGGGGCGGGCAGGCGCGCGGGCCGGGCGGCGCGGACGGCGTCGTCGGCCCCGACGCAGGCGCGGTAGGCCGCCTCGGTACCGGGCCGCTCGCCGTAGGTGACGTCGTCGAAGGCGCGGGCGGCCAGCAGCAGCGCCCGGTCGGTGCCGGGCAGCGCGGCGCCGGCCTCGCGGGCGACCTCGTCGGCGGTGCGGCCGGGGCGGGCGTCGAGCACCACCCGCTCCTCCAGGGCACGGGCCACGGCCCGGAAGCGCTCCTGGACCGCGACGTCCCAGCGGGCCGCGCGGGCCGCCTGCTCGGCGGCCTGCCGGTGCTCGGCGGCGGTCCGGAGCACGGAGCCGAACACGGCGCCCGCCGCGGCCTGCCGCCGGGCCCGGCGCCGGACGGGGCCGGCCAGCAGCAGCGCGAGCACGACGGCCGCGGCCACGACGACGAGGCCGACGACGAGGCCGTACCCGGTGCCCGCGCCGCCGGCCCGGTCCAGCAGGTCGCCGAGCCGGTCCATGACCCAGCGCACGGCCCGGTCCACGAGGCCCGGCTGGGCCTGCACGTAGGCGCGGTCGGTCAGCTCCTCGACCGCCCACCGGCGCGCGGTGGGCCGGTCGGGGTCGACGACGCCGGAGGTCGCGACCCGCAGAGGCAGGGGCAGGTTCACGCCCGGCCGGCCTCCAGCGAGCGGGCCAGGGCCACGTCGAGGCCCTCCAGCCGGATCCGGCGGTCCACGTAGAGGAGCGCGACGACCGCGGCCAGGAACGGCACGGCCAGCACGAGGCCGACGGTCGAGCCGAGCGACACCGACGCGGCGTACACCACGCCCGCCAGCGCCGGACGGCTCTCGAGGAACGCCAGCCCCACCCCGCCGAGCAGGCTGAACGGGGTGCCCAGCACGTTGGCCACGAAGCTGGCGAGGATGCCGGTGAGCAGGAGGATCCCCAGGGTGCGCCAGAACGCCCCGCGGACCAGGGCCACGGAGCGGCGCACCGAGGCGACGACCCCGAGGCGCTCCACGACGATGACGACGGGCACGAACACCAGCAGGACGTACAGCCAGACGGCCAGCGCGAACGCGGCGGCCCCGAGCAGGACCAGGGCGACCGCACCGCCCACGTACTCCTCGAGCACGAGCAGGACGATGCCCGGCGCCAGGGCCAGCGCGACCAGCAGCGACGCGCCGACCGAGGACAGCAGCGACCAGCCGACGAGCGGCCACACCCGTCCCCGGGCCTGGCGCCACAGCTCGCCGGTGCTGAGCCGGCGGTCCACGACGCTCTGGGTGACCGACAGGATGAGCAGGCCGGTGAGCACCACGATGGCCATGCTCTGGACGAACCCGGTGGGCACCAGCGCCAGGACGCTGCCGCCCAGGGCGAGGAGCTGCTCGTCGGTCGGCTCCCCGGTCGCGGTGGTGTCGAACAGCCCGCCGGCGGTGACCATCCCCACCAGGGGCAGGGCCACGAGGATGTTCGTCACCACGAGCACGAGCGCGGACAGGCCCACCATGACGCGCGGGTTGTGCCGGATCGCGCGGAAGCTGCCGTCGAAGTAGTCGCCGAAGCCGAGCGGCTTGAGGGCGATGATCCCGCGGCGGGCCAGCACGCTGCCGTAGGGCTGCTGACCGGGACCGGTCACCTGGCCCCAGCCGCCGGGGACGCCGGCGGGACGCGGGGCGCCCGGGGCCGGGCCGGGGGCCCCTGCGGGCCCCGGCGTCCCGGGCGGCGGGCCCCAGCCCGACGGTCCCTGCTCGGGCACGGACCAGCCGGCCCCCTGGCCACCGGTGGGTGGTGTGGTCACGTCGAGCCGTCCTCCCCGATCGCCCGCCCGGCCCTGCTGCCGCGCCGGCGGCGACATCCTCCCACGCCGCCCCCGCGCGCCGTCCGATGCCGCATGATGGGCGCATGCGTGGTCGAGTGCTGGTGGTCGACGACGACCCGGCCCTGTCGGAGATGCTCGGGATCGTCCTGCGCGGCGAGGGGCTCGAGCCGGTGTTCTGCGCCGACGGGTCCAAGGCGCTGGAGGAGTTCCGGGCCCGCAAGCCCGACGTCGTCCTCCTCGACGTCATGCTGCCCGGCCTGGACGGCATCCAGGTGGCCCAGCAGATCCGCGCGGAGTCCGGCACGCCCATCGTCATGCTCACGGCCCGCTCCGACACCGTCGACGTGGTGCTGGGCCTGGAGTCCGGCGCCGACGACTACGTGGTCAAGCCGTTCAAGCCGAAGGAGCTGGTGGCCCGGGTGCGCGCCCGGCTGCGCCGCTCGGACTCCAGCACGCCGGAGCTGCTGCGCATCGGCGAGCTCGAGGTGGACGTCCCCGGGCACAGCGTGACCCGTTCCGGGGAGCCCGTGCTGCTCACCCCGCTGGAGTTCGACCTCCTCGTCGCCCTGGCCCGCACGCCGTGGAAGGTGTTCAGCCGCGAGGCCCTGCTGGAGCAGGTCTGGGGCTACCAGCACGCCGCCGACACCCGGCTGGTCAACGTCCACGTCCAGCGGCTGCGCGCCAAGATCGAGCGCGACCCCGAGAACCCGCGCTCCGTGCTCACCGTGCGCGGCGTGGGCTACAAGGCCGGCTCCGCCGAGGCGCCGGCCGGACGCCTCCCCGGCGCCGACGAGCCCGCCGGGGGGCTCCCCGGCGCGGCGCACGAGCCGGGGGCCGGCAGCTGAGAGCCCTCGGGGACGTCGTCGGCGCCCTGGTCAGGCGGTGGCGCCGGTCCCTCCAGGTCCGGGTGGTCGCCCTGACCCTGGCCCTGGGGACGCTCGTGGTGCTCGCGCTGGGGCAGTTCATCCTGCTCGACGTGGCCGACGGGCTGGTCGAGCAGCGGCGCAGCTTCGCCCTCACCGAGGCCCAGGCCCAGCTGGCCAGCGCGCAGGAGACCTTCGACGCCTCGCCGTCGCAGAACTCCGTCGCCGAGCAGCAGCTGGTCAACGACCTGCTGCTGCGGCTGGAGGGCTCCGGCCCCGAGCCGCTGCGCGACATCGTCCTGCTGCGCGCCGCCGGCAACGAGCGGACCGTGACGCTGGACGAGGTGTCGAGCAACAGCCTGCTGCCCAGCACCATCACCGAGGAGCTGCGCGAGGCGGTCGAGGACGACCCCGACCGGCTGCAGAGCCAGCTCCTGCAGGTGCGCACCCCCGGCGGCGGGGACGGCGGCCCCGCCATCGCCGTCGGCGGGACCGTGACCCTGCCGCTGTCCGGGGAGCACGAGCTCTACCTCGTCTTCGACCTCGCCCAGGAGCAGCAGAACCTCGCCGTGGTCGAGCGGGCGCTGCTCATCGGCCAGCTCGTGCTCGTCCTGCTCGTGGCCGGGATCGCGTGGCTGGTCACCCGGCTCGTCGTGGAGCCGGTCCGGGAGGCCGCGGGCACCGCCCAGCGTCTGTCCGCGGGCTCGCTGTCGGAGCGGATGGCCGAGCGCGGCGACGACGACCTGGCCCTGCTGTCCCGCAGCTTCAACGCGATGGCGGACTCCCTCCAGCGCCAGATCGTGCAGCTGGAGCAGCTGTCGCACCTGCAGCAGCGCTTCGTCAGCGACGTCTCGCACGAGCTGCGGACCCCGCTGACCACGATCCGGATGGCCGCGGACCTGCTGCACGACAAGCGCCACGAGTTCGACGCGGACACCGCGCGCAGCGTCGAGCTGCTCCAGGGGCAGATCGACCGGTTCGAGGTGCTGCTGGCCGACCTGCTCGAGGTGAGCCGCTTCGACGCCGGCGCCGCCGAGCTCGACGTGGAGACCGTCGACCTGGCCGCCCTGGTCCGCCACTCCAGCGACATGGTCGCGGGCCTCGCCGCCTCCCGCGGCGTCGGGCTCGTCGTGCGCGCGCCCGCCCAGCCGGTCATGGGCCAGGTGGACCGCCGCCGCGTCGAGCGCGTCGTCCGCAACCTCGTCTCCAACGCCGTCGAGCACGCCGAGGGCACGGACGTCACCGTGACGCTCGGCTGGGACGCGCAGGCCGTCGCCGTCGGGGTGCGCGACCACGGGATCGGCCTGGAGCCGGCCGAGCTGCAGCGGGTCTTCGACCGGTTCTGGCGGGCCGACCCGGCGCGGGCCCGCACGAGCGGGGGCACCGGCCTCGGCCTGGCCATCTCGCTGGAGGACGCCCGGCTCCACGGCGGGCGGATCGAGGTGTGGGGGGCGCCGGGGGAGGGCGCCCACTTCGTCCTCACCGTCCCGCGCCGCAGCGGTGCCGCGCCGGGTCCCGGACCGCTCCAGGTACGTCCCGGCGACCGGCCGCCGCCGGCGGTGGACCGCGACGGGGCGCTGCTGCGCGACGTCGCCGTCGGCCACCCGGCCTCCATCCCCGCGCCGCCCGAGGACGTCGTCACGAGCGAGCCGTCGCCGCAGGAGCCGGACGGCCCCGACGGGCCCGACGGACCGGACGGACCGGACGGCCCCGTCGGCCCCCCCGAGCCTGACGAGCGGGTCGCGGCCGGTGCCGCCGCCCCCGCCTCGACCCGCGAGGTGCTGCGGTGAGCGCGCGAGCCGTCCCGTCGCCCGTCCCGGTCCCCGGCCGGGCCCGGCCGGTGGTGCTGGCGCTGCTCCTGTGCGCGCTGCTGTCCGGCTGCGTCGCCATCCCGACGAGCGGGCGCGTCGTGGCCGGCGGGGACGTGAGCCAGCAGGGTGCCCGCGCGGCGCTGCGCGTGACGGCCGCGGGGCCGGCCGAGGGCGCCGACGAGCGCGAGGTCGTCGAGGGGTTCCTGGCCGCCGTGGCCGGCCTCGACGACTTCTCCGTGGCCCGGGAGTTCCTGGCCCCGGAGGCCCTGTCGTGGCGGCCGGGCGAGCAGACCGTCGTCCACGCCGACGTCGCCGTCTTCACCCCCACCGTGCGCAGCTCCGACGGCGTCGCCTCGGTCGACGTGCAGGTCGACGTGGTCGCCCGCATCGACGACGCGGGGCGCTACGTCGAGCAGGCCCCCACCCCGGAGGAGCTGTCCTTCGACCTCGTGCAGGTCGAGGGCGAGTGGCGCATCGCCGAGCTGCCCGCCGGCGTCCTGGTGAGCCAGGTCGACGCGTCCCGCGTGCTCACGCCGTTCGAGGTCTACTTCCTCGACCCCACGACGCGCTACCTGGTCCCGGACGTCCGCTGGTTCCCGCAGCTCACCCCCTCGGCGACCTCCCTGGTGCGCGCGCTGCTGGGCGGGCCGAGCGCCCCGTACCTGGGGGCCCTGGTCTCGGCCGCCCCCGCCGGGACGCGGCTCGACCTGCCGACGGTGCAGGTGGTGGACGGCGTGGCCACGGTCGACCTCACCGACGAGGTGCTGGTGGCCGAGCAGCGACGAGCGGGCGCTGCTGCGGGCCCAGCTGCGCGAGACGCTGCGCGCGGTGCCCGGCGTCTCCGGCGTGGTGGTGTCGGTGGACGGCTCGCCGCTGGACACCTCGGCCGGGCCGGACGAGCTCGACCCGCCCGCCCTCGTCGTGGACCCGGGGGTCGACGACGGGCCGTTCGTGCTGGCCGTGCCCGAGCAGGAGACCGAGGGCGACGGCGGGACCGCACCGGACGACGGCGCCGGGGCCGGCGAGGCCGCCGGCGAGGAGAGCGGCGCGGGCGACGGGGGCACGGCGCCGCCGCCCGAGCCGTCCGCGGCCCCGCCCGGGGCGCCCGTCACCGGGACCGACGGGCGTCCCCTGGCCCCCGCCGGCTCGGCCGTCCTCCGCCTGGACGGCGCCACGCTGGTCCCCGTCGAGGGGACCGACGCCCTGGCGGCCGAGGTGGCCACCGGCCTGGCCGTGGCCCAGGACCAGGACACCTTCGCGGGGCTGGACGCCACCCGGCGCTCGCTGTGGGTGCAGCAGCCCGGCGGCCCGGCCCTGGAGGTGGTGAGCGGGCGCGGCGAGCTCGCCGCCCCGAGCATCGACCCGCCCCCGCTCACCTCGGTGTGGACCGTGGCCGCCGGGGACCCGGCCGGGGACGCCGTGCCCACCGTCCTGGCCGCCGCCGCGTCCTCGGAGGAGGTCGAGGCCCGCTGGCTGCTGCCCGGGGACGAGGTGCGGGCCCTGCGGGTGAGCCGCGACGGGGCCCGGGCCCTCGTCGTCGTCGCCCACGTCGACGGGACCGTGTCGGTCGAGGTCCGGGGCATCCGCCGCGACGCCACCGGTCGGCCGCTGTCGCTGTCGCAGGCCGCGTTCACCGTGGCCCGGGAGCTCACGGACGCCGTCGACGCCGCGTGGGTGTCCGACGACCAGGTCGTCGTGCTCGGCCGGGTGGGCGAGGAGGCCGTGCGCCCGGTGCTGTCCCAGGTGGGCGGGACCACCGACGCCCTCGCGCCCACCCCGGGTGCGGTGTCGGTGAGCGCGGCCACGGGGGCCCGCAGCATCGTCGTGGGCACCGCCGACGGGACCGTGCTGCGCCGCTCGGGCGGGCTGTGGCTCGACGGTCCCACCGGTGTGTCCCCGGTCTTCCCCGGCTGAGCCCGTCCACAGCCGGTCGTCGGGCGCTCCTGCCGCAGCCGTGGTGCGGCCACGCTGGGCCGGTGGGCGCAGGGGTGACGGGGCTGCTGCTGCCCACGTCCTGCGCCGGCTGCGGCCGCCTCGACCGGGTGGTCTGCGCGGTCTGCCGGGAGCGGCTGCTGCGGGGTCCCCTGCGACGACGTCTGCTCGCCGACGGCACCCCGGTGGTGGCCTCGGCCGGCTGGCGCGGGCCTGCCCGGGGGCTGGTGCTCCGCGGCCAAGGAGCAGGGCCGGTCGGACGTGGGCGAGGTGCTGGCCCTCGCGCTGGCCCGCGCCGTCGCCGACGCCGGCTTCGCACCGGCGGGGTCCGCGGCCGGGGGTGCCGAGGTGGTGCGCGGCTCCCGGACCCTCGCCCTCCTCGCCCCGCCCGCGCGCGCCGGTGCGGTGCTCCGGCGGGCCGACCGGCCGACGGAACGCCTCGCGGCCTCGGCGGCCCGGCTGCTCCGCGCGGCCGGCGCGGACGTGGTGACGACCGGGCCGGGGGTGCCGCGGCTCCGGCTGGCGCGCCGGGTGCGCGACCAGGCCGGCCTGGACCGGGCGGCGCGCGCCGCCAACCTCGACGGTGCCTTCGCGGTCCGGCGGCCCCTGGTGCCCGGTCGGCGGACGGACCTGCTCGTCGTGGACGACGTCCTCACCACCGGGGCGACGCTGGCGGAGGCCGCCCGGGCGCTGCGGGAGGCGGGCTACCGGGTGCTCGGCGCAGCGGTCGTCGCCGCGGCCTGACGCGCCGGCACGGACGGCCCCGCCGGGCACGCCGTCCCGACCGACACGCCGCCCTCCGCTTCACCTCAGCGTCCCGGACGTCTAACGTTCCGTCATGGAGCAGGCCGCGGTCCCGGGGGACCGCGGCCTTCTGCGTCCCGCCCCGGCGAGGAGGTGACCGCCGCCCAGGTCGAGCACCTGCGGAGCCGCACCGACGCGGCCCGCGACGACCGCCACCACCCGCACGTGGTCCCACGTTGTCTAGCCTAGGAGGCTCCATGGACGTCACCGTGACCGCCCGGCACACCTCGGTGTCCGACCGGTTCCGTCGCCACCTCGAGGAGAAGGTCGAGAAGGTCGAGCAGCTGTGCAACGGCTGCTACCGCGTCGACGCGGTGGTCAGCGAGGAGAAGAACCCTCGCCAGACCAGCCTCTCGCACCGCATCGAGCTCACCGTGCACAGCCGCGGCCCCGTGGTCCGGGGGGAGGCGTGCGCGTCCGACCCGTACGCCGCCCTCGACCTGGCGCTGGACAAGCTGTACGAGCGGCTGAGGCGCGCGCGCGACCGGCGGAAGGTGCACCACGGGCGGCACGCGCCGGAGTCGCTCACGCAGGCGAGCGCCCGGTGGGAGGGCGTCGACGTGGAGGCCCCGCGCGCCGCGGCGGCCCCGGTCGACGGGCCCGAGGTGCACGTCGGCCTCAACGGGTCCTCGGCCCCGGCCGCGACGGGCGAGGACGCCGGAGGCCCCCGGGGCGCGCTGGACGGCTCGCCCGTGGAGATCCGGGAGAAGATCCACCCCGCGGTCCCGATGACCGTGGAGCAGGCGCTGTACGAGATGGAGCTGGTCGGGCCACGACTTCTACCTCTTCGTGGACGCGGCCACCGGGGCGCCCAGCGCCATGTACCGCCGCAAGGGGTGGAGCTACGGCGTGATCCGCCTGGCCGACGAGGACACCGCGCCCGAGCGGTGCCCGAGCCCGAGATGGCGGGGGCCGCGCAGGGCTGAGGCCCGCCGGGCACCGACCTCGACGACCGCGTGCGGTCGGCCCGGTCCCTGGCCGGGTCGACCGCACGCGGCCTGTCGGTGGAGCAGGGCATGCTCCCGGGCATGCGCGCGGACGACCCTCACCCTCCACGAGGCCGTCCGTGCCGCCCTGGCGGCCCAGCAGCTCAGCGGGCCCGCAGCCCGGGCCCGGCCACGGACCGCGGCCACGTCCGCCGGCTGGTGGAGCGGATCGGTGCCCTGCAGATCGACTCGGTCAACGTGGTGGCGCGCGCCCACCTGCTCCCGGTGCGGTCGCGGCTGGGCGCCTACCCGCGCGAGGTCCTCGCCGCGGCCACGTCGTCGGGCCCGGGGCGGCGGCCGGTCGCCTGGGAGTACTGGGGCCACGAGGCGTCCTACGTCGGGGCCGAGGCGCTGTCGGCGCTGCGCTGGCGGATGCACCGCGCCGAGGAGGGCGCCTGGGGCGGGATGGTGGAGGTGGCGCGCCGGCGGCCCGAGCTGGTGGAGGCCGTCCGCGACGCGGTGGCCGACGGGCCGCTCACCGCGCGGCAGCTGCAGCTGCTCCTGGAGCCGTCCGCCGAGCGGCGCACGGACGGCTGGGGCTGGAACTGGAGCGACGTCAAGCGGGCGGTCGAGTACGCCTTCTGGGCGGGACGGGTGACCAGCGCCGGCCGGACGGAGCAGTTCGAGCGGCGCTACGCCCTGCCGGAGCGAGGTCTGGCCGGCCGGCCTGGCCACCAGCCCCGGCCGACGGCCGAGGAGGCCGCCGACACCCTCGTCGACCTCGCCGGCCGGGCCCTCGGCGTGGCCACCGCCGACGACCTGCGCGACCACTTCCGGCTGCCGCTGGAGCTGTTCCGCCCTGCCGTGCTCCGGGCCGAGGAGGCCGGGCGGCTGCTGCCGGTGCGGGTGGTCGGCTGGGGGAGCGCGGCGCGCCGCTGCCTGCGTGGCGGCACGCCTCCGCGACGGTCCCGCGGCGCCTGCCCGAGCAGCCCGGCACCCTGCTGGCCCCGTTCGACCCGCTCGTGTGGTTCCGGCCGCGCGCCGAGCGGCTGTTCGGGTTCCGGTACCGGCTGGAGATCTACGTCCCGGCCCACAAGCGGGTCCACGGCTACTACGTGCTGCCGTTCCTGCACCGGGGGCGCGCTCGTGGCCCGGGTGGACCTCAAGGCCGACCGGGCGCGGCGGGTGCTGCATGGTCCGGTCCGCCTGGGGCGAGCCCGGCCACGACGGGGACGACGTGCTCGCCCTGGCGGCCGAGCTGGCGTCGCTGGGCGCCTGGCTCGGGTGCGAGGACGTCGAGGTGGACCAGGTCGGCGACCTCGCCGCGGCGCTCCGCCAGGCCGTCGGCCGGACGGCCGGTCCCGCGCCCGGAGCAGCCACGCCCGCCGGCTGAGCGTGCGAGGGGGCCCCGGGCGGCGCGTCTACCATGCAGCGGTGGGAATCATCGACCGCATGCTGCGGGTGGGCGAGGGCAAGATCGTCAAGCGCCTCGCGAAGACCGCCGACCAGGTCAACGCCATCGAGGACGACTACGTCGCCATGAGCGACGCGGAGCTCCGGGCGGAGACGGACCGCTTCCGGGCCCGGCTCGCCGACGGCGCGACGCTCGACCAGCTCCTGCCCGAGGCCTTCGCCACCGTGCGCGAGGCCGGCAGGCGGACGCTCGGCTTCCGCGGCTTCGACGTGCAGCTCATGGGCGGGGCCGCGCTGCACCTCGGCAACATCGCGGAGATGAAGACCGGCGAGGGCAAGACCCTGTCCGCGGCGTTCCCCGCCTACCTCAACGCGCTCGCCGGCAAGGGCGTCCACGTGGTCACCGTCAACGACTACCTCGCGCGGTACCAGTCGCGACCTGATGGGCCGCGTGTACCGCTTCGTCGGCATGGAGACCGGGGTCATCCTCAACGGGCTGACCCCGGCCCAGCGCCGGGACGCCTACGCCGCGGACATCACCTACGGCACCAACAACGAGTTCGGCTTCGACTACCTGCGCGACAACATGGCGAGCAGCCTGCAGAACCTGGTGCAGCGCGAGCACTACTTCGCCATCGTCGACGAGGTCGACTCCATCCTCATCGACGAGGCCCGCACCCCGCTGATCATCTCCGGCCCGGTCGAGCAGCCGCAGAAGTGGTACACGGAGTTCTCCCGCATCGCCGGGCGCATGGAGCGCGACGTCCACTACGAGGTGGACGAGAAGAAGCGCACCGTCGGCGTGACCGAGGACGGCATCACGCTGGTCGAGGACCACCTCGGCGTGGAGAACCTCTACGAGTCCGAGAACACCCCGCTCATCGGCTTCCTCAACAACGCCGTCAAGGCCAAGGAGCTGTACCGGCGCGACAAGGACTACGTCGTCGTCGAGGGCGAGGTCAACATCGTCGACGAGCACACCGGGCGCATGCTGGCCGGGCGCCGCTACTCCGAGGGCATGCACCAGGCCATCGAGGCCAAGGAGGGCGTGCAGATCCAGCGCGAGAACCAGACGCTCGGCCTCGATCACGCTGCAGAACTACTTCCGGATGTACTCCAAGCTCGGCGGCATGACCGGCACGGCCCAGACCGAGGCCACCGAGTTCAGCCAGATCTACGGCATGGGCGTCGTGGAGATCCCCACCAACCGGCCGATGGTCCGCGCCGACCAGGCCGACCTCGTCTACAAGACCGAGGACGCCAAGTACGACGCGGTCGTGGAGGACATCTCCGAGCGCCACGCCAAGGGCCAGCCGGTCCTCGTCGGCACCACGAGCGTGGAGAAGTCCGAGCGGCTGTCGCGCTCGCTGCAGAAGGTCGGCATCCCGCACGAGGTGCTCAACGCCAAGCAGCACGCCCGGGAGGCGCAGGTCGTCGCCATGGCCGGGCGGCCCGGCGCGGTCACCGTGGCCACCAACATGGCCGGGCGCGGCACCGACATCATGCTCGGCGGCAACGCCGAGTTCATGGCCGTCGAGGCGCTGCGCGAGCGCGGGCTGGACCCGAACGAGGACCCGGAGGCCTACGAGGCGGCCTGGCCGGAGGCCCTGGCGACGCGCCGAGCAGCTGCGTCGCGGCGGACGGCGAGAAGGTCCTCGAGGTCGGCGGGCTGTACGTGCTGGGCACCGAGCGGCACGAGTCGCGCCGGATCGACAACCAGCTGCGCGGCCGCTCCGGGCGCCAGGGGGACGCCGGCGAGAGCCGGTTCTACCTGGCCCTCACCGACGACCTCATGCGGATGTTCAACTCCGGGCTGGTGGAGAGCTTCCTCACCCGCGCCGGCATCCCGGACGACATGCCGATCGAGTCCGGCATGGTGTCGCGGTCGATCGAGAGCGCGCAGAAGCAGGTCGAGGGCCGCAACTTCGAGATCCGCAAGAACGTCCTCAAGTACGACGACGTCCTCAACATGCAGCGCACGGTCATCTACAAGGAGCGCCGCCGGGTCCTGGAGCACGCGGACCTGGGCGAGGAGGTCCGCCACTTCGCGGCCGACGTCGTCGAGGGCTACGTGCGCGCGGCCACGGCCGGGCTCGCACGCCGACGAGTGGGACCTGGACCTGCTGTGGTCCCAGCTGCGGGCCCTGTACCCCGTGGGCCTCGAGCCGTCCGACCTGCTGGACGAGCACGGCGCCGGCGCTCACCACCGACGTCCTGGTCACCGAGCTGACGACCGACGTGCGCCTGGCCTACGAGGCCCGCGAGGAGGAGATGAGCCCCGCCCTCATGCGCCAGCTCGAGCGGCGCGTCGTGCTCGGCGTCATCGACCGCAAGTGGCGCGAGCACCTGTACGAGATGGACTACCTGCAGGACGGCATCGGCCTGCGGGCGATGGCCCAGCGCAACCCGCTCGTGGAGTACCAGCGCGAGGGCTTCGACATGTTCCAGGCCATGACCGAGGGCATCAAGGAGGAGACCGTCCGGCTGGTCTTCGCCGCGCAGCTCACGATCACGCCGCCGACGCCGCCCGCCGGGGTGGAGATCGTCGGCGACGGCGCGGTGGCCGTCGCGCCGGGTCGCCCAGCCGCTGTCCCCGCCGGTGGGCGAGGACGGAGCGGCCCGGTGCCGGCGGAGCCGGACGAGGAGCCGGTCCGTCGGCCCAGCCGGTCGCGGCGGACGGCGCTCCCGCCGGGCACCGGGGGCGAGGACGACCCCGACGCGTTCTCGGTGCCGGGCCTGGACCAGCGGGTCGGTGCGCTGTCGTACTCCGCGCCGACCCTGGACGGCGACGACACCGGCGCCCGGCCCGCCCGGCCGGCGGCGGCCGTCCGGCGGCGGGCGTCCCGGCGGCGCGGCGGGCGGGCGGCCGACGGCGCGGCGCCGGAGGCCAACCGGGCCCAGCGCCGCGCGGCGGCCAAGGGCACCAAGCGGGGCTGAGCGCAGGACGCGCACGGCACGCAGGACCCGCACGGCACGCAGGACCCGCACGGCACGCAGGACCCGCACGGCACACAGGAGCCCGCACGGCACGCACGAC
>CAVVQD010000002.1:0-10585 GCA_963750335.1 uncultured Actinomycetota bacterium
CTCACGAAGAGCCCGAACACGCCCAGCACCGCCACCATCGCGACGAGGCGGACGAGCATGATCCGGTTGAGCTCGAAGGGCGTCCCGAGGAACAGGAACGACTCGGGGAAGAACTCCCCGATCTCAGGAGCGTGGAAGCCGCCTCGGAGTGGTCCTCGGCGGACATCGGTATCGCGGCGAACGCGGTCAGCGTCGTCAGCGTCGACTCCCGGGGTTGGGCCGGCTCGGGGACCGGCTCATGGGCAAAGAGGACCGGGGCAGGACCACAGCACGGTGATCACCACCCGGACGCCGGAACCCTACCAACACCCCAGGCCCCGACGGACATGGACGTGCGTCCGCCCGCGCCCCCCCGCGGCGCGGGCCGCCCTCAGCGGCCCGACGTGTCCACGTACGGGATGCGCGCCGAGGTCAGGGCGCGGAACTCGGCGAAGAGCGTGCACACCATGCCGACGACGATCCCGACGAACAGGGCCACGGGGTCGTAGAACGTCGCGTCGCGCAGGGCGAACAGCACCAGGCCGACCACGACCACCTTGACCAGCCACGAGCCGAGCACCCAGCCGGCCACGACCACGGGGTCGCCGCCTGCGGTCCGGGCCCCGACGAGCGCGGTCGTGGCGAGGAAGACCAGGGCGATGGCGAAACCGAGGAGCGCCCCCCAGACCCCCGGGAGCCCGACCAGCAGGTAGGCCACGACGGCCGTCACCGCGGCCGCGGCCAGGCAGACGAGCGTGGCCAGCCGGACCGCGGAGCGCAGCGCGCCGCGCAGGGCGGCCCCGGCCTCCCCGCCGTCCGTGCCGGCCGGTCCCCGGCGACGGGGGGCCGCCCCGGGGGGCCTCGCCGTAGGGGACGTCGGGGGTCATCGGGGCTCCTCGGGGCTGGCGGCGTGGCTCGTGGTCGTGCTCGTGGTCGTGCTCGCCTCCTGTGGTCGTGCTCGTCCTCGTCGCGGTCGTGGGACCGGTCGTCGTCGCGGGCACGCCGGCGGGCGGCTCCGTCAGGGTCTCGCTCGCCACGTCCCCCTCGGGCGTGACGGGCATGCGCTGCACCCGGCGCACGAGCAGGGGGACCACGGTGAGCACGGCGACGACGACGACCACGGCCCCGCAGACGACGAGCACGTCCCGCCACGGCCAGAACGCCGTGGCCACCGTGCCGAGGGCGAGCACGGCGACCCAGGCGTGGAGCAGGGCGACGGCGGCGCGGTGGCCGTGGCCGATCTCGAGCATCCGGTGGTGCAGGTGCTGCTTGTCGGGGGCGAAGGGGCTGCGCCCGGCGGCCGTGCGCCGCAGCACCGCCAGCCCCACGTCGGCCACCGGGACGAGGAGCGCGGCGACCGGGAGCAGCAGCGGCACGAACGCCGGCGCCAGGCCCCGCGCGCTGAGCACCGCGGGGTCCGTGCTGCCGGTGAGGCTGATGGTCGAGGCGGCGAGGAGGAGCCCGAGCAGGAGGGCCCCCGAGTCGCCCATGAAGATCCGTGCCGGGTGCAGGTTGTGCGGCAGGAACCCCAGGCACGCGCCGACGGTGGCCGCCGTGACGAGCGAGGCCGTGCTCGACAGGTCGTCGGGGCTGGCCTCGCGGGAGACGAGGTAGGAGTAGGCGAAGAACGACGTCCCGGCGATGGCGACCACGCCGGCCGCCAGCCCGTCGAGCCCGTCGACGAAGTTCACCGCGTTCACGGTCACCACGACGACGAGGACCGTGAGGGCGGTGAGGACCCAGCCGGACAGCAGGACGATGTCGCCCGGGCCCACCGGCACGACGAGCAGCTGGACGCCGAAGGTCGCCATCACCACCCCGGCCAGGGCCTGCCCCACGAGCTTGGTGAGCGCGTCCAGGCCGACGAGGTCGTCGACCACTCCCACCACGGTGATGATCACCGCCGCGAGGAGGATCCCGACGGGTCCGCTCAGCCCCTCCCCGAAGGTCCCCTGGAGGAAGGGGACCGTCGAGGCCAGCCCGAGCGCGGCGGCGAAGCCCGTGAGCAGGGCCACGCCGCCCAGCCGCGGGACCGGGGTGGAGTGCACGTCGCGGTCCCGGACCGGGCTCAGCGCCCGCAGCCGGACCGCCACGCCGCGCACCGGCGAGGTCGTGAGGAAGGTGACGACGGCCGCGACCGCCATCACCAGGAGATAGGCCCTCACGCGCCCTCGGACCGGGGACCGGGCGCGGGCCCCGGCCCGGGCTCCGACCCGGGCTCGGGCCCGAGCTCGGGCTCCGGCTCCGGCTCCGGCTCGGGGTGGGCGAAGGCCTCCTCGGGGGCCTCCTCGCCGTCCCAGCCGTCGGGGACCACCTCGCGCAGCAGCTCCTCCGGCACGGCGCCGGCCCGCAGCAGCACCGGCCCCGCGCCCGTGCAGTCGACGATGGTGGAGGGCAGGTCGTCCAGGCAGGCGCCCCCGTCGAGGTAGACCGCGACGGAGCCGCCGAGCATCCCGCGGGCCTCCTCGGCGGTGAGCGCCGCGGGGTCGCCGGTGGTGTTGGCGCTGGACACGGCCAGCGGGCCGGTCCGCTCCAGCAGCTCCAGGGCCACCGGGTGCAGGGGCATCCGCAGCGCGACGGTGCCGCCGGTCTCCCCCAGGTCCCACGCCAGGGTGGGCTGCGCGGTGACCACGACGGTGAGCCCGCCCGGCCAGAACGCCTCCACCAGCCGGCGCGCGTAGGCGGGGACCCCCGCGGCCAGCCCGTCCAGCGTGGCCACGTCCCCGACGAGGACGGGAGGCGGCGCGTCGCGGCCCCGGCCCTTGGCGGCCAGCAGCGCGTCCACCGCGGCCGGGTCGAAGGCGTCGCAGCCCACGCCGTACACCGTGTCGGTGGGCACCACGACGAGGGCGCCCCGCCCGACGGCGGCGGTCGCGGCGGCCAGGCCCCGTTCCCGGTCGCGGGGGACGGCGCAGTCGAAGGTGCGGCTCACGGCCCGCATCCTCGCACCCCGCAGCCGGGTCCCGGGGTCGCGCCCGGGGTCGCGCCCGGGGGTCGCGCCGCCCGGCCCCGCCGACGGGCTCAGGCGCGGCGGGCGCTCGTGAGGCGGGGGCGGCCCGTGAGGTCCGGGTGGTGCGCCACGTCGGTCCAGCCGCCCGCGGCCGCGAGCACCGCCGCCACGGCGTCGCACTGCGGCTCGCCGTGCTCCATGGCCAGCAGCCCCCCGGGGCGCAGCAGCCGGGCGGCCTGCTCGACGCAGACGCGGAGCACCCGCAGGCCGTCGGGGCCGCCGTAGAGCGCCACGGCGGGGTCGTGCTCGGCGACCTCGGGGTCGACCGGGACGGCGTCGTCCGGGATGTACGGCGGGTTGGCGGTCACCACGTGGCAGAGGCCCACGAAGGACGGCAGGAGCTCGGCGGCGCGGGCGACGTCGCCGACGTGCAGCTCGAGCCGGCCCCCGCCGAGCGCCTCGACGTTGCGGGCGGCCCAGGCGTGGGCGTGCGGGTCCAGCTCGACCGCCCCCACCCGGGCCGCGGGGACCTCGTCGACCACGGCGAGGGCGACCGCGCCCGAGCCGGTGCACAGGTCGACGACGACCGGGTCCGCCACCCCGGCCGTCTCCGCGACCGCGATCCCGGCCAGCAGCTCGGTCTCCGGTCGCGGCAGGAACACCCCCGGCCCCACGGCGAGCTCGAGGCCCCGGAAGGCGGAGCGCCCGGTGAGGTGCTGCAGCGGGACCCGGTCGGCGCGCTCGGACACGAGCACCTCGAAGCGCTCGCCCGCGCCCTCGGGCCAGGCGGCCCGCATGATGACGAGCCGCTGGAGACCGCCGCGGTCGGTGCCGGCCGCGTGCGCCGCCAGCAGCTCGGCGTCGGTGCGGGGGGTCGGGACGCCGGCGGCCTGCAGCCGGTCCACGGCGGCGGCCAGGTCGGCGACGAGCGGGCCGCTCACCCGTTCCCCTCGGCGAGCGCGTCGTCGGTGCGCATCCGGACCAGGCTCTCGACCACGGCGTCGAGGTCGCCGTCGAGCACGGCGTCGAGGTTGTAGGCCTTGTAGCCGCTGCGGTGGTCGACGACGCGGTTCTCGCCGAAGTTGTACGTCCGCACCCGCTCGGAGCGGTCGACGGTGCGGACCTGGGCGGCGCGCGCGCTGGAGGCGACCGCGTCGGCCTCCGCGCGGGCGCGGGCCAGCAGGCGGGCCCGGAGGATGCGCATGGCCTGCTCGCGGTTCTGCAGCTGCGACTTCTCGTTCTGGCACGTGGCCACGGTGCCGGTGGGCACGTGGGTCACCCGCACCGCGGAGTCGGTGGTGTTCACGCTCTGCCCGCCGGGGCCCGAGGAGCGGTAGACGTCGACCCGGACGTCCGCGGGGTCGATCTCGACGTCGACCTCCTCCGCCTCGGGGTGGACGAGCACGCCGACCGCGGAGGTGTGGACCCGCCCGGCGGACTCGGTGACCGGGACGCGCTGGACCCGGTGGACGCCCGCCTCGTTGCCGCATGACGCCGTAGCCGCCCTCGGGGGCGGCCACGGCGAGCGTCGCGCTCTTGACCCCGCCGAGGTCCCCGAGGGTGGCGTCGATGACCTGGGTCCTCCAGCCGTGCCGCTCGGCCCAGCGCTCGTACATCCGCACGAGCTCGCCGGCGAACAGGGCGGACTCGGTGCCGCCCTCCCCCGCGCGGACCTCGACGATGGCGTCGCGGTCGTCGTCCGGGTCCCGCGGGACCAGCACCAGGCGCAGCACGTCGGCCGCCTCGGCGGCGGCCTGCTCCAGGGCGGGCAGCTCCTCGCGGAGGCCGAGGTCGTGGGGGGCGAGCTCGCGGGCGGTGCGCAGGTCGTCGTCGGCCTGCTGCCAGCTGTCGTGGGCCGCGACCACCTTGCCGAGCACGGCGTAGCGGCGGGCCAGGCGGCGGGCCAGCGCGGGGTCGCCGTGGACGGCGGGGTCGGCGAGGGCGTGCTCCACCTCGGAGTGCTCGTCGAGCAGCGGTCGTACCGCGTCGAACATCTCGCCTCCTGGTGGGCAGGTCGGGGTCGGTCGCCGGTCAGGTCCTGGCACGACGACGGCGCCCGCCCCGACCCCTGGCGGGGTGCGGGCGGGCGCCGTGACGGGTGCTACTTGGCGGCGTCCGCGGGGGCGGGCGTCGCGGCCGGCTTGGTGCCGTAGCGCTTCTGGAAGCGGGCGACGCGGCCACCGGTGTCGAGCAGCTTCTGCTTGCCCGTGTAGAACGGGTGGCACTGGCTGCAGACGTCGGCGCTGATCGAGCCGCTGGTGGCGGTGCTCCGCGTGGTGAAGGTGCTGCCGCACGTGCACGTCACGGTGGTCTCGACGTACTCGGGGTGGATGTCGGGCTTCATGTCGGGCTCCTGTCGTGTGAGCGGCCGCCGGGTCGTCGCGGACGACGTGAACCGGGGCCTGGGCGTCACCAGTGTGACGCACCCATGTGAATGGTCTAGGCGTCGTCCCTGTTCCCCGGGGCGGTCTTGCCCACGGTGAGCAGGAACTCGGTGTTGCTGCGGGACTTCTTCAGCCGGTCCAGCAGCAGCTCGATGGCCTGCTGGGAGTCCAGCGCGGACAGCACCCGGCGCAGCTGCCACATGATGCGCAGCTCGTCCGGGGCCAGCAGGACCTCCTCGCGGCGGGTGCCGGAGGGGTTGACGTCCACGGCGGGGTAGATGCGCTTGTCGGCCAGGTGGCGCGACAGCCGCAGCTCCATGTTCCCGGTGCCCTTGAACTCCTCGAAGATGACCTCGTCCATCTTGGAGCCGGTCTCCACCAGCGCCGTGGCGAGGATGGTGAGGGAGCCGCCGTTCTCGATGTTGCGGGCCGCACCGAAGAACCGCTTGGGCGGGTACAGCGCCGAGGAGTCCACGCCGCCGGACAGGATGCGCCCGCTCGCCGGGGCCGCGAGGTTGTAGGCGCGGCCGAGCCGGGTGATGGAGTCCAGCAGGACGACCACGTCGTGGCCGAGCTCGACGAGGCGCTTGGCCCGCTCGATGGCCAGCTCGGCGACCGTGGTGTGGTCCTCGGCGGGACGGTCGAAGGTCGAGGCGATGACCTCGCCCTTGACCGTGCGCTGCATGTCGGTGACCTCCTCGGGACGCTCGTCCACGAGGACGACCATGAGGTGGCACTCCGGGTTGTTCGTGGTGATCGCGTTGGCGATCGCCTGCAGCACGAGGGTCTTGCCCGCCTTGGGCGGGGACACGATGAGCCCGCGCTGGCCCTTCCCGATCGGGGCCACGAGGTCGATGATCCGCGTGCTCAGCACGTTGGGCTCGGTCTCCAGGCGCAGCCGCTTCTGCGGGTACAGCGGCGTGAGCTTGCTGAAGTCGTCGCGGGTGCGCGCCTCGTCGACGCTCTGCCCGTTGACCGCGTCGACCTGGACGATGGCGTTGTACTTGCCGCGCCGCTCGTCGCCGCCGGGGCGCTCCTGCTTGACCTGGCCGACGACGGCGTCGCCCTTGCGCAGGCCGTACTTCTTCACCTGCGCCAGCGACACGTACACGTCGGCCGGGCCGGGCAGGTAGCCCGAGGTCCGGACGAAGGCGTACGACTCGAGGATGTCGACGATGCCCGCGACCGGCACGAGCACGTCGTCCTCGCGGACCTCCGGCTCCTCCAGCCGCGCGGCTCGCGGCCGGCCAGGGGGCGGCCGTTCTTGTCGCGCTGGCGGCTGCGGCCGCGGCGGCGGCGGCCGCCGCGCTCGTCGTCGTACTCGTCGCGCCCGGCCTCGCTGTCGCTGCGGGTGTCGGTGCGGCCGGCGGACCGGTCGGGCCCGCGGTCGAGCGAGGGGACGAAGGACTCCTCCTCGGCCCGGTCGGCCTGCTGGCGGTCGGCCTGCTGCCGGTCGGCCTGCTGCCGGTCGGCCTGCTGCCGGTCGGCCTGCTGCCGGTCGGCCTGCTGCCGGTCGGCCTGCTGCCGGTCGGGCTGGCGGTCACGCACCGGGCGGCGGCCGTCGCTCTGCTGGCGGTCGTTCTGCTGGCGGTCCTGCTGCGGCGGCCGTCCTGCTGGCGGTCGGTGCGCAGGGGCAGGTCGGGGAGGATCGGCTCGGCCTTGAGCACGGCCTCCTCGACCGCGGCGGCGGCGTCGCGCAGGGCCCGGCGCCGGGCGCGGGAGGGAGCGCGGCCGGGACCGTCGGCCCTGCCGCCGCCGTCGAGGTCGTCCCGGTCGGTGCGCTCCGTGCGCCGGTGCGGTCGGTGCGTCGGTGCGGTCGGCGCGGTCCGTGCGGTCGGCGCGGTCCGTGGGCTCGGTGGCGACCGGCTCGGTCCGCGCGCTCTCCTCGGCCCCGGCGGGGGCAGCGGCCTCGACGGGCTGCGCGGCCCGGACCGGCTCGACCGGCTCGACCGGCTCGACGGCGGCGGCGGCGGGCGCGCCGGCCGGGGCCGTGGCCACGCGGCGGCGGCTGCGGGCGGGACGGGTGGCCGCGACCGGCTCGGCGGCGGGGTCCAGGTCGAGCGTGGGGGCCGAGGTCTGGGCGGGGACCGCGGCGGGCGCCGCGGCCGGGGTGCTGGGGGCCGGGGCTGCCTCGGCGGGGACGTCCTGGGCGGGGGCGGCGGCGCGGGGGGCGCCCGCGGTCCGCTCGCTCACCGCGGCCAGCAGCTCGGCCTTGCGCATGCGTCCGGCGCCGGGGATGCCGAGCCGGCCGGCCACCGCCTGGAGCTCGGCGACCTTGAGGCCGGAGAGGTCCGCGGGGGCCTGGGCGCCGGGCTGGGCAGCCACGACGTCGTGGGTGTCTGTCACGAAGTGATCTTCCTTCGGGTGGTCCGCCGCCTCAGAGGGCCGAGCGGGGTGGGGCAGCCCTGGCGGCGGCCCGGCACCGGGGACCTGGTCCCCTGGCCCGGCTCACGAGAGCTGCAGGACGGCGTCAGTCGGGCCCCGAGAGGCCCCCGCCGTGCTCAGAACCGTAGCACCGGGCCCCTCAGAGCAGGGCCGGTCCTCGCACGGACGACACGGCCGGAGCACCGACGGCGTGGGCGCGCACGGTCCAGCCCTCCCCCGCCATGGCGGCGACCTGCGCGCGCGGGCTGCCCAGGCACAGCACGGACGGCCCGGCCCCGGACACGCAGGCCGCGACCCCGGCGGCCCGCAGCCGCGTCATGAGGGCGTGGCTGCGGGGCATGGCCCCGGCCCGCTGCTGCTGGTGGATCCGGTCCTCGGTGGCCGCGAGCAGCAGGTCGGCGCGCCCGCGCAGCGCCTGCACGAGCAGGCCGGTGCGGGCGCCGGTGAACGCGGCGTCCGCGTGGGGGACCGTGGCGGGCAGCAGCGAGCGCGCCACCTCGGTCATGAGGACCTCCTCGGGCACGCACGTCACCACGGCCAGGTCGGGCGCGACGTCCAGCGTCGTCGCCCGGTACGCGGTGCCGTCGGACCAGGCGAGCACGGCACCCCCGAGCACGCTGGCCGCGGCGTTGTCGCCGTGGCCCTCCGCGGCCGACGACGTGGCCACCAGCCACTCGCACCGCGACAGCCCCTCGGCCTCGTCGGCGTCGCCGTGGACCAGGGCCCAGGCCGCGGCCAGCCCCGAGACCACCGCCGTGGCCGAGGAGCCGAGGCCGCGGCCGTGGGGCACGGCGTTGGTGCACTCCAGGTGCAGGTCGACGAGGTCGGCGCCGGCCCCGAGGCCGGCCAGCCCGCCCCGGACCCAGCGCGCGACCAGGTGCCGCCCGTCGGTCGGCACGTCGCCGCTGCCCATCCCGTGCACCACGACGTCCGTGCGGGGGGCGTCCAGGTCGGCCGCGGGGCGGCAGGACACCCGGACCTCGTCGCGCAGGTCCAGCGCCAGGCCGACCGCGTCGAAGCCGGGACCGAGGTTGGCCGACGACGCGGCGACCGAGACCTCGACCTCGCGCGGGGGCAGCGGCTCGTGCCGGGCGGTCATCCCAGGCCCAGGGCGCGGGCGACCTCGACGACGTCGGCCTCGACCCGGGTGGGCAGGACCTCGCTGCCGTCCGCGGTGCGCAGCGCCCACTGCGGGTCCTTGAGGCCGTGGCCGGTGACCGTGCAGACGATCCGCTGGCCGGGGTCGACCTCGCCGGCGGCGTGGGCCTGGAGCAGCCCGGCGACGCCGGCGGCCGAGGCCGGCTCGACGAACACGCCCTCGCGGGCGGACAGCCAGCGGTGGGCGTCGAGGATCTGCTCGTCGGTCACCGAGCGGATGGCGCCGCCGGACTCCTCGCGGGCGGCCACGGCCTGCTCCCAGGAGGCGGGGTTGCCGATCCGGATGGCCGTGGCGATGGTCTCCGGCGCGTCCACCGGGTGGCCGAGCACGATCGGCGCGGACCCTGCCGCCTGGAAGCCCCACATCTTCGGGCGCCGGGTGGCGGGGCCGTCCTCGGCGTACTCGGTGTAGCCGCGCCAGTAGGCGGTGATGTTGCCGGCGTTGCCGACCGGCAGGCAGTGGACGTCGGGGGCGTCGCCGAGCACGTCGACGACCTCGAAGGCCGCGGTCTTCTGCCCCTCGATCCGCGCCGGGTTGACGGAGTTGACCAGCTCGACGGGGTAGGCCTCCGACAGCTTGCGGGCGACCCGCAGGCAGTCGTCGAAG
This sequence comes from uncultured Actinomycetota bacterium, assembly GCA_963750335.1. Taxonomy (GTDB): domain Bacteria; phylum Actinomycetota; class Actinomycetes; order Actinomycetales; family JBBAYJ01; genus Aquipuribacter. The sequence continues at coordinate 9,464 of CAVVQD010000002.1, forward strand.
TTGCCGTCGACCTGGAGCAGGGTGGCGCCGTGGGCGACCGCCTGCGCGAGCTTGCCCATGGCGATCTTGCCCTCGGGCACGAGCACGGCGCAGGTGATGCCCGGCCGCGGTGGCGTACGCCGCGGCCGAGGCCGAGGTGTTGCCCGTGCTCGCGCACACCACGGCGCGGGCGCCCTGGGCCACGGCGACGGTCATCGCCGTGGTCATGCCGCGGTCCTTGAAGGAGCCGGTCGGGTTGCAGCCCTCGACCTTCAGCCACACCTCGCAGCCGGTCGTCGCCGACAGCACCCGCGCGCGGACCAGGGGCGTGCCGCCCTCGGCCAGCGTGATGTCCTGCGCGCCGGGGGCGAGCCCGGCGACGATGGGCAGGCGGTCGCGGTACTCGGGGATGACTCCCCGCCACGGTGCGGCCATCGGCTGCTCACTCCCCTTCGACGCGCATGACGGACGTGACGTCCAGGACCACGTCGAGCCCGGCCAGGTCGGCCACCGTGTCCGACAGCGCCGTGTCGGGGGCGACGTGGGTGACCACGACGAGTCGGCGGTGCGGTCCTCGCCCTCGCCGACCGCCTGCTGGCGGACCTGCTCGATGGAGACCCCGTGCGCGGCGAAGGCGTCGGCCACCCGGGCCAGGACGCCGGGGCGGTCGGCCACCTCCAGGCGCACGTGGTAGCGGGTGAGCACCCGCGACAGCGGCAGCGTGGCGAGGTCCGCGTAGGCCGACTCCCCCGGCCCGCGGCCGCCGTGGACCATGTGCCGCGCCACGGCGACGACGTCGCCGAGCACGGCGCCCGCGGTCGGCGTGCCGCCCGCGCCGGGGCCGTAGAACATCAGCTCGCCCGCGGCCTCGGCCTCGACGAAGACGGCGTTGAACGGCCCGCGCACCCCGGCCAGGGGGTGGGTCCGGGGCACGAAGGCCGGGTGGACCCGCACCGTCACGCCCGCCGGGCCGTCGGGGCCGGCCGGCTCGCGGGAGCCGATGGCGAGCAGCTTGACCACGCAGCCCATCCGGGCCGCGGCGGCGACGTCGGCGGCCGTGACGCCCGTGATCCCCTCGCGGTGGACGGCCTCGCCCGGGACCCGGGTGTGGAAGGCCAGGCTGGCGAGGATGGCGGCCTTGCT
>CAVVQD010000003.1:0-27742 GCA_963750335.1 uncultured Actinomycetota bacterium
ACCAATTGCTTCCCGGCCCGCTCGACGTAGATCAGGTCGGGGCCGTTGACCATGATCTCGGAGACGTCGATGTCGCGCAGCAGGGGCTCCAGCGGCCCGTAGCCGAGGATGTCGTCGGCGATCTCGGAGCTGATCCGGGTGCGGTCGGCCGCGGTGAGCGGGACCTCGCCGCCGGCCAGGACCTCCTGGAGCGTCTGGCGGACCCGGTGCTCCAGCTCGCTGGGGGACAGGCGGGCGTCGTACAGCTGCGGACCGAGGGTGTCGAGCAGCGACTGGTGCACCTCGCGCTTGAGCTCGGCGAAGGGGTCCACGCGCCCGCTGCGGCGGATGCGGTTGCCGGGGTCGACAGGCTTCCCGCGCGCGGCCTCGGGCGTGGACTGGGTGGCGCGGGCGGCGGCGAGGCGGTCAGCGAGGCTCATGCACTGGCTCCTGGTGGCTCAGGTGGGACGTGGGGCGGTGCTCAGGCGCGCGCGCGGCGGCGGAGGAAGCCCCGCCGGTCGTTGCGCAGCGGCTCGGGCACCTTGCCCGGCGCCGACGGGCGACCCGGCGGCGACGTCGCGCTCGGCGAACTCGCGGATCGCGACGCTCACCGGGTGCTTGGGGTCGTCGAGCACGATCGGGACGCCCCGGTTGATGGACGCCGGGACGTCCCGGCTGCTCGGGATCTGTGCGGTGATGGAGGTCCGCAGCGTCTTCTCGACCTCGCCGATGGCCAGGCCGACCTTGGAGTCGGAGCGGTTGAGCACGATCTTCCAGCGGTCCCGCGGGTAGTTGAGCAGGTCGAGGGTCTCCAGCGTGAGCTTGAGGTTCTTGAGCGCCGGGATGTCGAGGGTCGCGAGGAGCACGACGGCGTCGGACAGGTCGAAGGCCGCCAGCACCTGGTCGTCGAAGGCCGGCGGGGTGTCGATGACGACGAAGTCGAAGTTCTCGCGCAGCACCTCGATGATGCGGGTGACCAGCGACGCCGGGATGGTGTCGGCCGCCCCGGGCTCGACCGGGGCCACGAGGGTGGTGAGCCCCGGGGAGTGCGGGGTCAGCAGCGCCTGGAGGCCGCCGAAGTCGAGGTTCTCCTCCCCGAGCGGCACGGCGTCGGCGATGGTGTGCGTCGGGAAGAGCTGCAGGGCGATGGCGACGTCGCCGAAGGCCAGGTCCAGGTCGACGACGACGACGCTGCGCCGGCCCTTGTCGGCCAGGGCCGCGCCCAGGTTGGTGGAGATGGTGGTCTTGCCGCAGCCGCCCTTGGCCGAGAAGACGGTGACCACCTTGCCCAGGGGCACCTCGGGCGGCGCTCTCGCCGCCCCCGCGGTGCGCCAGGGCCCGGCTGAGCTCCGTCGTTCCGGTGGACGGCGTCGAGCAGGCGCGGCCATGTCGCTCGTGGGGACGACCTCGCGCACGCCCGGCCCGCAGCGACTCGGTGAGGACGCGCGCGTCGACCACGTCGCGGATGAGGACGACCCCCACCTCGGGGCGCACCGACCGGAAGGTGCTGGCCAGCAGCGACCGCTTCGGCGGCGGCGACCTCGGGGCCGAGCACGACGGTCTCGGGACCGGTCGAGGTCGCCAGGCGCGGCGCGGACGTCGTCCACGGACCGCAGGTCGAGGTCGCGTCCGGCCCGAGGGCGTCGAGGACCGAGGGGGACGGAGCTGACGACGAGGGTCACGGGGCCGCCTCGAACAGGTTCTCGACCGTGGTGCCGCCGCCGGGGGCGATGGCCGAGGTGTCCGTGAGCAGGCCGAGGTAGAGCGTCGCCCAGGCTCTGGCCGAGGATCATCTGCTCGGCCTCGCGCTGGGTGAGGCTGAGCGTGAGCAGGGACAGGTTGGTCTCGGTCGTCTGCTGCTGGCCGGCGTCGGGTCGGTCGTGGTCGTCGTCTGCGTGGTGGTACCGCCGATGGCGATGACCTGGACCTCCGGCAGCAGCAGCCGGTGGTCTGTCTCCCCGTCGGCGGCGACGACGGGCTGACCGGTGACCGGGTCGATCTGCTCGGTCTCCTCGGGTGGGTGAGGAACACCGCGACCTCGGAGCCCGGGGCCACGAAGTCGGCCACGCGGTTGGGGTCCTCGAGGGTGAAGGACGCGGCGATGTCGCCGTCGGCGATCGGCAGGCGCTCGAAGTCGGACGGGTTGCCGACCTTGCTTGTCGATGAGGACCTCTCCCCGGTACAGCGTGGTGAGCACGACCGCGCCCGCCGTCGCCGCCTCCGGTGGGGTCGGTGATGAGCCTTCGGGGAGCGAGGCGGCCGGTCGGTCCAGCTCGACGAAGGAGCCGGCGCTCGACGGCCGCAGCGAGGCTCGTGCCTGCCGGGACCTCCTTGCTCCACGACGAGCACCTTGGTGGGCTCCAGCTGCGCGATGGCCCGGTCGTCGGACTGCTGTGCGTAGAGGAAGACCAGGAGGGCGCCGAGCCCGGCGACGACGAAGGCCGCGATGAGAAGTATGACTCGTCCGACCATGTGGTGTCTGTCCTCCTGGATGCGCTGCACCGGGGGTGGGGTCCCAGGGCTGGTTCGGGTGGTTGCGACGGTATTCGTCGCAGGGGACGCTGGGGATCGTCAGTACGGGTGCGCCGGCATCGTCCCTTCGGGCACGGACTAGGCTTTCACTCGACGAGCAGGAAAGTCCTTGGTCCCGCCGATGTACACGACCCCGTTCCCCGGCTGGTCGACGGCCTCGGGCAGGGCAGACGCGGGGAACGTCTGGGCACTGGACGTGGCGATGACAAGCGTTCCCGCCGTTGTTGAACTCCAGGCCGTTGCACTTGTAGCGTTCGACACGCTAGGCTGGCCGGGTGAGGCCGCGGTACTCGTATCGGTGAATGAAAGGCGCCGTTGAACTTCTTGATCGGCCACTGCCCGTTGGGAGGGCGCGTGGAGGTGTTGAGGACCGGGACGAAGAAGAACCGCTTGTCGGCGAAGATCTCCTTGCGCAGGGACCCCGGCACCCCGTTCTGCACATCGGTCAGCGTCCGGCCGGGCGACTCAGGTAGCACGACAGGACGGTGTCGATGAGGCACGTCCCCCTTCTTGGTCGTCCATCGGTTGTTGCCGTCGCCCTCGCCCTCGGCGCACCCGTTCTGGAACGATCGACGGGGTCTGCATGAGCCGTCCGCTCGGCTGCGAGCCCCCGGAGACCAGGCCGTCCGTGACGAGCGCCGCCTGGTTGCCGTCCAGGATGATCGACGCAGTTGTTGCCCTCACGGAAGGGGGCTGTTGTCCAGCCGGGCGGTGGCGGGGGAACCGTCCCGTGGTGCAGCCGGTGCCCACCGAGGGCAGCGCGCTCGCGGCGAAGGCGGCTCAGGCCGTGGTCGAGGCCGACGTTGAGGTTGAGCTCGCGCTGCTGGAGGTGGCGCCGCCCGCCTTGCGGTCGCTGTCGAGCAGGCCGAAGTCGCCGGAGGACGAACCGGCGCAGCCCGTGCCGGGGTCCGGGGGCACGATGCTCTCGACGGTGAAGCTGCCCACGCTGCCGTCCGGCGTGTAGCGGCCGACGGCCTGCCGTGCGCGCACCTTCCACTGCCCCGCGGTGCCGGTGACGGCCGGCCCGACCGAGACGCGGAACGAGCCGGCCCACCGGGTGCCGCCGCCGTTGCCCGTGGACGTGAGGGTCCCGGCCACCAAGGTCGCGGCGACGCCCCCGGGTGCCGCCGCCGGGACGCGGGTGGTGGTCGTGGTCCCGGTGTGGAAGTCCACGGACACCGCGTCCGTGGTCGGGTTGGTCCGCATGCCGTGATGGCCAGCGTGAGCGTGGACGTGGAGCCGCCCGGAACCGTGGTCGGCGTGACGCTGCCCACCACCGGGCCCGGGTCCCCGCCGGGGTGTACGTCGGGGAGCTGGGGCCGTGGGGCCGCTCGCCCCCGCCGCCCCCCGGGAGGCCACCAGGTACTGGGAGCCCGGGCCGCAGGACTGGGGCAGGAAGACCGGCAGGATGGCCGCACCCTCGGAGGAGACGATCCCCACGGCCGCGCGCGCGCTCACGTCTGCCCCGTCGGGCGCCGTCGGTCCGAAGATCGAGGCGAACGAGAAGTCGACCGTCCGGGGCGGGGGCGATGACCCGGACCACACGGGCCGGGCCCACGTCCATGCTGGCGGCGGCCGGGGCGCCGGTGCAGTCGTGGTCGCAGCTGGTCGGCCGCCACAGCACCCGACACCGGGTCGAAGCTGCGCAGCACCTGGATCTCGCCGTTGGCCCAGGTCGCCGTCCCGCATCTGGGCCACCGTCGAGGAGTCCCCGAAGCCGGCCTGCCCGCCGTCGTTCTGCACGCGGTTGTCCGGACGAGTCAGGTTCTGCCAGGCTCAGGTCGAAGGCCTGGCACGTGTCGGGCAGGCCCTGGGCGCCGGCCAGGGCGGCGAGGTCCACGCTGACCTGCACCGCCCGGTCGCGCTGGTAGAGGTTCGTGATCTCGACGCCGAGGGCGGCCATGCCGAACAGCACCACGCTGAGGATGGCGAACAGGACCGCCGTCGCACCTCGGTCACCGGTCCGCCGGGCGGTGAGCACCCGGTCGCACAGCCAGGCGTTCACGGGCAGCCGCCGACGACGCTGCCCAGAGCGCTCGGCGCGGGTCACGGCCGTCTGCGTGCCGACGTTGGAGGGCAGGGGCACGAACCCGATCGATGACGGGGTCCCACTCCACGGTGACCGTGATGTCGCTGCCGCGGGTGGCGCCACCGGTGACACGGATCGGACGTCACTGCGTCGGCCCCCGGGGCGGTGGTCCTTGACCTCTGCCTCCAGTCTGTGCAGCTCGTCAACCCGACCGAGGCGGCCTCGGGCCCCTTCCCGGGCGGCCGACTTCCACAGACGGTGGCCTGGAAGAAGTAGAAGCCGTACTGGAGGATCCCGAACAGGATCGTCAGCAGCAGGAGGCTGATGATGGCGAACTCGACGGCTGCTGCGCCCTCGTCCGGGGCTTGACACCAGGCCTGCGCATCGGCGGCTGGTCCTCCTGGTCCATGGCGCGGCTACGAGGACGCCCCGACGTCCGTCACGAAGTGTGACGCAGGACGGGGCCGACGTCACCCGGTCGGCCGGATCGCTGACCGGACGGCCGACGCTCAGGAGCCGGTGACGGTGGCGGCCACGTGCGCCCGGGTGCTCGGTCCGCCGGTGGGCGCGCAGCGCACCCAGCAGGCGCACCAGGCTGGCCGCGAGCAGCAGGAGCCCGCACGAGCAGCGACAGGGCATCGGCCGCGTCCACCGCGGCTCCGGTCGCGACCAGCAGCGCGCCGAGCGTGGTCGCGACCGACAGCTGGAGCGAGTACCGGCGCCATGGCCACGGGCGGGGCGGGGGTGTCCCGTCCGCGGCGCAGGTCGGCCGGGTAGGGGTGCCGGACCGACCAGCGCGCGCAGCGTGAGACGACCTGGGCGGTGGCGACCGGGACCGCCACCGCGGCCGCGGTCAGCTCGCCGGGGGTCGGTGGCGTCGCCCGCAGGCCTGCGAGCAGCACCAGCAGCACCGCGCTCCCGCCGCACAGCACCGACAGCGCGACCAGCCGCCCGGCGAACGTGACGTCCGGGTCGTGGGGCAGCGACTCACGCCACAGCGCGCCCCGGCCGTCCAGCGCGACCACGTTGACCCCGTGCATCAGCGCCGCCCCCGAGGCGACCAGCGCCGGCAGCACGGCGATGCCCACCCAGGGCAGCGGCAGCAGCAGGCTGACCGCGACCGGCGTGGCCAGGAGCAGCACCAGCCCCCGGCGCAGCGGCGGCGAGCGCAGGATCGATCGGACGTCCGTGCGGACGGCCGCCCGGAACCCGCCCGCCGGGGCGCGGGTCCTGGCCCGGCTGCGCGTCTCGCCGGCCTGCTCCAGCGGCGTCGGGCGTCTCACCAGGGCGTCGGCCACCGGCACCGCCGCCACCACGGCGAGCAGCATGGCCACCGGACGACGAGCTGGGTGACCACGTACCGCCAGGGGTCGGTGGCGACCGAGCCGACGTAGACCACGGTGGTGGGCAGCCGGTCCAGCACCGCCCCCGCCCGCCCGGTCGTGACCAGGACCAGCACGGCCGCCGCGCCGGCGGCGGCTGCGGCACGCAGGGCGCCAGGGCCGTGCCGCAGCGTCCGCACGAGCTCGGCCAGCCAGCCCAGCAGCTGGGCCACCGCGGTGCAGCAGAGCAGCCACAGCAGCGTGGCGACCAGCGCCGTGGGCAGGGCGGGGCCCGCCCCCACGACGTAGGCGGCCGCGGCGACCAGCCCGACCGCCTGGACGGTCCAGGCCACGTTGAGGGGGGTCAGGACGATCGCCCCGAGCTGGTCGGCCGCGGGGCTCACGGGGAAGGCGACGGCGTCTCTGCCGCGGCAGCAGCTCGCGGCCGCCCGCCGAGGCGAGCGAGGCCACGACGGCGGAGACGAGGACGAAGGTCCACAGCGTGGGCGACAGCAGCACGACGTCCTCGACCCGGCGAGCCGGGGGGCCCACAGCGCCACGGCCACCGGCAGCACCGACGCCCAGCCCCACGGCGAGCGCGCCGATAGCGGCCAGCGAGCGGCGCGGGTCCCGGCCGCCGGCGCGCAGCCGGAACGCCAGCAGGACCCGCAGCTCGCTCGCGACCGCGCGGGGGTCGCGTCCGGGCCGTCGGTCCCCGCCCCGGGGTCGCAGGCCGCGCGGGGGCCTCGGTGCGGGCACGGCGGCGGTCACGAGCCCAGCAGCTCGCGGTAGCGCCGCGCCCCCGTCCCGACCGACGAGGTCGCCGGTGGGGCAGCGGCCCACCACGGTCCCGCCGCGCAGCACGACCGCGTCCCGGGCGACCTGGGTGGCCAGGTCGAGCTGGTGGGTGGACACGAGCACCGCCGACCCTGACGACGCGAGGTCCTCGACGAGCTCGAAGGTGGCCTCGACCCCGAGCGGGTCGACGCCGTCGAAGGGCTCGTCGAGCAGGAGCACCGGCGGGCGGTGCAGCCCGGCGAGCACCACCGACATCCGTCGGCCCATGCCGTGGCTGAAGCCCGCGGTCACCCGGTCGGCGACGTCGGCCAGCTCGAAGCGCTTGAGCAGGTGCTCGGCCCGCGCCTGCCAGTCCGTGAGGCCGTCTCAGCGACGCCGACAGCTGCAGGTGCTCCCACGGCGTGGCGCGGGGCAGCAGACCGCCGACGTCGGGGCAGTAGCCCGTCCGGTGCTTGGCCCCGAGCGGGTCGGCGGTGACGTCGACGCCGTCCACGACCACCGTCCCGGCGCTGGCGGGGACGACCCCGGCGAGCACGCGCATGGTCGTGGACTTGCCGGCGCCGTTGCCGCCGACCAGGGCGAGGACGTGCACCGGCCCGCACCGAGAGGTCGACGCCGCCGACGGCCTGGACCGCGCCGAAGCGCACCTGCAGGTCGGCGACGTGCACCAGGGGGGTCGTGCCCGTCATCGGGCCAGTGTGGGGCAGGGCGGCGGGGTCCGGAGGGCAGGTCCGCAGACCCGCCGGTCGGGACGCGGCTACCGGACGGCCGCGCGGCTCCGGCCCGGCGCGTCCCGGGGCTCGCGCAGGTCCACCACGGCCGGCGGCCGCCGGACCAGGAGCTCGCGCACGACCAGGTCGCGCACGGCCCGGCTCACCGGGTGGTCCGGCGACGTGCTCACCAGCGGCACGCCGCGGTTGACCGACGCCGGGACGTCGCGGCTGCTCGGGAGGCGGGCGGCCACGCGGGCCCCGCCGGTGCGCTCCAGCGCCCGCACGTCCACGCCCACGCGGGCGTCGGCGCGGTTGAGGACGACCACGGCCCGCGCCGTCCCGCCGGCCCGCCGCCCCAGCTCGCCCAGCGTCCGGGCCAGGTGCCGCAGCGCCGGGGCGTCGGGGGTGGTGACCAGCAGGACGGTGTCCGAGCGGTCGAGCGCGGCCAGCGTCACCTCGTCCAGCGAGGACGAGGTGTCCACGACGACGTGGTCGACGAGCCCGGCCAGCAGGTCCAGGAGCCGGACGACGTCGGCGCCCCGGACCGGGCCGGTGCCGGGCCACGCCGGGGCGGCCAGGACGCCGAGGCCGGGGGAGACGGGGGCCACCAGCTGGCGCAGCCGGTCGGCGTCGAGCGCCGCGCCGGCGTCCAGCGCCTCCTGCACCCCGGGGCCGGGGGCCAGGCGCAGCGACACCGCGACGTCGCCCAGCGCGAGGTCGAGGTCGACCAGGGCCACCCGGCGCCGGCCGCGAGTCGGCCAGCGAGGTGGCCACGTTGGCGGCCAGCACGGTGCTGCCCGCCCCGCCCTTGGCCGAGAACACCGAGACCACCCGGCCCCGGGGGTTCCCCCGGACCGGGGCGACGGGCCGGCTCCGCGCCAGGGCCGGCCGGGGAGCGGAGGACGGCCCAGGGGCGGACGACGGCCCAGGAGCGGACGACGGCCCAGGAGCGGGCGACGGTCCAGCGGCGGCGGTCGGGGCAGCGGCGGGCGACGGCCCAGCGGGCGCCGGCGCGACGGCGGCGGACGGCGCAGAAGCGGGCGCAGAGGCGGGCGCGGAGGAGGGGCGGTCGGCGGGCGCCGCGGCAGGCCCGTCCTCGGGGTCCGCGCGCACGGCGTCCACCAGCGCGCCGAGGTCACCGACGGCCACGACCGCGTCGACCCCCGCCGCCCGCGCCTCGGCGACCTCGTCGTCGCGGGGGTAGCGGCGCTCCAGCACGACCCGGGGACCCGGGGCGCCCCGCAGCCGGTGCACGAGCAGCCCGGCCAGCGCGGGCAGGTCGACGTCGGGCCCGGCCACCACGCAGCGGACGGGCGGGGGCTCGGTCAGCCGGGTCCGCAGCGCGTCGACCGAGCGCAGGCGCTCGGCGTCGGGCAGGGCGGCCAGGGCGCTGCTCGAGGGGGACAGCAGCACGCAGCCGGTGGGCGTCGTCATGGGACCTCCGAGGGCCTGACGGACCCGGGGGGTGCCCCGGGGACGGCAGGCGTCACCGGAGGGATACGTCAGGCTGCTGCTCCTGGACTGCCCGTTCCGCGCTGGTCTAACCGGCGTAGAGCTTCTCCACCTGCGCCTGGTAGTCCTTGAGGACCACGTTGCGCTTGAGCTTCATCGACGGGGTGAGGTGCCCGCTCTCCTCGGTGAAGTCGACGGGCAGCACCGAGAACTTGCGGATCGACTCGGCCTTGGACACCAGGGTGTTGGCGTCGTCGACCGCGGACTGGACCGCCGCGAGGACCTCCGGGTCCTCGGCCGCCTCGGCCGTGGTCATCTCCGGCCGGCCGGCGTTCTGCAGCCAGATCGGCAGCATCTCCGGGTCCAGCGTGACCAGCGCCGCGACGAAGGCGCGCTGGTCGCCGACGACCATGCACTGCCCGACGAGCGGGTGCGCGCGGATCCGGTCCTCCAGCTGGGCCGGGGCGACGTTCTTGCCGCCGGCGGTGACGATGATCTCCTTCTTGCGCCCGGTGATGCGGAGGTAGCCGTCCTCGTCGAGCTCGCCCAGGTCGCCGGTGTGGAACCAGCCGTCCACGATCGAGTCCGCCGTGGCCTGCGGGTTGCCGAAGTACCCGCGCAGGATGTTCACCCCGGACAGCGACACCTCGCCGTCGTCCTCGATCCGCACGCCGCAGCCGGGGATGGGCTTGCCGACGGTGCCGATCTTCACGCGCTCGGGGACGTTGACCGTGGCCGGCGCGGTGGTCTCGGTGAGGCCGTAGCCCTCCAGGACGATGAGCCCGATGCCCCGGAAGAAGTGGCCGAGGCGCTCGCCGAGGGGCGCGCCGCCGGAGACCGCGTACCGGACCTGCCCGCCGAGGCGGTCGCGCAGCTTGACGTACACCAGCTTGTCGAAGACGCGGTGCTTGAGGGACAGCACGAGGCCGGGGCCGCCGGTGTCGTGGGCCCTGGACCAGTCGATGGCGGTCTGGGCGGCGGCGGCGAAGATCTTGCCCTTGCCGTCGGCGGTGGCCTTCTGCTCGGCGGAGTTGTAGACCTTCTCGAAGACGCGCGGCACCGACAGGATGAACGTCGGGTGGAAGGTCCCGAGCGCGGGCAGCAGGTCCTTGGGGTCCGGCTGGTGGCCCATGCGGACCCCCGTCGTCACGCACAGCGCCTGGATGAAGCGGGCGAAGATGTGCGCCAGCGGGAGGAACAGCAGCGTGGAGGCGTTCTCCATGTGGAGGACCTCCCACAGCGACGACTCGGCGTTGCGGCACAGGTCGATGAAGTTGCCGTGCGTCAGCTCGCAGCCCTTGGGGCGCCCGGTCGTGCCCGAGGTGTAGATGATCGTGGCGAGGTCGGAGGCGGTCCGCCCGCCGTGCGCGGCGTCGACCACGTCGTCGGCGACGTCGGCGCCGGAGTCCACGAGGGCGTCCAGGCCGCCGCCGTCGAACACCCAGGTGGCGGTGCAGGTCGGCGTGCGGTCGGCGACCCGGGCGACGGTGCCGGCGTGGTGGTCGGACTCGACGAAGACGCCCTTGCAGCCGGAGTCGGACAGGATCCAGGCCACCTGCTCCGCGGAGCTGGTCTCGTAGACGGGCACCGTGACGGCCCCGGCGAACCAGATCGCGTGGTCGGCCAGGCTCCACTCGTACCGGGTGCGCGACATCAGGCCGACCCGGTCGCCGGGCTCGATGCCGGCCGCGACGAGCCCCTTGGCCAGCGCCGTCGCCTCGGCCAGGAACTGGGCGGCGGACACGTCGGACCAGGTGTCGCCCTCCCGGCGGGAGAACATCGCCGCGTCGGGGGTGGCCCGGGCCCGGTCGACGACGACGTCGGCCATGGTCCCCGGGTAGGCCTCGACGGCAGGGGGGACGGTGAACTCGCGCACGGGTGGGCTCCTCGTCGAGTCGGGTGCAGCAGTGGCGTCAGAGTAGTGGGGCCGTCCAGCCCCGGGGCCCGGTCGGCCGCGGCGCCGGGCACGGGCATCCTGGGGCCGTGCCGCTGGTCGACGTCATGGACGACACGTTCCTGCGGGCGCCCCGGGCCCGGGTCGCCGGCACGTCCGCGCGGTGGTCGGCCTGGCTGCCCGACCTCGACCTGCGCGTCCACGAGGACCGCGGCGAGAAGGGGGTCCGCTGGACCGCCACGGCCCGCCCGGGGGCGAGGACCGGCTGCACGGGTCCGCCGAGGTGTGGCTGGAGGAGGTGCCGGGCGGGACGGTCGCGCACCTCTACGTCCGGCTCGACCCGCCCGCTTCCCGGGCGCCCGGGCGCCGCGGGGCACGGCGCGCCCGCCGCCTCCCGGACCGGCTGCGCCGGACGTGGAAACGTGGGCTGCACGCCTGGAAGGACAGCCTGGAGGGGGACCGGTCGACGTGAGCGAGCCGATCAGCGCCGCCGACGGGACGGGGCGCTGCCCCCGCTGCCGGGCCCGCGTGGTCCCCGGGCAGGAGTGGTGCAGCCTCTGCCTGGAGCCGCTGGTCGCCGCCGCGGGTCCCCAGGCCGGCCCGGAGCCCGCTGCCGATCGCGTCGACCCGGGCCCGCCCGACCCGTCCGGCCGACCCGTCGGTCGGACCCGTCCCGTGGACCCGTCCGTCGAGGCCGGACAGGTGGGGGCGCCCGGGCCCGCGGGGGCGCCGCGGCGGCCGAGGGCGGGCGGCGACCTCCCGCCCGGCGTGGCCGAGGCGATGCTCGCCGAGCTGGCGGTCACGACCGCCTCCGAGCGTCCCCTGGCCCGGGGGCCGCTGGCGGGCCGGGGCCGCGGCACCCGGCTGCTGCTGGGCTGCGGCGCCGCGGTGGTGCTCGGGGTCGTGCTCCTGCTCGTCCTCACCCTGGTCGGCCAGCTGCTCTGAGCACCCGCCCCCCGGGCCCCGGAGCCGGGCCCGGGGCGCGCACGAGGCCGGGGGAGCGCGGCGGCGGTAGGTTCGGCGGGTCCCACGCGCGCCGGCCCCCGCGGCGCGGCCGAGGAGCCCAGGAGCAGACGTGGCCCAGCGCACCGAGTCGTCCATCACCGTCGACGCCCCGCCCGCCGAGGTGCTCGCCGTGCTCGTCGACCTCGAGGGCTACCCGACGTGGGCGGGCGGCATCACGCAGGTGGACGTGCTGAGCACCGACGCCGCCGGCCGCCCCGCGACCGCGCGGCTGACCATGAGCTCCGGCCCGGTCCGGGACAGCCTGCTGGTCGGCTACGAGTGGACCGTGACCACGACCGGGACCGGCACCGTGTCCTGGTCCCTGGTGGAGCCGGGCCGGGTGACCTCGCGGATGGACGGCAGCTACGAGCTCGTCGGCAGGCACCTCCGGCACCACGGTCACGTACCGCCTCGAGGTCGACGTCACCATCTCCATGCCCGGCCTGCTGCGCCGCAAGGCGGAGAAGGTCATCACCGACGCCGCCCTCAAGGACCTCAAGAAGCGCGTCGAGCGCTGAACGGCCGCGCCGGGGTCGTCCTCGACCTGGGCTGCTGCCCCGCCGGGGCGCAGCCCGGGGAGGTCGTCGTGCGCGCGGGCGGCAAGGCCGCCGTGCTGCGGGCGGCGCGCGCCGAGGACCTGCTGCCCGGCGGGCCGCGGGAGGGCGACGGCTGGGCCGGCACGGTCCGGGCGGACGCGGTGGCGCGCCTGGTCGGGACCTCGCGGCAGGCGGTGGCCCTCGGCGTCCCGGTCCCGCTCGCGCACCACCTCCTGACCTGGGACGACGTGGCCCGCGAGGTCGACGCCGACCGCAGCGACGTCGTCGTCGTCCGGGTCGGCCCGGAGGTCGCCGGGCAGCTGCTCGACGCGCCCGACCTCCTGCTCCGGGTCCTCGACGCCCGCCTGGACGACCTGGCCCAGGTCGTCGGCGCCGAGCCCGCCGCCGCCACCGAGGCGGCCGAGCTGCTCGCGCTGCGGCCCGCGCTGCTGGCCGCGCGCGCCCTGGCCGACGGGGCCGCCGCCGCCGGGCACCCGGAGCAGCACGACGGCTGCGCGCGGCCCGGGGCGCTCGCCGTGCCGACCGTGGACCGCGACGCGCCGGCCGGGCCGGCGCGGCCGGCCGTCGCCGTCCGCGCCGCCGGGGACGGGTTCGTCCTGAGGGTGGACGTGCCGCCGGGGGCGGCGCCGGAGCTGGCCCGCTCCGGGGACCGGCTGGCGCTGGTCGTCGGCGGGTCCCGGCGGACGCTGCGCCTGCCCGCCGCCCTGGCCCGCTGCCGGGTCCGGGGCGCCGCAGTGGTCGGCCGACCGCCTGGAGGTGCGGCTCGAGCCGGACCCGGAGGCCTGGCGATGAGCGGGGACGGCGTGCCCCCGACGGGTCCCCAGGACCCCCGGCCCCCCGACGACCAGCCGGGCGAGGAGGACCGGGCGGGACGGCTGCTCGGCTCGCTGCGCGACGGCTGGCACGGGCTCGCGGGCGGCGACGCGGCGTCCTGCCCCGGCTGCCCGGTGTGCGCGCTCACCGAGCAGGCGGGCCGCCTGGACCCCGCGACCACCGAGCACCTGCAGGCCGCCGTGGCGCACCTCGCCTCCGCCGGGCGCGAGCTGCTCGCCGTCCTCGGCAGCCGCCCCGAGCCGGTCCGGGCGCACCGTCCCGCCGGTCCCCGGGGACACGACCGCCCCCGGGTGGACCACAATCCCCGTGGACAGCACGGGCACCAGCACCAGCCGGACCACGGACGAGGAGCACCCATGACCGCCACCATCGGCGTCGACATCGGCGGCACGAAGATCGCCTTCGGGGTCGTCACGCCGGACGGCGACGTGGTCGCCCGGACCCGCCGCGAGACCACCCCGTCCCGCCCGGACGAGATCGTCGGGGCCGTCGCCGACGGGATCGCCGAGCTGCGCCGGGACCACGAGGTCGTCGCGGTCGGCGTGGCCGCGGCCGGCTACATCGACTCCGCGCGCTCCACCGTGATGTTCGCGCCGAACCTCGCCTGGCGGGACAACCCGATCAAGGCCCAGGTCGAGGAGCACGTCGACGTGCCCGTCGTCATCGAGAACGACGCCAACGCCGCCGCCTGGGGCGAGTTCCAGTTCGGCGCCGCGCGCGACTTCGCCGACATGATCATGCTGACCGTCGGCACCGGGCTGGGCGGCGGGCTCGTCATCGGCCGTCGTCTGGTCCGCGGCGCCCACGGCGTCGCCGCCGAGTTCGGCCACGTGCGCGCCGTGCCGGACGGGCACCGCTGCGGCTGCGGCAACCGGGGCTGCTGGGAGCAGTACGTCTCCGGCACCGCGCTCACCCGCGAGGCCCGCGAGATGGCCGAGTCCGGGTCCCCGCTGGCCAACGGCATCCTCGAGCGGGCCGAGGGCAAGGTGAAGCGCATCACCGGGCCGCTGGTCACCCAGGCCGCCCAGGAGGGCGACCCGATGGCCGTGGAGCTGCTCGCGGACATGGGCCGCCAGCTCGGGACCGCGGTGGCGAGCTTCGTCGCGCTCCTGGACCCCGGGGTGGTCGTCGTGGGCGGGGGCGTGTCCGACGCGGGCGAGCTGCTGCTCGGCCCGGCGCGCGAGGCCTACGCCCACGAGGTGACCGGGCGCGGCTTCCGCCCCACCGCCGACATCGTCCTGGCCGAGCTCGGCAACGACGCCGGCATGGTCGGCGCCGGCGACCTGGCGCGCTCCGAGTGAGCGCCGCGCCCACCGTCCGCATCCTCCAGGCCGACGTCCAGCGGCTTCCGCGGCAGCCGGGCCGGCCTGGTCCGGCTGCTCCGCGACGTCGCGCCCGACGTGGCCCTGCTGCACCGGGTCCCGACCCACCCCCTGAGCGGTCACCGGCTGGGGGCGCTCGCCTCCGACGTCGGCCTGGTCGTCGTCGCGGGCGGCCGGGCGGCCGGCGGCGCGGCCGTCCTCACGTCGCTGCGGCTGGACCCGCGGCGCACCACCACGCACGCCGGCGCCGGCGGGGGGCTCGTGCTGTCCACCGTGCGGCTCACCGGGGGAGAGCAGCTGCGGGTGGCGACCGTGGACGCGCGCGGGGACGACGCGGACGCCGCCGCGGTGGCCGCGCACCTGCTCGCGCTGCTCGACGAGCACGGGGACGGGGCTGCCGACCGTGGTGTCCGGACCGCTGCCGGGGACCGCGGCCGGGGACACGCTGGCGAGCCTGCTGGCCGGACCTCACGCCGGGCGCGACGCCCACCTCGCCGGCCGCGGAGCCGGTACGGCGCCCGCTCGGGCTGCTCGGCACCGACGCGCCGGTGCGGCTGCTGCCGCTGCCGGGCGAGCCCGGCCGGCGGCCGGCGCTGCTGGCCAAGGTGCTGCCCGCACGCCCGGTGCTGGTCGAGCTCGCCCTCGGCTGAGCCGCCGGGCCGGGTCGCCCGGCGGTACGTGGCGGCCCTGGCCGCTCAGGTCTCGGAGCCGGTGAGCTCCCGGGCCAGCGCCGCGCAGAACAGCCCGACGTCGGTCACCACGCCCCGGGCCTGGGCGGAGCCCCGGTCCGCGAGCTTGGTGACGGTGGCCGGGTTGATGTCGACGCAGACCAGCGGGATGTGGCCGGGCAGGACGTTGCCGGTGGCCACCCCGTGCAGCATCGTCGCCACGACGATGCAGAAGCCGACGTCGGCCAGGGCGCCGCGCATGGCCCGCTGGCCCTCGATGACGTCGGTGTGGACGTCGGGCAGGGGCCCGTCGTCGCGCACCGAGCCGACGAGCACGAACTGCTTCCCGCCGGTGACCAGCGCGTGCATGATCCCGCTGGTCACGACGCCCTGCTCGACCGCGGCGGCGAGCGAGCCGGCGGTCGCGGACCGCGTTGATGGCGCGCAGGTGGTGCTCGTGGCCGTGCTCGACGCCGCTGCCGGCGGACAGGTCCACCCCGAGCGAGGTCCCGTACATGCGACTGCTCGACGTCGTGGGTGGCGATCGCGTTGCCGCCGAACATGACGTCGACCCACCCGCCGCGCACCAGCGCCGCGAGCGACGGCGCCGCGCCGGTGTGCACGACCGCGGGGCCCAGCACCCACAGGACCTTCTGGCCGGCCGCCTTGACCTCGCGCATCTGGTCCGCGACCTGGTGGACGACCAGGGCCTGCGGCTTCTCGCTGGACACCTCGGACTGCATGAACGTGAAGCCGTGGTCGGCGCCGCGCGCGGGCGGCAGCGTCACCCGCACCCCGGCCGCCCCGCACACCAGGTGGCTCCCGGCCCGCACGTCGCTGACCGGGACCGTGCGGACCGACCGGACGGCCCCGTCCGTGGGGACCCCGTCGGCGTCGAGCTCGACGTCCACGACGATGCCGCAGTCCATCTCGGGGTTCTCGACCGGCACCCAGCGCTCGCCGACGCGGACCGCGGTCGGCAGGTTGGTCGTGGCGTAGAAGTCGACGGGGAAGACGCCGTCGCGGTCCACCCGGACCAGCCGGGCCGGCTCGACCTCGACGAGGTTCGCGCCGTGGCTGTGCAGCCGCATCACCACCGAGTCCAGGGTGCGCGCGTCGGGCGCGCTCACCGCGAGCCGGACGGTGCTGGTGTCGCCGGCGTCCTTGCCGACGTCGAAGCGGACGACCTCGTAGTCCCCGCCCAGGGCGCGGACGTCGTCCAGGACGAGGGTGAACAGGCCGGTGTCGAGGACGTGGCCGGTCAGCTCGACGAGCTCGCGGGGGCCGTGCGGTGCGGGTGCAGACGTGGTCACACGTCACACAATGGCACCGTCGTCACCGCCGTCGCGATCGTGGGTCCGGGGGAGCTTCCAGACCAGGTAGCCGAAGCCGACGACGATGGCCGTGACGACGCTGCCGACGAACCACGGCGCCGCGTGAGCGCCACAGCAGGGCGACGAGGACGAGGACCAGGGGCCCGACCAGCACCGCGCCCCAGGCGAGGCGCCCGGGCAGGTCCGCGGGGCGGGGCAGCGGCGGCGGGTCCTCGGGCACGAAGCGCTCGGAGGCCCGGTCGACGGCCCGGTCGACCTCGGCCTGGGCGCGCGCCTCGCGCTCGCGGCGGACGGTCCGCTCCTCGTGGGCGGCGAGCTCCTCGCGGGCGGCCTGCTCGTAGCGGGCGGCCCAGTCCGTGGCCGCCCGGTCGGCCGTGTCCCAGCCCGACCGGCGCCGCTCGGCGGCCCCGGTGCCCGTCGGGTCCAGCGCGTCGAGGTCGTGCCCGTGGAGGTCGTCCCCGTGGAGGTCGTCCCCGTGGAGGCCGTCCCCGTGGACGTCCCGCCCGTGGGGGTCCTGCCCGTCAGGGTCCGGTGCGTGGTCGGCTGCCGCCGGGTCCGAGCCCTCCGGGCCCGTCGACCCGGTCGCCCCCATCGACCCTTCGGGGCGCTCCGGCCCGGGGTCCCGGTCCTCGTCGACGACCTCGGGCGGGGCCGGCTCGCCGTCGTGGAAGTGGGCGATGATGTCGGCGAAGCGGGCCTCGACGTCCAGCGGGTGGTCGCCGCCGTCGGTGCCGCGACGCTCGTCGGCGCTCACGCCGTCACCGGCGCGGTGACCCGCTCGACGAAGCCGAGCGAGCGCTCGAACACCGTCGGGGCGTCGTGGTCGAGGGTGGCGACGTGGTAGCTGTCCGGCAGGGCGACGTCGGTGAGGTCCGTCGTGCTCACCCCGGACAGGACGGCCGCCGTGGAGGACGGCGGGACGACGTGGTCCTGGGGGCTGTGCAGCACCAGCAGCGGGGAGACGACGCGCGGCAGGTCGGCGCGGACGGCGGCCAGCAGCTGCAGCAGCGACCACGCGGCGTGCAGCGGCGTCCGGTCGTAGGCCAGCTCGACCGGGCCCTGCTTGCGGATGTCGTTGCCGATGGCCGGGAACGACGGCACCAGGTGCCGGAGCACGGGCAGCGCCGCCAGGCGTCGGTCCTCCACGAGGACGGCCGGGTTGACGAGCACGAGCCCGGCGACCAGGTCGGGGTGCTCCTGCGCGAGGCGGAGCGCCAGCGCCCCGCCCATGGACAGCCCGCCGACCACGACGCGGTGCCCGGAGGCGGCCAGGTCGAGCAGCTCGCGCTCGGCGGCGGCGTACCAGTCCGGCCAGCGGGTGCGGTTGAGCTCCTGCCAGGTCGTGCCGTGCCCGGGGAGACGGGGCAGGCGGACGGTCAGCCCGGCGGCGGCGTGGTGCTCGGCCCAGTCGCGCAGGGACTGGGGCGTGCCGGTGAAGCCGTGCACGAGCAGGACGGCGACGTCGCCGCCGTCTGCCTGGAACGGCTCTGCTCCGGGGAGGATCGGCACAGGGCGATGGTCGCACGGACGGGGCCCGACCACCATGAGCCCGGCGCCCCTGAGACCTGTCGCCGCGGGCCCGTCCCCCGGGCGCGCGTGCGGAGCGTCGTGTCCTCACCGTGCGCGACGCAGGTGTGACAGCATCCGCGGGTGACGGTGTGGTTCTACTGGGCGCTGAAGTCCGTGCTGGGCCCGGTGCTGCGCTCGGTCTTCCGGCCGTGGGTGCGCGGCGGCGAGCACGTCCCGACCACGGGCGGGGCGATCCTGGCCTCCAACCACCTGTCGTTCTCCGACTCGATCTTCCTGCCGATCATGCTCAAGCGGCGGGTCACGTTCCTGGCCAAGGCCGAGTACTTCACGGGCACGGGGGTCAAGGGCCGCGCCAAGGCGCTGTTCTTCCGCAGCGCCGGGCAGCTGCCGGTCGACCGCAGCGGCGGCAAGGCCAGCGAGGCCGCGCTCAGGTCCGGCATGCGCGTGCTGCGCCGCGGCGACCTGCTCGGCATCTACCCCGAGGGCACCCGCTCGCCCGACGCCCGGCTGTACCGCGGCAAGGTCGGCGTGGCCAAGATGGCGCTGGAGAGCAAGGTCCCGGTGGTGCCGGTGGCCATGGTCGGCACCGAGAAGGTGCAGCCCATCGGGCGCAAGCTGCCCAGCATCCACCGGGTCGGCATCATCATCGGCCGCCCGCTGGACTTCTCCCGCTACGACGGGATGGCCGAGGACCGGCACGTGCTGCGCTCGGTGACCGACGAGATCATGTACGAGCTCATGCGGCTGTCCGGCCAGGAGTACGTCGACGAGTACGCCGCCGTGGCCAAGGAGCGCATCGCCGCGGAGAAGCGCGCCCGCGTCGTCGGCGACGTGCTGGGCACGGTCGAGCGGCTCACCGGCCGCGACACCTCGCGGCTGTCGGAGCGGCTGTTCGGCGACGACCTGTCTCCCGGGGACTACACCGCGGGCGACGACCCGGAGCCCGACGCCGCCGACGCCGCCGCCAGCACCGGCACCGAGCCCGGCCCCGGCCCCGCCGCCGGCCCGGACCCCGTCGCCGACCCGGACCCCGACGAGGCCGCCGCCACCCTGCCCGAGGACGACGCCGGGACGGACGCGGCGGTCGCGGCCGAGGTCCCCGCGGCGCCGGCCGACGGCGCCCCGGCACCAGACGACCGGCCGGACGAGCACCGCTGAGACCGGCCCGACGAGCAGCCGGACCAGCAGCCGGACCAGCAGCCGGACCCGTCCCGGGCGTACCCCGGCCCCGGCCTACCCTGGGTCCGTGACCCTGACCTGGCCCGACCTGGAGGCCGCGCAGCAGCCGTCCTGGGACGGCACCGACGCCCTGGCCGCCGCGACCGCAGAGCTGCGCACCTACCCGCCGCTCGTCTTCGCCGGCGAGTGCGACAACCTGCGCGACCGGCTCGCGGCCGCCGCGCGCGGCGAGGCGTTCCTGCTCCAGGGCGGCGACTGCGCCGAGACCTTCTCCGACGCGACCGCCGACGCCATCCGCCGCCGCGTCAAGACCATCCTGCAGATGGCCGTCGTGCTCATGTACGGCGGCGGGCTGCCCGTGGTGAAGATGGGCCGGATGGCGGGGCAGTTCGCCAAGCCGCGCAGCAACGACACCGAGACCCGCGAGGGCGTCACCCTGCCCGCCTACCGCGGCGACGCGGTCAACGCCTACGAGTTCTCGGCGCAGGCCCGCGCCCACGACCCGCAGCGGCTGGTCCGGGCCTACCACACGGCCGCCTCGACGCTGAACCTCATCCGGGCCTTCACGACCGGCGGGTTCGCCGACCTGCGCCAGGTGCACGACTGGAACCGCGGGTTCACCACCAACCCGGCGAACGCCCGCTACGAGGTCGTGGCCCGCGAGATCGACAAGGCCATGCGCTTCATGGCCGCCTGCGGCGCGGACTTCGACGCCCTGCGCGGGGTGGAGTTCTTCGCCAGCCACGAGGCGCTCCTGCTCGACTACGAGCGCGCCCTCACCCGCACGGACTCCCGCACCGGCCTGCCCTACGCGACCTCGGCCCACTTCGTGTGGGTGGGCGAGCGCACCCGGAAGCTCGACGGCGCCCACATCGACCTCGCCGCGCGGGTGCAGAACCCGGTCGGGGTCAAGCTCGGCCCCACGACCAGCCCCGACGACGCGCTCGCCCTCATCGACCGGCTCGACCCCGACCGCACGCCCGGCCGCCTCACCTTCATCACGCGGATGGGCGCGGGGAAGATCCGCGACGTGCTGCCCGCGGTGGTGGAGAAGGTCCGCTCCTCCGGCGCGCAGCCGCTGTGGATCACCGACCCGATGCACGGCAACACCTTCGAGTCCGCGAGCGGCTACAAGACCCGCCGCTTCGACGACGTCATCGACGAGGTCCGCGGCTTCTTCGAGGTCCACCGGGCCCTGGGGACCGTGCCCGGCGGGCTGCACGTGGAGCTCACCGGCGACGACGTCACCGAGTGCATGGGCGGCTCCGACGAGATCTCCGACGCGGCCCTCGCCACCCGGTACGAGTCGGTGTGCGACCCGCGGCTCAACCACCAGCAGAGCCTGGAGATGGCCTTCCTCGTCGCCGAGATGCTCGGGCAGACGTGACCGGCACCTCCCCGGTCGTCGACCTCCGCTCCGACACCCTCACCGCCCCGACGGCGGCCATGCGCGAGGCCATGGCCGCGGCCGTCGTGGGCGACGACGTGTACGCCGAGGACCCCACGCTGCTCGAGCTCGAGGCCCGCACCGCGGCGCTGCTGGGCCACGAGGCCGGGCTCTTCTTCCCCACGGGGTCGATGGCCAACATGGTGGGGGTCCGCCTCCTCGTCCAGCCCGGGCAGGAGCTGCTGGCCGACGTCCTGTCCCACGTGCTGCGCGCCGAGCTCGGCGGGCACGGGGCGCTCGGCGGCATCACCACCCGCACGTGGTCCGACGGCCTGGTCGACGGCCGCAACCCCTCCCGGGGGCTCGAGGCCCGCATCCCGCTGGCCCTGATGGCGCCGGACGCCGGGCCCCACCTGGTCTCGACGGCGGCCGTCGCGGTGGAGAACACCCACAACTTCGGCGGCGGGACCGTGCAGCCGCTCGCCGAGCTGCAGGCCCTGCGCGCCGGGACGGCCGAGGCCGGCGTCGCCGTCCACCTCGACGGGGCCCGGCTCTGGAACGCGCACGTCGCCGCCGGGGTGCCGCTGGCCACGTACGGCGCGCTCGCCGACACCGTGTCCGTCTGCTTCTCCAAGGGTCTGGGCGCGCCGGTCGGCTCGGTGCTCGTCGCCTCGGCGGAGCGGGTCGCCCAGGCGCGGGTGCTGCGCAAGCGCTACGGCGGCGGCATGCGCCAGGCCGGGGTGCTGGGGGCCGCGTGCCTGCACGCCCTCGACCACCACGTCGACCGGCTCGCCGAGGACCACGCCCGGGCCCGCGTGCTGGCCGAGGCCTGCGCGGCCGCCGTGCCGTCCTCGGTCGACCCCGCCACGGTCCAGACGAACATCGTCGTGCTCGCCACCGGTGACCGCACGGGCGCCGAGGTCGCCGCGGCCGCCGCCGAGCAGGGGGTGCGGGTGTCCGCGCTCGGTCCCCGCATGGTCCGCGCGGTCACCCACCTCGACCTGGACGACGCCGGGGTCGCGCGCGCGGGCGAGGTGCTGGCCCGGGCCCTGGCCGGCTGAGCCTGGTCCGCGCCGCCCCGCGCCCTGCCCTGGACGCCGGGGGGCTCAGAACGTCGTGAGCACGACGGTGGAGCCCGGCACGAGCTCCGTCCCGGCGGGCGGGTCCTGGCTGACCACCCGGCCGAAGATGTCCGAGCCACGCCTCTCGACGACGAACCCGAGCTCCTCCAGGGCCGCCGCGGCCTCGTCGAACCGGCGCTCGAAGACCGCGGGGACCTCCACCGGCTCCGGGCCGAGGGAGAGCACGACGTCCACCGTCCCCCCGGGCAGGAGGGTGCCGTCGCCCGGGTCCTGGGCCACGACGGTCCCGGCGGCCGCGTCGTCGTAGCGCTCGCCCTGCTCGCCCAGCCGCAGCCCCGCGCCCTCGAGCGCGGCGCGGGCCTCCTCCAGGCCGAGCCCGGCGAGGGCGGGCACGTCGACCGGCTGGGGCCCCAGGCTGAGGACCACCGCGACGGTCGTGCCCTCGCGCACCTGCTGCCCCGCGGCGGGCTCGGCGGAGACCACCTGGCCGGGCTCGACCTGCGGGTCGTAGGCCTCGGTGACGGCGCCGAGCGCCAGCCGGGCGCGCTCCAGCTCGGCGGCGGCCTCCTCCTGCGTCCGCCCCCGCAGGTCGGGCACCGCGAACAGCTCCGGGCCGGCGGAGACGACGAGGACGACCGAGCCGTTCTTGTGCACGGAGCCGCCCGGCGCGGGCCGGGTGTCGACGACCTCGCCCTCGGGGGCGACGTCGTCGAAGACCGGGGTGGTCGAGGAGCCGATGCCGATCGCGTCGAGCTGCGCGGCCCCGGCCTCGGCGGTCCGGCCGCGCAGGTCCGGCACCTCGCGCTGCGCCCCCGGGCCGGCCTCGGTCCACCACAGCCCCGCCGCCCCCACGACGCTGAGGAGCAGCAGCACGAGCAGGACGGCCCCCATGCCGGGCCGCCGACGTCGCCGGCGGGCGGTGAGGACCGCGGTGTCGGAGCGCCCGTCCCCGTCGTCCTCCTCGGGCAGGTCGGCCCGGGCCGAGGGGTGGGCGCCGAGCACCTGCTGCCAGCCGGCGTCCGGGTGCCCGGGACCCCCGTCGAGGTCGTGGTCGTCGAGGTCGTGGTCGTCGAGGTCGTGGTCGTCGAGGTCGTGGTCGTCGAGGTCGTCCAGGGCGTGGTCGTCGAGGGGCCCGTCGTCCGGGCGGTGCCGGTCGGTCGGCCGCGGGCGGGGCCCGCCCCGGGGGATGACCCCGGTCGTGCCGTCGGCGACGGCCGGCCCCGCGGGCAGCGGGCGCGAGTCCAGCACGTCCGGGTCCAGGGCCGCCCAGACCCTGCGCACCCGGGACAGCAGCCCCGAGGCGGTGGGGGTGCGCTGCTCGGGGTCGCGCTCGCAGGCCTCGGCGACCAGGCCGTCGACGGCCGCCGGGAGCCCCGGCGCCCACCGCGAGGGAGGAGGCACGTCGCTGGTGACGTGCGCCCACACCACCTGGAAGGGGACGTCCCCGGTGTGGGGCTGCCGGCCGGTCAGCAGCTCGAAGAGCAGGATCCCGGCGGAGTAGACGTCGACGCGCTCGTCGACCTGCCCGGTCTGCGCGGTCTCGGGGGCCAGGTACTCCGGGGTGCCGAGCAGCGTCCCGGTGGCGGTGCGGCTGCTGGACGCGGCGCGGGCCAGGCCGAAGTCGGCGACCTTCCAGCTGCCGTCCCGGGCGCGCAGCACGTTCTCCGGCTTGACGTCGCGGTGGACCAGGCCGGCCGCGTGGGCCTCGGCCAGGGCGAGCAGGACCGGCTGCACCACCTCGAACGTCTCGGCCGGGCTGAACCCGCCGCGGGCGCGCAGCTCGTCGCGCAGGGTCCGGCCGGGCAGCAGCTCCATGGCCAGCCAGAGGGGCTCGTCCGTGCCGTCGCCCCCGGCGTCGTGCACGGCGACGACGGCGGGGTGCGACAGGGACGCCGCCGCCCGCGCCTCGTGCTGGAACCGGGCGACGAAGTCCGCGGACTCGGCCAGGTGCGGGTGCATGACCTTGAGCGCGACCAGCCGGCCCAGCCGGGTGTCCTCGGCCCGGTACACCGTGGCCATGCCGCCGCGGGCGACCCGCCCGAGCACCTGGTAGCGCTGGCCCACGAGGCGGCCCACCAGGGGGTCGCGGGCCACGGTCTCCACGACCGGAGTCTAGGCAGGGGCGCTCCGGCGGCCCGGCAGGCGCGACGGGCGCGCCCGCCCCGCCCACGGGGCGCGCGGGGTGGGCCCGACGGGCCAGGACGTGGCACCCTGCCGCCGTGGCCCGATCCCGTGAGCGACGCCCGCACCTGTCCGCCCCCGGTCTGCGACCGGTGCCCGAGGAGACGGTGGACCCCGTCGAGCTCGCGGAGCTCGAGGCGCTGGTGGGGGACTGGCTCACCGTGCCCGACGTCTCCGAGCGGGTGGGCCGCGACATCATGAAGGTGCGCCAGATGCTCGCCGAGGGCGAGCTGGCCGCGGTCCGGGTGGGCGGCGTGCTCAAGGTGCCGGCCCTGTTCCTCGTGGACGGTCCCGGTGGCGCTGGCGGCTCTGCTGGCTCTGGTGGCGCGGACGGCCGGGCGGTGCCGCTGCCGGACCTCAAGGGGACGCTGACCCTGCTCGGGGACGCCCGCTACACCACCGCGGAGGCGGTGCGCTGGCTGTACACCCCGGACGGCACCCTGCACGGAGGGACGCCCGGTGGACACCCTGCGGGCGGGGCGGAAGACCGAGATCAGGCGTCGCGCGCAGGCGCTGGGGTTCTGAGCCCCTCCCGGTCCACGTCGGGCGGGCCGGCGGCCTCGCGGCGACCGGCCCGGGCCGCCCGGGAGCGGGCGCGGAACGCGCGCACCAGGCCCGGCCCGGCGACGGCCACCCGCCGGGGCATCGACACGCTGACCCGCTGGGTCAGCACCTGGTAGTCGGCCCGCTCCACCGCGCCGAGGATGCCGCCGTACAGCTCGAAGGCCGTGCGCATGCAGTCCCTCGAGGTCGGGTCGAGCATCTCGATCCCCGGCTCGGCGTAGGCGTACAGCGCCCGCGTCCGCTCGATCTCGAACTGCAGCAGCCGCCGGACCGGCAGCGTCACCTCGCCGGCGGCGAGGTCCGCGGTGGTCACCCCGAACAGCTCGAGGTCCTCCTGGGGCAGGTACACCCGGCCTCGCTTGAGGTCCTCGCCCACGTCCCGGATGAAGTTGGTCAGCTGGAACGCCTCGCCGAGGGCCCGGGCGCGGGGGGCGGCCTCGGGGGTGAGCGGTTCGAGGATCGGCAGCATCTGCAGGCCGATGACCGCGGCGGAGCCGTACATGTAGTGCTCGAGGTCGGCGTAGGTGCGGTAGCCGGTCTCGGTGATGTCCATCCGCATGGACTCCAGGAACGCGTCCACGTGCTCGCGGGGGATCGACCAGCGGCGCATGGTGTCCTCCATCGCCGCCCCCACCGCGTCGGTGCGGGGGTCCACGCCGGCGGGCTGCAGCGGGTCGGTCTGGAGCCGGTCGAGGAACGCGTCGCCCCAGCGGACGAGGGCCAGCGGGTCCGGCTCGGTGAGGGAGTCGACGAACTCGTCGGCGTAGCGGGCGAAGCCGTACAGCGCCCACACGAAGGGCCGCTTGGCCCTCGGCAGCAGCAGCGTGGCCAGGTAGTACGTCTTGCCGTGCCCGGCGTGCAGCTCCCGGCACTGCTCGTAGGCCACGCGGAGCGCGGGGTCGGTGATGCCGGCGGCGTCCAGGTCCTTGGTGCTCACGGGGGCGATCCTGCCCCAGGTCCCGGCACGGCCGGACCGCGGGCCGTCCGGCCCGCCCGTCCTGCTCAGCCCCAGGACCGCCGCGAGCGGGACGCCCAGTAGCGGGCGGGGTCCTCCGCGAGGCCGTCGAGCTCCTCGAGCACGGCGGCCGGGACGACGAGGTCCGCGGCGGCGGCGTTGCTCCGCACCTGCTCCGGCGTGACCGCCCCGGACAGCACCACCGTGGCCCAGGGCCGGGCGGAGACGGCCGCCAGGGCGAGGACGTCCGTGCCGACGCCCAGGGTGCCGGCGAGCTCCCGCACCCGCCGGGCGCCGGGGGAGTCCTCGCCGCCCGGGGCCAGCCGCCCGTTGGCGACGCCCTCCTTGACCAGCACGGTCGCCCCGGCCGCGGCCACCTCCGCCAGCGCGTCGCCGACCGAGGTCTCCAGCACGTTCCACGTCGACTGGAACGACGTGAACAGGGGCTCGCCGTCCACCCGGACCTCGGCGGCCCGCCGGACCGCGGCCGCCTGGTCCGGGCCCGGACGTGGACACCCCCACGGCCACGCCCCGCTCCCGCAGGCCGGCCAGGGCCCGGTGCAGCGCGGCGTCCGCCAGGACGCCGGTCTCCAGGGTGGCGCTGTGCACGTGGTAGAGCCGACAGCCGGTCGCCGAGCAGCGCCAGCGTCTCCTCCCGCTGGGCGAGGAACGCCTCCAGCGAGTGGTCCTTGACCTCGTGGGTGGCCGCGTCCAGCCGCCAGCCGCCGACGTAGCGGTAGCCCCACTTCGACCCGACCGCGCACCGTCGCACCCGGGCGGGCCGCCAGCCAGCGAGGCGAGGAACTCTCGGCCCGGCCGTAGGAGCGGGCGGCGTCGACGTAGCCGGTGCCGGCCTCGACGGCGGCGTCGAGGACGCCCACGTCGCGGCGGCGCAGGTCCTCCACGGAGCGGGCGTCCCCGAGGTCGCGGTCGCGGCCGGCGGTGATGTACGCCGGCCGCGCGACGGCGGCGAGGCCGAGCCCGAGCCGGGCCGTGCTCAGATGCCCCGCCACGCGCGCGAGCGGTAGCTGCGGTCCTTGCCGAGCACCCGCTCCGCGGCCAGGCGGCCGGAGACCAGCACCATCGGCACGCCGACGCCGGGCTGCGTGCCCGAGCCGGTGAAGACGACGTTCTCGCCCCAGAGGTTGCCGGGCCGGAACGGGCCGGTCTGGCCGAAGGTGTGGGCGCTGGCGAACGGGGCGCCCGCGTCCATGCCCGCGCTGCTCCCACTCCAGCGGGGTGGTGACGTCCTCGACCTCGATGGCGTCGCCGAAGCCCTCGTAGCCGCGGCTCTCGAGCTGGCTGACCACGTGCTCCCGGTAGCGGGGGGCGGACTCGGCCCAGTCGATGCCGGGCGTCATGTTCGGGGTCGGGAACAGGACGTAGTAGATCTCCTTGCCGGCGGGCGCCAGCGAGGGGTCCGAGGCGGTGGGCCGCGAGACGAGGATGCTCGGGTCGCTCATCAGCCGGCCGTGGGTGAGGTCGTCGAAGACGCCCTTCCACTGCTCGCCGAAGTGGATGTTGTGGTGGGCGGTGAAGTCGTAGGACCGGTTCGACCCGGCGAGCATGAGGTAGCAGCTGGGGGAGTACGTGAGCTGCTTCGCGCGCCAGTGCGGCTTGCCGAGCAGGTCGCGGTGGGCGACCGGCAGGTCGGGGTTGAGCACGAACGTGTCCCCGGCGATGCGCTCGCCCGTGCTCGTGATGACCGCGGTGGCGCGGCCGCCCGAGTGCTCGACCTTCGTCACGGTGGTGCCGTAGCGGATGTCGACGCCGTGCTTCTCGGCCGCGGCGGCCATGGCCTGCGGGATGGCGTTCATCCCGCCCTTGGCCGCGAACACCCCGGCGACGGAGTCCATGTAGGCGATGACGGCGTAGATCGCGAGCGCGTCGTACGGGCTGACTCCGGCGTACAGCGCCTGGAAGGAGTAGACGCGCTGGGTGCGCGGGTCCTTGAGGAACTGCTCGACCTTGGGGGCGAGCTTGCCGAAGCCGCCGATCGCCGCGAGCCGGGCCAGGTTGGGCGTGAGCAGGTCCAGCGGGGTGTCGATGTTGCGGTCGATGAAGTCCTTCATCTCGTACCTGTAGAGCTTGGCCACGAAGTCGACGTAGCGCCGGTAGCCGGCTGCCTCGTCCGGGCCGATGACGCGCTCGATCTCCTCGCACATCGCCTCGGTGTCGGCGTGGACGTCGAGGTGCGACCCGTCGGCGTAGAACGCCCGGTACAGCGGGGACACCGGCTCCAGGTCCAGCCAGTCGTGCATGTCCTCGCCGAGGGCGTCGAAGCAGTCGGCGATGAGGTCCGGCATGGTGAGCACGGTCGGGCCGTTGTCGAAGCGGTACTGACCGGACCCGTCGGGGGCGTCCTTGACCACGAGGCCCGCCCGGCCGCCGGCGATGTCCTCGCGCTCGAGCAGGGTGACCTTCC
>CAVVQD010000004.1:0-52581 GCA_963750335.1 uncultured Actinomycetota bacterium
TGAGGGCCACGGCGAGGCAGGTGCCGGGCACGGGCTGTGTCGCGGCGGCCGCGGAACAGCTCGGAGGGGTCGACGACCTCGCGCAGGCCGTCGTCGGCCTGCTCGAAGCAGGCGATCTCGTCGGCGGGGCCGTAGCGGTTCTTGGTCGCGCGCAGCAGCCGCAGGCTCGTGTGCCGGTCCCCGTCGAAGGTGAGGACGGTGTCGACGAGGTGCTCGAGGGCGCGCGGCCCGGCGACCGAGCTCTCCTTGGTCGACTGGCCGACCACCAGCAGCGGGGTCGGGCGGGACTTGGCCACCCGGGTGAGCACCTGGGCGACCTCCTGCACCTGCGCCATGCCGCCGGCCCGGCCGTCCACCTCGGTGCTGGCCAGGGTCTGGATGCTGTCGACGACCACGAGGTCGGGGTCGTGTCCTCGACGTGGCGGAGCACGGCGCCCAGGTCCTGCTCGTCGGCGACCAGCAGGCCGGGGGCGTCGGCGCCCGTGCGGCGCGCGCGCACCGCGATCTGCTCGGCCGACTCCTCGCCGGTGACGTAGAGGACGGTGCGGGGCTGCGGCCCGCCGGGCAGGGCGGCCAGCCTCGCCGGGCCTCCGCGGCCGGGCCCGTGCCCGTGCCCGCGCCGTGCCGGTGCCGTGCCGGTGCCGTGGCCGGTGCCGACCGGGAGGACGACCCCGCCGCGGCCCAGGGCGAAGCGGTGGGCGACCTCGAGCAGCAGGGTCGACTTGCCGACGCCCGGCTCGCCGGCCAGCAGGACGACCTGGCCCGGGACCAGGCCGCCGCCGACCACCCGGTCGAACTCGCCGAGACCGGTCGCCGTGCGGACGGTGCGCTGCTCGTCGACCTCGCTGAGCCGGCGGGCGGGGCGGACGGCCCCGGCCGCGCGCGAGCGGGGCCCGCCGCCCTCGGTCAGGCCCGCCGGGACCTGCTCGACGGTGCCCCAGCCCTGGCACTGGGGGCAGCGGCCGACCCAGCGCGGGTGCTCGGCGCCGCACGCCGTGCACCCGAAGACGGCACGCCTGGTCCGGGAGGAAGCCACGGCGACACGATAGGGACGTGCCCGGACACAACCGCGGCGCGCCGGGCCGCGCTGTGGACGCGGGGCGCTGCAGCGGTGCCGAGGGGGTCAGGACGGGTGGCGGCCCGTCCGCTGCTCAGAGGGCGAGGAGCGTCGCGGTGAGGATGATCGCGCCGCTGACCACGGAGACCGCCGGGACGAGCGCGAAGACGAGGACGGCCTGGCTGCCGAGGTGGCGCCACATGAGCAGGCCGGCCGCCACGAAGATCCCGACGCCCACGATCGAGGCGAGGAACGCGTAGCCGACCAGGCGGGGTCCGGGCTCGTCGACGTGGGCGGGACGATGAGGAACGGGACGACGGTGGAGACGAGCAGCCCCAGCACCCACATGCCGAAGAACAGCAGCGAGAGGGCGTCGGGCCGGGGCCAGCGGGTCTGCCGGTGCTCCTTCGGGCGGTACTCCGCCTCGTAGGCCGCCGTGCCGTCGCCGTAGCGCGTCTCGCTCATGGGGCCCAGGGTGCTCTGCCGCCGCCCGCGCTGGCTAGTCGGCGGGCCGGCGGGCCGCGGCGCGTGGCCGGGTGCACGGTCAGCGGCAGGAGCACCCGGCGCCGCCGGGGCGGGACGCAGCTGCTCGCAGTGGGCGTCCAGGCGGGCGTACACGTCCTCGCCGACCAGCTCCACGAGCTCGTCGCGCAGCGAGCGCCACACCGGTTCCGCGCCGGTGTGGGCGGCCGGGCTGGCGGTGCAGTACCAGTCGAAGTCGGCGCCGCCGCCGCCCCAGCCTGCGCGGGTGTACTCCGTGACCGTGACCTGCAGGTGCTCCCCGCCGTCGGGGTCGGCCACGGTGTCGTAGGTGCGGCGCAGCGGCAGCTGCCAGCAGACGTCGGGCTTGGTGGTCAGCGGCGGCACCCCTTCGCGCAGGGCCAGGGCGTGCAGGGCGCAGCCGTACCCGCCCGCGAAGCCGCGCGGGTTGTGGAACACGCAGGCGCCGTCGACCACGGCGGTGCGCCGGTCGCCGTCGGCGTCGGCCTCGGCCCAGTCCCCGGCGGCGCCGTGGCGGGGGTGGTCGTGGTGGGCCCAGCCGTCCCGGTCCAGGCGGGCGACCGCGTCCGCGACCCGCTCCTCGTCGGCCGGCTCGGAGAACCAGGCGCCGTGCACGCAGCACCCCGCGTCGGGGCTCGCGGCGTCGATCCCCGCGCAGCCGCCGCCGAAGATGCACGTCCAGGACGAGGTGAGCCAGGTCAGGTCGAAGCGGTACACCGTGGGGGCCACGTCCCCGTCGTCCCCGTCGTCCCCGTCGTCCCCGTCGGCGCCCCGGTCCACGAGCTCCAGCCACAGCCGGTCGGTGGGCTCCGGGACCTCGACCAGCCCGGGCTGCTGCGCGCGGGGCGTGGCCACGGCGCGAGGGTAGACCCCGCCCCGGGGCCGGTCCCGGGAAGGTCCGGGGCCGGTCGTGGGCGGTGCGGCGGTCCGCCTGGCGCGACGCGGGTGTGGACGTAGGCTGGGCGACCGTGACCGGGTCCCCGTCCATGAGCGACGGAACGTCCGCCAGGCGCTCCCTCGTGGGCCTGGCCACGACCTCGGTGTACCCCGAGCCGGCCGAGGAGGCCTTCCGCCAGGCGGCCGAGCTGGGCTACGACGGCGTCGAGGTGATGGTCTGGTCGGACCCGGTGAGCCGGGACGCCGACGCCCTGCTCCGCCTCGCCGCCACCTACGGCGTGCCGGTGACCAGCGTCCACGCACCGACCCTGCTGCTCACCCAGGGCGTGTGGGGCCGGGACAACTGGGCGCGGCTGGTCCGCACGGCCGAGCACGCCGAGGCCCTGGGCGCCGAGACGGTCGTGGTGCACCCGCCCTTCCGCTGGCAGCGCACCTACGGCGCCGGGTTCGAGGAGGGCATCGCCACCCTGGGCGAGGAGCACCACTGCACGTTCGCGGTGGAGAACATGTTCCCCTGGCGGGTCGGCGGGCGGGACGTGCAGGCCTACGCCCCCGGCTGGGACCTGCTCGACCACGGCTACGAGCACTGCACCCTGGACTTCTCCCACGCGGCCACCGCCCGGCAGGACTCGATGCAGCTGCTGGAGGTGCTGGGGGAGCGGATCCGCCACCTGCACCTCACCGACGGCAGCGGCTCGCTGATGGACGAGCACCTCGTCCCCGGCGACGGCACGCAGCCCGTGGCGCAGGTCCTGGAGAAGCTGGCCGCGGGCGGCTGGGACGGCCACACCGTCGTGGAGATCAACACCCGCCGCGACAAGGTGAACCGGGTGGACGCGCTGCGGCGCAGCCTGGAGTTCGCGCGCCGGCACCTGGCCGGCGGCGGATAGCCTGCGCAGGTGATCGCCGAGGCCCAACGGGCAGTGCTGCTGGCAGCGTCGCGCAACACCCGGCTGCGGGAGGTCGTCGAGCACGCCCCCGTCACCCGGGACCTGGTCCGCCGGTTCGTCGCCGGGACCGGGGACGAGCACGCGCTCGAGGTGTGCGCCGACCTGCGCGGGCAGGGCCTGCTCGTCACCATCGACCGGCTCGGCGAGGACGTCACCGACGCCGCCGACGCGGCCGCCACCCGCGACGCCTACGTCGGCGTGCTCGGCCGGCTGTCCGCGCTGGGGCTCACCGAGGGCGGCGCGGTCGAGGCGTCGGTCAAGCTGTCCGCGCTCGGCCAGGCCCTCGGCGCCTCGGGGGAGCAGACCGCGCTGGACAACGCCCGCGTGGTCTGCGAGGCCGCCGCCGTGGCCGGCACCACCGTCACCCTCGACATGGAGGACCACACCACCGTGGACTCCACGCTGCGGGTGCTGGAGGCGCTGCGGGCCGACTTCCCGTGGGTGGGGGCCGTGCTGCAGGCCCAGCTGCGGCGCACCGAGGCCGACTGCCGCGACCTGGCCGGCGCCGGGTCGCGGGTCCGGCTGTGCAAGGGCGCCTACGCCCCGCCGGAGACGGTCGCCTTCACCTCCCCGCACGAGGTCGACCGGTCCTACGTCCGCTGCCTCAAGGTGCTCATGCACGGCGACGGCTACCCGATGCTCGCCACCCACGACCCGGTGCTGGTCGAGATCGGGCAGGCCGTCGCCCGCGACGTCGGCCGGGCCGAGACCTCGTGGGAGCTGCAGATGCTGCTGGGCGTGCGCCCCGACGAGCAGGCCCGCCTGGCCGGCCTCGGTCGCCGGGTGCGGACCTACGTGCCCTACGGCGAGGACTGGTACGCCTACCTGGTCCGCCGGCTCGCGGAGCGCCCGGCGAACCTCGCCCTGCTGCTGCGCTCGCTGACGACGAAGAAGTGAGCGCCGGGGTGGGCGAGCACGGGGGTGCCGGCTCCGGCGACCTCACGGGTGACCGCGACCTGGTCGCCGTCCTCGGCGCGGGCGTCATGGGCGAGACGCTGCTGGCCGGGCTCCTGCGTTCCGGCCGGCCGGCCTCGGGGCTGCGCATCAGCGAGCGGCGCGAGGCCCGGGCCCAGGAGCTGCGCGAGCGGCACGGCGTCGACGTGGTCGACAACGCGGACGCCGTGCACGGCGCCGGCACGGTCGTGCTCGTGGTCAAGCCGCAGGACGTGCCCGGCGCTGCTCGTCGAGATCGGCCCGCACCTGTCGCCCGGCACGCTCGTGGTGTCGCTCGCGGCCGGGGTGACCACCGCGGCGCTGGAGCGGGGCCTGGCCGAGGCCGGCGCCCCCGAGCGGGTGGCCGTCGTCCGCGTCATGCCGAACACGCCCGCCCTGGTCGACGCGGGGATGAGCGCCCTGGCCCCGGGCAGCCGCTGCGACGCCGAGCACCTGGACGCCGCGGAGGCGTTGCTGGCCAGCGTCGGCAAGGTCGTGCGCGTCCCCGAGCACCAGATGGACGCCGTGACCGCGGTGTCCGGGTCCGGACCGGCGTACGTGTTCTACGTCGTCGAGGCCATGGTCGAGGCCGGCGTCCTGCTGGGTCTCTCGCGCGACGTGGCCACCACGCTGGCCGCCCAGACCGTGCTGGGCGCGGGGAAGATGGTGGCCGAGACCGGCCAGCACCCCTCGGTGCTGCGCGAGCAGGTGAGCTCTCCCGCCGGGCACGACGATCGCCGCGATCCGCGTCCTGGACGACCACCGGGTGCGCGCGGCGTTCGTCACCGCCATGGAGGCCGCCCGTGACCGGTCGGCGGAACTGGGACGGCTCGCCGGCAGTTGATCCACAGGCACGACCGGGCTCAGCGCCCTCAGGCACGGGACGGCACGGGCAGCGACGGCTCGGACGGGTACGGCTCGGACGGGTACGGCAGGGCAGGCACGACCAGGCAGAGCACCATCAGGCACGGGACGACGACGCGGAGGTGTGGCGGTGGGCTGGCTCTCCAGGGCCTTCGGCAGGGACCGGCGGAGCACGGGCGGTGCGCCCGCCGGGAGCCGGCTGGCCGAGGACGTCGCCCACCTGCGCGACTTCGCCACCTCGCGGCGGGGGGTCGAGTTCTACCTGGAGCCCGAGAACGACGGCTTCGACACCACGCTCGTGGCCGTCGCCTTCGACGGGGAGTGGACGAGGCGCCGGATCGGTTCGCCGTCCACCGCGGGCAAGCTGGCCCGCAGCCTGAGCCTCCCGGTCTACGAGGCCGGCGTCACCGGGTACCCGAAGCGCATGAAGGAGTGGAGCCGCGCCCACCCCGAGCGCAAGCTCCGTCCCCGCTGAGACGAGGGCCGGCGACCACGCCTGCTCGTCGTGGCCGCCGAGGGGCTGTCTGTGGTTGGCCCGGCCCGGCTGATCGGCCCGCCCGTGCGGAGGTCACAGGTCTCGGCGCACCACCCAGCGCGGCCGCCCTCCGCTCCGCCCGGTCGTGGGGCTCGCGCGGACGAAGCCGTGCTCCTCGAACAGCCGGGTCGTGCCCACGTAGCCCGAGATGACGTCGGTGCGCCCGTCGTCCGCCTCGGCCGGGTACCCCTCGACCGCGTCCGCGCCGTGGGCGGCCGCGTGCGCCACGGCTCCGTCGAGCAGGGCGTGCATGAGGCCCGTGCCGCGGTACCCCGGCCGCACGACGAAGCAGACCGCGCTCCACGCGTCGGCCGCCTCGAGCAGCGGGATGGTGCGGCTGCGGAGGATGCGCCGGTACGTGCTGCGGGGGGCCACCGAGCACCAGCCGGCGGGTGCTCCGTCGACGTAGGCCAGCACGCCCGGGCCGGGGTCGGAGCCACAGAGGTCCGCCATGTACGCCGGACGGTCCAGGTTGGCCACCCGGCTGTCGCGGTAGGCCATGCACCAGCAGCCCTCGACCCCGGCCCGCTTCGGGCCCACCACGGTCGCGAAGTCGTCGAACCGTCCGACGGCGGGCAGCACCTCGGTCGTCATGCGGCCGAGGGTAGGAGCGCGCACCGACGGTCGACCTCCCGCGGCGTGCGCGGCGGATCGCGCCGCTCGCCCGCCGCCATCGCCCGTCGCCCACAGGCGCTGCGCTGTGTGCCGGACGACACCCGGCGTCGAGCCTTCCTCCTAGAAGGGTGGTGGGTCGATCGACAGGTCCGCCGCGTCCCTGCCCCGGGGAGGCGGGTCGGGCACGGCCGCGGTGGGCGGCGCGGGCAGCACGTCGTCCAGGCGGCGCGGGCGGCTGACGTGCTCGTGGCCGGACGGGCTGCACCAGCGGAGGGTGCCGTCCGGGTCCTGGCGCACCTGCCAGCCGCCCCGGTGCTTCAACCGGTGGTGGTGCCGGCAGAGCACGACGAGGTTGCCCACGGCGGTGGGCCCGGCCGGCCACGGGACGACGTGGTCGATGTCGCAGGCGCTGGCGCGCCGCCGGCACGTCGGGAAGCGGCACGTCCCGTCCCGCGCGCGGAGCAGGTCGACCATGGCGCGGCCGGGACGGTAGCGGCGGGAGACGCGCTGCAGCACCGTGCCGTCGGCGTCGGTCACCCAGCGCCGCCACGCGGCGTCCTCGGCGAGCTCTCGCACCACGTCCGGGCCGAGCGGCCCGTACCCGACCAGCTCGCCCGGGGCGTCGCCACCGAGCAGCGTGCCGGCGGGTGCGACGACGTCGAGCGTCACGCTCACGCCCACGGCCCCCGAGACGGTGTCGGGGTCGCCGACGAGCAGACCCAGGAGGACGTCCGCCCGGGTCTGGTCGAGGGCTCGGCCGGGCGAGGTGGCGGACGGTGCGCCGTCGGGCCCCTCACCGGTCGCGCCGTCCGGTCCGTCTGCGTGTCCGTCGCCGCCCCGCAGCACGGAGCGCGCGACCTCGTCGATCCGCTCGAAGGCCGCGACGACGAGCTCGGTGCGACCGAGGACCTGCAGCAGCGCGGTCCCGTCGTGCAGCACCCGGACCGAGCAGCGGCGCTCACGGACAGCGGCCTCCGTCCGGCGTCGCGCCGCGTCGGCGTCCGCCCGGACCACGAGCCGGCTCAGGCGGGCGGTGAGCTGGGCCGGCGTCTGCTCCGGCGCCCGCCGCAGGGCGTCGACCTCCACGGCGTCGGCGGTCTCCTGGGGCAGGACGGACAGGGCCTCGCTCATCCGGCGCGCGCGGACGAGGCAGATGTCGCCGCGCGTCAGGGCGGCCAGCGTGGCGGGGCGGTGCTGGAACAGGTCGAGCGCCAGCGCCAGGCGGGCTCGGGCGGCGGGCCGGGACATCTGGAGCAGGACACCCACCTCGTCGGCGGAGTACCCGTCGCACTCGTCGGCGGACAGCCCCCGACGGACGCCCTCGGCCCGTCGGCGCAGGGCCAGCTCGGCGACCGCGACCAGCCCGGCGGCCTCGGCCGCGGAGGCGATGCGCGCCATGGAGGTCGCCACCGCCGTGCATGCCGTCTCGTCGAACATGTGTACGAAGGTACGTGGGACCCAGGACACAACCCCCGGCCGCGCGGTGGAGGTGTGGACGAGCGGCGCAGGTGGCGGTCTGGGGACACGACGGCACGGCGGTTGGACGGCTGGACGGCTGGACGGCTGGACGGCCGGCGGCTGCACGGCTGCACGGCTGGACGGCTGGACGGCTGGACGGCTGGACGGCTGGACGGCGGAACGGCCGGACGGCGTGAACCCCGGCCAGGGACCGCGGACGCGGGGCGGGCCGTCCGCGCTCACCCGATGAGCGGACGCGCCTCCGGCAGTCGGTACAGACGCTGCCGCTGCTTGGTGGCCACCGCGGCGGCCACCGCGACCGGACCGATGCGGCCGACGTACATGCAGCCCACGACGAACCACTGCGCGGGCAGCGGCAGGTCGTCGGTGACCCCGGTGGACAGCCCCACGACGGCCGTCGCCGAGACCGCCTCGAAGATCGCGTCGCTCAGCTCGAAGTCCGTGAGCTGCAGCATGACGACGATGGCGAAGCCCGACAGCACGATCGAGAACCCCAGCACCGCGAGCGCCTGGCGCACGGTCGCGGTGGCGATCCGGCGGCCGAACGCGTGCACGTCCATGTCGCCGCGGGCCTCGGCGTAGACGGCCAGCGCCAGCACGGCCAGGGTGCCGACCTTGATGCCGCCCGAGGTGCCCGCGCTGCCCGCGCCGACGAACATGAGCGACTCCGTGACGATGCGGGCCGCCTCCCCCATGCCGGAGTAGTCGATGGTGCTGAACCCGATCGAGCGCGGCGCCACGGACATGAAGGCCACGGCGAGCAGCTTGGTGGGCAGCGCCATCGGCCCGATCGTGTCCTCGTTGCCCCACTCCAGCGCGCCGAGGACCAGGGCCCCGCCGACCAGCAGCACCGCCGACGCGGCGATGACGAGCTGGGTGTGCAGCGACCACGCCCCCGGTCTCCTGAACCGGGCGAGCTCGACGAGGACGGGGAAGCCGAGCCCGCCGAGGACGGTCGCCGTCATCACCGGGACCACGATCCAGGCGTCGCCCGCGAACCCGACGAGGCTGTCGCTGAACAGCGCGAACCCGGCGTTGTTGAACGCCGACACCGCGTGGAAGACCCCCAGCCACAGGGCGCGGCCGGGCGTCTCGTCGTAGGCGACCCAGAACCTCCCGGCGAGCAGGACCGACGTGATGGCCTCGATGACCGCGGTCGTCAGCAGCAGCCGCGGCAGGATCGAGCGGATCTGGCCGAGGTCGAAGCCCCGGGCGTCCTGGCTCGCGGTGAGCATGCTCGTGACCCCGAAGCGACGCAGCACGGCCAGCCCGACCAGCGAGCCGAGCGTCGCGATGCCGAGCCCGCCGACCTGGAACAGCACGAGGATGACGACCAGGCCGAAGTGCGACCAGTACGTCGGGGTGTCGACCACCACGAGCCCGGTGACGCAGGTCGCGCTCGTGGCCGTGAACACCGCCACCACCGACGGCGGGATCCCCTCGGGCCCGGTCCCTCCCTCGGACACGGACTGCACCGAGACGGGCAGGTGGAGCAGGGCGCTGCCGACGACGATCACCGCGAGCAGCCCGACCGGGATGACCCGCACCGGGGACAGGAACGCCTCGAGCCCCACCCGTCGGGCGATCGCCGAGGGGGTGCGGTCGCCGCCCGGCAGCAGGCGGCGGTAGGACCAGCGGGGGATCCCGCCCCGCAGCCGGGGACGTCGGGCGTCGATCGTGGGGTCCGGCTCCAGCGAGCCGTACCGCAGCGGGTCCTCGCTGGGGACGACGGGCCGGTCGGGCGAGCCCCGGCTCACGGTCGCGCCGCGAAGGCCTCGATCTGGTCCACGTGCCCCGAGACGATGAGCACGTCGTCGGGGTGCACCTTGGTCGAGGGGATCGCGTAGGTGAAGTCGGCCCCAGGGCGCTTGACGCCCACGACGGTGATCCCGTACTTCGACCGCACCCCGGCCTGGTCGAGCGTGAAGCCGTGCGTCTCCTTGGGCGGTGCCATCTTGACGATCGCGAAGCCGTCGTCGAACTCGATGTAGTCCAGGAGCTTGCCGGTGACCAGGTGGGCCGTGCGCTCGCCCATCGTGGCCTCGGGGTAGACGACCGTCACGCGGCTGCCGCGGTAGCGGACGGAGGGGTCCTTGCGCAGCCGCTGCTCGCGGGCCTTGCGCGCGACCTCGGCCATGGCGTCCTCGCCGCCCACGTGGTCGGTGTCCGTGCCGGTGGCGAGCCGCTCGAGGATCTTGCCGTGGCTGTGCGAGATCGCCTTGGCCCAGATCTGGCCGACCTTGAGGTCGACGAGGTTGAGCGTGGACAGGACGCTGGCCTCGATGGAGGTGCCGATCCCGACCACGGCGATGCCGAACTGGCCGGCCCCGATCTGCTTGAGCGCCTCGAGGTTGGTGGCGTCGGCCTCGACCACGTGCGTGAGCCGGCCGGACCACTCCTGCACGAGCTCCGGGCTCCGCTCGACGGCGAGGACCTCGTGCCCGAGGCGGTGCAGCGCCTCCGCGGCAGCGGCGCCGAACCGGCCGAGCCCGACGACGAGCACGGCGTCGGAGTGCAGCTTCCCGTTTCCCACGGGCAGACGGTAGCCGGACGGCGGGACCCGGGCCCGGTCTCGCCCCGGAGCCGCCCCCGGGTCGTGCGACGACCGCCTCGGGTCGACCCGGGCCGCCGCGGGTCAGGAGGTCAGGGGACCGCCGCGCTGGTCCAGCAGCTCGGTGAGCCGGTCGATCTCGGTCGTCTGCCCGACGACCATGGCCTCGGCCAGGCGCCTGACCTGCGGCTGGGTGGCCTGCTCGGCGGCGAGGGCCGCCATCTCCACGCCCCCGCGGTGGTGGTCGATCATCAGCTGCAGGTACAGCCGCTCCGCGTCGACGCCGTCGGCCGCCGTGAGGGCGTCCATCTCCGCCGTGGTGGCCAGGCCCATGGCGACCATGGGGTTCTCGCCCGGGGGGACGGCCTCGGCGGTGGCCTCGTCGCCCATCCCCTCCATGCCCTCCATCCCGGCCGAGCCGTCGGAGAACGTCGACATCCACGCCATCGGGGCCAGCGTGGAGGACTGGCGCAGGCCCCAGGTCTGCAGCCAGCCGGCCATCTGCCCCTGCTGGTTCTGCTGGGTGAGCAGGATGTCCAGGGCGATGCCGCGGACCTCGGGGTCCTCGCTGCGGTCCCGGACCAGCACGGACATCTCCACGGCCTGGCCGTGGTGCACCTGCATGTCGCGGGCGAACCCCGCGTCGACGGAGCCCTCGTCGGGGAACGCCGCGGCCGCGGAGCCGCCCAGGGCGGTGCCGACGAGCAGCCCCACGACGACCAGGACGGCCCCCCCGAGAACGGCCAGGGCCACCAGGAGGGGTCGGTTCCTCGTCATCCCGGGCGCTCCTCAGATGGTGGTCGACACGCCCTGGGAGCACGCGGCCCCGGGCTCGGGGGTCTGCTCGCCCTGCAGGTACTTGGCCAGGAACACCGGCACGCGGTCGTCGTCCACGGAGTCCAGCTGCAGCTGCGTGCCCCAGGCGCTCAGCACGACCTCGGACGGCAGGTCCTCGCGGGGGGAGACGAGCAGGTAGGGGTTCTCCGCGGCGAGCTCCTCGAGCTCGGCGACCTGGTCGGCCGGCAGGTCGGGGGAGTGGGTGATCCAGACGGCGCCGTGCTCGAGGGAGTGCACGGCCGACTCGTCCTGGACCGGGGCGTCGTAGAAGCCGCAGTCCTGCCAGCGCGGGGCGGGCAGGTGGTCCCCGCCGGTCGGCGGGTTCTGGGCGTACTCGACGTCGGTCTCGACGTGGTTCCGGGTGAGGCCCTCGAAGGTCTCCACGCCCTCGATGTCGCCGGCGGCCTCCTCGGCGACCTCGGCGCGCTCGCTCTGCGACCGGACGATGACCACGACCACGACCCCGATGAGGACCAGGGCCAGCAGCGCGGAGATGCCGATGACGAGGAACGAGCGGCGCCGCTCGGCGTTGCGCTGGTCGGCCTGCATCTTGGCCAGGCGGGCCTGGCGCTCCTCGGCGGGGGTGGTCGGCACGGGGATCTCCTCGGTCGGTGCACGCAGGGGGTGCGCGCGGCTGCAGCGTGTCAGGAGAACCCATCATCCCCTGTCCCGGTTCCCCGACCTCACCCCCCGGGCCCGGCGGCTAGCGTGGTCGCATGAGCCGACGGTCCCGCCTGGTGTGGGACGAGGACTTCGTCCGCTACGACTTCGGCGCCGGGCACCCGATGGCGCCGCTGCGGATCGACCTCACGGCCCGGCTCTGCCGCGACCTGGGCCTGTTCGAGCACCTCGACGTGGTCGCGGCCGGCCCCGCCGACGACGACCTGCTGCGCACCGTGCACACCGACGGGCTGGTGCAGGCCGTGCGGCGGGCCTCGGTGGACCCGCGCGCCGTGGTCGGGCACGGGGTGGGCACCGACGACACCCCCGCCTTCCCCGGCATGCACGAGTCCGCCGCCCGGGTGTTCCAGGGCTCGGTCGACCTGGCCCGCGCGATCGCCGCCGGCGAGATCGACCACGGCGTGAACTTCGCCGGCGGCCTGCACCACGCGACGGCGGACGCCGCGTCCGGGTTCTGCGTGTACAACGACGCCGCGGGGGCGGTGCAGGCGCTGCTGGACGCCGGCGCCGAGCGGGTCGTGTACGTGGACACCGACGTCCACCACGGCGACGGGACGGAGCAGATCTTCTGGGACGAGCCCCGGGTGACCACGGTCTCGGTGCACGAGTCCGGCCGGACCCTGTTCCCCGGCACCGGCTTCCCCACCGACGTGGGCGGCCCGGACGCGCAGGGCAGCGCCGTCAACGTGGCCCTGCCCGCCGGGACGGGGGACGCCGGCTGGCTGCGGGCGATCCACGCCGTGGTGGCCCCGGTGGTGCGCGAGGTGCGCCCGGACGTGCTGGTCACCCAGCACGGCTGCGACACCCACGTGCTGGACCCGCTGGCGCACCTGCGGGTCTCCGTCGACGGGCAGCGGGCCGCGGCGGTGCTGCTCCACGACATCGCCCACTCCAGCGCCGGCGGGCGCTGGCTCGCGCTCGGCGGCGGCGGCTACGAGCTCGTCGACGTGGTGCCGCGCGCCTGGGCCCACCTGGTCGGGGTGGTCGCCCACGCCCCCGTCGACCCGCTGACGCCCGTCCCCCGGTCGTGGCTGGACCACGTCACCGCGGTCCTGGGGCAGCCCGGGCCGCGCCGGATGACGGACGGCGAGCACGCCGGCTTCGCGACCTGGGAGTCCGGCTACGACCCGGCGGACCCGGTCGACCAGGCCGTCATGGCCACCCGCAAGGCGGTCTTCCCGCTGCTCGGCCTCGACCCCTGGTTCGACTAGCCGGTCGGGCCGCGGCGGGGTCGTCGTCGGAGCAGTCCTGGCGCCTGCCGCCCGGGCGGTAGCCTGGCCCCGGACCAGGGGTGCGCGACGTCGCGCCCGTCACCAGCGGAAGAAGGACCCACGTGGGCTCTGTCATCAAGAAGCGTCGCAAGCGGATGGCCAAGAAGAAGCACCGCAAGCTGCTGCGCCGCACGCGCCACCAGCGCCGCAACAAGAAGTAAGGCGCCCCGCGGTGGGTCGGGGGCGGCCGTGAGCCGGCGGGTCGTGCTCGTCACCGGGGTCTCCAGGTACCTCGGGGGCAAGGTGGCGACCGCGCTCGCCGCCCACCCCTCCGCACCCGCCGTGATCGGCACGGACGTCGTCCCGCCCCACTCCTCGCTGGGTGGGGCGCGGTTCGTCCGGGCGGACATCCGCAGCCCGGCCATCGCCCGGCTGCTGCGCGAGGAGGCCGTGGACACCGTCGTCCACATGAACGTCATCGCCACCCCGCGCTCGGCCGGCGGCCGGGTGCCGATGAAGGAGATCAACGTCATCGGCACCATGCAGCTGCTCGCCGCGCTGCAGAAGGTCCCAGGCGTCCGCCGGCTCGTGGTCAAGTCGACCTCGGGCGTCTACGGCGCGGGCCCGGGCGACCCCGCGATCTTCACCGAGGAGACGACGGCCTCGACCCCGCCGCGGACCGGCTGGGCCAAGGACTGCCTGGAGGTCGAGGGCTACGTCCGCGGCTTCACCCGCCGCCGCCCCGACGTCGGCGTCGCCCTGCTCCGCTTCGCGAGCATCGTCGGGCCCGGGCTGGAGACGCCGCTGTCGCGGGCGTTCGCGCTGCCCGTCGTGCCGGGGCTGCTCGGCCACGACGGCCGCCTGCAGTTCGTCCACGAGGACGACGCCGTGGACGCCATGGTCACGGCCACGCTCGGCTCCGCGGCCGGCGACCCCCGCGGCCCCGCGGTGACCGGTGCGGTCAACGTGGCCGGCGAGGGCGTGCTGACCACCAGCCAGGCCGCGGCCATGGCGGGCCGGCCCGTGCTCGGCCTGCCCGAGCAGCTGGCCCCCGGCGCGAGCCGGTGGCTGACCCGGCTCGGGGCCGCCGAGCTGTCGTTCGAGGACCTGCGGCTGCTCGGCTACGGCCGCGTCCTGGACACGACGCGGTGCGAGCAGGAGATGGGCTTCGTGCCCGCGCGCACCACCCGTGAGGCGTTCTCCGCCTTCCTCGAGGCGCACCGGCTGCGCGGGCTGCGCCCGGTCGTGGACCTGGTGGCCGAGGAGGTCGCCAAGGCCGTGGTCGACACCGTGGGGGCCCGCCGGTGAGCGGCCGGCGCCGCGACCCCGTGTCGCTGGGCGCGGACCGGGCCGCGGCCGAGCGGGCGCGCCGCCGCGGCACCCCGCTGGTCACGCCCGCCGTGCCCGCTGCACCCCGCACCGACCCGGACGCCCCGCTGGACGGACCGCTGGACGCCGTGCGTGGAGGTATCGGCGGGCGGCCCGGCGGACGTGGTCGACCTCGTCGCGCAGGAGGCGGGCGAGCGGATGGCCGAGGCCATGGCCCTGCCGCGCACGCGGTCCCGCCGGCTCGAGGTGGTGCCGGACCTGGTGACGGCACCGGACGAGGACGCGGCGGACGAGGACGCGGCGGACGGGGACCCGGCGGCCGAGGACGCGCAGCCCGCGCTGCCGCCGGAGGCGGGGCCGGGGGACGGGCCGGAGGAGGAGGGCGTCGACGACCCCGCCCACCTGGCCGAGCTGCTCCTGGAGGCGGTCGAGCTTCGTGCGGCGCCGGCTGGAGGGGGACTACGCCGTCGACGAGTTCGGCTTCGACCCCGAGCTCACCGAGCGGGTGCTGCTCAACGTGCTGCGCCCGGTGTACCGGCGCTGGTTCCGGGTCGAGCTGCGCGGGGCCGACCGGATCCCGGCCGACCGCGGGGCCCTGCTCGTCGGCAACCACTCGGGCACGCTGGCCTGGGACGCCCTCATGACGCAGGTGGCCGTCCACGACAGCACGGGCGGGCGGTTCCTGCGCCTGCTCGGGGCGGACCTCGTCTTCGCGACCCCGGTCGTGGGCGACGTCGCCCGCCGGATGGGCGCCACCCTGGCCGCCAGCAGCGACGCCGAGCGCCTGCTGTCCTCCGGCCAGCTCGTCGGGGTGTGGCCCGAGGGGTTCAAGGGGATCGGCAAGAACTACCGCGACCGGTACCGGCTCCAGCGCTTCGGCCGCGGCGGGTTCGTGGCCGCGGCGATCCGTACCCAGGTGCCGATCGTGCCGGTGAGCATCGTCGGGGCCGAGGAGATCCACCCCCTGCTCGCCGACGTGCGCCCGCTGGCCCGGCTGACGGGGGCGCCGTACTGGCCGGTGACCCCGACGTGGCCGTGGCTCGGGCCGCTCGGGCTCGTGCCCCTGCCGAGCAAGTGGCTCATCGAGTTCGGCGAGCCCGTGCCGACGGACCAGCTCGACCCCAGCGCCGCCGAGGACCCGATGGTCGTCTTCGACATCACCGACCGGGTCCGCGAGGTGATCCAGCAGACGCTGTACGCGCTGCTGGTCCAGCGCCGCTCGGTCTTCCTGGGATGAGCAGTGAGGCGGTGACCGGCGCCCCGGCCGGGGACGGGCCGGTGCGCCAGGTGCGGCTCGTGGGCCGGGCCGGCTGCCACCTGTGCGACGAGGCGCGGGCCGTGGTCGCAGCGCGAGTGCCGCCGCGCCGGGGTCGCCGCTGGTCGAGGTGT
Organism: uncultured Actinomycetota bacterium; assembly: GCA_963750335.1. Classification (GTDB taxonomy): domain Bacteria; phylum Actinomycetota; class Actinomycetes; order Actinomycetales; family JBBAYJ01; genus Aquipuribacter. The sequence goes on from CAVVQD010000004.1 coordinate 15,830, forward strand.
CGATCGACGAGGACCCGGAGCTGCACGCCCGGTACTGGGACCTCGTCCCGGTGGTCGAGGTGGACGGCGAGCGGGTCGAGGCGCTGCGCGTGGACGCCGCCCGGCTGCGCGCACGCTTGCGCCCGGGGCGCCGCCGTCGTCTGCTGTGGTGAGCCTGCCCGGAGGTCGTGGGAGGTATCTGGCGGTCCGTCCGGAGCACCTGCCCACCAGGCACGCCACGACTTTGTGCACGCCGTCACAAGCACGTACGATGAGGTACCCGACGCGAGGAGAGACCTGTGCCGCTGCAGCGCCTGCGCCTGCCCCGCACGGGGTCGCGCGCGCCGGTCGCCGGTCGCGACAGCGCCACGACCGCGGGCTCGACGGCGGGCTCGACCGCGGACACCACGACCGACGCGACGGCAGGCACGACGTCGGGCACGACGGCGGGCACGGGCAGGTCGACCGCCTCGGGCACGGCGGCTGACCGCGGGGTGCCCGAGGCCACCGTCGGCCGGCTGCCGCTGTACCTGCAGGCCCTGCACGCCCTGGCCGACCAGGGCATCGCCACCGTCTCCAGCCAGGAGCTCGCCGGCCTCGTGCACGTGTCCGCGGCCATGCTCCGCAAGGACCTGTCGCAGCTCGGCTCCTACGGCACCCGCGGCGTCGGCTACGACGTGGCCACCCTCGTGCACGAGATGTCCGGGGTCCTCGGCCTGGAGCACGACTGGCCGGTGGCCATCGTCGGCGCCGGCAACCTCGGTCGCGCCCTGGCCCGCTACGGCGGCTTCTCCAGCCGCGGCCTCAGCATCGCCGCCCTGTTCGACGCCGACCCGGCCGTCGTCGGCACCGAGGTGAACGGCCACACCGTGCACCACGTGGACGAGCTGGCCCGGCTGGTGCCGGCCCGCGGGGTCCGCATCGCCGTCGTGGCCACGCCCGCCGCCGCCGCGCAGGCCACCGCCGACCTGCTCGTCGCCGCCGGCGTCACGAGCATCCTGTGCTTCGCCGGGGCGGCCGTGCGGGTGCCGGAGGGCGTCATCGTGCGGGCCGTCGACCTGAGCAGCGAGCTGCAGATCCTCGGCTTCCACGAGCAGCGCAAGCGCAGCGCCGTGCTCGGGCCGCTCCGCCCGCCCGCGGGCGCGGGCCTGACCAACGGGGTGGTCCGGTGACGCTGCTCGTCGTCGGCGCCAGCCACCGCACCTGCCCCCTGCCGCAGCTGGAGCGGCTGTCCGCGGCCGCCTCGGACCCCGTGGCCATCGGCCGGCTCGTGCTGGCGGAGCCCTACGTCTCCGAGGCCATGGTCGTGTCCACGTGCAACCGCGTGGAGGTCTACGTCGAGGCCGACCGGTTCCACCCCGGCGTGGCCGCGGTGTCCGCGGCGCTCGCGCTGGGTACCGGGATCGACCTCACCGAGCTCGGCGAGCACATGTACGCCCACTACGACGGCGCCGCCGTCGAGCACCTGTTCCACGTGGTGTCCGGCCTGGACTCCATGGCCCTGGGCGAGGCCCAGATCCTCGGCCAGGTGCGTACCGCCTACACGCGCGCCCGCGCCGCCGGGCAGCTCGGCCCGGCGATGTCGGCCGTGGTCGACCGCGCCCTGCGGGTCGGTCGCCGGGCGCGCTCCGAGACCGGCCTGGACCGGCTGGGCAACCGCATGGTGGCCGAGGCCCTCGCCGTCGCCGAGGCCCACGTCGGGCCGCTGGACCGGGCACGCGTCGCCGTCGTCGGGGCGGGCGGGATGGCCGGCCTGGTCACCGCCACCCTGGCCCGGGCGGGGGCCTCGGACGTCACCGTCGTCAACCGCACCCCCGGGGGGGCCGCCCGCCTGGCCGCCGCCGTCGGCGGCGACGTCGCCCCGCTGGACGCGCTGCCCGGCCTGCTCGAGCGGTGCGACGTCGTCGTCAGCTGCACCGGCTCGGTCGGGCACGTCCTCGAGGCCGACCACGTCGTCGGCGCCCTCCGCGCCCGCGCCGCGGACCCCGCGGGCCGTGCCCGGCCGCTCGTGCTCGTCGACCTGGCCCTGCCGCGCGACGTCGCCCCGCTGCCCGAGGGCCTGGACGGTCTCGTCCTCGTCGACCTGGAGACCCTCGGCCGCCGCCTGGCCGGGGACGGCGGTGGCACCACCGAGGTGACCCGCGCCCGCTCCGTGGTGGCCGGCGAGGTGCGCGTGTGGCGCAGCGAGGTCGAGGCCGCCACGGTCACCCCGACCGTCGTGGCGCTGCGCTCGCAGGCCGACGCCGTCGTCGCCGCGGAGATGGTCCGGCTCCGCGGCCGCCTCGGCGACCTCGACCCGGTGGTCGCGGCCGAGGTCGAGCGCACGGTCCGCCGCGTCGTGGACAAGGTCCTCCACACCCCCACCGTCCGGGTCAAGGAGCTCGCGGCCGGGCCCGACGGGTCGATGTACGCCGAGGCGCTGCAGACCCTGTTCGGCCTCTCGGTCGGCGACAGCCTGGACCCGGTCGCCTCGCTGCGCGAGAGCCTCGACCCGGTCGACAGCCTCGACCCGGTGGCCCCCGCCGGGGGACCGCACGCCGCCCTGCCCGAGGACCGGCCGTGATCCGCGTCGGCACCCGGGCCAGCGCCCTGGCCCGCACCCAGTCCCAGCTCGTCGCGGACGCGCTGGCCGCGGCGCTCGGCGAGCCCGCCGAGCTCGTCCTCGTGTCCACCCACGGCGACCGCTCCGCCGGCTCGCTGCGCGACCTCGCCCGGGCCACGAGCGGGACCGGGGTGTTCGTGTCCGCGCTGCGGGACGCGCTGCTCGCCGACGAGGTCGACGTGGCCGTGCACTCCCTCAAGGACCTGCCGACCGCGCCCGCGCCGGGGATCGACCTGGCCGCGGTGCCCGAGCGCGAGGACCCCCGCGACGCGCTCGTCACCGCCGGCGGCGTGCGGCTCGCCGACCTGCCCGACGGCGCCCGCATCGGCACCGGCTCCCCGCGGCGCGCGGCGATGCTGCTGGCCGACGCGGCCCGCCGGGGCCGCACCCTGCAGGTCGTGGACGTGCGCGGCAACGTCGACACGCGCCTGGCCCGCGTCGGCGCGGACCTGGACGGGGTCGTGCTGGCCCTGGCCGGGCTGCGCCGCCTCGGTCGCGCCGACGAGGCGGTCGAGGTGCTCGGGGTCGACGTGGTCCTGCCGTGCCCGGGCCAGGGCGCGCTCGCGGTCGAGACCCGCACCGGCGACCCCCTCGGGGAGCGGGTGCGCACGGCCCTGGACCACGCCGCCACCCGCGCCGCGGTCACCGCCGAGCGGAGCCTGCTCAGCGTCCTGGACGTCGGCTGCTCCGCCCCGGTCGGGGCGCTGGCCACCGTGCACGACGGGGTGCTCGACCTGCGGGCCGCCGTGGCCGACGCGGACCCGGCGGAGACCGCCGACGGCGCCGTGCCCCGCCTGCACCTGCTGCGCACCGGCGGGGACGCGGCCGACGCGGACGGCGTCGGGCGGCGCGCCGGCCACGAGCTGCTCGCCACCCGCGCACCAGCACCTCAGCACCGCCCGACGAGCGAGGGGATCCTCCGATGAGCACACGCACCGACGACCGTCACCGCCCCGCCGCGGCCCGCGGCGCCAGGGCGCACGTGGGCTTCGTGGGCGCCGGGCCGGGCGACCCGGGCCTGCTCACCCTCCGGGCGGCCGCCCTGCTCGAGGTGGCCGACGTCGTGGTCACCGACCTCGCCGACACCGACGCCCTGCTCGCCCGCTGCGCCCGCCCGGGCGTGGAGGTGGTGCGGCTGGCCACCGACGTGGACGGCACCAAGCTGTCCCGGGCCGCCCGCTCCCGGCAGGTCGCGGCGCTCGCGGTCGACGGCGCCCGGGTCGTCCGGCTCGTGGCCGGCGACGCGACCACGTTCTCCTCGGTGGCCGCCGAGGTCGCCGCCGTGCGGGCCGCCGGCGCCGACGTCGAGCTCGTCCCCGGTGTCTCCGCCGCGTTCGCGGTGCCCGTGTACGCGGGGGTCCCCGTGGCCCCCACCGGCACCGAGCGCGTGCACGTCGTCCACGTCACCGAGCCCGGCACCGACCTGGTCGCCCCCGGCCGGGGCGGCGCGGACACCGTCGTCGTCCTCGGGGCCAAGCACCTGCTGGGCGGGGCGGCCGAGCGGCTCGTCGCGCTCGGCTGGAGCCCGGACCAGGCCACGGTCGCCGTGTCGTGCGCGACCACCACGTCGCAGCGCTCCGTCGAGGTGGCCCTGGCCAAGGTCGGCGACGTCGTCGAGAGCCTGCCGGAGCCGGTCGCGCTCGTGGTGGGCGAGGCCGTCCGCCAGCGCGAGGCCGTGTCGTGGTTCGAGAACCGCCCGCTGTTCGGGTGGCGCGTGCTCGTGCCGCGCACCAAGGACCAGTCGACCTCGGTGGTGGAGCACCTGCGCGAGCTCGGCGCCGACCCGGTCGTGGTCCCCACCATCTCCGTGGAGCCGCCGCGCACCCCGCAGCAGATGGACAAGGCCGTCCGCGGCCTGGTCACCGGCCGCTACGAGTGGGTGGGGTTCACCAGCGTCAACGCCGTCCGCGCGGTCCGCGAGCAGCTGGACGCCCTCGGCCTGGACGCCCGGTCCTTCTCGGGCCTGCGGATCGCCGCCGTCGGCGGGGTGACCGCCGACGCGCTGCGCGAGTGGGGCCTCGAGCCGGACCTCGTGCCCTCGGGCGAGCAGTCCGCCCAGGGCCTGCTCGAGGACTGGCCCGCCTTCGACCCGCAGCTGGACCCGATCGACCGGGTGCTGCTGCCGCGGGCCGACATCGCCACCGACACCCTGGTCGCCGGGCTGCAGGAGATGGGCTGGGAGGTGGACGACGTCACCGCCTACCGGACGGTGCGCGCCGCGCCGCCCGCGGCCCCGGTCCGCGACGCCATCAAGTCCGGCGGGTTCGACGCGGTGCTGTTCACGTCGAGCTCGACCGTGCGCAACCTCGTGGGGATCGCCGGCAAGCCGCACGCCTCGACCGTCATCGCGTGCATCGGCCCGCGCACGGCCGCCACCGCGGAGGAGCACGGCCTGCGCGTGGACGTGCTCGCCCCGGTGCCCGAGGTGCGCGCGCTCGTCGACTCCCTCGCGGCGTACGGCGCGGCCGGTCGGGCGGCCGCCGAGAGCGACGGCACCGCGTGGGCCCGCCCCTCGCAGCGCAGCGCGGCCGCCCGCCGCCGCGCCCGGTGACCGGCCCCGGCCGGCCCGCAGGGCTCGTGTCCGCCGCCGGGGGCTTCCCGGTCCGGCGGCCGCGGCGCCTGCGGGCCAGCGCGCCGCTGCGGCGCCTCGTCGCCCAGACGCGGCTGCACCCGGCGGACCTCGTGCTGCCGGTGTTCGTCAAGGAGGGCCTGGACGAGCCGCGCCCGATCAGCAGCCTGCCCGGCGTGCAGCAGCACTCCCGCGCCTCGCTGGTGGCCCTGGCCCGCGAGGCGGTCTCCGCCGGGGTGGGCGGGATCATGGTCTTCGGGGTGCCCGAGACCCGCGACGCCACCGGCAGCGGGATCGACGACCCGGACGGGATCCTCAACGTCGCCCTGCGCGACCTGGCCGACGCCGTCGGCGAGGACACCGTCCTCATGGCCGACCTCTGCCTCGACGAGTTCACCGACCACGGCCACTGCGGCGTGCTCGACGACGCCGGCCGGGTGGACAACGACGCCACGCTCGAGCGCTACGGCGACGCCGCGCTCGCGCAGGCCGCGGCGGGCGCCCACCTGCTGGGCACCAGCGGGATGATGGACGGCCAGGTCGGCGCGGTCCGGGCGGTCCTGGACGGGGCCGGCCGCCAGGACGTCGGGGTCGTCGCCTACGCCGCCAAGTACGCCTCCGCGTTCTACGGCCCGTTCCGCGAGGCCGTGGAGTCCACGCTGACCGGGGACCGGACCACGTACCAGCAGGACCCGGCCGGGGCGCGGGAGTCGCTGCTGGAGGTGGCGCTGGACCTGCAGGAGGGCGCGGACATGGTCATGGTCAAGCCCGCGATGCCGTACCTGGACGTGCTGCGCCAGGTCGCCGACGTCAGCCCGGTGCCCGTGGCCGCCTACCAGGTCTCCGGCGAGCACGCCATGGTCATGGCGGCGGCCGCCAACGGCTGGATCGACCGCGACCGGGCCGTCATGGAGAGCCTGCTGTCGATCCGCCGGGCGGGGGCCGACGTGGTCCTCACCTACTCCGCGCTCGACGTCGCCCGCGCCCTGCAGGGGTGAGGGCGACGGCCGGGCGCCCGCGAGGTCCGAGGCTTCCGCAGCCTGCTGACGATAGGGTCGGCGGGTGACCAGCGGCGGGTGGCTCGACCAGGAGCAGCAGGCGGCGTGGCGGGCCTGGCTGGAGGGCTCGCAGCTCCTCGACGAGGCGCTCGGCCGCGACCTGCTGGCGGTGGGCCTGACGTTCAGCGAGTACGACATCCTCGTGCAGCTGTCGGAGCAGACGTCCCGGTCGCTGCGGATGAGCGAGCTGGCCCAGCTCGTCCTGCACTCGCGGTCGCGGCTCACCCACACCGTGAGCCGGATGGAGGCCCGCGGCCTGGTCCGGCGGGAGCCGTGCGCCGAGGACAAGCGCGGCGTCCGCTGCACCCTCACCGACGCCGGCTACGACGCCCTCGTCCAGGCCGCGCCGCACCACGTCGGCTCGGTCCGGGCCCGGCTGGTCGACCCGCTGGAGCGCGAGGAGTTCCTCGCCCTGGGGCAGGCCATGGCCAAGGTCCGCGACCGGCTCCGCGCGGACGGCTGAGCCCCGCCCGGGCCGCTCGCGCACCCAGCCCCACCCCGTGGACCGCGCCGGTCCGGCGGCTTGGGACACTGGTGCGGTGACGAGCACCCAGGCCCCTCCCGCGGCCGGCACCGCGCGCTCGCAGGCGCTGCTGTCCCGCGCCTCCGCCGTCGTCCCCGGGGGCGTCAACTCCCCGGTCCGGGCGTTCCGCGCCGTCGGCGGCACCCCGCGGTTCATGGCCTCGGCCCGCGGACCCTGGCTGACCGACGCCGACGGCACCCGCTACGTCGACCTGGTCTGCTCGTGGGGCCCGATGCTGCTCGGCCACACCCACCCCGAGGTGCTCGCCGCGGTGCAGCGGGTGGCCGCCGACGGGTTCTCCTTCGGCGCCCCCACCGAGCTGGAGATCGAGCTGGTGGAGGAGGTCCTCGCCCGGGTCCCCGCCGTGCAGATGCTCCGCCTGGTCAGCTCGGGCACCGAGGCGACCATGAGCGCGGTCCGCCTGGCCCGGGGCTTCACCGGCCGGCCGGTCGTCGTCAAGTTCGCCGGGCACTACCACGGCCACGTCGACGCCCTGCTGGCCCAGGCCGGCTCCGGGCTGGCCACGTTCGGCCTGCCGTCCAGCCCCGGCATCCCCGAGGGCGCCGCCGGGGACACGGTCGTCGTGCCCTACAACGACGAGGCCGCGCTGCGGGCCGTCTTCGCCGAGCACGGCGACCGGGTGGCCTGCCTGGTCACCGAGGCGGCCGCGGGCAACATGGGGGTCGTCCCGCCGCGGCCCGGCTTCGCCCGCCTCATGAGGGAGCTGACCGCGGCCCACGGGGCGCTGCTCGTGTACGACGAGGTGATGACCGGCTTCCGGGTCTCCGCGGGCGGCTGGCACGCCCTGGAGCAGGAGGAGGCCGGCCGTACCGGGCAGCCGCTGCCCCCGCCGGACCTGTTCACCTTCGGCAAGGTGATCGGTGGCGGGTTCCCCGTCGCGGCCTTCGGCGGCCGCGCCGACGTCATGCACCACCTCGCGCCGGTCGGCGGGGTCTACCAGGCCGGGCACCCTGAGCGGGAACCCCGTCGCGGTCACCGCCGGCCTGACCACGCTGCGCCTGGCCGACGCCGCGGTGTACGCCCGCGTGGACGAGGTGGCCGCCACGGTGTCCGCCGCGGCCGACGAGGCGTTCCTCGCCGCCGGGGTGCCCCACGTCGTGCAGCGGGCCGGGAGCATGTTCAGCGTCTTCCTCACCGACGGCGTCGACGGCCGGGTGGACGACTACGACACCGCCCGCACCCAGGACGAGGCCGCGTTCCGCGCCTTCTTCCACGCCATGCTCGACCAGGGCGTGCACCTGCCGCCGTCGGCCTTCGAGTCGTGGTTCGTCTCGGCCTCGCACGACGACGAGGCCGTCGAGGTGGTCCTCGCCGCCCTGCCCGGCGCCGCCCGGGCCGCGGCCGCCGCCGCGGCGGGCTACGCCGGCTCGGCCGAGGCCGCCGGCACCCCGCCGGGGGAAGGCACGTGAGCCCCGGCCCGGGCCCGGCCCCCCGCACCGTGGTCCACCTCGTCCGCCACGGCGAGGTGCACAACCCCGACGGCGTGATGTACGGCCGGCTGGCGGGGTACCGGCTGTCGGCGCGCGGCGAGCGGATGGCCGAGGCCGTCGCCGCCGACCTGTCCGCCCGCGACGTGGCGGCCGTCGTGTCCTCCCCGCTGGAGCGTGCCCAGCAGACCGCGCGCCCGCTGGCCGGGATGCTGGGCCTCGACGTGCGCACCGACGACCGGCTGCATCGAGAGCCTCAGCGTCTTCGAGGGCATGACGGTGGGCGTCGGCGACGGGGCCCTGCGGCGGCCGCAGCACTGGAAGCACCTGTACGACCCGTTCACCCCCTCCTGGGGCGAGCCGTACCGCGAGGTCGCCGCGCGGGTGCTGGCCGCCGCCGCCGACGCGCGCGACCGGGCGCCCGGCCGCGAGGTGGTCTGCGTGTCGCACCAGCTGCCGATCTGGACCGCCCGCAGCAGGGCCGAGGGCCGCCGGCTCTGGCACGACCCCCGCGCGCGGCAGTGCGCCCTGGCCTCGGTGACCTCCCTGCACTACGACGGCGACGTGCTGGTCGGCGTGGGCTACCGCGAGCCGGCGGCGGGGCTGTGAGGGCGCCGGCGCGCCTGGTGGCGCTCGCGCTGGCCGGCCTCGTGCTGGCCGGGTGCACGTCCTCGGGCGAGGACGGCGTCCCCGGGCTGCGCGACGAGGCGAGCGAGGCCTTCGTGTCGGGCGACTCCACGGTGCAGGTCATCGCCCCCGAGGACCGCGGCGAGCCCGTCCGGGGCCTGGCCGGGCACGACCGTCGAGGGCGAGCAGCTCGACCTCGCCGACCTGGCCGGTGACCTCGTCGTGCTCAACGTCTGGGGGTCGTGGTGCGGCCCGTGCCACGAGGAGGCGCCGGACCTGGTCGCCGCGCAGGCCGAGCTGGAGCCCGCCACCGGCGCCCGCTTCGTCGGCATCAACATCCGGGACCGCTCGACCGAGGCGGCCGCCGGGTTCGAGGAGGAGTACGGCATCACCTGGCCGTCCTTCCACGACCCGGACTCCCTGCTGCTGCTCCGCCTCGCCTCGCGACGTGCCCCCCAACACCGTCCCCGCGACCCTCGTGCTCGACGAGGAGGGCCGGGTGGCCGCCCGCCTGCTCGGCCGTGTCGACCGGGGCACCCTGGTGGGCGTGGTGGAGGACGTCGCCGGCGCGCAGGCGGCCCCGTGACCGGGGCGACCGGGTGGTGACCGGGTGGTGAGCGGGGTGGTGACCGGGAGTGGTGAGCGGGGTGACCGAGGCCGGGACCGCGCTGGCGGTGCTGCTCGCCGGTGCGCCCGTGGCCGCCGACTCCGTGGCGGCCCAGACCGTGCTGGACGGCTCGCTGCTGCTGGCCGTCCCGCTCGCGGTGCTCGCCGGGCTGCGTCTCCTTCGCCTCGCCGTGCGTGCTGCCGCTCGTCCCGGGCTACCTGGCCTACGTCTCCGGCCTGGCGGGTCCCGGCGGGGCGACCGGCCGCGAGGGCGGGACCCCGACCGGGCACCTCGGGCGGCACGTCCCCGACCGGTACGTCGTCCGGCGACGGCGCCACCCGGACCCGCCCGGCGGTGCTGGCCGACCCCGCCACCGTCCCCACCGCCCGGCTCGTGACCGGCACCGTGCTCTTCGTCGCCGGCTTCAGCGTGGTCTTCGTGGCGCTGGGCTCCGTGGCCGGGCTGGCCGGCACCGTCCTGCCGGCCGGCCGGACGCTCGACGTGGTCGCGGGGCTGCTCGCCGTCCTCATGGGCCTGGTGTTCCTCGGGGCCGTCCCCCTGCTGCGGACCGAGCTCCGTCCCCGCTGGCGGCCCGCCGTCGGCCTGGCCGGGGCGCCGCTGCTCGGGGCGGCCTTCGGCGTGGGCTGGGTGCCGTGCGTGGGTCCGACCCTGGCCGCGGTCCTCGGGCTCGCCTACACCGACGGCGGGGCGGGGCGGGGCGCCCTGCTCGCCGCCGCCTACTGCGCCGGCCTCGGGCTGCCCTTCGTCGCGGTCTCGCTGGCCTACGCGCGCGGCCTGCGGGCGCTGGAGCCGCTGCGCCGGCACCGCCGCGCCGTCACCGTGGTCGGCGGGGTGCTGCTCGTCCTGGTCGGCGTCGCGCTGGTGACCGGCGCCTGGGACCTGCTCGTCGACGCGCTGCGCGCCCCGATCAGCCGCTTCCCGGTGCTGCTGTGAGCGCCGGGGAGCGGGGGGCGTGACCACGACGACCCGGCCCGCGCCGGCCCCCGGCAGCGCGCCCGTGCCGCCCAGCCTGGGGGCCGCCGGGACGCTGCGCTGGCTCTGGCGCCAGCTGACGAGCATGCGGACCGCGCTGGTCCTGCTGCTGCTGCTGGCCGTGGCCACCGTGCCCGGGTCGCTGTTCCCGCAGCGCGCGGTCGACCGCGGCGCCGTCGTCGCCTACCTGGTGGAGAACCCCGGCACGGGGGAGTGGCTGGACCGGCTGGGGTTCTTCGACGTCTACGCCTCGCCGTGGTTCGCCGCGGTCTACCTGCTGCTGTTCGTCAGCCTGCTCGGCTGCATCGTGCCCCGCGCCCGCGCCCACGCCGCCGAGTGGCGCCGCCGCCCGCCGGCGACCCCGCGCCGGCTGGACCGGGTGCCGGGCCACGCCACGGGTGCCGTCGACGACGACGTCGAGGTGGTCGCGGAGCGCGTGGCCCGGGCCCTGCGCCACCGCGGCCCGGGCGGCGGGCCCTGGCTCGGGCACGTCGTCGACCGCCACGACGAGGGCCCCGGCGCGCTGTCGCTGGCCGCCGAGACCGGGCGGCTCCGGGAGAGCGGCAACCTGCTGTTCCACGTCAGCCTGGTCGGCGTCCTGCTCGCCCTGGCCACGAGCTCGCTGTACGCCTACCGCGGCGAGGTCCTCGTGGTCGAGGGGGGCTCGTTCAGCAACGTGCTGCCCGCCTACGACTCCATCACCCCGGGGGCGCGCTTCGACGCCTCGGCCCTGCCGCCCTTCACCTTCCGCCTGGACTCCCTCGCGGTGGCCTTCGAGGACGAGGCAGGTCAGCGAGATCGGCTCGCCCCGCGACTTCGCCGCCGACGTCACCGTCCGCACGGACGTCGACGCGCCGGGCGAGCGCAGGACCGTGCGGGTCAACAGCCCGCTCGAGGTGTCCGGCACCCACGTGTTCCTCACCGGCAACGGCTACGCCCCGGTCATCCAGGTCCGCGACGCGCAGGGCCGGGTCCGGGTCGACGAGCCCGTCCCCTTCCTGCCCGAGGACGCCTCGTACACCTCCACCGGCGTGGTCAAGGCCCCGTCCCCGGACGGCGACGACCTCGCGCTGTCCGGGGTCTTCCTGCCCACCGCGGCGGTCGACCCGGCCGTGGACCAGCTCTCGCTGTTCCCCGACGCGCGCAACCCGCGGCTCGTGCTCACCGCCTGGACCGGCGACATCGGCCTCGGCAGCACGGCCCAGTCGGTCTACGAGCTCGACACCAGCGCCATGGAGCAGGTCCGGGGCGAGGACGGCCGGCCGCTCGTCGTCGTCCTGGAGCCCGGGCAGACCGTCGACCTGCCCGACGGCCTGGGCAGCGTCTCGTTCGCCGGCCTGCCGCGCTTCGCCGCGTTCCAGGTCCGGGCCGACCCTTCCGGCCCGCTCGCGCTCGTCGCCGCGGTGCTGGCCCTCACCGGGCTGACGGTCAGCCTGTTCCTGCCCCGGCGGCGGGTCTGGGTCCGGCTCCGCCCGGCCGACGGCACGGACCCGGCACGGACCGACCCGGTGGACCCGGGCCCGGCCCGGCCGGGCGCGCCGCGTACCGTGGTCGAGGTCGGGGCGCTGTCCCGCAGCCGCGACGCGGGCCTCCAGGCCGAGGTCGAGCGGGTGCTCGCCGCAGCCCTCGGCACCGGCACCACCCCGACCCGCCCTGCGGGCGGGACCGACCAGACGAGCGAGGACCGATGAGCGTCGTGACCACCGCCGTGAGCGCGCTGCCCCTCGTGGGCATCGGCGGCACCCCCGCCGACCCCACCCTGGCCGGGATCAGCGACGGGCTCGTCTACTCCGCGATGGCCGCCTACGCCGTCGCCCTGGTGGCGTTCGCGGTGGACCTGTCCGGCGGCCGCCGGGCGGCGTCGCGGCAGGCCGAGCTCGTGGGGTCCGGTGCGACCGGGGCCGTGGGCTCGACGGGCTCCAGCGGCTCCCGGGGGTCCGTGACCACCGTCGACCCGTCGGGCGCGCCGGCCGGTGGGCCGGCGCCGAGGCGTGCGGGCGGCATCGGCGCCACGGTGTTCCTCCTGGCCACCTTCCTGCACCTGGCCGCGGTCGTCGCGCGCGGGGCCTCGGTCCAGCGGGTCCCGTGGAGCGACGCCTACGAGTTCGCCGTGAGCGGCTCGCTGGCGGTCAGCCTCGTCTTCGCGGTGCTGCTGCGCGACAAGGACCGCTGGCGCTGGCTGGGCTCGTTCGTCGTGGTGCCCGTGCTGCTCACGCTCATGATCGCGACGTCGTTCTTCTACACCCAGGCGAGCGCGCTGTCCCCGGCCCTGCAGAGCAGCTGGCTCGTGGTCCACGTCTCCATCGCCTTCATCGCCTCCGCCCTGTTCACCATCGGCTTCTCCCTGGCCGTCGTCCAGCTGGTCCAGCACCGGGCCGAGGCGGCGGTCGCCGCGGGCGGGCAGCCCAGCCGGTTCCTCGCGCGGGTGCCGTCCTCCCGCCAGCTGGAGCAGACGTCGTTCCAGCTGCACGCCGTCGCCTTCGTGCTGTGGACGTTCACCGTGGTCGCGGGCGCGATCTGGGCCGCCGAGGCCTGGGGCCGCTACTGGGGCTGGGACCCCAAGGAGGTCTGGTCCTTCGTCATCTGGACCGTCTACGCCGCCTACCTCCACGCCCGCTCGACCGCGGGCTGGGCCGGCTCCCGCTCGGCGTGGATCGCCGTCCTCGGCTTCGCCTGCCTGCTGTTCAACTTCCTCGGCGTCAACTACCTCTTCGTCGGCAACCACTCCTACGCCCTCTGACCCGGCGCCGGCCGGGGCCCCGGCGAGGGGTCAGGGGCCGACGAGCCGGTCGCGGCCGGAGTGCTTGGCCGCGTAGAGGTTGCGGTCCGCGGCGCGGAGCAGGTCCCCGGCGGGCGAGGCCGCCTCGACCGGGACGCCGACGGCCATGCCGGCCGACGCCGTGACCTCCAGCGGGCCGGGCACGTCCTCGCGCACGGGCAGGGAGATGTCGGAGAAGTCGACGGCCGACACCGAGGTCCGCACCCGCTCCACCCGCTCCACGACGGCCAGGTCGTCCAGGCCCGCCACCGTGAACGCGAGCACGAACTCCTCGCCGCCCACCCGGTAGAGCCCGGCTCCCGTGCCCTCGGTCGCCGCGGCCATCGCCCCCGCGACGCGGACGAGCACCTCGTCGCCGACCACGTGGCCGAACCGGTCGTTCACGTCCTTGAAGTGGTCGAGGTCCACGATGGCCAGGGCCAGCCGGGCCCCGCCCGCGGCGTGCTCGGACATCGCGTCGGTGAAGGCGCGCCGGTTCTCGATGCCCGTGAGCGGGTCCACCCGGGCCGCGCGCCGCTCGTGCTCCGACGTGCGCCGCCACGAGTCGCGCTCCCGCTCGACCTCCTCCCGGCGCAGCCGGGCCGCGTTGACCGCGGCCGTGGAGTGCACCTGCATGTCGCGGCTGGCGGTGACCGCGGTGACGTAGCGGCGCATCGCGGCCAGCGCGCCCACCAGGTCGCCGCGCCGCTCGCGGCACATCGCGAGCATGTGCCACACCATGACGCTGGTCACCGAGCCCAGCCGGTCCGTGGCCCCCGTCGCCTCGACGAGGATCTCCTCCGCCTCGTCCAGCCGGTCGGAGTCCATGAGGATCTCCGCGAGCAGGGCGCGGGCGCGGGCCAGCACGTCGAGCTCGCCCAGGCTGCCGACCAGGCTGACCGCGGCGCGCGCGTGCACGAGGGCCTCGTCGAGGTCTCCCCGCAGCTGGGCGTCGCGGGCCTGGCACCACGACGCGCCGCGACGGTTGGCCCCGCCCTCGCCCAGCTCGACGGCCCGGTCCGCGGCGACGACGGCCTCCGCCGTCCACGCGGACACCTGCGCGAGGAGGCTGTCGCGCTCCTCGCCCTCGACCGGGGCCTGGCCCTCGTAGCCGCGCAGCAGGAACGACGCGGCCGCCACCGAGCTCATGAGCACCCACTCCTGCTGCCTCGGCAGACCGACGAGGTCGGCCTCGCGGCGGGCGTCGGCGAGCAGCCCGAGCGCGCCGCGGGCGTCGCCCAGGTCGTACAGGGCCACGGCCAGGTTGTGCCGCATGATCGAGCGCAGCCGCGACGCGTCGGGCCCCTCGGAGCGCAGCAGGGCCTCCAGCCCCCGGTCCAGGCAGCGCAGCTGGGCGTGCAGGTCCCCGAGGTAGCCCGAGGAGATGGCGTGCATGTTGAGCGCCTGCGCCGCCAGCAGGGGCTCCCGCTCGGCGTCCAGCAGCCGCAGCGCCGCGGCGGTGTCGTCGTGCGCGGCGAGGTCGCGACGGAAGTGCCGGGCCCGGGCCCGCAGGACGAGCAGGCGCGCCAGCGCGGCCGAGCGTCCCGGCGGCAGGGTGTCCCGGAGGTGCTCGAGGGTCCCGTCCGGCGCGGCCTCGTCGGGTGGTCCCGCCGTGCCGGCGGCGGCGGGCAGCAGCGCGGCGAGCAGCCGGCCGAGCTGCTCGTCCGCGGCGACGGGGTCGCTGTCCACGAGCCCGGCGAGCCGGTCGAGCTCCGCGCGCAGGTCGGCGAGGTCGTCGCCCGGCGCGGCGGCCACGTCCGGCGCGAGGTCGCCGGCCGGTCCCGTGGACGCCGGCACGACGGGGTCGGGGGCTCGACCGGTGGCGCTCCCCGGCTCGTCGGGCACGGGTCCCACCTCCGGTCCATGGCGTCGTCGTGGGCGAGTATGGCCGAGCCCGCCTGCCCGCGCCGCAGGACCGGCCGGTCGTGCACCCGCCCGGCACAGCGCCCGGGCAGGAGGTGACCGGCCGTGCGCGTACCGTTCCGCCTCATGACCACCGCCGCCGTGCCGCAGCCCTCGTCCGCCCCCGGCGGCGGGTTCGACGGGACCACCAGCCCTCCGCCCCCCCACAACGAGACCGTCCTCGGCTACGCGCCGGGCTCGCCCGAGCGGGCCGGCCTGCAGGCCGCGCTCGCCGACGCGCTGTCCGGCGAGGCCGACCTGCCGATGACCGTGGGCGGGGTGCGCCGCCACGGCAGCGGGGCGGAGTTCCGGGTGGTCCGGCCCGACGCCCACGCCCACGTGCTCGGTCGTGGCCGCGGCGCGGGCCACGACGACGCCGCCGCCGCCCTCGAGGCCGCCCGGCGCGCCGCCGGCCCGTGGCGCCGGCTCGCCTTCGACGACCGCGCCGCCGTCCTGCTGCGCGCGGCGGACCTGCTGTCCGGCCCGTGGCGCGCCCGGATGAACGCCGCGACCATGCTCGGGCAGTCCAAGACCGCCCAGCAGGCCGAGATCGACGCCGCCTGCGAGCTCGCCGACTTCTGGCGCTTCAACGTCCACTACGCCCGGCAGCTGCTCGCCGAGCAGCCGCCGCTCAACAGCCCCGGGGTGTGGAACCGGCTCGACCACCGTCCGCTCGAGGGCCCGGTGTACGCGATCAGCCCGTTCAACTTCACCGCCATCGCGGGCAACCTGCCCACCGCGCCGGCCCTCATGGGGAACACCGTGGTGTGGAAGCCCGCCCCCACGCAGACCCTCGCCGCCGTGCTCACCATGCAGCTGCTCACCGAGGCGGGCCTGCCGGACGGCGTCATCAACCTGCTCACCGGCGACGGCGTGGTGGTGAGCGAGGTCGTGCTCGCCGCCCGCGACCTGGCCGGGATCCACTTCACCGGGTCCACGAAGGTCTTCCAGCACCTGTGGCGGACCGTGGGGGAGAACATCGCCTCCTACTCCTCCTACCCCCGCCTGGTCGGCGAGACCGGCGGCAAGGACTTCGTCGTCGCCCACCCCAGCGCGGACGCCGACCAGCTCGTCACCGCCATGGTCCGCGGCGCGTTCGAGTACCAGGGCCAGAAGTGCTCGGCGGCCAGCCGCGCCTACGTGCCGGCGTCGCTGTGGCGCGGCGGGGTCCGCGACGCGCTCGCCGCCGCGACGGAGGCCCTCACGTACGGCCCGGTCGACGACCTGTCGAACTTCGGCGGCGCCGTCATCGACGACCGGTCCTTCGCCCGCAACGCGCAGGCGGTCGACCGGGCGGCGGCCACGGCGGGCATCGAGGTCCTCGCCGGGGGCACGCACGACGACAGCGAGGGCTAGTTCGTCCGCCCCACCGTGCTGGTCGGCGACGACCCCACCGACGAGATGTTCACCACCGAGTACTTCGGGCCCGTGCTGGCCGTGCACGTCTACGACGACTCCCGCCCCGACGGCTGGTCGGACATGCTCGCGCAGATGGAGTCCGTCACCTCCTACGGCCTCACCGGGGCGGTGTTCTCGCGCGACCGGTACGCCGTGGCCGAGGCGACGAGCACCCTGCGCTTCGCGGCGGGCAACTTCTACGTCAACGACAAGCCCACCGGGGCCGTCGTCGGCCAGCAGCCCTTCGGCGGGGGCCGTGCCTCCGGCACCAACGACAAGGCGGGCGCGGTGCACAACCTGCTCCGCTGGGTCTCCCCGCGCACCATCAAGGAGACGTTCGTCGCCCCGACGGACATCCCCTACCCCCACATGGGCTGAGGCCCGGGGCCGGGCCTGACGCCCGGGGCCGGGCCGTCAGTCCGCGACGACCCGGTCCCGGCCGCGGCGCTTGGCCCGGTACAGGTTCTGGTCGGCGTGGCTCAGCAGCGAGCGGTGGGACCGGTCGCCCACCGCCCCGAGCACCCCGACGGCCAGGCCCGCCGACACCGTGAGGGTGATGGTCGACCCGCCGGTGCGGACCTCGGCGGCGGCGACGGCGCGGCGCACCTGCTCGAGCACCTCGACGGCGTCGTCACGGGCGCCGTCGCCTCGCGCAGCCGAGCACGGCCGCGAACTCCTCGCCGCCGATCCGGTAGAGCCGCCCGCGCGGGTCGACCTCGGCCAGCCGCCCGGCCATGGTGGCCGCCGCGACCCGCAGCACCTCGTCCCCGACCAGGTGGCCGTGGACGTCGTTGACCACCTTGAAGTGGTCGAGGTCGAGCAGGGCCAGGCACGAGCGGGTGCCGTCCACGGCCAGCGCGGCCAGGTCGTCCTCGAAGGCCAGACGGTTGCCGATGCCGGTCAGCACGTCCTGGCGGGCCAGGCGGCGGGCGTGGTGGCTGTCCTCCCGGGCCAGGTCGCGCTCCGCCTCGGCGCGCTCGCGCAGCACGGTCACGGCGGCCATCGAGGCCGTGTTGCGCAGCCGGACGTCGCGGGAGACCCCGGAGTGCCGGACGTACTCCTGCAGGGCGCCCATGGACTCCCGGTAGCGGCCCAGGGCCTCCAGGCAGTCCGCGACCAGGTACCAGGACGTCAGCTGGAAGGCGGTGGTGATGACGCCCCGCCCGGCCACCACCTCCTGCAGCGGGCCCAGCGCCTCCTCGTGCCGGCCCAGGGCGACGAGGAGCTCGCCGGTCAGGGCCAGGCAGCGCACGACGTGGTCCGGCTCGCCGGTCTCCACCGTGAGGGCCAGCGCCGTGCGGGCCAGCGCCAGCGCCCCCTCCAGGTCGCCGCGCAGCTGGGCCGCGCGGGCCGAGGCGTAGGTGGCGTGGCGGCGGTTGGACACGACCGGGTCGCGCTCCGCCGCCGCCTGCGCGGCCTCGGTGGCCGTGGCGGCCCACCGCTCGACGTCGGCCACCAGCCCGGCCCGGCGCCCGTCCGGGGTGCGCTCCACCCCGTCGGGGCGGGCGAGCCACAGCCCGGCGACCGTGACCGCGGTGGAGTGGATCTGCTCCAGCTGCTCGGGGTCGCCGAGGCCCAGGGAGTCCGGCAGGGCCGCGGTGAGCAGCGACAGCGCCCGCTCGGCGTCCCCGAGGTCGAGGAGGATCTCCGCGAGGCCGATCCGGACGGCGACCCGGACGGCGGCCGAGCGGTCCGGGTCGGCGCGCTGGACGATGTCCAGGGCCTGGGTGAGGGTGCCGATCTGCTGCTCGATCCGGCCCTCGAAGCCCTCCCAGATGGCCCGGCCGTTGAGGACGAGGGCGGCGAGCAGGGGGTCGGTGCGCGGGTCGACGATCTGGGCGGCCCGCTCGAGGTCGGCCAGCGCCTTGGGCTCGTTGCGGTAGTGCCGCTGCGCGGAGCGGGCGTAGATCAGCCAGGCCCGCCAGTGCCGCAGGTCGAGGTCGGGGGCGACGCCGGCCGCCTCGGGGCCCTGCTCGGCGGCGGTGTCCAGCCGGTGCAGGGTGCGGCTCATGAGGTCGTCGGCGGCCACCGGGTCCTCGGCGAGCAGCGCCCGGGCCCGGGCCTCCGCGGCGCTCAGGCCCGCGGCGTCGAGCAGCGCCGCGGCGGCGGGCCCGGGGCGGCCGGCGCCGTCCGGCAGCACGCCGGGGGCGGCGGGCTCGTCCTGGCCGGTCACCGGAGGGCGGCCGCCCCCGCCTCAGCCACCCTGGCCGGCCCAGGCGCGGTACGTGTCGACCTGGGCGTCCAGCGCGGCCTCCAGGGCGGGCAGGACGGCCTTCTCGATGCGGCCCCCGACCAGCGGCACGCGGGCCGTCACCTGCCCGCTCACGACCTCCACGGCGCCGGTCCCGTCGGGGCGGACCACGGTGGTGGAGGTGGCGCTCACGGGGGCGCCCTCGACCGACAGGGCGACCTCGCCGCGGCGGGCGCCCGTCTCGTCGGCCTGCGGCTGCCAGGTGGTGGTCTCCACCAGGGTGATCCGGTCCCCGGTGAGCTTGCGGGCGAAGTCCGGGAAGCGGTCGGTGGGCATCACCCGGCGCACGACCGTGCGCAGCCCGTCCACCTGGACCTCGTGCTCGACGGCCCCGGTCCGGCGGCACAGCGCCTCGAGGTAGCCCTGGTCGCACCGCGCCCGGACGACCTGCTGGGGGGCGACGGGCCAGCGGAGGGTCTGCTGCATGTCCACGAGCCGACGGTAATGCAGCGCTCGCCCGCGGTCACCAGGAGACGGGCCGGCGGCGTGGTCCCGGGGACGCCCACGGGGCTACGGTCGGCGGATGGTCGACGCACGAGCAGCGCTGCTCACCCGGGCCGGAGCCGTCGCCGAGGAGCGGGGAGGTGCCGGCGGCGACCTCGTCCTCCTCGAGGGCTACTACGCCGACGTCGCCGACGAGGACCTGCTGCCCCGCGACCCGGGCGACCTGGCCGGTGCGGTGCTGGCCCACCGCCGCCTCGCCGACCGCCGCGCCCCGGGCACCTCGCTCGTGCGCGTGTCCACCCCGACGGTCGCCGACGACGGCTGGAGCAGCCCGCACACGGTGGTCCACGTCGTCACCGACGACATGCCGTTCCTCGTCGACTCGGTCACCAACGAGCTGTCGCGGGCCGGGCGCGGCATCCACCTGGTCGTGCACCCGCAGGTGGTCGTCCGGCGCGACGGGGACGGCACGCTGCTGGAGGTGCTCGCGGTCACCCACGGCGAGACCGACCGCGACGCCGTGAGCGACCACGTGCTCGTCGAGTCCTGGATCTCCGTCGAGGTGGACCGCACGCCCGCCCTGGCCACGTCGGCCGTGGCCGGGTCGTCCGCCGGGCGTCCGCGGGTCGTCCGCCGGGGCGCCGGACGCCGGGGCGCCGGGCACAGCAGGCGGCGCGGGGTCCGCGGCGGCCGCCCCGACGGACGAGGCCGACCCCGACGCCGTGCTCGCGGCCCAGCTCCTCGCCGTCCTGGCCGACGTGCGCGCCGCGGTGGAGGACTGGCCCGCGCTGCAGGCCCGCGCCCGGTCCGTGGCCGAGGAGGTCGCGGCGCTGCCCGGGCGCCTGCCCGAGGGCTCCCTCGACCCGGCCGACGCCGCCGAGGCGGCCCGGCTGCTGCGCTGGCTGGCCGACGAGCACTTCACGTTCCTCGGCTACCGGGAGTACGCGCTGCGCCCGGGCGAGACCCCGGACACCGCGGTGCTGGAGTCGCTGCCCGGCACGGGCCTGGGCATCGTCCGCGACGCCGGCGCCCCGCCCACCGTCAACCGGCTGAGCGCCGACGTCACCGCCCACGCCCGCCGCCACGACGTCCTCGTCCTCACCAAGGCCAACAGCCGCGCCACCGTCCACCGGTCCACCTACCTGGACTACGTGGGGGTCAAGGTCTACGACGGCGCGGGCGAGGTGGTGGGGGAGCGGCGCTTCCTCGGCCTGCTCAGCTCGGCCGCGTACACCCAGGGCGTGGCCTCGGTCCCCGTCGTGGACCGCAAGGTGGCCGCGGTCCTGGCCACGAGCGGCTTCGGCCCCCGCAGCCACTCCGGCAAGGACCTGCTCACCATCCTCGAGACCTACCCGCGCGACGAGCTGTTCGCCGCGGACGTGGAGACCCTCACCCGGATCAGCCTGGGCGTGCTCCAGCTGCAGGAGCGGCGCCGCACCCGGCTGTTCGTGCGCCACGACGACTTCGGCCGCTACGTGTCGTGCCTGGTCTTCCTGCCGCGCGACCGCTACACGACCGAGGTGCGCCTGGTCATGCAGGACATCCTGCTCGAGGCGTTCGACGGCACGGCCGTCGAGCACTCGGCGCAGGTGTCGGAGTCGGTGCTGGCCCGGCTGCACTTCGTGGTCCGGCTCGCCCGGCGCGGCGCGCGGCCCGACGTGGACCTCGCCGCGGTCGAGCGCCGGCTCGTGGCGGCCACCCGCACCTGGGAGGAGGACCTCTCCGAGGGCCTCACCGCGCAGCTGGGCGAGGCCGCGGCCGTGCGGATGGCCCGCCGCTGGGCCGGTGCCCTGCCCGAGGCCTACAAGGAGGACGTCGCCGCGCGCGACGCCGTGGGCGACCTGGCGCGGCTGGAGCAGCTCGAGCTGGGCCGCGGCGCCGCCCCGGACCTCGACCTGCTCCTGTACACCCCGCCCGGCTCCCCGTCGCGGCAGTCCCGGCTCAAGCTGTACCGCCGCGAGCCGCTGGGGCTGTCGGAGGTGCTGCCGTTCTTCGACCACCTGGGCGTGGAGGTCGTCGACCAGCGGCCGTACCACCTGCACCGCGACGGCGGCCGAGGAGCTCGACGCGAGCGCCCCGGCCCCGGTCGACCACTACGTCTACGACTTCGGCCTGCGGCTGCCCCCGGCCGCCGTGGCCGCGGGCACCACGACCGACCCCGCCCGGCTGGCCCGCCGCTTCACCGACGCCTTCGTGTCGGCGTGGACGGGGACCAGCGAGTCGGACCGGTTCGACCGGCTCGTGCTCCAGGCCGGGCTGACGTGGCGTCAGGTCGTCGTGCTGCGGACCTACTGCCGCTACCTGCGCCAGACCGGGACCACGTTCTCGGAGGAGTACATGGCCGGCGTGCTCGGGTCCAACCCCGAGGTGGCGCGCCTGCTCGTCGCGGTGTTCGAGACCCGCTTCGCCCCCGACCGCTTCGCCCAGGCCGAGGGCCAGCACCCCTCGCCCGCCCGGACCGGTGCCGGGGAGCGCGCGGTGGCCGCGGTGACGCGGGCCCTGGAGGACGTGGAGAACCTCACCCAGGACCGGATCCTCCGCTCGCTGCTGGCCACCGTGGTCGCGACCCAGCGCACCAACTTCTACGCCGACGGCCCGGACGGCCGGCCCCGCCCCACGGTCGCGGTCAAGCTCGACCCCCGGCAGGTCCCCGACCTGCCCGAGCCGCGCCCCGCGCACGAGATCTGGGTGTGCGGGCCGGACGTCGAGGGCGTCCACCTGCGCTTCGGTGCGGTCGCCCGCGGCGGGCTGCGCTGGTCGGACCGGCTGGAGGACTTCCGCACCGAGATCCTCGGCCTGGTCAAGGCGCAGCAGGTGAAGAACGTCGTCATCGTGCCGACCGGGGCCAAGGGCGGCTTCGTCGGCAAGCGGCTGCCCGGACCCCGCCAAGGACCGCGAGGCCTGGTACGCGGCGGGCACCGAGTGCTACCGGACCTTCGTGCGCGCGCTGCTCGACGTGACCGACGACCGCGACCTGTCCACCGGGACCGACCCCGCCCCCGTCGTCCCGCCCCGGGACGTGGTCCGCCACGACGGCGACGACTCCTACCTGGTCGTGGCCGCGGACAAGGGCACGGCCGCGTTCTCCGACGTGGCCAACGCGATCTCGCTCGAGCGCGGGTTCTGGCTCGGCGACGCCTTCGCCTCGGGCGGGTCCAAGGGCTACGACCACAAGGCCATGGGCATCACGGCCCGCGGGGCGTGGGAGAGCGTCCGGTTCCACTTCGACGAGCTCGGCACCGACGTGGACACCGACCCCTTCACGGTGGTCGGCGTGGGCGACATGAGCGGGGACGTGTTCGGCAACGGGATGCTGCTCAGCCGCGCGATCCGCCTCGTCGTCGCCTTCGACCACCGCCACGTGTTCGTCGACCCCGACCCGGACCCGGCCGCCTCCTACGCCGAGCGCGAGCGGCTGTTCCGGCTGCCGCGCAGCTCCTGGGCCGACTACGACACCTCGCTGCTGTCCGAGGGCGGCGGGGTCCACAGCCGGGCGGCCAAGTCGATCACCCTGCCGGCCGCCGCGGCGGCCGCGGTCGGCCTCGGCGAGCAGGAGACGGTGCTCACGCCGACCGAGCTCATCCGCGCCGCGCTCACGGCCCCGGTGGACCTGCTGTGGAACGGCGGCATCGGCACCTACGTCAAGGCCGCCACCGAGACCCACGCCCAGGTCGGGGACAAGGCCAACGACGGCCTGCGCGTGGACGGGCGCGACCTGCGCTGCCGGGTGGTGGGGGAGGGCGGCAACCTGGGCCTCACCCAGCGCGGCCGGGTGGAGGCCTCGCTGGCCGGGGTGCGCCTCAACACGGACGCCATCGACAACTCCGCCGGCGTGGACACCAGCGACCACGAGGTCAACATCAAGATCCTGCTCGACCGGGTGGTGGCCGAGGGCGACCTGGACGACAGCCAGCGCGACGACCTGCTCGTCGACATGACCGACGACGTGGCCGCGGCGGTGCTGCGCCACAACGTCGACGGCAACGTGCAGCTGGGCAACGCGCGGCACCAGGCCGCGGAGATGATGCCCGTGCACCGCCGCTTCGTGGCCGCGCTCGCCGCGACCGGGGCGCTGGACCCGGGGCTGGAGGCCCTGCCCGACGACGCCACGTGGGACGAGCGCGCCGCCCAGCACCGCGGCCTGGTCTCGCCCGAGCTGGCCGTCGTGTCCGCCTACGCCAAGCTCACCCTCACCCGGCAGCTGCTGGAGTCCTCGGTGCCCGACGAGGCGTGGTGCGAGCCGCACCTGGTCGAGTACTTCCCGCCGCGGCTGCGCCGGACCTACCCGCGGCAGGTGCTGGCCCACCCGCTGCGCCGGGAGATCGTCGCCACGTCGCTGACCAACGCCATCCTCAACTCCTCGGGGACGACCTTCGTGTTCCGGCTCGGCGAGGAGCTCAACGCCAGCCCGGACCGGGCGGTGCGGGCCTGGGCCGTGGCGCGCGAGGTGTTCGGCCAGGCCGACTGGCACACCGCGGTCGACCAGCAGGCCTCCCACCTGCCCACCGCGACCCGCCTGGAGCTGCTGCTCGCCTTCCGGCGCCTGCTCGACCGGGCCTGCCGGTGGCTGCTGCAGAACCGGCCGGACCCGCTGGACGTCGAGGCGGAGATCGCCCGGCTCGCGCCCGTCGTGCAGGGGCTGCGCGGGCGGCTCGCGGAGTGGGTGACCGGCCTGGAGGGCCGGCAGGTGGTCGAGCACACCGACGCGCTGCTGGCCACGGGCGTGCCCGAGCCGCTGGCGGCGCGGGCGGCCGCGTTCCTCGAGGAGTTCTGCCTGCTCGACGTGGCCGAGATCGCCCTGCGCGAGGACGAGGACCCCGAGCACGTGGTCGCGGTGTACTTCGCGCTGTCCGACCGCTACGCCGTGGACGGGGTGCTGTCGCGGATCACGGAGCTGCCCCGCACCGACCGCTGGCAGGCCCTGGCCCGCGCCGCGCTGCGCTACGACCTGTACGCGGCGCTGGAGGAGCTGACCACCGTCGTGGTCCGGACCTCGCACGAGCACGACGCCACCGCCCGGATCCAGGAGTGGGAGTCGGCCAACACCGCCGCGCTGGACCGGGCGCGCCTGGTGCTGGAGGAGGTGCACCGGCTGCCCGGCCGCGACCTCGCGCCGCTCTCGGTCGCGCTGCGGACGCTGCGCAGCGTGGTGAAGTCCGGCTCCGCGGACGACGCCCGGTGAGCCGGGCCCCGTCCGTGCGGGCCGCGTGTCCGGGCCCCCCGCGTCACGGGCCGGCCCCGGGGGACGGCAGTCTGGTGCGGTGACCACCATCACCGACATCGTCCGCCGCCACGCGGACGTCGCGGAGCCCGACGTGGAGTGGCTGCGGACCCTGGTCGGGGACTGGCAGCTCGTCTCGGACCTCTGCTTCGCCGACCTGGTCCTGTGGGTGCGGGACCGCTCGGGCGGCTGGTCGGCGGTGGCCCACGCCCGGCCCTGCACGTGGGCGACGGTGTACTACGACGACGTCGTCGGCACGGTGGCCCGGCCCGGCCTGGCGCCGCGCCTGGACGCCGTGGCCGGCGGGCACCACCGACCCCGTGGACGTCGGCGCCGACGTCGGCCGAGGACGCGCAGCCGCTGGACGAGGCCGACCAGCAGTGGCAGGTCGACCTCTTCCCCGTGCGCCGCCGCGACCGGGCCGCGCTCACCGAGGTCATCGGCGTCGTGGTCCGCAGCACCGACCCCAGCTCGACCCGCACGCCCGGCCGGCTGGAGCTGGTGTACCGGGAGAGCGGCTCGCACCTGCTGGGCATGCTGGCCGAGGGCAGCTACCCGTACGGCTCCACCCCGACCGGCCCGCGCCGCGGCGCCCCCCGCGTCGGCGACGGCCTGCTGCGGATGGACGCCGACGGCGTGGTCACCTACGCCTCGCCCAACGCGGTGTCCGCGTTCCGCCGGGTGGGCGTGGTCACCGTCAGCGGGCGGTCGCCTGGCCGAGGTGGTCACCGCGAGCCTGCAGGAGCGCGACCCGGTCGACGAGGCCCTGCCGCTGGTGGTCATGGGGCGGGCGCCGTGGCGCTGCGACCTGGAGATGCGCGGCTCGGTGCTGTCGCTGCGGGCGGTGCCGCTCATGCGCGGGCGCCGGCGCGGTGCCCGAGCGGGTCGGGGCGCTGGTGCTCGTGCGGGACGTCACCGAGGTCCGGCGCTCGGAGCGGGCGCTCATGACCAAGGAGGCGACCATCCGGGAGATCCACCACCGCGTGAAGAACAACCTGCAGACGGTGTCGGCCCTGCTGCGCCTGCAGGCGCGGCGGACCTCCAGCGAGGAGGCCCGCAGCGAGCTGCACGAGGCCGGCCGCCGGATCGCGGCCATCGCCGGGGTCTACGACACCCTCGCCCACGAGATCGACGAGTCCGTGCCCTTCGACTCCGTGGTCGACACCGGCCTGCGCAACTCCCTCGACCTGGCCACCGCGGACGGCCGTCGACGGGTCCGGCTGGTGCGCGAGGGGACGTTCGGGCGGGTGCAGGCCGCCGACGCCACGCCGCTCGTGCTCGTGCTCAACGAGCTGGTCAGCAACGCCGCGGAGCACGGCTTCCCGATCGGCTCGGCCGAGGGCAGCACGTCCCCGGGGACGATCGCCGTGACCGCGCACCGCGACGGGTCCCGGCTGGTCGTCCACGTGGACGACGACGGCCAGGGGATGGACGGGCACCACACGCACGGCCTGGGCACGCGGATCGTCGAGAGCCTCGTGCGGACCGAGCTCAGCGGGACCTTCGTGCGCGGGACCCGGCCCGAGGGCGGGACGCGGGCGACCATCGAGGTCGTGCTGCGCTGAGGGCGGGCGCCGGTGCCGGCTCCCCCTGGGAACGGCTCAGGGCGCCCCACCGGTGAGGTGGGACGCCCTGAGGTCGGTCGGGTCGGTGCTGGTGCTCGTGGTGCCGTCGGTGCGTGCGGGGCTGGTGTCAGCCGGCGCGGCGGGCGCGGGCGGCGCGGCGCTTGAGCGCGCGGCGCTCGTCCTCGCTCATGCCGCCCCAGACGCCCGAGTCCTGGCCGGACTCGATGGCCCACTTGAGGCAGGTGTCCACGACGTCGCAGCGACGGCACACGGCCTTGGCCTCCTCGATCTGCAGGATCGCGGGGCCGGTGTTCCCGATCGGGAAGAACAGCTCCGGGTCCTCGTCGAGGCACGCTGCACGGTCACGCCAGTCCATGGTTCTCTCCACTTCGCGTCAACGCACGGGAAGCCGTGCGAGTTTCACGTCGGATGTCGCCGGGGCCATCGGGCCCCTGGCGCAGCGGCAAGGGGATGCCACGCTCCGTCCTCAGCGCGGGCTTCGTCCGCCCGTGCCTTCCTGGTACTAAGGAACCATCTCGTGAAGGGCTTCACAAGACCCGCGCCGGAATTAGTTGTGCCAACTCCGTCACACGCGCGTAACCAGCACGGTCGCCTGCCGGTGATGTGGCTGACTCCCCGATGACTCTCACCCGTGACCGTACGGCCCTTCGTCGCGGGCGGCCACCCCTGGCACGCGGTGCGCGTCCGACGTGGTATGCCGGGGGAGCCACCTGCCACAACGGTGCACGTCGGGCTCGTGTTCCGCCCGGGTCCTCCCGGCGCCGCTGCGGTGCCGACGGTGGCTAGCGTGTCCGCCGTGGACCTCCCGCCCGACCCGTCCGACCCCCGCCGGCCCGGCCCTGGCCGGGCGCGGGGCGGACGGCTCCTGGCGGCCGGGGTCGCCCTGGTCGAGGCGGTGCTGGCCGGGGCCGGTGCGGCCGTCGTCGCTGCTGTCCGGGCTGCAGGACGGGTCGTTCGCGCTGGGTGCTGCGGTCGCGCTCGCCGCCGCCGGGCTGGCCTGGCTGCTGGTCGAGGTGGCCCGCGCCTTCGCTGCGGGGCCGGCGCTGGCCGACCGGCGTCTTCGTCACCGCGCAGCTGCTCGTCGCCCTCGTCGCGCTGAGCCTGGGCGGGCGGGCCCTGCTCACCGCGGCCGACAACCCCGGCATCGCCGTGGCGACGGCCGCGGCCCTCGTCCTGTCGGCGGGCGGGCTCGTCGGGGTGCGGCTGCTGACGGCCGCCGCGCCGGCCGGCCCTCGGTCCGACGCGGCCTGACCGGTCGTCCGCGTCGGGCGAGGCCCGGGCCGGGGTGTCAGGCGGAGGGGTCCGGCTTGGACATCTCGGTGCGGAGCCGGGCGAGGGTCTTGCTGAGCAGGCGGGAGACGTGCATCTGGCTGAGCCCGACCTCCTCGGCGATCTGGGCCTGCGACATCCCGCGGACGAACCGCAGGGCGATGATGCGGCGCTCGCGCGGGGCGAGCTTGGCCAGGACCGGGCGGAGCGTGGCGCGGGTGAGCACCTCGTCCAGGGCGACGTCCTCCTCGCCGAGGGACTCGCTGACGCCGTTGTCCACGTCCAGCGGCACGGTGCTCAGCGAGTAGGCGCTCTCCAGCACCTCGAGCACCGTGTCGGTGTCCAGGCCGGCCAGGTGGGCCACCTCCTCGACCGTGGGCGTGCGGCCGAGCTGGTGGGTGAGGGTCTCGCGGGCCTGGGTGACGGCCACCTGGAACTCCTGCACCCGCCGGGGCAGCCGGACGCTGCCCGCGCGGTCCCGGAAGTAGCGCCGGATCTCCCCGGTGACCGTGGGCACCGCGTAGCCGGCGAACGGCACCCCGCGGCCCGGCTCGAACCGGTCGACCGCCTTGATGAGGCCGATCATCCCGACCTGGACGACGTCGTCGTGCGGCTCGCCGCGCCCGTGGAAGCGGCGGGCGATGTGGTGCACGAGGGGCAGGTGGCTGGTGACGATCGTGTCGCGCAGCGGCGACCGGGCCGGGTCGTCCTCGTCCATGGCCGCGAGCAGCACGAGCTGGCGCTCGGACTCGGACCGGTCGACGTGGCTCGGGGCCCCGGATCTCGTCGTGCTCGATCTCGTCGACGTGGTCGGGGGCCGGGGCGGCAGCAGTGTCGTCCGCGGGTGACGTCGGTCGTGCCGGCTGCGTCCGGACCGTCGGTCCCTGCCGTCGCCGCCGTCGCAGAGCTGCCGGCCGGTCGCACGACCGGGGGTGGTCCGTCCGCCGTGCGGGCCGCCACCTCAGGCTGCTCGGGCACGGGCGTGGGACAACGAGATCCAGGAGCCCCCGGCCTCCACGCCGCTGCTCACATCACCGGCCAGGGCCTCGAGGACGGCCCAGGCGTAGCTGGTCTCCACGGGCAGGTCCGGGTTGGGGCCCTGCACCCGCACCGCGAGGGCGTCGTCGGAGACCGAGAACGTCGCCCGCAGCCGGACCGAGGGGTCGCGCACGGTGCGTCCGGCGGGCAGCACCAGCGTGCAGGCCTCGTCCACGGCGATCCGCAGGTCCTCGATCTCGTCCAGCGTGAGGTCCAGCCGGGCGCCGAGCCCGGCACAGGCGGTCCGCACGACGCCGAGGTAGGCGGGGTCGGCCGGGAGCACCAGCTCGACCACGTCGGGACCGAGCCCGGCGAGGTGCCGGGGACCGGTGTCGACGTGACCGTCGCGCGGGTGCGGCGCGGAGGGCGCGGACGTCATGCGGGGGGACCTCCTGTGGGTGTCACCGCTGACGGTATCGGCCCTGGCGGGGCGGCGTGCACGCTTGTCCGGCCTCGGGCCACCTGGACCCGCCGCACCCGGCCGCGCTCGACCAGCAGTCCCCGGCCGGGGTTCTGCTGCAGCTGCACGGGAGCCCCGCGCAGCCCCAGGACGTCCCGCACGTCCGTCCGGCCCGGGTGCAGGACCAGCCCCCTCCCGGCCTGCCGGGCCAGGGCGGGCAGCCCCCGGAAGGAGTCCGCGAACCAGGCGGTCGCGCCCGCCACGAGCACCGTCGCCCCCGGCGCGAGCACGTCGGCCAGCGGCCCTGTCCCGGACTGCAGCCACTGCTCGAGCTGCCCGAGGCTCCGTCCGTCCGACCGGTCCACGTCGTCGAGGAGCCAGACGTCGACCGGGGCGGCTCTCGCCGGGGGGACCTCCGACGTCGAGGGGGCAGCCGGTCGGCCCGCCCCCGGAGCGCCGGCGAGAGAGCACCACCCGACATGGCTGCCGACGGCGGCTGCCTGCCGGCCGACGGACCGCAGGACCGTGGTCCGACCGCTGCCTGTCGGCCCGGCCACGACCACGAGGCCGCCCGGACGCAGGTCCACCGACCAGGGCTCTCCGGTGCCGTCCAGGGCCACCGGCAGGCGCCCGCCGCCGGGAGGCGGCAGGTCGTCCAGGAGGAGCGACCGGGGCAGGGGTGACGGGACCCAGGCCGGGGCCACCGGGCCACCGGGGCCGCCGGGGCAGCCGGGGCCGCCGGGGCAGCCGGGGCAGCCGGGGCCGCCGGGGCCGCCGGGTCGTCGGCGAGGAGCACCTGCGCCTCGAGCGCCTCCTCGACGGGACCGTCCACCGGCCCCGAGCCGTCGGTGAGCACGGTCCGCAGACCCAGGACGTGGCAGCGGCCCGGGAACGGTGGCGCGGCCGGGGTCGCCGGCGGGACGCCCGCCACGAGGGCGTCGGCACGGTCGACCGTGCGGTGCACGAGCCGGGCCCGCGCGGCCCCCGCTACCCGGGACGCCGCCAGCGCGCGGCCGCCGGCCAGGGCGACCCCGATGCCGTCGCGGTGGCCCTGACGGACCAGGCGCATCAGCAGGTCGGCGGGCCCGGGCTCGGCACCGGGGTCCAGCAGCTCGTCCACGTCGTCCAGGAGGAGCAGCACCCTCGGCGCGGGGACGGTGCTGGAGACGCTGCTGGGCCCTGCGGGCCGACCGTCCGGGTCGGGGGCCGGGGGACCGCACAGCGCGTCCAGCACGTCGAGGACGTGGTCCTCGGCACCGGGAGCGGCGGACAGCCGGACGACGGGGACCCCCGCCTCCGCGGCGGCCCGCGCCACGGCGGCCAGGGTCGTCGTGCGGCCGCTCCGGGCCGACCCGAGCACGAGCAGCGGTCCGTCCTCCAGCGGCGCCCACGTGACGACCCCGCGCGCCTGCCGCCTCGGGACGTCGGCGACCGCGAGCACCAGGCCACCACGTCCACCGGCGGTCCGTTCCACGGCCGCCTGGCCGAGACCGTCGGCGCCGCGGGTGCTCCCGAGCGCGTCCAGAGACCCCACGACCGGGGGCAGCGGCGGCAGCCAGGGGCGCCGGGCCGGTGCCGACCCGTGCTGCCGGGCGGCCTCGAGCACCGCGGACACGACCGCGGCTGCTCCCGGCACCGCTGCCGGACCGCCGCCCCCGGCCGTGGACCCGGCGTCCGGGCCGCGGCCCACGGGCTCGGTCCCGGCGCCGTCCGCGGCCGCGGGGACGACGCTGACCAGCGGCCCCGGCCGGGCGCCGCCCGTCCATGCCGTCTGGAGGACCGCGTCGATGCCGGCGCCGACCACCACGGCCCGACCCGGGGCGGAGGCCGGCACCCACGCGGCGTCCGGCCGGTCGACCACGTCGCGCGACTCGGCGGGGTCCTGCACCCGAAGGGCGATCCGCAGGGCGGCGTTCGCGCGGATGTCGGCCGAGACCACACCGCCGGGCCGCTGCGTCGCCAGCACCAGGTGGACCCCCAGGGAGCGGCCCGTGGCTGCGAGACGCACGAACTGGCCGAGCACGTGCGGGGCGTCCTCGGCGAGGACACGGAACTCGTCGACGACGACGAGCAGGCGCGGGAGCGGTTCCCCGCCCGCGCCGGGCAGGGCCCGGTAGGACACCAGGTCGCGGGCGCCGGCCTGCGCGAGCACCCTCTCCCGCCGGTGGACCTCCGCCTGCAGCGAGCGCAGGACCCGGGCGCTCGACCCCCCGTCCAGGTCGGTGAGGAGCCCGACGCAGTGCGGCAGCCGGGCCAGCTCGTCGAAGGTGGCGCCGCCCTTGTAGTCCACGAGCAGCAGGGCGAGCCGGTCCGGCGGCTGCGTGGCCACCAGCGAGAGCACCCACGAGCGGAGCAGCTCCGACTTGCCCGCGCCGGTGGTGCCGGCCACCAGGGCGTGGGGGCCCGCGGTCGTCAGGTCCACGGTCACGGGCCCCCGGGCACCCGAACCGAGAGGGACGGGCAGCCCGTCCGGCGGGGCGGCCCACCGCCGGGCGACCGCGTCCGGCCGCAGGTCGAGCAGGTCCTCCAGCGCGACCGCCGGGGGCAGACCACCGGCCTCGTCGCCGGCCGCGAGCCGCAGCGGGGCCAGCGCGCGGGCCAGCCGGGACGACCACCACGCCGGCACCCGTCCAGGACCGCGACCGCGTGGGCGCCGTCGGCCAACCTGGTCAGCCGGCCCTCGACGCCGTCCGGGCTGGCCGGGGCGAGGACGAGGGCGCACAGCGCGGGGGAGCCGCTCGACGTCCTCCGGCCACGACCAGCAGGTGGACACCGACGCGCCCGGCACCCGACAGCCGCTCCAGGTCCGCGCCGTCGAGCTCGCCGTCCGGGTCGTGGACCAGCACGAGGACGAGGGGCGGGGACGGTGCGGTCGAGCCGTCCCGCGAGCCCGGACGGCTGGGCCCGCCGCGCGCCGACGAGGGCGAGCGCGTCGTGCAGGGCCGCGACGGGGCCGGCGTCCGGCCGCTCGTGACGGGCGTCGACGTGGGGCAGCAGGCGCAGCCACGCCCACGTCGGCTCCGCCCGGGCGCCGACGACCGGGAGCACGACGAGGGAGGCAGGGGGGAGCAGCGCGGCGAGCTGGCCGACGAGGAACCGGGCGTGCGAGGGGTCGCGGCCGGATTGGACGACGCCCAGCGGCCCGTCCCGCAGGTCGACCGCGAGGAGGTCCTCGTCCGTCCGTACGACCTCCGCCCGGCCCTCGTGGTCGACGACCGTCACCAGCCCGACGAGGTCCGGTCCGACCGGCGCCGTCTCCCCGTCTTGACGGGCGACCACCGATCCCAGCCGGACCCGGAGGGCGTCGTCGTCGTCGTGGTGCCGCTCCCACAGCGGGCCGGCGAGCGCCGTGCTCGCCTCGAGCAGGACCACCGCGTCCGGCACGGCCTTGGTCCGGGCCGCCGCCAGGGCAGCCGCGGCGTCCGCCGCCTCGCGCACGCAGGTCCGCACAGGCACGGGCGTGGGCACGCCGACCCAGGGCGCCCTCCCGCCGGGCGTCGCGCCGGGCCGTGGACCAGGAGCCGACCACGAGGAGCGGGCCGAGCGCGGCGAGCGCCAGGTACACGACAGAGCCGGTCCACCAGGCCAGCGCGCCCGCCGCGAGCGCGGGCAGGGCGACCGCCAGGAGCGGGAAGGCCCCCGCGCGGCCGGCCCGGGCCGGGGCCGGGAGCCGCGTCTCGGGTACCTGCTCCGGCGTGCGCGCCCGGGGCGGGGGCCGCAGCTCGCGCGTCCCGTCGCCCCGGTCGGTGACGCTGACCGCCCCGCCCGACCCCGCGCGACCCCGCCGCCCTCCCGGCCCGGCCGCTGCGCGCAGCCGGAGGGTGCTGGCCCCCACCCGCCACCGCGCGCCCAGGGAGAGCACGACGGCGGCGTCGCCCGCCGGCCCGGTGCCGTTCGTCGAGCCCCCGTCCTGGACGTGCACCCCGTCGGGGGACACGGTGAGGTGGCAGTGCTCCCGGGACAGCCGCGGGTCCTCCAGCGGCACGTCGGCGCCCGCCGCCCGACCGAGCGTGGTCCGGCGGCCGGGAAGGGGCAGGACGGTGCCGGCTGCTGGACCGCCCGTGACGGCCAGCTCCAGCAGGGCCGGCGGCGGCTCCGGTGCGGCCGGGCGGACCGGGCCGACCTCCACGACCGTGCCGTCCAGCAGCGGGGGCAGACCCACCAGGGCGTCCGGGGCCACCCGCCTCCCGGCCACGTGCACGGCGTCGGACGTGCCGGCCAGCAGGGGCAGGACGTCGGCCAGGCTCGTCCCGCGGGGGCAGCGCACGACGACGTGCCGGGTCGCGGGTCGCCCCGCCGAGCCCTCGACCACGGTCCAGCGCAGCCTCATCCGCCCCCCTCGGTCCGTCCTGTCCGGCTCCACAGGCTGCCGCGCGGCGACGGCCGCGGACGGGGACGGCCGTCATCTGTGGACAGGTCCGCGTCGTCCACAGCCCCCCGGACGACCCCTAGCCCGGCGACGGTCCGGCTTCGTAGGGTGCGTCCGTCGGCCGCTGCGGGTCGGGGGAGCCAGGGGGGACAGATGGACGCGGTCGCTGCGGTCGCCGACGAGGCGCGCGAGCTGATCCGGCGGCGCAACCTCGATCCCGACCGGGACCCGGGCGGGATGCGGCGGCTGGTGGAGGACCTGGTCGCCGACTACGACGAGCGCTCGCTGTCAGGGACCCTCCCGCCCGTCATCGACGTCTCCTCCACCGTCAAGCAGGTCATGGACGCCGTCGTCGGCTTCGGGGCCCTCCAGCCGTACCTCGACGACCCCGAGGTGGAGGAGGTGTGGATCAACGAGCCGGGCAAGGTGTTCGTGGCCCGCCGCGGGGTGTCCGAGCTGACCACGACGATCCTCACCGACGGCGCGGTGCGCGACCTGGTCGAGCGGATGCTGAAGACGAGCGGGCGGCGGGTCGACCTGTCCAGCCCGTAGTCTGCACGTATGTCGCCGGACCCGCCGGGCGGTCGCGTACGTACGCATCTCAGCCGACCGGGAGGGGCGCGAACTGGGCGTCGACCGCCAGGAGCAGGACTGTCGCGCGCTGGCGGACCGGCTGGGGCTCGACCTGGTGGAGGTCTACAGCGAGAACGACGTGAGCGCGTCGCGCCGGTCGACCAAGCACCACCCGCAGTACGACGCCATGCTCGCCGCCGTCCGGGCCGGGGAGGTGGACGCCGTGCTCACCTACTCGACCTCACGTCTCACCCGGCGGCCGCGGAACTCGAGGACTGGATCGACGCGGCCGAGGGCGGCCGGGTTCGCATACACACGCTGGCCGCCGGTGACCTCGACCTGATGACCGCCTCGGGCCGGATGGTGGCGCGCATGTTCGCCGCGCGGGACGCGGCCGAGGCGGAAGAGAACAGCGAGCGCTCGCGCCGGGAGCGGCAGCAGCGCCGAACAGGGCCGCTGGCACTGGAGGCAACAGGCCGTTCGGCTGGGAGCGCGACGGCACGACCCCGGTGCCGACCGAGCAGCAGCTGATCCGGGAGGCGGCTGAGGGGCTGCTCGCGGGGCGGTCGCTGGCCGCGGTGGCGCGCGCCTGGACGGAGGTGACCGGAGGGACCCCGCAGGGGCGAGACGCTGGCGCGCTGGCAGCGTCCGGGACGTGCTAGGTCAACCCGCGGGTGGCTGGGCTGTTGCCGGACGAGCGGCCGGCGGTGTGGGAGGCGATCGTGCCCTGAGGACCGCTGGCGTCACCTGCGGGCGGTCCTGTCCGACCCCGAGCGCCGGCACGAGCGGGGCCCGACTCGGCTGCTGACGGGCTTGGCCCGGTGCGGGCTGTGCGGTGCCACGGTGAACGGCGGGGTCCGGTAGACGGGAGCACCGACGTACCGGTGCAGCGCGGTCCGTCACCTCGACCGAGGCGGGCCGCCGGTCGACGACTACGTGAGCGCTGTCGTGCTGGCGTACCTCGGTCGGGAGCAGGTCCGGGCCCCGGAGGATCAGCGGCGCGGGGCCAGGGCTCGCGACCCGGGCCGGGGACTGCGGGTCCGGCTCGACGAGGTGGCGGACCTCTTCGCCAGCGGCGCCTTCACCCGAGCGCAGGCGGACCGCGCCAGCCGGAGCCTGCGAGCGGAGCTGGACGAGGTCGAGGCCCGAATGGTCGCCACCCGTTCGCGGTCGGCGCTCGCCAGCCTGCCGAGCGACCCGCGGCCCTGGCGACCGCCTGGGAAGCCCTGGACGTCGAAGGGACGCCGGGCTGTGCTGTTCGCCCTGCCGCTCACCATCACGCTCGACCCGCCGGGGCGCGGGGTCCGTGCGTTCGATCCGGCCACGGTCCGGGTCGACTGGGACGCCTGACCCTGTGCCCGGTCACCGGGGGTAACGGACGCGCAGGCATCGGGTCGGCGCCCTCCTAGGTGCAGTCTCAATGCCCGGTGAGCGGGTGACCTGCGAGAACACGCCGCTGTGGCATCGCTAGTTGCGTGCCCTCGTGCCATCCGTGTGGCAGGCTATGCCACGTGACACAGCACGCAGCGTGAGGGCCTTACCAGCCCGACCGACCAACTGAACAGCCCGAGAAGACGCCCAGACCGACAACCGTCGGTCTGGGACGAAGCGCTACTGCGGTGGCGCCGGGCTCTGAGGAGCTTGCATGGCCGGTCACGACCTTGTTGTTCGCACCACCGTCTCGAAGATCGGCGCGCACCGCCGGTGGCGACCCGAAGAGCCGGTTCCGGAGGACCTACTCGCGGAGCTGGCCGCCGCGCGGATCGAGCAGGCCGTCGCGGCGATCGTCGCGGACGCGCCGGCCCTGACCCCCGAGCGCCGCGACCGGATCGCTGCGCTGCTGTTCGCCGCGCCGACACGGGCCCGAGCATGAGTGCGGGCGCCGACACCGCCGACGCCCGCCAGACCGCCGCCACAGCAGGTGCGCCACCACGGTAACCGCGCCCGGCGCTTGCGTCCTGGCGCCCGGAGCGGGACAGCCGACCGGGGGGGCGTTCGCTGGCGGCGGCCCTCGCCTACCACCACGTCGGGTGGCCGGTGCTCCCGCTGCCCGATGGCCAGAAGACTCCCCCGCCGTCCGGCTACACCGGCAGCGGTCCCGACGCGTCGGGGGCCGACGTGCAGGCCTGGCTGGAGGACCCGCGGTGACGCCCGGGCGAACATCGGCGTACGGATGCCGGCCGACGTGGTCGGCCTCGACGTCGACGTGTACGTCAAGGCCGGCGCGACCAAGACCGGCGACGTGACCATGAAGGCGCTCACGGAACGGCACGGGCTACTCCCGCGGACCGTCGTCTCCTTCGAGCCGGTTCGACACCTCGCCCGACTCCGGGATCCGGCTGTTCCGCCTGCCGTCGTGGGCCGTGGGCATGCCCATGGCGACGGTGGCCGGCGAAGGCGTCGACGTGATCCGCCGAGGCCACCGCTACGCCGTCGTGGCGCCGTCTGTGTTCGAGGGTCGTACCTACCGACTGCAGGACCAGCGCGACCCCCAGCGGCTGCTCGAGGTGCTGCCCCCGGCTTCCGAGGCTGCCCAGAGCTCCCCGAGGCGTGGGCACGGCACCTGGTCCGGACAGAGAGAGAGAGAGAGAGAGAGAGAGAGAGAGAGAGAGAGAGAGAGAGAGAGAGAGAGAGAGAGAGAGAGAGAGAGAGAGAGAGAGAGAGAGAGAGAGAGAGAGAGAGAGAGAGAGAGAGAGAGAGAGAGAGAGAGAGAGAGAGAGAGAGAGAGAGAGAGAGAGAGAGAGAGAGAGAGAGAGAGAGAGAGAGAGAGAGAGAGAGAGAGAGAGAGAGAGAGAGAGAGAGAGAGAGAGAGAGAGAGAGAGAGAGAGAGAGAGAGAGAGAGAGAGAGAGAGAGAGAGAGAGAGAGAGAGAGAGAGAGAGAGAGAGAGAGAGAGAGAGAGAGAGAGAGAGAGAGAGAGAGAGAGAGAGAGAGAGAGAGAGAGAGAGAGAGAGAGAGAGAGAGAGAGAGAGAGAGAGAGAGAGAGAGAGAGAGAGAGAGAGAGAGAGAGAGAGAGAGAGAGAGAGAGAGAGAGAGAGAGAGAGAGAGAGAGAGAGAGAGAGAGAGAGAGAGAGAGAGAGAGAGAGAGAGAGAGAGAGAGAGAGAGAGAGAGAGAGAGAGAGAGAGAGAGAGAGAGAGA
>CAVVQD010000005.1:0-9317 GCA_963750335.1 uncultured Actinomycetota bacterium
TCTTGACGACCTGGCCGGCCAGGCCCAGCACCAGCGCGCCGGCCGTCAGCGACCACACCGCGACCCCGACGTGTAGAGCATCTCCACCGCGAAGGCGACCAAGAGCGCGAGCGCGACCCAGCGGTCCAGGCCGAGCATCCGCGGCCGGGCCGCTCGCGTCCGCCAGCGGTCAGCCGCGGGACGGCCGCCGGGGTGAGCACGGCCGCGAGCAGCGCCCCCACCGCCGCGGCGCCGCCGGCCAGGGCGAGCACGCCGAGCCCCGACCGCGCGTCGTCGGCCAGGTAGCCCGCGGGCCAGCAGGAACGTCGCGATGACGGACAGGCCGTAGGCGAACCGGTGCGCGCCGATCGCCCCGATGGCGTTGCGGGGCGCGCGCCGTCGCCACAGGTGACCGACCCCCTCGCGCAGCCCGGCCAGCACGGCGGCGACCGCCTGGGCGGCGCTGGCCCCGGTGCGCTCGTCCGGGCCGAGCGCGTCGCGGCCGATCCGCAGGCGCGAGCAGGGACGAGCCGCCGAACAGGACCGCCGCCGTACCGATGACCAGGGCGTCCGTCCCGGCCCCGGCCCCGAGCAGGGCCCGCACGCCGAAGCCGAGGCCGAAGCCCACGCCGAAGGCGCCGGTGCCGATGGTCGGGGTGATGGCGTTGGCCGGTGACCAGCAGGGAGCGGTCGAGCGTCTTGGGCAGCGACGCCCCCAGCCCGGCGAGGATGAAGCGGTTGACGGTGAGGGCGGCGAGCACGAGCACGTACAGCCGCCAGGAGGACCGGGCCGTCGAAGGCGCCGCCGCTGCGCAGCACGAGCAGCGGCCACCGCCGACGGCGAGCACGACCCGGACGAGGTTCGAGAGCAGCAGCACCCGCTGGCGGGACCAGCGGTCCAGCAGCACCCCGGCGAACGGGCCGACCACCGTGAACGGCAGGCCGTCGCGGACAGGGCCCCGGCCACCAGCGGCGCGGTCGCGGTCTCGGTCGGGCTGAACAGCACGTAGCTGGCCAGCCCGGCCTGGAACGCGCCGTCGCCGACCTGGCTGACCACGCGCACCGCGAGCAGGCGCCGGTAGGCGCCTGGCGGAGCACCTGCGCCGAAGCCGGCCCGGGACCGGTCGTCGTCGGCACGGGACAGGGACCGGGGCAGGGACGGGACGCTCACGAGCGCAGACCTCCGCGCGCGGTGCGCTCCCGGGCGGTGGCGTCGCGGAAGGTCCACCAGCGGTAGGCGCAGTAGTTGAGGACGGCGTTGGTCGCCGCGGACAGCACCCGGGCCGGCAGCAGCGGGCAGCCCGAGCCCCACCAGGAGCGTGACCCCGAAGACGACGAGCACGTAGTCGGCCGGCACCTGCGGGCAGGAACCGGCGCCAGCTGGCCGGCCGCCCGCCCGTGCGCGGCGTCGAAGGCGAACCAGCGGTTGAGGCAGAAGTTCAGCGCGTACGTCAGGCACGAAGGCGACGGTCACGCTGGCCTGGTACGGCAGCGGCGTGAACGCGTCGAGCAGCGCGAGCACCGCGAGGTCGAAGGTCAGCCCGACCGCGGAGAAGGCGAGGAACCGGGTCAGCGAGTGCCGGTAGACCCGGGCCGGCCAGGAGCCGCGGGGCTCCTGGCCGGCGTCGGGGCTCACTCGCCGGCGATGAAGGCCTCGAGCGCCGCGCGCCCGGGGCCGTCGGGCATCTGCACGGGCGGGGACTTCATGAAGTACGCGCTGGCCGCCTCGACCGGGCCCGCCGAGACCACGGTCCTGGGCGATCTTCGCCGCGCGGACGGCGTCGATGATGACGCCGGCCGAGTTCGGGGAGTCCCAGACCTCGAGCTTGTACTCCAGGTTGAGCGGGACGTCGCCGAACGCGCGGCCCTCGAGGCGCACGTAGGCCCACTTGCGGTCGTCGAGCCACTGGACGTAGTCGCTCGGCCCGATGTGGACGTTGCGCGCGCCGAGGTCGTGGTCGACGTTGCTCGTCACGGCCTGCGTCTTGGAGACCTTCTTGGACTCCAGCCGGTCGCGCTCGAGCATGTTCTTGAAGTCCATGTTGCCGCCGACGTTGAGCTGGTACGTGCGGTCCAGCACCACGCCGCGCTCCTGGAACAGCCGCGCCAGCACCCGGTGGGTGATGGTGGCGCCGACCTGGCTCTTGATGTCGTCGCCGACGATCGGCACGCCGGCCTCGGTGAACTTCGCCGCCCACTCCGGGTCGGAGGCGATGAACACGGGCAGGGCGTTGACGAAGGCGACGCCCGCGTCGATCGCGCACTGGGCGTAGAACTTGGCCGCGTCCTCGGAGCCGACGGGCAGGTAGCAGACGAGCACGTCCGCGCGGGCCTCGCGCAGGGCGGCGACCACGTCGACGGCCTCGGCGTCGGACTCCTCGATCGTCTCGCGGTAGTACTTGCCCAGGCCGTCGAGGGTGTGGCCGCGCTGCACCGGGACGCCCAGCGGGGGCACGTCGCAGAAGGTGATGGTGTTGTTCTCGCTCGCGGCGATCGCCTCGGACAGGTCGAAGCCGACCTTCTTGGCGTCGACGTCGAACGCGGCCACGAACTCGACGTCGCGGACGTGGTAGCCGCCCAGGTCGACGTGCATGAGCCCGGGGACCTCGGCGTCCGGGGCCGCGTCCTTGTAGTAGTGGACGCCCTGGACGAGCGACGAGGCGCAGTTGCCGACGCCGACGACGGCGAGACGGATGGAACCCATGCGGTTGTCTCCTGTTCGTGACCGGGTGTCCGGTCGTGGGGGTGCGGGTGCGGGGTGCGGGACGGGGGGCCTCAGCCCGGGGCGGCGGAGTCCTGGCCGGTGCGCTCGGCCGCGAGGCGGGCCTCGGTCCAGCGCAGCTCGGACTCCACGGACGCGACCCCGCGCTGGGCCCAGGCCCGGCGGTAGGGGTCGCGCGAGCCCGCCGGGTCGGCGCAGCCGCGGTCGGCCACGTCGTCGAGGCGGTCGAGCAGCCGGACGCGGCGCTGCTCCAGGACGCGGACGCGGTCCGCGGGGTCGAGCCGGGCGAAGAACGCGAAGCGCACGCCGAAGGCGTCGTCGTCGGACAGCGCCGCCCCGGGGTGGCCGAGCAGCGTCCGGAAGCGGGCCCGGCCCGCCTCGGTCACCTGGTAGACGACCTTCGTCGCCGTGCCGGGGACGCCGTCCGCGCTGACGAACCCCCCGGCCTGGAGGCGGCGCAGCGTCGGGTAGAGCGTGCCGAAGCTGAGCGCCGCCCGCCACGGCCCCAGCAGCGCGGTGACGTGCTTGCGCAGGTGGTAGCCGTGCATCGGGGAGTCCTCGAGGACGCCGAGGACGGCGAGCTCGATGACGTCCGTCCGACGGGGCACCACGACCTCCTCGCTGTCCTCGGGCGTGCACGTCGATGTATCGGGGCGATACGTCGATCCGACGCACAGTAGGCGCAGCCTGACGGGACGGCGAATCGGCGCCGTCATACTGGGCGGCGATGGCCGGTACCGATCGACCCCTGTTCCCCGACTCCTCCCGCACCCCGGGAGGAGCGCGGTCGGCCCCGCGGCCGGCTGCCCGCCCGGCCGCCGGGCGCCCTGCGCCGGGGGCCGGACGGCCGCGTCCCGCCCCGGGCGGAGGAGCCGGCCGAGGTGGTCCGGCGGGTCCGGCGGGTCCGGCGGGTCCGGTCGTGGGGGCCAGGGCGCCGGGAGGCCGCGCCGCCGGTGGGCTGCGGCGCACCCTCCAGGTCGCTGCTGCTCGGCGGTCTGGCCCTGGTGCTGCTCGCGGTCGCCGCGGTCGTCGTGGCCTACGTGCGCACCCCGATCCCCGACCCCAACGACGCGGTCTTCGCCGAGACCACGACGCTGTACTACGCCGACGGCACCACCGAGCTCGGCACGTTCGCCGAGCAGGACCGCACCATCGTCGCCTCGGAGGAGATCCCGGACACGATCCGGCAGGCCGTCGTGGCCGCGGAGGACCGCACCTTCTACGACAACCCCGGCGTCAGCCCGACCGGCATCGCCCGGGCGGCCTGGGGCATCGTCACGCGGGAGCCGGCCGGCGGCGGGTCGACCATCACCCAGCAGTACGTCAAGAACTACTTCCTCACCTCGGACCAGACCTTCCAGCGCAAGTTCACCGAGATCCTCATCGTCGCTCAAGGTCGAGCGGGCGCTGAGCAAGGACCAGATCCTCACCGACTACCTCAACACCGTGTACTTCGGCCGGGGCACCTACGGCGTGCAGGCCGCGGCCCAGGCCTACTTCGGCGTGGACGCCGCCGGCGCTCACGCTGGAGCAGGCCGCGCTGCTGGCCGGCGTGCTGCCGGCGCCGAACCGCTACGACCCCGCCGAGGACGCCGAGGCCGCGCAGGAGCGCTTCGACTACGTGGCGCGACGGGCTGGTGGTCACCGGGGTCGCTGGACCAGGCCGCCGGCGGACGCGCTCGTGCTCCCGCCGACCGTGGAGCAGGCGCCGCAGCAGGTCTACGCCGGCCCCCGCGGCTACCTGCTCCAGGCCGCGCGCGAGGAGCTCGCCGACCTCGGCTACGACGACGAGGACATCGACACCGGCGGGCTGCAAGGTGGTCACCACCTACGACCCGGCCGTCCAGGACGCCGTCGAGGCCGGCGTCGCCGAGCAGATGCCGCACCCCCGAGGACACCGGCGGGGAGCCGCTGAGCCCGGGCCTGCGGGTCGCCGCGGTGAGCATCGACCCGGCCACCGGCGGGGTGCAGGGCATGTACGGCGGCGACGACCTCACCCAGCGCCAGAACGCCGTCACCAAGGACATCGCCCAGGGCGGGTCGACGTTCAAGCCGTTCACGCTGGTCGCCGCGCTGGAGGCGGGGGTGTCGCTGGACGAGACGCTTCGACGGCAACTCCGGGCGCGAGTTCGAGGGCTACGAGCCGGCCCGTGCGGAACTTCGGCGGCACCGACTACGGCACCGTCGACCTGGTGGACGCCACGGCGAACTCCGTCAACACCGCCTACGTCGAGCTCAACAGCCAGATCGGCCCGGCGGCCACCCGGGAGGTCGCCGTCCGCGCCGGGCTGCCGGACACCACCGCCGGGCTGGACGACTTCCTGTCCAACGTGCTGGGGGCGGCCTCGCCCCGCCCGATCGACATGGCGCAGGTGATGCCACCTACGCCGCCCAGGGCGTGCGCCGCGAGTGGCACGTGGTGGCCGAGGTGCGCGAGCCCAACGGCGCGGTCGCCTACGAGCCGGACGTCGAGGGGTCGCAGGTGTTCGCCCCCGACGTCATGGCCAACGCCACCTACGCCATGACCCAGGTCGTGCAGAGCGCGGCTCCGGCGAGTACGCGCAGCAGCTCGGGCGCCCGGTCGCCGGCAAGACCGGCACCAGCACCGACGCGAGGTCCGCGTGGTTCGTCGGCTTCACCCCGCAGCTGGCGACGGTCGTGACCATGTACCAGCAGGGTCGAGGCGGCGAGCCGGAGACCATCGTCATCCCCGGCACCCGCACCGTGACCGGCGGCTCCTGGCCGGTCCGGATCTGGACCGGGATCATGGAGAAGGCCCTCGCCGGGGCCGAGGTGGTCCCCGAGTTCCCCGAGCCGGTCGAGGTGGAGCCGACCCGGCGCCGCCGCAGACCGGCGCCCTCCGCCGCCGGCGCCCAGCGCGAGCCTCGAGCCGAGCGAGCCTCCCGTGGTGACCCTCACGGTGACCGAGGAGCCGACGCCCGAGCCCCGACGCCGACGCGCCACGCCGACCCCGACGCCCGAGCCGAGCGTCGAGCCGTCGGTGGAGCCCTCCGCGCCGGGGCCGAGCGGCCCGGGCCGGACCCGTCGGTCGAGCCGCCGGGCCAGGGCCGGGCGCCGGTGCAGCCGGGCGACCCGCTGCCATGATGGGCCGGTGACCACCGGCCGTCGCGGCCCGCCCGCCGCTGGACGCGCCCGCCGCCTCACCGAGGACCAGGTGGCCTCGCCCACCCGGGAGGACGCCTTCGCCCGCTGGGCGAGCCCGGTCCTCGGCGGGCCGGCCGGGCGTCGGGCCCGGCATCCGGGGCACCCGTGGTGGACCCCGGTCCGGGTGCTCGTGCTGCTGGCCGGGCTGACGTCGTTCCTCGCGCTGGCCCGGACCGAGCACTGCCGCGCGGCGGGCTGGACCACGCCCGGGCAGTTCGTCCACGCCTGCTACTCCGACGTGGCCGTGCTGCACGGCACCCTGGGCGGCAGCCCGTCGGCGCTGCTCGGCCTGGACCCGGCATCGCCCGACGGGCTCGGCCAGCCCGCGCTCACCAGCTACGTGGCCGCCCTGCTCGCGGCGCTCGTCGCCCCGTTCGAGCGGCTGTCCGCGGCCCTGGCCCCGGCCGCCGCGGGCGTCGACCCCGGGCCCCGCGTCTACTACGACCTGTTCGCCGTCCTCGCCGGGGCCGCGCTGGTCGCTGCGGTGCTGGCCGTGGTCCGGCTGTCCGGGCGCCGGCCGTGGGACGCCACGCTGCTCGCGGCCAGCCCGGTCGTCGTGCTGTCCGGGCTGGTGTCCTACGACCTGCTCGGGGTGGCGCTCGGCGTGGTGGCCGTCGCGCTGTGGGCGCGCGGGAACCCCCTGGCCGCCGGGGTGCTGCTCGGGGCTCGCCGTCTCGGCCCGCCTCCACGTCGTCGTCGTCGCTGCTGGCCCTCCTGCTGCTGTCGGT
Source organism: uncultured Actinomycetota bacterium (assembly GCA_963750335.1). Classification (GTDB taxonomy): domain Bacteria; phylum Actinomycetota; class Actinomycetes; order Actinomycetales; family JBBAYJ01; genus Aquipuribacter. The sequence goes on from CAVVQD010000005.1 coordinate 6,595, forward strand.
GCGCGCCGGGCGGCTGCGGCCGGTCGCGCTGACCGCCTCCGCGGCGGCGTTCGCTGGTGCGGCGGTCAACCTGCCGCTCGCGCTGCTCGCCCCGCAGGCCTGGACGGCGCCGGTGCGCAGCTGGTGGGCCGCGGAGGCCGGGTACGGCTCGCTGCTGCTGCTGCCCCGGCTGATGGTCGACGAGCAGGTCCGCGGGGCCGCCGCCCTCACCGCCCGGCAGGCCACCGTCGTGTCCCTCGTGCTCACCCTCGTCGTGCTGGTCGCCGTCGACGGTGCTGGGTGCTGGCCTGCCCGCGGCCGCCGCGGCTCCCGGCCGTCGTGCTCGTGCTGCTGGTGGGCACGCTCCTGGCGAGCAAGACGGTGCCGGTGCAGGCGTCGCTCTGGCTGCTGCCGTGGGCGGCGCTCGCGGTGCCGTCGTGGCGCGACCACCTGTGGTGGTGGGCGGCCGAGGCGGTGTACGTCGCCGCGGTCTGGCAGTACCTGGTCGGGCTCAGCGCGGCGGACCGGGCGCTGCCGGCCGGGCTTCTACGCGCGCGCTGCTCGTCGTCCGCCTGGCCGGGGTCGCCTGGCTCGGCGTGCAGGCCTGGCGCGGCGCCCTGCGCCCGGCGGAGGACCCGGTCCGCCGCGACGCCGACGGCGAGGACCCCGCGGCCGGGCCGCTGCGGGGGCAGGCCGACCGGCTCGTCGTGGAGCTCGGCTGAGCCGCGCTAGCATGGGCGGCTGTGCCCGCGCCCCATGGCGCACCGGCACGTCACGCATGAACCCTCCTGCCACGGATCGACCGTGGCCGACAGACCACAGGAGGTGGGTTGTCCATATGCGTCAGTACGAGCTCATGATCATCCTCGACTCGGATCTCGAGGAGCGCACCGTCGCCCCCAGCCTGGACCGGTACCTCACGGTCATCAAGGACAACGGCGGCACGGTGGAGAACATCGACATCTGGGGCCGCCGCCGCATGGCGTACCCGATCAACAAGAAGAACGAGGGCATCTACGCCGTCGTCACCATGTCGACCGAGCCCGGTCCCGCCCTCGAGCTGGACCGCCAGCTCAACCTCAACGAGTCGGTCGTGCGGACCAAGCTCATCCGCCCCGACTCCCGCTGAGGAGGCCGTCGTGGCCGGAGAGACCATCGTCACGCTGGTCGGCAACCTGACCGGTGACCCGGAGCTGCGGTTCACGCCGTCCGGCTCCGCCGTCGCCAACTTCACCATCGCCAGCACCCCCCGCACGTTCGACCGCCAGTCCAACGAGTTCAAGGACGGCGAGACGCTGTTCATGCGCTGCTCCATCTGGCGCGAGGCGGCCGAGAACGTCGCGGAGTCCCTCACCAAGGGCACCAGGGTCGTGGTCACCGGGCGCATGAAGTCGCGCTCGTACCAGACCAAGGAGGGCGAGAACCGCACCGTCATCGAGCTGGAGGCCGACGAGATCGGCCCCTCCCTGCGCTACGCGACGGCCAAGGTCAACCGCACCCAGCGCGGGGGCGGCGGCGGTGGCGGGAGCGGCGGCGGCGGCGGTCAGGGCGGTCCCTCGCAGGGCGGCCAGGGCGGTCCGGCCCAGGGCGGCCAGGGCGGTGGCGGCTGGTCCGCACCCGGCCAGGGCGGCGGTCGGTGGCGGTGGCCAGCAGGGCGGCGGCTACGCCGACCCGTGGGCGACCGGTCCGGCCTCCGGCGGCTACTCCGGCTCCGACGACGAGCCCCCCTTCTGAGGTCCGAGACCTCGACCCTGAACTGATCATGAAGCCCGCCCGGGCGGCCGAGAGGCCGCCGGGCACCAGACGTGAGGAGACACCGTGGCTGCCGCCAAGAAGCCGGTGCTGCGCAAGCCCAAGAAGAAGCTCAACCCCCTCAAGACCGCCGGGGTCGAGTACATCGACTACAAGGACACCGCCCTGCTGCGGAAGTTCATCTCCGACCGGGGCAAGATCCGCGCCCGCCGGGTCACCGGGGTGACGGTCCAGCAGCAGCGCCAGATCGCCCAGGCGATCAAGAACGCGCGCGAGATGGCCCTGCTGCCCTACTCCAGCGCCGGCCGCTGAGGAAGAGGACCCACATGAAGCTCATCCTCACCCAGGAGGTCACGGGGCTCGGCGAGCCCGGTGACGTCGTCGACGTCAAGGACGGCTACGGCCGCAACTTCCTGCTCCCCCGCCGCCTGGCCACGCCGTGGACCAAGGGCGTCGAGGCGCAGGTGTCCTCGATCCGCGGGGCCCGCAAGGCCCGCGAGATCGCCACGCTGGAGGAGGCGCAGCAGGTCCGCGCCACCCTCCAGCAGAAGGCCGTCACCCTGACGGCCCGCGCGGGCCAGAGCGGTCGCCTGTTCGGCGCCGTGACCCCCGGCGACATCGCCGAGGCGCTCGTCGCCTCCGGTGCGCCGTCGGTCGACCGCCGCAAGGTCGTCATCCCCCAGCCGATCAAGTCGCTGGGCCGCTACACCGTCAGCGTGCGCCTGCACAGCGACGTCACCGCGTCCATCGACGTGGACGTCGTCGCGGAGTGACCTGACGCTCCCGCTCCACCCGCCACGGGCGGTCCCGGTACGCCGGGGCCGCCCGCGGTGCGTCCGCGTGGCTTCTGCGCCGCCCCGTCGACTCCCACGTGTTGGGCTCGTCAGATGTCGGGCCGTCACCGGGAACGTGTCCGGGCGGGTCTGCTGGGACGTCGTCGCGGCGTGACCGTCGGGGCGGGCGGCACTCATGGGCCGTCCCCGATCGGGGGT
>CAVVQD010000006.1:0-77500 GCA_963750335.1 uncultured Actinomycetota bacterium
CGCTCGCTGTCACCGTGCCAGCCGGCGCCGCGGTGCAGCTGGGCGAAGCGGCGGTGCACCGCGGGACGACCCCGCCGGGTGTCGGAGTCGTCCATGACGTCGTCGTGGATCAGGGCGGCGGCCTGGAACAGCTCCAGCGCGGTCGCGGCGAGCGACGATCTCGGCGCAGTCGCGCCCGCCGGCGCCCCGCCAGCCCCAGTAGGCGAACGCCGGGCGCAGCCGCTTGCCGCCGGCGAGCAGGTCCACCACGTACTCCACGAGCGGGGCGGCGTGGGGGCTGACGGCCTCCACGGTGGCGACCTGCCGGGCGAGGACGTCGTCGAGGGTCTTCTGGACCCGGGCCCGCAGGTCCTCGGTGTCCAGGACCGCCCGGGCCGCGAGCGCACCCACGGCCACCGGCGCGGTCGGCGGGCCGGCGGGCGGGGGGCTGGTCATGGGCCCAGCACTAAGTTGGCGCGCCACCGCCGGACACACCCGCCCCGCCCGCAGGCGCCGCCTACCCTGGGCGCGTGCCCGAGGCCTCCGTCATGCAGCAGCGGCACCGCACCGTGCCCGAGGCCCTGGCGGCGGCCCGCGCCGAGGGCCGCCCGACGGTGTCGTTCGAGTTCTTCCCGCCGCGGGACGAGGCCGGCGAGCGGGTGCTGTGGCAGGCGCGTGCGCCGGGTGGAGACCGTCCGCCCGGACTTCGTGTCGGTGACCTACGGCGCCGGCGGCGGCACCCAGGACCGGACCGTGCGGGCCACCCAGCGGATCGCGCGCGAGAGCTCGCTGTCCCCGGTGGCGCACCTGACGTGCGTCGGGCGGACCACGGCGCAGCTGCGCCAGGTCATCGGCGCCTACGCCGACTCCGGGGTGCGCAGCGTCCTGGCCCTGCGCGGGGACCCGTCCGGGCGGGCCCGGCGGGCCGTGGCAGTCCGCACCCCGGGCGGGCTGGACCGGGCCATCGAGCTCGTCGAGCTGGTCGCGGGGCTCGGCAGCTTCGCGGTCGGGGTCGCCGCGTTCCCCGACGGGCACCCGGAGTCACGCTCCGGCGCCCACGACGCGCGGGTGCTCGCGCTCAAGGCCCGGGCCGGGGCGAGCTTCGCGGTCACGCAGTTCTTCTTCGACCCCGACGCCTACGTCCGGATGGTCGACGCGGTCGCCGCCCAGGGGGCCGACCTGCCGGTCCTGCCGGGGATCATGCCGGTGACCAACCTCCGGCAGATCGAGCGCTTCGCCCAGCTGTCCGGCACGCCCGCTGCCCGCCGGACCTCGTCGAGCGCCTCGAGGCCGTCGGCGACGACCCGGCCGCGGTCCGGGCGGTGGGCGTGGAGGCCGCGACCCTGCTGTGCGAGCGGCTGCTCGCCGCCGGGGCGCCGGGGCTGCACTTCTACACGCTGAACTCCTCGACGGCGACGCTCGAGGTCGTGCGCGAACCTCGGGCTGGCGCCGGTCCGGGCCGGCGCGACGGTCTCCCTGCGGGCGCCGCGCGCCGGGGCCCGCGCGCTCAGTCCTCGCGGCGTCCTCGTCGCGCCGCGGCGCCGGCTCTCGTCGGGCGCGCCGACCAGGTCGGCGACGATCCTGGCGCTCATCCCCACCAGCGGGATGCCGCCGCCCGGGGTGCGCGGAGCCCCCGACGAGGTACAGGCCCTCGACGTTGCTCGCGTTGGCCGGGCGCAGGAACGCCGACCGGGCGCCGTTGCTCGAGCTGCCGTAGATGGAGCCGCCGACGCTGCGCGTCGCGTGCTCCAGGTCGGCCGGGGTGCGCACCACCCGCCACAGCACCCGGTCGCGCACGTCGAGCCCGCGCTCGGCCATCACCTCCAGCACCCGGTCGGCGTAGCTCTCGGCCAGCCCGTCGGCGTGCCAGTCGACGCCGCGGGCCGGCTCGCCCGGCCGGTGCCGAGGGGCGTTGACCAGCACGAACCACGGCCTCGCTGTCGTCGTCCGGGCGCAGGGCCGGGTCGTCGGGGGCGCTGACGTAGACGGTCGGGTCGGGCGCGGGGCGGGCGCGGCCGCGGTGGCGGCCGGTGGCGAACACCGAGTCGAACTCGTCGTCGTAGTCCTCGGGGAACAGCACGGTGTGGTGCTGCAGGCCCGGGGTGCGCCCGCGCAGGGCGAGCAGCAGCACGAAGCCGGACAGCGACGGGTCGGCCCTGCGCAGCCGGCGCCGCCCCAGCTCGCCCGGGGGGCCGGAGAGCAGCTCGTGGTAGGTGTGCGCGGCGTCGGCGTTGGAGACGACGACGTCGGCCTCGACCGTGCTGCCGTCGCGCAGCCGGACGCCGCTGGTGCGCCAGCCGACGGGCCCGGGCGCGTCCTTGACGATGACCTGGGCGACGTCGGCGCCCGTGCGCACCGTCGGCCCCGAGCGTCCTCGGCGCGCCGCGGCCACGGCGTCGACCAGCGCCCGCAGCCCGCCCTGGACGTACCAGGCGCCGTAGGTCTGCTCGACGTACGGGACGCGTGGCCAGGGCCGCCGGGGCGCGGCGCGGGTCCGAGCCGGTGTAGGTGGCGTAGCGGTCGAGCAGCATCCGCAGCCGCGCGTCCTTGAGGTAGCGCCGGCCGAGCTGGCGCAGGCTGCGCCAGGGCGCGATCGTCGCCAGGTCGCCGACCTTGCGCGACTCCCGCAGCAGCCCCCGGGCGCCGTCCAGCGGGGAGGTGAGGAACGGGCCGCGGGTGGCCTCCCACATCCGTCCGGCCCGCTCGAGGAAGGCCTCCCACTGCGCGCCCGTGCCCGCCCCGAGCGCGGCGTCCATGGCCGCCGCGACCGCCGGGCCGCCGCCGGACGGGCACGTCCAGGACGGTCCCGTCGGCGAAGCGGTAGCGGAAGGCCGGGTCGACGGCCCGCACGTCCAGCACCTCGGCCAGCGGCGCCCCGGTCTCGGCGAACAGCTCCTCGTACACCGACGGGACGGTGAGCAGCGACGGCCCGGTGTCGAAGGAGAAGCCGTCGCGGCTGTACCAGCCGAGCTTCCCGCCGACCTGCGCCGCCTGCTCCAGCACGGTGACCTCGTGCCCGGCGTGCGCGAGCCGGACCGCCGCCGCCAGCCCCCCGAGCCCTGCCCCGACCACGACGACCCTGCTCATGCGACCTCCCGCCCCTTCCACCGCAGCGTGCCCCGGTACCGTCCCACGAACGACGCCACGGTGAGCGCCGCCGCGAGCAGCGACCGACACGGGGTGCGCGATCGCGTCGGGCAGCGAGCGGGCGCCGGTCGCCTCGGCGGTGAGGTACCGGCCGAGCACCCCCGCACCCAGCCCGACGGCCCCGACGGCCGAGCCGCGCAGCGCCGCGGCCGCGGGCCAGACGTAGGCCAGGCCGAGCACGCCGAGCACCGCCGCGGCCGCCGGCGGGGAGCCGAACGCCGACCACAGGGACTTCGCGTAGCCGTCCCGGACCTCGGGCCAGGAGGTGTACATCCGGCACGAGGCCACCTGCGAGCCGTCGCACGGCACGCCCCGGCCGCCGCTGCGCTTGACCGCCCGGAGCAGGGCGATGTCCTCCAGCACCTCGCCGGCCACCGCGGCGTGGCCGCCGGCGCGCGCGTACGCGGCCGGCGTCCACCGCGAGGAGCTGGCCGTTGGCCGCGGCCAGGCTCGGCGCGCGGGGACCGCTCGGCCAGGCCGAGGGGGAGCGTGGTCAGCCACGACCACTGCAGCATCGGCTGCGCGAGGCGCTCGGCGGGCGTCACGGCCAGCTGCCGCGGGTAGGGCGAGACCAGGTCGAGGCCGCTGCTGCGCAGCAGCGCCACCGTGGCGGCGACCGCGTGGGGAGCCAGGACGACGTCGGCGTCGACGAAGACCAGCACGCTGCCGGTGGCCTCCCGGGCCAGCCGGGCGCAGGCCCAGGGCTTGCCCAGCCAGCCCGTCGGCCGGTCGGTGCCCTCGACAGCAGCCGGACCCGGGGGTCGAGGCGGGCCGCCTCCCGCACGAGGTCGGCGGTGCGGTCGGTGCTGCCGTCGTCGCAGACGAGGACCTCGAGGTCGGGCACGTGCGTCTGCTCGGCCAGGCACGCCAGCAGCACCGGCAGGGTGCGCTCCTCGTCGCGGGCGGGGACCAGGACGGACACCCGCTCCGCGGTCGCCGGCGGGTCGGTGGGCGGGCGCCGCAGCCGGGTCGTGTTCCACGCCGTGTGCGCGGTGAGGGCGACCGCGAGCGCCGTGCCCGTCCAGGTGAGCGGGGAGGCGGACCAGGGGGACCGGCGGCTCGCCCGTGCCCGGCTCGCCCGTGCCGGCTCGCCCGCGACCGGCTCTGCCGGGCCGGGCTCACCCGCGCCGGTCTGACGTCGACGGCGCGGGACGGGCGGACCGCGGTGCCGGCGGGCGCTGCCGGGGGAGCGGCCCTGCGCCCGGTGGAGGAGCAGGTAGGGCCCGACCAGCAGGCCCATGCCGACCAGGCCGTACGCGGCGACCTCGGGGCGGCCGAAGAAGGCCACGTTGGCCAGCCCGGAGCCCGAGCCACGTCCAGGCCAGGAGCAGGGCGGGGATGCGCTCGTCGACCTCGCGCGCGGGGGACCACGGCGTCGAGCAGGGCGAGCATGAGCACGGCCACCAGCACCCAGCCGGCGTAGTTGGTGAGCGGGATGCCCGGCACGCCGGGCAGGCCGGGCTCCGGGTAGGCGAACACCCAGTGGCCGGCCTCGACCATCTGCGGGTCCAGGTACAGGTCCCACGAGGCCAGCCCGAGACCGCCGAGCAGCGCGGTGAGGGCGGCGCGGGCCCCGGGGCGGCGACCGGCACCGGAGAGCCGTCCGCCCTCCCCGAGCAGCGCCCCGGACAGGCGGCGGCCGAGCAGCAGCATCGGCCAGGCCATCATCGTCCAGGCCAGCGGGATGACCACGGGGACCTCGAGCACCTCCCAGCCGAGGGAGCCGGAGTACTCGTACGGGCCGAACGGGACGCCGGTCGCGGTGCCGACGGCCTCGGCGACCAGGCCGCTCCCGCCGGCCACGAGGAGCACGAGCAGGGCGGTCCGCGCGCCGGCCGTGACGGTGGCGTGGACCAGGCTCGCGGTGCAGAACAGCAGCACCGTGGCGATGGTGACCAGGGTGAGGACGCGCCCGCCCAGCAGGGGGTACGTGATCTGCACGAGGACGGTCGCCCCGGCCAGCACCAGGGGCAGCGCCTCCACCGGCGCCGGGCGGCGTCGGCCCCGGGACAGCATGCGGCGAGTCTAGGCGGCGCTCAGCGGACGGGGTCGGCGGCCACCGTCGCGCTCGTCCCGCCCGTGAGCCGGACCAGCTCGTCGTGGTCGGTGGGGAACACCGTCCGGGGGTGCCCGGCCGCGGCCCACACCTCCCCGAGCCCGTCCAGCGCCCGGTCGACCAGGGTGGGCAGGGGCCGCAGGTGGCCGACGGGGGAGACCCCGCCGATGACGAAGCCGGTGGCCTCGCGCACCAGGTCGGGCGTCGCCCGCCCGACCGAGGCGACGCCGAGGGCCTCGGCCGCCAGGGCCGTGTCCACGCGGTGCCCGCCGGAGGCGAGGACGAGGACGGGGAACGGCTCCGCGCCCTCCGGTCCCGGGTGGGGGGTGGCGAGGAAGACCAGCGAGCTGGCGATCCGGGCCACGTCGACCCCGAGCGAGGCGGCAGCCTCCGCGGCCGTGCGGGCGTGCTCGTCGAGCACCCGGACCCGGTCGGGGACACCGGCGGCGGCCAGCGCGGCCCGCACCCGCACCAGACCCGGGTAGGCGGCGAGGTCGTCGGTCGGGGTCTGCTCGCTCACGCCGGGAGCGTACGTCCCGGCCGGCGGCCGGGGCCCGCTCTCAGCGCAGCGCCGCGGCCCCGAACGACACCCGGAACCGGGCGCACCAGATGCTCACGCTGGACAGCACCGCCAGGTCGGTCCCCGGGGGCACGACGTAGTTGGAGCTGCCCTGGTTGCCGGCGAGCGGCCCGAGGTCGAGCCAGGCGCCGTCGTCGAACACGGACCACCCGTCGCGGCCCTCGACCACCGCGGCGTCGCTGAGCCAGACCCGCAGGTCCGGGCCGTTGCTCGTGTCCAGGCCCTCCAGCCGCAGCACCCGGGTGCCGTCCGCCGAGCTCGAGCACCCGGGCGGTGCCGGTGGTGGTGTGCTCGTGGCTGAGCAGCGACCCCCTGGCCAGCTCGACGGGCTCCACCGGCTCCGCGGGCTCGGTCGCCCCGCTGCCGGCCGGGGCCGCCGTGCTCGTGGGGGCGGCCGTGCTGCTCGGGGCTGTCTCGCCCGTCGTGGCTGTCTCGTCGGTGGGGGCTGTGCCGTCGGTGGGGGCTGTCCCGTCGGTGGGGGCTGCGCCGTCGGCCGGGGCCTCCTGGGCGAGGTCGGCGGCGCTGAGCGGGACGGCCTCGGCGACCGCGCGGTCGACGACGAGCAGCCAGGGCCTGGTCAGCGCCAGGCCGGCGCCGAGCACCACCGCCGCGACCACGACGCCGAGGACGACCGTGCGACGGGCGGGGCGCCGGCGGGGCGGGGTGCGGGGAGGGCTGTCCACCTCCCCAGCGTGGCGGCCGGGACGGCGGCCGCGGCGGTCCGCGGCCGACCCGTCACCACCTCGTCACCGGTCGGCGGGAGGTCGTCCGCGGGGCCCCGCGGCGGTGATCTCCTGTCCTGCCGGGCGACTCGCCGGGCGGTGGACGTGTGTCGGGGGTCCGACCTACTCTTCGAACACGCGTTCGAGCGAACAGGCGTTCGAGCACCGGTCATCGGGAGGCCATCGTGCGGCGCTACGACGAACCTGTCCAGGTACGGCTCAGCGAGGGTCCGGACGGGGCCCACGGCGGGGGCGGCCCGGTGCCGGACGCCTTCCTCTGGCGCAACCGGCTGTACGTGGTCCGCGAGGTGCTCGCCTCGTGGCTGGAGCGCGAGGCCTGGTGGGAGCAGCCCACCGCGGGCGGCGGCCGCGCGGTGCCCGAGCGGACGGTGTGGCGGGTCGAGGCCGCGGCCGGCCGCACGCTCGGCTCCGGGGTGTACGACCTCGCCCAGGCGGCCCCCGCGGCCGTGCCCGCCATGTCGGGCGGGTCGGCCCAGGGGTCCGACCAGGGCTCGGCCCCGGGGTCCTCGCAGGGGGACTGGTGGTTGCTGTGCCACCTCGACTGATGGAGGCGCCCCGCCCGGGCACCGACCTGGAGGACCTGGCTGCGGACCTCCTCGCCGGACCTCCCGCCGGAGGTCTCGCCGGACGTCCTCGTGCTCGTGGGGGAGCCCGGCGGCCCGGAGGTCAACGCCGCGGTCGTCGCGCTGCTCGAGCGCTCCCGGGAGGGGCTGCGGGCGGCGGCGGCCGAGCTCGACGCCCGCTCCCGGTGGGCCGGCGCGCACCTGGCCGCGCTGCGGGCGGCCACGGCCGTGCTCGCCGTCCGCGGCCGGCCCGGCCCGGCCCGCTCGCGGCCCCGCAGCGTGTGGCAGGTGCTGCCGAGGCTCGCGCCCGAGCTCACCGAGTGGGCGGGGTTCCTCGGGGCGCTGCCGCGCTCCGAGGCCCCCGCCCCCGAGGACCGGGCCCGGGCCGCCGACGACCTGCTCCGCGACGCCGAGCAGTTCCTGCGCGCCGTGACCGGCGTGCTGTCGCTGCCCTGGCGGCCGGTGCTGCCCGACGTCGTGGCCGCGTCCCGCTGACCGCCCCGCCCGGAGACCTGCCCACGACCCGCTGAGGACCTGCTGAGACCTGATGACCTTCACCCACCTGCACGTGGCCTCGGGCTACTCGCTGCGCCACGGGGCCTCCACCCCCGCGGCGCTCGTGGCCCGGGCCGCGGAGCTCGGCATGGACGCGCTCGCGCTCACCGACCGCGACGGCTGCTACGGCGCCGTCAAGTTCGCGACCGCGTGCGCCGCCGCCGGGATCGACCCGCTGCTCGGGGTCGACCTGGCCGTCGAGCCCTCGGGCCTGCTGCAGGGGCTGCCCGCGTGGGCGGACCCCTCCGCCGCGGCGGCGGGCGGGCCCGCAGGCAGGGGCGGGAGCCGTCGCAGCCCGGCCCGCGGCGGCGCCCAGGTCGACCCCCGCCACCCCCGCGTCACCGTGCTCGCGCTGGCCGCCGACGCCACCACCGCCCTGCCGCCCGCCGCCGGGTGGGCACAGGTGTGCCGGCTGGTCAGCGCCACCCACGCCCGCGGCACCCGGGGCCGCCCCGTGGCCACCGAGGAGCTCGTGGCCGCCCACGCCGTCGACACCTCCGGGGTGTCCGGCGTCGTCGGCGACGACGGCCGGCGGGGCACGGGCGCCCCCGCCCTCGCCGTGCTGCTCGGGCCCGGCTCCGAGGTCGGCCGGGCCGTGCTCGCCCGCCGCGACGACCTCGCCGTCGCCCTGCTCCGGCGCTGGCAGCAGGCGCTGCCGCCGGGCAGCCTGCACGTCGAGCTCGTCCACCACCGCAGCCGCCGCGACACCCCCGGCAGCGTCGGGCTGGCCGGGCGGATGCTCGCCGTGGCCGACGCCGCCGGCGTGCCCGCGGTGCTCACCAACGCCGTCCGCCACGTCGACCCCGACCAGGGCGTCGTGGTCGACGTCCTCGACGCCGCCCGCCGCCTGGTCGCCCTCGACCCCCGCCACCTGGACCGGACCACGTCCGCCGGGCACCTCGCCGCGCCCGACGACATGGTCCGCCGGGCCCGCGAGGTCGCCGACGTCGCCGCCGCCCTGCCCGGCTCCGAGCACGGCCGCGGGGCCGCCGCGACCGCCTCCCGCCTGCTCGCCACCACCGCCGCCCTCGCCGACCGGTGCCGGCTGGACCCGGCCGCCGACCTGTCCGTCGGCTCGGTCCACCTGCCCGAGGCCGAGGTGCTCGGCTACTCCGCCGCCACCGACCTGCAGGCCGTGCTCACCGGGCTCTGCCGCGGGGGCCTGGACCGGCTCTACGGCGGGCGCACCGTCCGCTCGCCCGTCGGCCCGGTCGGGCCCGCCGCGATCGAGGCGCGCCTGCACGACGAGCTCGCCGTCATCGACCAGCTCGGCTTCGCCGGGTACTTCCTCACCGTCGCCCAGGTGTGCGACCTCACCCGCGACCTCGGCATCCGGGTCGCCGCGCGCGGGTCCGGCGCCGGCAGCCTGGTCTGCCACGTGCTCGGCATCAGCGGGGTCGACCCGGTCCGGCACGGCCTGCTCATGGAGCGGTTCCTGTCCCCGCTGCGGGCGACGCTGCCCGACGTCGACGTCGACGTGGAGTCCGACCGCCGGATGGAGGTCTACGACGCGGTCCTCGCCCGGTTCGGCGCGGACCGGGTGACGTGCGTGTCGATGATGGACACCTACCGGGTCCGGCACGCGGTCCGCGACGTGGGCGCCGCCCTCGGCATGCCGCCCGGCGAGGTCGACGCGATCGCCACCGCGTTCCCGCACATCCGCGCCCGCGACGCCCGCAAGGCCATCGAGGAGCTGCCCGAGCTGCGGGCCTCCGGGCTCGGCAGCTCCGACCTCGAGCAGTTCTTCGACCTCGTCGAGGGCGTCGACGGCCTGCCCCGCCACGTCGCGCTCCACCCGTGCGGGGTGATCCTGTCCGACGCCGGGCTGCTCGACCGGACCCCGGTCGAGCCCAGCTACGACGGCTACCCGATGACCCAGCTCGACAAGGACGACGTCGAGGAGGTCGGCCTGCTCAAGCTCGACGTGCTCGGCATCCGGATGCAGTCGGCCATGGCCCACGCCGCCCGGGAGATCGAGCGGGTCGACGGCGTCCGGGTCGACGTGGACGACCGCGCGCAGGTCCCGCTGGACGACCCCGACACCTACGCCCTCATCCGGACCACCCGCACGCTGGGGATCTTCCAGATCGAGTCGCCCGGCCAGCGCGAGCTCGTCGGCAAGTTCGCCCCCGACTGCTTCGAGGACATCGTCACCGACATCTCGCTGTTCCGCCCCGGGCCGGTGAAGTCCGACATGGTCACCCCGTTCCTGCGCGCCCGGCAGGGCTGGAACGCCCCGGAGTACCTGCACCCCGACCTCGCCCCGGTGCTCGCGGAGACCTACGGCGTCGTCGTCTTCCACGAGCAGGTCATCCGGATCGTCGCGGTCACCACCGGCTGCACGCTGGCCGAGGCCGACGAGGTCCGTCGCTCGATGGGCTCCCGCGAGGGGCAGGAGGCGGTCAAGGAGTGGTACGTCCCGACCGCGGTGCGCCGCGGCTACACCCCCGACACCGTGTCCCGGTTCTGGGAGGTGCTCAAGGCGTTCGCCTCGTTCGGCTTCTGCAAGGCCCACGCCGCGGCCTTCGCCCTGCCCACCTTCCAGTCGGCGTGGCTCAAGCGGCACCACCCGGCGGCCTTCCTCGCCGGGGTGCTCACCCACGACCCCGGGATGTACCCCAAGCGGCTGCTGCTCGACGACGCCCGCCAGCTCGGCATCGCCGTGCTCGGGCTGGACGTCAACGCCTCCGACGGCACCTACCGGGTGGAGAAGGTGGCCCCCTGGGACGAGCCGCCGCCGGAGGTGCTCGGCGTCCCCGCCCGGCAGGCCCCCACGCTGCCCGGCCTGCCCGACGGCCGGGAGTACGGCATCCGGCTGTCGCTGGCCGACGTCAAGGGCATCTCCTCCGCCGAGGTCGAGCAGGTCGTCGCCGGCCGGCCCTACGGCTCGCTCGCCGACTTCTGGCACCGCGCAGGGGTGTCGCGCCCGGTGGTCGAGCGGCTCGTCATGGCCGGCGGGTTCGACGAGCTGTACGGGCTGACCGGACGGGTCCACCGGCCCGGGCCGGGCGGGGGAGCGGGCTACCAGCTGCCGAGCCGCCGCCGGGGCCGGGTCACCCGCCGCGACCTGCTGCTCCAGGTCGCCGAGCTCGACCGCTGGAGCCGCTCGGTCGCCGGGAAGGGCGGTCGCGGGGTGGCCCGCGCCGCCGCCGGCCGGGGCGGGGTCCCCGTGGTGCGCCGCGGCACGGCCGGCACCGCCGGGGCGTCCGCCCCGGCGCCGGAGACCCAGCTGACCTTCGACCTCGGGGACGCCCCCGACGAGACCGAGAGCACCGACCTGCCCGACATGACCAGCGCCGAGCGCGTCGTCGCCGAGCTCGACGTGCTCGGCCTGGACGCCTCCCGCCACGTCCTCGACTTCTACCGCCCCCTGGTCGAGGCGCTCGGGGTGACCCGCAGCCCCGACCTCGTGGCGCAGCGCAGCCGCAGCGAGCTGCTCGTGGCCGGGGTCAAGGTCGCCACCCAGACCCCGCCGATCCGCTCGGGGCGCCGGGTCGTGTTCCTCACCCTCGACGACGCGACCGGGGCGGTGGACGCGACCTTCTTCGAGGACGTCCAGGGCCCGTACGCGGCCACGGTGTTCCACTCCTGGCTGCTGCTCGTGCGGGGGGTGCTCCGCCGGACCGGTCCGCGCGGGGTGTCGCTGCGGGCGACCGGGGCGTGGGAGCTGCCGGCGCTGTGGGCGTGCTGGAAGGAGGGCGGGGTCGAGGCGGTCCACGCCCTCATGGACGCGGTGCCGGCCGGCTTCGAGGACGACCCGGCCCGCCTCGGCGGCGCCGTGGCCGGGGCGGCGGCCAGCCGGGCCAGCCGCCCGGTGCTGGCCCGCCCGCCGACGGGCCCGAGCGCCCACCCGGTGGGCCTGCCGCTCGTCTCGGGGACCGCCGGGCCCGAGGAGGAGCGGGAGGGCGCCGGCGGGATGGGTGGCGGCCGCCGCCGGGTGCTCGTGCACGCCAGCGGGTTCCGGCAGTCCCCGTACGCCGACATCAAGCCGGCGGGGGTGAGCGGGACGGACCCGCGCAAGCTCGCCGAGGAGGCCGCGAAGGCCCGGGCGCGCAAGGCCGCCCAGGGTGCCGGGGCCCACGGCGCCGAGGACGCGCCGCGACGGCTCTGGCACTCCAGCGCGGGGAGCTCCGGACGGTGAGGGCCGCGCGCTCCACCTCGCCGGGGCTCCGTGCTCGTACGCTGTCGACGTGCCCGACCCCACCGCCCAGCGACGCGACCGGCGCTCCGGCCGGGCCGAGCTGCGGCTGGAGGCCATCGCCGCCCTCGTCGCGCCGCTGCTGGAGGCCCAGGCGCCCGACGGCGGGCCCGCGCTCGTCGTCGACCTGGGCGGCGGTGCCGGCGCCCTGTCGGTCGAGCTCGCGGTGCTCGGCCACGACGTCGTCGTCGTCGACCCCAGCCCCGACGCGCTGGCCGCGCTGGCCCACCGGGCCCGCGAGGCCGGGGTCGGCGACCGGGTCCGCGGCCACCAGGGCGACGCCCGGTCGCTGCCCACGCTGTGCGGCGGCCCGGTCGACGTGCTGCTCTGCCACGACGTCCTCGAGCTGGTCGACGACCCGGCGGCCACCCTCGCCGAGGTCGCCGCGGCCATGCGCCCCGGCGCCGTGCTCAGCCTGCTCACCGCCCAGCGCAGCGGCGCCGTCGCCCTGCGCGCGGCGATGGGCCGCGTCGAGGCCGCCCTGGCGGTGCTCAGCGACCCCGACGGCCGGACCGGTCCCGACGACCCGCTGCTGCGCCGCCTCGACGCCGACGCCATCGCGGCCCTGCTCGACGGCGCGGGCCTGGAGGTCCTCGAGGTCACCGGCGTGCCCGTGCTCGTCGACCTGGTCCCCGAGGCGGCGCTGGACGCCACCCCCCGCAGCCGGGAGACGCTGCGCCGGCTCGAGGCGGCCGCCGCCGACCACCGCGAGCTCCGCGGCCTGGCGTCGCACCTGCACTGGCACGCCGTCCGGCGCTGACGTGACCGGCACCACCACCAGGACCTGCACCACCAGGACCCGCACCACCAGGACCCGCACCACCAGGACCCGCACCACCAGGACCCGCACCACCAGGACCCGCACCAGCGCCGGGGGGCAGCCGTGAGCCGCCGCCAGGTCGGCCGGGCGGACGGGCGGGCCGCGGCGCTCGGGCTCACCGGGGACGACGACGGCTGCACGGTGCTGCACGCCGACATGGACGCCTTCTACGCCTCGGTCGAGCTGCGCTCGCGCCCGGAGCTGCACGGGCTGCCGGTCATCGTGGGCGGCGGGACCCGCGGGGTCGTGCTGTCCGCGACCTACGAGGCCCGGCGCAGCGGGGTGCACGCCGCCATGCCCATGGGCCGCGCCCGCCGGCTGTGCCCCCAGGCCGTGATCATCCAGCCGAGCCACGGCCAGTACGCCGAGGTCTCGCGCGGGGTGATGGAGGTGTTCCGCTCGATCACCCCCGCCGTGGAGCCGCTCAGCCTCGACGAGGCCTTCCTCGACGTGTCGGGCTCGCTGCGGCGCCTCGGCACCCCGAGCGCCATCGCCACCGCCCTGCGCGACCGGATCGCCGACGAGCAGGGCATCACCGTCTCCGTCGGGGTCGCCTCGACCAAGTTCGTGGCCAAGCTGGCCAGCTCCGCGGCCAAGCCCGACGGCATGCTCGTGGTGGGCGTCGCGGACACCGTGCCGTTCGTGCACTCCCTGCCCGTGGCCGACCTGTGGGGCGTCGGTCCCAAGACCCACGAGGTGCTGGCCCGGCTCGGGCTGCGCACGGTCGCCGACCTCGCCCACACCCCCCTGCGGACCCTGGAGCGGGCGCTCGGCCAGGCCCAGGGCACGCACCTGCACGAGCTGTCGTGGGGACGGGACCCGCGCCGCGTCGTGCCCGAGACCCGCGGCAAGAGCATCAGCGCCGACGAGACGTTCTCCCGCGACGTGGACGACCCGCGGGTGGTCCACCGCGAGATCCTCCGGCTGTCGGAGCGGGTGGCCGCCCGGGTGCGGGGCGAGCAGATGGTCGCGCGCACCGTCGTGCTCAAGGTCCGCTTCGCCGACTTCACGACCATCACCCGCTCGAAGACCCTCCGCCAGCCCACCGACCTGGCCCGCGACGTCCACGCCGCCGCCGTCGCGGCCTTCGACGGGCTCGGGCTGGACCGGGCCCGGATCCGGCTCGTCGGGGTCAAGGCGGAGGGGCTGCAGCCGCTGGAGACGGCGCCGGTGCAGCTGGAGCTGGGTGCCCCGGAGCACGGCTGGCGGGACGCCGAGCGGGCCGTGGACGACCTGAGCCGGCGCTTCGGGGCAGGGGTCGTGCGCCCCGGGACCCTGGTCGACCCGAGGTCCGCCGGACGGGGGGCGCCGCCCGGGCACCGGTGAAGTCCCGCCGGCGTTGTGCCGATGGGACCTCCGGGTGTCGCGGTCCCGGACGCGTGTCTATCCTTACCGCACCAAAAGAGAGCCAGGAGGTCAGCGGTGCCGCTCTCCGACCACGAGCAGAAGCTCCTCGCGCAGATGGAGCAGGCGCTCTACGCCGAGGACCCCAAGTTCGCCACCACCCTCACGGGTCGGCAGCGCGGGGTCGGCTCGGTCTCGCGCGCGCTCGTCGCCGTCGCCTCCGTCGCCGTCGGTCTCACCCTCGTCATCGTCGGCATCTCCATCGGCCAGCTGTGGCTCAGCGTCATCGGGTTCGTGGTGATGTTCGGCGGCGTGGTCTTCGCCGTCGCCGCCCCCGCCTCGCGCACCGTCCCGACGGACGCCCCGCCGCGCGGCGCCCCGCGCACCGGTCCCGCCCCCCGCGCCCGCTCGTCCTTCGTGCAGCGCATGGAGGAGCGGTGGGAGCGCCGGTCCGACGGCGGCGGGCTCTGAGCCCGGCCACCGGCCTGCGCCGCCCGCTCGCCTGACCGGCGGGGCAGCGGCTGCCCGCTCCGCACCCGTTTGAGGGGCAGGGGTGCTGTCCGCGGCCTCGCGGTGCTGCGGCCTCCGGCTGCGCCGCCGCCCGGCCCGTGGCCCGGCCGGCGACGGTCACGTCCGAGGTCTCCGTGTCACGACCGGGACCAGAGGTCGGACCCGCGCCCGGTCCGGCCCCTGCCCCTCAGCCCACCCGCTCCACGGACCGGTGCCGCTGCGGGGCGTCGGTGACCGGCGACGGCGACGGGAACCAGGTCGCCCCCAGCCGCTGCCACCGTCCGCGGGACGCGGACACCGCGGCCACGACCGTCCGCACGTCGTCCTCGCCCTCCGCGGCGGGCGCGGGCTCCACGGCGTAGAGCGCCCGCTCGCACCGCTCGCCGAGCCGGGACACGGCCTCCCGCGCCGGCTCGTCCAGCCGCTCGCGGCGCACGAGGTCGGCCACCTGCTCGCGGACGGTCCGGCCGTCCGGCAGGGCCTCGCGGTCGCCCAGCCGCTCGAGCAGCTCCGTCCACAGCGCGACCGCCGTCGCGGCGTCGTCGCCCGCCGCGGCCCGGAACCGGCGACGGGTCCGCCACGCGCGCCAGGCGCGCGGCAGCGACAGGGCGGCCGCGGCGGCCACGAGGCCGCCGAGCAGGAGCAGCGCCTGCGGCGCGAGGTCCTGCGCCCGCTCCAGCAGCGACCGCTCGCCGGCCGGCGGCCGCAGCCTCGCGCGGCGGGCGGTCCTCCTCCGGCAGCGGCGCGGCCTGGCTCGGGGGCGGCCGAGGGCACGGGCACGGCGGGGTCGGACTCGGGCACCGCCCACGACGGCGGGAGGCCGGTGCGGGTGGAGGGCGTGGGCTCGAACCGGACCCACCCGACGCCCTCGAAGTACAGCTCGGGCCAGGCGTGCGCGTCGTCGGCGCGGATCTCGTAGCGGCCGGGCTCCACCTGGTCGCCGGGCAGGAAGCCGACCGCGACGCGGGCGGGGATGTCGAGGGAGCGGGCCATGATCGCCATCGTCGAGGCGAACTGCACGCAGTAGCCGCGCCGGTCGGTGAGGAAGGCCTCCACCGCGTCCCGGTCGGTGACGTCCGGCGCGTCGAGGGAGTACGTGAACCCGCCGCCGTTGCGGAACCACTGCTGCAGGGCCAGCGCCTGGTCGTACCGGGTGCTCGCCCCCGCCTCGTCCACCACGCGCTGCGCCTCCTGGAGCACGGTGGCCGACATGCCGTCGGGCAGCCGGGTCCACCGGGCGTCCAGGCCGTCCGGGGGCACCTGCGCCAGCGTCGCGGCGTCGGGGGTGATGTCGTAGGAGCTCACGGCGTACGACAGGCCCTCGGTCGTGCTGTCGTCGGAGGTGACGTTGAGGGTGGTCGCGTCCACCGCCCAGCGACCGGCCACCTCCACCGAGGAGGCCGGGTACGGCAGGGGCAGGTAGCGCTGGGCGAGCGGTCCGACCCCGATCGACGTGCTCACCGGCTCGGCCGCGGCCAGGCACCTCGGGGGCGGCGCCGGGCGGGGCCGGCACCCCGTCGTCCAGGGGCGAGACCAGGCCCGGCGGCGACGGGCGCCACACGTTGCCGTCGAACTCGTCCGCGGTGACCACCCGCGAGCGGGTCGGGGTCCAGGTCGGTGGTGGCGTAGCTGATGAGCACCGTGTCGTCCTGGGACTCCAGGTCGTCGCGGATGTCGAGGAACGGGTCGAGGGAGCGCAGACCGTCGTCCCCGCCGCCGCCGAAGCGGTCGGTGACCATGCTCTGCAGCCGCTGCCCGCCGTCGCCGGGCACCAGCAGGGGCAGCGCGGCCCCCAGCACCAGGGCGGCGGCGGCCGTGCCGGCGGCGACCGCGGCGAGCTGCTCGACCACCCCGCTGGAGGCCTGCTCGCCGCCGCGGGTGCGCCGCGGCAGGACCTGGCCCCAGTCCCGCACCCGGCGGTCGCCGTCGACCAGCGTGAGGCCGAGGTAGCCCAGGCCCGCGGACAGGTACCCGAGCAGGCCGACCCCGCCGGGGGCCAGGGCCGTGGCCACGCAGACCACCAGCAGCAGCGGGAGCCCCGCCGCCCCCGGCCGGCGCAGCGGCCCGGCGACGGCCAGGGTGACCACGGCGACCAGGCCGGCGGCCAGCGTCAGCAGGGTGACGATGCCGGGGTCGGCCTGCGCGGGCGGCTCGACCGCCTGCGCGGTGACCACGCCGCTGCGCAGCAGGATGCCGAGGGCGCGGATGCTCGCCGGGGTGGGCACGAAGCCCCCGACGGCGGCCTGCGAGGGGACGAGCAGCGCCGTGGAGATGACGAGGGCCGCCAGCGCCGTCACCGGGACGGTGAGCCAGCGGGGCAGGTCGGCGGCCGCGACGCGCCGCCCCGGCCAGCCCCACGGCGAGCACGACGAGCACGACCGGCTGGAGCCAGTCCCGCCCGGCGACCAGCGGGACCAGGCACAGCAGGGTCATGAGGGTGGCCGCGGGCGCGAGCAGCGCGACCCGGACGTCGCGCGTCACGCCCGGACCCCCGTGCGCTCCAGGCCCTCCCAGGCCAGGACCACCGACCCGCCGGCCTCCACGACCGCGACCCGCCAGCCGCTGTCCTGCAGCCGCGCCACCGCGGCCTCGTGCCGGTCGTCCAGGTGGGCGCGGCGCGACGGCGAGTCAGCTGCTCCCACGTCGTGGTCCGGCAGACGACGGCGGCCCGGACGGCGTCGCGGCCGGTCCCGGCGAGCACCTCGACGTCCTCGGGCCCGACCTCGCCGAGGAGCGCGACGAGCATGGACGGGTTCCAGCGGGGGACGGCCTCGACCGCGGCGGCCAGCGTCTCCGGGCCGGTGGGGCGGACCACGGCGAGGCGGTCCAGCGCCTCCTCGACGGGGTCGTCGGCCGCGTCGTCGCGGTGGGCGGTGTCGTGGGAGCCGGGGGAGGGGTCCTCGCCGTCGCCGAGCAGGGCCACCCGCTGGCCGAGGTCGGCGGCGTGGACGAGGACCGAGGCCGCGGCGCTGGCCAGGCAGCTCGAGGGTGGCGTGCTCGTCGCTGCCGCGCTGGCCGTCGGAGCGGCTGTCCAGCAGGACGACGGCGTTGTGGTCCTGCGGGTGCTGGTCCGGGCGGACCATGAGCTGGCCGCGCCGTGCGGTGGTCGGCCAGTGCACCCGGCGCAGGTCGTCGCCGAGGCGGTGCTCCCGCACGCTCATGTCGGGGTCGCCCACCACGCCGGCGCCGCCCAGGTCGGAGTCGCCGCCGCGGCCGGTGCGCCGCACGGGCAGCACGCGTGCTCAGCGCGTGCACCTGCGGGCCGGACCAGGAGCTCGTCGCGGACGCGTCGCCTCCCAGGTCCGCTCCACCAGCCCGAACGGCTCCACGCTGAGCAGCCGGGACGGGCCCACCGCGTAGCGGCCCCGGCGGGCGGCCGAGCAGGGAGTAGCTCAGCCGCGCCGACTCCATCGGGCGCAGCGGCGGCAGCACCACCCGGGTGCTCGGCCTCCAGCCCGGGCGGCAGCTGGTCCTCGAACAGCAGCACCGGGGTGCGGCGCCCGGAGCGGTTGACCACCTCGACGCGCACCTCGACCTCCTGGCCGACGGTCGCCGCGGGGCGGCTCGGTGGACCGGCTGACCGCCAGCTGCAGCCGCTGCGAGGCCAGGAGCAGGACCGCGAGGACCGGGCAGCAGGGCCAGCAGCCCGGCGACCCGGACCAGGTCGGACTGCCCGAGCAGCACCGCGCAGCCGAGGGCCACGACGCCGGCGGTGAGGAACGAGGTCCCGCGCGAGGTCAGGCCGGACCAGGCGGCGCGGAGGTCGGGCAGGCCCACGACGGCCCCGTCAGCCCCGGGCGCCGGGGACCGGCGTGGCGGCGACGATCTCGTGGACCACGGTCGTCGGGTCCTTGCGCGCGGTGCGGCCCCGGGCGCTGGGCAGCAGCCGGTGGGCGAGCACGGGGGCGGCGAGACGGGCGACGTCGTCGGGCAGGACGTGGTCGCGCCCGGCCAGCGCCGCGAGCGCCCGCCCGGCCCGGACCAGCTGCAGCCCCGCCCGGGGGGAGGCGCCCAGCCGCAGGTCGGGGTGGCTGCGGGTCGCGTGGGACAGCGCGAGCACGTAGCGGCGCAGCGCGTCGGACACGTGCACCTCGGCCACGGCGGCGATGGCCCGGCGGACCTGCTCGGCGTCGGCGACCGGGGTGAGGCGCAGCAGCGGGTCGGCCGCCGACGTGGGTGTCGAGCAGGCCGAGCTCGTCCTCGGGCCGCGGGTAGCCCATGGCCACGCGGACCATGAAGCGGTCGCGCTGCGCCTCGGGCAGCGGGTAGGTGCCGTCCATCTCCACCGGGTTCTGCGTGGCCACGACGATGAAGGGCGGCGGCAGCGGGTAGGTGGTGCCGTCCACGGTCACCTGCTGCTCCTCCATGGACTCCAGCAGCGCGGACTGGGTCTTGGGGGAGGCCCGGTTGATCTCGTCGCCGATGACGACGTTGGCGAACACGGCCCCGGGCCGGAACTCGAAGTCGCCGCGCTCCTGGTTCCAGATGCTCACGCCGGTGACGTCGCTCGGCAGCAGGTCGGGGGTGAACTGGATGCGGCGGACCGAGCAGTCGATGCTGCGGGCGAGGGCCTTGGCCAGCAGCGTCTTGCCGACCCCGGGCACGTCCTCCACGAGCAGGTGGCCCTCGGCCAGGAGCGCGACCAGCGCGAGGTCGACCACCTCGTCCTTGCCGACCACC
Organism: uncultured Actinomycetota bacterium; assembly: GCA_963750335.1. GTDB lineage: Bacteria > Actinomycetota > Actinomycetes > Actinomycetales > JBBAYJ01 > Aquipuribacter. The sequence continues at coordinate 19,176 of CAVVQD010000006.1, forward strand.
ACCTGCCGGACCGCCTCGCGCACGGCCGTGGCCGTGGCCGTCGCCTCGGCCAGCGTGGGCGCCTGCCCCTGCACCGTCGTCATGGAGCCCCTCCGTCGCCGCTGACCGGTCCGAGGACGGGCCCCGGACCTGCGGGAGATGGTCGCACGTCGGCGCGGGCGGGCACCCGGGGCGGGTGCAGCCGTCGACCGGACGGCCGCGTGCGTGCCCCCGGACCCTCCACCTCGCTCCACCGTGTCCCCCGGAGCGGCTGCCGGTGCTCCCCAGGATCTGCGGTGGTCGGCATCGCCGCAGGTCAGAGGCCTGAGGCGAGAGCGCAGGGGTTCGAGCCCTGGCGGCGGTCCGTGGGGCTGACGCACCGACGGAGGCCGGTCGTCCACGTCGCTGACCAGCAGGAACTGCAGATCCGCTCAAGTAGGTGGAGCGGGGGACCGACAGGGTGGAGCAAAGTGGAGTAGCGTGGAGAGCGCTGGTCCGGACGGTCGACGTGGAGGGAGGGGCCCGTGTTCCTCGGGACGTTCACCCCCCGCCTCGACGAGAAGAACCGCCTCGTCCTGCCGGCCAAGTGGAGGCCGTCGTTCGACGGCGGGATCGTCATGACCCGAGGCCAGGAGCGCTGCGTCTTCGCCTTCCCGCGGGCGGCGTTCGAGGCCCTCGTCGACGAGCTCGCCGGGGCCCCGCTCACCAACAAGGACGCCCGCGACTACTCCCGGATGCTCCTGGCCGGGGCGCAGGACGAGGTCCCGGACAAGCAGGGCCGCGTCACCGTCGCCCCGCTGCTGCGCGAGTACGCGGGCCTCAGCAAGGAGCTCGCCGTGCTCGGCGTCGGCCGCCGGCTGGAGATCTGGGACGCCGCGACCTGGCAGGAGCTGCAGGCCACGGGCGAGCAGGCGTTCTCCGAGCGCTCCACCGAGATCCTCCCGGGTGTCCTGTGAGCACGACCCCGTCCGCCCGCCCGGCCGGTGGGGTCTCCCGCCGCCGAGGCCGTCCTGGCGCACCTTCCCCGGTGCCAGGCCGGTCCTCGGCGGCGAGGGACCCGACCGGCCGGTCGCCCGACGCCGACCGCACGCCCCGACGCCCGCACGCCCCGGCCCCCGCGACGCCCCGCGCCCGCACGACCGAGGCGCCCGCCCGGCACGGGGAGCCCGACGGGCACCGGCGACCGGCCGGGGACGGCGGCGCCGCCTCGCACGTCCCGGTCATGCTCGACCGCTGCGTCGACCTGCTCCTGCCCGCCGCTGCAGCACGAGGGCGCCGTGGTGGTCGACGGCACGCTCGGCCTGGGCGGGCACAGCCGCCGCCCTGCTGCAGCCGGGCGCCCCGCCGCCCGGGTGGTCGGGCGTCGACCGCGACCCCGTCGCGCTGGCCGAGGCCGGCCGCCGGCTGGCCGCGCCACGGCGACCGCTTCGTCGGCGTCGGGGCCGTGCACGACGACGTCGACGAGGTCCTCGAGGCGGCGGGCGTCGACCGAGGGGTGGACGGCGTCCTGCTCGACCTGGGCGTGTCCTCGATGCAGCTCGACGTGGACGAGCGAGGCTTCTCCTACTCCCGCGACACGCCCCTGGACATGCGGATGGGCGACGAGGGGATGACCGCGGCCGACGTCCTCAACACCTACGACGCCCGGGCCCTGGTCCGGCTCATGCGCTCGCACAGCGACGAGAAGTTCGCCGACCGGATCGCCAAGGCCGTGGTGGCCGCCCGGGCGCAGGAGCCGTTCACCACCAGCGGCCGGCTCGTCGAGCTGGTCTACGACGCGGTGCCCGCCGCGGCCCGGCGCACCGGCGGCCACCCGGCGAAGCGGCTGTTCCAGGCGCTGCGGATCGAGGTCAACGACGAGATCGCCGGCCTGGCCCGGGCCCTGCCCGCCTGGCTGGCCGCCCTGGCCCCCGGCGGGGTGATGGTCGTCCTGTCGTACCACTCGGGCGAGGACCGGCTGGTCAAGCGGGCCTTCGCGGCCGTGACCACGGTCGACGTCCCGCACGGGCCTGCCCGTGGAGCCGCAGCCCGCCCCCTACGAGCTGCTGGTCCGCGGGGCCGTCAAGGCCACGCCCGCCGAGATCGACGAGAACCCCCGCGCCGCCTCCGTGAGGCTGCGCGCCGTCCGGAGGAGGCCCGCATGAGCGCACCGACCGCGAGCCCGCCCCCGGCGGCCGTGACCGCCCCACCGCCGGGCAGCGGCCCACCCGGCCCGTGCCGCCGCGCGGCCGCCGACCGCGCCGGGGACCCGCGCCCGCGACGGCGCGGACGGGCGCGCCCGGACGCGCCCCGCCCGCACGGCGGCAGCCCCCGGTGCCGCGGCGGCCCGACCCGACGGCCCGACCGCACGGCCCGACCGCGGCCGGAGGGGCCGCGACGGCGCGGCCCGCGCCCGCGTCCGCATCCGGCCACGGCGCGTCCGCGCGGCGGCCGCGGGCGGCCCGCGGCGCCGCGGCCGCCACCGTCGGGGCCACCGCGCTGGCCCTGCCGGGGCTGCTGCCGCGGGCCGCCCCCGGGGGGCGCCCGGACCCGGATGCGGGTGCTCGAGCGGCCCGGACCGGCAGCCGCCGGGTCGGCTTCGCCGTGACCTGCACCGCCGTGCTCGGCGGTCGCTCATGCTGGGGCTGCTGCTGCTCAACGTCGCCATCTCCGGCAACGCCTTCACCGTGGCCGACCTGCAGTCCCGGCGCAGCGTCCTCGTGGACCAGCAGCAGGCGCTGGAGCAGCAGCTCCTCGTGCAGGGCTCGCCCGTCGGCGCTGGCCGCCCGGGCCCGCGGGCTCGGCATGGTGCCCGCCCCCCAGGTGCATCGTCCTGGCCCCCGACGGCACCGGCGCGCCTCCCGCCCGCGCCCGCGCCCTGATCGCGAGTCTTGTCCTGCGCCCGCACGGTGGGTGCTCGTATCGGCACGGAGGGTAGGCACGGATGACGACGCGGACGCCGACCCGCCCCCCGCCCGCCGGACAGCGGCGCGGCGGCCCCGACCCGGTCCGCCGTCCCTCCGCCCGGACGGGCGGGGCAGGCGGGACCAGCGGGGCGACCCGGGTCCGTCGCGGCCCGCGCACCGGCCGCACCCCGGTCCGGCTCCGGCTCACGCTGCTCGTGGTGTGCGTCGTGGCCAGCCTCTACGCCGGCAAGCTCTTCCAGGTCCAGGCGCTGGAGTCCTCCGCCCTGGCCCAGGAGGCGCTGCAGCAGCGGCTGCGCACCGCACCGCTGCTCGCGCACCGCGGCGACGTCCTGGACCGCGAGGGCCAGGTCCTCGCCTCGCACCGTCGAGCTGCGCCACATCACCGTCGACCAGACGCTGGTGGCCACCTACGTCGACCCCGACGACCCGCGGCGGGCCGGCCCCCGGGCCGCCGCGGCGAAGCTGGCCCCGGTCCTCGGCGTCGACGCCGAGACGCTCACCGAGGGCCTGGACGGCGACAAGCGGTTCGCCTACCTCGTCAAGGACATCCAGCCCGAGGTCTGGCGCGAGGTCGGCCGCCCTGCGGATCGTCGGCGTCTTCAGCGAGCAGGCCAGCCGCCGGACCTACCCCTCCGGCCCCGTGGCGGGCGGCGTGGTCGGGCTTCGTCGGCGAGGAGGGCCACGGCCTGGCCGGCCTGGAGATGAGCCTGGACGACCAGCTGTCGGGCGACGACGGGCTACCTGCAGCTACGAGGTGAGCGGCGAGAGCCGGTCCGCCCGGCCCATCCCCGGCGGCGCCACCGAGGAGAAGGACCCGGTCGACGGCGCCGACGTCGTCCTGTCCCTGGACCGCGACCTGCAGTGGATGGCCGAGGACGCGCTCGTCGAGGCGGTCCGGACCTCCGGGGCCCGGTCGGCCACCGCCATCGCCATGAGGGTGCGACACCGGCGAGCTCCTCGTCATGGCCAACGCGCCCGGCTTCGACCCCAACGACCCCGGCGCCGCCGACGCGGACGACCGCGGCAACCGGGCCGTCGGCGAGATCTTCGAGCCCGGCTCGACCTCCAAGGTCATCACCATCGCCGCCGCGCTGGAGGAGGGCGTGGTGGCGCCGCGACCACCCGGTTCGAGGTGCCCGACACCATCGTCCGCGGCGGGTCGCGCTTCAAGGACTCCCACCCGCACGCGGTCGAGCGGCTCACCGTCGCCGGCGTCCTGTCGGAGTCCAGCAACGTCGGGACGATCCTCACCGGCGAGGCGCTGACCAACGAGCAGCTCCACGCCTGGTTCGGCGCGTTCGGCTACGGCACGCCCACCGGCCTCGGGCTGCCGGGGGAGTCGCCGGGCATCCTCGCCGACCCGGCCAGCTGGTCCGGCTCCGCAGCGCTACACCGTGATGTTCGGGCAGGGCGTGTCCGTCAACGCCGATGCAGATCGCCTCGGTCTTCCAGACCATCGCCAACGACGGCGTGCGCGTGGAGCCCTCCGTCGTCGTCGGCACCCGCGACGGCGACGGCGACCTCAGCCCCCGCCCCACGGGCGAGGCCGAGCGCGATCCTCACCCCGGAGACCGCGGCCACCGTCCGCAACATGCTCGAGTCGGCGGTCAGCGGGGAGAACGGCACGGGCGAGAACGCCATCGTGGCCGGCTACCGGGTGGCCGGGAAGACGGGCACCGCGCAGCGCTACGACGAGGCGTGCGGCGGCTACTGCGGCTACACCTCGAGCTTCGTCGGCTTCGCGCCGGCCGAGGACCCCGAGATCGTCGTCGCCGTCATCATCCAGGACCCCAAGACGGCCTTCTTCGGCGGCAGCAGCGCCGCGCCGGTGTTCCAGAAGATCATGAGCACGGCGCTCGCCGCCGAGGGCGTGCCCGCCTCCACGGGGGTCCACGAGCCGTTCCCCCTCACCTGGTGAGCCGGTGCCGGTCCTCCAGCACGGCCTCACCGCCGCCCCGGGCGGTAGCCTCCGGGCCGTGCCGACGCCACCCCTGACGGTCCGCGAGCTCGCGGACCGCCACCGTCTGGAGCTGCGCGACGGCGCCGACGGGGGCGCCGACGCGCCGGTCGTGGGCGTCAGCCTGGACTCCCGTGCGGCCGGCCCCGGACAGCTCTGGGCCGCGCTCCCCGGCGCCACCACCCACGGCGCGCGCTTCGCGGCGCAGGCCCTGGAGGCCGGGGCCGTCGCCGTGCTCACCGACCCCGAGGGCGCCGCCCTGGTCGCCCAGGCCACCGGGGCCACCGGGCCGGGGGCAGCGCGCCGGCCCGGTGCTCGTCACCGCCTCCCCGCGCGAGCGGCTCGGGGCCTGTCTCCGCCGACGTGCACGGCCACCCCTCCCACGAGCTCGCCCTGGTCGGGGTCACCGGCACCAACGGGAAGACGACCGTCTCCACCCTCGTCGACGAGCTGCTGCGCTCCCTGGGGGCGACGACCGGCCTCATCGGCACCATCCGCTCCCGGGTGGGCGACGAGGAGCTGGCGAGCAGCTTCACCACCCCGGAGGCGCCGGTCCTCCAGGCGCTGCTGCGGCAGATGGTCGACGCCGGCTGCACGGCCGCCACCACCGAGGTGTCCAGCCACGCCCTGGCGCAGCACCGCGTCGACGGGACCCGGTTCGCGCTCGTCGTGTTCACCAACCTCTCCCGCGACCACCTGGACTTCCACGGCACGCTCGCGGCGTACTTCGCGGCCAAGCTCCGGCTGTTCACCGGCGGCTTCGCCCCCGCCGCCGTGGTGGCGGTCGACGACCCCTGGGGCCACGAGGTGGCGACGCTGGCCCGCGAGGCCGGCCTGCGCGTGCTCACCGTCGGCACGGTCACCGGTCCGCCCGGGCGGCGGGGCACGGCCCCGGACGTGGGCGTCCGCGTGGTGGAGGTCCATCCCTCCGGCGCGCAGGCCGTCGAGCTGCACGGCCCCTTCGCCGCCGACGGCGGGCCGGACGTGCTCCGCCTCGAGCTCGGCATGCCCGGGGCCTTCAACGCCGTGAACGCCGCGCTGGCCCTGGCCTCGGTCCACCTCCTGCTGTCGGGGCCGGCCCCCGTCGTGCGCGTGGGCGACGGGGAGGTCACCGCCCGGACCCTGGCCGAGCGGGTCGGCGCCCTGCCCGGCGTCCCCGGACGGATGGAGCGCGTGGTGCTGCCCGAGGGGGCCGGCTGCCCGCTCGTGGTCGTCGACTACGCCCACACCCCCGACGCCGTGACGGGCGCGGTCGCCGCGCTGCGTGGCGCCACCCCGGGCCGGCTCGTGGTCGTCCTCGGTGCGGGCGGGGACCGCGACCAGGGCAAGCGGACCGCCATGGGCGCCGCGGCCTCCGGCGGCCGACCTCGTCGTGGTCACCGACGACAACCCCCGCACCGAGGACCCCGCCGCGATCCGGGCCGCCGTGCTGGCCGGCGTCACCGTCGAGCACGTCGAGGTGGGCGACCGGGCCGAGGCCGTCCGCACGGCGCTGGCCCGCTGCGACGGCCCCTCCGACACCGTCCTGCTCGCGGGCAAGGGCCACGAGACCGGGCAGAGCGCCGGCGGCCGGGTCGCGCCCGTTCGACGACCGCGACGTGGCGCGCGAGGCGCTGGCCGGCTGGCTCGCCGCGCGCTCCGGGGCGTCCTCGTGATCGTCCGCGACGCCGCCGCCCTCGCCGAGGTCGTCGGCGGCCGGCTCGTGCTGCCGCCCGGTGCGTCGGGCGGGCTGCCCGCGCTGTCCGGCGTGGCCACCGTCGACTCCCGCCAGGTGCGCCCCGGCGACCTCTTCGTCGCGCTGCCCGGCGAGCGGGCCGACGGCCTCGGCTTCGCCGCCGGGGCCCTCGCCGCCGGGGCGGCCGCGGTGCTGGCCCAGCAGCGACCCGGCCGAGCCCCTGGCCGGGCCCGTGGTCGTCGTGCCCGACGGCGTGGCCGCGCTCACCGCCCTCGCCGCGCACAGCCACGCCGAGCTCCGCCGTCCCGGCCGCCCCGGGGACCGGGCCCGGCTCCGGACGGTCGGCATCACCGGCAGCGCGGGCAAGACGACCGCCAAGGACCTGCTCGCCGCCGTGCTGCGGCACGCCGGCCACGACGACGACCTCGTCGCCACCCACGGCTCGTACAACAACGAGATCGGGATGCCGCTCACGGTGCTGCGCGCCGGGGAGCAGACCCGCGTCCTCGTCCTGGAGATGGGCGCCCGCGGCCCGGGCCACGTCCGGCACCTGTGCGAGGTCGCCCGCCCGGACGTCTCGCTCGTCCTGTCCGTGGGCAGCGCCCACCTCGGGGAGTTCGGCAGCCGCGAGGCCATCGCCGCCGCCAAGGGCGAGATCGTCGAGGCCCTCGACCCCGACGCCGGCCCCGCGGTCGCCGTGCTGGCCGGGGACGACCCCGTCGTCCGCGGCATGGCCTCGCGGACCCGGGCGCCCGTCGTCCTGGTCGGGGAGGGCGAGGGGAACCACGTCCGCGCCGTCGACGTGGAGCTCGACGCCGACGCCCGGCTCCGGCTTCGGGCTGCTCGACCGCCGCCCCGGCGCGGGCGACGGCCCGCCCGTGCCCGTCCGCCTGGGCCTGGTCGGCGAGCAGCACCTGGTCAACGCCCTGGCCGCCGCGGCCGCCGCCCTCGAGCTCGGCGTCCCGCTGGCCGTCGTGTGCCGAGGGGCTGAGCGCCGCGCGCCCCGCGAGCCGGCACCGGATGGAGGTCGTCGACCGCCCGGACGGCATCCGGGTCGTGGACGACGCCTACAACGCCTCGCCCGAGGCCGTCACCGCGGCCCTGCGGGCGCTCGCGCACATGGGCCGCTCGGCACGGCCGCCGCGGCGCACGTGGGCCGTGCTGGGCGAGATGCTCGAGCTCGGCGAGGCCAGCCGCGTCGAGCACGACCGGGTCGGCCGGCTCGCCGTACGGCTCAACATCGACCGGCTCGTCGCCGTCGGCCACGGCGCGCTCCACATCGACCAGGGCGCCACCCAGGAGGGCAGCTGGGGCGAGGAGTCCGCGCTGGTCGACGGGATCGACGAGGCCCGGCGCCCTGCTCGCCGCCGAGCTCCGCCCCGGCGACGTGGTGCTGCTCAAGGCCAGCAACTCCGTCGGCCTGTGGCGCCTGGCCGACGAGCTCGCCCGGCCGGCCCGGCCGACCACGACACGACCGACCAGACACGACCGACCACGACACGACCACCCGACGAGGAGCACCCCCGATGAGGACCGTCCTCGTGGCCGCGGGCGCCGGGCTGGTCTTCACGCTCCTGGCCACGCCGCTGTTCATCCGCATGCTCGTCCGGCAGGGCTACGGCCAGCTCGATCCGCGACGACGGGCCGACGAGCCACCACACCAAGCGCGGGCACGCCGACCATGGGCGGGGCTCGTGGTCATCGTCGCGGTGGTCCTGTCCTACGGGCTCGCCCACCTGCGCGACGCTGACCCCGCCCACGTGGTCCGCGGTCCTCGTCCTGTTCCTCATGACCGGGCTCGGGCTCGGTGGGCTTCGCCGACGACGCCACCAAGATCCGCAACCAGCGCAGCCTCGGGCTGAAGCCGTGGCAGAAGCTGACCGGCCAGTCGCTCGTGGCGGTGGTCTTCGCCGTCCTGGCGCTCCAGCTGCCCAACGCGGCCGGGCCGCACCCCCGGCTCCACCGCGATCTCGTTCATCCGCGACATCCTCCGTCCTCGACCTCGCCGTGGCCGGCGTCGGCGTCGGGCGGCACCCTGCTGTTCGTCGTCTGGGCGTACCTCATGATCGCCGCGACGAGCAACGGGGTGAACGTCACCGACGGCCTGGACGGCCTCGCCACCGGCGCGAGCCTCTTCGTCTTCGGCGCCTACACGCTGATCGGGGTGTGGCAGTCCGGGCAGTCGTGCTCCTCCGCGCTGGCCACCTCGCAGTGCTACGAGGTCCGCGACCCGCGCGACCTGGCCGTGGTCGCCGCCGCCCTGATGGGGGCCTGCTTCGGCTTCCTCTGGTGGAACGCCTCGCCCGGCCAAGATCTTCATGGGCGACACCGGGTCCCTCGCCCTGGGCGGGGCCATGGCCGGGCTGGCCATCACCACCCGCACCGAGCTGCTCCTCGTCATCCTCGGCGGGCTGTTCGTCATCATCACCGCCTCGGTGATCATCCAGGTCGGCGTGTTCAAGGCGACCGGCAAGCGGGTGTTCCGGATGGCCCCGCTCCAGCACCACTTCGAGCTCAAGGGCTGGCACGAGGTCACCATCGTCATCCGCTTCTGGATCATCGCCGGGCTGTGCGTGGGCACCGGGCTCGGGGTGTTCTACGCGGAGTGGGTCGTCGGGTCGTGACCGGGTCCCGCCCCGGCGCGGCGGCCCCCCGCGGTGCCGAGCGCGTCGACGGGCCCGGCTGCGACCTCACCGGCCTGGTGGCCGTGGTCGCGGGGCTCGGGCTGTCCGGGTTCGCCGCCGCCGACGCGCTGCTCGAGCGGGGGGCGCGGGTGAGCGTCGTCGACGACACCGTCCCGGCGCGACGGCAGCGCCGCGGCCGAGCGGGCCCGCCTGCTCGACCTGCTCGGCGCCCGGCTGCTGCTGGGGCCGCGCCCGGGGGAGGACCCGGCCGACCTGGTGGCCGGGGCGGACCTGCTCGTCGCCTCGCCCGGGTGGCGCCCGGGGCACCCCGTCGTGCGCGCCGCCGAGGCGCGCCGGCGTCGACGGTCTGGGGCGAGGTGGAGCTGGCGTGGCGGCTGCAGGGCGGCACGGCCGGCCCGCCGTGGCTCGTGGTGACGGGCACCAACGGGAAGACGACGACCGTGGAGCTGCTGGGCCAGGTGCTCGGCGCGGCCGGCCTGCGGGCCCGGACCGCCGGGAACATCGGCACCCCCCTCGTCGACGTGGTCCGCGACCTCGGCCCGGACGGGCGCCCCCGGCACGACGTCGTGGCCGTCGAGCTGTCGAGCTTCCAGCTCCACCTCGTGCGGACGGTCTCGCCGCTGGCCTCGGTGTGCCTCAACCTCGCCCCGGACCACCTGGACTGGCACGGCGGCGCGCAGGCCTACCGCGACGCCAAGGCGCAGGTCTACGAGCGGACCCGGGTCGCCTGCCGTCCACAACCTCGACGACCCGGTGACCACGCAGATGGTCCGTGAGGCCGACGTCGTCGAGGGCTGCCGCGCGGTCGGGTTCGGGCTGGGCACGCCCGCCCGCGGCGACCTCGGCGTGGTCGAGGACCTGCTCGTGGACCGCGCCTTCATCGAGGAGCGGGCCACCTCGGCCGCCGAGCTCGCCCGGCGTCGAGGACCTGGTCGGGCTGGCCGGCAGCCCCGTCCCCGCGCACGTGGTGGCCAACGCGCTGGCCGCCGCGGCGCTGGCCCGGGCGCTCGGGGTGCCGGCCGAGGCCGTGCGCGACGGGCTGCGCGGCGCCCACCTGCCCCCGCACCGGGCCGCGCCGCTCGGCGAGGTGGACGGGGTCCGCTACGTGGACGACTCCAAGGCGACCAACCCGCACGCCGCCCACGCCTCGCTCGGTCGCGGCCGACGACGTGGTGTGGGTCGCCGGGGGGCTGGCCAAGGGCGCCGACTACGACGACCTGGTGGCCCGGCACGCCGGCCGGCTGCGGGCGGTCGTGCTCATCGGCGCCGACCGGGGCGTGGTCGCCGACGCCCTGGCCCGACACGCGCCGGATGTCCCCGTCCGGCTCGTCGACCCGCCCGACACTGGGCGGGTGGGAGCACTCGACGACGCCGGCGCGGCGCGGTTCATGGACCTGGTCGTGGCCGAGGCCGCCGCCCTGGCCGGGCCGGGCAGCACCGTCCTGCTCGCGCCCGCCGCGGCCTCGATGGACCAGTTCGCCTCCTACGTGGCCCGGGGCGAGGCCTTCGCGGGCGCGGTCCGCCGGGCGCAGGCCGGGCAGGACCGGTGACCACCCTCGACCCGCGCCCGCGCAGCACCTCCTCGCGCGGCAGCTCCTCGGTGGGAGCCAGCGGCCCCGGCGCGCTCGGGCACGACGGCTCCGAGGTGTCGTGGGTGCCGCGCCCGCTGCGCCGCTGGACCGACGCCCTCGACACCCCCGTCACCTCCTACGTGCTCGTCTCCGCGGCCACGGGGCTCCTGCTCGTCTTCGGGCTGCTCATGGTGCTCAGCTCCAGCAGCGTGGAGTCCTTCGCCACCGCCGGGAACCCGTGGGCCATCGCCGGGCGCCAGCTGATGTTCGCCGGCATCGGGCTGCCTCTCCTCCTGGTCGCCGCGCGCCTGCCCGTGGTCTGGTGGAAGCGGCTGGCCTGGCCGATGCTGCTCGGCGCGCTCCTGCTCCAGGCCCTGGTCTTCGTGCCCGGCCTCGGCATCGAGGTCAACGGCAACCGGAACTGGATCCGCGTCGGCGGCTTCACGGCCCAGCCCAGCGAGGCGATCAAGCTCGCGCTCGTCGTGTGGTCGGCCGCTGTCCTGGCCCGCAAGCGCGACCTGCTCGGCAGCCTCGGCCACGTCCTCGTCCCGGTCCTCGTGCCCGTCGGCGCCGTGGCCCTCGGCCTGGTCCTGGCCGGGCACGACCTCGGGACCGCGCTCGTCATCATGCTCACCCTGGCCGGGCTGCTCTTCGCGGCCGGCACCCCGCTGCGCTACTTCGTGCTCGGCGGCGGGGTGGCCCTGGCCGGCGTCGCGGCGCTCGTCCTGCAGGAGCAGCACCGGATCACCCGCATCCAGGCCTGGCTGTCCGGCAACGCCTGCGCCGACGTCTACGGCGAGTGCTGGCAGCCCACCCACGGCATGTGGGCGCTGGCCTCGGGCGGCTGGTGGGGCCTCGGCCTCGGCGCCAGCCGCGAGAAGTGGGCCTGGCTGCCCGAGGCCCACAACGACTTCATCTTCGCCATCGTGGGGGAGGAGCTCGGCCTGCCCGGCACGCTGTCGGTGCTGCTCCTCTTCGTCGCCCTGGCCTGGGGCATGGTCCGGGTGGCCCAGCGCACCCACGACCCGTTCGTCGACCATCGCCACCACGGGCGTCCTCGTCTGGGTGCTCGGCCAGGCCCTCATCAACATCGGCGTGGTCATCGGCCTGCTGCCCGTGGTCGGCGTCCCCCTGCCCCTGGTCTCCAGCGGCGGGTCCTCGCTCGTGCTCACCATGGTCGCGCTCGGCATGGTGATGTCCTTCGCCCGGGCCGAGCCCGGCGCCCGCGAGGCGCTGGCCACGAGCGCCCGCAGCGCACGCTCCGGTGCCGCGGTCGTGGCCGACGTCCGGCTGCCCCGCGCCCGGGCCGGCGCGGCGAGACCGCGCAGGTGAGCGCGCCCGCGTCGCCCCGCCCGCTGTCGGTGGTGCTCGCGGGGGGCGGCACGGCCGGGCACGTGCAGCCGCTGCTGGCCACGGCCGAGGCGCTGCTGCGGCGCGACCCCGCCACCCGCATCACGGTCCTCGGCACGGCCGAGGGCCTCGAGGCGCGACTGGTCCCCGCGGCCGGCCACGAGCTGCGCGTGCTGCCCCGCGTGCCCCTGCCGCGCCGCCCCTCGACGGACCTGCTCCGGGTGCCGGGGCGCCTGGCCGGAGCGGTGCGGGCCGCCCGGCGCGTCCTCGCCGAGCGTGCACGCCGACGTCGTGGTCGGCTTCGGCGGCTACGTGGCCACGCCCGCCTACCTCGCCGCCCGGCAGGCCCGCGTGCCCGTCGTGGTCCACGAGCAGAACGCGCTGCCGGGGCTGGCCAACCGGGTGGGGGCCCGGCTGACGCCGTTCGTGGCCACCACCTTCGAGGGCACCCCGCTGCGCGGCGCCCGGCGGGTCGGCCTGCCGCTGCGCGCCGCCCTGGCCGGTCTGGACCGGGAGGCGCGGCGACCGGAGGCGCTGGAGCGCTTCGGCCTGCGCGCGGACCTGCGCACGCTGCTCGTCACCGGGGGCTCCCTCGGCGCGCAGCGGCTCAACACGGTGCTCCCGGCCTGCGCCGGGCGACCTCGCGGCCGCCGGCGTGCAGGTGCTCCACGTCTCCGGGCGGGGCAAGCAGGTCGAGCTCCCGGACCCGGTCCCGGGCCCCCCCGGGCAGGACGTGCCGTACGTCGTCGTCGCGTACGTCGACCGGATGGACCTCGCCTACGCCGCGGCCGACGCCGTGGTGTGCCGGGCCGGGGCCGGCACCGTGTGCGAGCTGTCCGCGCTGGGCGTCCCCGCCGCCTACGTGCCCCTGCCCGTGGGCAACGGCGAGCAGCGCCGCAACGCCGAGCCCGTCGTGGCCGCCGGGGGAGGGCTGCTGGTCGCCGACGCCGACCTCGACCCGGCGTGGCTGCGCAGCACCCTGCTGCCCGTCCTCGCCGACCCCGCCCGGCTGGCCGCGATGGCCGCCGCCGCCCGTGCCCACGGCGTCCTGGACGCCGCCGACCGCCTGGGCGACCTCGTCGTCCGCGCCGCCACCGGGGGACCCCCTGATGCCCACCGCCCGCCCGACCCCGCGACGAGCCCGGCCCGGCCGCCGTCGACGTCGCCGACCGACCCCGTCCGCCGACCCGACCCGTCCGCGGAGGCGCTGCTCGGGCTGCTCCGCACCGGCCCGGTCCACGTGGTCGCGGCCGGCGGGGCCGGGATGAGCGCGGTCGTGCGCCTCCTGCTCGACGACGGCGTGCCGGTCACGGGCTCGGACTCCCGCGCCTCGGCCACCCTCGACGCCCTCGCGGCCCGCGGGGCGCAGGTCCACGTCGGCCACGACGCCGCCCACGTCGCCGGGGCCGTGCTCGTCGTGGTGTCCACCGCCGTGCGCCCCGACAACCCCGAGGTGGCCGCGGCCCGCGAGGCCGGGGTCCCCGTCGTGCACCGCTCCGTCGCCCTGGCCGGGCTCATGCACGGCAGCCGCGTCGTGGCCGTCGCCGGCACCCACGGCAAGACGACGACCACGTCGATGACCGCGGTCGCCGCCCGCGCCGCCGGCCTGGACCCCTCGTACGCCATCGGCGGCGACCTGGTCCTGGACCGGGTCAACGCCCGCCGCGGCGCCGACCCCGTCTTCGTGGCCGAGGCCGACGAGTCCGACGGCTCGTTCCTCGCCTACCGCCCCGACGTCGCCGTGGTCACCAACGTGGAGGCCGACCACCTCGACCACTACGGCGACGTCGAGGCCGTGCACGCCGCGTTCGCCAGGTTCGCCGCCCGGGTCCGCCCGGGCGGGCTGCTCGTGGTCGGCGCCGACGACCGCGGCGCCCGGGCCCTGGTCCGCGGGCTCGGCACCGACGGCCCCCGGGTGCTCACCGTGGGGGAGGCCGCCGACGCCGACCTGCGCGTGGTGCTCGAGGACCCCGCGGCGGTCTCGGAGGAGGGCTCGGGCGTGCTGGCCGCGGCCCGCCTGCTCCCGTCGGCCGGCACCGGCCCGACCGGCGGCCCGGCCGAGGGGTGGGCGCTGCGCCTGCGGGTGCCCGGGCGGCACAACGTCGCCGACGCCGCCCTCGCCTTCGCCGCCGCGGTCCTCGGGCTGGGCCTGGACCCGGACCGGGTCGCGGAGGGCTCGCCGGGTTCACCGGCGCGCGCCGCCGCTTCGAGCTCGTGGGCGAGGCCGGCGGGGTCCGGGTCGTCGACGACTACGCCCACCACCCCACCGAGGTGGCCGCGACCCTGGCCGCGGCCCGCACCGTGGCCGGCGCGGCAAGGTGCACGTCCTCTTCCAGCCGCACCTGTACTCGCGGACCCGGATCTTCGCCGACGGCTTCGGCACGGCCCTCGCCGACGCCGCGACCGCGGTCGTGCTCGACGTCTACGGCGCCCGCGAGGACCCCGAGCCGGGCGTCACCGGGGCCACCGTCGCCGACCGGGTCCCGGGCGGGCGGTTCGTGCCGGACCGGGACGAGGCCGTCGCCCTGCTCGCCCGGACCGCGCGTCCCGGCGACCTCGTCCTCACCGTCGGGGCGGGCGACGTCACCGAGCTCGGGCCCCGGCTGCTGGAGGCCCTCGGCCGGCGCCCCGGGCGACCCGGGCGACCCTGGTCGACCGCTCATGACCCCGCCGGCCCGACCCGGCGCGCGGGGAGGGCGCGGTGAGCGTGACCTGGCTGGAGGACACCGTCGCCGGGGTCCGCGCGCACGACCCTGCGCGCCCGCCTGCTCGGGGCGCTCGTGCTGCTGCTCGTGCGTCGGCCTGCTGGGCCGGGGCGGGCTGGTGGGCCTGGGACACGGGGCGGCTCGACACCCGCCGCGTCGTGGTCACCGGCACCGCCCGGGTCGACGCGGCCCAGGTCCAGGCCATGGCGTCGGAGGCCGCGCTCGGCCGGCCGCTGGCCTCGGTCGACGTCGGCGCGTCGCACGACCAGGTCGCCGCCCTGCCGCTCGTGCTCGACGTCGCCGTGGAGCGGCGCTGGCCGCGCACCCTGGAGGTCGTCGTCACCGAGCGGGTCGCGGTGGCCGCGGTCGCCCTCGGCGGCGGGCGGGGTCGACGTGGTCGACGAGCACGGCGTCGTCCTGGCCACGCAGGCCGACCCGCCGCCCGGCGTGCCGCTGCTGCGGGTCGACGTGGAGCGCGACGGCGCCGACACCCTGGCGGCCGCCCGCACCGGTGCTGGCGGCGCTGCCCGTGGAGCTCCAGCAGCGCACGGGCGAGGTGTCGGCCACCTCCCCGGCCGACGTCGCGCCTCGTCGTGGACGGCAAGCAGGTCCGATGGGGGACCGCGGAGCGCTCCGAGCGCAAGGTCGTAGGTGCTCACGGTCTGCTCGTCGTCGTGCCCGGCTCGGTGTACGACGTGTCGGCGCCCTCGGCGCCCGCCGTCACGCCCTGACGCGGGACGCGTCCGTCGCGACACGCGCGCGACACACCCCCGTCGGTCGTTGGACCGGCGTCCCCGGCTGCCTACCTTCCTGGCAGGTCGAGCTGACATAACATTAACCCTCTACCAGGAGGGTTAGAGCTCGGCAGGCGACGTCCCGCACGGGGGCACCGCACGGACGAGAGGGACGCCCATGGCCGCTCCGCAGAACTACCTCGCCGTCATCAAGGTCGTCGGAGTCGGCGGCGGCGGCGTGAACGCGGTGAACCGCATGATCGAGGTCGGCCTGCGCGGCGTCGAGTTCATCGCGGTGAACACCGACGCCCAGGCGCTGCTGATGTCCGACGCCGACGTCAAGCTCGACGTCGGCCGCGACCTGACCCGCGGCCTCGGCGCCGGCGCCGACCCCGAGGTCGGCCGCCGCGCCGCCGAGGACCACGCCGAGGAGATCGAGGAGGTCCTGCGCGGGGCCGACATGGTCTTCGTCACCGCGGGGGAGGGCGGCGGGACCGGCACCGGCGGCGCCCCCGTCATCGCCAAGATCGCCCGCTCGCTCGGCGCGCTCACCATCGGTGTCGTCACCCGCCCGTTCACCTTCGAGGGCCGCCGCCGCGCGCTGAGCGCCGACAACGGCATCGCCGCCCTGCAGGCCGAGGTCGACACCCTCATCACCATCCCCAACGACCGCCTGCTGTCCATCAGCGACCGCGGCATCAGCGTGCTGGACGCGTTCCGGTCCGCCGACCAGGTCCTGCTCTCCGGCGTCCAGGGCATCACCGACCTCATCACGACCCCCGGCCTCATCAACCTCGACTTCGCCGACGTCAAGAGCGTCATGCAGGGCGCGGGCACGGCCCTCATGGGCATCGGCTCGGCCCGGGGCGAGGACCGCGCGGTCATGGCCGCCGAGATGGCTATCAGCTCCCCGCTGCTGGAGGCCAGCGTCGACGGCGCCCAGGGCGTGCTGCTGTCCATCCAGGGCGGCTCGGACCTCGGCCTGTTCGAGATCAACGAGGCCGCGCGCCTGGTCCAGGAGGCCGCGCACCCCGAGGCCAACATCATCTTCGGTGCCGTCATCGACGACGCCCTCGGCGACGAGGTGCGGGTCACGGTCATCGCCGCCGGCTTCGACGACGACGACACCCCCGAGGTGACGGGCGGGCGCCAGGCCGTGGCCAAGGCCGCGTCCGCGTCGGCGCAGGGCCGGCCCGTCCTGCCCGCGCAGATCGCGCGAGGTCCAGTCCGGCCCCGCCGTCCGCGCCCCGGAGCCGGCCCAGGCCCGGCAGGAGGTCCGGTACGAGCAGCGCCCGGACCCCCGCCAGGACCCGCGGTCGGACCGGGACGACCAGCGCGGCGAGTACCGGTCCGACCGGTCCGAGCAGCGGCCCGACCCCCGGGACGAGCCGCGCTACGAGCGCTCGGACCCCCGCGAGGACCGTCAGCCCCGCTACGAGCCGGCCCCCGTCGGCGAGCAGCGCCGCGAGGTCCAGCGGGACGTCCACCGCGTGGTCGAGCTGCCCGCCGACGGCCGCCGCCGGCCCGGGTTCCTCGACGACGACGACCTGGACGTGCCGGACTTCGTCAAGCCGGGGACCTGACCGGGCCGTGACCGACCAGCCGTCGACGGCGGCGCCGGGAGCCCCGGCGCCGCCCGGCGGCGTGCTGCGGCACGACGCCACCACCGGGCGGGTCCGCTACGCCGTGACCGGTGGCCTGGACCTCGGGGACGCCGCCGACGACCTCGCGGGCGCCCGGGAGGCCCTCGCCGCGGCGCTCGGGGTCCCGGCGGACCGCCTGCTCCTGCCGCACCAGGTCCACGGCGACGGCGTCCTCGTCGTCGACGGGCCGTGGGCGGACGAGGTGCCCCGGGCCGACGGTCTCGTGGTCACCGCGCCGGGCACCGCAGCCGGGGTCCGGGCGGCCGACTGCATGCCCCTGCTGCTCGGCGACGGAGAGCGCGGCCTGGCCGCGGCCGTCCACGTCGGCCGCGCCGGCCTGCAGGCCGGCATCGTCGGCGTCGCGGTGGCGGAGCTCGCCCGCCTCGGCGCCACGGACCTGCTGGCCCGGCTCGGGCCGACGGTGTGCGGCAGCTGCTACGAGGTTCCCGAGGCCCTGCGCGACGAGGTGGCCGCCGTGGTCCCGGCCGCCGCGGCGACCACGCGGGACGGCACGCCGTCGGTGGACATCCCGGCGGGCGTCCGGGTGCAGCTGGCGGCCGCGGCCTCCGCGACCGGGGTCGCCGTGCAGATCGACGACGCCTGGTCCGGCTGCACCATCGAGGACCCGGACGCCTTCAGCCACCGCCGGGACGCCCCCACCGGACGCCACGCCGGGGTCGTCGTGGTGCTCCCGTGACCTCCGGCCCGGACGGCGCCGACCGGCCCGACGCCGCGCCCGACGCCGCGCCGGACGCCGCTCCGGACGCTGCTCCGGACGCTGCGCCGGACGCTGCTCCGGACGCTGCGCCCGAGGCCCGTCTCGCCGAGCTCGTGCAGAGCCTCGGCCGGCTCCGTGCCCGTGTCGCCGACGCCTGCGCGCTGGCCGGGCGGCCCACCTCCGACCTCACCCTCGTCGTCGTCACCAAGACCTACCCCGTGACCGACGTCGCCGCCCTGGCCTCGCTCGGGGTGCGCGACGTGGGCGAGGCCCGGGAGCAGGAGCTCCGCGACAAGCGCGCGCGGCTGGACCCGGTCGCCCCGGCCGGGGCGGGCTCCGGCGAGCAGCTGCTGCGCTGGCACGTCGTCGGGCGGCTGCAGCGCAACAAGGCCCGCTCGGTCGGCCGGCTCGCGGACGTCGTGCACTCCGTCGACGACGCCCGCCTCGTCGAGCCCCTCGCCCGCGGCGCCGAGGACGTCGGGCGCCGCCTCGGCTGCTTCGCCCAGGTCAGCCTGGACGGCGACCCCGGCCGCGGCGGGGCCGCCGAGGCCGACCTGCCCGCGCTCTGCGACGCCGTCGCCGCCCAGGACGCCCTGGAGCTCCTCGGTCTCATGGCCGTGGCCCCCCTCGGTGCCGACCCCGACGAGGCCTTCGCCCGGCTCGCCGGCCTGGCGGCCGCGGTGCGGGCCTCGCACCCCGGCGCGTCGGCCCTCAGCGCGGGCATGAGCGGCGACCTCGAGCAGGCCGTCGCGCACGGGGCGACACACCTGCGTGTCGGGGCTGCGGTCCTCGGTGCGCGGGTCCCGACGGGCTAGCGTCGAGCACGCCAGAACAGCCCCGGCAGCCGTCGTCCGGACGGGTGCAGGCCAGTCAGGAGGAGGGCGTCATGGGCGCACTACGCAAGACCTTGGTGTACCTCGGCCTGGCCGAGGACGAGCAGTACGACGACTACGAGGTCGAGGACCGCGAGCCCGAGCAGGACCGCCGGCCCGTCCGGGTCCGCGACGAGGAGCCCCGGACTGGAGCCACCGTGACGCACCTGCCGAGCGCCGTCCGTGCCGCCGGGGACCTGCAGCGGATCACCGCCGTCCACCCCCGCACGTACAACGACGCCAAGATCATCGGTGAGCACTTCCGTGAGGGCGTGCCCGTGATCATGAACCTGTCGGAGATGACCGACGTCGAGGCCAAGCGCCTCGTCGACTTCGCCGCGGGCCTGGTCTTCGGCCTGCACGGGGCCGTGGAGCGCGTCACGGCCAAGGTGTTCCTGCTGTCTCCGTCGGCCGTCGAGGTCACCAACGAGAAGCACGAGATCACCACCGGCGCCGGCCTGTTCAACCAGTCCTGAGCACCTCGGTGCCCCGGGGCGGCCGGCGACCCCGCGGTGCGGGGGCCGGTCGGCCGGGCTCCGTCCGGCACCTAGGCTGAGCGTCGTGGGCGTCGTCTTCGGGATCCTTGCGTTCGTCGTCTTCCTCTACCTGATCCTGCTCTTCGCCCGCCTGGTCATCGGCTGGATCGGCGTCTTCGCCCGCGACTGGCGGCCCTCCGGGCCCCTGGTCGTGGTCCTCGAGGTCGTGTACTCCGCGACCGACCCGCCCCTGAACCTGCTCCGCCGGGTGATCCCCCCGCTGACGATCGGGTCGGTCCGCCTCGACCTGGGTTTCATGATCCTCTTCTTCGTCACGATCATCCTGTACAACGTGCTCACGGGCCTCGCCCGGTCCGTCTGAGCCGCCCGGCCGCCGGCGTGGCCGAGGCGGCGCAGTCCGCTACCGTGACCGGGGCTCCGGCCCCCAAACCGACAGATCGACGAGGTGACGACATGCCGTTGACAGCAGACGACGTGGTCCAGAAGCGGTTCAACCCCACCAAGTTCCGCGAGGGCTACGACCAGGACGAGGTCGACGACTTCCTCGACGAGGTGGTGGCCGAGCTCCGCCGCCTCAACGAGGAGAACGAGGACCTCCGTCGTCAGCTCGCGCAGGCCGACGGCCGCAGCACCGACGGCGCCACCGGCGAGACCCCGGCCGTCCCGGCGCAGGCGCCCGCCCAGGCTGCCGCCCCGGTCGCGGCCCCGGCGCCCGCCCCCGTGCAGGCCGTCCCGTCCGGCGAGGCCTCCGGCGACGTGTCCGGCATGCTCGCGCTGGCCCAGCGGCTGCACGACGAGCACGTCCGCAACGGCGAGCAGGAGCGCGACCGCCTCATCACCGAGGCCCAGGAGAACGCCTCCCGCATGGTCCGCGAGGCCGAGGAGAAGCAGCAGCAGACGCTGGGCTCCCTCGAGCAGGAGCGGTCCCTGCTCGAGCGCAAGATCGACGAGCTGCGCGGCTTCGAGCGCGACTACCGCAGCCGCCTGAAGAGCTACCTGGAGAACCAGCTCCGCGACCTGGACAGCAAGGGCCAGGTCGTCCCCGGTCGTACCCCCGGCGCCTCGGGCGGGGCCCGCAGCCTGGGCGGCGACGACGCCGCCGCGGCCGGCGGGTTCCCCTTCGGCGGCCAGAGCTGACCATCACCACCCGCACGCCCCCGAGGCCGCGCGCTCGTCTGCTGGTCCTCGGGGTCGGGGTCGCCGCCGCCGTCCTGGCGGTCGACCAGGTCAGCAAGCGGCTCGTCGAGGACGCCCTCGAGCCCGGCGTCCGCGTGGACGTCCTCGGCGACGTCCTCGGGTTCCGCCTGTTCTACAACTCCGGCGCCGCGTTCAGCCTGGGGACCGGGATCACGCCCGTCCTCACGGCGTTCGCCTGCCTCGCCGTGGTCGCCATCGTCGTCGCCCTCAGGCGCGCCCGCAGCCTGCGCTGGGCCCTCGCGCTCGGCGCCCTGCTGGGCGGGGCCGCGGGCAACCTCACCGACCGCCTGCTCCGGGACCCCGGGCTCGGCCGCGGCGAGGTCGTCGACTTCGTCCAGATCCCCTTCTCGTTCCCGATCTTCAACGTCGCGGACATGGCCGTGGTGACCGGCGCGCTGTCGATCGTGCTGCTGTCGGTGCTCGGCGTCGAGCTCGGCGGGGACCGTGCGGAGCGCCCCGGTCCCGACGGGGACGCCGGCCCGGCCCGCCCTGCGGGTCCTGCTGGTCCTGCTGGTCCTGCCGGTCTGCCGGTGCCGGACCCTGCCGACCCGGAGGGCCCCGCGTGAGCCAGCGTGCCCTGCCCGTCCCGGACGGCCTGGACGGCGAGCGCGTCGACGCGGGGGTCGCCCGTCTGCTCGGGGTCTCCCGGACCCGCGCCGCGGAGCTCGCGGCCGGCGGCCACGTGCAGCTCGACGGCCGCGCCGTCGGCAAGTCCGACCGGCTGCTCGCCGGGTCGTGGCTCGAGGTCGAGATCCCCGAGGAGGTCGACCTGCCGGCCGCGGCCCAGCCCGTCCCCGGCATGACGGTCGTCTGGGACGACGACGACGTGGTCGTCGTCGACAAGCCCGTCGGCGTCGCCGCGCACCCCAGCCCCGGCTGGACCGGGCCCACCGTGGTCGGCGGCCTCGCCGCGGCCGGGTACCGGATCAGCACGTCCGGCGCCGCGGAGCGCCAGGGCGTCGTCCACCGCCTCGACGTCGGCACCTCCGGCCTCATGGCCGTGGCCAAGTCCGAGCGGGCGTACACCTCGCTCAAGGACCAGTTCCGCGAGCGCACCGTCGACAAGACGTACCACTCGCTCGTCCAGGGCCACCCCGACCCCAGCTCGGGCACCGTCGACGCGCCGGTGGGCCGCCACCGCACCCACTCCTACAAGTGGGCCGTGGTCGAGGACGGGAAGCCGTCGATCACCCACTACGACACCCTCGAGGCGTTCCCGGCCGCGTCGCTGCTCGAGATCCACCTCGAGACCGGCCGCACCCACCAGATCCGGGTGCACATGTCGGCCCTGCGCCACCCCTGCGTCGGCGACCTCACCTACGGCGCCGACCCGGTCCTGGCCGAGCGCCTGGGCCTGCAGCGCCAGTGGCTGCACGCCCACCGCCTCGCCTTCGACCACCCCGGCACCGGCGAGCGCGTCCGCCTGGAGTCGCCCTACCCCGAGGACCTCGACCGCGCCCTGGACCTCATCCGCCCCTGACGGGTGCGGCGGGGGTGGGGTGCCGCGGCCCCGGGGGCCGGCGTCGGGTGCCCGGTGCCGGGTGCCGTGCGGGTCCCTGCCGGGCGCCGCGGCCTGCCGAGATTGCGGTGATGCGCGGTCACGGCCACCCGGGACCCGACATCAGTGCAAGGTCGGCGGCACGGTGCGGGGTGGGGCGGGCCGGGGGGCGGCGTGGTGCCGCGGTGGCGGGGTCGGACGCGGCCGGGTCCCTGCGTCGGCCGTCACGTCCGGCGCCGATCCCTGCGTGGGCCGCCCCGTCCGACGGCCCGCCCGTCGGCCGAGATTGCGGTGATGTGCGGTCGCGGCGGGTCAGGACCCTGCATGCGTGCAAGGTCGGCGGGCCGCGCCGGGTCCGGTCGGGCGGGCCCGGGGGCGGCCACGGGGACGCCTGCGTGTCCACGGTGCCCGGCGGGGGTCCTTGTCCACAGAGGGCCCTCGGCGGGGGCGGGCCGGACCGCGTGCGTCGCCATCGTCGGGGTGTGCCGGTGGTGTGGGACTCGACGGTGGCGGCGGAGCACGGCGTCGGGCGCACCCGCCTGGAGGGCCGGTCGTTCGTGCGGGTGACGGCGGGCGCCTACCTGCCCGCGGACCAGGCGGACGACCTCGTCCTCCGGTGCCGAGCCCTGCAGCACGTCCGTCCTGACGCCCTGATGAGCAGGTGGACCGCGGTGGCGCTGATGGCGCTCCCGCGACCGCCGCGTCGTCGGGAGGAGCCGCTCCACGCCCTGGTGCCGGCCGGCACAGCGCCCCTGCGCCGTGCCGGGGTGCGGTCCCACCAGTCCTCGTCGCCGACCAGGCCCCTGGTCGCGCGGGGCGTGCGGCTGACGCGACCGGTGCGGACCTGGTGCGACCTCGCCAGGGACGGGGCGGGCGTCCACGAGCTGGTGGTGGTGGCGGACGGCATGGCCCGTCGCTGGCCGGCGGCGGTCCCGCAGCTGTCCTGCTGCGGTGTCGGTCGCGAGGGGTGCCCGCGGTGTGGCCACCGCCCGTGAAGCCCTGCGCCTGGTCGACGGCCGGGCCGAGTCGGCCATGGAGTCGTGGGTCCGGGTGGTCCTCGCGCTCGGCGGGCTGCCGGCACCGGTGCCCCAGCTGGTGATCACCGACGGACGGTCCCGGTTCGTGGCCAGGGTGGACCTCGCCTGGCCGGACGCGATGCTGGTGGTCGAGTACGACGGCGACCACCACCGTGACCGGGCGACGTGGGTGAAGGATCTCCGCCGGCGCGAGGAGCTCGAGCGGCTCGGCTGGACGGTGCTCGTGGTGACCGCCGCCGACGTGTCCGCACCCGACCGTCTTGTCGCCCGCGTCCGGTCGCGCCTGCGCTGAGGCAGCCGACCTTGCACCGATGCGGGGTCGGCAGCCCCGCAGACCAGGCATCATCGCAATCTCGGCAGGCGGCGGTCGCCGAGCGGCCGGGCCCCACGCCCCCGGCGCCCCCGACCGCCGGGCCCCCGGCGCGCCTGGACAGCCCGGCCGCCCGGCGCCCCGGACGCCCCCGGACGCCCCCGGACGCACCCGGACGCACCCGGGCGGCCCCCCGCCGCCCCGTCCCGCGCCCCGCGCGGTCCACCGCCCGCGTGCCACGCCCGGAGCGTCCGGGGGCCGACCTACACTCGCCGACGATGTCCGCCGAGTCGTTCGCCCATCTCCACGTCCACACCGAGTACTCGATGCTGGACGGTGCGGCGCGCATCGGCGAGCTGTTCGCCGAGACCGAGCGGCTGGGCATGTCGTCGGTGGCGATGACGGACCACGGGAACGTGTTCGGGGCCTACGAGTTCTGGTCCAAGGCCACCAAGGCCGGGATCAAGCCGATCATCGGCACCGAGGCGTACATCACCCCCGGGACCAGCCGGTTCGACCGCACCCGGGTCAAGTGGGGCGACGCGAGCAGCACGCCCGGGCGACGACGTCGCGGGGTCCGGCTCGTACACCCACATGACCCTGCTGGCCGAGACCACGCAGGGCATGCACAACCTGTTCCGCCTCTCCAGCCTCGCGAGCCTCGAGGGCTTCTACTTCAAGCCGCGCATGGACCGGGAGATCCTCGAGAGCTACCACCACGGCCTCATCGCGACGACCGGCTGCCCGTCCGGCGAGGTGCAGACCCGGCTGCGGCTCGGCCAGTACGACGAGGCCCGTCGTGCGGCCGCCGAGCTCAAGGACCTGTTCGGCGCGGGCAACGTGTTCTGCGAGCTCATGGACCACGGCCTGGACATCGAGCGGCGGGTCCGCGAGGACCTGCTGCGCATCGCGCGCGACCTCGACCTGCCGCTCGTGGCCACCAACGACCTGCACTACACGACCCAGGCCGACGCCGCCGCGCACGAGGTCCTGCTGTGCGTGCAGTCCGGCTCCCGGCTCGACGACCCCAAGCGGTTCAAGTTCGACGGCGACGGCTACTACCTCAAGTCGCCGGCCGAGATGCGGCACCTGTTCCGCGAGCTGCCCGAGGCCTGCGACAACACCCTGCTCATCGCCGAGCGGTGCGACGTCAGCTTCACCGAGGGCGAGGGCCGCTACATGCCCCGCTTCCCGTGCCCCGAGGGCGAGGACGAGACGTCCTGGTTCGTCAAGGAGGTCGAGCGGGGCCTGCAGGCGCGCTACCCCGAGGGCGTCCCGGACGCGGTCCGCGCGCAGGCCGAGTACGAGACCGGCGTCATCGTCTCCAAGGGCTACCCGGGCTACTTCCTCGTCGTCGCCGACTTCATCGGCTGGGCCAAGGGCAACGGCATCCGGGTCGGACCGGGCCGCGGCTCGGGCGCCGGGTCGATGTGCGCGTACGCCATGGGCATCACGGACCTCGACCCGCTGCAGCACGGGCTGATCTTCGAGCGGTTCCTCAACCCCGAGCGCATGTCGATGCCCGACTTCGACATCGACTTCGACGAGCGCCGCCGCTCCGAGGTCATCCGCTACGTCACCGACCGGTACGGCGACGACCGCGTGGCCATGATCGTCACCTACGGCACCATCAAGGCCAAGCAGGCCCTCAAGGACGCCTCCCGCGTCATGGGCCACCCCTTCTCCATGGGGGAGCGGCTGACCAAGGCCATGCCGCCCGGCGTCATGGGCAAGGACATCCCGCTGTCCGGGATCTTCGACCCCGAGCACAAGCGCTACGCCGAGGCCGGCGAGTTCCGCACCCTCTACGCCACGGACACCGAGGCCCGCGGCGTCGTCGACCGGGCGCGCGGCCTGGAGAACCTCAAGCGCCAGTGGGGCGTCCACGCCGCCGGCGTCATCATGTCCAGCGCCCCGCTGCTCGACCTGGTCCCGATCATGCGCCGGGAGCAGGACGGGCAGATCATCACGCAGTTCGACTACCCGAGCTGCGAGACGCTCGGCCTGGTCAAGATGGACTTCCTCGGCCTGCGCAACCTCACGATCCTCGACGA
Source organism: uncultured Actinomycetota bacterium (assembly GCA_963750335.1). Classification (GTDB taxonomy): domain Bacteria; phylum Actinomycetota; class Actinomycetes; order Actinomycetales; family JBBAYJ01; genus Aquipuribacter. The sequence goes on from CAVVQD010000006.1 coordinate 44,524, forward strand.
CGCGCTGAAGAACGTGAAGGCCGAACGTCGGCATCGAGGTCGACCTCGACGCGCTGAGCAAGGACCCGACCGACCCGCTGACCTACGAGCTGCTCGGGCGCGGCGACACCCTCGGGGTGTTCCAGTTCGACGGCGGGCCGATGCGCGCGCTGCTCCGGCAGATGAAGCCCGACAACTTCGAGGACATCTCCGCCGTCGGCGCCCTCTACCGGCCCGGCCCCATGGGCGCCGGCTCGCACACCAACTACGCGCTGCGCAAGAACGGCCTGCAGCCGGTCAGCTACCCGCACCCGGAGCTCGCGGAGGCCCTCGAGCCGATCCTCGGCACCACGTACGGCCTGATCGTCTACCAGGAGCAGGTCATGGCGATCGCCCAGCGCCTGGCCGGGTACTCCCTCGGCAAGGCCGACCTGCTCCGCCGGGCGATGGGCAAGAAGAAGCGCGAGGTCCTCGACGCGGAGTACGTCGGCTTCCGCGACGGCATGAAGGCCGGCGGCTACTCCGACGAGGCCATCAAGACCCTGTGGGACATCCTCGTCCCGTTCTCCGACTACGCGTTCAACAAGGCCCACTCCGCCGCCTACGGCCTGGTCAGCTACTGGACCGCCTTCCTCAAGGCCAACTACCCGGCCGAGTACATGGCCGCCCTGCTCACCAGCGTCCGCGACGACAAGGACAAGTCGGCGATCTACCTGCAGGAGTGCCGGCGGATGGGCATCGAGGTGCTCCCGCCGGACGTCAACACCTCCGACCGGGACTACACGCCGGTCGGCGGGTCGATCCGCTTCGGCCTGGAGGCCGTCCGCAACGTCGGCGGGGCGGTGGTCGACCTGGTCGTGGCCGCCCGCGCCGAGAAGGGCGCCTTCGCCGACTTCCCGGACTTCCTCGACAAGGTCCCCGCCCCGGTGTGCAACAAGCGGACCGTGGAGTCCCTCGTCGCCGCCGGCGCCTTCGACGCGCTCGGGCACACCCGCCGTGCGCTGACGGCGGTGCTCGAGGACGCGGTCGACGAGGCCGTCGCGCTCAAGCGCAAGCAGGCCGACGGGCAGTTCGACCTGTTCGCCTCGCTCATGGGCGACGGGCCCCGCGCCGACGGCTCCGACGCGGGCGCGGGCATCGCCACCGGGGTCAGCGTCGTCGTGCCCGACCTGCCCGAGTGGGACAAGAAGGAGCTGCTGTCGCGCGAGCGGTCGATGCTCGGGCTCTACGTCTCCGACCACCCGCTCAGCGGCATCGAGGGCGTGCTGGCCCGCCTCGCCGACGTCACCATCGCCCAGCTCGCCACCGACGAGTCGTACAAGGACCGGGCCAAGGTGACCGTCGCCGGGCTCGTCACCGGGGTGCAGCGCAAGATCTCCAAGGCCGGCAAGACGTGGGCGATCGTCACCGTCGAGGACCTGGCCGGCTCGGTCGAGGTCCTCGTCTTCCCCAGCCAGTACGAGATCGCCGGGCCGGTGCTCGGCGAGGACGTGGTCGTCGTGGTCAAGGGCGACCTCAACCGGGGCGACGACGGGGTGAGCATCCGGGCCACCGAGATCACGCTGCCCGACGTCGACTCCCGGCCCGACGGCCCCGTGACCATCCAGATGGACCTCGCCCGGTGCACGCCCGTGGTGGTCGAGCGGCTCAAGACGGTGCTGGACACCCACCCCGGGACCACCGAGGTGCGGCTCCGCCTCCAGCAGCCCGGCCGCGACACCCTCATGCGCCTGGACGAGGGCCTGCGGGTCACGGTCACCCCCGCGCTGTTCGGCGACCTCAAGGCCCTGCTGGGACCGGCGTGCCTGGGGTGAGCGCGCCCGGAGCGACCACGGAGGACCGGTGGCGCCGCGCGGCACCGGGCAGCCGTCGGCGCCGGCGCTCGCCGCGCCGGGTCGCGGTGCGGGCGGGGCTCGCTGTCGGTGGCGGCCGGGCCCGTGGTCGGGCTGGTGTGGTGGGCCACGTCGCTCGGCGGCGTGGGCGGGCGGGGGAGCAGCTACCTCGACCTCGTCCAGTCCGTCGGCGCGGCCGACGCCGGCTTCGCGGTCGCCTGCCTGCTCGCCGGGGCCGCGGCCGGGGTGTTCTGGGTGCTGGCGCGGGAGGACCACCACGACGTGCGCGGGCGTGGCCCGGCTCGTCGGGCTCCTCGCCGGAGGGGTGCTCGCGGCCGTGCTGGCCTGGCTGACCGGCGCTGCTGCTGTCCTCGCTCGTCCCGCTGGAGATGGCCGACGTGCCCGCGGAGACCGTGGCCGAGCTCGCCCGGCCCCGGCCCAGCCTCGCCGTGGTCGCCGGCTGCCTGCTCTGGCCCCTCGGCGTCGGGGTCCTCGTCGCGGTGGACACCCTGCGCGAGATCGCCTGGCAGGCGGTCGGCCGCGACCACGACTGAGCCCGGCGCGCCCTGGGGCCGGACGCGCAGGGGAGGCCGGGCTCGCGTCCTAGTTGAGGCCGGGCACCCGACGGACGGCGTCCGTCGCGGGGACCGCGCGCAGCAGGCGCAGCAGCACGTCCTCGCGGGCCAGCAGCCGCAGCGCCAGCCGCAGCCGGCTCGCGGTGTCCGCCGCCTCCAGCAGCCGCTGCTTGTCGACGAGGTCCAGCAGCATGTTGGCGGACACGGTGTACGACAGCAGCGACGGGTCGGACGGCAGCACGCTGTCCGCCCCGCGCAGCGTCGTCCGGTACCGCTCGAAGGCGGCGCGCACCGACCCGGCGAGCAGCGCGCGCCGTGTCCCCGACGGGCTCCTCGAGCACCTCGACCTCGCCGCGCAGGTACGGCACCGCGGCGTCGGGCCGGCCGGAGTCCGGGTCCACCGACAGCAGCCGGAACCGGCGCGTCCCCACCGTCTGCACGTCGTAGCGGCCGTCGGGCAGGGCGTCGACGTCGGTCAGCTCGGCGAGGGTGCCGACCTCGTGCAGCGCCCGGGCGGCCCCGTCGCCGACCTCGAACCCGGACCGGATGGCGACGACGCCGAAGCGCTGGTCGACCTCGGCCGCCGCGAGCAGGTCCGCGACCAGGCTCCGGTAGCGCTGCTCGAAGATGTGCAGCGGCAGCAGCAGGCCCGGGACCAGCACGGTGCCCAGCGGGAACAGGGGCACCGTGGTCCGCATCGCGCCAGGGTATGTCGGCGGCGGCGGCCGCCCGGTGCGCGCCCGCGGGCGGGCCGGGCTCAGCGTCGGGCGACGGGCGCGAGGACCGCACCCGTGACCCGGACCAGGTCGGCCGGGGCGAGCCCGAGGTCCAGGCCGCGCCGCCCGCCGCTGACGAACACGGTGACGTGCTCCTGCGCCGAGGCGTCCACGACCGTGGGCAGCGCGGTCCGCTGGCCACCGGCGAGATCCCGCCGACCACGTAGCCGGTCGCCCGCTCGGCGGCCCGCGGCTCGGCCATCGAGGCCTTCTTCACGCCGAGCGCGTGCGCCGCCGCCTTGAGGTCGAGCTGGTGCGTCACCGGCAGCACCGCCACCCCGAGGCCCGGCCGCGGTGCGCCCTCGAGCACCACGAGCAGCGTCTTGAACACCGTCGCCGGGTCCAGGCCGAGCGCCTGCGCCGCCTCCAGGCCGTACGAGCCCCCGTCGGCGACGGCCCGGGCGTCGTGGGCGTAGCTGTGCCGGGTGAAGGGGACGCCGGCCTGGTCGAGCGCCGTGGTGGCGGGCGTCCCGCCGGTCGCGGCGGGGGGCGTGCGGCTCACCCTGGCGACGGTACCGACGCCGCCCCCGACCTACCATGGGCGGGTGCAGACCGCCCCGGCCACGCCCGCCGCCGACCCCGCCGTCGAACCCTCCGTCACCACCGCCGACGCCACCGCCGACGCCACCGCCGTCGCCACCGCCGACGGCACCGTGCTGGAGCAGTCCCTCGAGCAGGCGCACGCCGCCGCCGAGGCCTCCGCGGAGGGCAGCGTCGCCGCCGGGCACGTCCGCACCCTCGACCTGCGGGGCCGGGTCCTGCACCACCGCGAGCTGCGCGGTGTCGTCCCGCGCGCCGCCCTCGACGTCGAGGGCGCCCTGGCCGTGGTCCGGCCGATCTGCGACGACGTGCGCGCCCGCGGCGTCGCCGCCGTGGTCGAGGCGACCGAGCGCTTCGACGGGGTCCGCCTCACCGACCTCCGTGTCCCCGCCCAGGCCCTCGCCGACGCGCTCGCCGGCCTCGACCCGGCGGTGCGGGCCGCGCTGGAGGAGTCGATCCGGCGGGCCCGTCTCGTCCACGCCGACCAGCGCCGGACCAGCTCGACCGTCCAGGTCGTCCCCGGGGGCTCGGTGACCGAGCGCTGGGTGCCCGTCGAGCGGGTCGGGCTCTACGTGCCGGGCGGCCTCGCGGTCTACCCGAGCAGCGTGGTCATGAACGTCGTGCCCGCGCAGGAGGCCGGCGTCGAGCAGATCGCCGTCACCAGCCCGGCGCAGAAGGACTTCGGCGGCCTGCCGCACCCGACCATCCTCGCCGCGTGCGCGCTGCTCGGCGTGCAGGAGGTGTACGCGGTCGGCGGCGCCCAGGCCGTGGCGATGTTCGCCTACGGCGCCCGCGACGCCGACGGCACCCTCGTCGTGCCCGGGGTCGACATCGTCACCGGGCCCGGCAACATCTACGTCGCGGCGGCCAAGCGGCTGCTCAAGGGCGTCATCGGCATCGACTCCGAGGCCGGCCCGACGGAGATCGGCATCCTCGCCGACGACACCGCCGTGCCCGCCGAGGTGGCCGCGGACCTCGTCAGCCAGGCCGAGCACGACCCGATGGCCGGCGCCGTCCTCGTCACGCCGTCCCTCGCGCTGGCCGAGCGCGGTCCGCGAGGAGCTCGTCGTGCAGGTCGCCGCGACCAAGCACCGGGACCGGGTGGCCACCGCGCTGGCCGGCCCGCAGTCCGCCGTCGTGCTCGTCGACGACCTCGAGGCCGGCATGGAGGTCGTCGACGCCTACGCCGCGGAGCACCTGGAGATCCACACCGCCGACGCCCGGGAGCGCGCCGCCCGGGTCCGCAACGCCGGCGCCGTGTTCGTCGGCCGCTGGGCGCCGGTCAGCCTCGGCGACTACTGCGCCGGCTCCAACCACGTCCTGCCGACCGGCGGCTGCGCCTGCCACTCCTCGGGGCTGAGCGTGCAGACCTTCCTGCGGGGCATCCACGTCGTCGACTACGACGAGCAGGCGCTCGCCGACGTCGCCCACCACGTCGTCGCCCTCGCCCGGGCGGAGGACCTGCCCGCCCACGGCGACGCCGTGACCGCCCGGTTCCCGGCCGCCCGGGCCGGGGCGTGACCGGGCGCCCGGGGCGCGCACGGTGGACCGGACGGCCGAGGCCGACCGGCTCGACGCCGACGGCCTGCCCCTGCGCCACGACCTGCGCGGCGCCACCGCCTACGGGGCGCCGCAGCTCGACGTGCCCGTGCGCCTCAACACCAACGAGAGCTCCCACCCGGTGCCGGAGCGCGTCGTGCGGGCGGTCGTCGAGGCCGTGGCCGGTGTCGCGCGGGACCTCAACCGCTACCCCGACCGGGACTTCACGGCGCTGCGCGAGGACCTCGCCGCGTACCTGTCCCGCAGCACCGGCCAGGCGCTGGACGCCGAGCGGCTGTGGGCGGCCAACGGCAGCAACGAGGTGCTCCAGCACCTGCTGCAGGCCTTCGGCGGGCCCGGGCGGACCGCGCTCGGCTTCACCCCGGCGTACTCGATGCACCCGATCATCTCCGCCGGGACCGGGACCCGATGGGTGGACGGCTTCCGGCCCGGCAGCACCGAGGACCCGTTCGACCTGTCCGTGGAGGCGGCGGCGGCCCAGGCGGCCGAGGTCGACCCCGACGTGGTCTTCCTCTGCTCGCCCAACAACCCCACCGGGACCGCGCTGGACCTCGACGTCGTCACCGCGGTGCACGACGCCGCCCCGTCGGCCGTGGTCGTGGTGGACGAGGCCTACGCCGAGTACGCCCGGGCCGGCACCCCCAGCGCCGTCACCCTGCTGCCCGGGCGCCGCCGGCTCGTGGTCACCCGGACCATGAGCAAGGCCTTCGCCTTCGCGGGGGCCCGGGTCGGCTACCTGGCCGCAGACCCGGCGGTCACGGCCGCGCTGCGCCTGGTCCGGCTGCCGTACCACCTGAGCAGCCTCACCCAGGCCGCCGCGCGGGCCGCGCTCGCCCACGCCGACGACCTGCTCGGCGCCGTCGAGGCCACCAAGGCCCAGCGCGACCGGCTCGTGGCGGGCACCGCCGCGCTCGGCCTGCGCCCGGTGCCCAGCGACGCCAACTTCGTCCTCGTCGGCGGCTTCGCCGACGAGCGCGCGGCCTGGCAGCAGCTGCTGGACGCCGGGCGTCCTGGTCCGCGACGTCGGCCTGGCGGGCCACCTGCGCATCACCGCGGGCACGGAGGCCGAGACCACCGCGGTCCTGCACGCCCTGGCCGATACCGTCATGGCCGACCAGTGATCCCTCGACGCGAGGAGCGCCACCCGTGAGCAGGACCGCCCGCATCAGCCGCGCGACCAAGGAGAGCAGCGTCCTGGTCGAGCTCGACCTGGACGGCACCGGCACCTCCGCGGTCTCGACCGGGGTGCGGTTCTTCGACCACATGCTCGCCACGTTCGCCCGGCACTCCCTCGTCGACCTCACCGTCACCGCCACCGGCGACACCGACGTCGACGCCCACCACACCGTCGAGGACGTCTCCATCGTGCTCGGGCAGGCCATCGACCAGGCCCTGGGCGACAAGGCCGGCATCCGGCGCTTCGGCGACGCCACCGTCCCGCTGGACGAGTGCCTGGCCATGGCCGCCGTCGACCTGGCCGGGCGGGCCTACTGCGTGCACGAGGGCGAGCCGGCCGGGCAGGAGCACGTCGTCATCGGCGGCAGCTACGTCGGCTCGCTCACCCGCCACGTGCTGGAGTCCCTGGCCCACAACGCCCGCATCGCCGTCCACGTCCGCGTGCTGTCCGGCCGCGACCCGCACCACGTCGTCGAGGCGCAGTTCAAGGCCCTGGCGCGGGCGTTCCGCGCCGCCGTCGAGCCCGACCCCCGCGTGGGCGGGGTGCCGAGCGAGAAGGGGGCCCTGTGAGCCGCCCCTCCGTCGTGGTCATGGACCACGGCTCCGGCAACGTCCGCTCCGCGGTCCGGGCGCTCGAGCGGGCCGGGGCGGACGTCACCCTCACCGCGGACCGCGAGGCCTCCTTGGCCGCCGACGGCCTCGTCGTGCCCGGGGTCGGGGCGTTCGCCTCGGTGACCGAGGGCGTCCGCGCCGTCGGCGGCGACGTCACGATCGGCCGCCGGCTGGCCGGCGGGCGGCCGGTCCTGGGGATCTGCGTCGGCCTGCAGGTGCTCTTCGAGGCCTCCACCGAGCCCGGGGCGGGCGACCGCGAGGGGCTGGGGCAGTGGCCCGGGACGGTCCGCCGGCTCCCGACCGGGCGGGTGCCCCACATGGGGTGGAACACCGTGCAGCCGGCCGCCGGGTCGCGGCTGTTCGCCGGGCTGGAGGACGAGCGGTTCTACTTCGTCCACTCCTACGCGGTCCTCGCCCCCGGCCAGGCCCCGCTCGAGGGCGAGGAGCCCGACGCCGAGCACGTCGCCGACCTGGGCAGCGAGCGCATGGCCGCCCCGCTGGTCACCTACGCCGAGCACGGCGGGGTCCGGTTCGTGGCCGCCGTGGAGAACGGCGCCCTGTCCGCGACCCAGTTCCACCCGGAGAAGTCGGGGGACGCCGGGGCGGCGCTGCTCGCGGCCTGGGTCCGCTCGCTCCGGCCGTGAGGCCCCGGCCGTGAGCAAGGAGCGGGCCCGCCGGCGCGAGGCCCGCGAGGCGGCCGCCGCGACGGCCCGCGACCGCGCCGAGGCCGGGCGCCTGGCCGAGGTCGCCCGGAGCAGGTCCCGCGCGGCCGGGCCCGCGCCCGCCGGGAGGCGCTCGGGGTGCGGGCGCGCCCCGTCTCGCCCCGGCTCCGCCGGGCCGCCGCCCGCCGCTGGGCCCCGGTCCTCGCCGTGGCGCTGGCCGTCCACGGTCTGGTCTGGGTGCTGACCGACGACTGGGGCCTGCGCGCGACCGCCGTCGGGGTCACGCTGCTCGCCGCCCCCGTGGTCTGGGTGCTGGTCACCGACGCCGGCCGGTCCCGGCGCACCGGCTACCGTCGACGCCCGTGACCACGCCCGACGACGCCGCCCTGCTGACCGACGCCCTCTCCGACCGCGCCCCCGAGGTCCCGGCGGCCCACGCCGCCGACGCGCCCGCGCGGCCGCCTCGAGCTGCTGCCGGCCGTCGACGTCGCCGACGGGCCAGGCCGTCCGCCTGGTCCAGGGCGAGGCCGGCTCCGAGACGGCCTACGGCGACCCGATGGAGGCCGCCCTGGCGTGGGTCCGCGACGGTGCGGAGTGGATCCACCTCGTCGACCTCGACGCCGCCTTCGGCCGCGGCAGCAACGCCGAGGCCCTCGCCCTGGTCGTGCGGGCCGTGGACGAGGCCGGCGTCGCCGTCGAGCTGTCCGGCGGGATCCGGGACGACGACAGCCTGGCCCGCGCCCTGGCCACCGGCTGCCGCCGGGTCAACCTCGGCACCGCGGCCCTGGAGGACCCGGGCTGGACCCGGCGGGCCATCGCCGAGCACGGGGACCGGATCGCCGTCGGTCTCGACGTGCGCGGCACCACGCTGGCCGCGCGCGGCTGGACGCAGGAGGGCGGCGACCTGTGGGAGACGCTGGCCCGCCTCGACGCGGACGGCTGCGCCCGCTACGTCGTCACCGACGTCACCAAGGACGGCACCATGCGCGGCCCGAACGTCGAGCTGCTCGCGCAGGTGTGCGCGGCCACCGACCGCCCGGTCGTCGCCTCCGGCGGCATCAGCAGCCTCGCCGACCTGGAGGCGCTGCGGGCCCTGGTCGGCCGACGGCGTCGAGGGCGCCATCGTCGGCAAGGCGCTGTACGCGGGCGCGTTCACCCTGCCCGAGGCGCTCGCCGTCGCGGGCTGACCTCCCGTCCGCACCAGGCCGCACCAGGCCGCGAGGGCCATGCCCGCCGCGCCAGGCCACCTGGTGCGGAGTGGATCCGGACAGACCGGACAAGCCGGTCGGGGACGGTCGGTCCGGTGCCGGAGGATGAGCACGTGCACGACAGCCCCGCCGGCCCCGCGACCGGGACGACGACCGAGACGACGACCGGGATCGCGACCCCGACGGCCACGACCGGGACCGCGACCGTCGACGACCCGACGGAGGCGCGCGGGTTCGCGGCCTACCGCCGCGTCCTCGCCGTCCGGGGCATGCCGTCGCTGTACCTGGTCGGCGTGCTCGCGCGGCTGCCGCACGTCGGCGGCGGGCTGGCGCTCACGCTCTACGTCGTCGAGGGGCTCGGTCGCGGGTACCTCGCGGCCGGGCTGGTGACGGCCGCCCTGACCGTCGGCATCGCGCTCGGCAGCCCGTGGCGCGGCCGGCTCGTCGACCGGGTCGGGCTGCGGCGGGCGCTCGTCCCCAGCATCGTCGCGATGCCCGTGCTGTGGACGGTGGCCGCGTTCAGCCCGTACGCCGTCCTGCTGCCCGTCGCGCTGCTGGCCGGGCTGCTGGCCGTGCCGGTGTTCACCGTCGTCCGCCAGGCCATCGGCGTCATGGTCCCCGAGCACTCCCGGCGGGCGGGGTTCGCGCTGGACTCCGTGCTCGTCGAGGCCAGCTTCGTCGCCGGACCGCCCATGGTCGTCGTCGCCGTCACCCAGGTCGGCCCGGAGGTCGCGCTGGTCGCGATCGGCATCGGCGAGGCGCTGTCCGGGGTGATCCTCGCCTGGCTCGACCCGCGGCTGCGCGACGACCCGGCGGCGGACGACGGGGAGCCGGACCTCGGGACGACCACCACGCGCGGCGGCGACCGGCCCGCCCGCCGTCGGCTGCCCCTGCCGCGGTGGATGACGCCCGGCCTGCTCGCCATGTACGCCTGCTCGTTCGGGACGGCGTTCGTGCTGTCCGGCTCCGAGGTCGGCGTCATCGCCGTGCTCCGCGGGCTCGACCGGGTGGAGTTCATCGCGTGGGTCTTCGCCGTCTGGGGCGTCGCCTCGGGCGTCGGCGGCCTCGTCTACGGCGCGGTGCGGCGCGGCGCGTCCAGCCCGCTCGTCCTGCTGGCGTGGCTGTCGCTGGCACGCTGCCGCTCGCGCTGGCCACGACGCCGCTGCTGCTCCTGCTGCTCGTCGTCCCGGCCGGCGTCCTGGTCGCGCCCACGCTGTCGGCCAGCGCGGACGGCGTGAGCCGGCGGACCCTCGACCGCAACCGGGGCGAGGCGATGGGCTGGCACGGCACCGCGACCACGGCCGGCTTCAGCCTGGGCGCGCCGCTGGCCGGCGCGATGGCCGACACCGTCGCCCCGTGGACGACGTTCGTGCTCGTCGCGGTCGTGTCCGGCGTGCTGTCGCTGGTCGGGCTCGGGCTGGTCCGTCGGCACCGCGAGCGCGCGGCCGGCGCGCCGGCGGACGGCGAGGTCAGCGCACCGGTCCGGTGAGCTTCTCTCCCGGGCCCTGGCCCGGCTCGTCCGGCAGCACCGAGGCCTCGCGGAAGGCCAGCTGGAGGGAGCGGAGCCCGTCCCGCAGCGCGCGGGCGTGCTGGGAGCCGATCTCCGGGGCGGCCGCGGTCACGAGCCCGGCCAGGGCGATGATGAGGCTGCGGGCCTCGGCCAGGTCCATGAGGTCGCCCGGGGTGAGCGGCTGCCCGTCCTCGCCCGTGGCCCCCTCGAGGTCCGCGGGGTCGACGAGGCCGCACTTCACCGCGGCCGCGCTCATGAGGTGCACGGCGGCCGTGGTCACGACCTCGACGGCGGGGACGTCCGCGAGGTCGCGCGCGGCGCCCGGGAGGGGGTCGGGGCTCATCCTGCTACCCTGTCAGGTGACCAGCCGGTCCGGGCAACCGGGCCGGCGAACAAGCGGAGGCCAACTCCCACCCGAGCACCCCTGGTGCCCCGGGTCCGGTCCGAGGGACGCGCGGTGCGAGCCGTCTGTCCTGGCGAGCGACGCGACGCCCCGCACCACAGGGGTCGCAGACCCGTCGGACCCCGGCCGATGCCTGTTCGGGGGGCAGCCGCCGGGTCGACCGGCCGCCGCCAGACCACAGACCCTCACCGAGGAGCGCACACATCACCGAGCCACGTATCAACGACCGCATCCGTGTCCCCGAGGTCCGACTCGTCGGCCCGAACGGCGAGCAGGTCGGGATCGTCCGCATCGAACAGGCCATGAAGCTCGCGACGGAGTCCGAGCTCGACCTGGTCGAGGTGGCGCCCGAGGCCCGCCCGCCGGTCGTCAAGCTCATGGACTTCGGCAAGTTCAAGTACGAGTCGGCCATGAAGGAGCGTGCGGCCCGCAAGAACCAGGCCAACACGGTCCTCAAGGAGATCCGCTACCGCCTCAAGATCGACGACCACGACTACGCCACCAAGACGGGGCACGTCACCCGGTTCCTCAAGGCCGGCGACAAGGTCAAGGTCATGATCATGTTCCGCGGTCGTGAGCAGTCGCGCCCCGAGATGGGTCTGCGCCTGCTGCAGCGGGTCGCGGCGGACGTCGAGGACCTGGGTTCGGTCGAGTCCACGCCCCGCGTGGACGGCCGCAACATGGTCATGGTCATCGGCCCGCACAAGAAGAAGGCCGAGGTCAAGACCGAGGCCAAGGCCGCCAAGCAGGCCCAGAAGGACGCGGCCGCCGCCCCGGCAGCAGCCGCCCCCGAGGACACCGCGGTGACCCCGGAGGCCACGAGCACCGAGGCCACCAGCACCGAGGCCACGAGCACCGAGGCCACCAGCACCGAGGCCACCAGCACCGAGGCCACGAGCACCACCGAAGAGACCACCGAGGCCTGAGGTCCGCAGCAGCGGACCGACGCCCGGCCAGAGCAGACAGGAGCACCCACGGTGCCGAAGATGAAGACGCACTCCGGTGCGAAGAAGCGCTTCAAGGTGACGGGCACGGGCAAGATCATGCGCGAGCAGCAGAACAACCAGCACCTGTTCGAGTCCAAGACCTCGCGCCGCAAGCGCAAGCTGGCCCTGGACAAGGAGCTGTCGCCCTCGGCGACCAAGACCGCGAAGAAGCTCCTCGGCATCTGAGCCGCCCCGCCCCCGGGTCGCTGAGCCGACCCTCCCGACGAACCACCAGGAGCACCGCACATGGCACGTGTGAAGAGGGCCGTCAACGCCCACAAGAAGCGCCGCGAGGTCCTCGAGCAGGCCAGCGGCTACCGCGGGCAGCGCTCGCGCCTGTACCGCAAGGCCAAGGAGCAGATCCTCCACTCCGGCGTCTACTCCTACCGTGACCGCAAGGCGCGCAAGGGCGACTTCCGCCGGCTCTGGATCCAGCGCATCAACGCCGCGGCCCGTGCCGACGGGATGACCTACAACCGGTTCATCCAGGGCCTCGGCCTGGCCGGCATCGAGGTCGACCGCCGCATGCTCGCCGAGCTCGCCGTCAACGACGCCGCCGCGTTCTCGGTGCTCGTCCAGGCCGCCCGCGCCGCGCTGCCCGCCGGCACGCCGGTCGGCGACGACAAGGCCGCCTGACCCTCACGGGCCGGGCGACGCGCAGAACCGCAGCACCACGGACACGACCGGGCGCCCGGAGGCGCCGGAGCTCACCAACCCCCGCGCCGAGCGGGTGCGGCAGGTGGCCCGGCTCTCCGGGCGCTCGGTGCGTCAGGCCAAGGGCCGGTTCCTCGTCGAGGGGCACGGCCCGGTCAGCGAGCTCCTCGCGGCCGCCGCGGACGACGACACCCGGGTGGGGGTCGTCGTCGACGCGCTCTACCTGGGCCCCGACGCCGACCCGTCCTGGGAGCGGGCGGCCGCGGCCGCGGGCGTGGAGGTCCGCACGGCCAGCGCCGAGGTCATGGCGGTCATGGCCGACGCCGTCACGCCGCAGCCCGTCCTCGCCGTCGCGCACAGCGTGGACGTCGGCCTGCAGCAGGTCCTCGACGGCCGGCCCCGCACCCTGGTCGTGCTGGCCCAGGTCCGGGACCCCGGCAACGCCGGCACCGTGGTGCGCGCGGCCGACGCCTCCGGCGCGGACGCCGTCGTCCTCACCGCCGGCTCGGTGGACGTCCACGCCCCCAAGGTGGTCCGCTCCACCGCGGGCAGCCTCTTCCACGTCCCCGTGGTGACCGGGCTGCCGCTGGAGCAGGTGCTGGCCGACCTGCACGCCGCCGGGGTCCGCACCCTGGCCACGGCCGCGGACGGCGAGACCGACCTCGACGACCTTCAGGACGAGGCGGCGACCGGGCGCGGCGCCCTCACCGAGCCGCACGCGTGGGTCATGGGGAACGAGGCCTGGGGCCTGCCCGCGGCCGACGCCGCGCGCGCCGACCACCGGGTCCGCATCCCCATCCTCGGCGGGGCCGAGAGCCTCAACCTGGCCATGGCCGCCACGGTCTGCCTGTACGCCTCGGCCCGCGCCCGCCGCGCCACCGCCCGCTGAGCCCATCGCCCCGCTGAGCCTGCCGCCCCGCTGGGCACGCCCGTGCCCGCGCCGCCCGGCGAGAACCCGGGGGCGTCGCCCCGGCCGGCGCACCTAGACTCACCCGTCGTGCCCGGCGACCCCACCACCAGCCCGCCCGACCCCGACGCGACCAGCGGACCCGCCGCCCCGACGGAGGAGGCCGTGACCGCCGCGGTCGACGCCGCCCTGGCCGCCTTCGCCGCCGCGGGCGACCTCGACGCCCTCAAGCAGGCGCGGATCGAGCACACGGGGGAGCGGTCCGTCCTCGCCCTGGCCAACCGGTCCATCGGGCAGCTGCCCGGCGCGCAGAAGGCCGCAGCCGGCAAGCTCGTCGGCCAGGCCCGCGGCCGGGTCGCGAAGGCCGTGCAGCAGCGGCAGGCCGAGCTCGAGGCCGACCGCGACGACCGCATCCTGCGCGAGGAGGCCGTCGACGTCACCCTGCCGACCGCCCGCCGCGCCCCCGGCGCCGTGCACCCCCTGTCCGCGCTGGTCGACCGCATCTGCGACGTGTTCACGGCCATGGGCTGGGAGGTCGCCGAGGGTCCCGAGGTCGAGACGGAGTGGTTCAACTTCGACGCCCTCAACTTCGACGGCGACCACCCGGCCCGGCAGATGCAGGACACGTTCTACGTGGACCCGCCGGAGAGCCGCCTCGTGCTGCGCACCCACACCAGCCCGGTCCAGGCGCGCTCGCTGCTGGCCCGCGGGGTGCCGGTCTACGTGGTCGCGCCCGGACGCACCTTCCGCACCGACGAGCTCGACGCCACCCACACGCCCGTCTTCCACCAGGTCGAGGGCCTCGCGGTCGACGAGGGCCTGACCATGGCCGACCTCAAGGGCACCCTGGCCCACCTCGCGCGGGAGATGTTCGGCGACGCCGTCACCACCCGGCTGCGCCCCTCGTACTTCCCGTTCACCGAGCCGAGCGCCGAGGTCGACCTGCGCTGCTTCGTCTGCGTCGCCCGCACCGGCGAGGTCGACCCGGCCTGCCGGACCTGCGGCGGGACCGGCTGGATCGAGTGGGGCGGCTGCGGCATGGTCAACCCCGCCGTGCTCGTGGCCTGCGGCGTGGACCCGGAGCGGTACTCCGGGTTCGCGTTCGGGATGGGGATCGAGCGGACCCTGATGTTCCGCGACGGCGTCGCCGACATGCGCGACATGGTGGAGGGCGACGTCCGCTTCGCCCGCCGGCTGGGAGGGATCGGCTGATGCGCGTTCCGATGACGTGGCTCGCCGAGCACGTGGAGCTGGCCCCGGGGACCACGGCGACCGACGTCGCCGCGGCCCTGGTCCGGGTCGGGCTGGAGGAGGAGGGGATCACCGGCGGCGACACCACCGGCCCCGTCGTGGTCGGCCGGGTCCTCACCATGGAGCCCGAGGCCCAGAAGAACGGCAAGACCATCAACTGGTGCACCGTCGACGTGGGCCCGCACGGCCCCGAGGGGACCAGCGAGCCGCGCGGCATCGTCTGCGGGGCGCACAACTTCGCCCCCGGCGACCTCGTCGTGGTGTCGCTGCCCGGGGCGGTCCTGCCCGGCGGCTTCGCCATCGCCGCCCGCCGCACCTACGGCCACACCTCCGACGGCATGATCTGCTCCGCCCGCGAGCTCGGCCTGGGCGAGGACCACGACGGGATCATCGTGCTCGACCGGCTGGGGCTCGACCTGTCCGGCGTCGCGCCCGGCGACGACGCCCTGGCCCTGCTGGGGCTGTCCGAGCAGACCGTCGAGGTCAACGTCACCCCCGACCGCGGCTACTGCCTCAGCGTGCGCGGGATCGCCCGCGAGTACTCCCACGCCACCGGCGCGGCCTTCCGCGACCCCGTCCTCGACCTGGAGCCTGCGCCCTCGACGGGTCCCGGGTACGAGGTGCGACTCGCCGACGACGCCCCGCTGCGCGGCCGTCCCGGCGCGGACCGGTTCGTGGCCCGGGTCGTGCGCGGGGTCGACCCCGCCGCCCCGAGCCCCGCCCACGTGCAGCGCCGGCTCGCCCAGGCCGGCATGCGGCCGATCAGCCTGGCGGTCGACGTCACCAACTACGTGATGCTCGAGACCGGCCAGCCGCTGCACGCCTACGACCTCGACCTGCTCCGCGGCCCCGTCGTGGTCCGGCGCGCCCGCGCCGGGGAGCGGCTCACGACCCTGGACGACGTGGAGCGGGTGCTCGACCCGGAGGACCTGCTCATCACCGACAGCGGGGAGACGTCCGACGGCAGCCCGGGCGACGAGGGCTCGCGGATCATCGGCATGGCCGGCGTCATGGGCGGGGCCGCGCTGGAGGTGAGCGGCGCCACCCGCGACGTCCTCGTCGAGGCCGCGCACTTCGACGCCGTGAGCGTCGGGCGCACCGCCCGCCGGCACCGGCTGCCCAGCGAGGCGAGCAAGCGCTTCGAGCGCGGCGTCGACCCGGCCCTCGCGCCCGCCGCGGCCGAGCTGGCCGTCCGGCTCCTCGTCGAGCACGGCGGCGGCACGGCGGACCCCGCGTGGACCGACGTCCAGGACCTCCGCCCCGCGGAGCCCGTCAGCCTCGAGCCCGGCTACCCGACCCGGCTGGTGGGGGTGCAGTACACCGAGGACGAGGTGGTGGCCACGCTCGAGCAGGTCGGCTGCACCGTCGAGCGTGGGACCCAGTCGACGGGAGCGACGCCGGACGCTCGCGGTCACCGCCGCCCACCTGGCGTCCCGACCTCACCGGCCCCGCGGACCTGGTCGAGGAGGTGGCGCGGCTGCGCGGCTACGACGCCATCCCCGAGCGCGTCCCCACGCCGCCGCCCGGGGGCGGGCTCACCCCGGCCCAGCGCACCGTGCGCCGGGTCCGGGAGCACCTCGCCTCGCGCGGGCTCGTCGAGGTGCTGTCGTACCCGTTCGTCGCGCCCGCCGCGCACGACGCGCTCGCGCTGCCCGCCGACGACCCGCGCCGGCGCGCGCTGCGCCTGGCCAACCCGCTGAGCGACGAGCAGCCGGAGATGCGGACGAACCTGCTCGCCCCGCTGCTGGACACCGCGGTCCGCAACCTGGGCCGGGGCGAGACGGACCTCCAGGTCTTCGAGATCGGCCTCGTGGTGCGCCCGCGCCCGGACGCGCCCGCCGCCCCCGTGCCCCGGGGTCGACGGCCGTCCCTCGCCGGAGGAGCTCGCGGCCCTCGACGCCGCCCTGCCGGACCAGCCGCGCCGCCTGGCCGCCGTCCTCACCGGCACGGCCGAGCCCGCGGGCTGGTGGGGCCCCGGTCGCCCGGTGGGCTGGGACGACGCCGTCGACGTGGCCCGCCAGGTCGCCTCGGTGGCCGGCGTCCCCCTGACCGTCACCGCCGACGCCGAGCACATGCCGTGGCACCCCGGCCGCTGCGCGCGCCTGTCGCTGGCCGTCGACGGTGCCGGCGGCGACGCCGGGACGCTCGTCGGCCACGCCGGCGAGCTGCACCCGCGCGTCCTCGCCGCCCTCGGCCTGCCCGCCCGCACCTGCGCCGTCGAGGTCGACCTCGACGTCCTCGTCCGGGCCGGCGGGACCCGGGAGGCGATGACCGAGCCCCTCTCGCGGCACCCCGTCGCCAAGGAGGACCTCGCCCTCGTCGTCGCGGCGGACGTGCCCGCCTCGGCCGTCGAGGCGGCCCTGGTCGTGGGCGCCGGCGAGCACCTGGAGAGCATCCGGCTGTTCGACGTCTACACCGGCCTCCAGGTCGGCGAGGGGCGCCGGTCGCTGGCCTACGCCCTGCGGTTCCGGGCGGCGGACCGGACGCTCACCGCCGAGGAGGTCGCCCGGGCCCGGGAGGGCGCGCTCCGGGCGGCCGAGGCGGTCGGCGCGACGCTGCGCACCTGATCCGGCGCGGGGGCCCGGCGGAACCCGGGGCCCTCAGCCGGGCTCGGGCCCGCCGCGGGCGGGGACGGCGCCCGGCAGGCGGCGGGAGCGCGCCAGCAGCAGCGACACGACCAGGGCGGCGCCCATCAGGGTCACGGCGAGCGCCACCACCCGGGGCCAGCCGCCGCTGGACCACGCCCACCCGGCGGCGGCCCCCGCGGCCGAGGCCCCGCCGTAGTAGGCGAGCAGGTACAGCGACGCCGCCTGCCCGGCCCCGCCCGCCCCCAGCGACGCCCGGGCGGCCACCCACCCCGAGGCGGTCCCGTGGGCGGCGAAGAACCCGACGACCATGACCGCCACCCCGGCCACCACCAGCCCGAGCGGGGCGGCCAGGGTGAGCAGCACCCCGGCGACCGCGACCGCCACCGCCACCGGCACGACGGGACGCGGCCCCGGCGGGCGGCCCCCGACGCGGCCGGCCAGCGTCGAGGCCACGCTGCCCAGCGCGTAGGTCGCGAACACCAGCCCCGCGACGCCGGTGCTCAGCCCGAACTCGGGGGACTCCAGGCGGAACGCCAGGGCGTTGAAGACGGCGACGAAGGCGCCCATGAGCAGCCCGCCCACCGCGAACAGCCCGACCAGCACCGGGTCGCGCAGGGTCCGGGCGGTCTGGGCGAGCAGGTCCCGGGGGCGCGCCGGGACGGGGGAGAAGCGGCGGGAGGCCGGGAGGAGCCAGCGCACCAGGCCGGCGCAGACGAGCACGAGGACGGCGATGCCGGCGAGCGCGCTGCGCCACCCGCCGAGCTCGGCCAGCGGCGCCGCGAGCAGCCGGCCGGACATGCCGCCCAGCGCCGTGCCGCCCACGTACAGCCCGGTCACGCCGGCCGCGGCGGAGCGGTCCACCTCCTCGCGCAGGTAGGCGGTGGCCACGGCGGGCAGCCCCGCCAGGGCGAGGCCCTGCAGGGTCCGGAGCACGAGCAGCGACTCCCACGACCAGGCCGCCGCGCAGGCCAGGCCGACCAGGCCGGTGGCCAGCAGCGAGCCGTGCACCAGCCAGGTGCGCCCGCGGACGTCGGACAGGGGACCGGCCACGAGCAGGCCCAGCCCTAGGGCGAGGGTCGGCCCGGACACGCTGAGCGCGGCCTGCGCCGGCGTCACGTCGAAGTCGGCGGCCAGCGTGGGCAGCAGCGGCTGGGTGGCCCAGATGCTCGCGAAGGTCGCCACCCCGGCCAGGAAGAGGGCGACGGCGACGCGCCGCAGCCCCGGCGAGCCGGGACGGTGCCCGCCGTCGTGCACCACGTCCGGAGCCTACGGGCCCGTAAAGGGGTCGACGGCCTGGCTAGCGTCGCCGGATGGACACCACGCCGGCGCCCGGCTGGGCCGAGCTCTTCCCGCCCTCGGGCCTCGTGCTGCGCGAGACGGGCGGCGGGGAGGTCGAGGACGGGCTCGAGCTGCGCTACCTCACCGACGACCTGCTCCTCGCGGTCGCGGCGCTGGCCCGCGACGGCATCCACGACCCCGGGTGGACCCCGTTCTCCTCACCCTGGGCCGACGCGCCCCCGGCCGAGCGCGCCCGCAGCACGGTGATGTGGAACTGGTCGCAGCGGGCCGCCGTCTCGCCGGAGCGGTGGGCGCTGGCCTTCGCGGTCGTCCGGGGCGGCACGGTCGTGGGGGTGCAGGACCTGATGGCGCGCGGGTTCGGGGTGCGGCGGGAGGTCCGCACGGGGTCGTGGCTCGGGCAGCAGCACCAGGGGCGGGGGACCGGGACCCGGATGCGGCGCGCGGTCCTGTCCTTCGCCTTCGACCACCTCGGCGCGCTCGACGCGGCCACCGAGGCGTGGAAGGACAACGCCGCCAGCGTGGGGGTGAGCCGGAGGGTGGGCTACCTGCCCGACGGCGAGGACGTCGAGGTCACCCGCGGCGAGCGGCGCGAGGGCTGGCGCTTCCGCCTCACCGCGGAGCGCTGGCGCACGCTCGGGCACCCGCCCGTCGAGGTCGAGGGGCTCACCGCCGCCTGCCGGGAGCTCCTCGGCGCCTGACCCGCCGCTGTGTATAGTCATGCATTGTGACGTATACCGTGGCGGTGGCCGGGGCCAGCGGCTACGCGGGCGGCGAGCTGCTCCGCCTGCTGCTCGGGCACCCGGACCTCGAGGTCGGCGCGCTCACCGCGGCCTCCAGCGCCGGCAGCCCGCTCGGCGAGCACCACCCGCACCTGCCGGGACTCGCCGACGTCGTGCTCCGGCCGACCAGCGCCGAGGTCCTGTCCGGCCACGACGTGGTGGCGCTCGCGCTCCCGCACGGCCACAGCGCCGAGGTCGCCGAGCAGCTCGGCCCGGACGTCCTCGTCGTGGACGTCGCCGCCGACCACCGGCTCACGGACGCCGCGGCCTGGGAGCAGTTCTACGGCAGCGCGCACGGCGGGTCCTGGCCCTACGCCCTGCCCGAGCTCCTGCACGCCGACGGCACCCGCCAGCGCGACCGGCTGCCGGGCGTCGACGCCGGCGCCCCGAGGCGGCTGGCGGTCCCGGGCTGCTACCCGACCGCGGTGTCCCTCGCCCTGGCCCCCGGCTTCGCCGCGTCGCTGCTCGAGCCCGACGACGTCGTCGTGGTCGCGGCGTCCGGCACCAGCGGCGCGGGCCGCGCGCTGAAGGGGCCCCTGCTGGGCGCGGAGGTCATGGGCTCGATGAGCCCCTACGGCGTCGGCGGCGGCCACCGGCACACCCCGGAGATCGAGCAGAACCTCGCCCTCGCCGCCGGCGGCCCGGTCCAGGTCAGCTTCACCCCGACCCTGGCGCCGATGCCGCGCGGCATCCTCGCCACCTGCACCGCCCGCGTCCGGCCCGGCACCACGGGCGCGCAGGTCCGCGACGCGTGGGCGTCCGCCTACGCCGACGAGCCGTTCGTCCACCTGCTGCCCGAGGGTCGCTGGCCCCGGACGGCCGACACCCTGGGAGCCAACACCGTGCAGCTGCAGGTCACCCTCGACCCCCGCGCCGGCCGCGTGGTGGTCGTCGCCGCCGTCGACAACCTCGTCAAGGGGACGGCCGGCGCGGCGGTCCAGGCCACGAACCTCGCCCTGGGCCTGCCCGAGACCACCGGGCTCACGACGACCGGGCTCGCGCCGTGAGCGTCACCCGCCCCGCCGGGTTCCGCGCCGGCTCCGCCACCGCCGGGCTCAAGGCCTCCGGGAAGCCCGACATCGCGCTGCTGGTCAACGACGGCCCCCTCGACGTGGCCGCGGCCGTGTTCACCCGCAACCGCGCCCGCGCCCACCCGGTGCTGTGGAGCGAGCAGGCGGTCCGGACCGGCACCGCCCGCGCGGTGGCCGTCAACGCCGGCAACGCCAACTGCTACACCGGGGCCGAGGGCTTCTCCGTCACCCACGCCACCGCCGAGCGGGTCGCGGTGCTGCTGGGCACCGCCGCGCGCGAGGTCGGCGCCATCGACGTGCTGGTCTGCTCGACCGGCATCATCGGCGTCCCGCTGGACGCCGGCACCGTGCTGCGCGGCATGGACGACGCCGCCACGGTCCTGGGCGGGGGCGCCGAGCAGGGGACCGGCTTCGCGACGGCCATCACGACGACCGACACCCGGACCAAGGAGGCCGTCCACGTCGACGGGGCCGGCTGGAGCATCGGCGGCGCGGCCAAGGGGGCGGGCATGCTCGCCCCGGGCCTGGCCACGATGCTCGTCCACCTCACCACCGACGCCGTCCTGTCGGCCGTCGAGGCGGACGCGGCGCTGCGGGCGGCCACGGCCCAGACCTTCGACAGGCTCGACTCCGACGGCTGCATGTCGACCAACGACACCGTCACCCTCATGGCCTCGGGCGCGTCCGGGGTCGCGCCGGCGCCGGGGGCGTTCGCCGCGGCCCTGACCGCCGTGTGCCACGAGCTGGCCATGCTGCTGCTGTCCGACGCCGAGGGCGCCGACCACGACGTGGCCGTGCGGGTGGTCGGGGCGGCGAACGAGACGGACGCGGTCGAGGTCGGCCGGTCGGTGGCCCGCTCCGCCCTCGTCAAGACGGCGATCTTCGGCCGGGACCCCAACTGGGGCCGGGTGCTGGCCGCGGTGGGGACGACCGGGGCCGCCTTCGAGCCGCTCGAGGTGGACGTCTCGGTCAACGGCGTCCAGGTCTGCCGGGCCGGGGGGCCGGGAGAGGACCGCTCGGGCGTCGACCTGTCGCCCCGCTGGGTGGACCTCGAGATCGACCTGCACGCGGGGTCCGAGCAGGCGACCGTCTGGACCAACGACCTCACCACCGCCTACGTCCACGAGAACTCGGCCTACTCCTCGTGAGCGGCGCCCCGACCACCACGACGGGCGGGACGACCGGCACGGCCCGCCACGCCGCCGAGCTCGAGGCGGCGGGGCAGAAGGCGGCCGTGCTCGTGGAGGCGCTGCCGTGGCTGCAGCAGCTCCAGGGCGCGCTCGTGGTCGTCAAGTACGGCGGGAACGCGATGGTCGACGACGCGCTCAAGGCCGCGTTCGCCGCCGACATCGTCTTCCTCCGCCTGGCCGGGCTGCGCCCGGTCGTGGTCCACGGGGGCGGCCCGCAGATCAGCGCCATGCTCGACCGGATGGGCATCGCCAGCGAGTTCCGCGGCGGCTACCGGGTGACGACGCCCGAGGCCATGGACGTGGTCCGGATGGTGCTCACCGGCTCCGTCGGCCGCGAGCTCGTCGGGCTGGTCAACGCGCACGGCCCCTACGCGGTCGGCATGTCCGGCGAGGACGCCGGGCTGCTCACCGCCCGCCGCCGCGGCGCGACCGTCACCGCCGAGGACGGCAGCGTCGAGCAGGTGGACATCGGCCTGGTCGGCGACGTGGTCGGCGTGGACGCCAGCGCGGTCCGCGACCTGCTCGACGCGGGACGGGTGCCCGTGGTGTCCAGCGTCGCGCCGGAGGTGGACGCCGACGGCTCGCTCACCGGGCAGGTGCTCAACGTCAACGCCGACTCCGCCGCGGCCGCGCTCGCCGTCGCTCTCGGCGCGAGCCGGCTCGTGGTCCTCACCGACGTCGAGGGGCTGTACGCGGACTGGCCGGACCGCTCGAGCCTGCTCTCGGAGGTCACGGCCGACGCGCTGGAGGCCATGCTGCCCCGGCTCCAGACCGGCATGGTGCCCAAGATGGCCGGCTGCCTGGAGGCCGTGCGCGGCGGGGTCCCCCGCGCCTACGTCGTGGACGGCCGGCGCCCGCACAGCCTGCTCGTCGAGGTCTTCACCGACGCCGGCGCCGGGACCATGGTCACGCCCTGACGAGGCGGGCGCGCGGCGCAAGCAGCTCGCCCGACACCGTCCCCCCGCGCCGCGGCCCGGGGGTCCTTTCCCTGGCAGTCCCGCGCGGTCGGCCGGCTCTCCCGCCGGCGCCGGCTGTCCGTCGTAGGCCCGGTCGTCGCCCTCGTCCTCGGCACGTCGCACCCCCGCGCGTCCTTCTGAGGGCCCGTTCTGCTGAGGGCCCGGCCTGCTGACGGCCCGGCCTCAGGGCTCCGGAGCGACCAGGTACGCGTAGCCGCCGACGTCCTGGAAGCCGAGCCCGGCGTAGAGCCGGGCGGCCGCCGTGTTCGTGGCCAGCACCTGCAGCCACACCGGGGTCCCCGGCGGGCGGGCGCGGACCGCCTCGAGCACGAGCGCGCGGGCCACGCCCCGGCGGCGGGACGACGGGTCGACGGCCAGGCAGGCCAGGGACAGCGACGCCCCGACCGGGGTGGCGCGCAGCACGCCCACCGGCGGACCGTCGGGGTCCGCGCGGGCCGCCAGGTAGCGCGAGGGCACTCCGGCCATGACGGCGGCGGCCACGTCGGCCTCCGGTCGTGACGGCGGACCGTCCAGGGCGGCCCACGCCGTGAACCACTCCTCCTCGGGCCGCGCGGCGGCGGTGACGACCATCGCGTCCCGGCCCGCGTGGGCCTCGTGCGCGAGCACCTCGCCCGCCCGGGCCTGCAGGACGCGGGTGGGGGAGACCTCGCGGTACCCGCGCCGCGCGAGCCGCTCACCGAGGTCCGCGGGCTGCGCGGACCGGCCGACCTGGAAGGTGGGCACCAGCCCGCGGGCCCGGTACCGCCGCTCCGCCTCGGCCACCGCGGACCCCACGTCGTCCGGCACGCGGACCGGGAGGACCGAGTTCGCCCGGCGGGTCACGCCGTGCGAGAAGCGCAGAGTCCAGCCGTCGAGCGGCTCGGTCTCCAGCGCGGGCCAGGCGCGCGCCTGCTCCGCCTCGTCCGGCCCGTCGTCCTCCGACAGGCCGGTCAGCCCCACGGCAGCGCGACGACGGCTCCGACGGGCTCGCCGTGCCCGAGCACCCGGTCGGTGACGCCGGGCACGGACACCGGAACGTCGAGCCCGGCCCGGCGCATGCCCTCGGCGAGCAGCACGCCCCGGCCGCGGTCCGCGCCGTCGAGGACCTTGACGGCCACGCCGACGCCCGAGCCGTCGGGGGCGGTCCAGCCCGCGGCGATGACGCCGTCCGCGCCGTCCTTGACGGCCACGCCGGGCAGGGCGCCCATGAGGCGGGTGTTGCGGCGGCCGGTGCCCCCGACCAGCCACGGGTGGGCGAGCACCGCGTCCCGGACCCGCGCCTCGGGGGTGCCGGCCGCCGCGCCGCCGATCGCCGCGTAGGCCCGGGCCAGCCCGGCCACGGTGGTGCCGAAGGCGGGGGCGCCGCAGCCGTCGACGGCGACGTGGGGGGAGACTCCGGCCGCGAGCCGGTCCGTGGTGGCCGCGATCGCGCGCTGCACCGAGTGGTCGGCCCGGGTGTAGCCCTCGGTGGGCCAGCCGGCCGCGACCGACGCGGCGAGCATGCCCGCGTGGTTGCCCGAGCAGTTCTGGGTGAGGGACGACGCCGACCCGCCGGCCGCGCGCCACGCGAACGCGGCCTCGGCGTCGATGGGCAGGTCGGGCGTGCCCCGCAGGTCGCCCTCGGCCAGGCCCGCGTGCGCGAGCAGCCGCCGGACCACGGCCAGGTGGCCGGGCTCCCCGGAGTGGCTCGCGCACGTGACGGCGAGCAGCTCGTCGTCCACCTCGAGCCCGGCCTCGAGGAAGGCCACCGCGTGCAGCAGCTTGAGCGCGGAGCGGGGGAGGACCACGAGGTCCGTGCTCCCCAGGCCCGCGACCAGCTCGCCCCGCTCCTCGTCGCCCGCACCGGGGCCGAGGCGGACGGCGGCGCCGACGCCGTGGTGCAGGCACTCGACCACGCCGCTGCGCACCGTCACGGCCGCCGGGCGGGCCGCGGCCAGCATCGGGTCGCGGGCCAGGTCGAAGGGCGGGGTCTCGGGCTCGGGCACCGGGGGAACCTGCCACATCCGCACGAGCCGCACACGGCGGTGGCGCGCTGGTGCCCATCATTCATATGTATGTATAGTCATGCACATGACGGTGACGACCCCGGAGGGGACGCTCGAGCGCCCGCAGGGTGACGGGTGGCTCGACCGGCACGCCGCCTCGCTCATGGGGACCTACGGCCGCCCCGCCCGGGTCCTGGTGCGGGGCGAGGGCGCCCTGGTGTGGGACGCCGACGGTGCCTGCTACGTCGACCTGCTGGCCGGGATCGCGACCACCGTCCTCGGTCACGCGCACCCCGCGCTGACCGGCGCCGTCGCCGCCCAGCTGTCCACGCTCGGGCACGTCTCCAACCTCGCCGCCACCCCCGTTCAGGTCGGCCTGGCCGAGGAGCTGCTCCGGGTCGCCGACGCCCCCGAGGGCAGTCGGGTGTTCCTGTGCAACAGCGGCGCCGAGGCCAACGAGGCCGCGTTCAAGATGAGCCGGCGGACCGGCCGCACCCGGGTGATCGCCGCCCAGGGCGGCTTCCACGGCCGCACCATGGGCGCCCTGGCCCTCACCGCCACCGCGGCGTACCGGGAGCCGTTCGAGCCCCTGCCCGGCGGCGTCGAGCACGTGCCCTTCGGCGACGTCGACGCCATGGCGGCAGGGCTCGCCGACGAGCCCGCCGGCCCCGTCGCCGCCGTCGTCCTGGAGCCCGTGCAGGGCGAGGGCGGAGTCCGGCCCGCCCCGGCCGGCTACCTGGCCGCCGTCCGGCGCCTCACCCGCGCGCACGGCGCGCTGCTCGTGCTCGACGAGGTCCAGACCGGCGCCGGGCGGACCGGCACCTGGCTGGCGTGGCAGCAGCCCCACCACCTCGGCGACGCGGTCGCCGCGGACCCGGCCATGCGCCCCGACGTGGTGACGATGGCCAAGGGGCTCGGCGGGGGGATCCCCGTCGGCGCGGCGGTGGCCTACGGCGCCCGCGCGGCCGGCCTGCTCGGCCGCGGCCAGCACGGCACGACGTTCGGCGGGAACCCCGTCGCCTCCGCGGCCGCCCTGGCCACGCTGCACGTGCTGGAGCGCGACGGGCTGCTGGAACGGGCCCGGCACCTCGGCGCCCTGCTGCGGGAGGGCATCGGCGCGGTCCGGCACCCGCTGCTGGCCGGGGTGCGCGGCGAGGGCCTGCTGCTCGCGGTCGTCCTCACCCGGCCGCGGGCCGCCGAGGTCACCGCCGCCGCCCTCGAGGCGGGCTTCGTGGTCAACGCCGTCGCCCCCGACGCCGTGCGGCTCGCCCCGCCCCTCGTGCTCACCGACGCCCAGGCGCAGGCCTTCCTCGACGCGCTGCCCGCCCTGCTCGACGCCGCCGACGCACCCGGGAGGGACGACGCATGACCCGCCACCTGCTGCGCGACGACGACCTGTCGCCCGAGGAGCTGCTCGAGGTCCTCGACCTGGCCGACGTCCTCAAGGCCGCACCCTTCGCCGAGCGCCCGCTCGAGGGCCCGCAGGCCGTCGCCCTCCTGTTCGACAAGCCCAGCACCCGGACGCGCGTCTCGTTCTCGGTCGGCGTCGCCCACCTCGGGGGCTACCCGCTGGTCGTCGACGCCGCCGGGTCGCAGCTCGGCCGCGGCGAGCCGATCGAGGACACCACCCGGGTCCTCGACCGGCAGGTGGCCGCGATCACCTGGCGCACCGGGGCCCACGAGCGGATCGAGCGGATGGCGTCGGTCAGCGCCGTCCCGGTGGTCAACGCCCTCACCGACGACTTCCACCCCTGCCAGCTGCTCGCCGACCTGCAGACCGTGCGCGAGCGCACCGGCCGGCTGGCCGGGCTCACGCTGGCCTACCTCGGCGACGCGGCCAACAACATGTCCGGCTCCTACGCCCTCGCCGGCGCGACCGCCGGCATGCACGTGCGGCTCTCGGGCCCCGAGGGCTACCTGCCCCGCCCCGACGTCGTCGAGGACGCCCGCCGCCGCGCCGCCCTCACCGGGGGCTCGGTGACGCGTGGTCGCCGGACCCCCGCGCCGCCGTCGACGGCGCCGACGTCCTGGCCACCGACACGTGGGTGTCCATGGGGCAGGAGGGCGAGAGCGACGACCGCTCGGCGCCCTTCGTGCCGTACGCGCTGACCGAGGCCGCCGTGGCGCGCCGCCGGCACCGACCCGCTGGTGCTGCACTGCCTGCCCGCCTACCGCGGCAAGGAGATCGACGCCGCGGTCATCGACGCCCCCGGCACGGCGGTCTGGGACGAGGCGGAGAACCGGCTGCACGCGCAGAAGGCCCTGCTGGTCTGGCTGCTGCGGCAGGGGTCCTCGTGAGCACCCCGAGGGCCGGCGACGCGGGCCACGGTGTCGTGCGCAGCAAGGCCGCCCGCCAGGCCGCCGTGGTCGACGTCATCAGCCGGCGTGCCGTCCGCTCGCAGACCCAGCTCGGCGAGGCGCTCGCCGAGGCCGGCCACTCCGTCACCCAGGCCACGCTGTCGCGCGACCTCGTCGAGGTCGGTGCGGTCAAGGTGCGCCACCCCGACGGCAGCCTGGTCTACGCCGTGCCGGGGGAGGGCGGGGACGTCAGCCCCGTCTCCGACGTCTCCGAGGACGTCCTGGCGGCCCGGCTGGCCCGGCGGTGCGCGGAGCTGCTGGTCAGCGCCGTCGCCTCCGCCAACCTCGTCGTGCTGCGCACCCCTCCGGGCGCGGCCCAGTTCCTCGCCTCGGCCGTGGACCACGCGGTGGTGCCCGGCGTCCTCGGCACCATCGCCGGCGACGACACCGTCCTCGTCATCACCCGCGATCCCCTCGGCGGCCCCGCCGTCGCCGACCGGTTCCTCGACCTGAGCGCCACCCCGACGTAGCGCCCCCCGACCTGGCCCGACCGGCCCGGACGACACCCCGGCCCTCTACCCTCCCCGCACCCCCTGACCGACAGGAGCACACCCCGTGAGCACCAGCCCCACCCCCGACACCACGTCCGGCCGGGTCGTCCTCGCCTACTCCGGCGGCCTCGACACCTCCGTGGCCATCGGCTGGATCGGCGAGCGCACCGGCGCCGAGGTCGTCGCGGTGGCCGTCGACGTCGGTCAGGGCGGCGAGGACCTGGAGACCATCCGGCAGCGGGCCCTGGCCTGCGGCGCGGTCGAGGCCTACGTGGCCGACGCCCGGGACGAGTTCGCCGACGAGTACTGCCTGCCCGCCCTGCACGCCAACGCGCTGTACATGGAGCGCTACCCGCTCGTCTCCGCGCTCAGCCGCCCGGTCATCGTCCGGCACCTCGTCGAGGCGGCCCGCCAGCACGGCGCGAGCGTCGTCGGGCACGGCTGCACCGGCAAGGGCAACGACCAGGTCCGCTTCGAGGTCGGCATCGCCTCGCTGGCCCCCGACCTCGCCTGCATCGCCCCGGTCCGTGACCTCGCCCTGACCCGCGACAAGGCCATCGACTACGCCACCCAGCACTCGCTGCCCATCGACGTGACGAAGAAGTCGCCCTACTCGATCGACCAGAACGTGTGGGGGCGCGCGGTGGAGACGGGCTTCCTCGAGGACATCTGGAACGGCCCGATCGAGGACGTGTACTCCTACACCCAGGACCCGTCGACGCCGCGTGACGCCGACGAGGTGCTCATCAGCTTCGAGCGCGGCGTGCCCGTCGCCATCGACGGCGAGCCCGTGACCATGCTCCAGGCCATCGAGCAGATGAACGCCCGCGCCGGCGCCCAGGGCATCGGCCGCATCGACGTCGTCGAGGACCGGCTCGTCGGCATCAAGAGCCGCGAGATCTACGAGGCGCCGGGCGCGATGGCCCTCATCGCCGCCCACCAGGAGCTGGAGAACGTCACCCTCGAGCGCGACCTGGCCCGGTTCAAGCGGGGCGTCGAGCAGCGGTGGAGCGAGCTGGTCTACGACGGGCTGTGGAGCTCGCCGCTCAAGCACGCGCTGGACACGTTCGTCGCCGACACCGCCGAGCACGTCACGGGCGACATCCGGATGACGCTGCACGGCGGCCGCGCGGTCGTCACGGGCCGGCGCAGCCCGTCGGCGCTGTACGACTTCGGCCTGGCCACCTACGACGAGGGCGACACCTTCGACCAGAGCCTGGCCAAGGGCTTCATCGAGCTGTGGGGCCTGCCGAGCAAGCTGGCCGCCGCCCGCAACGTCCGCCTCACGGCCGACCTCGACGTCACCGAGGTGCCGTGAGCGGTCCGTCGGCGCCGGGGCCGGCCGCCGGTCCCGGCACCACGGTCGGGGGGGCGCTGTGGGGCGGACGCTTCGCCAGCGGACCGTCCGACGCCCTCGCCGCGCTCAGCGTCTCCACGCACTTCGACTGGGTGCTCGCGCCGTACGACCTGCGGGCCTCCGCGGCGCACGCCCTCGTGCTCCACCGGGCCGGCCTGCTCGACGACGACCAGCGGGACGGCCTGCTGAGCGGGATCGCCGGGCTGGCCGCCGACGTCGCCGCGGGGACCTTCGTCCCCGCACCGGACGACGAGGACGTCCACGCCGCCCTGGAGCGCGGCCTCATCGAGCGCCTCGGGCCCGACCTGGGCGGGCGCCTGCGGGCCGGGCGCAGCCGCAACGACCAGGTCGCCACCCTGCTGCGGATGTGGCTGCGCGACGCGGTGCGCCACGTGGCCGTCCTGGTCGCCGACCTCGTCGACGCCCTCCTCTCGCAGGCCGACGCGCACCCCGGGGCGGCCATGCCCGGCCGGACCCACCTGCAGCACGCGCAGCCGGTCCTGCTCGCCCACCACCTGCAGGCGCACGGCTGGGCGCTGCTGCGCGACGTCGGCCGGATGCGCGACCTGGACGCGCGGGCCGACGCGAGCCCCTACGGGTCCGGCGCCCTCGCCGGGACCTCCCTCGGGCTGGACCCGGCTGTGGTCGCCGCCGAGCTGGGGTTCTCGCGCCCGGTGGAGAACTCCATCGACGGCACGTCCTCGCGGGACCTCGCGGCCGAGGCGGCGTGGGTGCTGGCCATGACCGCGGTCGACGTCTCCCGCCTGGCCGAGGAGGTCGTCCTCTGGACGACCCACGAGTTCTCGTTCGCGCGGCTGGACGACGCCTGGGCCACCGGCAGCTCGATCATGCCGCAGAAGAAGAACCCCGACATCGCCGAGCTCGCCCGGGGCAAGTCCGGCCGCCTCATCGGCAACCTCGCCGGCCTCCTGGCCACGCTCAAGGGCCTGCCCCTGGCGTACAACCGCGACCTGCAGGAGGACAAGGAACCGGTCATCGACTCCGTCGCCCAGCTGTCGCTCGTCCTGCCCGCGATGGCGGGCATGGTCGCCACCATGCGCTTCGACACCGCCCGCATGGCCGCGCTGGCCCCGGCCGGGTTCTCCCTGGCCACCGACGTCGCCGAGTGGCTCGTCCGGCAGGGCGTGCCCTTCCGCGTCGCCCACGAGGTGGCCGGCGCCTGCGTCCAGGCCTGCGAGCAGCGGGGACTCGAGCTGCACGAGCTGAGCGACGCCGACCTGGTCGCCATCAGCCCGCACCTGTCGCCCGAGGTCCGTGGCGTCCTGGACGTGGACGGCGCGATCGCCTCGCGCGACGCCGTCGGGGGCACCGCCCCCGTGCGCGTCACCGAGCAGCGCGAGGCGCTGCGCGAGGCCGTCGCCGGCGCGCGGGCCTGGGCCACGGGGCCGCAGCAGCAGTGACCGGTGGGCCCGGTGCGCCCGGTGCCGGCGACCTGGCGCGGCTGCTCGAGGGCCGGGCCGAGGTCGTCGCCCCGGCGCTGCTCGGCTGCCGCCTGGTGGTCGAGGGGGACGACGGGCGCGTCGTGCTGCGCGTCAGCGAGGTCGAGGCCTACGCCGGCGTGGGGGAGGACCCCGGCTCGCACGCCCACAAGGGCCTGCGGCCGCGGAACGCGACCATGTTCGGTCGGCCCGGGCTGCTGTACGTCTACTTCACCTACGGCATGCACTGGTGCGCCAACGTCGTCGTCCACCCGGTGGCGGGCGCACCCGGCACGCTCGACGGCCCGGTCGACGGTGGGGTCGCCGGTGCGGTCCTCGTCCGGGCCGGCGAGGTGGAGGAGGGTGCGTGCCTCGCACGCTCGCGGAGGCCCGCGGCCGTGCGGGACGCCGACCTGGCCCGGGGTCCGGCCAGGCTCACCCGCGCCCTCGGGATCACCGGCGCGGACGACGGGACCGACCTCCTCGACCCGGCCGGGCGGGTCCGTCTGCTGCCGGCTCTCCGGCCGCCCGCCGAGGTGCGCTCGGGGCCGCGGGTCGGGGTCTCGGGCGAGGGTGCCGCGACGCCGTGGCGCTGGTGGGACGCACGCAGCCCGAGCGTGTCCGCGTACCGTGCTGCCCAGCCCCGGGCCCGGCCGTCGCGCACGGCCCGCCCTGCACCGGGGGCCCCGTCGGCCCCCGCCGCAGGGGACGGGGGAGACGCAGCACCAGGAGGAGCACCGTGAGCACGTCGACCGGAGCGGTCTGGCAGGACCTGCAGCGACGAGGCCTCGTGGCGGTGAGCACCCCTGAGGACGCGCTCCAGGCGGAGCTCGCCGCCGGTCCGGTCTCGCTGTACTGCGGCTTCGATCCGACCGCCCCCAGCCTCCACGTCGGCCACCTCACGCAGGTGCTCACGCTGCGGCGGTTCCAGGAGCACGGGCACCGGCCCTTCGCGCTGGTGGGAGGTGCGACCGGGCTCATCGGCGACCCCCGGCCGACGTCGGAGCGGACCCTGAACTCCGCGGAGCAGGTGGCGGAGTGGGTGGACCGGATCCGGGACCAGCTCGGTCCCTTCCTGTCGTTCGAGGGACCGGCGGCCGCGACGATGGTCAACAACCTCGACTGGCTGGGCGGCATGAGCGCGCTGGAGCTGCTGCGCGACGTCGGCAAGCACTTCCGGGTGTCCAAGATGCTGGCCAAGGAGGCGGTGAGCGCGCGGCTCAACAGCGAGCACGGCATCAGCTACACCGAGTTCAGCTACCAGCTCCTGCAGGCCGCCGACTTCCTCGAGCTGCACCGCCGGCACGGGGTGCGGCTGCAGACCGGGGGGTCCGACCAGTGGGGGAACCTCACCGCGGGGGTGGACCTGGTGCACCGGGTGGAGCGCCAGGGGGTGCACGCGATGGGCACCCCGCTGGTGACCAAGGCGGACGGCACCAAGTTCGGCAAGTCCGAGGGGGGTGCCGTCTGGCTGGACCCCGCCATGACGAGCCCCTACGCCTTCCACCAGTTCTGGCTCAACAGCGACGACCGCGACGTCATGTCCTACGTCCGGTTCTTCTCCTCGATGGACCTGGACGAGGAGCAGCAGCTGGCCACCGACACCGACGAGCGCCCGTACCTGCGGGCGGCGCAGCGGCGCCTGGCCTCCGAGCTGACGGCGCTCGTGCACGGGCCGCAGGTGCGGGACGCGGTGGAGGCCGCCGCCCGGGCGCTGTTCGGGGGCGAGGACCTGCGGGCGGTGGACGAGAAGACGCTCGTCGACGCCGCCGCCGAGCTGCCCGGGGCCGTCCTGCCGGCCGGCGCCTCCGTGGTGGACGCGCTCACGGCGACGGGGCTGTCCCCGAGCCGGTCGGCCGCCCGGCGCTCCATCGGCGAAGGAGCCGTGTCGGTGGGCAACGTCAAGGTGGTCGACGAGGACGCCGCGCTGTCCCCGGAGGACTTCGTCCACGGGCGCGTCGCGGTGCTCCGCCGGGGGCGGAAGACCCTGGCTGCGGTCACCCGTGCCGGCTGAGCCGGACCCTGCCCCTGACCAGCGGATTTGACCCGCCGGACGCATCCCCGTAACTTTCTCTTCGTCGCCCCACGGGGAGCGCCGGACACCGCGAGGTGGACGGGGCCCCGCAGAGGCCAGGCCGCCGCGAGGCGGGCCGGCCCGGGCGGCCAACCGAAGCCCCAGAGAGTCCCTGACGGGACGAACTGGTGAGCATCTGCTCCTTGAGAACTCAACAGCGTGCCAAAAATTGATGCCAGATATGTTCGGCTGGCTTCCATGTCCTTTTGGGGTGTGGTGGTTGGTCGATTCGTTATGGTGGCGGTCCTCTTTGCTGGGGATCGCTTATGCCGAGATCAACACGCAGATGTCCCATGTGCCTTCGGGTGTGTGGGGGTTATGCATCTATGGAGAGTTTGATCCTGGCTCAGGACGAACGCTGGCGGCGTGCTTAACACATGCAAGTCGAACGGTGAAGCCCTTCGGGGTGGATCAGTGGCGAACGGGTGAGTAACACGTGAGCAACCTGCCCTTCACTCTGGGATAACTCCGGGAAACCGGTGCTAATACCGGATACGAGCCTCGACCTCATGGTCTGGGGCTGGAAAGATTTTTTGGTGGAGGATGGGCTCGCGGCCTATCAGCTTGTTGGTGAGGTAATGGCTCACCAAGGCGACGACGGGTAGCCGGCCTGAGAGGGCGACCGGCCACACTGGGACTGAGACACGGCCCAGACTCCTACGGGAGGCAGCAGTGGGGAATATTGCACAATGGGCGAAAGCCTGATGCAGCGACGCCGCGTGAGGGATGACGGCCTTCGGGTTGTAAACCTCTTTCAGCTCCGAAGAAGCGAGAGTGACGGTAGGAGCAGAAGAAGCAC
>CAVVQD010000007.1:0-642096 GCA_963750335.1 uncultured Actinomycetota bacterium
GCCATGACCAGGGCATCAAGGAGGAGACCGTCCGGCTGGTCTTCGCCGCGCAGCTCCACGATCACGCCGCCGACGCCGCCCGCCGGGGTGGAGATCGTCGGCGACGGCGCGGTGGCCGTCGCCTGACCGGGTGCCCAGCCGGCTGTCCCGCGCCGGTGCGGCAAGGACCAGCCCGGCGCCGCGGCACAGGCCGAGGAGCCGGCCGTGGACCAGCCGGTCGCGGCGGACGGCGTCCGCCGGGACCGGGGACGAGGACGACCCCGACGGGTTTTCGGTGCCGGGCCTGGACCAGCGGGTCGGTGCGCTTCGTACTCCGCCCGACCTGGACGGCGACGCACGCGCCCGGCCTCGCCCGGCCGGCGGCGGCCGCCCGCCGCGGGCGTCCGGGGGCGCGGGCGGCGGTCGGCCGACGGCGCGGCGCCGGAGGCCAACCGGGCACAGCGCCGCGCGGCGGCCAAGGGCACCAAGTGGGGCCGAGCGCAGGACGCGCACGGCACGCAGGACGCGCACGGCACGCAGGACCCGCACGGCACGCACGACACGCATGAGCCGACGAGGCGGCCGGTCCCCACGGGGGCCGGCCGCCTCGCGCGTCGGTGCGGGCCTCAGCCGATGACCAGCGCGGTGAGCCGCCAGCGGCCGTCCTCGCCGTCCAGGCGGGCCGCCACCGCGCGGGCCCGAGCACCGTCCAGGACCACCGCGCTCACCTCCACCCCGCGCGGGCCGGCGGCCGAGGCCCGCAGGGTCCGCACCACCGGTCGGCGGCCGCCGGGCCGGCTCGTGGCCTGCTCGAGCCGGGCCCGCTGCCGCAGCTGGGAGTACACCTCCGGCGTCGTCCACCGGAGCACCTGCGTGGCCGGCCGGTGCCCGCGGACGACGTCCATGGCGGCCTGGACGAGGCTGCGGGCCAGCGCGTCCGGGCACGGCAGGTCGCTGGACGGGGTCGGCACCGGGTCGTCCGGGCCGGGCTCCGCCGTCGCCCGGGGCACGCCGTGCAGGACGAGGGCCAGCTGGCCGGCGGCCCGGCCAGGGCCCCGGCCCGGGTCCTGGCGACCGCGGTCGCCGTCGCCCGGGGCCCAGGCGGCGGGCTGCGGCTGGGGGAGCGCGCGCAGCCGCAGCGGGGGCGCGGTGCCCGCGACGGGCTCGGGTGCCGGCACCAGGTGCAGGCGTCCGGCGGGACCGGGAGCGGCGGGCTCGTGGTGGGCTGCGGTCATGCTCGCTCCTCGGGCTGGGTGGTTCACGGGGTCGGACGACGTGGGTGGCGGCCGGCACGGGTGCCGACGAGGTCGGGGTGCGGGTCCCGCCGTGCTGGTGGAGGCCCCGGCGGTCCCGCCGGGCTCACCGGTCCCGCCGGGCTCACCGGTCTCACCGGGACGGGACGACCAGCCGTTGGCCGGGCAGCAGCAGGTCGGGGTCGTCGCCGACGACGGCCCGGTTGGCGTCCCACCACGCGGGCCAGGCCTCGGCGACCTCGGCCGCGTCGGCGCCGGGCCCCAGGTGGCGGGCGGCGATGGACCACAGGCTGTCCCCGGACACCACGACGACCTCGGCGACGGCCGGGGAGGACGGGCGGGACGGCTGCGCGGTGACCAGCGCGGCCGCTCCCAGCGACGCTCCCCGAGGGGCGCGGAACCCCTCGGCGAGGGCGGACCAGGAGCCGGCCACGGCGGTCCCACCGTCGGGGTCCTGGGCGGCGGGGTCCTGGGCGGCGGGGTCCTGGGCGGCGGGGTCCTGGGCGGCGGGGTCCTGGGCGGCGGGGTCCTGGGCGGCGGGGTCGTCGGCCTGGGGACCAGGGCTGCCGGGACCCGCGACGTCCTGCGTCACGAGCACCTCCGACCGGCCCGGCGGCAGGACCGAGGCGCCGGCCGCAGGGGCGGTGAGGGCCGCCGCGACCAGGGCAGCGACCCCGGCCGTCACGGCGGCGCCCCGCCCGCGCGCCGACGCGCCCGGCACCGGGCCCCGGTCCTCGGACAGGGCCGTGCCTCCGGTCCCGGACCAGGCCTCGACGACCCCGGCGGCCGCGGCAGCCGTGGCCCAGGCGAGCACGGCGGCCAGCGCGAGGCTCGCCAGCGCGAGCAGCGCGCCGGCGGCGTCGACCTCGCGCAGCGAGCGGGCACCGGTCGCGGCCCCCACGGCCACCAGGAGCACAGCGGACGCTCCCGGGACCACGACCACAGCGACGGACAGGGCGGCAGCGGGGAGGCGACGGCGGGACGTGGTCAGCATGGCGGTCCTCTCGTGATGTCGGACGAGCATGTTTGATGCCGTTTGATGTTGTCAAGCGCGTGAGGACGCACTTGATGCTCCTTGGTGAGGCGGTACTGTCCCGGGATGCGCTGGGACTCGCTCTTCGCCGACCTCGAGGCGCAGCTCGACGGCGAGCAGCGGGCCGCCCTCGACGCCGAGGTCGCGGAGCGGGTCCGCATCGAGCGCCGCTCCGTCGGCCTCGTCGACCGGCTGCGCGCGCACGTCGGCTCCGCCCTGGTCCTCGAGGCCGGTCCGTGGACGGTCCGCGGCACCGTCAGCGAGGTGGGGGCCGACTTCGTCCTGCTCGACGACGAGGGCGGCGGCTTCGCGCTCGTCCCGGTGGAGGCGTCTGGACGCGGTCACCGGCCTCGGCCGCGCCGTCGCCCCCGCCCCCGGCGCCGTCCTGCGCCGTCTCGGCCTGGCCTCCGCGCTGCGCGGCCTGGTGCGCGACCGTGCCGAGGTCCGCGTCCTCACCAGCGTCAGCGAGGTGCGCGGGGTGCCCTCCGCCGTGGGGGCGGACCACCTCGACCTCGTCCCGCTGCGACCGGGCGACCGGGACGGCTCCGCCGGCGGCCCGCGGTCCGTGCCGCTGCGGGCGCTGCGCGTGGTGCGCAGCCGCTGACCGAGCCGCTGACCGAGCCGCTGACCGAGCCGCTGACCGAGCCGCTGACCGAGCCGCTGACCGCAGCCGCCGACCGAGGCGGGGACCGCGCCCACGGCCGCTCGCGAGGACCAGTCCGGGCGTCGCGGCCGAGGGCCTGCGGGTCAGGCCCGCGGGTCGGTCGTTCCCCCGCCCGGCTCGACGCGTCGGCGTGAGCGCGCGGCCTCGCCGTCCGACGGCTCGGCGGCGAGGCGCTCGGTCTCGGCGTACATCCGCTGGATGTAGGCCTCGAGCTCGTCCACCTCCACCCGCCACTGCCCGCGACCGCCCACCTGGATCGCGCGCAGGTCACCCCGGCGGACCAGGGCGTAGGCCTGGGCGGCGGAGATGCTCAGCGTCTCGGCGACGTCGGCCAGGGGCACGAATCGAGCGGGCATGCACGGATGGTGGCAGATCCCCAGGGCCGGACGGCGGACGTCGTCCACAGGTCCTCCGGGGCCGGCCCCCCACCGCCGGACGCCTTGCTAGGTTCCCGCCATGGGGGTCCCGACCAGCACGAGCGCGTACCCGAGCGTCCCCGCGCGGCGGCTGCGCCGCCCGTCGTGGCGGGACCCGCGGCTGCTCGTCGGGCTGGTCCTGGTGCTGGGGGCGACGGTCGCGGGCGGCCTGCTGGTGGCCGCCGCCGACGACACCGTCCCGGTGCTGTCGGCGAGGGAGACCCTGGTGCGCGGGGACGTCCTGTCCGAGGCGGACCTGCGGGTGGTCCGGGTCCGGCTGGGCGACGTCGACGGCTCGTACCTGGCGGCCGGGACGGCCCTGGCCCCCGACTCGGTCGCGCTGCGCACGGTGCCCGCCGGCGAGCTGCTCCCCGCCTCCGCCGTCGGTCGCGCCGAGGAGCTCGACAGCCGGCCGGTGGCGCTGGACTGGCAGGGCCCCCGCCCGGACGGCCTGGTGCGCGGGGCCGCGGTCGACCTGTGGGTCGCGCCCCGCGAGGGCACCTCGGAGTTCGGGGACCCGGAGCTGCTGGTCGGCTCGGCCGACGTCTTCGCCGTCGTCGAGGGCGGCGGCGGGCTGGGCTCGCAGAGCGGCACCCAGGTGCAGGTGATGCTG
This sequence comes from uncultured Actinomycetota bacterium, assembly GCA_963750335.1. GTDB lineage: Bacteria > Actinomycetota > Actinomycetes > Actinomycetales > JBBAYJ01 > Aquipuribacter. The sequence continues at coordinate 3,959 of CAVVQD010000007.1, forward strand.
GAGCCGGACGGGGTGCGCAGCCTGCTCGCGGCGCTGGCGGCCGAGGACCGGATCGACCTGGTCCTGGTGCCCGGGCCGCGCGGGTGAGCACCGGCCCGGCCTGGGGCAGGACGCCGGTCGGTGTCGTCACGGCGGTGTCCGGGCCCTCCGAGAGCGTGGTCGCGGTGGCCCTGTCGGGCCGGCGCGACCTGGCCCTGGTGCGCCGCTGCGCGGACGTGGCGGAGCTGCTGAGCGTGGCGGAGGTCGGGCCTGGCGTCGGTGGCGGTGCTCAACGAGGCGTTCGACGGGATCGACGGCGACGTCGTGGACCGGCTGCGCCGTGCCGGCCTCGCCGTGCTCGGGCGTCGTCGACCCCGACCGGGAGAGCTCGCGAACGGCTGCGGGCCTGGGCCGTGCCCGTGGTCGAGGTGGCCGGGGCCCCCGGCCGCCCCCAGCAGGACGAGGGGGCGCTGGCGGCGGCCGTCGTCGCCGCGGCCGGCGCTGTCGGTGCGGCCGGTGCCGCCCCGGTGCTCGACCGCGGACCGGTCGCCCCGCCCGCGGTCGGTCACCCGACGGGCGGGCGGACCGACGAGCAGACCGACGAACAGACGGAGCAGCAGACCGAGCAGCAGTCGGGCGACCGGACCGGCGACCGGACCGGCGACCGGACCGGCGGACCGGGTCGCGACCCCGTGGGCGGGCAGCCCGACGGACCGGCGGGCGGGTCCGGCGACGGCCCTGGGCGGCCTCCGGGCGGCTCCCTGCCCGGTGGTCCGGACGAGCCGGCCGGCGGGTCCGGCCGCGCCCCCGCGCCCGGCGAGGTCCGGACGGCCAGCGTGCTCGACCGGGCCCTCGGTGCGCCCGGCGTGCCGGGGCCGTCCTCGACCGCCCGGGGCCGGGTCGTGGCCGTGTGGGGGCCGGCGGGCGCGCCGGGCCGCACGACCGTCGCGGTCGGCGTCGCCGCGGAGCTGGCCGCGGCGGGGACCGAGGTGCTGCTCGTCGACGCGGACACCTACGCGGCCTCCGTCGCCCAGGTGCTCGGCCTGCTCGACGAGTCGCCGGGCCTGGTGGCCGCGGTCCGCGCGGGCCTGGACGGCCGGCTCGACCCGGCCCTGCTGGCCCGGCTCGCCCCCGCGGCGTCGCCCGGGCTGCGGGTGCTCACCGGGCTGACCCGCGCGGCCCGGTGGAGCGAGCTGCGTCCCGCCGGGCTGGAGGCGGTGCTCGCGGCCGGGCGGGTGCTCGCCGACGTGGTGGTCGTCGACCTCGCGCCGCCCCTGGAGGAGGACGAGGAGCTGTCGTACGACACGGCCGCACCTCGGCGCAACGGCGCGGCCCTGGACGTGCTCCGCACCGCCGACGACGTCCTCGTCGTCGGCTCGGCGGACCCGGTGGGCCTGCAGCGGCTGGTCCGGGCGCTGCAGGACCTCGCCGCCGTCGTCCCCTCGGCCGCACCCGTCGTGGTCGTCAACCGCGTCCGGGCCGACGCGGTGGGCCGCGGCCCCTCCGCGCGGGTGACCGAGGCGCTCGAGCGCTTCGCCGGCGTCCAGGTGCGCCACCTGGTGCCCGACGACCGGCCGGCCACCGACCGGGCCCTGCTCGCGGGCCGCACGCTGGCCGAGCACGCACCCGACAGCCCGGCCCGGGCCGCGCTGCGGGACCTGGCCGACGCGCTGCTGCCCGCGCCGGCCCGGGCGGCCAGGACGCTCCGGCGCGGCGGGCGCCCGCGCGGCGAGGGCGGCCGCCGCCGGAGGGCTACCAGCGGGTAACCAGGGCCCGTGGCTGGGTAGCATCGCGAGGGTGTCCGACCGCCTGAGCGCTCTGGACGCCTCGTTCCTGTACGCCGAGGAGCAAGGCGTCCCCCAGCACGTCGGCACGGTGATGGTCTTCGAGGGCCCCATCGACTACCCCCGCCTGCAGCGGCACCTGGCGGGCCGGATCGCCTTCGTGCCCCGCTACCGCAAGCGCGTCCGCGAGGTCCCGGGCCGCCTGGCCGGCCCCGTGTGGGTCGACGACCCCCGCTTCGACCTCGGCTTCCACGTCCGCCGGCTCGCCCTGCCCCGCCCGGGCAGCCTCGACCAGCTGCGCGAGCTCGTGGCCCGGGTCCACCCGCGCGAGCTGGACCGCAGCCGGCCGCTGTGGGAGCTGTACGTCGTGGAGGGCCTGGAGGGCGACCGGTTCGCCATCATCAGCAAGGCCCACCAGGCGCTGGTCGACGGCATCGACGGGCTCGACCTGGCCCAGGTCGTCCTCGACACCGACCCCGACGCCAGCGAGGCCCCGCCGGACGCGTGGCGGCCCGGGCCGCAGCCCTCCGCCGTCGACCTCGTCACCGGGGCCCTGCTCGAGGCGGCCCAGCGACCGGCCGAGGCGGTCCAGACCGTCCGCCGGGCCGTGGGCGACGTCCAGCGCACCGCGGGCCGCGCGGTCGGGGTCCTCGGCCGGCTCGCGGTGGTCCGGCGCGCCCCCAGCAGCCCGCTCGACGTCGACCTGTCCCAGCAGCGCCTGTTCGCGGCGGCCTCCTTCACGCTCGCCGACTTCCGCGGGGTGGCGCGGCGGCACGGTCCGGACGCCGTCGCCCCCGGGGCCGCGGCCGTGCGTGCGGCAGCCGCCGGTGCCGGGGCGGCCGCCGGCGGCCCGGCGCCCGACCGCGAGCACCGCCGGCACCGCCGGGCCGTCGGTCCGTCCCACCGTCAACGACGTGGTCCTCGCCGTCCTGGCCGGGGCGCTGCGGACCTGGCTGCAGGCGCGCGGCGTCGGGGTCGGCCCCACCACCCGCGTGCGGGCCCTGGTGCCGGTGAGCGTCGTGCCGACGGGCGGGGAGGACGACGGCCTGCTGGACAGCGACCGCCCCGGGTCCCGGACCAGCCCGTACGGGACCTCGGTGGACGGCCAGCTCGTCGACCTGCCGGTGGGCGAGCCCAACCCCGTCATGCGCCTGCACCAGGTCGCCTACCAGCTGAGCCCGCACCGCGAGGGCGGCCGGGCCGTGTCCGCGCGCGACCTCGCCGACCTGGCCGGGTTCGCCCCGCCGACGCTGCACAGCCTCGGGGTCCGTGTGGCCGGGCGGGCTCTCGCGGCGCTACTACAACCTGCTCGTCACGAACGTGCCCGGGCCCCAGGAGCCGATGTACTGCGCGGGCGCCCGGCTCGCCGAGACGTACCCGGTGATCCCGCTGTCGCAGGGGCACGCCCTCGCGGTGGGCGTGACGTCGTACGACGGCCGGGTCTTCGTGGGCCTCAACGGCGACCGCGACGCCCTCGCCGACGTCGCCGACCTGCCCACGTACCTGGCCGAGGCCCTCGCCGAGCTCGAGGCGGCCGCGCGGTGACCCGGCCGGAGCGGCCGCGGGGGGCGCGTCGCCGGGGTGCCGGCACCGCCGGCCCCCGGTGGGGGCTCGTCCTGGGCGGCGGCGGGGTGCTCGGCGGGGCGTGGATGGCGGGCGCGCTGTCGGCGTACGAGGAGGTCAGCGGACGGGACTGCCGCGACGCCGACGTCGTCGTCGGCACCTCGGCCGGCGCGTTCGCGGCGGCCATCCTCGGCAGCGGGGCCAGCGTGGCCGACTGGCGGGCCCACCAGGAGGGTCGCCCCGTGACGAGCGGGCCGATGGCCGGCCTGGCCTGGGACTACGACGTGGACTCCGGCGGGGCCACCCCGCCGCCCCCCGGCCGGCGGCCCGGCTCGCCCCGCCTGGTGGCCGGCAACGTCCACCGGCTGCGCCGCCTGCCGGCCACCGCGGTCCTGTCGGCGTTCGTCCCGGAGGGCAAGGGTTCCCTGGCCCGCATCGGGGAGACCGTGGCCGCCCTCGGCGCGGGGGACGGGTGGGTCGCCCGCAGCGGCCTGCGGGTGGTGGCCCTGGACTACGACACCGGTCGGCGGACCGTGTTCGCCGGCCCGCAGGACGAGCCGGGCGCCGACCGGGCCCGCACCCGGACCGGCGCCCGCGCCAGCCTGGCCGAGGCCGTCATGGCCTCCTGCGCCATCCCCGGCTGGTACGCGCCGGTCACCATCGCCCGCCACCGCTACGTGGACGGCGGGGCCTGGTCGAGCACGAACGTGGACCTGCTCGTCGAGGACGGCCTCGACGAGGTGGTCGTCGTCGCCCCGATGGTCTCCTTCGCGACCGACCGTCCCCGCACGTTCGCCCAGATCGTCGACCGGCAGTGGCGGGCGGCGGTCACCCAGCGGTGCCTGCGCGAGGTGGCGGCCCTCCACGCGGCCGGCACCGCGGTGACCGTCCTCGGCCCCGGGCCGGAGGACCTCGCCGTCATGGGGACCAACGTCATGGCCCCGCAGCGACGGGCGGAGGTGCTGCGCACCTCGCTGCGGACCAGCCGCGAGGCCCTGCTGGACCCCGAGACCATCCTCGCCGACCCTCCCGGGCCGGAGGGCAGCACGACCGAGCAGGAGCAGGTGCAGCGATGAGGGTCTACGTCCCCACCACCCCGGCCCGGCTCGCCGGCCTGCGCGCGGAGGGCCTGCCCGCCGGCACCGAGGGCTACGCGGCCACGGACGCGCTGGCCGACGCCCTCGGGCTGCCCCGCCCCGGCGCGGACGGGGCCGGAGCCGGGACCGACGACGCGGACGGGGAGGCCGAGGACCTGGAGCAGGCCGTCCTCGACGCGGCCGCGGAGGCGTCGCTCCTGCTGCTGGCCGCCGACCTCGACGGCGAGGACGAGGGCGCCGGCCCGACGTGCGGTCGTCGTCCTCGAGGCGCGCGCCCGCGGGGTGGAGGACGCCCCGCACCCGGCCACCGTCGTGCTCACCTCGGCCCTGCGGTGGTCCGCGGTGGACTGCGTCCTGGCCGACGACGAGACGGCGGCCGAGCGGGTCGGGCGGGCCGCCGCGCTGGTCGAGGAGGACCAGGACCGGGCCGTGGAGCGGCTCGAGCGGGACCAGCTCGGCTGGTTCGGCCCCGACGAGCTCTGAGCGACCGCCGCCGACCGCGCCACTAGTCTCGCCGCGTGGCCGCAGAGAAGTCCCCGGACGTCCACGACGAGCTCTTCGCCCTGCGCCTGGAGCGCTGGCTCCCCGAGGTCCGGGCGGGGCTGCTCGAGGTCTACGGCGAGCAGGCCGGCCCGCTCCTGGAGCGCGTCGAGGAGGTGCTGGGCACCGCGCACGCCGCCCGCCGGCCGGCGCTGCGGCTGCTCGACCAGCGCCGGCTGCTGCGCCCGGACTGGTTCCAGGGCCCCGACATGCTGGGCTACGCCGCCTACACCGAGCGTCTCGCGGGGGACCTGAGGGCGGTGGCGAGCCCCGAGGTGCTCGACCACCTGGCCGGCCTGGGCGTCACCTACCTGCACCTGCTGCCCCTGCTCACCCCCCGCCCCGGCGACAACGACGGCGGCTACGCGGTCATGGACTACCGCAGCGTGCGGCCCGACCTCGGCACCGACGCCGACCTCTCCGACCTCGCCGACACCCTGCACGCGCGCGGGACCAGCCTGTGCGTGGACCTCGTGCTCAACCACGTGGCCCGCGAGCACGACTGGGCGGTCCGGGCCCGGGCCGGCGAGCAGCGCTACCGCGACTTCTTCCGCGTCTTCGCTGACCGGACCCTGCCCGACGCCTACGAGCAGACCCTGCCCGAGGTCTTCCCCGACTTCGCCCCGGGCAGCTTCACCTTCGACGACGAGCTCGACGCCTGGGTGTGGACGACGTTCAACTCCTGGCAGTGGGACGTCGACTGGTCCAACCCCGAGGTGTTCCTCGCCTACCTGGAGATCGTCTGCCACCTGGCCAACCTCGGTGTGGACGTCCTGCGCCTGGACGCGATCGCGTTCCTCTGGAAGAGGATGGGCACGGCCTGCCAGAACGAGCCGGAGGTGCACGCGATCACCCGGGCGCTGCGCGCGTCGCTGCGCGCGGTGGCCCCCGGGGTGCTGCTGAAGGCCGAGGCGATCGTCGGGCCCCGTGACCTCGTGCCGTACCTGGGCACCGGGCGCCACCACGGCAAGGTGTCGGACCTCGCGTACCACAACAGCCTCATGGTCCAGGTGTGGTCGATGCTGGCCAGCCGGGACGTGCGCCTCACGGTGCAGGCGCTGCGCCAGTTCGACCCGGTCCCGACGACCACCTCGTGGCTGACCTACGTGCGCTGCCACGACGACATCGGCTGGGCCGTCGACGACGCCGACGCCGCGGCCGTCGGCCTGCACGGCGGGGCGCACCGGGCCTTCCTGTCCGACTTCTACGTCGGCGCGTTCCCGGGCTCGACCGGGCGCGGCCTGGTCTTCCAGCACAACGAGCAGACCGGCGACCGCCGGGTCTCCGGCACCGCGGCCACGCTGGCCGGCCTGGACGCCGCGCTCGAGCAGCCCGAGGGCCCGGCCCGCGCCGCCGCGGTGGACCTCGCCGTCGCCCGGGTCCTGCTCGCCCACGCGGTGACCATGGGCTTCGGCGGCATGCCCGTGCTGTGGTCCGGGGACGAGATCGGCCTGCGGGACGACCGCGGCTGGGCCGAGGAGCCGGGCCACGAGGGGGACAACCGCTGGGCGCACCGGCCCCGGCTGCCCTGGCGCGCGAACCTGGAGGGCGAGCACGTGGCCGACCGGGACGACGAGGGCACCGTCGCGGGGCGGGTGTACCAGGGCCTGGCCCGCCTGGCCGCGGCCCGGCGCGGGACGGTCCAGCTGCACGCGGCGTTCCCCACCGAGGTGCTGGACCCGCCGCACCCCGGCGTCCTGGCCCTGCTGCGGCGCCACCCGGAGGGCCCGATGCTCGGGCTGTACAACGTCACCCCGGACCGGGTCGAGGTCACGGGGTGGCTGCTGGGCCTGCACGGGCTGCACGCCTCGGTGGACCGGACCAGCGGGGAGCAGGTGCGCACCGACGACGCCGGCAGCGTCGCCCTGGGGCCCTACGGGGTGCGCTGGCTCGTCGCCGGCTGAGCGCCGCCCTCGCGCTCGAGCCGCTCGGCGGCCAGGGCGACGTTGGCCTGCATCCCGCCGAACACGAACGCGTGGAACGGGGCGACCGCCCACCAGTACGCGTGCCCGGCCAGGCCGCGGGGGTGGAAGAGGGCCCGCTGCCGGAACAGCGTCCGCCCGACCGGGTCCTGCTCGACGAGCAGCTCCAGCCAGGCCAGCCCCGGGGCCTTCATCTCCGCGCGCAGCCGCAGCAGCCGGGGCGGCTCGACCTCCTCCACGCGCCACCAGTCCAGCGCGTCGCCGACGTGGACCCGTGCCGGGTCGCGCCGACCGCGGCTCAGGCCCGGGCCGCCGGAGAACCGGTCCAGCCAGCCGCGGACCGACCACGCCAGCGGCCAGGAGTACCAGCCGTTCTCCCCGCCGATGCCCTGGATCACCGACCACAGGGTCTCCGGGGAGGCCCGCACCGGGGTGGCCCGCTCGTCCACGTACAGCGAGCCGCCCGCCCAGCCCGGGTCGCTGGGCAGCGGGTCGCTCGGTGAGCCCGGCGTGCCGGCCGAGGACCAGCGCGTGGTCACGGTCGCCTCGCGGACCCGCTGGAGGGCGAGCCCCACCGCCGTGTCGAAGCCGAGCCGGCCGCCCGGGGGGTCCGGCACCCAGCGCTGCAGGTCCTGCTCGGAGCACACGGCGTCGTGGACCAGCCCCGCCACCAGCGGCCGCGCGATGGCCTCCGGCACCGGGGTGACCAGGCCGACCCAGTGCGCGGACAGCCGGGGGGTGCGCACGCCCACCGGCAGGATGACCCGCCGCGGCAGCCCGGCCACGGCGGCGTAGCGCTGCATCATGTCCTTGTAGCTGAGCACGTCGGGGCCGCCGACGTCGAAGGACCGGCTCACCTCCGGCGGCAGCGTCGCCGCCCCGACGAGGTAGCGGAGCACGTCCCGGACGGCGACGGGCTGCACCTCCTGGCGCAGCCAGCGCGGGGTGATCATCACGGGGAGCCGCTCGGTGAGGTAGCGCAGCATCTCGAACGACGCCGACCCGGAACCGATGACGACCCCGGCGCGCAGCACCGCGGTGGGCACGCCCGAGGCGAGCAGGGCATCGGCGACGTCCTCGTGCGGCGGCACGGCCGGCGGGCGCAGCCGGGCCAGGCACACCACGCGTCCGACCCCCGCGGCGACGGCCTCGCGGCCGAACAGCCGCGCCGCCGCGAGGTGCGCCGGGTCGGTGGCCAGGCCCTCGGCCAGGGGGGTGACGAGGTGGTAGGCGACGGCCACGCCGGCCAGGGCCCCGCGGACGACCTCGGGGTCGGTGAGGTCGCCGCGGACCACCTCGACCTGCTCGCGCCACTCGTGGCCCGAGAGCCGCTCGGGGTGGCGGGCCAGCGCGCGCACCCGGTAGCCCGCGCCCAGGAGCTCGGGGACCAGCCGCCCCCCGACGTAGCCGGTGACGCCGGTGACGAGGACCAGCGGGGCAGGGGTCATCCGAGCAGTGTGGGCCGCGCGCTCAGCCGCGGCGACGCCGGGGGTCCGGCTCGTCGGAGGAGCCGAAGGGTTCGCCGGTGCCCGGCGCGGGCGCGTCCTCGCGGGCCACGCCCGCCTCGCCCCGCGTGGTGTCCACCGGGGCGAGCGGGATGTGGGGCCGGGTGGCCTCCCCGTCGTGCTCGTCGTCCTGGTCCTGCTCGTCCGTGCTGTGGCGGTCCTGCCGGGACCGGCGCCCTCCGGCCTGGTCCGCGCGGCGCTCGTCGGGACCTGCCCCGTCGAGCGGCTGGTCCTTCCCCGGCCCCTCGGTCCGCATCCACACCGTCCGCTGCGGGAACGGGATCTCGATGCCGAGCAGGTCGAAGGCGTGCTTGATGCGGCGCCGCATCTCGCGGGCGACGACCCACTGCTCGAGCGGGACCGTCTTGATGATCATCCGGATGGTGACCTGGTCGGCGGCCAGCGCCTCCACGCCCCACACCTCGGGGTCGTCGAGGAACTTGTCGCCCCAGTCCTCGTCGGCCCGCATCTCCAGGCCCAGGGCCTTGAGCAGCTCCATGATGCGGGTGACGTCCTCGCCGTAGCCCACCCCGACGTCGAGGACCGCGCGCGACCAGCCCTGGCTCATGTTGCCGACCCGGACGACCTCGCCGTTGCGGATGTGCCACACCGTCCCGTCGACCGAGCGCAGCCGTGTGGTCCTCAGCCCGACGGCCTCGACCACGCCGCTGGCCTCGCCCATGTCGATGACGTCGCCCACGCCGTACTGGTCCTCGGCGATCATGAACAGCCCCGACACGAAGTCCTGCACGAGCGTCTGGGCGCCGAAGCCGACCGCGATGCCGACGATGCCGGCCCCGGCCACCAGCCCCGTGATGTCCACGCCGAGGGAGGGCAGGACCAGGAAGACGGCCGCGGTCCACACGACGATGGACACCACGGCGCTGAGGATCGAGCCGATGGCCTTGGCCCGCTGCACCCGGCGCTCGCTGCCGATCGGGTCGGCCGTCTCGAACACGTCGAGCCGGCCGCGCCGGCGCGGGCCCTCGGTCTCCACGCCGGACACCCAGCGGCGGATGGCGCGCAGCACCACCCAGCGCACGAGCACCGCGACGACGACGACCGCGAGGACGAAGAGCGGGACGCTGATCCAGTACGACAGGGTCCGGGCCTGCTCGATGTCGTCCGTCATCCGGTACAGCAGGCTGCAGAGGGTGCCGTCCTGGCTCCCGCACCGCTGGTCGGCGAAGGACTCGGCGAGCCCTTCGCCCAGCCCGGTCGGGGAGGGGGACGGGGTGGGTCCGGGGCTGGACAGGGGCGGGGTGAGGGGGAGGGCTCGCATCGCGGGCCAGGCTAGCCAGCGTCGCTGCGGCTGTCCGAACCGTCAGTGGCGTCAGGACCGTCCACGGGCCACACCAGCCCGGTGTGGTGGGCGAGGAAGCACAGCCCGTCCGTGGCCAGCCCGACCGTGCGGGTCACCGACCGGGCGCCGTGGCCGACGTCGGCCTCCCGGCGCAGCAGCACGGGTCGCTCCCGAGGGTCGCCGGTCGTGGCGTGCTGGAGGGCGGCGGCGAGCTTGCGCGCGTGCAGCGGGTCGACCCGGCTGTCGCCGTCGAACACCGTGAACAGCACCGCCGGGTAGGCGGTGCCCTCGACCACGTGGTGGTAGGGGGAGTACGAGAGCAGCCAGCCCAGCTCCACGGGGTCCTCGGCGGTGCCGTACTCGTCGTTCCAGCTCACCCCGAGCCCGTGGTGCTCGTAGCGGACCATGTCCAGCAGGGGGGCCGAGCACAGCACGGCCGACCAGAGGTCCGGCCGCTGCGTGAGGGCGGCGCCCACGAGCAGCCCGCCGTTGGACCCGCCGGAGGCGGCGAGCTGCTGAGGGGTGGTCCAGCCGCCGTCCAGCAGGGCCTGCGCCACGGCGTACAGGTCGTCGAAGACGTTCTGCTTGCGGTCCCGGTAGCCGGCGCGGTGCCAGTCCTCGCCCTCCTCCCCGCCGCCGCGCAGCCCCGCCACGACGTGGACCCCGCCCGCGCGGACCCACGCCAGGGTGGTCGCGGAGTAGCCGGGGGTCAGGCTGATGCCGAACCCGCCGTAGCCGTACAGGACGGTCGGGGCGGGCGCCGTGGGCCGGCCCTCCACCAGGGCGTCGGTGCGGGCGAGCACGAAGAAGCGGACGGTGGTCCCGTCGGCGCTCGTGCACGTGAGCTGCTGGGCGGTGACCTCGGGCCCGGCGGGCGGCTCGCCCGGGGGCAGCTCGGCCACGGTGAGCGCGAGGGTGCGCCCGTCCAGGTGCAGCACGCGGCCCGGGCTGACGTGGTCGGTCCACGTGAACCACGCCCCGTCGCGGTCGTCGTGCGCGGTGACCAGGGCGCCGAGCGAGCCGAGGCCGGGCAGGTCGACGTCGCGCACGTGGGCGCCGTCCGCGAGCCGGTGCACGGCGAGCCCGCCCACCGCGTGACGGGTGCGCTGCACGAGCAGCAGGGGCTCGGACAGGGAGGGGGAGTCGAGGACGGCGACGTCGGACAGGACGGCGGTGGCGTCCTCGGGCACCAGGTCGACCCAGTGCTCGGGCCCCGGCCGGGCGGGGTCGGCGACGCAGAGGCGGCCGCGCGGGGCGCCCAGGTCGGTGTGCACGTAGAGCCGGCCGTCGCGGCCGACCCAGACGCCGTGCTCGGCGTCGAGCCCCACGGCGACCGGCCGCAGCCCGGGGGCCGCGGGGTCCGCGCCGGCCAGGTCCGCCAGCCACACGTCCGTGCGCGGTGCGGTGCCGGCGGCGGCGGAGACCACGAGCCAGCGGCCGTCGTGGCTGGTGCCCACGCCGAAGTAGGTGGTCTTGTCGTGCCCGTCGCCGAAGACCTCGACGTCGGTCTCGGGGGAGGTGCCGACCACGTGCAGGTACACCCGGCGGTGGTACTGCCGCTCGTCGGCGGGAAGGAGCTCCGGCGCCAGCCGCCGGACGTAGTAGAACCGCGCGGGGCCCTCCTCGGCCTGCGGCAGCCACGCCACCGGGGAGTAGCGCGCCCGGTCGAGGGGGCCGTCCACGGCCTCGCCGGTGCGGACGTCCAGGACGCGGAGCACGCTCTCCTCGCTGCCCCCGGCGCTCACCTGGTAGGCGAGCAGCGCGCCGTCCGGGGACCACGACCACGCGTCGAGGGTCGTGGCGCCGGAGGGGTCCAGCGCGACCGGGTCGACGAGGACCCGCTCGGGAGCCCTGTCGCGGGCGGTCCCGCCCGGGTCCTCGCTCGGCCGGCTGCGCAGCAGGAGGACGCCGTGCTCGGCGCCGGGCTCGCGGCGCACCAGGACCTGGTGCTCGACGCCGTCCAGGACACGGGTGGCCGGGGCGGACACCGCCCCGGTCGCCAGCAGCCGCCCGAGCGTGCTCCGGACGTGCTCGCGGCCGGGCCAGGCGGCGGCGTGGGCGTCGAAGAGGACGTCCTGGGCGTCGGACCAGGTGCGGGTCGCCTCGCTGTCGGCGTCCTCCAGCCAGCGGTACGGGTCCGGGACCGGGGTGCCGTGGAGGACGTCGACGACGTCCGACCGCCCGGCCGGGGGGTAGCCCTCGGGCCGCCCGGCCGCGGGTGCTCCGGCCGCGGGAGCCCCGGCCGCGGGAGCCCCAGGGGCGGGTGCCTCGGGGGCGGTGGGGTCGGGCAGGTCCGGGTCCTCGGGGCGCAGCACCCGCGGGAGCCTAGGCCCCTGCCCCGCCCCCGGCCCCGCCCCGGGCCCCGCCTCGGGGGCCGACCCGGGGCCAGTCAGGAGGCCGTCATGACGAGCACGGCGTCGGACCAGCCGGGCCAGGCCACGGACCTGCTGCCGCTGGCCGGGAACGTGCCGACGGCGGTGCGCGCGCCGGTGGCCGGGTCCACCCACGACAGCGTCACCGCGGACCCGCCCAGGGCGTCCATGTCGACGGCGACCGTGCGGGAGGTGGGGACGTAGGTCCACGCGGTGCTGCCGGCCCGGCCGGTGACGGCGCGGTCGGCGCCCGTCGTGCTGCCCGCGCCGGAGGAGAGCACGCTCGGGGAGGCGACGACAGGACGGGTCGTGGACAGGACGGAGGCGATCCGCGTGACGTCGGTGGCCGACCGGGCACCCAGGCCCGTCCGCCACCCGCTGTCGAGGTCCCAGACGTTCTCGTGGCCGTAGGCGAAGCCGGCCCCGTGCAGCACCGACCACCAGGCCTGCGCGCGCAGGCCCCGGGCGTCGAGCACGGGCGTGCGGGCACGGGCGTCGTAGTAGGCCTCGGTGACGACCACGGGCAGCCCGCGGCCGGTGCTGCCGGCCGCCGCGACGTGGGTGCGCTCGTGGCCGTAGGCGGAGGCCAGGCTGTGCCAGGACCGCCCGGCGAACTGGTCGTAGGAGCTGACGGTGCGCGCCGCGTGGTAGGTCATGAGGTGCCGGGTGGGCTCGGCGGCCCGGATGGCGCCGGCCATGGCGTCGGTGGCGGCGACCCGGCTGCTGCGGTCGAGCCCGCTGGGGACCTTGCCGATGTCGCCGCTGCCGGTCCCGGGGTTGTTGTCCCCGCCCAGCAGCCACACGAGGTTCGTGTGCCCGCCGAGGCGCCGTCCCAGGAACGTGCCGTAGCTGCCGGCCCGGGAGGTGGTGACGTGGCCGCGCCAGTCCTCGCCGGCGTAGCCGTACCAGGCCGGCACGAGGGTGACGACCATGCCGCGGGCCCGGGCCTGGTCGAGGATCCAGGACACGTGGTCCCAGTAGTCGTAGTCGGGGCTGGCCGCGTCGCCCGTGCGGGCACCGACCTCGAGGGGGCGCGAGAGGTCCGTGCCGCCCACGAAGGGCTGGTCGCCGTAGGCGTTGCGGGCGTCGCTGAGGTGGAGGAAGTCCAGCGCCGACATCTGCAGCGCGGTGAACCCCTGCCGGTCGCGGGCCTCGAGCAGCTCCAGCACCTGCGGCTGGGTCAGCCGGGCGGGGGCCAGCCACGGGGTGTCGGCGAGGTAGAGGAACGGGTGACCGGCGGAGTCGACGACCGAGCGGCCGTCGGACGAGGCCCGCAGCGGGAAGACCGGGCTGCCCGGCACGGCGGGGGCCGGGGCGGGCGCGACGGGCTGCGGCGCCGGGTCGGTGACGAGGACGGCCTCGACCGCGGACAGGCTCGCGGCGTCGACCTCCGCGGAGAACCGCAACGACAGGACGCCGTCGGTGACCGGCACGTCGGCCGTGGTCCGGAAGGCGGCGCCCTTGCCCACGCGGGCGAACAGGTCGAGGTCGCTGACCAGGGCCCGGCCCTCGCCGGTGGCCGAGAAGACCCGCCGGCCCGCGGCCGCGTGGTAGTTCTCCTGCATGAGCAGCGACACCCGGTAGGTGCCGGCCTGGGGCACGGGGACGTCGAGGCGCGTGAGCTGCACGCGCAGGGACTGGTAGAGCGGGTCGTCCGTGGTGCCGCTGACGGGCTGCGGGCCGACCGTGCTCGTGCGCCCGTCGAGCGTGGTGGGCTCCGCGGCCCAGCGCAGGCCGGCCGGGTCCGTCCACGCGGGCCCGCCGACGTTGACGCGCACGGCGGGGGCCGTGCTGGTGGTGGTGCTCGCCGTGCTGGTGGTCGTGCTGGTGGTCGTGCTGGTGGTCGTGCTGGTGGTGGTGCTGGTCGTGCCGGCGGCGGCCGTGGCGGCCGTGGCGGCGGGGAGCAGCACGCCGAGGGCCAGGGCCACGGCGGCGGCGCGGGCGGAGGGGGAGGGGAGTCCGGTCACCCCTGGGAGTTCGGCACCGCTGCTCGGGCGGTGTAGCGGCCGGGGGGCCGTGAGGGTGTGACGAACCTGGCCCTCAGGTCCGGGCCGGTGACGGCCGAGGGCGGCGCGCGGGCCGAGGAGGCCTCCCCGGCCCTCCCCGGTGCCCGGGCCGCGCGGCCCGGTCGAGGTCGCCTCCCACCAGGCCTGCGCGCCGTCGTCCGTCCGGCCCGCCGTCTGGGAGGATCGACGCCGACCGACGAGGGCCGACCGGCCCAGAGCAGGTGGCCCGACCGCCGCCGGGACGGAGCTGGCACGTGGACGACGGGGCGACGCAGGGACCCGGCGAGGACCTGGTCCGACTCGCGACCGCCTACGGGGTGGCCACCGAGTACTGGGACTGGCAGGGCGGCCACGTCACGGTGCCGCGCAGCACGGTGCTGGCCGTCCTCGCCGCGCTGCAGGTGGACGCCTCGACCGACGAGGCGCTGGCCGCGGCCCTCGTCGACACCGAGCTGCGCCCCTGGCGCCGGCCGGTGCCGCCGGTCACCGTCGTCCGCCGGGGGGCGCCCGCCACGGTCGCCGCCCACGTGCCCGACGGCTGGTCCGCCGAGCTCACCGTCTGGCTGGAGGAGGGCGGCCGCCGCCGCCTGGCCCAGGGCGACGGCGACCGTCGAGCCCCGCGAGGTGGACGGCGAGCGGCTCGGTGAGCCGGTGTTCGCGCTGCCCGACGACCTGCCGCTCGGCTGGCACGAGCTGCACCTCAGCGCCACGGACCCCGCCGGCGACCGGGGCGCCGCGCGAGGCCACGGGGGTGCTCGTGGTGTCCCCGGACCGGCTGGAGCTGCCCGCCGCCCTGGCGGAGCACCGCCAGTGGGGCTTCATGACCATGCTGTTCCAGGTCCGCTCCGAGGACTCCTGGGCCTTCGGCGACATGGCCGACCTGGCGGAGGTCGCCAGCTGGTCGGCCCGGGAGCACGGGGCGGGCTTCGTCCTGCTCAACCCGCTGCACGCCACGCGACCCCGTCGCCCCGGTCGAGGCCAGCCCCTACCTGCCCGCCACCCGGCGCTTCGTCAACCCGCTGTACCTGCGGGTGGAGGACGTCCGCGAGACCGCGTACCTGTCGGCCGCGGACCGCGCGGTCGTCGAGTGGCACGCCGAGGAGCTGCGCGAGCTCAACCGCGACGACGTCCTCATCGACCGCGACCTGGTGTGGGAGGCCAAGAAGGCCGCGCTGGAGCGGGTGTTCGCCGTGCGGCGCTCGCCGGCCCGCCAGGCCGCCTTCGAGGCGTTCAAGGAGCGCGAGGGCCAGGGGCTGCTCGACTGGGCCACCTGGTGCGCGCTGCGCGAGTTCTACGGCGTGCCGTCGCCGCAGTGGCCGGCGCACGCCGTCCGGCCCGGGGACCGAGGCCGTCGCGCAGCTGCGCGAGGAGCTGGCCGACCGGGTCGAGTTCCACTGCTGGCTGCAGTGGCTGATGGACATCCAGCTCGGCGACGCGCAGCGGGCCGCGGTCGAGGCCGGCATGGGTCTCGGGATCGTCCACGACCTCGCCGTCGGCGTGCACCCGGACGGCGCCGACGCGTGGGCGCTGCAGGACACGATGGCCCGCGGGGTGAGCGTCGGCGCACCGCCGGACGCCTTCAACCAGCAGGGCCAGGACTGGTCCCAGCCGCCGTGGCGTCCCGACGCCCTCGAGCAGGCCGCCTACGCCCCGCTGCGCGACATGCTCCGCACGGTGCTGCGGCACGGCGGCGGCATCCGGATCGACCACATCATCGGGCTGTTCCGGCTGTGGTGGATCCCGCAGGGCGCCGGTCCCGGGGCGGGCACCTACGTCCGCTTCGACCACGAGGCGATGATCGGGGTGCTCGCGCTGGAGGCCCACCGCGCCGGCGCGGTCGTGGTCGGCGAGGACCTCGGCAACGTCGAGCCGTGGGTGCGGGACTACCTGCGCGAGCGGGGCGTGCTCGGCACGTCGATCCTGTGGTTCGAGAAGGACGCCGACGGCACCCCGCTCAGGCCGCAGAAGTGGCGCGAGCTGTGCCTGGCCACGGTCACCACCCACGACCTCCCGCCCACGGCGGGGTACCTGGCCGGGGAGCACATCGAGGTGCGGGAGCGCCTCGGGCTGCTGACCCGGGACCCGGAGGAGGAGCGGGCCGCCGACACCGCCGACCGCGCCGCCTACCTGCGGATGCTCACCGAGCTGGGGCTGCTGCCCGAGCAGCCGCTGGAGCGGCAGACCGTCGAGGCGCTGCACCGGCTGCTGACCTGGACGCCCAGCATCCTGCTCGGCGTCGCGCTGCCGGACGCCGTCGGCGACCGGCGGGCCATCAACCAGCCCGGCACGCACCTGGAGTACCCGAACTGGCGCCTGCCCCTGGCCGACGGGGCCGGCCTGCCGGTGCTGCTGGAGGACATGGTGCGCTCGCCGCGCGCGGCCAGCCTCGGGCGGGTGCTGCGCGAGGGGACCTGACCGCGGCGCCCGGGGCCCTGGTGAGCAGGGCCCCGGGCGCGCCGGTCGCTCAGGCCCCGGTCGTCTCGGCGAGGTCGCGGGCGTGGGCCCGCAGCGCGCGGGCGGTGCCGTCGCGGTTCTCCAGCACGAGCCGCCGCAGGCCGCGCCGGCGCGTCCGGGTGCGCGGCCAGCCACGCGTCGCCGCGCTCGAGCAGGTCCTGGCGCACCAGCGCCGTCGGGTACACCCCGGTGACGAACTGCTGCGCCATCTCGTTGGTGCGGCCCTGCCACAGCGGCAGCAGCGCGTCGAAGTAGCGGTCGAGGAACCGGTCGAAGCAGCTCCGGCTCGGGTGCGCGGGCGAAGCCGCCGATCGTCGCGGCGGACACCGCGTTGGGCAGGTCGCCGGACATGATCCGCGACCACGCCTCCTCCTTGGCCTGCGCCGTCGGCCGGGCGGCCAGCGCCGCCGCGGCCGCCCGCTGGCCCGAGGCGGTGTCGTCGCGCGCCAGCTCGGCCTCGACGAGCTCCTCGGCCCGCAGCGAGCCGTCCTCGTCCGCGCCGGCCACGGCGCCCACGAGGTCCCAGCGCAGGTCGGTGTCGACCGTGAGGCCGGGGAGCTCCAGGCTGCCGGCGAGCAGGCCGCGGGCGACCTCGACGTGCTCCGCGCTGCGGACGAACCCGCAGAACGCGCGGACGGCCTGCAGCTGGATGTCGCTGCCCGGCTCGGCGGCCCGGGCCAGGTCCCACAGCCCCGTGGCGACGCGCGCCGCGGTGGCGGCCCGGTTCGCCGGGGCCGTGTACAGCCGTGCGGCGCTGCTCAGCTGGCGGACCAGGGTGAGCACCACCGAGGACTCGGTCTCGGCGTCGACGTTGCGCAGCACCAGGTCGACGAAGCGGCCGGCGCCGGTCTCGGCGTCGCGCAGCATGTCCCAGGCGGCGCCCCACACGACGCTGCGGGCCATGGCGTCGGGCATGTCGCGCAGGTGCTCGGTCGCGGTCGCCAGGGACTGCGGGTCCAGGCGGACCTTGGCGTAGGCGAGGTCCTCGTCGTTGAGCAGCAGCATCGCCGGGCGCGGGCGCGCCGGCCAGCCCCTCGACCTCGGTGCGGGCGCCGTCGGCGTCGAGCTCGACCCGCCGGGTGCGGACCAGGGCCCCGTCCACCAGGTCGTAGCAGCCGACGACGAGGCGGTGCGGGCGCAGCTCGCGGGTGCTCCTCGGGGGCGGTCTGCACCAGGGTGACCCGGGCCATCGTCCCGTCGGCGCCGTCCTCGACCTCCGCGGCCAGCGAGGTCACGCCGGAGGTGAGCAGCCAGCGGCGCACCCAGTCGTCCAGGTCACGGCCGCTGGCCGCGGACAGCTCGGCGAGCAGGTCGCCGAACACGGTGTTCCCCCACGCGTGGGCGCGGAAGTAGGCCCGCAGGCCCTCGAGGAACTGCTCGCGCCCCACCCAGGCGACCAGCTGCTTGAGCACGCTCGCGCCCTTGGCGTACGTGATGCCGTCGAAGTTGACCTCGACGTCCTCCAGGTCGCGGATGTCGGCGATGACGGGGTGGGTGGTGGGCAGCTGGTCCTGCCGGTAGGCCCACGACTTCTCCATGGCCGAGAACGTGGTCCAGGCCTGGTCCCAGCGCGTGGCCTCGGCCGTGGCCAGGGTGGAGGCGAACTCCGCGAAGGACTCGTTGAGCCACAGGTCGTCCCACCAGCGCATCGTCACCAGGTCGCCGAACCACATGTGGGCCAGCTCGTGGAGCACGGTGACGGCGCGCCGCTCGTGGAAGGCCTCGGGGGTCTTGGAGCGGAAGACGTAGGTCTCGGTGAAGGTCACGCAGCCGGCGTTCTCCATCGCCCCGGCGTTGAACTCCGGCACGAAGAGCTGGTCGTACTTCTCGAACGGGTACGGCTGGTCGAACGCCTCCTCGTAGAAGGCGAACCCGCGGCGCGTGGTGTCGAGGATCTCCTCGGCGTCCAGGTGCTCGGCGAGGCTGGCGCGGCAGAACACGGCCAGGGGGACCGTGCGCCCGTCGCGGCTGGTCAGCTCGCTGCGGACCACGTGGTACGGGCCCGCGACGAGCGCGGTGACGTAGGAGGACAGCCGGGGCGTCGGTGCGAAGCGCCAGGTCGCCGTGCGGTGCTCGGCGGGCTCGGGGGCGGGGGTCGGGGAGACCGAGACGACCTGCCAGTGGTCGGGCGCCGTGACGGTGAACGTGAAGCTCGCCTTGAGGTCCGGCTGCTCGAAGACGGCCATGACCCGGCGGGAGTCGGCCACCTCGAACTGCGTGTAGAGGTAGGTCTCCTTGTCCACGGGGTCCACGAAGCGGTGCAGGCCCTCGCCGGTGTTCATGTACCGGCAGCGGGCGACCACGGTGACCTCGACGTCGCCGGCGGGCAGGTCGTGCAGCCACAGCCGGGAGTCGTGGTGCACGTGCGCCGGGTCCAGGCGGCGCACCTGGCCGCCCGAGCGCACCTCGACGAGCTCGACGTGCTCGGCGAGGAGGTCCAGCCAGGTGGTGCCGTGCTCGACGGTCCGGAACCGCGCCGTCGTGCGGGACACGAAGGTGTCCGGCCCGCCCGTGAGGTCGAGGTCGACGTCATAGCTCTGGGAGCGGACGAGGGCGGCGCGCGCCTGCGCCTCGTCGCGCGTGAGGTTGGTCCCTGGCACGCGAGGATCCTGGCACGCGCCGCGCGGCCGTCGGGCCCGCAGGCCCGGAATGCACCTCCGGCGGCCGCGGTTGGCCCGGAGGACCCGCGCCCCACCTCCACAGGAGCAGACGTGACCCAGCAGACGACCGAGCAGACCCCCGCCCCCGCCGTGGCCGACTTCTGGTTCGACCCGGTCTGCCCGTGGGCCTGGATGACCTCGCGGTGGATGGACGAGGTGCAGCAGGTCCGCGACGTCACGGTCCGCTGGCACGTCATGAGCCTCGCGGTGCTCAACGAGGGCCGGGACCTGCCCGAGGAGTACCGCGAGATGATGACGAAGGCCTGGGGGCCCGTCCGTGTCGTCGTCGCCGCGCAGCAGGCCCACGGCGACGAGGTCGTCAAGGGGCTGTACGACGCGATCGGCACCCGGATCCACCCCGGTGGCCGCCAGGACTGGGACGCCGTGCTCGCCGAGGCGCTGGACGAGGTCGGCCTGCCGGCGGAGCTCGCGCAGGCCGCGACGTCGAACGCCCACGACGAGGCCCTCAAGCAGAGCCACGCCGAGGGCATCGGGCTGGTCGGCGAGGACGTCGGCACCCCGGTCGTGGCCTTCGACGGCGTCGCCTTCTTCGGCCCCGTCGTCACCCCCACCCCCCGCGGCGACGCCGCCGGCCGGCTGTGGGACGGCGCGCTGCTCGTCGCCGGCACGCCCGGCTTCTACGAGCTCAAGCGCAGCCGCGCGCAGGGCCCCGTCTTCGACTGAGCCCGCTCAGACCACCAGGACGGCACGCCCCGGCGCGGGCGTGCCGTCGGACCACACGGCCGGGGTGCCCGCGCCGAGCACCCGGGCCTGTCCGAAGGCGTGGCGCAGCGCCGAGCACGCCGCGGCGAGCGCGTCCAGGGCGTCGTCCACGGGCACGGCCTCCCGCGCGGTGCCACCGGCCGGGACGCCGGCCAGGGCGGCGACCACGTCGAGGCCGGGCAGCGTGCGCGACAGCAGGTCGACCCGGCGCGCCACCCCCGCGGCGCTGCGCTTGCCCGGCGGGGGAGCGAGCCGGAAGTGCCGGGCCATCACCGCGAAGGACGTCTCGGGATGGACCTCGACGACGCGGTCCCCGGCGCGCCCGAGCGCCCGCACGGCGTCCTCCACCTCGAGGACCTTGTCCGCGAGGCCCCAGGACTGGGTGGAGATCCCGCCCGCGCCCGCGGCGCGCGAGGCTGCGTCCGCCTCGGGCCGGCTCGCCCGCGTCCCGCCCAGCCGCCGGGCCACCGCGAACGCCGGCTGCGGCGCGGTGGCGAAGACGCTGCTGCCCGCGCCGGGGCCCAGCAGCGCGCGGGCCTCCTGCTCGGCCGGGCGCGGGCCGGCCAGGACCGTGCCGACCGGCACGTCGATCCCGCAGCCGGCGACCTCCGGCCGGCCCGCGGCGGGACGGACGGTGCCGAGCACCTCGGCGGCGCTGCCGAGCAGCCACCCCACCTCGACCGGCCGGACCCCCTCGGGGTCGAGGTCGAGGACGGCCCCGAGCCACCGTGCACGGACCCCGTCCACCCCGACCACGCGCACGTCCGCCACAATGCCACCCGTGCGAGTCCACATCGGGTCCGACCACGCCGGCTTCGACCTCAAGCAGCACCTGGTCCAGGCCCTCACCGCCGACGGCCACGACGTGGTCGACCACGGCCCCGTGGCCCTCGACCCCGACGACGACTACCCCGCGTTCTGCCTGCGGGCCGCCCTCGGGGCCCGTGACGACGCCGGCAGCCTCGGCGTGGTGGTCGGCGGGTCCGGCAACGGCGAGCAGATCGCCGCCAACAAGGTGCCGGGGGTGCGGGCGGTGCTCGCCTGGTCGGAGCAGACCGCCCGGCTCGGCCGCCAGCACAACGACGCGCAGGTCGTGGCGGTCGGGGCGCGGATGCACACCCCGGAGGAGGCCACCGGCTTCGTCCGCGCCTTCCTGTCCGAGGCGTTCAGCGGCGACGCCCGCCACCAGCGGCGCATCGACCAGCTCGTGCGCTGGGAGGCACGAGGGGGAGCTGCCGCCCCTCCCCGCCCCGTGAGGCCCGCAGCCACGACGCCCGGTCGCCGCTGATGCCCGAGGGCCACACGGTCCACCGCAACGCCCGCCAGCTCGCCGCCCACCTGGGCGGGGCGCCGCTGCGGGCGTCGAGCCCGCAGGGGCGCTTCGCCGCCGGCGCGGCCGCGATGGACGGGCTGGCGCTCGCGCGGGCCGAGGCGTGGGGCAAGCACCTGCTGCTGCGCCTGGACGCCCCGGCGGGCAGCGACCGCTGGCTGCACGTGCACCTGGGGCTGTACGGCACGTGGCGCCTCGGCACGGGGGAGCCGCCCGAGCCCCGCGGCGCGCTGCGCCTGCGGCTGGTGGCCGAGGGCGCCAGGGAGGGCGCCGAGGAGGAGGCGACCACCTGGGCCGACCTCCGCGGCCCGACGGCGTGCGAGCTGCTCGACGACCAGGCCCGCGCCGCGCTGCTGGCCCGCCTCGGTCCGGACCCGCTGCGCCCCGACGCGGACCCCGACCGGGCCTTCGCGCGGCTGTCGCGCTCGCGCCAGCCCGTGGCCGCGCTGCTCATGGACCAGACGGTCCTGGCCGGCGTGGGCAACGTGTACCGGGCCGAGGTGCTGTTCCGGGCCGGGCTCGACCCGATGCTGCCCGGCCGCGCCGTGGCCGCCGAGGACTTCCGGGCGGTGTGGGACGACCTCGTGGTCCTCATGCGGGCGGGGGTCCGGGCCGGCGGCATCGTCACCACCGAGCGGGCGCACCGGGACCGGGTGAGCGGGCCCGCCCGGCGCGAGGACCGCTTCTACGTCTACCGCCGCCACGGCCTGCCCTGCCGGCTCTGCGGCACGACCGTGCTCATGACCGAGCTCGTCGGGCGGCGGCTGTACCGCTGCCCGTCGTGCCAGCCGTCGGACCGCCCGCCCGTGCGGACGGTCCCGCCGGGAGGGGCCGTGCGCGAGGCGCGGCGGGGCACGGCGCGCCCGGCGGGCGCGACCTCGTCCGCCGGGCGGGCGGAGCCCTAGGCTCCCCGGATGGTCCGCCCCCGCTACGCGACCCAGCGGGGCTGGTCCGGCGGGTGGGCCGGCGGGTGGCCGCACGCGCAGCCCTACGTCTTCCTCGTCTTCGCCGGCGCCGCGGTCCTGTACGCGGTGGCCAGCGGGCGGCTCACCGCCTGGGTCCCGGCGGCCTCGGCGGTGCTGCTCATCATGCTGGCCGGGTACTTCCTCCAGCTGCGGTACCTGCTGCTCTTCTACACGGTGCTCGTCCCCTGCATCGTGGCCTCCGCGGTGCTGCGCGACGACGACAACCCCATCACCCCGGGCATCGTCGTCGTCATCGTGCTGGCCGCGGTCCTCATGGCGCAGTTCGTCCGCACCCGGGAGTCCCTGGGGGTCCAGGGCAACACCGGCCAGGCGATGCTCGTGGACCTGCGGGACCGGCTCCGCGCCCAGGCCCTGCCCGCGCGCATGCCCGACGGCGTGCGGATGGAGGTGGCGCAGCGCTCGGCCAACGGGGAGGGCTTCTCCGGCGACTTCGTGCTGTCGGCCCTCCGGCCGGGCGAGGAGGCCGTGGACTGGCCCGGGGCGCTGGAGGTCGTGGTCGTCGACGTCTCCGGCAAGGGGCAGGCCGCGGGGACCCGCGCGCTGCTGCTGTCCGGGGGGCTCAGCGGGCTCGTCGGCGGGGCGCGCGTGCCGGAGTTCCTGCCCTCGGCCAACTCCTACCTGCTGCGCCAGGAGTGGGTCGAGGGTTTCGCGACCGCCCTGCACCTGGTCCTCGACCCCTGCACCGGCGACTTCGTCGTCCGCTCCGCCGGCCACCCGCCGCCCCTGCAGCACCACGCCGGCTCCGGGCGGTGGGAGGTCGTGCAGACCGTGGAGGAGCCGGCCCTCGGTCTGCTCGCGGCCGGCGCCTACGCGTCCGTGCGCGGCCGCCTGCGGCGCGGCGACGCCCTGGTGCTGTTCAGCGACGGGGTGGTGGAGAACCGCGGCCGCGACCTCAGCTACGGCGTCGACCGGCTGAGCGGGCAGCTGGCGCGCCACGTCCGGCAGGGCTACGCCGGTGCCGCCGTGGCCGGGGTCGACGCGCCCCGGGGCGGCGGGGACGACGACCGCACCGTGGTCGTGGTCTGGCGGGAGTGACCCTCCCCGCCCGACGCCGGCCGGCGGTCGGGTCGAGGAGGGACGGTCGCCCGGCACCCGCGTCGGGCGCGCGGTCTACCGTGGGGCCATGGCGGCGCAGGGCAAGCCCGGGTTCTGGTACCGCGTGCGCTGGAACCTGCAGTACGCCCTGCTGACCGTGGCGGGGCCGGCGGCCCTCGGCCCGGGCCAGGACCCGCGCGAGCGGATGCGGCGCGAGCGCGCGGACGTCGAGCGGCGCGCCCGGGAGCGCGGGGGCCGCTGAGCCGTGGTGCTCTCCGCCGGGGCGCTCAACCGGGCCACGCTCGAACGCCAGCTCCTCCTGCGGCGCGAGCGGGTCCCGGTCGCCGAGGCGGTCCGCCGCGTCGTCGCCCTCCAGGCGCAGCACCCGGCCTCGCCGTACCTCGCCCTGCTCGCGCGCGCCGACGGGCTCGACCCGGCCGCCGTCGACGAGGCGTTCCTCGACGGCACCCTGGTCAAGGCGACCCTGCTGCGCATCACGCTGCACGCGGTCCACGCGGAGGACCGGCACGTCCTGCGCCAGGCGATGGAGCCCACCCTGCGCGCGGCCCGGCTCGAGCGGCGCTTCCGCTCGACGGGTCTGCTCCCGGCGGACGCGGACGTCCTGGTGCCCGCGCTGCTGCGCCGGGCCCGGACCCCCATGACCGGGGCCGAGGTCGAGGCGTGGCTGGCGGAGCAGGTCGGGGACCGGGGCACCCCGACCGTGGCGCGCATGCTGCGCGGGTACGCGCCCTGGCTGCACGCCCCTGCCGGCGGCCCGTGGCTGTTCGGTCCCCGCCCGTCCTTCGTCGCCCCGGACGGACCGCCGGTGGTGCTGGCGGACGCCGCGGTCGCCGACGAGGCGCTGCAGGGGCTCGTGCTCCGCTACCTGTCGGGCTTCGGCCCCGCGGGCGTGGCCGACGTCGGCCAGTTCGCGCTCGTCCCCCTCGCGCGGGTGCGTGCCGCGGTCGCCGCGCTCGGGGACCGCCTCGTCCACCTGCCCGGCCCGGGGGGCACGACCCTGCTCGACCTGCCCGGGGCCACGGTGCCGGAGGAGGACGTGCCCGCGCCGCCGCGGCTGCTGCCGATGTGGGACAGCACCCTGCTGGCCTACGCCGACCGCAGCCGCGTCCTGCCCGCCGCCCTGCGGCCCCTGGTCACCCGGAGCAACGGCGACGTGCTGCCCACCCTGCTCGTCGACGGCCGGGTGGTGGGGGTGTGGCGCCTGCTCGAGGACCGCGTGGAGGCCCGGGCGTTCGCGCCGGTCCCCGAGCGGGACTGGGACGGCCTCGAGCACGAGGCCGCCCGCGTGCTGTCGTTCGTGCGGGACCGGGAGCCCGACGTCTACCGCCGCTACGGCCACTGGTGGCCGCGGCTGCCCGAGCCCTCGCAGGTGCGGCTGCTCGGCCGCTGACCGCCGGCGGCGCCTGCCTCAGGTGCCGCAGAACGTCCGGTAGCCGGGGTCGACCGGTCCGGGCGCGGCGTACCGCTCCAGCCCCGCGCGCTCGACGAAGGGGTCCTGCAGCACCTCGAGCAGCCGGTGGACGGGGTCGAGGTCGCCCTCGGTCGCCGCGGCCAGCGCCTCCTCCACGAGGTGGTTGCGGGGCACGTACACGGGGTTGGCCGCGTCGGCCCGCGCGGCGTCGGGACCCTCGGCCCGCCAGCGCGCCAGCCAGCCGGCGGCCGGGGAGCCGTCCGGCACCGGGAGCACCTGCTGCAGCGGGCCGTCGTCGCCGCGCGCGGCCGCCCCCAGGGCACGGAAGGTCCCGGTGTGGTCCGCCCGGGCGTCCGCCATGAGCCCGAGCAGCTCCTCGGCGAGCGACGTCACCACGGTCTCGTCGGTACCGGCCGGCAGGCCGAGCTTCGCGCGCGCGCCCGCCGCCCAGGCCTGCCGGTACCGGGCCGCGAAGCCGTCGAGCACCTCGGTGGCCAGGGCGACCGCACGGTCGGCGTCCGGGTCGACCAGCGGCAGCAGGGCCTCGGCGAGGCGGGCGAGGTCCCACCGGGCGACCACGGGCTGGTTGCCGTAGGCGTACCGGCCGCCGGTGTCGATGGAGCTGAACACCGTGGCGGGGTCGTGGGCGTCCATGAACGCGCAGGGCCCGTAGTCGATCGTCTCGCCGGACAGCGTCATGTTGTCGGTGTTCATCACCCCGTGCACGAAGCCCACGAGCATCCACCGCGCCACGAGCGCCGCCTGCGCGTCGACGACGGCGCGCAGCAGGCCGAGGGCGGGGGAGACCTCGCGGTCCGCGTCCGGGTGGTGCCGCTGGAGGGCGTGGGCCACCAGCCGGTCCAGCAGGCCCCGGTCCCCGGTGAGGGCGGCCAGCTCGACGCTGCCCACCCGCAGGTGGCTGGCCGCCACCCGGGCGAGCACCGCGCCGGGCAGCCAGGTCTCGCGCCGGACCCGGGTGCCGGTCGCGAGCACGGCCAGGGAGCGCGTGGTCGGGACACCGAGGGCGTGCATGGCCTGGCTCATGACGTGCTCGCGGAGCATGGGTCCCACGGCGGCCAGGCCGTCCCCGCCGCGGGCGAAGGGCGTCCGCCCGGACCCCTTGAGGTGCAGGTCCCAGGTCCGTCCCGCGGGGTCGGTGAGCTCCCCCAGCAGCAGGGCGCGGCCGTCACCGAGACGGGGGGACAGCCCGCCGAACTGGTGCCCGGCGTAGGCCTGCGCGACCGGCTCCGCCCCCGCCGGCACCTGCTGCCCCAGCAGCAGGGCCACGCCGTCCGGGCTGCGCAGCCACGCCGGGTCGAGCCCGAGCCCGGCCGCGAGCTCCTCGTCGAGGACGAGCAGGCGCGGCTCCGGCGCGGGCGCGGCGTCCCAGCGGACGGCGAGCTCGGGCAGCTCCCGGGCGAAGCGGGAGCCGAGGACGAGGCCGGTCGTGGAGGTGACGCTCACCGGACCAGGGTAGGCACGCGCCCGGTCGACGGCCTCAGCCGCTCCCGCACCGCCGCGACCCCCAGGAGCGCAGCGGGGTCGGCGGAGGACATGAGCCGGCGGGCGGCCACGAGGGACTGCGGGGACCCGTCCGTGGCGACGAGGACGTGCACGTCAGGCCGCCGTCCCGCCCGTGGAGCGGGCAGAGAGGCGTCGGCCGCCGGTCACGCGCTGCACCAGGTACAGCGCCGCCCCGAGGACGAGGAGGCCTGCCACCCAGTACAGCGAGCCGGGGTCGTCGATGACCACGTAGGCCAGCAGCACCGCGTTGCCCGCGACGCCGAGCCACAGCAGCGCCGTGTTCGCCCGGTAGTGGTCGCGGTCCTCGTCCGTGCCGCGCAGCCGCAGCGCCGAGACGATGACCAGGCCGTAGATGAACAGCAGGAAGACCACCGTGACCGTGGCGAGCCGGCCCACCAGGTCGATGTCCCGGCCTGCCCGCACGAGCAGGTCGCCGACCACGAGCAGCCCGGACACCACCGCCGCGGAGAAGACCAGGGCCACGTAGGGGCTGCGCCGGGTGGGGTGGATCCTGGAGAAGACGGCGGGGACCACGCCCTCCCGGGCCATGCCGTAGAGGATCCGCGACTGCGTGACCACGGCGACCAGCGTCGTGTTGGTGATGGCGACCATGGCGACGACCGCGAAGACCGTGAGCAGCACCGCGACGGACCCGGGCAGCACCCCCGCACGCACCACCTCCAGCAGGGCGGCGTCCGCGCCGGCCAGGGTGGCGACCGGGACGACCAGCGCCGCGGACATGGCGACCAGGACGTAGACGACACCGGCCGTGGCCATGCCCCCGATGAGCGCGCGGGGGAAGTTCCGGGTCGGGTCGATGGTCTCCTCCGCGACGTTGGCCGCGTTCTCGAACCCGGTCATGGCGAAGAACGCGAGCGCCACGCCCGCGACGATCGCGAGGACGGGGTTCCCCTCGGCCGAGAACGACACGAGGACGCCGAGGTCGGCGTCGCCCCTGGCCAGGACGATGACGCCGATGACGAGCACGAGGACCAGCCCGGACACCTCGACGAGGGTCATGACGAGGTTGACCACGACGGACTCCGTGATGCCGACGAAGTTGACCAGCGTGAGCACGGCCACGAAGACCAGCGTCACCAGCAGGGCCGGCACCAGCCCGAACACCTCGCCGAAGTAGCGCGCGAAGCCGGTGGCCAGCGAGCCCGCGGCGGCGAAGACCGCCGACAGGGAGCAGATGGTGACGAAGAAGGTGAGGACGGGGCTGCGGAAGGCCCGGTTGACGTAGAGCGACGCCCCCGCCGCCTGCGGGTACTTGGTGGCCAGCTCGGCGTAGGCCAGCCCGGTCACCGTGGCCAGGCTGACGCCGGCCGCGAAGGCCACCCAGAACGCCCCGCCGACGGCGCCGGCCACGAGCCCGATGAGGACGTACACCCCCGAGCCGAGGACGTCGCCCAGCACGTAGAAGTAGAGGAGCCGGCCGCTGATCGACCGCTTGAGGTCGTGGGGGGACGCTCCGGGGGACGTGCCCGCCGTCGCGCGGGTCGTGTCGCTGGTCATGCCCGGTTGTACCGGTTCGTCCCCGGGGCCGACACTCGTGGTGACGGGGGCAGGAGAGCGGGCGACGGGAATCGAACCCGCGTAGTCAGTTTGGAAGACTGAAGCTCTACCATTGAGCTACGCCCGCAGAGCGCCAGGGACCTGCCTGCGGCCGGGCCCGTGCGTCGGCGCCCAGGGTACCCGGACGCCGCTCCCGCCTCGTCCGCCCGGCCCGCCGGTGAGCCGTTCCGTCGCCGCGGCGAGCACCCAGCCGTAGACCACGTGCGCCGCCACCATCGAGGCGGGCCGCCCGCGGCGGTCCCGGTGCGCCGGGGGCATGAGGCCGACGGCCGGCACCCAGCCCAGGTACGCCGAGGCCCACACGAGCAGGCCGTAGCCGGCCCCCGCCGCGCGGGCGGCCAGACCGTGGGGCCGGGCGCCCCCCGGCAGGAGGCGGCGCAGCAGCACGGGCGGCACGCCGGCCGCCGCCCCGAAGCCGACGTGGGCCAGCGAGGCCAGCGCCCGGCGCGCCGGGCCCGGCGGGTGCGCGCCCACGGCACCGAGCCCGCCGTCGGTGATCCGCCGCGGCGGCTGGGCCCCCATGAGGCCCAGCCGCTGGGCCAGCAGCATGACCACGCTCATGGGGAGGGTGGCCGCCGCCCCCGCCACGGCACCGGCGGCGACGTCGACGAGCAGCGGGCGCGCGTCCGGGCTGTCCTGCGGGTCCGTGCCGTCCCGTGCCTCGGTGGTGTCCATCCCCTCCCGGTACCCCCGGACGGCGCCCCGACCCCTCTCGTCTACCGTCGGCGGGTGGCCGACCTGCGCGCGATCAGCACCGCCGCACCGCCGCTGGCGGGGCCGCCGATCATGGGCCAGCGCTGGGCCGACCTCGTCTTCCTGCACTGGCGGGTCCCGGTGGCGCAGGTGCGCCCGCTGGTCCCGCGGGGCTGCGCGGTCGACACCTTCGACGGCGACGCCTGGGTCGGGCTCATCCCGTTCCGGCTGCTCGACGCCGGGCCCGGCCGGCTGCCGGGGGTGCCGTGGTTCGGGTCGTTCGTGGAGCAGAACGTCCGCACGTACACCGTGGACGGCGAGGGCCGTCGCGACGTGTCGTTCTGCTCGCTGGACGCGCAGCGGCTCGCGGTCGTCCTCGGCGCCCGGGCCGTCTTCGCGCTGCCGTACACCTGGTCCCGGATGCGGGCCTCCCGGCAGGACGACGTCCTGCGGTTCTCCAGCCGCCGGCTCTGGCCCGGGCCGCGCGGCGCGTCGTCGGCGTGCGCGGTCCGCCTGGGCGGGCCCCACCCGGCCGGCGACCCGCTGGCGGAGTTCCTCACCGCCCGCTACGGCCTCCACACCCGCATCGGCGGCCGCCTGGTCCACGTGCCCAACACCCACGAGCCGTGGCCCCTGCACGACGCCGAGCTGCTCGCCCTGGACGACGGGCTGCTCGCCGCCGCCGGGCTGCCCGGTCTGGCCGGGCGCCCGCCGGACTCCGTCCTCGCCTCCCCGGGCGTCGTCACCCGCTTCGGGATGCCCGTCCCGGCGACGGAGGTGCCGCCTCCGGGCGAGGCCGGCGGCCGGTCGTGAGCGCCCCCGGGGAGCGGGTCTGGGCCGACGCCCAGGACCACGTCCGCACCTACCTGGCCACCGACGGGGCCGAGGGGTACCGGTGGCACGGGCGCCCGCACCTGCTGCTCACGACCACGGGGCGGCGCAGCGGCCTGCCCCGGACCGTCCCGCTGGTGTTCGCCCGGCTCGCGACCGCGGACGGCGAGCGCCTGGTGGTCGCGGCCAGCGCCGGGGGCGCGGAGAGCCACCCCGCCTGGTACCTCAACCTCGAGGCCGACCCGTCCGTCTCCGTCCGGCTGCGCGAGCAGGCCTGGGCCTGCGTGGCGACGACCGCCGAGGGCGCGACGGCCGAGGCGGCGTGGGAGGCCCTCGGCCGCACCTGGGACGGCTTCCTCGCCTACCGCCGCTCCACCCGTCGGCGCATCCCCGTGGTGCTGCTCGCACTACCCTGAGCGCGTCGCCGGTGCCCGCGCACCGGAGGGCGACGGGGTGTGGCGCAGTTTGGTAGCGCGTCCGCTTTGGGAGTGGAAGGCCCCCGGTTCGAATCCGGGTACCCCGACGAGCACCGCGGCGGGCGGCCACGTGCGCCGACCGGCGTCCGGCACGAGGTCGCGTAGGCTGGCCCGTCGCGCCCCGCACCGGGCGCAGCCGCCCGCGTGCCCTCCCGGCGCGCCGGCCGTGCTGCGGTGCCGGGCGCACGTCCCCAAGCCGTCGTCCCCAGTGGAGCCCTGCCCGTGAAGAGCACCGTCGAGACCCTCGCCCCGACCCGCGTCAAGCTGAGCGTCGAGGTCCCCTACGAGGAGCTCCGTCCGAGCATCGAGGCCGCCTACAAGACCATCGGCGCCCAGGTCCAGGTGCCCGGCTTCCGCAAGGGCAAGGTCCCCAGCCGCATCATCGACCAGCGCGTCGGGCGCGGCGCGGTGCTGCAGGAGGCCATCAACGAGGCCCTCCCGTCGTTCTACCAGCAGGCCGTCACGGAGAACTCCGTGCGCGTCCTCGGCCGCCCCGAGGTCGACATCTCCGAGGTCCCGGACCCCACGGCGACCGGCGGCGAGCTGAAGTTCACCGCCGAGGTCGACGTCCGGCCCGAGCTCGAGGTCCCGGACCTCACCACGCTCGCCGTGACCGTCGACGACGTCGAGGTGACCGACGCCGACGTCGACGAGCGCCTCGACGCGCTCCGCACCCGCTTCGGCACCCTGGAGACCGTCGACCGCCCCGCGGCGACCGGCGACTTCCTCCAGATGGACCTCGTCGCGAAGGTGGACGGCGAGGAGGTCGACTCCGCGACCGGCATCAGCTACGAGATCGGCTCGGGGACGATGCTCGACGGCACCGACGAGGCCGTCGTCGGCCTGTCCGCCGACGAGGAGACGATCTTCACCTCGACCCTGCGCGGCGGCGAGCACGCCGGCGCGGACGCCGAGATCACCGTCGTGGTCAAGGCCGTCAAGGAGCGGGTCATGCCCGCCGCCGACGACGACTTCGCCCAGCTGGCCAGCGAGTTCGACACCGTCGAGGAGCTCCGCGCCGACCTGCGCAGCCAGGCGGAGTCCACCAAGCGCGTCGAGCAGGGCGTCCAGGCCCGCGAGAAGGTCATCGAGGCCCTCCTCGAGGCCGTCGAGGTGCCCGTGCCCACGTCGCTCGTCGACGACGAGGTGGCCCGTCACCTCGAGGGCGAGGGCAAGGAGCTCGACGACCCGCACGGCGAGGAGATCCGCCCCGACGCCGAGAAGGCGCTCAAGGGCCAGCTGCTCCTCGACGTCATCGCCGAGACCGAGAAGGTCCAGGTCTCCCGCGACGAGCTCATCCAGTTCCTCGTCTCCAGCTCCCGCCAGTACGGCATGGAGCCCAACGAGTTCGCCAAGGCGGTCGACGAGGCCGGCCAGGTGCCCGCCATGGTCCAGGAGGTCGGCCGTCGCAAGGCGCTGGCCGTCGCCATGGAGCGCGCCACCATCACCGACGCCTCCGGCCGCCCGGTCGACCTCGAGGCCAGCCTGTCCCGCCAGGCCGCGGGCGTCCCCGACGTCCCGCAGACCGTGACGGCCGACGACCTCGACGGCTCCTCCGAGGACCTCGAGGTCGTCAGCGAGGGCGCCGCCGCCGAGGCCGCCGAGCAGGTCGAGGTCGCCCCGGGCAGCAGCGACGACAGCACGCGACGACAGCACCGACGAGGGTCAGCAGGCCTGAGCGCGTAGCACCGTCGGCCGTGCCGCGGGCGGCTGTCTGCCCACGGCCGACGGACATGCGCCGACAGCGAAACGCCGCAGGTCCGGGGACGGCTGTGTCCGGGGGCGGCGTTAGTGTCCGTACGCACTCGACGACGTGAGGAGCACCGACGTGACGGCCCAGAACCACCTGTCCAGCACCCTGCAGACGCCCGGTACCAGCGGCATCCAGGTCCCCACCGCGAAGTCCGGTCCCGGCCAGTTCGGTCTGGACGACAACGTGTACCAGCGGCTGCTCCAGCAGCGGATCATCTTCCTCGGCTCCGAGGTCCGCGACGAGAACGCCAACGCCATCTGCGCCCAGATGCTCCTGCTCGCGGCCGAGGACCCCGAGAAGGACATCATGCTGTACATCAACAGCCCCGGGGGCTCGGTGACGGCCGGCATGGCCATCTACGACACCATGCAGTTCATCGAGCCGGACGTCGGCACGGTGGCGATGGGCCTCGCGGCCTCCATGGGGCAGTTCCTGCTCTGCGCCGGCGCCAAGGGCAAGCGCTACGCCCTGCCGCACAGCCGGATCATGATGCACCAGCCGCTCGGCGGCATGGGCGGCTCCGCCTCGGACATCAAGATCCAGGCCGAGCAGATCGTCCACATCAAGAAGCAGATGGCCGAGCTCATCGCCTTCCACACCGGCCAGGACTTCGAGACCATCACCCGCGACTCCGACCGCGACCGCTGGTTCACCGCGGAGCACGCCCAGGAGTACGGCCAGGTGGACCACGTCGTGCGGTCCTCCCACGACGTCCCCGGCGGCGGTGGTCTGGCGTGAGCGACCTCAGCGCCCGGCGTCCGCAGCCCTTCCTGACCTCCCGGGAGACGAGCATGTCCCAGGTCCCAGCCCCCAGCAGCCGCTACATCCTCCCCACCTTCGAGGAGCGGACCGCCTACGGCTACAAGCGCCTCGACCCGTACGCCAAGCTCTTCGAGGACCGCATCATCTTCCTCGGCGTCCAGGTCGACGACGCGAGCGCGGACGACGTCATGGCCCAGCTCATCGTGCTGGAGTCCCAGGACCCGGACCGCGACATCATCTTCTACATCAACAGCCCCGGCGGCTCCTTCACGGCGCTGACGGCCATCTACGACACCATGCAGTACATCAAGCCGGACGTGCAGACGTACTGCCTCGGCCAGGCCGCCAGCGCGGCCGCGGTGCTGCTGTCCGCGGGCAGCCCCGGCAAGCGGTTCGCCCTGCCGAACGCCCGTGTCCTCATCCACCAGCCGGCGATGTCCGGCGGGGACTACGGCCAGGCCTCGGACATCGAGATCCAGGCCAACGAGGTCCAGCGGATGCGGACCTGGCTCGAGGAGACCGTCGCCCTGCACACCGGGCAGGACGTGGAGAAGGTCCGCTCGGACATCGAGCGCGACAAGATCCTCACCGCGCAGCAGGCCCTCGAGTACGGCCTCATCGACCAGGTGCTCGAGCCGCGCAAGGTCACGGCCTCCCGCGGCCTGCCCACCGTCTGACGCACCCCGCGCGCGCCCGGGTGGTCCGGGCGCGCCGGGTGGCGCGGGTACCTGCCTCCCGGGGTGCATCGGGGGTAACGTCGTGAGGCACGCACCGACAGGTGCGCAACGGAAGGACACGTGGTGGCACGACTCGGAGACGGCAGCGACCTCCTCAAGTGCTCCTTCTGCGGCAAGAGCCAGAAGCAGGTCAAGAAGCTCATCGCGGGCCCTGGGGTCTACATCTGCGACGAGTGCATCGACCTGTGCAACGAGATCATCGAGGAGGAGCTCGCCGACGCCGGCGAGGTGGGCCTGACCGAGCTGCCCAAGCCCCGCGAGATCTTCGACTTCCTCGAGAACTACGTCGTCGGCCAGGAGCCCGCCAAGCGGGCGCTGTCGGTGGCGGTCTACAACCACTACAAGCGGGTCCAGGCCGGCGCCTCGGGTCCCAAGCGGGACGACCAGGTCGAGATCGCCAAGTCGAACATCCTGCTCATCGGTCCCACCGGCTGCGGCAAGACGTACCTCGCGCAGACCCTGGCCCGCATGCTCAACGTGCCCTTCGCCATCGCCGACGCCACCGCCCTCACCGAGGCCGGCTACGTGGGCGAGGACGTCGAGAACATCCTCCTCAAGCTCATCCAGGCCGCCGACTACGACGTCAAGAAGGCCGAGACGGGGATCATCTACATCGACGAGGTCGACAAGATCGCCCGCAAGAGCGAGAACCCGTCGATCACGCGCGACGTCTCCGGCGAGGGCGTGCAGCAGGCGCTGCTCAAGATCCTCGAGGGGACCTCGGCCTCGGTCCCGCCGCAGGGCGGTCGCAAGCACCCGCACCAGGAGTTCATCCAGATCGACACGACGAACGTGCTGTTCATCGTGGGCGGGGCCTTCGCCGGCCTGGAGAAGATGGTCGAGCAGCGCGCCGGCAAGCGCGGTCTCGGCTTCGGCGCCGAGCTGGCCGACAAGCTCGACGAGACCCAGGCCATGCTCGACGTCATGCCCGAGGACCTGCTGAAGTTCGGGCTCATCCCCGAGTTCATCGGCCGGCTCCCCGTGCTGGCCACGGTGACCCACCTGGACCGCGACGCCCTCGTGCAGATCCTCACCGGGCCCAAGAACGCCCTGGTCAAGCAGTACCAGCGGATGTTCGAGATCGACAACGTCGAGCTGGAGTTCACGCCGGAGGCGCTCGAGGCCGTCGCCGACCAGGCCATCCTCCGCGGGACCGGGGCCCGTGGCCTGCGCGCGATCATGGAGGAGGTCCTCATGCCCGTCATGTTCGACCTCCCCAGCCGCGACGACGTCGCACGCGTGGTCATCAGCCGCGAGGTCGTCCTGGAGAACGTGCTGCCGACCCTCGTCCCGCGCGAGGACTCCCCGCGCAAGCGCGAGCGCCGCGACAAGACCGCCTGAGCGGGGCGCGGCTGCGCGCCGCGCCCCGGCGCCCTGCCCAGGACGCCGGCCGGTGCCGTCCTCAGCCGACGGGCAGGACCTCGTCGCGCACGGCGGTGGTCAGGGCCACCGGGTCCCGGTCGTCGCCGGTGCTGAGCACCACGAGCGCCCGCTCCGCCTCCACGCTCACGCACGTGGCGGTCCGGGCCGGCGGGTCGGTGGGGGCGGCGCAGGTGATCCGGGCCAGCCCGTCCTCGGTCGTGACCGGGGCGGCCCCGGCGGCACCGCTCGTGCCGCCGCCCCCCAGCAGCCGGCCGGTGAGGGCACCGGCGGTGGCGTCGGTGAAGGGGGAGCGCGGGGTGAGGTCGAGCACCACGAGCCCCCGGCCGTCACGGCCGTAGGCGCGCACGGCGACGTCGGCCACGGACGGTTCGGCCGCGAGCCGGCGGTGCAGCTGCTCGGCGAGGCCACCGGGCCCGGCGTCCTGCGCGGGGAGCCCGGCCAGGGTGTCCGGCAGCCCGTCGCCGGCGTCGTCCGCCCCGGCGACGGCGAGCCCCACCACGAGGGCGAGCACCGCCAGGCCGCCGGCGACCCCGACGAGGACGAGCGGACGCCTCGCGGACCGTGCCGTCGTCCCCGTCATGCCTGTCCCCTCCGTCGTGCGCCGCGCCCGCGCGGCTGCCACCGGGCGCATCGGCCGGGGCGGCCGCGGCCTTGAGCGGTGGCCCCGGCGGGTCTCAGGCCGGGGCGGGGAGCAGCTCCACCTCGCGGACCTCGACGTCGTCGCCGTCCACCAGCGACAGCCGCGCCACGCGCCCGGCCCCCCGCAGGTCGTCCGCGGCGGCGTCCAGCAGCGCGAGCTGCCCGGCGGGGGCCGCGACCACGGCCAGGCCCACGTCGGTGCGCTGCGAGACCTTGGCCTCGCTCTTGGCCTTGCGGATGCCGGCCAGCGCCCGCCCGACCAGCGAGCCCATGGTCGGGTCGGCGTCGCCGGCGGCCGCCCGCAGCCCGTCGCTGGTCGGCCAGGACGAGGTGTGGACCGACCCCTCCTGCCACCAGGACCAGACCTCCTCGGTGGCGAAGGGCAGGAACGGCGCGAGCAGCCGCAGCTGCACCGACAGCGCCTCGCGCAGCGCGGCGACGGCGGAGGCGCGGGAGGCGTCCTCGCCCCGGTAGGCCCGGTCCTTGACGAGCTCGACGTGGTCGTCGCAGAAGTCCCAGAAGAACTGCTCGGCGACCTCGAGGGCGCGCGCGTAGTCGTAGCCCTCGAACGCCTCCGTGGCGGCGTCCACGACGCCGGCGAGCCGGGCGAGCATGGCCCGGTCGAGCGGGGCGGTGACGTCCGCCAGCGAGGTGCCCTCGGCCTCGTTCATGAGCACGAACTTGCTCGCGTTGAGCAGCTTCATGGCCAGGCGTCGGCCGACCTTCATCTGGCCCGGGTCGAAGGCGGTGTCCACGCCGGGGCGGCCGCTGGCCGCCCAGTACCGGACCCCGTCCGAGCCGTGCTCCTCCAGCAGCCCCATCGGGGTCACGACGTTGCCCTTGGACTTGCTCATCTTCTTGCGGTCGGGGTCGAGGATCCACCCCGAGAGCGCCGCGTGCGCCCAGGGGAGGCTGTCGTGCTCGGCGTCGGCGCGCACCACGGTGGAGAACAGCCAGGTGCGGATGATGTCGTGGCCCTGCGGGCGCAGGTCCATCGGGAAGACGCGGGAGAACAGGTCCGGGTCGCGCTCCCAGCCGCCCGCGATCTGCGGCGTCAGCGAGCTGGTGGCCCAGGTGTCCATGACGTCCGGGTCGGCCGCGAAGCCGCCGGGCACGCCCCGCTGGTCCTCGGTGTACCCGGCCGGGGTGGCGCTGGCCGGGTCCACCGGCAGGTCCCCCTCGTCGGGGAGGACAGGGGCGTCGTAGCGCGGCTCGCCGTGGCTGTCCAGGGGGTACCAGACGGGGAACGGCACGCCGAAGAACCGCTGCCGCGAGACCAGCCAGTCGCCGTTGAGCCCTCCGACCCAGTTGTCGTAGCGGTGACGCATGTGGTCCGGGTGCCAGACGATGTCCTGCCCGCGCCCGCGCAGCCGCTCGCGCAGAGCGGCGTCGCGGCCGCCGTTGCGCAGGTACCACTGCCGGCTGGCCACGATCTCCAGCGGCTTGTCGCCCTTCTCGTAGAACTTCACCGGGTGGGTGATGGGCCGGGGCTCGCCGACGAGGTGACCGCCCTCGACCAGGGCCGCCACCAGGGCCTCGCGGCCGGAGTGGGCGGTCTTCCCGGCCATCTGCCCGTACAGCGCGGTGCCGGCGGCCGAGGTGATCCAGGCCGGCGTCTCGGCCAGGAAGCGGCCGTCGCGGCCGATGAGGGCCCGGGTCGGCAGGTCGAGCTCCCGCCACCACGTGACGTCGGTGGTGTCGCCGAAGGTGCAGATCATCGCGATGCCCGAGCCCTTGTCCGGCTCGGCCAGGGGGTGGGCGAGGACGGGGACCTCGACGTCGAAGACGGGCGTGCGGACCGTCGAGCCGAACAGCGGCGCATACCGCTCGTCGTCCGGGTGCGCGACCAGCGCGACGCACGCGGGGATCAGCTCGGGGCGGGTGGTCTCGATGAAGACCGGCGCCTCGCCGGCTGTCCCACCGTCCCCGCTGCGCGGGAAGCCGATCCGGTGGTAGGCCCCCGGCCGCTCGCGGTCCTCGAGCTCGGCCTGCGCGACCGCGGTGCGGAACGTCGTGTCCCACAGCGTCGGGGCCTCGGCCGCGTAGGCCTCGTCGCGCGCCAGGGCCCGGAGGAAGGCGCGCTGGGAGGCGGCCTGGGCGTCGGCGTCGATGGTCTGGTAGGTCCGGGACCAGTCGACGGACAGCCCGAGCCGGCGCCACAGCTCCTCGAAGACCTTCTCGTCCTCGGCGGTCAGCCGCTCGCACAGCTCGACGAAGCTGCGCCGCGACACGTCGACGAAGTCGCGGTCGTTCTTCGGCGCGGTCTCCGGCGGCTCGAAGGCGGGGTCGTAGGGCAGGGAGGGGTTGCACCGGACGCCGAAGTAGTTCTGCACCCGTCGCTCGGTCGGCAGGCCGTTGTCGTCCCAGCCCATCGGGTAGAACACCGAGTACCCCTGCATCCGCTTGTACCGGGCGACGCAGTCGGTGTGGGTGTAGCTGAAGACGTGGCCGACGTGCAGCGACCCGGACACGGTGGGGGGCGGGGTGTCGATGGAGAACACCCGCTCCCGGGGGGCGGTCCGGTCGAAGGCGTAGGTGCCCTGCTCCTCCCAGACGGCGGCCCAGGTCTCCTCCAGGCCGTCGACGGTGGGCCTGTCGGGGACACGGGAGGCGGCGGGCGCCGCGTCGGGGGAGGTCATGGCGCCATTGTGCCGAAGGACGGACGGGCGTCCGAACCGGTTCCGGGGCGTCCGGCAGGATGGTCGCCATGGACGCCACCACCCTCCGCGAGCTGCAGGCGCCGCTCAAGCAGCGCTACAAGGACGACCCGGCCAGCGCCGCGACCCCGCTGCACGCCTCGGGCCGCACCGCCGACGACGGCATCACCTTCACCGTGGACGGCTGGGCGGGCGGCGTCCGGGCCGGGCTGCACGAGGCCACCGGGGGCGACGGCGCGGACGCCTGCTCCGGCGACATGCTGCTGGACGCGGTGCTCGGCTGCGCCGGCGTCACGCTGCGCAGCGTGGCCACCGCGATGGGCCTGGGCCTGCGCTCGGCCACCGGCGAGGCCACCGGGTCCTTCGACGCCCGCGGCACGCTCGGCCTGGACCGCGAGGTGCCGGTCGGGGTCACGGACCTCCGTCTGGTGTTCACGGTCGACGCCGACGCCGACGACGCCCAGCTGGCCAAGCTCGCCCAGCTCACCGAGCGCTACTGCGTGGTGGCCAAGAGCCTGGCCACGCCCCCGGTCATCGAGGTCGTCCGCAGCTGAGGGCTGCGGTCCGCGCGGGTGCCGGCGGGCTCAGCGGTGCGCCAGCCAGAGGGCGTCGACCTCGGCGGCCAGCTGCTCGGCCGCCACGGGGGCGGCGTCCGTCGGGAAGAGGACGAACGCCGAGACCGACAGCGTGCTGCTGAGCCGCTCGCAGTACAGCGGCGACCGGACGACCGTCGCCTCCCCGTCGGGGCCGGCCGCGTCGTCCGGCGGGAGCGTCATGGTCGCCGGGCTCACGCACGTGACCTCGCCGTACCGGACCTCGGGCCCGTCGACCCTCTCGCTGTCGCCGGTGGTCCAGCCCCGGGCGACGGCCACGCCGACCGCCCGCACGGGCTCGCGGGCGCTGTACATCGAGGTCTGCGCCGGGCGCCCGCCCGGGAGCAGGCCTGCCATCTCCTGCGGGCCGACAGGGTCCGGCAGCCCGGCGAAGGTCGCGGGCAGCGTGACCGGGCGGGTGTCCGCGGCGGTCAGCAGCGCCCGGTGGTCGACCGGCCACCCGGAACCCACGACCGCCACGAGCGCGAGCGCCCCCACGAGGAGACCGGACCCGGTCCCCACCAGCACCGCACGCACGACGACCCCCGTCCCGGCGCGGCAGGTCCGCGCCCGGGACCGTGTCGGCCGGGCCGTCGCCCGGCTCGAGCCTCAGGACCGCACGTCACCCGTGCGCGTAGGATGGGCGCACAGGCACCGATCCGGCCATCACCGGGGAGCCGTCGGGAGAACAGGCGCCGCACGCCGGCGGCGCGCCAGTAGATCCGGCCGGGAAGGCCCGTCACAGCCGTCCGAGTGGTCGTCGGTCCCCGAGCGGGCCGTCGGCAAGCGGGGTGGTACCGCGGTGGCCCGGGATCCCGGGACGTCGTCCCCGTCGCAGCAGGCGACGGCACGACGAGGAGCAGGACCGCGATGAGCACCGACCTGACGAGCACCGGACCGGCGCGCGACGGGGCCGCCGACGGCGCCGCGTACCCCCGCCACGGCGGCGAGGTCCCCGCCAGCCCGCGCTTCCCCGAGATCGAGGAGCGGGTGCTGCGGTACTGGGACGACGACGGCACCTTCGTCGCCTCGGTGGAGGCCCGCGAGGCCGGCACCGACGGCGACAACGAGTTCGTCTTCTACGACGGCCCGCCCTTCGCCAACGGCCTGCCGCACTACGGCCACCTGCTCACCGGCTACGTCAAGGACGTCGTGCCGAGGTTCCGCACGATGCAGGGCCGCCGGGTCGAGCGCCGCTTCGGCTGGGACTGCCACGGGCTGCCCGCCGAGGTGGAGGCCGAGAAGCAGCTCGGGATCAGCCACAAGCCCGAGATCCTCGACATGGGCCTGGCCCGCTTCAACGACGCCTGCCGGACGTCGGTGCTCAGGTACACCGACGAGTGGGAGTCCTACGTCACCCGTCAGGCGCGCTGGGTCGACTTCGAGAACGACTACAAGACCCTCGACCTGGACTACATGGAGTCGGTCATGTGGGCGTTCAAGACGCTCCACGACAAGGGCCTGGTCTACGAGGGCTTCCGCGTGCTCGCCTACTGCTGGCGCTGCGAGACCCCGCTGTCGAACACCGAGACCCGGATGGACGACGTCTACCGCTCCCGGCAGGACCCGGCCGTCACGGTCGGGCTGCGCCTGGAGACGGGCGAGCTGGCCCTGATCTGGACCACGACGCCGTGGACGCTGCCCAGCAACCTGGCCGCCGCGGTCGGCCCCGACGTCGACTACGTCGTCGTGGTCCCGTCGGAGGGTGACTTCGCCGGGCAGCGGCTGGTGCTGGCCGAGGCCCGGG
The DNA here is from genome assembly GCA_963750335.1 of uncultured Actinomycetota bacterium. Taxonomy (GTDB): domain Bacteria; phylum Actinomycetota; class Actinomycetes; order Actinomycetales; family JBBAYJ01; genus Aquipuribacter. Next base: position 44,023 of record CAVVQD010000007.1, read on the forward strand.
TCGGTGCGTACGCCCGCGAGCTCGGCGCCGACCCCGAGGTGGTCGAGCGGATGAAGGGCACCGCCCTGCTCGGGCGGCGCTACACCCCGCCGTTCGACTACTTCGCGGGCCACCCGAACGCCCACGTCGTGCTGTCGGCCGACTACGTCACCACCGAGGACGGCACCGGCATCGTCCACATCGCGCCGGCCTTCGGCGAGGAGGACAAGGTCGTCACCGACGCCGCCGGCATCGAGGTGGTCGTGCCGGTCGACGCCAAGGGGGAGTTCACCGAGCAGGTCCCGGACTTCGCCGGCCAGCACGTCTTCGAGGCGAACACCCCCATCACGCGTGCCCTGCGCGAGAAGGGGCTCCTGGTCCGCCACGAGTCGTACGAGCACCCCTACCCGCACTGCTGGCGCTGCGACAACGCGCTCATCTACCGCGCCGTCTCCAGCTGGTTCGTCCAGGTCACGGCGATCAAGGACCGCATGGTCGAGCTCAACCAGGACATCACCTGGGTGCCCGACCACGTCAAGGACGGCTCGTTCGGGCAGTGGCTGGCCAACGCCCGCGACTGGTCGATCAGCCGCAACCGCTTCTGGGGCTCGCCGATCCCGGTGTGGACCTCCGACGACCCCGCCTACCCGCGCACCGACGTCTACGGCTCGCTCGACGACCTCGAGCGGGACTTCGGCGTGCGGCCCGACGCGACCTGCACCGGCCCTTCGTCGACGAGCTGACCCGCCCCAACCCGGACGACCCCACCGGGCGCTCGACCATGCGGCGGGTGCCCGAGGTGCTCGACTGCTGGTTCGAGTCCGGGTCCATGCCGTTCGCCCAGGTGCACTACCCGTTCGAGAACTCGGACTGGTTCGAGCACCACTACCCGGGCGACTTCATCGTCGAGTACAACGGCCAGGTCCGCGGCTGGTTCTACACGCTGCACGTGCTGGCCACGGCGCTGTTCGACCGGCCGGCGTTCCGCACCTGCCTGGTGCACGGGATCCTGCTCGGCGACGACGGCCGGAAGATGAGCAAGTCGCTGCGCAACTACCCCGACGTCCGCGAGGTCTTCGACCGCGACGGCGCCGACGCGATGCGCTGGTTCCTCATGAGCAGTCCCGTGCTGCGCGGGGGCAACCTCGTGGTCACCGAGCAGGGCATCCGCGACACCGTGCGCCAGGTCCTGCTGCCGCTGTGGAGCACCTGGTACTTCCTCTCCCTCTACGCGGGGGCGGCGGGCGTGGTCGGCCGCACGTCGACCGCCTCGGACCACGTGCTGGACCGCTACCTGCTGGCCACCGTCCGCCGCGCCGTCGAGCAGGTGACGGCGGCCCTGGAGGCCAACGAGCTCGCCGTGGCCGCGGGCACGTTCCGCGACACCCTGGACGCGGTGACCAACTGGTACGTCCGGCGCTCCCGCGACCGGTTCTGGGCCGCCGAGACGCCCGGGGGCCGGCAGGCCGTCGACACCCTGCACACCGCGCTGGAGGTGCTCTGCCGCCTCGGGGCGCCGCTGCTGCCCCTGGTGGGCGAGGAGATCTGGCGCGGGCTGACCGGCGGGCGCTCCGTCCACCTCGCGGCCTGGCCGACGGCGGACGAGCTGCCGGCCGACGACGCCCTCGTCGCCTCGATGGACGCCGTCCGGGAGGTCGCCTCCGTCGCGCTGAGCCTGCGCAAGGCCGCCTCGGTCCGGGTGCGCCAGCCGCTGCGCCGGCTGACGGTCGTCCTGCCCGACCCGGCCGCCGTCGCGGGACTGGTCGACCTGCTCCGCGACGAGCTCAACGTCCACGACGTGCGGCTGCTGTCGCTGGAGCGGGCGCACGAGGTCGGTGTCGAGGTCGAGCAGCGGCTGCAGGTGAACGCGCGGGCGGCGGGACCGCGGCTCGGCCGCTCGGTGCAGCAGGTCATCGGCGCGGCCCGGGCGGGGGAGTGGAGCCTCGACGAGGCCGGGTCCGTCGTCTGCGGCGGGGTGGAGCTGCAGCCGGGCGAGTTCGAGCTCAGCACCGTGGTGCGGGGCGCCGGGGCGGACGACGCGGTCGCCCCGCTGGCGAGCGGGCGGCTTCGTCATGCTCGACACGGCCGTCGACGCCGGCCTCGAGGCCGAGGGGTGGGCCCGCGACGTGGTCCGCCTGGTCCAGGACGCGCGCCGCGAGGCCGGGCTGCACGTGTCCGACCGGATCGTGCTGTCGCTCACCGTCGACGCCGCTCGCGAGGCTGCGGCGGCCGAGCACCGAGACCTCGTGGCGCGGGAGACCCTCGCGACCCGGGTCGAGGTGCAGGTCGGCGAGGTGGGCCGTGACGGCGCGACCGTGACGGTCCGCCGGGCCTGACCGCCCGGACGCAGACAGGCTCGGCGGGTCCCTCCGGTCGAGGGGCCCGCCGGGCCTGTGGACGAACGACTGCTGCGGGTGGCCTCAGCCGATGCAGCACATCGGGCCGGGACCGAACGTCTCCGCGTCGGAGGTGTCGGCCGTGGCCGCGCCTGCGGCGCCGAGCACGAGGGCCGCGGCGGCGGCGAGGGCGAGCAGGGCCTGGGCGGGCTTGCTGGGCATGGGTGTCTCCCGGTCATCGTCGGTGCTGGGGCGAACTCACTGCGTGTTCACAGGATCCGTTAGGGCCGAAGCATGTATCAGTCACAGGCGGGCGCGCTACTGTCACAGGGTATCTATCGCTGGAGCCGCTCGTCAGCGGCCCGGTACGGGGACCGAGGGAGGGCGTGCATGACCACGGACGACACGGGGGACCTGGGCGAGCGGCTGCGCGCCGTGCGCGAGGACCGGAGGATCTCCCAGACCGAGCTCGCAGGCTCCGACCTGTCGCCGAGCTACCTGTCGCTCATCGAGTCCGGCAAGCGGACCCCGAGCGACGCGGTGCTCCAGCGGCTCGCCGACCGTCTCGACGTCTCGGCGCACTTCCTGCGCTACGGCAGCGCGGCGCCCGAGGAACGGGTGCCCGAGCTCGAGCTGGAGCACGCCCGCCACGCCCTCGTCACCGGTGACCTGCCCGAGGCGACGAGCCGGGCCCAGGCGGTCATCGGCGCCCGCGGCGCCCCCCGCCGCCTGCACGACGAGGCCCTGCTGGTCCTCGCCTCCGCCCAGGAGCGCTCCGGCGACCTGGAGGCCGCCTTCGCGACGCTGCTGCCGCTGCACACCCGGGCGCTCACGGGCGACGCCGCCGTCGGGGTGGCCTCGACCGGCGTGCTCCTCGTCCAGAGCCTCGTCCAGGCCGGCGACCTCAACCAGGCGGCGGACGCCGGGGCCGCCGCGGTCGCCTCGTCGGTCCGGCTCGGGGCCGGCGGCACCGACGAGCACCTGCGGCTGGCCGCGACGCTGGTCGGGGTGCACATCCAGCGCGGCGACCTGCTCTACGCCCAGCACCTGGCCGAGGAGATGCTCCAGGACGCCGAGCAGGTCGGCAGCCGGGTCGGGCAGGGCAGCCTGCACTGGAACGCCGCCCTGGCCGCGGAGGAGAGCGGGCACGTCGAGCGGGCCCTGCACCACGCCCGCCGGGCCGTCGCGTTCCTGTCCGAGGGCCCCGACACGCGCGACTTCTTCCGCCTCAAGCTGTCGCTGGCCTCGCTGCTGCTCGTCTCCGAGCCGCCCCAGGTCGAGGAGGCCGTGGAGTCCCTGCTGGCCATCCGGCAGCCCCTGGAGCAGCTGGGCAGCGAGGTGGACATGGCGTACTGGCACCGGATCCGCGCCACCGCCCACCTGCGCTCCGGCGAGCCCGCCGCGGCCCGCTCGGCCGCCGAGACGGCGATCGCCGTCCTCGGCGACACCCCCCGGCTCGAGGCGTGCGTCGCCCGCACCGTGCTCGGCGACGCGCTGGCCGCGGCCGGCGACCACGACGGGGCCGACGCGGAGTACCGCCGGGCGGCGGACACCCTGAGCATGATGTCGGCCACCCGGCAGGCGGCGCAGGCCTGGCGCGACCTGGGCGACCGGCTGATGGACATCGGCCGGACCGACGGCGCGCTGGAGGCGTTCCAGCACGCCTTCGACGCGGTCGGGCTCCGTCCCTCCTCCGTGCGCGTGGCCACGGGCGGCGCGGGGAGCCTGCTCTAGACCGCACGGCGCCGCCGCCCCGTCGTGACAGGGTGGGGCGGTGCCTGCCGCGACCCTCGTGCCGGTCCTGCTGACCGTCCTCGCCTTCGCCCTGGGCGTCGGCGTGGGCTGGCTCTGGTGGGGCCGGCAGTTCGTCCGGGCCCGTCTCACCCGCGGGGAGGCCCTGTCGATCATGCGGGGGGAGCTGGAGCGCGAGCTCCGCACCACCGAGGACCGCATCGCCGCGCTGCAGCGCCCGGTCGACCCGGGACCGTGACCCCCCGCCCCCGCGCCGTCGTCTACCACCGGCCGCGCCGCCGGCGTCGGGCCCCGGCGGTGCTCGTCGGGCTCGTCGGCCTGGCCGGGCTGCTCGCGGCCCAGCTGGCCGTCGCCGGCACGCCGGTGCTCCCGGGGCTGCCGGGCCCGGCCGGGCGGGAGGAGCCCCTGGCCGCGGGCCCGACCCGCGACGTGCCCGAGGCCGGGGAAGCCGGCGCGGGCGCCGGGCCCGCGGTGCCCGCGGTGCCCGCGGCGCCCACGGCGCCCGCGGCGTCGGCGGCCCCCGACGACGACCTGCACGACGTGCCCACGACGACCGTGCGGTTCACGGTCGGGGCGGTCCTGGACGAGCAGGCCCGCGCGGACCTGGAGCCCGTCCTGGCCGTGCTGTCCGCCCCGGACGCCGCCCCCGTGCTGCTCACCGGCACCGCCGAGCCCGGCGCGGACGTCGCCTCGTCGCTGCGCCTGGCCCAGGGCCGCGCCGACGCGGTCGCCGCCGCCCTGGTCGAGGGAGGCGCCCCCGCCTCGCTGCTGCGCACCACGGGCGTCGTCGACCCCGCCGCCGGCCGCACGGTCGTGCTCGCCACCGAGGTCCCCTGATACTGGGACGGTGACTGCCGTGCCGTCCGGGACCGACCCCCGCTTCCTGCAGGTGCAGGCCGAGATCCTCGGCCGGGCCCCCGAGCACACCCCGCAGCCCTCGCTGGAGCGGGTCCGGGCCGTGCTCGAGATCCTCGGCGACCCGCAGAAGGCCTACCCGGTGGTCCACGTCACGGGCACCAACGGCAAGACGACCACGGCGCGGATGGTCGACCGCCTGCTGCGCGAGCACGGCCTGCGGACCGGCCGGTTCACGTCCCCGCACCTGAGCCACGTCGGCGAGCGCATCGTGGTCGACGGCCTCCGCCTGGACGACGAGCGCTTCGTGGCCGCGTGGGACGACGTCGCCCCCTACGTGCAGATCGTCGACGAGCGGTCCCAGGCCGAGGGCGGGCCCCGGCTGTCGTTCTTCGAGGTCCTCACGGTCATGGCCTTCGCCGTCTTCGCCGACGCCCCCGTCGACGTCGCCGTGGTCGAGGTCGGTCTCGGCGGCCTCTGGGACTCCACCAACGTCGCCGACGCCGCGGTGGCCGTGGTCACCCCCGTCGCCCTGGACCACGAGCGCTGGCTCGGGCACGGCCTGGTCGCCATCGCCGAGCAGAAGGCCGGGATCCTCAAGCAGGGCTCCGTCCTGGTCACCGCCCAGCAGAGCGTCGAGGTGGCCGAGGTGCTCATGGCCCGGGCGGCCGAGGTCGGGGCCGTCGTGGCCCGGGAGGGCATCGAGTTCGGGGTGCTCTCGCGCGACGTCGCCGTCGGCGGCCAGCGACTCGCGCTCAAGGGGCTCGTCGGCGGCGCGGAGGACGTGTACCTCCCGCTGCACGGCGCCCACCAGGCCGGCAACGCCGCGGTCGCCCTGGCCGCCGTCGAGGCCTTCCTCGGCTCGGGCGGCGCGGCGGGCACCGGCCTGGACCCCGACCTGGTCCGGGACGCCTTCGCCCACGTGGACTCGCCCGGACGCCTGGAGCCGGTGCGGCGGGGCCCCCTCGTCGTCGTGGACGCCGCCCACAACCCCGCCGGCGCCGCCGCGGCCGCGGAGGGGCTCAGCGAGGCGTTCCCCGGCACCCGGCTCGTGGGCGTCGTGGGCGCGATGGCCGACAAGGACGTCGAGGGCATCCTCGCCGAGCTGGAGCCCGTCCTGGACGAGGTGGTCGTGACGGCTGCCCGCGGCGTGCGCGCCATGCCGGCCGAGGAGCTGGCCGAGGTCGCCCGCGGCGTCCTGGGGGAGGACCGCGTGCACGTGCGGCCGGACCTGTCCGACGCCCTGGACACCGCGCTCGCCCTGGCCGAGACCGCCCCCGGCGGGGACGACGTCGCCTCCGGCGTGGTCGTCACCGGCTCGGTGTACCTGGTCGCGGAGGCCCGCACCCTGCTGGGCGCCCCGGAGCCCGACTCCCTGGCCGTCGACACCACCAGCCGCGGCGTCTCGGCGGTCGCCGAGGACACCGGCGCCCGTGTCCTGTCGGGGCCGGACACCGCGGACGACCTGGACGAGGAGCTGTTCCGGGAGCTCGCGGGCGAGCACGACGGCGGCACCGGCGGGCGCACCCCCGACCGCTTCGACCCCTCGGACCCGTGGGACGCGCCGGAGGACTCGACGCTGCTCGACGACCCGGCGGCCTCCCCGCAGGACCCCGACGACCGGTGGGACGACCCCCGGGACGGCGGCGGCGGGGGCGGCGCCGGTGCGTGACCCCAAGCGGGTGATGGCGGCGACGGTCCTCGTCTTCGAGGCCCTCGTGGTCGTCTTCGCCTCGCTCGTGGCCAAGGACCTGTCCGGGCTCGGCACGGCCCAGGCCGTGGGGGGCGGCGCGGTGCTCGCGGTCGTCCTGGTCCTGTCCTCGGGGGTCCTCGGGCGCCCCGGCGGCTACTGGTGGGGCTCCCTCCTGCAGGTGGTGGTCGTGGCCACGGGCCTCGTGCTGCCGGTGATGCTCGGCGTCGGCCTGCTGTTCGCGGGCCTGTGGACGGCGGCCGTGGTCATCGGCACGCGCATCGAGCGGGAGCGGGCCGCGGGCGCCGTCTAGGGTTGCGGCCGTGACCCAGACCACCGGCCCCGCCCCGGAGCGCACCCTCGTCATCGTCAAGCCGGACGGGGTCGCGCGCGGCCTCACCGGGGAGGTGCTGCGCCGCATCGAGGCGAAGGGCTACACCCTGGTCCGCCTCGAGATGCTCACCGCGACGCAGGAGCAGCTCGCCGCGCACTACGCCGAGCACGAGGGCAAGCCGTTCTACGGCCCGCTCGTGGAGTTCATGTCGTCCGGGCCCGTCGTGGTCGCCCTCGTCGAGGGCCACCGGGCGATCGAGGGCTTCCGCAGCCTCGCCGGGTCCACCGAGCCGACCGCCGCCGCGCCGGGCACCGTCCGCGGCGACCTGGGCCGCGACTGGGGCCTGGCGGTGCAGCAGAACATCGTCCACGGGAGCGACTCGCCGGAGAGCGCCGCCCGCGAGTCCGCCATCTGGTTCGGCACGGGGGCCTAGGCCCGACGCCCGCCCCGGCGCCCCGCCCCGTCGGGAGCACGTCCTGCGCGGGGCAGGTCCGGTGCGGCCCGGTGACGGGCCGCCGGCGCACCGACCTGCGGCGGTGCGACCCCGGACGAGCCGTCGCGTGACATACTCCGGACGCGGGGTGGCGCGCTGTGCATCGGCCGCCGCACCGCGTCGCCCGTCCTCGCCGGGCGCGACCCGTCCGGGCGTCCGTCGCCGGCAGGTCTGCGCCGAGCGGGACCGAGGCGACGACCACCGACTTGCGCGTCGCCTGCGGGAGGCGCGACGACCGCCCCCGCCGGCGATGCACCGGAGGGGGTCGAAGAGGAGCACCAGTGCTCGAGAACGACGACAGCACCACCCCCGGCGACGGCGCCGAGGCCACCGCGGAGCAGACGGCCGCGACGACCCGCCCTCGCCGCAGGCGCGCCGCCAGCCGCCCCGCCGGCCCCCCGGAGCCCGCGACGGCCGCACCCGCGGACGCCGCCGGCCCAGCAGCGGCCGACCAGGCCGCCGCGCAGGCCCTCGCCGACCAGGCCGCCAGCGACCAGGCGGCCGCGGACCAGGCGGCTGCGGACCAGGCGGCCGCCGACCAGGCCGCCGCCGACCAGGCTGCCGCCGACCAGGCCACGGCCGACCAGGCTGCCGCCGACCAGGCCACGGCCGACCAGGCTGCCGCTGACCAGGCCGCGGCCGACCGGGCCGAGGCCTCGGCGGCCCCGTCCACCACGCCCCAGTTCACCGACGGCGCCGCCCCGGCCACGACGCGCCCCCGTCGTCGTCGCGCCACCGCCGCCGCCGGCCCGCCCGCCGCCGACATCTTCACCACCCCCGCCGCGGGGCAGGGCAGCCCGGACCAGAGCGCCCCGGACGAGGCCGCCCCCGCCCCGGCGGCCCAGGCCCCGACGGCCACCGCCGAGGTCGCCGCCGCCGAGCCGGTCGACGCTCCCGCCGCCCGGGCCCCGCGCGCCCGTCGCGGGCGGCGCCGCCCGGCGGAGGAGGCCCCGGAGGGCACGTCCGCGGACGAGACCTCCACGGGCACCACCGGGACCGACACCACGACCGGTGGCGAAGGCGGCACGGTCGACGCCGACCGGGCCGCCGAGCAGGCTGCCCCGGCGACGAGCACCGACCCCGCCGGGCCGGGCACCTCGACCGAGGAGCCCGCCGACGGCACCCCGACCGGGACCGCCGGACGCCCCCGCCGCACCCGTCGTCGCGCGACGTCGCCGGCCACCGCGCCCGCGGAGGCGCCGGACACCACCGACGCCGGGGCGCCTGCGGCGGGGCTCGACCTGGGCCTCGACGCGCTGGGGAGCGCCGCGCGCGCCGACCAGCCCGACGACGGGGACGGGCGGGGCGGCGACGCCCCCGGTCTCCGCGGGGTCCCGGACCTCGCCGACCTGGCCGACCTGGTCGCCGGGCAGGAGCCGTCCTCCGCGGACGACGGCGACGAGGACGAGACCGAGGGCGGCCGGGCGCGTCGGGGCGGTCGCTCCCGCCGCCGGCGCGGCGGCCGTGGCCGCGGTGCCGCCGCCGCGGGCGGTGACGAGCCGGACGCCGACGGCACGAGCGAGGACCCGTCCCGTGACGGGGAGGGCCGTGAGGACGCGGGCGACGACGAGGGCGAGCAGGACGGCGCCGCCGCCGGCCGCGGCACCTCCGACGACGGTGCCGGCGACCCGGAGGACGACGACGAGGGCGTGACCGACGCCGACGAGGACGACGAGGACGGCACGGACGACAGCTCCGGGTCGCGTTCCTCCCGCCGGCGGCGTCGTCGCCGGCGTCGTTCCGGCGGCGGGGAGGCCGACCTGGTCGCCGACCCGGACGACCCGCCGGGCACCGTCGTCCGCATCCGCGAGTCGCGGGCCGACGAGGTCACCAAGGTCAAGGGCTCGACCCGCCTGGAGGCCAAGCGCCAGCGCCGCCGCGACGGCCGGACCACCTCGCGCAAGCGGACCGTCATCACCGAGGCGGAGTTCCTCACCCGCCGCGAGAGCGTCGACCGCACCCTGCTCGTCCGCGAGGGCGAGGACCGGACGGAGATCGCCGTGCTCGAGGACGGCGTGCTCGTCGAGCACCACGTCACGCGGGCCAGCCAGCAGTCGATGATCGGCAACGTCTACCTCGGCCGGGTGCAGAACGTGCTCCCGAGCATGGAGGCCGCCTTCGTCGACATCGGCCGCGGCCGCAACGCGGTGCTCTACGCGGGCGAGGTCAACTGGGACGCCGTCGGGCTCACGAACGGCGCGCAGCGCAAGATCGAGGACGCCCTCAAGCCGGGCGACCCCGTGCTCGGCCAGGTGTCCAAGGACCCGGTCGGCCACAAGGGCGCGCGCCTCACCGCGCAGGTGTCCCTGCCGGGCCGGTACCTGGTCTACGTGCCCGGCTCCTCGATGACCGGGATCAGCCGCAAGCTGCCCGAGACCGAGCGCGCCCGCCTCAAGAAGGTGCTGCGCCGCGTCGTCCCCGAGGACGCGGGCGTCATCGTCCGCACCGCCGCCGAGGGGGCGAGCGAGGCCGAGCTCGAGCGCGACGTCGCCCGCCTGCAGGCCCAGTGGGAGGACATCGAGAAGAAGTCCACCGCCGTGCAGGCCCCGGCCCGGCTCTACAGCGAGCCGGACCTGGCGATCAAGGTGGTCCGTGACGTCTTCAACGAGGACTTCACGCGCCTCGTCGTGTCCGGCGACGAGACGTGGGAGACCCTCGACGGCTACGTCCGCCACGTCGCCCCCGACCTCGCCGAGCGGATGACGCGCTGGACGCCCGAGGAGGGCGCCGAGCCGGACCTCTTCGTCCACCACCGCATCGACGAGCAGATCGCCAAGGCGCTGGACCGCAAGGTCTGGCTGCCCTCCGGCGGCTCCCTGGTCATCGACCGCACCGAGGCCATGACGGTCGTCGACGTCAACACCGGGAAGTACACCGGCAACGGCGGCAACCTCGAGGAGACCGTCACCCGCAACAACCTCGAGGCCGCCGAGGAGATCGTCCGCCAGCTCCGGCTGCGCGACATCGGCGGGATCATCGTCGTGGACTTCATCGACATGGTCCTGGAGAGCAACCGCAACCTCGTGCTCCGTCGTCTGGTCGAGTGCCTCGGCCGGGACCGGACCAAGCACCAGGTCGCCGAGGTCACCTCGCTCGGCCTGGTCCAGCTCACCCGCAAGCGGGTCGGCTCCGGGCTGCTGGAGTCCTTCAGCACGGTGTGCGAGCACTGCCAGGGCCGCGGTCTGGTGACCCACAGCGAGCCGGTCGGGGCGGGCAACGAGCTCCCCGCCGGCCCCGGGGACACCGGGGGCCGGGGTCCCGGCGGCGGCGGCCACGGCGGCGGCGGCGGGGGCAGCAGCAGCGGCGGCGGCGGGGGCTCCCGGCGGCGCGGCGGGCGCTCCGGCGGCTGAGCCACCACCCGCGGGGCCGGTTTGGTCACCGGCCCCCGGGCGCGTAGTCTGTGACGCTGGCCGGTGGCGCGTTGTTGCTGCGCCACCCGAGCGGTCCGACCTCGCCGTCCACGACGGCGGTCATCAGGGACGCTGGTCCACAAGGTCCGACAGAGAGAGAGTCACGACGTGTACGCGATCGTCCGCGCCGGTGGGCGCCAGGAGAAGGTCGCCGTCGGCGACGTCCTCACCGTGGACCGGCTGGCCGGTGATCCCGGTGACGACGTCCGGTTCACCCCGCTGCTGCTGGTCGACGGTGCGTCCGTGACCTCCGACGCCGGCTCGCTCGCCGAGCTCGTCGTCGCGGGCGAGATCCTCGGGGACCTCAAGGGCCCCAAGATCCGCATCCTCAAGTACAAGAACAAGACGGGCTACAAGAAGCGCCAGGGTCACCGTTCGCTCCTGACCCAGGTCAAGATCACCAAGATCGGGAAGTGAGCTGACATGGCACACAAGAAGGGCGCGTCCTCGACCCGCAACGGTCGCGACTCCAACGCGCAGCGCCTCGGCGTCAAGCGGTTCGGCGGCCAGGTCGTCGGCGCCGGCGAGATCATCGTCCGCCAGCGCGGCACCCACTTCCACCCCGGCGAGGGCGTCGGCCGCGGGGGCGACGACACGCTGTTCGCGCTCCTGCCCGGCGCCGTGACCTTCGGCACCCGCCGCGGTCGCCGCACCGTCAGCGTGCTCAGCGCCGACGTCCCGGCCTGACCCGCCCGCCGCGCACCCGCGCGGCACACCTGCTCACCGACGCGCCGGTCGCCCCCGACGGGGGAGACCGGCGCTGTCGCGTTATCCCGAGCACCACAGACCCCCGGAGGTCTCCGTGAGCCAGTTCGTCGACCGCGTGACCCTGCACGTCAGCGGCGGGGACGGCGGCCACGGCGTGGCCTCCGTGCACCGCGAGAAGTTCAAGCCGCTGGGCGGCCCGGACGGCGGCGACGGCGGTTCCGGCGGCGACGTCGTCCTCGTCGTCGACGCCCAGGTCACGACGCTGCTGGAGTACCACCGCTCCCCGCACCGCACCGCGCAGAAGGGCGGCGTCGGCAAGGGCGGGCACAAGGACGGCGCCGACGGCGACGACGTCGAGCTGCGCGTGCCCGACGGCACCGTCGTGTCCACCGCCGAGGGCGAGGTCCTCGCCGACATGCTCGGCGACGGCACCCGGTTCGTCATCGCCGCCGGCGGCCGCGGCGGGCTCGGCAACGCCTCCCTGGCCAGCGCCCGGCGGATCGCGCCCGGCTTCGCCCTGCTGGGCGAGCCCGGCGAGGCCCGCACCGTCGTGCTCGAGCTCAAGACCGTCGCCGACGTGGCCCTGGTCGGCTACCCGAGCGCCGGCAAGTCCAGCCTGGTCGCGGCCATGTCCGCCGCCCGGCCCAAGATCGCCGACTACCCCTTCACCACCCTCACGCCCAACCTGGGCGTCGTCGAGGCCGGCGACACCCGCTTCACGATCGCCGACGTGCCCGGCCTCATCGAGGGTGCGAGCGAGGGCCGCGGGCTCGGCCTGGAGTTCCTCCGCCACGTCGAGCGCTGCTCGGTCCTCGCCCACGTCCTGGACACCGCGACGCTCGAGCCCGACCGCGACCCGGTCCGCGACCTCGACGTCATCCTCGCCGAGCTCACCCGCTACGAGGCCGACGCCGAGACGGTGCCGCTGTCGGAGCGCCCGGCGATCGTCGTGCTCAACAAGGTGGACACGACCGACGGGCGCGACATGGCCGAGCTCGTCGCCCCCCAGCTGCGCGAGCGCGGCTACGAGGTCTTCGTCGTCTCCGCGGCCAGCCACGAGGGGCTGCGCGAGCTGTCGTTCGGGATGGCCCGCTACGTGCAGGCCGACCGGGCCGCCCGGGCCCGGCCGACCGCCCCGCAGCGGGTCGTGCTGCGCCCGATCGCCAGCGACGACGCAGGCTTCCGGGTCACGCGTCGAGGAGCACGAGGGCCGCACCCTGTACCGCGTGAGCGGCGGGCGCCCCGAGCGCTGGGTGCACCAGACGGACTTCGCCAACGACGAGGCCGTCGGCTACCTGGCCGACCGGCTCGCGCGGGCCGGGGTCGAGGACGCGCTGTACCGGGCCGGGGCCGTGGCCGGGGCCGAGGTCGTCATCGGCTCGCTCACCGACGGGGTCGTCTTCGACTGGCAGCCCACCGTCGGCGTCGGCGGGCCCGGTCGCCGGCCCCCGCGGCACCGACATCCGCGTCGAGGGCGACGCCGCGCGCGCCAGCCGCGCCGAGCGGCGACTCGAGCACGGGCGACGGATGGACGCCAAGAGCGCCGCCCGCCAGGAGCTCGCGGCCGAGCGGGCCGCCGGGCAGTGGGTGGCGCCGGCGGGCAGCGGGCAGACGCCCGCCGAGGACCGGCCGCCGAGGACCGGCCCGCGGAGGACCGGCCCGCCGAGGGCGAGCAGGTCGAGGAGCAGCCCGCCGGCGAGCAGCCGGTCGAGCAGCGGTGAGCCCGGAGGACGCGCGGGCCCGCCTGCACGCCCTCCTCGAGGGCCCCGGCACGCTCGTGGTCAAGGTCGGCTCCTCGAGCCTGGCCACCGCCACGGGCATCGACGGGCCGGCGGTCGACGCCCTCGTCGACCGGCTCGCCGCCCGCCGGTCGCTGGGGGAGGACCGCCGCCTCGTGGTGGTCACCTCCGGCGCCATCGCCGCCGGCCTGCCCGCGCTGGGCATGGTCCGCCGGCCGGCCGACCTCGCCGGCCTCCAGGCCGCCGCCAGCGTGGGCCAGGGCCGGCTGCTGGCGCGGTGGGACGCCTCGTTCGCCCGCCACGACCTGGTCACCGGGCAGGTGCTCCTCGACCTGGACGACCTGGTCCGGCGCACCCGCTACCTCAACGCGCGCTCCACCCTGGCCCGGCTGCTGAGCCTGGGCGCGGTGCCCGTGGTCAACGAGAACGACACCGTGGCCACCGACGAGATCCGCTTCGGCGACAACGACCGCCTGGCCGCGTTCGTCGCCCACCTCGTCGGTGCGAGCGCGCTCGTCCTGCTCACCGACGTCGACGGGCTCTACGACCGGCCGCCGTCCCGTCCGGGCGCCCGGCGGATCCCGCTACGTCGCCGGCACGGCGGGCCTGCAGGCCGACCTCGGCAGCGCCGGCAGCGCCGTGGGCACCGGCGGCATGCGGACCAAGGTCGACGCCGCCACCATCGCCGCCGACGCCGCCGTCCCCACGCTGGTGACCGCGACCGCGCGCTTCGACGAGGCCATGGCCGGCGGCGACGTCGGGACCTGGTTCGAGGCCGCCCCCCGCGCCCTCCCGGCCCGGACCCTGTGGCTGGCCCACGTCGCCGCCCCCCGCGGCCGTCTCCTGCTCGACGCCGGGGCCGTGCGCGCGGTGCTGCGCCGCGGCGCCTCGTTGCTGCCCGCGGGCATCACCGCGGTGGAGGGCGTGTTCGACGTGGGCGCCGTCGTGGACCTGTGCGACGACGGCGGCCGTGCCGTGGCGCGCGGGCTCGCGGGCTACTCCGCCGCCGAGCTGCCCCGCCTGCTCGGCCGCTCCACCCACGACCTGCGCGAGGACCTGGGGCCGGACTACGGCCGCGAGGTCGTCCACCGCGACGACCTCGTCGTCCTCCCCGCGGGCTGAGCACCCCGCCCGGGCCGACCGACCGCCCGCCTACCCTGGGACCATGACCGACGTCCTGCGCGCGTCCTCCGACCTGGCCCCCCACGTCGCCGCGGAGCCCGTCCTGCCGCCGGCCGAGGACAGCGCGGCCCCGGTCGTCGGGGACGAGGTCCGCGAGGCCGTCCACGCCGTCTGCGCCGCCGCCCAGGTCGCCTCCCGGTCCCTGCGCACGGCCACCGGGGCGCTCAAGGACGCCGCCCTGCTCCGATGGCCGACGACCTGGTCGCGGCGACCGACCGCGTCGTCGCCGCCAACGCCGAGGACCTGGCCCGCGCCGAGCGGGAGGGCGTGTCCCGCAGCCTGCAGGACCGGCTGCGCCTGGACCCCGCCCGCGTCGCGGCCGTGGCGTCCGCGCTGCGCGACGTGGTCGCCCTCGCCGACCCGGTCGGGGAGGTGGTGCGGGGCTCCACGCTGCCCAACGGCCTGCGGGTCCGGCAGGTCCGCCGCCCGCTCGGCGTGGTCGGCATGGTCTACGAGGCCCGGCCCAACGTCACCGTCGACGCGACCGCGCTGGCCGTCAAGAGCGGCAACGCCGTCGTGCTGCGCGGCGGGTCGGCCGCCGCGGCGACCAACGCCGTCGTCGTCGACGTGCTCCGCGGGGCGCTGGAGGCCGTGGGCCTGCCCGCGGACCTCGTGAGCACCATCGACGCCCACGGCCGCGAGGGGGTCCGGGCCCTGCTGCGGGCCCGCGGCCTGGTCGACGTCGTCGTGCCCCGCGGCGGCGCCGACCTCATCCGCACGGTCGTGGAGACCGCGACCGTGCCGACCATCGAGACGGGCACCGGCAACTGCCACGTCTACGTCGACGCGGCCGCCGACCTGGACCAGGCCCTCGCGATCTGCCACGACGCCAAGGTGCAGCGGCCCAGCGTCTGCAACTCCGCCGAGACCGTCCTCGTCCACGCCGACGTGGCCGAGGCCTTCGTCCCCCGGCTGGTGGGGGCCATGACCGCGGCGGGCGTGGTCCTGCACGGCGACCGCCGCACCCGGGCGCTGGGCGGGGAGGACCGGGTCCTCGTCGCGACGGACGAGGACTGGGCGACGGAGTACCTGGCCCTGGAGCTCGCGGTGCGCGTGGTGGACGACCTGGACGCGGCCCTCGACCACATCGACCGGTGGTCGAGCCGGCACACCGAGGCCATCTGCACCCACGACACCCGCGCCGCGGAGCGCTTCGTGGCCGAGGTCGACGCGGCCGCGGTGGCGGTCAACGCCTCCACCCGCTTCACCGACGGGGGCGAGCTCGGCCTCGGCGCCGAGATCGGCATCTCCACCCAGAAGCTCCACGCGCGGGGCCCGATGGGCCTGGCGGAGCTCACGACCACCACGTGGGTGCTGACCGGCGACGGGCACGTGCGCCACTGAGCCGGTGGGGCCGCACGCCGGTCGGACCGTCCGACGGCCGGACCGGCCGGGCAGGCGTCAGCGGGGCGCCGGGGCGAGGTCGTCGTCGTCCAGGTGCGCCCGGCCCTCGCGCTCCAGGGCCAGGGCGACCAGGTCGTCCCCGCCCCGCCCGGCGGCGTCCAGCAGGCGGGCGTTGAGGTAGGCCCCCTCCAGGGCGGGCAGCGCCGAGCCGGCGTAGCGCAGCGCCGTGGCGAGCTCGCCGAGCACGTCGGCGACGACGTCGGCGGCCGGCGCGACCGCGCTGCCCGCGTCCTCCTCCCGGAGCCGGCGGTGCCGGCCGCCCACGACCGGACCGAGCGGCCCGCCGAGGAGCACCTCGAGCACCACCGCGCGGCCCAGACCCAGGTCGCGGCCGAGCCGCAGCAGCTCCCCGACGCTCTGCAGGGCCACCGCACCGGCCGTCGCCGCCACCACGCGGGCCGCCGCCCCCGAGCCGGCGTCGCCGGTCCAGGTGAGCCGGCCGGGCGCGGTCCACGCCTCCAGCACGGGGCGCACGTCCTCCATGGTCTCGGGGTCGCCGCCGACGTGCGTGGCCAGCGTGCCCTCGGCGGCCTGGCGGGGGGTGCCGGACAACGAGACCTCCAGCACGCGCAGCAGCCGGGCCTCCAGGGCGCGGGCGCTGGCCCGGGCCTCGCGCGGACCCACGGGGGAGCAGTCCACGAGGACCGCGCGGGGCCCGAGGGCGTCGGCCAGGGGCGCCGGCCCGTCGAGCACCACATGGCGCAGCGTGGCGGCGTCCGGCAGCCGCACGACGACGACGTCGCGGCCCAGCACGGCGGCGGCCGCGTCCGGGGCCACGACGGCGCCCTCGGGCAGCCGCGGGACCGCCTGGTCCGTCCGGTCCGCCTGGTCCGCCCCGTCCTGCTGGGCCGCCGGGTCCTCCGCTGCGCCCGGCCCCGCGGCCCCGGGCCGCGGCCACCACCACGCCACGTCGTGGCCGGCCCGCAGGAGCGCGGCGCCGAGGGCGCGGGCCGTGTCGTCGAGACCGACGACGGCCACGGGGGCGGGGTCGGGACGGACGGGCTCCACGGGCCCATCGTCGCACCGGCCGGGACCCGGCCGGGCGGGCGTCGCGGACGGCCCCCGGCGTGACAGACTGCCCCCACCACGTCCGCCGACCGGCGGCCGGCCCGGAGGAGGTCCCATGAGCAGCAGCATCGTCGCAGGCGTCCTCGCCGCGGCCGGCGAGGCGCCGGAGCTGACGGAGATCGACCTGCCGGTCCCGCCCCTGGCGTACGGGCTGCTGGCGATGGCCCTGTTCCTCGTGCTGCTGGGCATCACCTACTCGTTCAAGAACGTGGCCGCCCGACGGTGACGTCGCCGCCGGCCCGACGGCCCCGGCTCGGGGTCATGGGCGGCACCTTCGACCCGCTGCACCACGGCCACCTGGTCGCCGCCAGCGAGGTCGCGTGGCGCTTCGACCTCGACGAGGTCGTCTTCGTGCCCACCGGCCAGCCGTGGCAGAAGGCCGACAGCGACGTCAGCCCGGCCGAGGACCGCTACCTCATGACCGTGGTCGCGACCGCCGCGGACCCCCGCTTCACGGTGTCCCGCGTGGACGTGGACCGGCCCGGCCCGACCTTCACCACCGACACCCTGCGCGACCTCGCGGCCCAGCGGCCCGGGGCCGACCTCTTCTTCATCACCGGCGCGGACGCGCTGGAGGCCATCGTGTCCTGGAAGGACGTCGACCTGCTCTGGCAGCTCGCGCACTTCGTGGCCGTGACCCGCCCCGGGCACACCGTCGACGTCTCCGCCCTGCCCCCCCGGGCGGTCAGCGTCGTGGAGATCCCGGCCCTGGCCATCTCCAGCACGGACGTCCGGCTGCGGGTCCGCGAGGGGCGGCCCGTGCGCTACCTCGTGCCCACGGGCGTCCTGCAGTACATCGCGAAGTCCGGCCTCTACCGTGGTCCGGGCGACCCGCGGCGCCGGCCGGCGGCGCGCGCCGCAGCGGAGGTGTCGTGATGGCGGACGGCCAGGTCCCGGGCAGCCCGGGCGACACCGGTGTGCAGCGCGCCCTGGGGGAGCGCCGCCGCCGCCGCGTCGCCGAGCGGACCGGCCAGGTGGACCTCGACGCGACCATGTCGCACTGGCCGGTCGCCGACCCCCCGACGACCCCCCGACCCGTGGTGCGTCCCGCCCGCCCCACCGTGGAGGGCGTCGCGACCGGCCCCGTGCTGCCGACGCCGGGCGCCATGGTCGTCGGGCCGTTGCTGGAGGCGCGCTCGGCCAGCGCCCCCCGCGCCCGTCGCGAGGGCAGCCGTCGCGCCCGGCGCGGGCCCGGGGGCGAGCCCGCGGCCGGCCCCGAGGACCCGGCGCAGGGGGCCGGCCCCGCCGCACCGTCGGCCGGACCTGCCGGTCCCGGGCCGTCCGACGATGCGGAGGACTCCGCAGCGCAGGCCGCCGAGCCTGGGGCCGCACCTGTGGCCGGACCCGCGGCCGGACCTGCTGGTGACGGTCCTGGTCCCGACGACCCGGACGCCACCGGACCGCAGCCGACCGTGGGGTCGCGCCCGTCGTCCGGCGCCGCACCGTCGGACGGTCCCGGGGCAGGACCGTTCCCGGACGGACGGCCCGGCGTCCCGCGCCGACGCCGTCGCCCCGTCCGGCCCCGGCGTCGCCCCGCGCCCTGCTCGCCGAGGTGCAGGCCGAGGGGCCCCGCGGTGTGCTGGCGCGCCTCGGGACGCGCGGCCTGCTCCTGGCCGGTGCGGCCGTCCTGCTCGTGGTCGTGCTCGTCGTCGTGCTGGTCGTGGCCCTGCGGCCGGACGGGGACCCGGCGCAGGCCGTCACGGGGGACGTGGGCGTGCCCGCGCAGCGGACGCTGGCCCTGGCCCTGCAGGACGCCGACGCCGGCCTCGTGGGGGCGGCGCTGGTCGGGGTGGACTCCGCCGAGGTGTCGACCCTGCTGCTGCCGCAGGACCTGCTCCTCACGGTGGCCGACGCCGGGACCCAGCTGTCGTTGTCGGAGGCGGCCCTGCTCGGCGACGAGCAGGTCCGGCGCGGGCTGGAGGACACCCTGCTGCTGCGCGTGGACGCCGTCGGCCTGCTCGCCCCGCCCCAGCTCGCGACGCTCGTGGACACCGTGGGCGGGGTCGTCGTCGACGTGACCACCGAGGTGGTCACCGACGACGTGGTCGTCGCCGTGGGCGACGACCAGCGGCTGGCCGGCGCGCAGGCCGTGGCCTACGCGTCGCTGGTCGTGGAGGGCGAGCCGGCCGAGTCCCGCCTGGCCCGGCTCGGCGCCGTCGTCCAGGCCCTGCTCGCCGCCCTGCCCGACGACCCGGAGGCGGCGGCGCTGGCCCTGACCGAGGCGGACGTCCAGGTCACGGACGGCCTGGACGCCGACGGCCTTGCCGACCTGGTCGCGGCCGCCGCCGGGCGCGCCGCGGCCGGCAACGCCCAGTCCGTCGTGCTGCCCACCGAGGAGCTCGTGGCCGGCGAGGCCGCCGCGCGGGGCGTCGACGACGAGGCCGCCCGCCCGCAGCTGGACGCCCGGTTCGCCGGTGCCCAGCTCCCCGTCGCCGCCGTCGGGGAGGTGCGCGTCCAGGTCCGCAACGCCGTCGGCCGTCCCGGCCTGGCGGCCGTGGCCCGCGACCTGCTCGTCGCCGACGGGCTCCGCTTCGCGGGCAGCGGCAACGCCGCCTCCTTCGGCGACCAGCCGCTGTCCGCCGTGCTCGTGCCGTCCCAGGGCGAGGACGACCGGGACCGGGGCGAGGCCGTCGCGGCGGCGCTGGGCCTGCCGGCGGGCTCCCTCCAGGTCAACAGCGAGACACTGGTCGACACCGAGGTGGTCGTCGTCCTCGGCGACGACTTCGTGCCCATCGCGGCCGAGCAGACCACCGACGCCGGCACCGCGCCCGGCACCACCCCTTCCGGAGAGGCACCATGACCGCCAGCCCCCACGCCGTCGAGCTCGCCACCGCCGCCGCCGAGGCGGCCGCCGACAAGCTCGCCACCGACGTCGTCGCCCTCGACGTGAGCGGACAGCTCGTCATCACCGACGTGTTCGTCGTCGCCTCCGCCCCCAACGACCGCCAGGTGCGGGCCATCGTCGACGGGGTGGAGGACCGCCTGCGCGAGCTGGGGGCCAAGCCCGTGCGCCGCGAGGGCGAGAAGGACGGCCGCTGGGTCCTGCTCGACTACGCCGAGATCGTCGTCCACGTCCAGCACAGCCAGGAGCGGGAGTACTACGCCCTGGAGCGGCTGTGGAAGGACTGCCCGGTCATCCCCCTGCCGGACAGCGCGCGCGGCCGCCGCGGCGGCGACGCCGACCCGGACCTCGACGCCCCCGCGTGAGCCCGGGCGCTGCGGTCGTCCTGCTGCGCCACGGTGAGACCGCCTGGAACCTGGTGCACCGCTTCCAGGGCCAGCACGACACCGAGCTCACCGACCGCGGACGCGAGCAGGCGGCCGCGGCCGGGGAGTCCCTGGCGCGCGCCGCCGTCGGGCGGCGACTGGTGCTGGTCAGCAGCGACCTGCGCCGCGCACAGGACACCGCCGCCGCCGTGGGCCGCGCCGCAGGCGTGCCCGTCCTTCTCGACCCGCGGCTGCGCGAGATCGCGGCGGGGGAGTGGCAGGGCCTGCTCCAGCCCGAGATCGAGGCCCTCGACCCCGTGGTCTACGCCGCGTGGCGGGCCGGCGACGACGTCCGGCCCACGGGCGGCGAGACGCCGCTCGAGGCGGGCAGCCGGGTCGCGGAGGCCGTGCGCGAGCACGCCCGCGACCTGGGCCCGGAGGACCTGCTCGTCGCCGTCGGCCACGGCGCGAGCATCCGGTCCGGGCACGGGCGTGCTGCTGGGCCAGCCGGACCTGCGACGCGTCCTGGTGCCGCTGGGCAACACCGGCACGGCCGGTCCTCGCCCCGTCGTGGCGGCTGCAGGGGTGGAACCTGCCGCCGGGCGCGGTGGCGGACCTGCTGGGGCGCCACGACGCCCGCACGGGGGCCATGACCTGACCCTGACCAGCGATTTCGTCGCTCGGGCCGGTATCCTCTAGACTCCTTCCCGCGGGGCTGTGGCGCAGCTGGTAGCGCACCTCCATGGCATGGAGGGGGTCAGGAGTTCGAATCTCCTCAGCTCCACCCCGGCACGACGGCGGTCCACCACGGTGGGCCGCCGTCGTCGTCCCCGGGGGTGGCGGCCGGGCGCAGCGCCCGCCGCGGTCGGCGAGGATGGGGCCGGTGAGCACCCACGTCCCGCCCGAGCGGTTCCGGCTGCGGTCGGTGGCGCTCACCGCCTACGGGCCACGGTCGTCAACGCCCTCGGCCACGGCGCCGTCCTCCCGGTGCTGGCGCTGCGGGCCCGCGACCTCGGGGCCGACGTCCCCACGGCGGCGCTCGTCGTCGCGCTGCTCGGGGTGGGCCAGCTCCTCACGTCGCTGCCCGCCGGGGCGCTGGTCGCCCGGGTGGGGGAGCGGCGGGCCCTGGTGCTCGCCGGGTCCGTCGACGCGGTCGCCATGCTCGTCGCCTCCGTCGTCGGCTCGGTGTGGGCCCTGGCCGCGGCGGTCCTGGTGAGCGGGGCGACGTGGACGGTGTTCCTGCTCGCCCGGCAGGGCTACATGATCGACGTGGTCCCGGCGACGGACCGGGCCAGGGCGCTGTCGACGCTCGGGGGCAGCCACCGCGTCGGGCTCTTCGTCGGGCCGCTGGTCGGGTCCGCCCTCATCGCCGTCGGCGGCCTGCAGACGGTGTTCTGGCTGGCGGCGGCCATGTCGGCGACGGCCGGCGCGCTCGCGCTCCTGCTGCCGCGGGCGGGGGAGGGGGCGGAGCCCTCCGCGGGCGGGGGACCGGCGGTGCCCCTGCGCGTGGTGGACGTGCTGCGGGCCCACCGCACCGTGCTCGCCTCCCTGGGCAGCGCCGTGGTCGTCATCGGCGCCGTCCGGGGCCTGCGCTCCTCCGTGCTGCCGCTGTGGTCGGAGCAGGTGGGTCTCGACGCCGCGCAGACCTCGCTCGTCTTCGGCATCGCGGGGCTGGTCGACGTGCTGCTGTTCTACCCCTCCGGCCTGCTCATGGACCGGGCCGGCCGCACCTGGGTGGCGGTGCCCGTGGTCGGCGCCGTGGCCCTCGGGCTGCTGCTGCTGCCGCTGACGAACGGCTTCGGCCCCGTCCTGGCGGTGGCCGTGCTCATGGCCGTCGGCAACGGGATGGGCGCCGGGGTGGTGATGACGCTCGGCGCGGACGTCGCCCCGGTCCAGGGCCGCTCGCAGTTCCTCGGCGGCTGGCGGCTGGCCGGGGACGTCGGCGCCACGGGCGGGCCGCTGCTCGTCTCCGCCGTCGCCGCGGTCGCCCCGCTGGCGGTCGCCTGCCTGGTGACGGGCGCCCTCGCCGTGGCCGGGACCGGGTGGGTGGCGCGTCAGGTGTCGCGGGCCGAGCGCCGTCGCCGCGCGGCCCTGGCGCCCCCGGGGACCATCGCCTCGAGGTAGCGGTCGGTCTGGCGCCGCTGCACCGCGGTGGTGAGCGGCCCGCCGGCCCGGGCCAGCAGCGACGCCGGCCTCGACGTGGCCGACACGGTGCCGCGGACGGTGCCGTCCGCGTCCAGGCTGACCCGGAAGTGCTCGTCGCCCTCCTCGGGGTGCCCGGGCAGGGCGCGGTAGGTGAACCCCTGCTCCGCCGGCTCGGCCACCACGCCGACCACCAGGCACGGCGCCTGCACCGACAGCGGCCCGGCGCCCAGGCGGAGCACCACCCGCACCCCCGGCAGCACCCGGTCGCCGTCGGCGCTGACCCCGAGCCCGGCGTCGCGGTGGACCTGCCAGGTCATGAGCCGCTCGGCCGCCTCGGCGAACACGTCCGGGCCGTGCCCGAGCACGAGCCCGCGCGTGAGCTCGCGGTAGGGCCTGGGTCCTCGGCGCAGCACCCCGCCACCCTGCCACCTCCGCGCCCGGCACCGGGAGCCGCGCGGCCGCGCAGGTCGCGCGCAGGCAGCCCGAGCCGTCGGCGCACCGGCCGCGCTATCCTCGCCGGGTGCCGACCTACGACCAGCTCCTTCCCGGGCCGCGCTGAGCAGACCGCCACGACGGCGGACCAGCGCGGCGGCCCCTCCTGAGCGAGGGGCTTCGTCATGCCAGGGGGCACGCGCCCCGGCAGGGCACGGCGGCAGGGCACGGTGAGCACGGGCGCCACGAGCAGCAGGAGGACGCGATGAGCGCGGAGCAGACGACCAGCCCGGACCCCACGGACGAGCGCGAGGGCGCCCGCTGGGACCCGCACGCCATCGAGGCGCGCTGGCTCCCGGTCTGGGACGAGGCCAAGCCGTTCGCGAGCGGGCTGCCCGGGGACGAGCGGCCCGGCAAGTACGTCCTCGACATGTTCCCGTACCCCTCCGGGGACCTGCACATGGGCCACGCCGAGGCCTACGCCGCTCGGCGACGTCATCGCGCGGTACTGGGTGCAGCGCGGCTACGACGTCCTGCACCCGATCGGCTGGGACGCCTTCGGCCTGCCCGCGGAGAACGCCGCCATCAAGCGGGGCGTGGACCCGCGCGAGTGGACGCGGCAGAACATCGAGCAGCAGAAGGCGTCGATGCGCCGCTACGCCTGCAGCTTCGACTGGGACCGCGTCCTGGCCACGTGCGAGCCCGAGTACTACCGCTGGAACCAGTGGCTGTTCCTGCGCCTGCACGAGCAGGGCCTGGCCTACCGCCGCCCGAGCCAGGTCAACTGGTGCCCGCAGGACCAGACCGTGCTGGCCAACGAGCAGGTCGTGCAGGGCCGCTGCGAGCGGTGCGGCACCGCGGTCACCAAGAAGAAGCTCACGCAGTGGTACCTGAAGATCACCGACTACGCCGACCGCCTGCTGGACGACATGGAGCAGCTGCAGGGCACGTGGCCGGACAAGGTCCTGGCCATGCAGCGCAACTGGATCGGCCGCTCCACCGGCGCCGACGTGCGCTTCGTGATCGAGGGCCGCGACGAGCCCGTCACCGTCTACACGACGCGGCCGGACACCCTGCACGGGGCGACGTTCTTCGTCGTGGCCGTGGACTCCGACCTGGCGCAGGAGCTGGTCGCCGACGCCGAGCCCGGCGTCCGCGAGACGTTCGACGCCTACCTGGAGGCGGTGCGCGGCACCACCGAGATCGAGCGGCTGTCCACGGACCGGCCCAAGACCGGCGTGTTCCTGCACCGGTACGCGGTCAACCCCGTCACCGGCGAGCGGATGCCCGTGTGGGCGGCGGACTACGTGCTGGCCGACTACGGCCACGGCGCGGTGATGGCGGTGCCCGCGCACGACCAGCGCGACCTGGACTTCGCCCTGACCCACGGCCTGCCCGTGCGCGTCGTGGTCGACGTGCGCGACGAGCACGGCGAGCCCCTGCCCGACCCGTCGGTCAGCCGCGTCGCCACGGCCGGGGACGGGGTGCTGGTCAACAGCGGTCCGCTGGACGGGATGCGCAAGGCCGAGGCCATCGCCGCCACCAGCGAGCGGCTGGCCGCCGACGGGCTGGGCGGGCCGACCACCACCTACCGGCTGCGGGACTGGCTGATCTCGCGCCAGCGCTACTGGGGCACCCCGATCCCGATCGTGCACTGCGACGCGTGCGGCGAGGTCCGGGTCCCCGACGACCAGCTGCCCGTGGAGCTGCCGCCCGACCGACGGCCTGGACCTGACGCCCAAGGGCCGCTCGCCGCTGGCCGCGGCCGAGGACTGGGTCGCCACGACGTGCCCGTCGTGCGGCGGCCCGGCGCGCCGGGACACCGACACCATGGACACCTTCGTCGACTCGTCCTGGTACTTCCTGCGCTTCCTCAGCCCGACCCTGACCACCGCGCCGTTCGAGCGCGAGCAGGCCGACCGCTGGATGCCGGTCGAGCAGTACGTCGGCGGCGTGACGCACGCGATCCTGCACCTGCTGTACGCCCGGTTCTTCACCAAGGTGCTGCACGACCTGGGCATGGTCACCCCCACCGAGCCGTTCTCCCGCCTGCTCAACCAGGGCATGGTGCAGATGGACGGCTCGGCCATGAGCAAGTCCAAGGGCAACCTGGTCAGGCTGGGCGAGCAGCTGGACGAGCACGGCGTCGACGCGATCCGGCTGACCATGGTCTTCGCCGGCCCGCCCGAGGACGACGTCGACTGGGCCGACGTGTCGCCGGCCGGCTCCGCCCGGTTCCTGGCCCGCGCCTGGCGCCTGGCGCGCGACGTCACCTCACCGGTCGGGGCCGACGCCGCCACGGGGTCCGCGCCGCTGCGCCGCGTCACCCACAAGGTGGTCTCCGACGCCGCCTCGCTGGTCGAGGGGCTGCGGTTCAACGTCGCCGTGGCCCGGACCATGGAGCTGGTCAACGCCCTGCGCAAGGCGATCGACGACCCGGCCGTGGGGCCCGGCGACCCCGCGGTGCGCGAGGGCGTCGAGGCGGTGGCCGTGCTGCTGAGCCTGGTGGCGCCGTACACCGCGGAGGACATGTGGGCCGAGCTGGGCCACGAGCCGTGCGTCGCCCGGGCGGGCTGGCCCGTGGTGGACCCGGCGCTGCTCGTGGAGGACACGGTGACGGCCGTCGTGCAGGTCATGGGCAAGGTGCGTGACCGGCTGGAGGTACCGCCCGGCATCGGCGAGGACGAGCTGCGCGAGCTGGCCATGGCCAGCGAGAAGGTCGTCGCCTCCATCGGCGGGGCGACCGTGCGGCGCGTCGTCGTCCGCCCGCCCGGCCTGGTGAACGTCGTCACGGGCTGAGCCGTGCGCACCGCGGTCGTCACCGACTCCACCGCACGGCCGGTCGCGCCGGCCGTCGCGGTGGTGGACCTCGACGTCGTCGTGGACGGCGCCGCGGCCCACGAGGACGCCACGGACCTCGACGGGCTCCTGGCCCGGATGGCCGCCGGGGCCCAGGTCGGCACCAGCCGCCCCTCCCCGGACGGCTTCGCCCGGGCCTACGAGGCCGCGGCGCAGGCCGGGGCCTCGGCGGTGGTGTCGGTGCACCTGTCGGGGGCGCTGTCCGGCACGGTCGACGCGGCCCGGCTGGCGGCCGCCTCGGCGCCGCTGCGGGTGGACGTCGTGGACACCGGGTGCGTCGGGGCCGCCCTGTCGGCCGCCGTGGCCGCCGGTGCCGCGGCCGCCGCGGACGGCGGCGACGCCGGCCGGGTCGCCCGCCTGGCCCGCCAGGTCGCCGACGGCTCGCGCACCTGGTTCTCCCCGGCCACGGCGGCGCACCTCACCCGCGGGGGCCGTGCGGGCGGCGAGCCGGAGCGTCCCGGCCTCAGCGCGAGGCCGGTGCTCGTGGTCTCCGAGGGACGGCTGGTGCCGCTGGAGCGGGTCCGGACCACCGGGCGGCTGGTCGACCGGCTCGCCGAGCTCGTGGCGGAGCGCCTCCGGGAGATCGGCTCCGCCTCGGCGACGGGCCCGCGCGGGACGGTGGAGGTCGTCGTCCAGCACGCGGGTGCGGAGGGCCTGGCCGCCGACCTGGTCCGACGGCTGCGGGGCGGGGCGGCCGGCGTGGTGCCGGTCGGCGCCCGGCCGCTGAGCCCCGTGCTCGCTGCGCACGTCGGCCCCGGCGCCGTGGGCGTCGCCGTGCTGCTGACCCCGCCGCGCTGAGGGGCCCGCCGGGCGTCGACCCCGACGCGCCGGGCCGCGGGCCGCGGTCGCCGTGTGCACAGGCTCCGCCCCCCGTGGCCTGTCCCCAGGGCGGTGTCCCGGCGGGCGTCGCACCCCGGCGGCGCTGCCTAGCGTCCTGGGCGTGGGGAGGCAGACGAGGACCGCGGACGCCGTCGGACCGGGAGCGTGACGGGCCGCACGCCCGGCCGTGGGGACGGGGCCGACCGGCTTCGCAGGCTGCTCCGCGGGGCGTCGTTCCCCGGCGACCCGTCCGGCGACCCGTCCGACGAGCCGGCGGACGGCGTCGGCGGGACCCGCCCGGGGGACGCGGCCGCAGGCACCGGCAGGCGGCGCCACGCCGACCCTGGGCCGCCGCCGCGTCCCGGGTGGCGCCTGGGCGGGGTGCCGACGGCCGCCGCGGTCGGTGCCCTGCTGGTGTCGGTCCTGGTGGCGGTGCTGCTGCTCGGTGGTCCGGACGTCGGCCGTGGCGAGGAGGTCGTGCCGCCTCTCGCGGCGGGCACGTCCTCGCTGCCGGGCCCGGGCTCCCCCGCGGTTCCGGGCGTCTCTGGCTCCGCCCCGGTCGGCGGACCGGGCCCGGCCACGTCGTCGACCGGACCGGGCGCGCCGGTCGGCGGTCCCGCGGCCGGGGCGGCGGCCGGCACGGCGGCCGGCGCTGCCGGACCACCGGCGGGTCCCGCGGCTGGTGCGCCGGCCGGGGCGGTCCCCGGCGCGGCAGCAGGGCGCGACGCCGACGTGGGGGCGCCGGGCCCGCTCGTCGTGCACGTCGACGGGGCCGTGGTGCGTCCTGGCGTGGTCGAGGTGCCGACGGGGTCGCGGGTGGCCGACGCGGTGGAGGCCGCCGGGGGCGTGACCGAGGAGGCCGACACCAGGCTCGTCAACCTGGCCCGGCTGCTCGTGGACGGTGAGCTCGTCGTGGTCCCTGTCCCCGGAGAGGTCGTGCCGGGAGCCGCCGGACCGCCCGCCGCCCCCGGTGCCGCCGGGACCCCCGGCGCGGCGGGCGCCGGCGCGCCGGGCCCCGCCACGCTGCTGGACCTCAACGCCGCCGACACCGCCGCCCTCGACGCGCTGCCCGGCATCGGACCGGTCCTCGCGCAGCGCATCGTCGACCACCGCGAGCAGGTCGGGCCGTTCGCCTCCGTCGACGACCTCGACGCGGTCAGCGGGATCGGGCCCTCCGTCATGGAGAGCCTGCGCGACCTGGTGACCGTGTGACCGAGCGGGCGAGCGCGCCCCGGTCGCCGGGACCGGTCACGACGTGCGCCTGCTCCCTGCCGCAGCAGCCGCCGCCGTCGCCGCCTGGACGGCCACCGCCGGACGGGCCGCGGACGTCCGGGAGGCCGCGTCGGTGGTCCTCACGGTCTCGGTCGTGCTCGGGACGGTGCTGCTCGGGACGGTGCTGATCGGCACGGTGCTGCTCGGCACGGTGCTGCTCGGGACGGCGCATCTCGGGACGGCGCATCTCGGGACGGCGCATCTCGGCACGGCGCATCTCGGGACGGTGCTGCCCGGATCAGCGCTGCTCGGGACGGTGCGGCCGGGCGTCCTGGGGCGCCGTGCCGCGCGGGCCGTGGCGCACCGGCCTGGAGGAACCGGGCGGGCGGGCCACAGCGGGCCGGCCCCGAGGACCCGGGCCGGGCGTCGTGCCCGGCACGTGCTCACCTCGCTGGTGCTGGCCGGGGCCTGCGCCGCGACGGTCCTCGCCGTCGCGGCGGCCGGGCTCGAGCGCCGGGAGCACCCCGCCGTGCTCGGCCCCGCCGGACGCGGCGGGGTCGTCGCCGCCGAGCTGGTCGTGGTCGGGGACCCGGTCGCCGGCCAGGGGCCGGCCGCGTGGCAGCGGGCGCAGGTCCGTGTCCGGGTGCTCGTCGTCGGGGTCCGCACCCCTGACGGCGGCCAGGTCCCGGTCCGGGTCCCGGCGATGGTCCGCGGCGACGCGTCGTGGTCGCACGCGCGCTGGGGCGAGCGCCGCCGGGCGGTGCTGCGCCTGGCCCCCGCCCCCGCGGGAGAGCCCTGGGCGGTGCTGGCCACCCCCGCGGGCGGGTCGACCGTCCTGGCCGGGCCGCGCTGGTGGTGGCGGGCGGCCGAGACCCTGCGCGGCGGCCTCGTGGAGGCGGCCGCCGGTGACCAGGCCCCCGCTCGACCGGCGCCGGGGGCGGAGGCTGTCCCGGGCCCGGTGGGGGCCCGGGCGGGACCGGCCGTCGGTGACGGGGCGGCGCTGCTGCCCGGCCTGGTCGTCGGCGACACCAGCCTGCAGCCCGACGACCTCGTCGACGACATGCGCACCGCCGGGCTGTCGCACCTGTCGGCCGTGTCGGGGGCGAACGTCACCCTCGTCTGCGGCGGTGTGCTGCTGCTCGTCGTGGCCCTGCGGGGCAGCCGCCGCCTGGCCGCGGTCCTGGCGGCGGCCGCCCTGGTCGCGCTCGTCGTGGTGGCCCGGCCCGACCCGAGCGTCCTGCGGGCCGCCGTCATGGGTGCGGTGGCCCTGGCCGGGGTGGTGCTCGGCCGGCGCGGCGGGGGCACGTCCGCGCTGTGCGTCGCCGTCGTCGTCGTGCTCGTCGCGGACCCGTGGCTGTCCCGGGCGGCCGGGTTCCGCCTGAGCGTGCTGGCGACGGCGGCCATCGTGGTCCTCGCCGGTCCGTGGTCCCGCGCCCTGGGGCGCACGCTGCCCCGCCCCCTCGCCACGGCGCTCGCCGTCCCGGCCGCGGCGCAGGCGGCCGTGACGCCGGTCCTCGTCGGTCTGACGCCCGCGCTCAGCCCGTACGCCCTGCCGGCCAACGTGCTCGCCGCCCCCGCAGTCCCCCCGGCGACGGTGCTCGGGCTGCTCGCGGCGCTCCTGTCGCCCGTCCACCCCGGGCCGGCCGCCCTGGTCGCGGCCCCCGCCCGGTGGTGCGCCTCGTGGATCGCGGTCGTCGCGCGCACCGCCGCCGACCTGCCCGCCGCCGCGGTCCCCGTCCCCGAGGGACCCCGAGGGACCGTCCTCGCCGCGGCTGCGTCGCTGGCCGCCCTGGCCGCCGCCGCGGTCGTCGTCCGCCTGCTTCCCGACCGGCGGGCGGAGGGCCAGGCCTGGGCCCCCTGGCCCGCGACGAGGTCGCCGCTGCGGTCGCCGACCGACCGGTCCTCGGCCCGGTCCCGCGTCCCCGGCCTGCGGACGCTCGCGCTGGTGGCGTCCGTGCTCGTCGTGGTCGCC
Source organism: uncultured Actinomycetota bacterium (assembly GCA_963750335.1). Taxonomy (GTDB): domain Bacteria; phylum Actinomycetota; class Actinomycetes; order Actinomycetales; family JBBAYJ01; genus Aquipuribacter. The sequence continues at coordinate 73,619 of CAVVQD010000007.1, forward strand.
GCGCTCGTCGCCCGTGCGGTCGGGGCCGCGGCCCGGGCGCCCGGACCCGTGGCCGGGCGCCGGCTGGGCGGTGGTCGTGTGCGACGTCGGCCAGGGCGAGAGCCTGCTGGTGCGCGCCGGGCCGACCAGCGCCGTCGTCGTCGACACCGGCCCCGAGCCGACGGCGGTGCAGGGCTGCCTCGACCGGGCCGGGGTGACCGACGTGCCGCTCGTCGCCCTCACCCACCTGCACGCCGACCACGTGGGAGGCCTGGCCGGGGTGGCCGCCACCGGCCCCGTGGCCCGCGTCTGGTCGGCCCCGGGGGGCATGCCGGACGACGTCGACGCCGCCGTCGCGGCGTGGGCGGGCGAGCACGGCGCCGTGCTGGAGCGGCCGCTGGCCGGGACCTCCCTCGAGGTGGGGCCGGTGCGGGTCGACGTGCTGCTGACCGGGCCGCCCGGGGCGGCCGAGGGCGGTTCCCAGGACGTCAACGACGCCGGGCTGGTGCTGCGGCTCGACACCGGCACCCTGGTCCTGCTCGCGGTCGGCGACATCGGCTCCGACGTCCAGCGCCGGCTCCTCGCGACCGTCGGCGCCGCCGGCGTACGGGCGGACGTGACGACGGTGGCGCACCACGGCTCCGGCGACCAGCTGCCCGCCCTGTACGCGGCCACCGGGGCCTCCGTCGCGGTGGCCAGCGCGGGCCGCGACAACTCCTACGGCCACCCCACGGACCGGGCGCTCGGCCTGCTCGCCGCCACCGGCGCGAGGGTGCTCACGACGGTCGACGACGGCGACGTGGCCCTGCGACCGGTGCCGGCGCCAGGGACGGGCACCGGGCCGGACGCAGGCCCGGGGGAAGGAGCCGGAGCGCGACACGGCCGCGGGCGTCGGCCCCGACGAGGGGACCCCGGCCGCGCCGGCCGGACGTGGGCCCGTGGCGGTGGCGGTGCGCACGAGGGGCCGCCGCCAGCGTCCGGGGTCCGTGCCAGCATGACGCCGTGGACGCCCGACGCAGCACCCGAGGCCGCCCGGCACCCCCGACGGGCCCGAGCCCGTTCGAGGTGGAGCCGGCCCCCGTCGTGCTGCTCGTGGGCACCGAGCAGGCCCTGGCCGAGGTGGCCATGCGGCGCCTGCTCGCCCGTGCCCGCGAGGCGCACCCCGACGTCGAGCGCCACGAGCTGGGCCCGCAGCGGTACGTGGTCGGCGACGTCAGCGCGGCCGTGGCGCCGTCGCTCTTCGGCGGGGCCCGGCTCGTGGTCCTCGAGGGCCTGGAGGCGGCGGCCGGTCCCTACTCCGACGAGGTCGCCGCCGTGGCGCGCGAGCTCGCGGCCGAGCCGGACGAGGACCTCGTCGTCGTGGGCCGCCACGCCGGCGGCAACGGCGGCAAGGCCGTGCTCACCGCGCTGGAGGCGGTGCCCGGCGCGGTCCGCGTCACCTGCGCCCCGGTCACGGGCGAGCGGGAGCGCGCCGAGCTCGTCACCGCCCGGCTGCGCGCCTCCGGGCGGCGGGCCGAGCCGGCGGCCGTGCAGGCGCTGCTGGAGGCGCTGGGCGGGGACCTCGCCGAGCTGCTCGCCGTCACCGGCCAGCTCGCCGACACCGTGGTCACCGGCGCGGTCGGGGTCGACGACGTGCGCGCCCTGGTCGGGGGCCGGCGCGAGGCCCGCGGCTTCGACATCGCGGACGCCGCCGTCGCCGGGCAGGCCGGGGAGGCGCTGTCGCTGCTGCGCCACGCGCTGGCCCAGCGGGTCGAGCCGGTGCTCGTCGTCGGTGCGCTCGGGCTCAAGCTGCGCGGCATGGCCAAGGTCGCCGGCGCCGGCCGCGGCCCGTCGGGCGCGCTGGCCAAGGAGCTGTCGATGGCGCCCTGGCAGGTGGACCGGGCCCGGCGGGACCTGCAGGGCTGGGACCCGGCGGGCCTGGGCCGGGCGGTGGTCGCCGTGGCCGACGCCGACGCCGCCGTCAAGGGCGAGGTCCCGGGCGTGGCGGCCGCCTACGCCCTCGAGCGGGCCGTCGTGGCCGTCACGGACGCCCGCACCGGGCGCGGCGACGGGCGGACCGGCCGGGGGTGACGCCCGTCAGCACGACGAAGACCCCCGAGCATCGCTCGAGGGTCTCCGGTGCAGCCTGACCCGCCCGCGGACCGCGGGCGGCGCGGCCTCAGAGCGAGGCGGCCGCGGAGGCGAGGGACGACTTGCGGTTCGCCGCCTGGTTCTTGTGGATGACGCCCTTGGAGGCGGCCTTGTCCAGCCCGCGGGTGGCCTTGCGCAGCGCCACCTCGGTGGCGTCCTTGTCACCGGCGGCGGCGGCCTCGCGGAACTGGCGCACGAGGGTGCGCAGCTCCGACTTGGCGGCCTTGTTGCGCAGGCGCGCCTTCTCGTTGGTGCGGTTGCGCTTGATCTGGGACTTGATGTTGGCCACGCGTGGGTTCTCCGTACGAGTCTGCGGCGCGTCGCGGCGTGCGACGCGGGTGCTGGTCAGGGGCTGCCGGACGGCTGCGCCGCACCTGGGGCACGGCCAACCCCCGACGATACGTCACCGGGAGCGCCCAGCGGAAATGCGGTCGACGTCACGACCACGGACGGGGCCGCGCCCCTGTCCGCGGGGGCGCGCGCACTAGGGTCCCACGCATGCAGGAGGCCACCGTGCCGGGAGGCGTCTTCGACGGCTACTCCGACAAGCCGACCGCCGGTGCGGCCTGGGACGAGATGGTGGAGCCGGGCGGCGGGGTGCGGGCCACGGCGCGCGAGGTCCACCGCGTCATGGCGTCGATGTCGTCCGACGACCTCCGCTCGCGCTCGGACTCCCTGGCCGCGACGTTCCTGGACCGCGGGGTCACCTTCGACTTCGCGGGCGAGGAGCGCCCGTTCCCCATCGACGTCGTCCCCCGGGTCATCGCCGCCCCGGAGTGGGCCGAGGTCGAGCGCGGCGTCCGGCAGCGGGTCCGTGTCCTCGAGCGGTTCCTGGCCGACGTGTACGGCCCCATGCGTGCCGTCGCCGACCGGGTCGTCCCCCGCCACGTCATCACCTCCAGCAGCCACTTCCACCGCGAGGCGGCCGGCGTCGAGCCGGCCAACGGCGTCCGGGTCCACGTCTCGGGGATCGACCTGGTCCGCGACGAGCAGGGCCGATTCCGGGTCCTCGAGGACAACGTCCGGGTGCCCAGCGGGGTGTCGTACGTGCTGGAGAACCGCCGCGCGATGACCCAGGCCTTCCCGGACCTGTTCGCCTCCATGCGCGTCCGGCCCGTCTCGGACTACCCCGAGCGCCTGCTCCGCGCCCTGCAGCTCGCCGCACCGGCCGGCGTGGACGACCCGACGGTCGTCGTGCTCACGCCCGGCGTCTACAACAGCGCGTACTTCGAGCACGCCCTGCTGGCCCGGTCCATGGGCGTGGAGCTCGTCGAGGGCCGGGACCTGGTCTGCTCCGGCAACCGGGTCCGGATGCTCACCACCGAGGGGGAGCGGCGGGTCGACGTGGTCTACCGCCGCGTGGACGACGAGTTCCTCGACCCGCTGCAGTTCCGCAGCGACTCCATGCTCGGCTGCGCGGGCCTGCTCAACGCCGCCCGCGCCGGCGCCGTCACCATCGCCAACGCGGTGGGCAACGGGGTCGCCGACGACAAGCTGCTCTACACCTACCTGCCCGACCTCACGCGGTACTACCTGGGCGAGGAGCCGGTGCTGGCCAACGTCGACACGTGGCGCTGCGAGGAGCCGGACCACCTGGCCGAGGTCCTCGACCGGATCGACGAGCTCGTCGTCAAGCCGGTCGACGGCTCGGGCGGCAAGGGCATCGTCATCGGCCCGCAGGCCTCCCGCCCCCAGCTGGACGCGCTGCGGGAGCGGCTGCGGGCGGACCCGCGCGGCTGGATCGCCCAGCCCGTGGTCGCGCTGTCCACGGTGCCCACCCTCGTCGGGGACCAGCTCGCGCCCCGCCACGTGGACCTGCGGCCCTTCGCGGTCCACGACGGCGAGGACGTCTGGGTGCTGCCGGGCGGGCTCACCCGGGTCGCGCTCGGCGAGGCGACGCTCGTCGTCAACTCCAGCCAGGGCGGCGGGTCGAAGGACACCTGGGTGGTCTCCGACCGCTCCGAGCGCGAGACCGTCGAGACCAGCCGGCGACGCCAGAGCACCGAGGTGCAGCTCGTGCCCGCCGCCGCCCCCGACGCCGGGCCGTCCGGCGCCGGCCAGAAGGCCCAGCAGGAGCAGCAGCAGCAGCACCACGACCAGCAGGACACCCAGGGGAGGCCGTAGTGCTCAGCCGCATCGCCGAGTCGCTGTTCTGGATCGGCCGCTACGTCGAGCGGGCCGACGACACCGCCCGCATCGTCGACGCCCAGGTCCAGCGCATGCTCGAGGACCCCTGGCTCGACGAGCACGACGCCTGCTCCTCGCTGCTGGCCGTCATGGGCGCCGCGGGCCGCACCGACGACTCGCCGGTCACCCGCCGCACCCTGCTCGACGTGCTCGCCTACGACCCGGTGAGCCCGACCTCGATCGCGGGCTCCCTGGCCGCCGCGCGCGAGAACGCCCGCCGGGCCCGCGAGGTCGTCTCCAGCGAGATGTGGGAGGCGCTCAACACCACCTACTACGCCATCCCGACCCGGGTCCGGGCCGCCTCGGCGCACCGCTTCGCCGGCTGGGTGCGCGAGCGGGCCGCCGTGGTCACCGGCATCGCGGACTCCACCATGAGCCGCGACGCCGGCTACCAGTTCCTCGTCCTGGGCCGGAGCCTGGAGCGGACCGACATGACGGCCCGGCTGCTGGCCACCACGGTGCTCGAGGCCGGACCGTCCTGGCAGACGGTGCTGCACAGCTGCGGTGCCTACGAGGCGTTCCTGCGGACGTACCGCGGCGGGCGCTCCGGCGGCCGCTCCGACGCCCAGGCCGCGGAGTTCCTGCTCCTGGACCGTCTCTTCCCCCGCTCGGTCGTCAACGCGCTGGCCACCGCCGAGCGCTGCCTGGAGGAGCTGGACCCGGACGCCGGGCGTGTCGGGTACGCCGACGACGCCCGCCGCCACCTCGCCTTCACCCGCAGCCAGCTGGAGTTCCGCAGCCCCGCCGAGCTGCTCGACGACCTGGTCCGCGAGATGGAGCGGGTCCAGCAGACCGCCTCCACGGTCTCCGACGCCGTCAGCCGCCGCTACTTCCCCAAGGGCATCGGCACCGAGTGGGTCCCGGAGGCGATGTGAGCCCCGACGCGAGCCAGCAGCAGCAGACCTCCGGCCCCGGCGCGGCGACCCCGGCCGAACGGCGCGGCAGCCGTCCCGTCAGCCGGGTGCGGATCGTCCACACGACGGCGATCGACTACGACCGCCCGGTGCGGACGTCGTACAACGAGGTCCGGATGACCCCGGTCACCGTGCCGGGGCAGACCGCGCTCGAGGCCCGGATCGAGGTGACCCCCCGGGCGACGGCCTACCGCTACCGGGACTACTGGGGCACGCAGGTCCTCGCCTTCGACACCCAGCTGGCCCACACCCGCCTCGAGGTCGTGTCCACCAGCCTCGTCGAGGTCGAGGAGCCGCCGGCGGAGCCGTCCGTGCGGCTCGGCTGGGACGAGCTGCACGCCCCGGCCGTCCGCGACTCCCACGTGGAGTGGCTCGCCCCGCGCCCCGTCGTCCGCCTCGGCGAGGCGCTCCTCGCCGACAGCCGCGCCGTCGCGGCGGGGCTCGACCCCCACGCGGCCGGCCTCGCGGTGAGCGACTGGGTCCACGAGCACATGCAGTACGTGCCGGGCGTCACGGGCGTCCACACCTCGGCCCAGGAGGCCTGGGACGACCGCCGGGGGGTGTGCCAGGACTTCGTCCACATCGCCCTGGGCGCGCTGCGCGGCCTCGGCATCCCGGCGCGGTACGTGTCCGGCTACCTGCACCCGGACGCGAGCGCGGGCGTCGGCCGCACCGTGACCGGGCAGAGCCACGCCTGGCTGGAGTGGTGGGTGGGGGAGTGGTTCGCCCACGACCCGACCAACCGCCGCCCCGCCGGCCTGGACCACGTGGTCGTCGCCACCGGGCGCGACTACGGCGACGTCTCGCCCTTCCGCGGCGTCATCTCCGGCGGGGCGGGCTCGCGCCTGCAGGTGGCGGTCGAGCTCACGCGCCAGCGCTGAGGCCCGGCGCCCGGCGCGCGGCGGGCGTGGGAAACTTCAGCCCGTGCCCATCCCCGCCGTCCCGCTGCCCGTCGCCGCGACGCCCTCGTCGCAGCTGCGGAACTTCTGCATCATCGCGCACATCGACCACGGCAAGTCGACGCTCGCGGACCGGATGCTGCAGCTGACCGGCGTCGTGGAGGCCCGCCAGGCCCGCGCGCAGTACCTGGACCGGATGGACATCGAGCGCGAGCGCGGCATCACCATCAAGTCGCAGGCCGTGCGCATGCCGTGGCAGGTGGGCGACGAGGTCGTCGCCCTCAACATGATCGACACGCCCGGCCACGTCGACTTCTCCTACGAGGTGTCGCGCTCGCTGGCCGCCTGCGAGGGGGCCGTGCTGCTCGTCGACGCCGCGCAGGGCATCGAGGCGCAGACGCTGGCCAACCTGTACATGGCGATGGGCAACGACCTGGAGATCATCCCGGTGCTCAACAAGATCGACCTGCCCGCCGCCCAGCCCGAGAAGTACGCCGAGGAGATCGCCGGCCTGGTGGGCTGCGACCCCGACGACGTGCTGCGGACCTCGGGCAAGACCGGGGCCGGCGTCCTGGAGCTGCTCGACCGCATCGTCGAGCGCGTCCCGGCCCCCGTCGGGGACCCCGACGCCCCCGCCCGCGCCATGATCTTCGACTCCGTCTACGACACCTACCGCGGCGTCATCACCTACGTCCGCGTCGTCGACGGGCGGCTGAGCCCGCGCGAGAAGATCCAGATGATGTCGACCCGGGCGGTCGCACGACCTGCTCGAGATCGGCGTCGTCTCCCCGGAGCCGATGCCCAGCGAGGGCCTCGGCGTCGGCGAGGTCGGCTACCTCATCACCGGGGTCAAGGACGTCCGCCAGTCCAAGGTCGGCGACACCGTGACCAGCGCGGTGCGCGGCGCCACCGACGCGCTCGGCGGCTACACCGACCCCAAGCCGATGGTCTTCTCGGGCCTGTTCCCCATCGACGGCTCCGACTACCCGGACCTGCGCGACGCCCTGGACCGGCTCAAGCTCAACGACGCCGCGCTGGTCTACGAGCCCGAGACCTCCGCGGCGCTGGGCTTCGGCTTCCGGATCGGCTTCCTCGGCCTGCTCCACCTGGAGATCGTCGCGGAGCGGCTGAGCCGGGAGTTCGACCTCGACCTCATCTCCACCGCGCCGAGCGTCGTCTACCGGGTCGTCATGGAGGACGGCAAGGAGATCACCGTCATGAACCCGTCGGAGTTCCCGGCGGGCAAGGTGAAGGACATCGTCGAGCCGGTCATCAAGGCGACGATCATCACGCCGGCGGAGTACATCGGCACGATCATGGAGCTGGCGCAGGCCCGTCGCGGCACGCTGCAGGGCATGGACTACCTGTCCGAGGAGCGGGTCGAGATCCGCTACACGCTGCCGCTGGCCGAGATCGTCTTCGACTTCTTCGACGCCCTGAAGTCCCGCACCCGCGGCTACGCCTCGCTCGACTACGACCTGGCGGGCGAGCAGGCCGCGGACCTGGTCAAGGTCGACGTGCTCCTGCAGGGCGAGGTCGTCGACGCCTTCTCCGCGATCGTCCACCGCGACAAGGCGTACGCCTACGGCGTGAAGATGACCGAGCGGCTCAAGGAGCTCATCCCGCGCCAGCAGTTCGAGGTGCCGATCCAGGCCGCGATCGGCAGCCGGATCATCGCCCGGGAGTCCATCCGCGCCATCCGCAAGGACGTCCTCGCCAAGTGCTACGGCGGCGACATCTCCCGCAAGCGCAAGCTGCTGGAGAAGCAGAAGGAGGGCAAGAAGCGGATGAAGATGGTGGGCCGGGTCGAGGTCCCGCAGGAGGCCTTCATCGCCGCGCTGTCCTCCGAGGTCGGGGACAAGGCCAAGGCGGACGCGAAGAAGTGAGCACCTCAGGAGCGGTGCCCGGGCCCCGGCCCGGACCCGGTGTCGTCGAGGCCGTCTGCGTCACCCACGCCGTCAAGCCCGACCCCGGGATCATCGGGCGGACCGGGATCGACAAGCGGCCCGTCGGGCAGGTCGAGCTCGGGACCGCGGGCGTCGTCGGCGACGTCGTGGCCGACCACCTGCACCACGGCGGGCCGGACAAGGCCGTCTACGTGTACGCGGGCGAGGACGCCGAGCGGTGGGCCGAGGAGCTCGGCACGCCGGTGCCCCCGGGCTGGTTCGGGGAGAACCTGCGCCTGCGCGGGGTCGCCGCGAGCGAGGCCGTGATCGGCGAGCGCTGGCGGGTCGGCGAGCAGGTCGTCCTCGAGGTCACCCAGCCCCGCATCCCCTGTGCGACGTTCGGCCGCCACGTCGGCCAGGAGCGGTGGGTCCGACGGTTCTCCGAGGCGGGCCGCGTGGGCGCCTACCTGCGCGTCCTGCGGCCCGGCACCGTGCGCGCCGGCGACCAGGTCGTCGTCGAGCACGTCCCCGACCACGGCGTCACCGTGCGAGGGCTGGTTCGTCCGGCCAGGACCCCGACGACGCCCGCGCCCTGCTCGCGGCCGGCGAGCAGGGCCTCGTCCTGGCCCCCTCGCTGGTGGCCTACGCTCGAGCGCGCGACCCAGCGGGCCGCCGAGCAGGCCTGAGGTGCCGGGCACCGCGCCGGAGAGCACGAGCCCGGTCCCGGCCGACGGCGGCCTGCCCGCCCAGGTGCTGGCCGGGGCGGAGGACCGCCGGTTCGGTGTCTACGTGCACGTGCCGTTCTGCCGGGTCCGCTGCGGCTACTGCGACTTCACGACCTACACCGCCGAGGAGCTCGGGCCCGAGGCCGGGGCCAGCCGGGCGGGCTACCCCACCGGTGTCCGTGACGAGCTGGCCCTCGCCGCCCGGGTGCTCGACGGCGCCGGGCTGCCGCGCCGGCGCGCGTCCACGGTCTTCCTGGGCGGCGGGACCCCCACCCTGCTGCCCGCGGAGGACGTCGTGGGCCTGGTCCGGGCCGTCGACGAGGCGTTCGGGCTGGAGCCCGGCGCCGAGGTGACCACCGAGGCGAACCCGGACTCCGTGGACCGGGACTACCTGCACCGGCTCGCGGACGGCGGCCTCACCCGGATCAGCCTGGGGGTGCAGTCCGCGGTGCCGCACGTGCTGGCCACCCTCGACCGGACCCACGACCCCGAGCGGGTGCCGCAGGTCGTCGGCGTGGGCCCGCGAGGCCGGTCTGCAGGTGAGCGTCGACCTCATCTACGGCACGCCGGGGGAGCGGCCCGAGGACTGGCGCGCGAGCCTCGACCTCGCCGTGTCGCTGGCGCCGGACCACGTGTCGGCCTACGCGCTCGTCGTCGAGCCCGGGACGCGGATGGCCGCGCAGGTGCGCCGCGGCGAGCTCGCCCTGCCCGACGACGACGTCCTGGCCGACGGCTACGAGGTGGCCGAGCAGGTCCTCGGTGCGGCCGGGCTCGGCTGGTACGAGGTGAGCAACTGGGCCCGCACCCCGCACGCCGCGTGCCGGCACAACCTCGGCTACTGGCGCGGCGACGACTGGTGGGGCGTCGGGCCCGGGGCGCACAGCCACGTCGGCGGCGTGCGCTGGTGGAACGTCCGGCACCCCTCGGCGTGGGCGCGCGCGGTGCACGCCGGCCTGCAGCCCGGCCCAGGGCCGCGAGGTGCTCGACGGCCGCGGAGCGGGCCGTGGAGGACGTGCTGCTGCGCAGCCGGCTGGCCGAGGGCCTGCCCCTGGCCTCGGTGCCGCCGGAGCGGCGGGACGAGGTCGCGGTCCTGGTCGCCGACGGGCTGGTGGACGACGGGGCCGCCCGCGCGGGCCGGGTGGTCCCGACGCTGCGCGGACGGCTCCTGGCGGACGTGGTCGCCCGCAGCCTCACCGGGTAGGAGCAGCTCCTCCCCGGCGGGGCGTCACTTCACGAGACGGATCGCGAAGGGGTAGCGGTAGTTCTCGTGCTTGTTCGCCGCGACGCGCGGCGAGGATGCCGAACACGATCTGCAGGATCCAGACCACGGGGTACAGGACGAGGCCGATGCCGACGACGCTGAGGACGCTGGCCGCGACGTAGCCGATGGCCATGGTGATCTGGAAGTTCAGCGCCTCGGCGCCCTGCTCCTTGAGGTACTGGGAGCGGTCCTTGTAGATCAGCCACACGACGAGCCCGGCGACGAAGCCGACGAGGATCCCGCCGGCGTGCGCGAGGGTCGCCCAGGTGCGCTCGTCGGACTGGCTGACCGGCGCCTGCTGGTAGCCCGCCGGCGGGTACTGGCCGGGCTGGCCGGGCTGGCCGTACTGGCCGGGCTGGCCGGGCTGGCCGGGCTGGCCGGGCTGGCCGTACGCACCGGGCTGCGCGGGCTGCTGGTAGGCGCCCGGCTGCGGCTGCGGCTGGGAGTAGGGACCGGGCGGCGGGGGCGGCGGCTGGTAGGCACCGGCCGGCGGCGCGGCCGGGTCGGCCCCGACCGGGTCGGGTCCGGGCTGGCCGTAGCCACCGGGGGAGTAGGGAGGCGGCTGGTCCGCCTCGGGCGTGCTCGGGTCGGTCATCAGGAGCCCTTCGCAGACTGTCAGGGAGACGTCGAACCTAGTGCGGGTCAGGAGCGCAGGGCGAGGGTCTCGATACGCGCGTCGCCCCACGGACCTGCCGCGGCGTCCCGCTCAGTGCACGAAGCGCACGGTGAGCGGGTACCGGTACCACTGCCCCCGCGAGGCGGCGACGGCCGCCAGGACCGTGAGCACGACGCCCACGACGACGAGCGCGCCGCCCGCCAGCGCCCAGACCGGGGCCAGCAGGCCGAAGGTCACCAGGGTGAGGATGCCGCCGACCGCGGCGACGCCGAGCCCGTACAGCAGCAGGGACAGCTGGAAGTTGAGCGCCTCGGCCGCGTGGTGGCGGACGAAGGGACCCCGCTCGCGCAGCACGAGGAACAGCACCAGCGGCGCCAGGAACGGCAGGCCCAGGAACGAGCCCGCGATCCACGACAGGTGCCCGACGGTCGACCACGTGGTCTCGTCGGCCGGCGTCATGGGGACCGGTCCGGCCGGCTGCGCGGCCCAGGGCTGCTCGGCGTACGGCTGCTCGGCGTACGGCTGGGCGGCGTAGGGCTGCGCGGCCGGGAAGGTCTCGGCGGGGGAGGAGGCGAGGGCGGGCTGATCGGTCATGACGAGCAGGCTAGGGACGGCCCGGCTCGCGCCGCAGTGGTGCTGGCAGGAGGATCACCGGTCGGGCCGCCCGCACGGACGGCACCCGGCAGGCGCCCGCGAGGGGCGCCACGACGCCCCGGCGACGGCGGCAGCAGGAGGCAGCGACGTGGCATCGGTGGCGGTGACGGGCGGCAGCGGCAAGCTCGGCCGGGCGGTGGTGGCCGACCTGGTCGCCCACGGGCACGACGTCGTGGTCCTGGACCGGACCCCGCCGCCGGCGGCACCCGCGCAGCCCGCCACCGACGGGGACGGCGGCGGCTCGTCGTCGTTCGTCCGGGTCGACCTCGGCGACTTCGGGCAGGTGGTCGGCGCCCTGACCGGGGTGGACGAGACCCACGACGGTCTCGACGCGGTCGTGCACCTGGCCGCGGTCCCCGCGCCCGGGCTGACCACCGACCAGGCGACGTTCGCCAACAACGTCCCGGCGAGCTACCACGTCTACGAGGCCGCCAAGGTGGCCGGCGTCCGCCGCGTGGTCTGGGCCAGCAGCGAGACCGTGCTCGGCCTGCCGTTCCAGACCCCGCCGCCCTACGCGCCGGTCGACGAGGCGTACCCCCCGCGCCCGGAGTCCACGTACAGCCTGGGCAAGGTGCTGGAGGAGGAGCTCGTCCGCCAGCTCGCCCGCTGGCGCCCCGCGACCACGTACGTCGGCCTGCGGTTCTCCAACGTCATGGACGTCGCCGACTACGCCGGCTTCGAGGCCTTCCAGGACGACCCGTCGCTGCGCCGCTGGAACCTCTGGGGCTACATCGACGCCCGAGACGGCGCCCAGGCGGTCCGCCGGGCGCTCACCGCCGACGTGCCGAGCGCCGAGGTGTTCGTGGTCGCGAACGCCGACACGGTGATGCGGACCCCGTCGGCCGAGCTCATGGCCGCGGAGTTCCCCGGCGTCGAGGTCCGCGAGGACCTCGGCGAGCACGAGACGCTGCTGTCGATCGGCAAGGCCCGGCGCCTGCTCGGCTACGAGCCGCGGCACTCCTGGCGCGACCACGTCTAGGCGGGGCCGTTAGGATTGGCAGTCGGACCTCGACAGTGCCAACGCCCCCGGGAGGAGGCCTCGTGGCAGACGACCGCCGCCTGGAGGTCCTCCGCGCGATCGTGGAGGACTTCGTCACCACCAGGGAGCCCGTGGGCTCCAAGTCGCTCGTGGAGCGGCACGCCCTCGGCGTGAGCCCCGCGACGATCCGCAACGACATGGCGGTGCTGGAGGAGCAGGGCTACATCGCCCAGCCCCACACCAGCGCCGGCCGGATCCCGACCGACAAGGGCTACCGGCTCTTCGTCGACCGGCTCAGCGAGGTGCGCCCGATGACCGCGCCCGAGCGGCGGGCGATCCGTGCCTTCCTCGACGGTGCCGTGGGCCTGGACGACGTGGTGGACCGGACGGTGCGGCTGCTCAGCCAGATCACCCGGCAGACCGCCGTGGTGCAGTACCCGTCGGCGTCGCGCTCCTCCGTGCGCCACGTCGACCTGGTGCCGCTGCCGCCCGAGCGGGTCCTGCTCGTGCTCATCGTCTCCACAGGACGGGTCGAGCAGCGCCTCGTGGACGCCCCCGGCCACGACGGCGGCACGCTGGAGGAGCTGCGCAACCGGATCAACGCCTCGGTCGTCGGCAAGCGCCTCGACCTGGCCTCCACCGACGTGCGCACCCTGCTCGACCAGCCGCCGTACGCCCCGGGCTCGGGCGACGGCCGCGCCGCGGCCACCGCCGGGTCCGTGGTCGCCGCCCTGGCCGACCTGCTGCGCTCCGAGCGCGAGGAGCGCATCGTCGTGGCCGGCACCAGCCACCTGGTCCGGCGCGGCACCGAGTTCCCCGGCGAGCTGTCCACGGTGCTCGAGGCCCTCGAGGAGCAGGTCGTCCTGCTCCGGCTCATGCACGACATGGCCGACGAGCAGGCCGACGTGGCCGTGCGCATCGGGCGCGAGACCGCCCACGAGAGCCTGGCCCAGACCGCGGTCGTGACCAGCGGGTACGGCTCGGGCGACGTGGTCGCCCGGCTCGGCGTGCTCGGGCCGACGCGCATGGACTACCCGACCACCATCGCCGCCGTGCGGGCCGTGGCCCGCTACGCCTCGCGGGCGCTCGAGCAGTGACCCTCGAGCTTCGATCCTCGCGCGATGACCCCGCACCCTCCGACGGAAGGCACCCCCGACCTGTGAGCGACCACTACGCGACCCTCGGGGTCTCGCGCGACGCCGGCGCCGACGAGATCAAGAAGGCCTACCGGCGGCTCGCCCGCACGCTGCACCCCGACGTGAGCACCGGTGAGGACGCCGAGGAGAAGTTCAAGGAGGTCTCCCGGGCCTACGACATCCTCTCCAACCCCGACAAGCGGGCCGCCTACGACGCGGGCGGCGACTCCGCCTTCGGCGGCGGCCAGGGCGGCGGGCTTCGGCTTCTCCGACATCTTCGAGACCTTCTTCGGCGGGGCCGGCGGCGGCCAGGGGTCGCGCGGCCCGGCGTCCCGCCAGCGGCGCGGCCAGGACGCGCTCGTGCGGCTGGAGATCGACCTGGAGGAGGCCGTCTTCGGCTCCACCCGGGAGATCCGGGTCGACAGCGCCGAGGTCTGCACCCGCTGCCAGGGCACGTGCTGCGAGCCGGGCACCTCGCCCGAGGGCTGCGACGTCTGCGGCGGCCGGGGCCAGGTGCAGCGTGTCGCCCGCTCGTTCCTCGGCCAGGTCATGACCACGAGCGCCTGCCCCCGCTGCGGCGGCTACGGCACGGTGCTGCCCGCCCCCTGCCACGAGTGCTCGGGCGAGGGCCGGGTCCGCACCCGTCGCACCCTGACGATCAAGGTGCCCCCGGGCGTGGACACCGGCACCCGGATCCAGCTCGCGGCCCAGGGCGAGGTCGGCCCCGGCGGCGGCCCGGCCGGCGACCTGTACGTCGAGGTGCAGGAGCGCCGTCACCCGCGGCTGCGTCGCGAGGGCGACGACCTGCACACCGTCCTCGAGGTGCCGATGACCGCGGCCGCGCTGGGCGCCACCGTCACCGTCCCGACCCTGGACGGCGAGCGCGACGTGGAGCTGCAGCCGGGCACCCAGCACGGCTCGACCGTCACCCTCGACGGCCTCGGCGCCACCCACCTGCGCGTGCCGGGGCGCGGCGACCTCCACGTCCACGTGGACGTCCAGGTCCCGACCCGGCTGGACGAGGAGCAGCGGGACCTGCTGCGCCGACTGGCCGAGCTGCGCGGCGAGGAGGCCCCCACGGGCCGCACGAGCAACGGGCACGGCCAGGGGCTGTTCGGGCGGCTCAAGGACCGGCTCGCCGGCGCCTGACCCGGCCGCGGCCCGTCCCGGGGGCCATGATCGGCGCGTGCGCGCGCTGGTGCAGGACAGGTTCGGCGAGGCCCCCGTCGTCCGGGACGTGCCGGACCCCGTCGCCCCCGACGGCGGGGTCGTGGTCCGGGTCGAGGTGACGGGGCTCTGCCGCAGCGACTGGCACGCCTTCGCCGGCCACGACGACGACGTCGTGCTGCCCCACGTGGGCGGGCACGAGTGGGCCGGGCACGGTGACCGCGGTCGGCGCCGGGGTGGACGGGGTCCGGGTCGGGCGAGCGGGTCACCGCGCCGTTCGTCCTGGCCTGCGGGACCTGCCCGTCGTGCCGCGCCGGCGAGCAGCAGGTGTGCGACGACCAGCTCCAGCCCGGCTTCACCGGCTGGGGGTCCTTCGCCGAGCAGCTCGCCGTGCCCGCGCGCCGCGGTCAACCTCGTGCGGCTGCCCGACGAGGTGGACGCCGGGTCCGCGGCGCTCCTGGGGTGCCGCTTCGCCACGGCGTTCCGGGCGCTGCTGCCCGTCGGCCGGCTCGCGGCGGGCGAGCGCCTGGCCGTCCACGGCTGCGGCGGGGTCGGGCTGTCCGCGGTGCAGGTCGCGGTGGCCGCCGGGGCCCGCGTGGTCGCGGTGGACGTCGACGCCGCGGCCCGCCGGCGGGCGCTGGACCTGGGGGCGGAGGCGGCCGTGGACCCGGCCGGCGACGGCTGGGCCGAGGTCGGGGCACGGGTGCGCGAGGCCAGCGACGGCGGGACCCACGTCTCGCTCGACGCCATCGGCAGCGAGGACGCCGTCGCCGCCTCGCTCGCCGGGCTGCGCAGGCGGGGCCGGCACGTGCAGGTGGGGCTGCTCCCGCCCGCGCTCGGGCTGCCCCGGGTGCCCGCTGCACCTCGTCGTGGCCGGCGAGCTGGAGCTGCTGGGCAGCCACGGCATGGCCGCCCACGCCTACCCCGGGCTGCTCGCCCTCGTCGCGGCCGGCCGCCTCGACCCCGGCGGCGCTCGCCGTGCGGACCGTCGGGCTGGAGGAGGCGGGGCCCGCCCTCGCGGCGATGGGCGGACCGTCGGCCGCGGGCGTCACGCTGGTCCGGCCCTGACGCGGGCGGCGCTCCCGGACGAGAGGCTGACGTGCGGAGGACGGCCACGGGACGACGGTGAAGGTCCTTGGTCTCCTCCCAGAGCCAGGGCCCGGGTCCCTCGCCGGGGCCGGCCATGTTCTCTGCCCGCAGCACCGCGGTGTAGGACCCGGGCGCGAGCTCCACGGGGACGCTCCACGGGCCCGTAGTCGCCGTTGCTGCCGGACTGCGTCGCGCCCTGCTGCACCGTGGCCCCGTCGGCGTCGAGCACGGCCCAGCTGACGCTGCCCTCGAAGGCGGTCGCGGTCCCGGACAGGGTGACGGTGCCCGCCGCCACCCGCTGCCCGTCGTAGGGGTCGAGGATCCAGCCGCTGGCGAGGTCCTGGGCGCTGGGGGAGAGCGGCTCGTCGAGCACGACCGCGCCCCACGCCTCCGCGCCGGCCCGACCGTCCACGAGCACGGTGACCGGGGCGGTGCCGCCGTTGGACACCACCGTCCGGACCAGGGCGGACACCGCCAGGGAGGCGGCCTCGCTGCCGACGGAGGTCCCGAAGGCCGAGGAGGGCAGGTCGACCGTCGTGCCGCTGTCCGTGATGTCGACCGACACCGCCGCCGGGGTCCGGTCGTCGCCGTCCCAGAGGTTCGTGTGGTCGGGGTCGGGGGCCGGCTCGGAGAGCAGGTGGCGGACGGCCGAGCGGACGAGCACCTCGGGGTCGGCCGGGTCGCCCGCCTGCCCGTCCGCCCCGACCACGTCGACGCGGGCGCGGTCCGGCGACCAGCTGCAGGGCGCTCCGGTCGACCAGCACCCGGTCGACGACCGACCAGACCAGCACGCCGGCCGTGGTCGTCGCGGCCGGGGCGGACGTGGCGGGCGCCGGGGAGGTCGGCTCCGACGACGGCTCGACCGACGGTGCGGCCGGAAGGGCTCGCGGAGGGGGTGACCGGGGGCGCGGCGGACGCACCGGCGGTCGCGGCCGTCGAGGGGCTCTCGCTGGCCGTCGCGCTGGGGCCGGCGACCGGGACCGGCGCGTCGTCCGGCCGCAGGGCGACCGCGCTCGTCACGGCCAGGGCGGCGACCGCGGCGGCGACGCCGAGGGCCGCCGGCCAGCGGCGGGGGCCACGGCGGTCGACGAGCTCGCCCACCCGCGGGGCGTCGCCGTGGTCGACGGCGGACGCCTGCGCGGCCAGGGCCCGGCGCAGCGCGCGCTCGGCCGGGTCGTCGCCCGAGCCGTCACGGCGGGAGGGGAACAGGGGCTCAGGCACGGGGGGCCTCCGGGGTGGGGGCGAGGGCGGCGCGGACGGCGGCCATCCCTCGGGACGCGTGGGTCTTGACGGCTCCGGCGCTGATGCCGAGCGTGCGGGCGATGTCGGCCTCCGAGGAGTCCTGCCAGTAGCGCAGGACCAGCACCTCGCGCTGGCGGACGGGGAGCGTGCGCAGGACCCGGACCACCGCGTCGTGCTCCGCGCTGTCGGCCTCGGTGTCCCCGGGGGCGACCTCGTCGCGGGCGACCAGGCGCAGGTGGCGCTCCTCCACGCCGCGGTGGCGGTGCACGGAGCGGCAGCCGTTGACGACGCTGCGCCGGAGGTAGCCGGCGGCCCGCTCGCGGTCCTCGAGGCGGCCCCAGGACCGGTGCAGGCCGAGCAGGGCGTCCTGCACGACCTCCTCGGCGCGGCGCGCGTCCCCGGACAGCAGCAGGGTGGCCAGGCGGACCATCGGCCCCCACTCCCGGTCGAAGACGGCCTGGAGGTCGTCGACGGGCTGCGTCACGGCCGGCCTCCGCTCCTGGGTCCTTGCTGCTGCGGGTTCCACACTGCCCCCACGCGCGGGCGGACGTGCCGGTTGACACGGCCGGTCGACGCTGCCTGTCCGCCGACCTCGTGCCGTGGGGGTGCAGCGGCGGGCTGGGTCCGGTCCGGCCCCGTCCTGGTCCGGTCCTCAGGCCGGTCCTCAGGCCGGTGCTCCTGGGGACACCGACCTGCCCGGCGATACGGTCGTGCCATGGCCGAGGAGTGCGTGTTCTGCCGGATCGTCGCCGGCGAGGTGCCCGTGGAGCTGCTGCACGACGACGAGCACGTCGTCGCCTTCCGCGACATGGCCCCCAAGGCGGAGGTGCACGTGCTCGTGGTGCCGCGCCGGCACGTCGCCGACGTCACCGGGCTCACCGGCGAGCCCCAGGTGCTGGCCGCTCTGGTGGAGGCGGGTGCGGCCGTGGCGGCCCGGTTCGCCGACGGCGACTTCCGGCTCGTGTTCAACACCGGCGCCGGGGCCGGGCAGACGGTCTTCCACGCCCACGGGCACGTGCTCGCCGGCCAGGGGGCGGCCGGGTCAGGGCTCTGACGCCCCGGGCTCTGTGCCCGCGTGGTCGTGCACAGGTGGCGTCTCGAGCCTGGCGCGGCCGACCCGGGTCGCCTACACTCGTACACATGTTCGAACGCGGTGATGCGGTGGTGCAGCTGAGGGAGGCTGCCGCCTCGCTCGCGCTGCTCGACCGCGCCGTCGACGACGCCGCGCGCGTCGACCGGCTGCGCGCCCTGGAGGACCTCAAGGCCGCGTGCGCGGCGGCGCAGGCCCGCGACGCCGCCGACCTCGACACCTCACGCCGGGCCGAGGAGGCGGGGCGCGGGGTGCCCGCCGGCGAGAGGGGCCGTGGGGTCGGCGCCGAGGTCGCCCTGGCACGGCGCGCGTCCCCGCACCGCGGCGGTCGCTACCTGGGCCTGGCCAAGGCGCTGGTCCACGAGATGCCCGGCACCCTCGCGGCGCTGTCCGAGGGACGGGTCGACGAGTGGCGGGCGACGCTCCTCGTGCGCGAGACGGCGGTGCTCACCGCGGACGACCGCCGCGCCGTCGACGCCGAGCTGGCCGGCACGCCCCAGGCGCTGGACCGGCTGGGCGGACTGGGCGACCGCGCCCTCGTCGCCCGGGCCCGCCAGGTCGCCTACCGGCTCGACCCGGCCTCTGTCGCGGAGCGGTCCCGCCGGGCGGCGACGGAGCGCCGGGTCACCCTGCGCGCCGCCCCCGACACCATGGCCTACCTCACCGCGCTGCTCCCGGTGCGCGAGGCCGTCACCGCGCACGTCGCCCTGACCCGCGCCGCGGACGCCGCCCGCTCGAGCGGCGACCGCCGCAGCCGGGGTCAGCTGATGGCGGACACCCTGGCCGACGCCCTGGCTGAGACTGCGCCCGCGGCCCTGCTGACCTGGGCCGGCGCGGACGCCTCTGCGCCGAGCCGAGCGTCCCGAAAGACACCGGAGCCGGCGAGGGGACAGCGTCCCTCCTCGCCGGACGGGCCGGCCGCGCAGCGGCGTCGCCCTCCGGCTCGTCATGACGGACCGGGCCCTGCTCGGGTGCCCGGGCGAGGCCGGCCACGACGAGCCGGCCCACCTCGAGGGCTACGGGACCGTCGGCGCCGCCTGGGCGCGCGAGCTGGTGGCCTCCTGCCTGGACGACGGGACCGGGGTGTGGGTCAGGCGGCTGCTCATCGACCCGGTGGGCGCCCTGACCGCCCTGGACTCCCGGTCCCGCCTCGCGCCGGCCGGGCTGGCCGACCTGGTCCGCACCCGTGACCTCGGGACCTGCCGCACCCCGTGGTGCGACGCCCCGGCGCGGCACGTCGACCACGTCACCCCGCACGCCCGCGGCGGGGGGACGAGCGCGCACAACGGCCAGGGGCTCTGCGAGGCGTGCAACCACGTCAAGGAGCTGGCCGGGTGGCGGGCGACGACGCTCGGCCGGGACGGCGACGACGGGACCGGCCTCCACACGGTCGCGACCACCACGCCGACGGGGCACACGTACCGCTCGACCGCGCCGGCTCTGCCCGGCACCCGCACGCCTGTCGTCCTCGGCCCGTCCTCGAGCCCGGTGGAGGAGCTGCTGCAGCACGAGCTCGCCCTGGCCGCCGGGTGACGGTCCCGCGCCGCTGCGGACCGGCGGCCCGGGCCCCGCGGCCCGTGCCGAGGCCGACCGGCCGACCGGGCGGTAGCCTGGGGGTCCGTACAGAGAGAGGACCAGGGCCGCCTGCCCATGCCTGACATCACCGGCGCTCACGCCGAGGACCTGCCCGTGACCACCAGGGCGGGTGCTGTCCCACCGACCAGCCCTGTCGCACCCTTCGGGACCGGGGCCGTCACCCGGACCTACGTCGTCCCCACCGGCACGGACCCTGTGTCGCTGCTCGGGGCCGGCGACCAGCACCTGCGCACGATCGAGCGGGGCCTGCCCCGGCTGGACGTCCTGGCCCGCGGCGACGAGGTCACGGTCACCGGGCCGGCCAGCGACGTCGCGCTCGCCCTGCGGCTGCTGGACGAGATGGGCGGCGTGCTCGCCGGCGGCCAGCCGCTGAGCGCCGACGCCGTCGAGCGCAGCCTCAGCATCCTGCGCGACACCGACAGCGGGGTCCGCCCGGCCCAGGTGCTCACCGCGAACATCCTCAGCAACCGCGGCCGCACGATCCGGCCCAAGACCCTCAACCAGAAGCGCTACGTCGACGCGATCGACGAGAACACCATCACCTTCGGGATCGGCCCGGCCGGCACCGGCAAGACCTACCTGGCCATGGCCAAGGCGGTCCAGGCGCTGCAGGCCAAGACCGTCAACCGCATCGTGCTCACCCGCCCCGCGGTCGAGGCCGGCGAGCGGCTCGGCTTCCTGCCCGGGACCCTGACGGACAAGATCGACCCCTACCTGCGCCCGCTCTACGACGCGCTGCACGACATGGTCGACCCGGAGTCCATCCCGCGGCTCATCACCGCCGGGACCATCGAGGTCGCCCCGCTGGCGTACATGCGCGGCCGCACCCTCAACGACGCCTTCATCATCCTCGACGAGGCCCAGAACACCTCGCCCGAGCAGATGAAGATGTTCCTCACCCGGCTCGGCTTCGGCTCCAAGATGGTCGTCACCGGCGACATCACGCAGGTCGACCTGCCCGGCAGCACCGCGTCGGGCCTGCGCGTCGTGCGCGACATCCTCGGCCGGGTCGACGACGTCCACTTCGCCTACCTCGAGGCCACCGACGTGGTCCGGCACCGCCTCATCGCCGACATCGTCCAGGCCTACGACCGCTGGGACGGCACGCACCGGTGATCGACGTCGCCAACGAGTCCGGGCACCGAGGTCGCCGGGCTACGCGAGGCCGAGGTCGCCGAGTGCGCCCGGCACGTCCTGGACGCCATGCACGTGCACCCCCAGGCCGAGCTGTCCGTGCTGCTCGTGGACCCGGGCACCATCGCGGTCCTCCACGAGAAGTGGCTCGACCTGCCCGGCCCCACCGACGTCATGAGCTTCCCCATGGACGAGCTCCGGCCCGGCCGCGAGGGCGCCCCGTCCGGTCCCGGGCTGGTCGGCGACGTCGTGGTCTGTCCGCAGGTCGCCGAGGAGCAGGCCCGGACGGCCGGGCACAGCACCGCCGAGGAGGTCCTGCTCCTCATCGTGCACGGCTGCCTGCACCTGCTCGGCTACGACCACGCGGAGCCCGACGAGGAGGCCGAGATGTTCGCCCTCCAGCGCCGCCTGCTCCTGGAGTTCCTCGGCCGCTCCCGTCCGCGCACCCCGGTCGGGGACCAGCCGGCGTGAGCTCCGCCCTGCTCCTCGGGGTCGCCGCGGGGCTCCTCCTGCTCGTCCTGGCCGGGTACCTCGCGGCGGTCGAGGCCGCCCTCGCCCGCGTGACCCGCGGCCACGCGGAGGACCTGCAGACGGCGGGCCGCCGCAACGCCCGGACCCTGCGCCGCCTGCTCGAGGACACCCCGGCGGCCCACAACACGACGACGTTCGCGCGGATCGTCTGCGAGACGGCCGCCGTGGCGTCGCTGGTCGTCGTCGTGGGGGCGTGCTGCGCCCGGGCTGGCTGGTCGTGCTGCTCGCGGCCACCGTCCTGGCCGCCCTGCTCTTCGTCCTGGTCGGCGCGGCCGGGCGCACCATCGGCCAGCAGCACGCGGACACGGTCGCCCTCGGCGCCGCGCCCACCCTGTCGCGCCTGGAGATGCTGGTCGGCCCGCTCGTGCGCCTGCTGGTCCGTCTGGCCACGGTCGTGGTCCCCGGCCGCGGCCTGCCCGCGGGGCCGTTCGCCTCCGAGGCCGAGCTCATCGAGCTGGTCGAGCAGGCCGAGGCCGACGCCGTCATCGAGCGGGGCGAGAGCCTCATGCTCCAGCGGGTCGTGCACCTCGGCGACACCGTGGCGCGCGAGGTGCAGGTCCCGCGGACCGACATGGTGGTCCTGGAGCAGGGGACCGGCCTGGAGCGGGCGATGCGCCTGCACCTGCGCTCCGGCTTCAGCCGGGTGCCCGTGGTCGGCCGCGACGCCGACGACGTGGTCGGCGTCTCCTACCTCAAGGACGTGGCCGCCCACCTGCAGGACCTCGCGCACCGGCGGGCACGGGGAGCCCGGCTCCGTCACGGTGGACGAGGTGATGCGCCCCCCGGTGTTCGTGCCCGAGAGCAAGCCGGCCGACGACCTGCTGCGCGAGATGCAGGCCGGCTCCGTCCACCTCGCCGTCGTCATCGACGAGTACGGCGGCGTGTCCGGGCTGGTCACCATCGAGGACCTGCTCGAGGAGATCGTCGGCCAGATCTCCGACGAGTACGACGTCGAGGAGCCCGAGATCGAGGTCCTCGGCGAGGACCGCTGGCGGCTGTCCGCCCGCACCCACCTCACCGCCCTCAGCGAGATCACCGACCGCGACGTCGACGACGACGACGTCGACACCGTCGCCGGCCTGCTGGCCAAGAACCTCGGCCGGGTGCCGATCCGCGGCAGCAGCGTCGAGGTGGCCGGGCTGCGGATCACCGCCGACCGACGGGGCCGGCGCAACCGGCTCCTCTCGGTGGTCGTCGAGCTGCTGCCCGAGCCGTCCGACGACGACGGGGACGACCGGTCGGGTGACCGGGAGCGACCGCTCGGGTGAGCGGACGGACGACCGCCAGGGCGACCGTCCCGGCGCAGGGCGCGGGTCGTCAGCCACCGCCCGCGCGGGCGACGAGACCGGCGAGCTGGTCGTCGTCGACGGCCGCGCCACCCACGACGAGAGGTCCCGACATGGCCGCCCCTGAGCCGACCACCGCTGAGCCGACCCGCCGCTGAGCCGACCACCGCTGAGCCGACCACCTGACCCCGGAGGACGCCAAGCTCCTCGTCCTCGCCCGGTCCGCGGCCGCGAGGGCTGCGGGCGGGCAGGCCGGGGGGGCCGCCTCGACCTCGTCCGGGCGGGTCGCTCACGCGTCGGGCGCAGCCGTCCGGGACGGCGACGGCCGCACCTACCTCTCCGGACCGGTCACGGTGGGACCGCTGCGGCTCGGTGCGGTCGAGGCCGCGGTCGCGCAGGCGGCCGGCAGCGGGGTGCGGCGGCTCGAGGCGGTCGCCGTCGTCGGTGACGAGCAGCCCGACCCGGCCCTGCTCGCCGCGGTCGGCGACCCCGTCGTGGTGCGCGCGTGAGCGCCCCCGCCGGCCCCGGACTCCCGCGGCGCCCGGGTACCGCTCGGGTTTCGCCTGCCTCATCGGCCGGCCCAACGTCGGCAAGTCGACCCTGCTCAACGCCCTCGTGGGCGAGAAGGTCGCCATCACCAGCGACAAGCCGCAGACCACCCGCCGCAGCATCCGCGGAGTGGTGCGCCGCGGCACCCCGGACGGCGGGCAGGCCGAGCTGGTCATGGTCGACACGCCGGGCGTGCACCGGCCCCGCACCCTGCTGGGGGAGCGGCTCAACGACCTCGTCCGCGACAGCATCGCCGAGGTCGACGTCGTCACCCTCTGCCTGCCCTCGGACGGCCCGGTGGGCCCCGGCGACCGACGCCTCGCCGAGCAGGTGGCCGAGCAGGTGGGCGGCCGGCGGCGCACCCAGGTCGTCCTCTGCGTCACCCGGACCGACCTCGGCCGCGGGGACGACGTGCCCGAGCGGCTCATGCAGGCGCAGCGCCTCGGGGAGCAGGTCGGGCTCGACGTGGCCGCCATCGTCCCCACGTCGGGGACGAGGGGCGACGGCGTCGACACCCTGGCCGAGGTCCTCGTCGGGCTGCTCCCCGCCGGCCCGCCGCTGTTCCCCCTGGAGCAGGTGCACGACGTGCCCGTCGACGTGCTCATCGCCGAGCTGGTCCGTGAGGCCGCGCTGGACGGCGTGCGCGACGAGCTGCCCCACTCCCTCGCGGTGGTCACCGAGGAGATCGAGCCGCGCGAGGACCGCCCGGAGCTGCGCCCGCTCACCGACGTCCGGGTGCTGGTCTACGTGGAGCGCGACAGCCAGAAGGCGATCGTCATCGGCAAGGGCGGCGAGCGGCTCAAGCAGGTGGGCACCCGCGCCCGGCGCGGGATCGAGGGCGCGCTCGGTGTCCCCGTCCACCTCGACCTGCGGGTCAAGGTCGCCAAGGACTGGCAGCGGGACCCCAAGCAGCTGCGGCGCCTCGGCTTCTGAGGCCGGCCTGCGGTCGCCCGTGGACACCGGCTACGACGACACGGGCCGGCACAGGCCGGGCCGACCGGCGTCGCCGTGGGCCGACCGGCGACCGGCGTCGTCGCAGGCCGGCCGGCACCGGCGTCGTCGCGGACCGGCCGGCGACCGGCGTCGCTGCGGGCCGGCGGGCGTCAGGCGTCGGCGCGGCCGGCCAGGCAGCTCGCGCCGGTTCTTGTGGCCGAGCTTGCGCAGGGCGTGGCTCACGTGGGTCTCCACCGTGCGCTCGGAGACCACGAGGGACCCGGCGATCTCGCGGTTCGTCAGCCCGCGGCGCACGAGGGCGAGCACCTCGGCCTCCCGCTCGGTGAGCCCGTCGGGGACCGGGGCCCGCCCGGCGGACGCCTCGTCGCCTCCGCCGACAGCGGCCAGGAGAGCCTCGAGCTCGGCCGCCGGCCCGGGCATGTCCAGGCGCCGGGCCTCGGCCAGGGCCAGCCGCGCGACCGCCGCGCCCTCGGCCCGGCGCGCCCCCCGGTCCGTGCCGACGCCCGCCGCGCCGACACCTGCCGTGCCGACGCTTGCCGCGCTGAGGCCTGCCGCGCTGCCGGCGCCTGCCGCGCTGAGGCCTGCCGCGCTGAGGCCTGCCGCGCTGAGGCCTGCCGCGCTGAGGCCTGCCGCGCTGAGGCCCGCAGCGCTGAGGCCCGCAGCGCCCTCCCGCGCGCCTGCACCGACTCACGGACGTGACCCCGTCGGTGGTCAGCAGCAGCCGGGCCAGGCCTGACCGGGCCAGGACGGTCTGGGGCCGGGCCCGCAGGCGCAGGTCGACCCGGACCGCGGCCCGCAGGTGCTCCTCGGCCTCCGCGGTCCGCCCCAGCAGGGCGGCGAGGCGTCCGAGCTCACGGCGGGGGGAGCCGAAGAAGTACGTGGTGTGCGCGCCGATCCCGCCCTCGTGGTCCCGGTACACCGCGAGCGCGCCGATCAGGCGCGCCGCGCCCTCGAGGTCGCCGAGGGCGACGGCCAGGCCGGGGAGGGCGAAGGCGACGCCCCGGCCGCGCACGTCCCGC
Source organism: uncultured Actinomycetota bacterium (assembly GCA_963750335.1). GTDB lineage: Bacteria > Actinomycetota > Actinomycetes > Actinomycetales > JBBAYJ01 > Aquipuribacter. The sequence continues at coordinate 98,642 of CAVVQD010000007.1, forward strand.
AGGGCCGTGTCCAGCTCCGCCATCACCTGCTCGTAGTACGGGACCGCGTCCTCCGGCACGCCCCGCAGCACCGCCACCCGGGCCCGGGCGACCTGGATGACCGGGATCGGCGGGGCGAGGGCGAGCTCGGCGTCGACGCCGTCGGCCAGCTCGCCGGCGTCGCCCCGGAGCCCGGCCAGCTCCAGGCTCAGCTGTCCCGTCATCCCGGCCCCCACCACGTCACCGGCCGCGGTGGCCAGGGCGAACGCCTCCGCGCTGGCGGCCCGGGCGGTCGCGAAGTCGCCGTGGAGGGCGGCCACCGCGGCGACGGCGCGCCGCTCGTGCCAGCGCACGAACGGCCCGCCGGTGCGGGCGAGGTCGGCGAGCCGCCCCACCGCGTCGTCGACCACGTCCGCGCGCGCCAGCTCGACGCCGGCGACCAGTCGCCAGCCGTGGCCGATCGCGGCCGCCAGCGGCTGACCCAGCCGCTGGCCCTGCTCCACCGTCCCCTCGCCGAGGCGCAGCCGCCCCGGTCCCGCGCCGGGTCCCTCGACCAGCACCGCCTCCTGGGCGCGGTAGGCGTCGAGCAGCGCCGCGGGGTCGCCGGTGCTCTCCGCGAGCTGCAGCGACCGGGCGGCCAGCTCGTGCGCCCGGGCCACGTCGGCCTCGTCCGCGGCGACCGCGGCGAGCTGCGACAGCAGGCGGGACCGCACGTCCGGCGGCGGGTCGAGGTCCAGGGCCCGCGCCGCCAGCCGCTGCACGCTCTCCCGCACCAGCGGGAACAGCACCGAGCGGCAGACCAGGGCCGCCCCGGCGAGCAGGTCGCCCCGCCCCGCGAGCGCCGCCGCGCGGGCCGCGGTCTCGCAGAGGCCGGTGCTCTCCTGGACGTGGCCCAGGTCGAAGGCCACCTGGGCCGCGCCCAGGGCGACCTGCGCGGCCAGGGCCGGGTCGTCCCGCACCAGCGCCTCGGACAGCGCGCCGACCAGCACGTCGTGCGCGTCGTCCAGGGCCAGGGAGACCCGCGCCTCCCTGGCCGCGTCCAGCGCGGCCTGCGCCCGCCCGGTCCGGCAGGCCGGGTCGTCGCCGGCCCGAGACCACAGCTCCACCAGCCGGGAGGGTGGGGCGCCGCCGCGCCGTCGGAGCTCCTCGGCTCCGGCCCGGCACAGCCGGGCGGGGTCCTCGACCGCCAGGCCGGCGACGGCCTCGCGCACGAGGTCGTGCCGGAAACCGTCGCCCACCACCAGGCCGGTGCGCCGCGCGTCGGCCACCGCCGCGGCGACCGCGGACGGCCGGAGCCCGGCGACCACCCCGACGAGGTCCTCGTCGAGCGGTCCGGCGAGCACGGCCGCGGTGGCCAGGGCGCGGGTCTCGTCCGGCCCGAGCCCGGCGGCGGCGGACGCGCCGACCGCGGCCAGGCCCGCCCCGTCACCGTCCGTGGCGCCGAGCAGGAGGGGCAGGCCGTCGCTGGCGGCCATCGTGCGCGCCACGTCCGCGTCCTCGGCCGGGCGGCCCGTGCCCCGCAGCCACAGGGCCACGGCGTCGCGGTCGAGCGGGCGCAGCCTCACGTGCCGGACGGAGGGCAGGCGGAGCAGCCCGAGGACCGCCGGGTCCGGACGCGTGGTCACGACCAGCAGCAGCGGCACGCCCCGGCAGCCGGCGGCGACCTCCCCGAGCAGGGCCCGGCTCGTCGCGTCCGCCCAGTGCCAGTCCTCGAGCACCAGCACCGTGGGACCCGCGGCCACCACGGCGGCCAGCAGCGCGCCCGCCCGCGCCGCGGTGCGCCGGGCCTGCGCGGCCCCCAGCGCGCCGGCGGCGTCGGTCCCGTCGAGGTCGGCGGGCCCGGGTGCGTCCAGGACGCCTGGCCGGTCGCGCAGCGCCTGCTCCCACGGGCGCAGCGGCGACGCCGCCGTGGTGGGGGAGCAGAGCCCGACCATCACCGCGGCCGGGTCGTCCGCGCCCTGCACCAGGACCCGGTCGACCAGCGTCGTCTTGCCCATGCCGGCCTCGCCCTCGACGAGCAGCACGGTGCCGCGGCCGAGGCGGGCGTCGTGCAGGGCGTCACGCAGCTGGCCGGCCTCGTGCTCCCGGCCGACCAGCGGACGTCCTGGGCGCCCCACCCGGGGAGTATGGCCGCGCACGCCGCGGCGGGGGAGCCCCCGGCCGCGCGCGACCGACGGCACGACCGGTGCCGGGCGGGGACCAGGACCAGGACCGGACCGGACCGGACCGGACCGGACCGGACCGGACCGGACCGGACCGGGATCAGTACCGGGTTCGGTGCTGGCACCGATGCCGCCCGGGGGCGCTCGGGCGGAAGGTCGGTCCACCGCGCGGCGCCCGCCGCGCCCCAGACCTGGAGGTCACCGTGCCCGCCTACCTCACCCGCATCGACCCCGCCCCCATGCCGGCCGACGAGTCCTGGCTCGCCCCGGCGCTCGACGCCTGCGGGGCGGGCCAGGCGACCGCGGTCGTCGTCACCCGTCCGCTGGGCACCGGCCCTGCCGTCGTCGTCGCCGTCCACGACCAGCTGCCCGCGGCGGGCGGCTCCGCCGAGCCCTGCCCCCGGGCGTCCGTCCTGCGCGGCCGCGCCACCGGCCCCGCCCGCTTCGCCACCGTCGTGGAGTTCGACGGGCCGCGCACGGCCGAGTGGGTCGCGGCGGAGGCCCGCGCGAGCCACGAGCGGATCCACCCCGCGACCGAGGACGTCCCCGGCTACGTCGGGACCCTGCGCGTCGAGCGCGCCGACGGCGGCGTCCTCCTCGTGTCCATGGCCGAGAGCGCGGAGGCGCTCCAGGAGGGGATGGACCGGATCCTGTCCACCGAGCTGCTGCCGGGGGAGGACCCGGCGATGCTCACCGGGCCCGACCGGACGTCCTTCTCCGTCGTCGTCCGCGCCGACCTCCCGGTCCTGGCCGGCGGCGTCCGGCCCTGAGGTCCGCCCTCAGCCCCTGACGGTCCGCCGCACCCCGCGTCCGGGACGCCACAGCTCCACGACGATCCCGTCCGTCCCCGGCTCCAGGCGCACGCTCACGGCCTCGGTGACGTCGACCCGGAACAGCTCGAAGACCCCGGTGGGCTCCTCGGCCGACCCGGCCACGGCCGCGTGGACGGCCGGGTCGGTGACCTCGGTCGCCGTCCCGGCCACCCGCGCGTCCCCGGACCACCCCGGCATGTCCTCGGGGCAGGAGTGGACGGCGACGCGCGGGTCGCGCCGCAGGTCGACGAAGCGCCGGGCGCCGGTCATCCCGGCCAGGTACAGCTCCTCGCCGAGGAAGACGACCTCCGAGCCGCACAGGCGGGGTGATCCGTCCGCCCGGACCGTGGCCATCACCTTGTGCACGTGGGCGTCGAAGCGCCGGCGCACCTCCGCGGCCAGCTCGGGCTGCTCCTGCTCCAGGTCCTTCCAGCTGCTCACGGGCCGATGACAGCACCCCCGTCCGACAGCCGGGCCGGGAGGGGCGCAGCGTGTACGGTGGCCGCGTGCGGACAGCCAGCCTCCTGCTTGCTCGCCGCGCCGGGGCCCACTGACAGGTCGGCCGCCCCTGCGCGGAGGTTCCACCCTGCCGGCCTCCCAGGCCCACCCACAGGCGAGGAACATCAGATGTCCCCCACGATCCACCCCCAGCAGCCCTCCGGCATGCCCTTCGCGCGCTACGTCCCGTTCCACGAGCAGCTCCGCGTCGAGCTGCCGGACCGGACCTGGCCCGACAGGCGGATCGAGGCCGCGCCGCGCTGGTGCGCCGTCGACCTGCGCGACGGCAACCAGGCGCTCATCGACCCCATGAACGTCGAGCGCAAGATGCGGATGTTCGACCTGCTCGTGCGGCTCGGCTACAAGGAGATCGAGGTCGGCTTCCCCTCGGCGAGCCAGACCGACTTCGACTTCGTCCGTGCGCTGGTCGAGACCGACCGGATCCCCGACGACGTCACGATCCAGGTCCTCACCCAGGCCCGCGAGCACCTCATCGCCCGCACCTACGAGTCCCTCGTCGGGGCCAAGCAGGCGATCGTCCACTTCTACAACTCCACCTCGACCCTGCAGCGCCGGGTCGTCTTCGGCCTCGACATGGACGGCATCGCCGACATCGCGACCTCGGCGGCCCGGCTGTGCAAGAAGTACGCCGAGGACATGGGCGACACCGAGATCCGCTTCGAGTACAGCCCGGAGTCCTACACCGGCACCGAGCTGGAGTTCGCGCTGCGGGTGTGCAACGAGGTGGCCGAGGTCATCGAGCCCAGCCCGGACAACCCCCTCATCCTCAACCTGCCCGCCACCGTCGAGATGGCCACGCCGAACGTGTACGCCGACTCCATCGAGTGGATGCACCGCAACCTGGCCGGGCGGGACTCCCTCGTGCTCAGCCTGCACCCGCACAACGACCGGGGGACCGGCGTCGCCGCGGCCGAGCTGGGCGTGCTGGCCGGCGCGGACCGGGTCGAGGGGTGCCTGTTCGGCAACGGCGAGCGCACCGGCAACGTCGACCTGGTGACGCTGGCCCTCAACCTGTTCAGCCAGGGCATCGACCCGATGATCGACCTGTCCGACATCGACGACGTCCGGCGCACGGTCGAGCACTGCAACCAGCTGCCGGTCCACGAGCGCCACCCCTACGGCGGCGACCTCGTGTTCACCGCCTTCTCCGGCTCGCACCAGGACGCCATCAAGAAGGGCTTCGACCACCTGGAGCGCGACGCCAAGGAAGCCGGGGTCCCCGTCGACGAGCACGACTGGGCCGTGCCGTACCTGCCCGTGGACCCCAAGGACCTCGGCCGCAGCTACGAGGCCGTCATCCGGGTCAACAGCCAGTCCGGCAAGGGCGGGGTGGCCTACCTCATGAAGACCGAGCACCACCTCGACCTGCCCCGCCGGCTGCAGATCGAGCTGTCGCACGCCGTGCAGCTGCACGCCGACCTCGGCGGCGGCGAGATCACCCCCGGCGAGCTGTGGACCGTGTTCGCCGACGAGTACCTGCCGGTGGGCTCGGGGGAGGGCCGCTGGGGCCGCTTCGAGCTCCGTTCGCTGGAGTCCCGCGGCAAGGTCGACGCCGACGACACCCTGACCGTCGTCATGCGGGACGGGCTGTCCGAGGTGACGCTCACCGGGACCGGCAACGGCCCGATCGCCGCGTTCACGACCGCCCTGGAGCACGTCGGGGTGGACGTCCGGGTCCTCGACTACGCCGAGCACGCGATGAGCGCCGGCGGCGACGCCACCGCCGCCGCGTACGTCGAGTGCGCCGTCGGCGGACAGGTCCTGTGGGGGGTCGGCATCGACCCCAACATCGTCACGGCCTCGCTCAAGGCCGTCGTCTCGGCGGTCAACCGCGCCCTGCGGGGGTAGCGCAGAGGCACTCCGAAGGGGTGCCCTCCGCATTCCCGACACGGTGTGTGACGCACGTGACGTTTCCCTGGCGGGCCCTCGGGCACCACGCTGGGGACGGCCGATCGTCGTCGGACACTGCACGACCGGGAGGGCACACCATGAACACCGAGACCACCGAGCTCACGCTCCCCACCGCCGACAGCCTCACCGCCATGCTGGACGTCCCCGACGCCTCGCTGGCGAACCCCAGGCGTACCCGCCTCTGAGGCCACGCACCGCACGGGGGTGCTGAGCACCCCCCGCCACGAGGCCCGTCACCCCGGCCGCCGCACCTGGCGCGCACCGGTCGTGACGGGCCTCGTGGCGTCGGAGGGGCAGCGCGCCCGGGCGGGGCATGATGGTCCGGTGGGCCTCTACCGCGACACCGGCGTGGTGCTGCGGAGCCACCTGCTCGGCGAGGCGGACAAGATCCTCACCGTCTTCTGCCGGGAGACCGGCCTGGTGCGGGCCGTGGCCAAGGGCGTCCGGCGCACCCGGTCCAAGTTCGGCGGCCGGCTGGAGCCGATGAGCCACGTCGACCTGCAGCTGCACACCGGCCGCTCGCTCGACATCGTCACCCAGGCCGAGACCATCCACCCCTTCGCCCAGTACGTCGGCGCCGACTACGCGCGCTACACGGCGGGCACCGCGGTCCTGGAGACGGCGATGCGGCTGCTGCCGGAGGAGCGGGAGCCGTCGCCGGCGCTGTTCTCCCTGCTCGTCGGGGGGCTCAACGCCCTCACGGTCACCCGGCGCGACCCCGGCCTGGTGCTCGACGCGTTCGCCCTGCGCGCGCTGGCCGTGGCCGGCTACGGCCCCGGGTTCGACTCCTGCACCCGGTGCGGCGCCCCGGGCCCGCACTCGGCCGTCGCCCTGGACGCGGGCGGCGTGGTCTGCCCGCAGTGCCGGGCCGCCGGGTCGGCCCACCTGCCGACGGAGACCGTGCGGCTGCTCGCCGACCTGCTGAGCGGCGACTGGGACGCCGCGGAGACCAGCGAGGACTGGGCCCGCCGGCGGGCGAGCGACGTCGTGACCGGGCTGCTCCAGTGGCACCTGGAGCAGGGGGTCCGGTCCCTGCGGCTGGTGGAGCGACCGTGAGCCGGTCCACCCCCCCGCCGCCCGGCCACGTCCCCGTCGCGCCGCCGCCGCACCCGAGCGGCGCCGTGCCGCCGGCGGTCCCGGCCGAGCTGGTGCCGCGCCACGTCGCGGTGGTGATGGACGGCAACGGGCGGTGGGCCAACAGCCGCGGCCTGCCGCGCACCCGGGGCCACGAGGCCGGCGAGGCCGCTCTCCTCGACGTGGTCGCCGGGGCGATCGAGCTCGGGGTCGGCCACGTGTCGGCGTACGCCTTCAGCACCGAGAACTGGAAACGGTCCCCCGAGGAGGTCGCGTTCCTCATGGGCTTCAACCGCGACGTCATCCGGCGGCGCCGCGACGAGATGCACGCCTGGGGGGTGCGGGTGCGGTGGGCGGGGCGCCGGCCGCGGCTGTGGCGCAGCGTGGTCGACGAGCTGCGGCGCGCCGAGGAGCTCACCCGCGACAACACCGTCTGCACCCTCACCATGTGCGTCAACTACGGCGGGCGGGCCGAGATCGTCGACGCGGTCGCCGCCATCGCCGCCAAGGTCAAGGCCGGGACGCTGTCGCCCAAGGACGTCGACGAAGAGCTGCTCGCCGCGCACCTCGACGAGCCGGACATGCCCGACGTCGACATGTTCTGGCGCGTGTCGGGGGAGCAGCGGACCTCGAACTTCCTGCTGTGGCAGTCGGCGTACGCCGAGCTGGTGTTCACCGACGAGCTCTGGCCCGACGTCGACCGGCGGTCGCTGTGGCGGGCCTGCGAGCTGTACGCCCGGCGCGACCGGCGCTGGGGCGGGGCCGTCGACGCCGTGGCCGAGGGCTGAGCGGGCGGGAATGCCAGGGCCGCCCGGGCGTTGACGAGAACGATTCTCGACACGACCTGGAGGTCCCCATGTCCCGCGCCGCCGTCCTCCGCCCCGTCGTCCGGCTCCGCTCCACCGCCGGTTCCGGGTTCGCCTACGTCACCCGCAAGAACCGCCGCACCGACCCCGACCGGATGGTGCTCCGGAAGTTCGACCCCGTGGTGCGTCGCCACGTGGAGTTCCGCGAGGAGCGCTGAGCCGCCCGGCCGCTAGGCCTGCGGCGGGCGCCGAGGGGGCCGGGCCCCCTCGGCGCACGCCCGGCACGTGCCGGTGATCTCCACGGTGTGCACCACCTCGACGAAGCCGTGCTCCCGGGCCGCCGCCGCGGCCCACCGCTCGACGGCCGCGGACCCGACCTCGACGGTGCTGCCGCAGGAGCGGCACACCAGGTGGTGGTGGTGCCCGGTGCTGCACCGGCGGTAGAGCGCCTCGCCGTCCGCGGTGCGCCGGACGTCGACCAGGCCGTCCTCGCTCAGGGCCTGCAGCGAGCGGTAGACCGTGGCCAGGCCGACCGTGTCGCCGTCGGCGCGCAGGGCCGCGTGGAGGTCCTGCGCGCTGAGGAAGCCGTCCCGCCGCCCGAGGGCGGCGACCACGGCGGCCCGCTGCCGGGTGCTCGCGCCGCGCCGGCGGTGGCCCCGCGGTCACGGGGCGTCCTCGTGGGGCCCGTCCTCGCCGCCCGCCGGCGCCGGGGCCTCCTGGCTGTGCGAGCGGGCGTCACGGACGATGTGCGCGACGTGGTCGTCGCGCAGCACGTAGGCCACCTCCCGGCCGCGCCGGGTCCTGCGTCACGAGGTCCGCCTCGCGCAGGACCCGCAGGTGCTGCGACACCAGCGGCTGGGGCAGCTCCAGGGCGTCGACGAGCTCGTGGACGCACAGCTCGCCGTCGGCGAGCAGGCTGACCAGCGCGACCCGGACGGGGGAGCCGAGCGTGCGGAACAGCTCGCTGACCTGCTCGTGCTCCTCCAGACCCCGCACCGCCGACCGCCCCGCCGCTCAGTGCTCGTCGTAGCCGACGCCGTGCCGGGTCAGGCGCGGGGCGTGGCGGTGGCCGTCGTGGACGTAGTCGACGTGGCCGTGGTGGCGCACGACGGGGTGCTCGCAGCCGTCCTCGCCGTGCACGTGCTCGCCGTGGTGCACGTGGTCGCCGTGCTGCTCCGGCGTGCCGTGGCGGCGCCGGTGGCGGGCGGCCCGGACCCGGGCCAGGCCCACGGTCCCCAGCGCGGTGACCCCGAAGGCGAGCCACCGCGAGCAGCACGATCGTGCCCGCCCGACGGGGTGTCGGCGTAGAAGGAGACCGTGGTCCCAGAGGGCCGAGGCGACCAGGCCGGTGACGCAGGCCACGAGCACGGTCTGGGCGAAGCTGCGCGCCACCAGCTGCGCCAGCGCGACCGGCACCACCATGAGCGCGCTGATGAGCAGCAGGCCCGACGACCCGCATGCTCAGCACCACCGTCGCGGCCACCAGCACCGACAGCACGAGGTTGACCGCGAGCACCGGCAGACCGGAGGCGCGGGCGAACTCCTCGTCGTCGCTCACGGCGTACATCGCCCGGCCGAGCACCGCGACCGCGACCACGACGAGGACGGCGAGCCCGGCGAAGAGCACGAGGTCGGCCGAGGTCGTCGTGGTGATCGAGCCGAACAGGTAGGCGACGAGGTTGGCCGCGCTGCCCTCGGGCGACAGGCTGACCAGCACCACCCCGCCCGCGATGCCTGCGTAGAAGAGCATCGCCAGGGCCAGGTCGCCGCTGGTGCGCCCCGAGGCGCGCACCAGCTCCAGGGCGACCGCGGCCAGGACGGCGGCCACCAGCGCGACCCAGGTCGGGGAGCCGCCGGTCAGCAGGCCCACGGCCACGCCGGCCAGGGCCACGTGCCCGATCCCGTCGCCGATGAGCGACAGCCGCCGCTGCACGACGAAGACGCCGACCAGGGGGGCGACGGTGCCGACCAGGAGGGCCGCGAGCAGGGCCCGCCGCATGAAGTCGTAGTCCAGCAGGGCGAGCACGTCAGGCCTCCGGCCCGTCGGGGGCGGGCAGGCAGCCGCCGGTCACGGGGTCCAGGACGCAGGGGACGTCGGAGGCGACCAGCCCGTCCTGCATGGTGACCGCGCGGTCCGGGACCGGTCCCAGCTCGCCCAGGTCGTGCGTGACCACGAGCAGCGCGCGGCCCGCCGCCTTGATCTCGGCCAGGGTGCGGACGAGCTGCTCGGTGCTGCGCCGGTCCACGCCCGCGGTGGGCTCGTCGAGGACCAGCAGGCGCGGGTCGGAGACGATCGCGCGCGCGATGAGGACCCGGCGCTGCTGCCCTCCCGACAGCTCCGCGACGCGGGAACGGGCGCGGTCGGCGAGACCGACCACGTCGAGGGCGGCCAGCACGCGGTCGCGGTCACCGCGCCGCGGCGGGCGCCAGAACCCGCGGGAGGCGAGCAGCCCCGCCCCCACGACCTCCCCGGCCGTGCTCGGCACCGCCCCGGACACGCTGTGACGCTGCGGGACGTACCCCACGAGCGAGGCCGCGGCCGAGGCGCCGTGCTCCACGTGCTCCCCGAGCACGTCGACGTGCCCGGACAGGATGTCGGCGAGGCCGAGGATGCCGCGCACCAGCGTGGACTTGCCGGAGCCGTTGGCGCCGAGCAGGGCGACGGCCTGGCCCTCCTCGACCCGGAGGTCGGCGGCGTGCACCACGGGACGCCGGCCGTAGCCGATGGTCGCGTGCTGGACGAGCAGCGCGGGCGGCCCGGGGGTCCCCGCCGGCGGCCGGGCGCCGGCGAGGCTGCCCTCGGCGGGGCCCGAGGTGCTCAGGCGCACGCCTGGCCGGACCGGACCGCGTCGATGTTCGCGCGCATGACCTCACGGTAGTCCTGGCCGGCCGAGGCGTCGGTGAGCCCTTCGACCGGGTCGAGCACCGCGGTGGCGACGCCGGCCTCCTCGGCCACGGTGTCCGCGACCGCGCTGGGGACGAGGGTCTCGGTGTAGACGGTGGTGATGCCGGCGGAGGCGACGTAGTCGGCCAGGTCGGCCAGCGTCCCGGCGTCCGGCTCCTGGTCCGGGCTGAGGCCGTTGACGGAGCGCACCTCGAAGCCGTACCGCGCGGCGAAGTAGCCGAAGGCGTCGTGCGCGGTGACCATCGTCGTGATCTCGCAGCGAGGCCAGCGCGTCCTCCGCCTCCGCGTCCAGCTTCCCCATCTCCTCCACGAGGGCCTCGGCGCCCGCGGCGTAGGCGCCGGCCCCGTCGGGGTCCGCCTCGGTCAGCGCGTCCGCGACCAGCCCCGCGGCCTGCGCCATCCGCGTCGGGTCGGTCCAGAAGTGGGGGTCGGTCCCGGTGTGCTCGTCGGGGTCCTCGTCCGCGTGCTCGCGGGCGTCCTCGTAGGGACGGTCGGCGACCTCGGCGAGGTCGAGCACGGGGGCCTGCGTCGTGCCGAGCGCGTCGTCCAGGGCGGGCTGGAAGCCGCCGAGCACGACGAGCAGGTCGGCCTCGGTGAGCCCGGCCAGGGCCTGCGGGCTCGAGCTCCAGGTCGTGCGGCTCCGCGCCGGGCGGGCGTCAGCCCCGTGACCTCGGCCCGCTCGCCCGCCACCTGCTCGACGAGGAACTGCAGCGGGTAGAAGGCGGCCACGACCTGCAGGGCACCGTCGGCCCGGCCCGTCGGCACCGTCCGCCCCGTCCGCGGTCCCCGCGCCGGCCGGCGAGCCCGCGCCGCACGCCGACAGCACCAGGGCCATCAGCAGCGCACCGGCGGCCAGGGCGGGGCGGGGCGCAGGTCTCATGGCGCTCATCCTGATAATCGTTCGCGACCAGGACAACTGCGGGACCGCGCATGCGAGGGGTCCGGGCTACCGTCGCCCGGTGCTCGCCGTGACCCGCTACGCCGTCCCCGCCGCCGAGGCGGCCGACTTCCTCGACCGCGCCCGCACGGCGCTGGAGGCCCTCGCCGCCCGGCCCGGGCACCTGTGGGGCAGCGTCGCCCGCTCCACCGACGACCCCGCCGTGTGGACCCTGGCCACCCGGTGGAAGGACGTCGGCGCCTACCGGCGGGCGCTCGGCAGCTACGAGGTCAAGCTGCACGCCCACCCCCTCATGTACCTCGCCGTCGACGAGCCGTCGGCGTTCGAGGAGCTGCTGACCAGCGACGCGGACGGGCAGCTCAGCGAGCAGGGGTCGGACCGCTCGCCGGACGCGGACTCCTTCGACCTGGGCGACGCGCTGGGCTGAGGCGCCCGGCTGAGGCGCCCGGCGTCCGGCAGGCGTCCCGCGGCGGGGCCGCGGCCCGGGACGCCCTAGCCTTGCGGGGCTCGCCGACACCCCAGCCGGACGGAGAACCGACATGGCAAGCAAGGCACCGAACCGCATCGACGACGTCGTCAGCCTCAGCAAGCGCCGGGGGTTCGTCTACCCCAGCGGCGAGATCTACGGCGGCACGCGCTCCGCCTGGGACTACGGCCCCCTCGGCGTCGAGCTCAAGGAGAACATCAAGCGCCAGTGGTGGCGCTACATGGTGACCAGCCGCGAGGACGTCGTCGGCCTGGACTCCTCCGTGATCCTGCCCCGCCAGGTCTGGGTCGCCTCGGGCCACGTGGGCGCGTTCAGCGACCCGCTCACCGAGTGCACCAGCTGCCACAAGCGCTACCGCGCGGACCAGCTCGTCGAGGAGTTCGAGGAGAAGAAGGGCCGCAGCCCCGAGAACGGGCTCGCGGACATCGTCTGCGCCAACTGCGGCACCCGTGGCGCGTGGACCGAGCCGCGCGACTTCAACGGCCTGCTCAAGACCCACCTCGGCCCGGTGGAGGACGAGTCCGGCCTGCACTACCTGCGCCCGGAGACCGCCCAGGGCATCTTCGTCAACTTCGCCAACGTCATGGGCTCGGCCCGCAAGAAGCCGCCGTTCGGCATCGGCCAGATGGGCAAGAGCTTCCGCAACGAGATCACCCCCGGCAACTTCATCTTCCGCACCCGCGAGTTCGAGCAGATGGAGATGGAGTTCTTCGTCGCGCCCGGCACGGACGAGGAGTGGCACCAGTACTGGATCGACCACCGGACCGACTGGTACGTCGGCCTGGGCATCGACCGGGACAACCTGCGCCACTTCGAGCACCCGCAGGAGAAGCTGTCGCACTACTCCAAGCGGACCGTCGACATCGAGTACCGCTTCCGGTTCACCGGCAGCGAGTGGGGCGAGCTCGAGGGCATCGCCAACCGGACCGACTTCGACCTGAAGACGCACTCCGAGCACTCCGGCCAGGACCTGTCGTACTTCGACCAGACGACCGAGGAGCGCTGGGTCCCGTACGTCATCGAGCCCGCCGCGGGCGTCGGCCGGCCGATGATGGCGTTCCTGCTCGAGGCCTACACCGAGGACGAGGCCCCCAACGCCAAGGGCGGGGTCGACAAGCGCCTGGTGCTCAAGCTCGACCGCCGCCTCGCGCCGGTCAAGGTCGCCGTGCTCCCGCTGTCGCGCAACACCGACCTGTCGCCGAAGGCGAAGGACCTCGCCGCGCAGCTGCGCCGGAGCTGGAACGTGGAGTTCGACGACGCCGGCGCGATCGGGCGCCGCTACCGCCGCCAGGACGAGATCGGCACGCCGTTCTGCGTGACGGTCGACTTCGACACCCTGGAGGACCAGGCGGTGACGATCCGCGAGCGCGACACCATGACGCAGGAGCGGGTCGGCCTGGACGCCGTCGAGGGCTGGCTCGCCGCACGCCTCGTCGGCTGCTGAGGCCTCAGACCCAGACGAAGTGCCCGACGAGGATCCCGACGACGAACCACGCCAGCCCGCCGAGGATCCCGAGCACCACGGGCCTGTTGATCGCCATGGTCCGGACGCTACGCCCGGGGAGGCCCGAGAGGGGTCTCCCCGGGCGTGCCGTCCCAGGCCTCCGGGGCGAGCACGTGCAGGCGCAGCGTCGGCAGGCCGAGGTCCGGGGCGTCGTCCACACCAGGGTCCACGACGACCAGGCCGGCCCCGGCGGTGGACGAGGGGCCCAGCTGCGACCGCCGGAGGAAGCGGAACTCCGGGTCCGTCGCGGCCGCGGCCTCGGCGGCGACCCGCTCGAGGTCCACGGGCTGCGGGGCCCGGGCGACCGACGGGGAGACGGCGCTGCCCTCGACCAGGGTCGCGGGCACCGGCGGCGCCCCGCCCGGCAGCGGCGGCTCGTCACCCGGCACCACCCACACGGTCGCGCCCGCGGTGGCCATCCCGGCCACCAGCCCGGTCGCGGTCAGGGTGTCCCGGTCGGGGGAGGCCAGCACGGTCGAGCCGCCGGCCAGCACGGCGTCCAGCGCGGCCCGCTGGTCCTCGCCCGGCTCGTCCAGGCCGAGGAGCTCCGTGGCGGCCGCCACCGGCAGCGCGTCGGGGTGCCCGCGGCGCACGGGCCAGCGCGGGAACGCCGCCGGCGGCCACAGGTACGGCAGGTCGTCGGGCACGTCGGGGAAGAAGCGGCGGTAGTGCTCGGGCTCCTTGCGGACCAGGGCGGAGCGGTGGGAGACGTGCAGCGCCTCCAGCCCCAGCCAGGGCGGGCGCTGCCCGCCGGCGTGCAGGCGCTCCCACGACGGCTCCGCCCCGCCGGTGAACTCCAGCAGGACGGGCCGGACCGCGTCGGCCCGGCCGCGGGAGACCCACTCGTCGCACACCGCCACGCCGTAGGCGACGAGCGCCGGCACGAACCCCCGCCACATCCGGACCGCCGGGTGGTTGCGCCAGCCGTACGTGTGCCACGTGAGCGCGCGGAGGATCTGCAGGGTCTCCACCCGCTGCTTGCCGAGCCGCCTGTCGTCGAGCACGGCGGCGCTGGCCCGGTCGTCCGGCGTAGGGGAGGAACGTCTGCACGCCGTCCTCGTACCCGCCGGGCGCCCGGCCAGACCTCAGCCGACGACGACCGAGGTCTCCACCGGCGTGGGGTTGGAGAACAGGTCGAGCACCGGGCAGTGGGCGTCGACCGTGGCGGCGAGGCCGCGGTAGGCCTCCTCGGTCTCCGGGCCGGAGATCTCGACCTTGACGCGGACGCCGGAGAAGCCGGGCCGCACGGAGCTGTCGAAGCCGAAGAAGCCGCGCACGTCGAGGTCGCCGTCGGCGGTGACGCGGAGGTCGCCGATGGTGAGGCCCTCCTTGGCGGCGTGGAAGCGGAAGATCGCGACCTGGCACGCGACCAGCGCCCCCAGAGCGAGCTCGACCGGGCCGGCGCCGGCGTCGGAGCCGCCGAGGGACTCCGGCTGGTCGACGGTGACGCGGTGCTTCCCCATCCGCACGTCGACCCCGATCGGGGCCCGCCAGACCGCCTGGGCGCGCACGGACGCGGCGGCGTTGGCCGGGTCGGCGGCCACGGCGCCCTGGACGCCGGCCACGACGGCGCTGATCGGGTCGGCGCTGGTCGGGTCGGCGCTGGTCGGGTCGGCGCTGGTGGGGTCGGCGCTCGTCGGTCCGCTGGCTCCGCTGGTCGTGGTGTCGCTCATGGGTGCTCCCGGGCTGGTCGGTGGGCTGGTCCGTGGGGCGGTCGACCTGAACTGTCGCCCGGCGGTCGCCCGCGACCCTGTCGTGCCCGACATCCGGACGCGCCCCGCGGGCGCACGTGCCGCTCAGACCGGCGACGACACCCCGGTGAGCTCGAGCGAGCGGTCCCAGAGCGTCGCGGCCACGCCGGCGTCCAGGGCCTTGGGCGGGAAGGTCGCGTGGGTCACGCGGCGGCCGCGGACCTCGGCGATCCCCTTCGGGCCGTAGTAGTCGCCCCCCTGCACCCCGTCGGCGGTGGCGGCGTGCAGCTGCGGCCGCGCGCCGACCTCCGCGCTCTGCGACAGCAGCGAGGACAGCCGCTCGAAGACCCGGCCCATCTGCATCGTGGCCACCAGCCCCGTCGCGCTGACCCCGGGGTGCGCGGCGACGGACAGGGTGGAGGAGCCGGCGGCCACGAGGCGGCGCTGCAGCTCGAGGGTGAACAGGAGGTTGGCCAGCTTGGAGGCGCCGTAGCGGGGGGAGGGGGAGTACGAGCGCTCCGCCTGCAGGTCGTCCAGGTCGATCGACCCGCCGCGGGCCGCGAGGCTCGACACGGTGACGACCCGGCTGCCGGGGGTGCCCATGAGCAGGGGCAGCAGCGGCAGGGTGAGGGCCAGGTGCCCGAGGTGGTTGGTGCCCATCTGCAGCTCGAAGCCGTCGACGGTCTCGCGGCGCTGCGGCGGCATCATCACCCCGGCGTTGTTCATGAGGACGTCGAGGGAGCCCAGGCTCCCGGTCAGCTCCTCGGCGCAGCGGCGCACCGAGGCGAGGTCGGCGAGGTCGAGGGCGACCGTCCGCGCGGTGGCCCCGGGCGCGGCGTCCCGCACCTGCGCCAGGGCGGCGGCCCCGCGGCCCTCGTCGCGGACCGCGAGCACCAGCTCGGCCCCGGCGCGGGCGAGCGCGACGGCCGAGGCCAGGCCCAGACCGTTGCTCGCTCCGGTGATGACGACGGTCCGACCGCGCATGTCCATGCGGGCAGGGTCGCAGAACCCGGCCCGGGCGGCCCGGGCGCCCCAGGCCTAGGGTGCTCGCCGTGAGGATCACCGACAGCGCAGTCCTGGTCACCGGCGCCGCCTCCGGGCTGGGGAACGCCACCGCACGCCGCTTCGCCGCCGACGGGGCCCGGGTCGTCATCGTCGACCTGCCCGGCGAACGGCTCGACGCCGCCGTGGCGGAGCTGTCGGCGGTGGGCGACGTGGTCGCCGCGCCGGCCGACGTCACCGACGAGGCCCAGCTCGCCGCCGCCGTCGCGGTGGCCGCCGGCCGCGGGCCGCTCCGGGTGGCCGTCGCGTGCGCCGGCATCGCCCCGCCCACCAAGACCTTCGGCAAGCGGGGCGTGGCGCCGCTGGAGGGCTTCGTCCAGGTCGTCATGGTCAACCTGGTCGGGACGTTCAACCTGTTCCGCCTCGCCGCCGAGCAGATGGCCGGCAACGAGGTGGTCGACGGCGACCGGGGGGTGCTCATCGGCACCGCGTCGGTCGCCGCGTTCGACGGCCAGGTCGGCCAGGCCGCCTACTCGGCCTCCAAGGGCGGCGTGGCCGCGATGACCCTGCCGGTGGCACGCGACCTCGCCGAGCACGCGGTCCGCGTCATGACCATCGCGCCGGGGATCATGGACACGCCGATGCTCGCCGGGCTGCCCGAGGCGGCCCGGGAGTCGCTCGGGAAGCAGGTGCCGCACCCGGCGCGGCTCGGTCGGCCCGAGGAGTACGCCGACCTCGCCGCGCACATCGTGGCCAACGGCCTGCTCAACGGGGAGACGGTCCGGCTCGACGGCGCGATCCGGATGGCCCCGCGCTGAGCGGGACCTCCCTCCTCCGGCGGGTCCGTACCCTGGGGGCGTGAGCACCCCCACCCTCGAGCGGACCCGCCCCCTGCGCCTGGGCGAGCGCACGCTGGCCGCGCCGGTCGTGCTCGCCCCGATGGCGGGCATCACCAACGCCGCCTTCCGGCGCCTGTGCCGCGAGCTGGGCGGCGGGGCCGGGCTGTACGTCTCCGAGATGGTGACCAGCCGCGCCCTGGTCGAGCGGACGCCGGAGTCGCTGCGGCTCACCGAGCACCACCCGGACGAGCCGGTCAAGAGCGTCCAGCTCTACGCCACGGACCCCGCCACCGCGGCCCGCGCGGTCGAGGTGCTGCTCGAGGACGGCCGCGCCGAGCACGTCGACCTCAACTTCGGCTGCCCGGTGCCCAAGGTCACCCGCCGCGGCGGGGGGGCGGCGCTGCCCTGGAAGACGGAGCTGTTCGCCGCCGTGGTCCGGGCCGTGGTCCGGGCCGCCGGGCCGGCCGGCGTCCCCGTCACCGTGAAGATGCGCAAGGGCATCGACGAGGACCACCTCACCTACCTCGACGCCGGCCGGGTCGCCGTCGACGAGGGGGCGGCGTGGGTGGCGCTCCACGGGCGCACCGCGGCCCAGCTGTACGCGCCCAGCGCCGACTGGGACGCCATCGCGCGGCTGCGGGACGCCCTGCCCGCCGAGGTGCCCGTGCTCGGCAACGGCGACATCTTCTCCGCCGAGGACGCCGTGGCCATGGTGGCGCGGACCGGCTGCGACGGGGTCGTCGTCGGGCGCGGCTGCCTGGGGCGGCCGTGGCTGTTCGCCGACATCGCGGCCGCGCTGGCCGGCAGCGACGCGCGCACCCGCCCGGGCCTGGCCCAGGTGCTCGCCGCCTTCCGCCGCCACGCCGAGCTGCTCAGCGAGAACATGGCCGACGAGGGGCGGGCCTGCCGCGACATCCGCAAGCACGTCTCCTGGTACCTCAAGGGCTACCCCGTCGGCCACGAGGTCCGGGTGCGGCTGGCGCTGGTCGACAGCCTCGCCGAGATCGACGAGGTGCTGGCGGGGCTGCCGGACGACGCCCCGTACCCGGGCGAGGCGGCCGAGGGCCACCGCGGCCGCGCGGGCGCGGCGCGGTCGGTGTCGCTGCCCGAGGGCTGGCTGACCAGCCGCGCGCTCGACGCCGCCACCGCGGCCCAGGTCGCCGCCGCGGAGGCGTCGGTCTCCGGTGGCTGAGCGGCGCCACCGGGCCTCGCCGTCCACGGGGGCGTCCCCTCACGGGCCGGGCCAGGTGCCACGATGAGCGGCGTGACCCTCCGCCCGCCCCCGCCGAGGCAGACCCGGGGACGGGGCGTGGGACGGGCGCTGCGGCGGGCCGTCGGCCGCGTGGTCGCGCTGCTGCTCCTGGCCGCCCTCGTGCTGCCGCTGGCCGTGGCCGCACGGGTGGTGCAGGTCGCCGGCCGCGACGAGCGCGTCCCCGCCGACGCCGTCCTCGTGCTGGGGGCCTCGCAGCTGGACGGGCGGCCCGGGCCGGTGCTGGAGGCACGGCTCGAGCACGCCCTCGACCTGTACGAGCAGGGCCTGGCGCCCCGCGTGGTCACGACCGGGGGCAACCAGGCCGGCGACCGGTTCACCGAGGCCGGCAGCGCCCAGGAGTGGCTCGTGGAGCACGGCGTCCCGGCCGAGGCGGTCGTCGCGCTCCCGGTCGGCGGGAACACGATCGACAGCCTCGTCCCCGTGGCCGAGCTGGCGGAGGCCGAGGGCTGGCAGCTCGGCGCCCTCGTGGTCAGCGACCCGTGGCACGTCTACCGGGTACGGACCATGGCCGGGTCCCTGGGCCTGCCCGTCGCGGGGACCAGCCCCACCCGGACCGGTCCCAGCACCGAGGTCGCCACCCGCGAGGCCACGTACGTGGCCCGCGAGACCGCCGCGGTCCTGGTCCAGCACACCGGGCTGTCGGTGCCGTGAGCCGCACGGTCACGGGCCCCGACGGGCGCCAGGGCGGCGCCGGGCCGGAGGACGGGTACGGGGACGGGTACGACGGGCACGCGCGGGAGAGGCTGGTCGCCGAGCCGGCCAAGAGCCCCCGGCGGACCCCGTTCGCCCGGGACCGCGCCCGGGTGCTGCACGCCTCCGCCCTGCGGCGCCTCGCCGCCAAGACGCAGGTCGTCGGCCCCGACAGCGACGACTTCGTCCGCAACCGGCTCACCCACTCCCTGGAGGTGGCCCAGGTGGGGCGCGAGCTGGGCGCCGGGCTCGGCTGCGACCCCGACGTGGTCGACGCCGCCTGCCTCGCGCACGACCTCGGGCACCCCCCGTTCGGGCACACCGGCGAGACCGTCCTGGACGCCCTGGCCGCCGACGTCGGCGGGTTCGAGGGCAACGCGCAGACCCTGCGCGTGCTCACCCGGCTCGAGCCGAAGGTCGTCGGGCCCGACGGGCGCAGCGCCGGCCTCAACCTCACGCGGGCGAGCCTCGACGCCGCGACGAAGTACCCGTGGCCCCGCGGCGGCGCCCCCGACGGGGGACCGGCGGCCAAGTTCGGCGTGTACGCCGACGACCTGGACGTGTTCGCCTGGCTGCGGGACGGCGCCGAGCCGGGCGCCCGCAGCCTCGAGGCCCAGGTCATGGACCTGTCGGACGACATCGCCTACAGCGTCCACGACGTGGAGGACGGGGTGGTGGCCGACCGGCTCGACCTGGGCGTCCTCCGCTCCGCGGCCGCCCGCGGCGACGTCGCCGCCACCGCGGCCCGCTGGTACGGCACCGGCGTGGACGGCGCCGAGGTCGAGGCGGCCCTGCTGCGCCTGCAGGCCCTGCCGGAGTGGGTGGAGGGCTTCGACGGGAGCCGCCGCGCCCTGGCCGCGCTCAAGACCATGACCAGCGCGCTCATCGGGCGCTTCGCCGGCGCCGCGGACGAGGCCACCCGTGCCCGCCACGGCGACGGCCCGCTCACCCGGCACGCGGCGGGCCTCGTCGTCCCGGAGGACACGCTCGCCGAGGTGGTGGCCCTCAAGGCCGTGGCCGCGCACTACGTCATGGACGCCGACGAGCGGATGCCCGTCTACGCCCAGCAGCAGGAGCTCCTCGCCGAGCTCGTCGACGCGCTCCTGGTCGCCGGGGAGCAGGTGCTCCAGCCGCCCTACGCGGCCGACCTCGCCGAGGCCGCGGACGACGGCGCCGCGCTGCGGGTGGTCGTCGACCAGGTGGCGGCCCTCACCGACACCAGCGCCGTCGTCTGGCACCGCAGCCTCGTCGGCTGAGCCCGGCGGACCCCGGCCCTGCGCACCACGCCGGGGCCGGGGCAGGACCAGGTCGGATCGCGGCCCCGGCGCCGCCGTGCTCCGATGGGGCCATGAGCGCCCAGGGAACCCGCCACGTCGTCGTCGGAGCCGGTCTGGCCGGTGCGGCCGCCGCCGCGGCGGTCCGCGAGGCCGACGAGACGGCCACCATCACCGTCCTCGGCCAGGAGCCGCACCTGCCCTACGAGCGGCCCGGCCTGTCCAAGGACTACCTGCAGGGCAAGCAGGGCAGCGACGACCTCCTCGTCCACCCGCAGGACTGGTACGCCGAGCAGCGCATCGAGGTGCGCCCCGGCGTGCGGGCCGCCTCGCTGGACCGCGCGGCCCGCGAGGTGGTGACCGCCGACGGCGAGCGCATCGGCTACGACCGCCTGCTGCTGGCCACCGGCTCCCGGCCGCGCCGGCTGCCCGTCGAGGGCGCGGACCTGGACGGCGTGCACAGCCTGCGCACGCTCGAGGACTCCACCGCGGTCAAGGACGCCATCGCCGCCGGCGGGCCGCTCGTCGTCGTGGGCGCCGGCTGGATCGGCCTCGAGGTCGCCTCGGCCGCGCTCGCCGCGGGGCTCGACGTCACCGTCGTGCACGACGCGTCCGTGCCGCTGGGACGGGTGCTCGGCGACCTGGTCGGCCAGCGCTTCCACGACCTGGCCACCTCGGCCGGCGTGACCGTGCTGCCCCGCACCTCGGTGGAGGCCGTCACCGGCACCGGCCGCGTGGAGGGGGTCCGCCTCGCCGACGGCCGCACCCTGCCCGCCAGCACCGTCGTCGTCGCCGTGGGCATCACCCCGGCCGTCGACCTGGCCGAGGAGTCCGGCCTGGCCGTGGACGACGGGGTGCTCGTCGACGACACGTTCCGCACCGCGGACGAGGCCGTGTACGCGGTCGGCGACGTGGCCCGGGCCCAGAACGGCTGGGTGGGGGAGCAGGTCCGCCTGGAGCACTACGCCGCGGCCAGCGACGGCGGTCCGGTCGCCGGGCGGGCCATGGCGGGCGTGGCCGGGGCGCGCTGGGACGTGCCGCCGTTCTTCTGGAGCGACCAGTTCGGGGTCGGCCTGGAGTACCGCGGCTGGGCGGACCCCGCCCGCCACCACGTCGTCCTGCGGGCGGCGGCGCCGGCCTCGGAGACCGGCACGCCGTGGTTCGCCTTCTGGCACGAGGCCGGCCGCCTGGTCGCCGGGATGCACGTGGAGGGCTGGGACGACGCGGACACCGTCAAGGACCTGGTGAGCAGCCACGCGGTGGTGGACGTGGCCCGCCTGGCCGACCCCTCGGTCCCGCTGGCGGACGTGCGCGCCTAGACCCACAGGTCCGCCCGGCCGCGCGCCGGGGCCCCTCCCGCGCGACCTAGACTCGTGCGGTGGCCGGGCGGATCAAGGACGAGGACGTCGCCACCGTCAAGGAGAAGGTCCACCTCGACGAGCTGGTCGGGGACCACGTCGCCCTGCGCCGCGCCGGGTCGGGCTCGCTCAAGGGCCTCTGCCCGTTCCACGACGAGAAGTCCCCGTCGTTCCAGGTCCGTCCCGCCGTCGGGCTGTGGCACTGCTTCGGCTGCGACGAGGGCGGCGACGCCATCGCCTTCGTCATGAAGATCGACCACCTCGGCTTCTCCGACGCCGTCGAGCGGCTCGCCGCCCGCGTCGGCGTGCAGCTGCGCTACGACGAGACGCCGGGCGGGCGCGGCGGGGCGCCGCGGCAGCCGGTCGGGCAGCGCCAGCGCCTGGTCGACGCGAACGCGGCGGCGGCCCAGTGGTACGCCGAGCAGCTGATGACCCCTGACGCCTCCGTCGGCCGGGAGCTGCTGGCCGAGCGCGGCTTCGACCGGGCGGCGGCCGAGCACTTCGGGGTCGGGTTCTCCCCGCGCGGTGGCGAGGAGCTGCTGCGGCACCTGCGCGGGCGCGGCTTCACCGAGGAGGAGCTCACCGTCTCCGGCCTGGCCGGGCGCACCAGCTCCGGGCGGGCCTACGACCGCTTCCGGGGCCGGCTGATGTGGCCGATCCGCGACGTCACCGGCGACGTGGTCGGCTTCGGGGCCCGGCGGCTGTACGACGACGACCGGATCGAGGCCAAGTACCTCAACACGTCCGAGACGCCGCTGTACAAGAAGTCGCAGGTCCTCTACGGGGTGGACCTGGCCAAGCGCGACATCGCCCGCGAGCGCCGCCTGGTCGTCGTCGAGGGCTACACCGACGTGATGGCCGCCCACCTGGCGGGCGTCACGACCGCGGTCGCGACCTGCGGCACCGCGTTCGGCGACGACCACGCCCGGACGGCCCGCCGGCTCATCGGCGACGTCAACGCCACCGGGGAGATCATCTTCACCTTCGACGGCGACTCCGCCGGGCAGAAGGCGGCGATGCGCGCGTTCGCCTCCGACCAGCAGTTCGTGGCCCGCACCTTCGTCGCGGTCGAGCCGACCGGCAAGGACCCGTGCGACCTGCGGCAGGCCGAGGGCGACGCCGCCGTGCGCGCGCTCGTGGACCGGCGCGTCCCGCTGTTCGAGTTCGCCATCCGCTCCACGTTCGCCCAGTTCGACCTCGACACCGAGGAGGGGCGGCTCGGCGGGCTCGACGCGGCCGCGCCCATCGTGGCCAGCATCAAGGACCGCGAGCTGCGCTACCGGTACGCGGTCAACCTCGACCGCTGGCTCGGCTTCCTCGACGAGGCCTTCGTCGTGGCGCGCGTGGCCCGGGCCGCCCGCAGCGACGGCGGGCAGCAGCAGGCGTCGCGGTCCTCGCAGACCCGGGTGGACGCCGACGACCCCGTGGCCACGACGGAGCGCTTCGCCCTCGCGTGCGCGCTGCAGGTGCCCGACCACGTGGGCGCCCAGGTGGACGCCCTGGGCGACGACGCCTTCACGGTCCCGGCGCACCGGGTGGTCCACGAGTCGATCATGGCCGTGGGCGGCGCCACCGGTCGCACCGGGGCCGAGCTGCACCGCCGCGGTGCGGGACGCGGCACCCAGCGCGGTCGAGCAGCTCGTCACCCGGCTCGCGGTCATGGACCTGCCGGCGGGGGAGAAGGACCTGCCCCGCTTCGCGGTCGGCATGGTGGCCAAGGTCGCCGAGGTCGAGGCCAACCGGGCGGTCATGGACGCCAAGCGACGGCTCGGCCGCCTGGACCGGGAGCAGGAGCCGGACGCCTACGCGGCGGCGTTCACCCGGCTGATGGACGCCGAGAAGCGCCAGCGCGCCGTCCGCGAGCGCGCCCAGGGCACCCCGTGAGGTGGCGCCGGCCCCGGCTGCCGGACCCCGTGCTCGCCGCGGCCGACCTGGGGGCGGGGGAGCGGGTGCTCGCTCTGGCCCAGGTCCGCGGCGGGTGGACCTTCGCCACCACCCACGCCCTGCACGTGGTGACCACCCTCGGCGAGGGCGGGGTCCCCGACACGGCGCGCCGGGTGGCCTGGACCGACGTCCGCACGGCCACGACCGTGCCCAGCGAGGAGCTGCTCGACGTCCGCCTCGTCGACGGCGCGCGCTGGAGCGTCCCGGTGGGCGCCTCGCCGGGCCGGCTGCCCGAGACCGTGCGGGAGCGGGTCCAGAACAGCGTCGTCGTGGCGCGGCTCGTCGAGGTCCGCCGGGGCAAGGGCGTCCAGGTGGTGGCCCGGCGGACTCCCGAGGAGGTCGTGACCGTGCAGCTGGCCGTGGACCCGGGCATCGACGCCGACGAGCCCGGGGTGGCCGCCCGGGTGGCCGAGGCCCGGCGGGAGATGGTCGCCGACCTGCGCCTGGAGGGCCGCGGCCGGCCCGGGGACACGCCGCAGGGCTGATCGCCCGGGTCCAGCGGCCCGGGCCGGTCGCGCGGGGGCTCCCGGGGGCGGATGCCCTGGTAACCTCGTCGTCGTCCGGGGGCCACGCACGGTGCCCGGGTGCACAGATCCCGCCTAGCTCAATTGGCAGAGCAGCCGGCTGTTAACCGGCAGGTTACTGGTTCGAGTCCAGTGGCGGGAGCACGACGAGAGGCCCCTGACCAGCGGAGACGCAGGTCAGGGGCCTCTGTCGCGTCGCTGGGGCGGTCAGGTCCCTCAGCCCGGGCTGCGGGGGAGCCACGTGCCGTGGACGAGCTTGCGCGCCACGTCGCGCAGGGGCAGGTCGCTCGTGCGGCTGTAGTGGCGCAGCAGCTCGAAGGCCTCCTGCGGGCCGAGGCCGTGGTCGCGCATCAGCTGGCGCTTGGCCTGCGCGATGAGGTCGCTGACGTCGCGGGCGGCGGCCAGGCGGGGGTCCTCCCAGCGGCTGGCGCCCGTGCCGGGACGGGTGCCAGGACCGGTGCTCGAGCCGGACGGCGCGCCGCTCACGTGCACGACGGGATGCTGCGCGGACATGTCGAGACCTCCGGTGCTGCTCCGCCCCCGAAGCCACAGGCTGACTACCCGGAGGGCGGCGAGACCATGCCCCGGTGGGCGCGGCGGCCTACCGGGGCGGGACGACCGCCGCGGCCGGCGCGTCGAGGTCCGAGGGGCCCAGGACGGCGGGGACGCCGGGGTCGTGGGCGCGCAGGCGGTGCGAGCAGTGCACGCAGGGCTGGTCGAACCAGCGCACCGGGTGGGCCCACCGGCGGGCCGGAGGTCCCGCGGACTCCGGTGCGCAGTACCGGCAGTCCGGACAGGTGCTCACGAGGAGCGACGCTAGCGGCACACCCCGACACCGTCGAGGGCCTGCAGGCCCGCATCCGGGCGACACCCGGATGCGCGGCTCAGCCGGCGACGACGTCCTTGGCGATCTCCGACAGCCGGACCTGCGCGGCGGACACCACGTCGGGCCGGTTCCGGTGCGACTCCTCGTAGGCGATGACCGAGCGCACGTCCTCCGGCTGCGAGAGCGTCCCGACCAGGGCGACGGCGCGCGGCCTGGTCAGCCGGTCGTAGCCGGTGACGGGCAGCTCGTCCTCGTCGGGGGCGAGCTCCTGCTTGACGGCCGTGGTGGCGCGCTCCTGCAGGTCGTCCAGGGTCTCGGCGACCTCCTGCGAGGTCTGGCCCATGCTGTCGAGGGTGCGCGAGGCGCGGCCGAGGAAGGCGTCGACCGTGCGGCTGACCTGCCGGACCGGGAACGTGGCCAGGGACACGCCGGCGCCGACCACGACCTGGACGGGGGTCGCGCGCAGCGCCGCCGGCCCGCCGAGGGCGACCTCGGCCAGCACGACGGTCAGCCACTCGACGGTGGCGCCGTGGGCCTCGACGAGACGGTCGGCCAGGTCGACGACGCCGCGCCGCCCGGCGGCGGACCCGAGGGCCTTGAGCAGGCGGGCACGGTCCTGGAGCTGGTGCTCCAGGGCGAGGTCGCCGAGCAGCGCCTCCGTGAAGGGCTGCCCCTGCTCGAGGTTGGACTTGGCCACGGCGGCCAGCCGTCCGGCGCCGGCGAGGACGACGTCGGGGACGCCGCCCTCCTCCCGCAGCACGGTGGCGATCGCGGTGGCCCGGAGGCGGCCGTTGTCGGCGTTCTGGGCCAGCTCGCGCTCGACGGCCTCGGTGCGGGCCTGCGCCCGGCGGGTCTCGGCCACCTGGATCTCGGTCTCGGTGAGACGGAGCAGGGCGCGGAGCTCAGAGATGATCATGGACTTCTGGGAAGCCATCGGTGGGACCCTCCGTAGACGTGGTGTTCCTCTGCTGGGTGTCCGTGACGGGCGCCCGGCATGCGCCGTCCGGGGGTGACGGCTCTCACACCGGCGGCTGCGGCGGTAGGTTCGGCTCGGGTGGCGGCGCGCCGCCGCCCGAGCGGGGCAGTAGCTCAGTCGGTCAGAGCAGCGGACTCATAATCCGTCGGTCGTGGGTTCAAGCCCCACCTGCCCTACAGGACGTCTGTGCACCTTCGCCTGATCCTTGACGTTTCGTGGTCGGCTGATGCCCGTCACTGTTTCGGTCGATGCTGGACACCTGTGTCGGCTGATCCTTGACGCTCCCGCGATGAGGGGGCTGAGCGTGTCGGAGCAGCGGTATCGGGCGGTGCTGGAGGTCGTGGCCGAGGGCCGGGCCGTGACCGAGGTGGCCTCGCAGTGGCGGGTCAGCAGACAGACGGTGCATGCGTGGCTGGCCCGGTATGAGCAGGGCGGCCTCGAGGGGCTGGCGGACCGGTCGCGGGGGCCGGTGTCGTGCCCGCACCAGATGAGCAGTGTCGTCGAGGCGGCCGTGCTGGAGCTGCGGCGGGCGCACACCCGTACCGGGGTCCGGGGCGGATCCGGGTCGAGCTGGTCCGGCGGCGGGGGCCGCTCGGGCTCGGGGGCACTGGCGGAGCAGGACCTGCAGAGCGAGTCCGGGGTCTACCGGTCGTTGCTGCGGCCGGGGTTGGTCGAGCCGGACCGCCGCTCGCGCACGTCCTGTCCACGCAGTCCTCCCGGGCGTCACGGCACGGGTGCGGGTGCTGGTGCTGGCGTCGGTGTCGCGGGTCCGGGGGTGCCCGGTGCCGGGGTGGCGGGCGCCGGCTGGACCAGCGGGGGTCCGTCCTCCCGGTCGGTGCTGCCGTGCTGGACATCGGCCTGGGCGAGGGCAAGCTCAGCCCGGAGGTCGGCGATGGTGATCCCGTCCTGCTGGCGGGCCTGTCTGAGTGCGGTGTTCTCGCGCACCAGCTCCTCCAGCTGCGGGGTGGTCTGCCGCACGTACTGCGCCAGGTCGGCGTTCGCGGCCGCCGTCTCCCGCCGGGCGGCCGCTGCGTCGGCCGCGGAGGCGGCCGCGCTGTCCGTCGCGGCCCTCTCGCGGGCCAGGCCGGCGGCGACAGCCACGTCGAGGGCGGCAGTGTCCTCTCCCCGCTCCCTGGCTCGGTCGCGCCTGTCGCGTGCCGCCTGGACGGACAGCGTGGCCACCATGAGATCGAGGCGGTCGATGCGTTCGTCCCGCTCTCTCATGGCCTCCGCGGTCGCGGCCGCGGTGGCTCGCTGGTCCGCCCGGTTGTAGCCGAGGAGGAGGACGAAGAGCGCTGTCGTCGTGCCCGTTGCGGCGATGGCGGCGCCGCGGACCCGCCAGGCGGGCACGTCCTCGGGCTCCAGGACGACCGGTGCGAGCAGGGCGCTCAGGACCGCAACCCCGAGGATGGCGACGACGTGCGCGACGACGGCGATGCAGAACGGGTCGCCGGGAGGTCCGCCCGGCGGCCAGGGCCCGGCCGCGGTCCGGCGGGGCCACGAGCACGGTGTTGACGAAGTCCCGCTCCCGCTGGGTCGCGGCGGGGCTGGCCTGGCTGTTCAGGTGGTCCTGGAACGCCGTCATGGCGTCGATGAAGGCGACCAGGTCCTCCGGCTTCGACGGGTCGTACCCGGTGAGCTCGTAGGCCTCCGCGGACAGACCCGCCACCAGCGCGTCGTACTCCGTCGTGTCCGGTCTGCCGGGAGCCGTCCCCGGGGTCGGGGCAGGAGCGGGGGCCGGCGCGGGGTCGGAGCCGGCGGCCGGCGGCGCGACGGGCGGCTGCGCGGGGCGGGGACCTGCTGCGGCCGCAGCCTCCGCCGTGGCGGCGGGGGTCATGCCGACGCCACCGCCGCAGCCGTTGTCCACGACCGCGTCCGGCGCCAGCCCGAGGACGTCCTCTGCCGGGAGCGCGCAGCCGTAGAAGGCCGCGGGAGCGGCGGCCGTGACGTAGCGCGGTGTGCACTCCAGGGGCGTGCCGAAGTCGGGGTGCGTGCACACCTGGACGCCGTAGGCGTCCGCCGGGCCGCAGACGAGGTCCCCCGCGGGGACGTCGCCGCCCTGGTCGCCGCAGCGCCACTCGCCGGTGAAGCCGAAGGTCGGTCCGCCGCCCCCGCCCGCGTAGCCCACCTGGGAGCAGCGCTGCACCACGCCGCTGGCGTCCGTGCACAGACCGACGGTGAGCGTCGTCGTGCCGCCGGAGGGCTGGACGACGGTGCTGCTCGTGGTGCGCGGACAGGTGATGGGCTGTCCGTGCTCGTCGACGTGGTCCGCTCCGGTCGCGGCAGCCTTGAGCATCGCCTTCGGCGCCGGGAGGTCGTCGCGCGCCGGCGGGGCGGCCTCCCCCACGGCAACCCGTGGACCGCCGCGTGCCTCGACCGGTGGTGCGCAGCCGGGCACGCCTGCGCCCCCGACCACGCGGCACACGGCGGCCGCCGTGTTCTCTACGAGGTCGGGCCGCGCCCCGCTCCACGAGGTGACCGCGACAGCGATCACCATCGCCACGACGAGCAGGACGGCCACGTACTCCATCGACGCCGCCCCTCGGTCACCCTCGACGCGAGAGGCGTGCACATATGAGCGCTGCATCGCTCGAACGTAGACAGGTGCTCCCGAGGTGGGGTGGGTCCTGAGGCCCGGTCCGACGATCCGACCAGCGCGGCACCCCGTCAGCTCGTCGGCCCCTCCCGGTCGCGGTGCACGAGGCATCAGGACCCGGGAGGACTGCGGCGCCGCTCGGTCGAGCGCCGAGGCGGCCCGCTCCGCACCAGGTCCGCAGACGACTGAGGAACAGCGACGTCGAGTGGACACCTCTGAGCGGTGAGAGCGCAGGTCAGACGCCCTTCGGGGCGGTGCCGCTAGAGTTCTGCCCGGGGCGGGATCGACCTCATGGTCCGTCGGTCGTGGGTCCGGTCCTCGACGGCCCTGCGGGGCGTCGGTGGGTGGTCGCGGCGGCCAGGGGAGGGGGACACGTGGACACGGTGACCGTGCACATCCTGGGGCTGCCCCTGGACCTGGCCTCCCGGGCCCAGGAGCACCACGACGGCCTGGCCCGCGAGATGACGCTCATCACCCTCGGCCTGCGCCAGGACGCCTCCACCGAGAGCGCGATGCCCTCGCGGTTCCTCGAGGTGGTCAGCAGCGTCACCGCCGACGTCTCGACGTTCCGCACGCTGAGGGAGCGGCGCATGGCCGAGGCGTTCGCGGCGGGCCAGGACTCCGTCGACATCGTGTACGAGGCGCCGACCGCGATGGCGGCGGCCGTGGAGCGCCTGCGCCGCCTGCAGGCGGAGGTGGACGGCTACTGCCGCCAGGTCGGGTTCCTGCTCACCCTCGAGACGCCGCCGGCCGTGCGGGCGTACCGCACGTGGTTGTTCGACGAGTTCACCGGGCAGATCGCCGGCCGCCCGCCCCGCAGGTGGGTGAGCACCACCAGCGCTGCCGCGGCCCCCTGACGGCGGCGCCCGCACGCACCTCAGCCCGTGGGGTCGCCGCCCCGCGCGGTCGTCGCCACGTCCTCCACGCTCGCCGCGACGGCCGGGTCGAAGAGCATCGTCGCGTGGTTCGCCTCCACGCGCTCCCAGCCCAGGCGCGGCACGAGCCGGGCCGCGGCGGCGACCGCCTCGTCGGACAGGAACGGCGCGCGGGCGTCGTCGGCGCCGTGCGCGGCGGCGAGGAGCTGGACCGGGGCGGCCGAGCGCTGCAGCAGCTCCAGGTGCGGCGGTCGGCAGAGGCTGTCGACGGCGTCGGCCACGACGCGCCGCGGGTCCAGGTCGGGCCGCAGCACGGCGCCGTGCGGGCGGAGGACGGCCTCCGACCAGGTGCGGAAGCCGTCGTGGAGGTCGGGCCGGTCCGTGGCCGCGCGACCCTCGGCCACGGCGGTGTAGCGGTCGACGTCCGGCCAGCCGCGGACCAGGCGCCGCATCTGGACGCCGAACAGCGCCCTGACGACGAGGGGCCGGTGCAGCGGGGAGCGTGCCGGAGCGGCACCGCCGTCCAGCAGCACCGCTGCGACGGCGCGCGGACCCAGGCCCTCGACGACGAGCGGGGCCAGGAACGCGCCCATCGAGTGGCCGACCACCACCACACGCTCGTGGCCGAGGCTCGTCCACCAGCCGCACGACGGCCTGCGCGAGGCCGGCCAGGCCGGGCGGCGCCTGGACGTCCACCGAGGCGCCGCGGCCGGGCAGGTCGGGGGCGAGCACGCAGAGGTCGAGCCGGCGGGCCAGGTCCGTCCAGGCCGCCGACGTCCCGGTCAGCCCGTGCAGGGCCAGCACCACCGGGTCGTCGGCGGACGGGCTGCCCCAGCGACGGACGCCCAGGCCGGCCACGGTCTCGGGTCGCATCGTCCGACCCTAGGCTCCGCGCCCCTCCGGCGACGGCTCGAGCCCGCACGACCTCGGCCGGCGTGCGGGGCTCAGCCGACGACCCTGCCGTCGGCGAGGGTGACCACCCGGTCGGCCACCGTCATGAGCCGCTCGTCGTGGGTGGCGACGAGGACGGCCGTCCCGGGGCCCCGCGCGGCGAGGGCGGCGACCACCCGCTCGACGTTCGCGTCGTCCTGGTGGCCGGTGGGCTCGTCGAGGACCGCGAGGTCGGGCCGCGAGGCGAGGGCGCGCGCCAGCCCGGTCCGCTGCTGCTCGCCCAGCGACGTCCCGGACACCAGGGTGCCGGCCAGGGGCGCGAGCGCCAGGGCCTCCAGCAGCGCGCCGGGGTCGGTCCGCACCCCGGCGAGCCGGTACGGCCACGAGACGTTCTCGGCGACGCTGAGCTCGGGCACGAGGGCGAGCCGCTGGGGCAGCAGGGAGACCCGGGTCCAGTCCGCCCAGGTGTGGGCCGGGGCGCCGAGGACGGTGACCGACCCCCGGGTGGGGCGCCCGACCCCGGCGACCAGGTGGCACAGCGTGCTCTTGCCGCTGCCCGACCGGCCGGCCACGACCACCAGCTCGCCGCGGCCGACGACGAGGGACACCTCGTGCAGGACCCGCGCCCGCCCCGGCACGTCGTGGCCCACGCCCTCGACGAGGACGACCGGGCCCGGCCCGCCCGCCGCGGCCTGGGCGGGGCCGGCGCGGTGCGCGCTCACCGGGGCGCCCGCGGCTCGAGCCGGACGTGGTCACCGAGCACCCGCACCCGCGCCCGGCCGCCCGCCAGCAGGGCGAGCGCCTCGGCCGGCAGCTGCAGGCGGCCGGCGGAGTCCACGACCGCGGTGTCGTCCTCGCCGGCGTCGCGGTCGGTGGCCAGCACGCCGTGCCGCATGAGGAGGACCCGGTCGGCGCCCTGGACCAGGCGGGCGTCGTGGGTGGCGACCACGACGCACGCCCCTGCGCGCGCCGCCGCGGACAGGGCCGCGGCCACCAGGGCGGCCGAGGTGTCGTCGAGCTCGGCGGTGGGCTCGTCCGCCACCACCACCCGGGGCCCGCCGGCCAGGGCCGCCGCCACCGCGAGCCGCTGCTGCTCCCCGCCGGACAGCTGCACCGGCAGGGACCCGGCGCGCCCGTCGAGGTCGAGCCGCCCCAGCAGCTCGAGGGCCGAGGGCTCCGGCGCCCCGGCCCGCCGGCGGCGGGCCAGCTGCACGTGCTCCAGCGCCGTCAGGTGCGGGAAGAGCCCGTGCGAGGGGCGCTGGGCGATCCACGACACGTCGTGCCGCCGCAGCGCGCGCAGCCGCCGGCCCGAGACCCCCGCGGTGCTGGTGCCGAGCACCTGGAGGTCGCCGCCGTCGGCCTTCTCGCGCAGGGCCAGGACGGACAGCAGGCTCGACTTGCCGCAGCCCGACGGGCCCAGCACCCCGGCCAGCTGGCCCGCGGCGAAGTCCGCGTCGACCCCTCGCAGGGCGTGCGTCTCCCCGGTCGAGGACCGGTAGATCCTCACCAGGCCCGCACAGCGCAGCACGGGCCCGCTACCGGTCGTCACGCAGCACCACCTCTTCCCGCGAGCGTCGCAGCCGCAGGCCGGTGACCCCGGCCGCCAGGAGCAGCGGGACCAGCGCGGTGACCACGACCACCAGCAGCGCCAGCAGCAGCGGCCACGCGGGGACGTCGAGGCGGGGCGCCAGCCGGGGGGCCGGGTCGACGAGGGCCGGCGCCAGCGGGACCAGCAGGGCGACGGCGAGGAGGGCGCCGAGCACGGCGACCAGCACGGTGCCGACCTGCTCGAGGACGAGCGCCCGGCGGACCCCGCGCCGGCCCAGGCGGGTCCGGCGCAGCACGGCCGCCGCGGGCAGGGCCGCGTCGGTGCTCCGGTCCGCGCGCACGGCCAGGCCCACCACGGCGACCAGGACGAGCAGGGCGGCGACGGCGAGCTGGTAGTCCTGGACGAGCTCGGCGGCCACGAAGCCGGGCTGCAGCCGTCGGTTCGCCGCGGTCCGGACCTCTTCGACCGGCAGGCCGGCGGCGCGGACGTGGGCGGCGACCTCCGCGGCGGGGCGGGCCGACCAGTACTCGGCCCGCAGCGTGAGCGGTGAGCCCGGGACGTCGGCCCGGTAGCGCGGGTCGTCCAGCTGCAGGGCGGCCAGGTAGGTGTCGGTGTCCGCGACGAGCATGCTGCGGACGGCGCCCTGGCCCGGGAACAGGGGGACGGCGCCGACCACCTGGACCCTGATGAGGGAGTAGGTGCCCCGGACCTCCACGACCTCGCCCACGTCGACGCCGCGCCGCTCGCCGACCAGGAGCACCGGGGGCGGCGGGTCGTCGCCCTCCCCGGGGGCCCGGGCGCCGGCCTCGGCCGCGAGGACGGCCAGCGCCTCCTGCGCCTCGACGAGCGCGCCGCTGCCCTCGCCGAAGTCGAGCACCGACCCGGCCACGTCGGTGTCGAGCACCATCACCGGCACCTGCTGGCTGCCCTGCACCTCGGCGCGGTCGAACCACACGACGGTGTCGCCGGGGGGCACCGGGACGTCCGCCGCGGGGACGAGGTCGAGGTCGAGCGGCCGCTGCTGCTGGTCGTAGGGGAAGGGGTTGTCGACCTGGGGGAGCGGGACGGCGTCGGGGGCCAGGGCCAGGGCTTCGCCGCTGGGGAGCTCGACGACCGTGCCCGCCCCGGCCAGCACGGCCGACTTCGACCCCACCGAGGCGACCAGGCTGCGGTCGGCCAGGGCGACGAACCCGGCCATGGCCAGCCCCGCGCACAGGAGGACCACGACGGCGTCCTGGCCGTCGCCCGGCGCGGCCAGCCGTCGCAGCGCCAGGACGGTCCCGGCCCGCCCGGGCGACAGGGACGCCTCGCCGGCGTGGAGGCCGCGCCCGGCACCCGCCCGGGCGTCGAGCCGGCGGCGGAGCAGGGCCTTGAGCAGGGCCGCCAGCAGCGCCCCGCAGCTGGCCGCCACGAGCAGCGGCGCGACGACCTCGAGGCCGCCGCCGCCCCCGGTGGTGTCCCCGGTGCCGCTGAGGACGCCGGCGACGGTCGCGGCCGCCCCGGCGAGCAGGGCCGCGCGCCACGGGACCCGGCGGCCGGCACCGGGGGCCCCCGCCGGGCTGCTGGCGACGGTGAGCCGCGCCGTCGACCACGCCGACAGCGCCGACACCGCCCCCACGAGCAGGAGCGCGACGACCACGGCCGTGGCGCCGTCCTGGCCGGCCGCCACCAGCCCCGCCCGCGTCGTCGCCCCGCCAGGGCCCCGCACGGTCACCACCGTCCACGCCACCGCGACGCCGAGCGCCCCGCCGAGGACCGCGAGCGGCGCCACCTCCAGCACGCGCAGGGCACCGACGTGCAGCGGGTGCAGCCCGAGGGCGGCCTCCAGCCGGCGCTCCTGGCGACGGCGGGCGTCGTCCACCGCGGCCACGACGAGGACCGCGAGCCCGGCCAGCGCCAGCGCGGTCCACGCCACGCCGCGCGTCCGGTCGACGGCGGTCGTGGCGATGGAGGTCGACAGGTCCTGCAGGTCGCGGACGCCGCCCGCCACGATGAAGCGCCCCACCGGGCCCGCGAGGTCCGACAGCGGCCGCAGCCGCGGCGGCAGGTCCTCCAGCGCCCGGGACGTGGAGACCATGTCGCGCAGCGTCGGGACGGCCGGGTCGAGGCCGGCCTCCACCGACCAGAGGACCAGCTCCACCTCCTCCTCCGCCAGCTCCTCCGAGACCCCGGACAGGGTGGCGACGTCGGTCACCAGGGGCGGCTGCGCGTCGCCGAACCCGGTGCCGCCCGGCAGCCGCCCCGTCAGGTCCCGCCAGAACGTCCTGCCCTCGACGTCCGCCGGCCGCGGGCCGTCCTCGGCGACGACGTAGACCCCGGCGACCGGGAGGAGGACGCGGTCGGTCGCGGGCCCCCGGGACACGGTGACGGCGACCGTGTCCCCCGCCGCCACGGACAGCGCCGCCGCCGCGGCCTCGTCCAGCCAGACGCCGCCGGCCGGGGGAGGGCTCGTCGGGCTGCCGCCCGCGGGCACCAGCGCGGTCACCGGGTCGTCCACGGCGGCGAGCCTCCGGTCCAGCGGCTCCGCGCCGCCCTCGGCCGGCGCCACCACGGAGCGCCACGGCGTGCCGATCGAGGTCAGCTCGTCTCCGAAGGAGACCCCGAGCACCGTGGGCTGCGCCAGGCCGGGCACGGTGTCCAGCGCCTCCCGCGCCTGGGAGCCGGGCAGGGGCGCCTCGAAGCCCCCGGTGACCCGGACCACCGGCTGCTGCCGCAGGGCGGCGGCGTCCTCCGACGCGGCCAGCACCCGCCGGACCGACTCGTTCTGCGCCGACTCCACCACCAGGGGCACGCTCGCGGCGGCCGCCGAGACGAGCACGAACACCATCACGACGAGGCCCAGCCACACCCGGTCGGCGGCGTGGCGCCAGGGGGCGCGGCGCAGCAGGGTCCACGGCACCGGGCGGGCACCTCCTCCTGCTCCTGCGCCGGGTCGTCCGGTCCACGGCGTGCTGGCCCGAGGCTCCCCGACCGGGGCCCGCGGCGGAAGGGGACGGGTGTCACCGTCCGACCATGACGGACGTCACGGGTGGGGGGCGTCGCGGTGCCGTGCCGCCGGCCCGGCGTCCCGTGGCAGGGTGCTCGCGTGGGGGACGAGGTCGTCGGGCCGGGCGGACCGGACGCACCGGACGGGGCGGCGCCGGTGGTCCGGGTGCTGCTGGCCGAGGACCAGCACGTGGTCCGCCGGGCGCTGGTGGCGCTGGTCGACCTCGAGGACGACCTGCACGTCGTGGCCGACGTGGACCGCGGGGACGCCGTGCTCGCCGCGGCGCTGGCGTCGCGGCCGGACGTCGCCGTGCTCGACCTCGACATGCCGGGCCTGGACGGGCTGGAGGCGGCCGCGCTGCTGCGCGAGCGGCTGCCGGCCTGCCGGGTGCTGGTCCTCACCGGCCTGGCCCAGCCGCACCACCTGCTCCGCGCGCTGCGGCAGCAGGTCCACGGGTTCCTGGCCAAGGACGCCCCGGCCGCCGACCTCGTCGGCGCGGTGCGCCGGGTCGCCGCGGGCGCCCGCGTCCTGGACCCCGACATGGTGGCGGCGGCCCTGGAGATCGGTCCCAGCCCGCTGACCGCCCGCGAGACCGACGTGCTGCGCACGGCCGCGCGCGGGGAGTCCACGGCTCAGATCGCGGCGTCGCTGTTCCTGTCCCCGGCCACGGTGCGGAACTACCTGTCCTCGGCGATGGCGAAGCTGGGTGCCCGCAACCGGGTCGACGCCCTGCAGATCGCCCAGCGCTCCGGCTGGCTCTGACCCGGCCGGCCTGCGGCAGGATCGACGGGTGACCCAGCCCGTGGACCTCGCCGCCGTCCTGTCGACCATCGACCAGCCGTGGTCCCCGCTCACCGTGGCGACCCTCAACGACTACGACGTGCGGGTGGTGAGGACGCAGGGCGAGTTCACCCGCCACAGCCACCCGGAGACCGACGAGGTGTTCCTCGTCCTGTCCGGCTCGCTGACCGTCCGCCTCGACGACGGGGAGGTGACGCTGGGCCCGGGCCAGCTGTACGTGGTGCCGCGAGGCGTCCACCACCAGCCGGTGTCCGTGGACGGCGCCGACGTCCTGCTCGTCGAGCCGAGCGCGACCGTCAACACCGGGGACACCCCGGGCGGGCTGACGGCGGCGCGCCGGCTGGTGTGAGGGGCCCGCGGACGCCTGCCCGCCCTCAGGTGCGCGCCGGCACGGAGACCCTGAGGCGGAACCGCCCGGGGCCGTCCGGTCCCGCGACCACCGACCCCGAGAGCAGCCGGACCCGCTCGGCCAGCCCGGCCAGGCCGTGGCCGGCGGCGGTGGCGGGGGCGGGGGGCCCGGCGCCGTCGTTGGTCACCACGAGGGCGGTGGCGTCACGGTCGGCGCTCACGACGATCGAGCAGCGGGTGGCCGTGCTGTGGCGGACGACGTTGGTCGCGGCCTCCCGCACGGCCCAGCCGAGCACCGTGTCGACCTGCGGCGCGGGCGCCGCGGCGGGCACCCGGAGGTCGGTGCGGACCCCGGCCGCGCGCAGCAGCCGGACCGCGGTCTCGGCCTCGCCGGCCAGGGTGACCACCCGTCGGTCCTGGCCCACCTCCAGCGCCTGCTGGGCGAGGCCGTCGGCCAGCCCCACGAGGGCCGTCACCTCGGCGGCCGCGGCGGCCGGGTCCCGGGGCAGCAGCCGCTGCACCAGGTCGGCGGTCAGGGCGACGGCCGACAGCCGCTGCACGAGGGTGTCGTGCAGGTCGCGCGCGAAGCGGCGGTGCTCCGCGTCCACCGCGCTGCCGGCCACGGCCGCCCGGGTCGTCCCCAGGCCGATGACCGAGCGGACCAGGTGGGCCGAGGCCACCAGCGAGCCGACGGCGAGCAGGTGCACCGCCGGGAGGTAGCCGAGGACGTACCAGACCACCTGGGCCGGCGCCGGGCCCGCGGGCCGGAGCTCCTGGACGCCGACTCCGCCGAGCAGGAGCAGGGTGCCGAGCACCGCGACGAGCCCGCGCCGGGGCGGCAGGACCATGACGGCGGCCGAGGACACGAAGGCCAGGGCGAAGAGGAACGGGGACGGACGGGGAGCAGCACCACCGTCCCCAGCGCCACCGCCGCCACGGTCACCGCCAGGGCGAGGGCGCCCGGGCCCGCCGCCGCGGAGGGCGGGGCGAGGGCGGTGCGCAGCGCCAGCGGCAGC
Source organism: uncultured Actinomycetota bacterium (assembly GCA_963750335.1). Taxonomy (GTDB): domain Bacteria; phylum Actinomycetota; class Actinomycetes; order Actinomycetales; family JBBAYJ01; genus Aquipuribacter. Next base: position 135,158 of record CAVVQD010000007.1, read on the forward strand.
TCCAGGGAGGCGACCACCACGGCCGGCACGAGGCACCAGGCCGGCAGCCGCACGTCCACGCCGACCCCGACGACGAAGAACACGAGCATGCCGAGCAGGACGAGGCGCACGAGCACGAGCAGCGCGAGCGCCCGTCCCCGGCTGCTGCCCAGGCCGGAGGGGGCGCCGGGCGGCGGCGGTGCGCCGTCCTCCGCACCCGCCGGCGGGCCGGTCCGCGGGCCCCCGCGGAGCAGGCGCCCGGCGTCGGTGAGCGCCCGCTGCGAGGCGTCGTCGCGGGTCCTGGCGACGATCTCGCGCACCCGGGCCAGGACGTGCCGGCAGTCCAGCGCGAGCCCCGCGACCGCCGCCTCCAGGGTGTCGCCCCGGTGCGCGGGCAGGGAGGCCGCCCGCGCGCTGATCCGGTCCAGCTCCGGGGCCAGCGAGGTCGTCATCTCCACGGCCGTGCGCGCCCGCGCGTGCTCCACGGCCGAGACCGCCACCCGGGCGCGCGCGGCCTCGAGCCGGTCGGTCTGGGCCACGAGCCGCACGACGAGGACCAGGCAGACCGCCCGGAAGCCGACCACCAGCAGGTAGTAGACCTGCACCCCCGTGCTGCCGCCGCCGTAGGTCGTCGCCCCCTCCGCCCAGGCGAGGGCGAGGACCGCCGCGGCGCCGGGCAGCGACCACCGCAGCGGCAGGACCAGCAGCACCGACACCGCGAGGGAGGTGAACAGGAAGCTCCACGTGGCCTGGACCAGCGCCATGGCCAGCAGGGTGAGCCCCACCAGGGCGGCCAGGGACCACACCGCACCCGGGGCCCGGGTCCCCCGCAGGGCGTGGGCGACGTGCCGCAGGTGCAGCGGGAGGGACAGCAGGACCAGGAGGGTCGCGGCGGCGAGCCCGGGGGCCGGCTCGACGAGCGCGACCACCCCCAGGTCGACGACGGGGAGCAGGCCCGCCAGCGTGAGGGCCCCCCAGCGCGGCCAGCGCCTGCCGTCACCGGCCCCGGGCGGCTGCACCGTCCCACTGTGCCACGCCGCGGACCTGACCTCGGCGGTCCTCGGGGGCCGCCCGCCCGCCCGCCTCAGCCCTCGAGCTCGGCCAGCAGCCCTTCCAGGACCGGGTCGAGCAGGCCCAGCTCCGCCTCGGCCGCACCGAGGGCCTGGTCGACCCCGGTGAGGACCGCGCCCCGCCCGCACTGCTCGACCTGGGCGCAGATGGCGCCCAGCCCGTCCGCGCCGACGTTGAGGGCCGCGCCCTTGAGGGTGTGGGCCAGCTGCTCGACGGCCGTCGCGTCCTGGGCCAGGGCGGCCTCGCGCAGCGCGTGCAGGGTGGTCGGGGCCCGGCCCCGGAAGGAGCGCAGCAGCCCGGCGAGCAGCTCGTCGTCCTCGTCGCAGCCCGGCTCGCCGAGCTCGGCCAGCCGGCGGCGGAGGTCGCCCTCCCGGCCGTCCTGCGCGCCTGCCGCACCGTCCGCGGCAGGGGCGGGCGCGAGCGCGGACGGAGCAGGGGTCGTCACGCCGCCGACGGTGCGCCGGGACCGCACGGCGGTGATGACCTCCTGCAGGTCGGCGCTGCGCAGGGGCTTGGAGACGTAGCCGTCCATCCCGGCGGCCGCGCAGGCCGCCCGGTCCTCGATCATCGCGTTGGCCGTGATGGCCACGATGTACGGCTGCTCCTCCCGGGGGATCCACGACCGGATCCGGCTGGTGGCCTGCAGCCCGTCGAGGTTGGGCATCTGCATGTCCATGAGGACGAGGTCGTAGCGGCTCTCGCGCAGCGCCTGCACCGCGGCCAGCCCGTCCTCGACCACGTCGGCCTGGTGGCCCAGCTTTCCCAGCAGCAGCTGGGTGACGCGCTGGTTCACGGTGTTGTCCTCGGCGAGGAGGATCCGCACCGGGGTGGTGTCGACGGGGGCGGCGTCGCTGGCCCGGCGGCCGCCGGCGCCCTCCAGCGCCTGCAGCGTGCGCTCCGCGGGGGCGAGCACCTGCAGCAGCGTGGCGTGCAGGACGGCGGTCCGGGTGGGCTTGGTCAGCACGGCCGCGAACAGGTCCGCGGCCTCCGGGCCGGCCCTCCACGACAGGCTCGACAGCAGGACCATCGGCAGGCGCCGCCCGGCGGGCAGCAGGCGGACCTCCGCGGCCAGCTCGTCCCCGCCCAGCCCCGGCATGTGCATGTCCAGCAGGGCGACGTCGAAGCTGACGCCGGCGCGCACGAGGTCCAGCGCCTGGTAGGGCGAGGCCACGTCGGTGCACGTCACGCCCCACCGCTCCAGCTGCAGGCGCAGCACGCGGCGGTTGGACGCGTTGTCGTCGACGACGAGCGCCCGGCGCCCCGCCAGCGGGACCTCCTCCGCCGGTCCCTCCTGACGACGGTCCCGGCAGCCGTGCAGCACCGCGGTGACGGTGAAGGTGGACCCGCGCCCGACGGTGCTGCTCACCCGGATGTCGCCGCCCATGGCGCGGGCGATCTTCCGGCTGATGGCCAGGCCGAGGCCGGTGCCGCCGTAGCGGCGGGTGGTGGAGGAGTCGGCCTGGCTGAAGGGCTGGAAGAGCCGGCCGAGCACCTCCTCGGGCATGCCGATGCCGGTGTCGCGGACGGCGATGGCCAGCGACAGCGGCCCGTCCTGGCGGTCGGTGAGCGGCTCCGTGGTCGCGGTCACCACCACCTCGCCGGCGTGGGTGAACTTGACCGCGTTGTTGAGCAGGTTGACGAGCACCTGGCGCAGCCGCTGGGCGTCGCCGCGGACCAGCGAGGGGCAGTCCTCCGCCACGTCCACCACCAGCTCGAGGCCCTTGAGCCCGGCGGGCACGGTGACCAGGCGCAGCGCGCTCTCCAGGCACTCGCGCACGTCGAACGGGTCGTCGTCGAGCTCCAGGCGGCCGGACTCGATCTTGGAGAAGTCGAGGATGTCGTTGATGACGACGAGCAGGGCGTCGGAGGAGTCGTGGACGGTCTGGGTGTAGTCGCGCTGCTCGGGGTCCAGGTCGGTGTCCAGGAGCAGCTCGGTCATCCCCATGACGGCGTTCATCGGGGTGCGGATCTCGTGGCTCATGGCGGCGAGGAAGGCCGACTTCGCGGTCGTCGCGGACAGCGCCTGGTCCCGCGCCGCGGCGATGGTGCGCACCGCGCGGTTGACCGCGGTCGCCATGAGGGCGATCTCCCGGGGGCCGGAGACCCGGGCGGGCTCGCTGAGGTCGCCGTCGTCGATGCGCAGGGCGGCGGCCGTCACCCGCTCCACGGGCACCGTGACCAGCCGCTCGACGAAGATCCCCGCGGCGGCCACGACGAGGGCGCTGACGAGGACCAGGCCGAGGATGAGGTTGCGCGTCATCATCGTCTGGGAGTCGCTGGCGGCCATGCGCAGGTCGAGCAGCCGGTGCTCCTCGGCCTGCATCTGGTCCAGGAGGTCGAGGATCGTCGCAGTCGCCCGGGCCCCCTCGCCCCGGGCCACGACGGCCTGGGCCGCGGCGGCGCCGTCGGTGCGGCGCAGCTCGGCCACGTCGCCCATCATGTCCAGCCGGGTGTCCAGCACGGGCCCGAGCTCGGCGAGCAGGGCCACCTGGTGGGGGTTGTCCTCCGTCAGGCGCCCCAGCGAGCCGACGCTCGTCTCCAGGGCCGGCAGCGCCGCGTCGTAGCCGTCCAGGAACGACTCCTGACCGGTGATGAGGTAGCCGCGCTGGGCCGACTCCGCCGCGCTGACCTCGGCCCGGGTCGTCCCGATCTCCTCCAGCACCTCGTAGGTGTGCAGGACCGGGTCGTCCTGCCGGCTGAGCACGCCGAGCTGCACGAAGCCGATCCCGGCCACCAGGAGCAGGGCGAGCACCGCGAGCGCCGAGCACATGGTCAGCAGGCTCCGCACGCTGAACGGCAGCCCCTCGTGCCGGCGCACGTCGTTCACCAGGTGGCGGAGGCGGCGGCCGGCTCGGCCGTGGCGGCGTCCACCGCGTGCACCAGCGCGGACAGCACGAGCGGCTTGGTGAGGTACGTGGCGCCCAGCGCGCGCCCCGCGTCGATGTCGCTCTCCTGGATCCGGCCGCTGAGGAAAACGGCGGGCAGGTCGGCGGTGGCGGGGTCCGCGCGCAGGGTCCTCAGCAGGTCCAGCCCGCTCATCCCCGGCATGAGCACGTCGAGGACGGCGACGTCCGGGGCGCCCTTCTCGGCGATGGCGGCCAGGGCCTCCTCGCCCGAGGCCACCGACACCACCCGGTGGCCCTGCCGACGCAGGCGGTTCTCCACCAGCCCACGGATGTCCACGTCGTCCTCGACCACGAGAACCTTCGCCATGTCCGACCTCCAGCACACACCGTCGCCGCGCCGGGGGAGCGCGGGGGGCGGCGTCCGCCGCACAGCAGGTGTCGGCGCGCGGGGGCCGTACCTTGACCCCTCGCGCTCACCCGCTGCCGCCGTCCGCGCACCCGGTCGGCGCAGCCCCCCCGGCGGTGGTCACCGCGGGTGCGCAGGGTCCGCCCCGACGGGCCCGACGGGGGGCGCGGTGGTAGGAAGCAGGGCATGGAGACACGACGGCTCGGCAGGCTCGGACACATGAGCTCGGTGCTGGTCTACGGCGGCGCGGCGCTCGGCGAGGTCGACCAGGACACCGCCGACCGCTCGGTGGCCGAGGCCCTGGACGCCGGCATCAACCACCTCGACGTCGCGGCCAGCTACGGCGAGGCCGAGCTGCGGCTGGGCGCGCTCATGGCCGACGTCCGCGACCGGGTGTTCCTCGCCACCAAGACCGGCGACCGCGAGGCCCCCGGCGCCCGCCGCTCGATCGAGCGCTCGCTGGAGCGGCTGCGGACCGACCACGTGGACCTGCTGCAGCTGCACGCGGTCGGCGACCTCGACGAGCTCGACCGGGTGACCGCCCCGGGCGGGGCCCTGGAGGCGGCCGTCGCCGCCCAGGAGGAGGGGCTGGTCGGCGCCGTCGGGATCACCGGCCATGGCCCCGAGGCGGCGGCGACCCACCTGGAGGCGCTGCGCCGCTACCCCTTCGCCACCGTGCTCACCCCGCTCAACCCCGTCCTCTGGCGCGAGGCCGGCTTCCGGGACGCCTGGTCGGCGCTGGTCGCGGAGGTGCGCCGCCAGGACGTCGGCCTGATGACCATCAAGACCGTGTCCCGGCGCAGCTGGCCCGACGCCGTCACCGGGCGCCCGCTGCCGCCGCAGCCGTTCGCCACCTGGTACGAGCCGATGAGCGAGCCCGACCAGGTCCGCGCGGCGGTGTCCTGGGCGCTCTCGCACGAGGAGGTGACCGGGATCGCGACGCCGGGCGACGTGCGCCTGCTGCGCCACCTGGTGGCCGCCGAGGCGGACCGGCTGGGCGCGGGCGAGGCCGAGGACCGGCTGGCCGGCCTGCCCGACTACTCCTCGCCCTTCCTGGCCATGCCCGCCTGAGGGCTCACATCGAGCGGTCGACCTGCTCGCGGTGCCCGGAGGCCCGGGCACGTCAGCCGCCGGCGGCCCGCTCCAGCTGCGTCGCGGGCAGCCACGCCTCCACCAGCGTCGCCTCGCCGTCGAGGTCCACGACGTAGGCGACGCGTCCCTGCCAGGCCCCGCCCAGCTGGCGCCACTCCACGAGGAGCCCGGCAGCACGACGCTCGGGGGTGGTCCCGTCCGTGACCCAGCAGTGCCGTCGCGCGGTGGTGCTGGTCGCACCGGCCGTCTCCGTGGGGCCCGTCGCGGGGGAGGAGGGGGTCGGCCCCGGCGCCGCCGCCGCGCCCGTGCTGCGCCGGGTGCGCTCGGCCAGGCTGGCGGACCGGAAGGGTCTCCTGTCCATGCCGCCGGCCACCGCTCCAGGGTGGCACAGGTCGAACACATGTTCGATACCGTCCGGGGTGTCGCGCTCGTACGCTCCGCGGGTGGGGACGGCGGAGCCGGGCGGACCGGTGGTCGAGGCGGGGCCGGTCGGCGTCCCCACCGCCGTGGTGCAGCCCCCGTGGTGGTGGTGAGCGACCTCCGGGGCGACTGCGCCCGGTGCGACGGCCTGTGCTGCGTGGCCCTGCCGTTCCAGGCCTCCTCGGACTTCCCCGTCGACAAGCCGGCCGGGGTGCCCTGCCGCAACCTGCTCGCCAGCTCGTCCTGCGGCACGCACGCGACGCTGAGGGAGCGCGGCTGGGTCGGCTGCACGGTCTACGACTGCTTCGGTGCCGGCCAGAAGGTCGTGCAGCACACGTACGGCGGCCGCGGCTGGCGCGACGACCCCGCGACCGCGCAGGAGATGTTCGCGGTGTTCCCGGTCGTCCGCCAGCTGCACGAGGTGCTCCGGCACCTGACGGAGGCCCGCGCGCTGCTGACCGGCCCCGGGCAGGACCTGCCGCACGGGGCGCAGCGCCTGCCGGACGACGTGCCGCGCCCGACGGACGAGGTGCCGCGCCTGCCGGACGAGGTGCACGACCTGCTGTCCGAGGTGGAGGCGCTCACGACGGGCACCCCGGCGCAGCTGCTGGCGCTGGACGTGCCCGCGGTGCGCCGCCGGGCCGGGGACCTGCTGTCCCGCACGAGCGCCGCGGTGCGCACCGGCGCCCGGCCCCGCGGCGCCCGCGCCCTGCCCCGTCGTGCGCGCGCCGGCGCGGACCTCGTGGGGGCGGACCTCGCCGGGGCCGACCTGCGGGGCGCCGACCTGCGCGGGGCATGGCTCATGGGCGCTCGCCTGGGCGGGGCCGACCTGCGCCGGGCGGACCTGCTGGGCGCGGACCTGCGGGGCGCCGACCTGCGCGGGGCGCGGCTGGCCGGTGCCCTGTTCTGCACCCAGCCCCAGCTCGACGCCGCCGACGGGGACGGCGCGACGGAGGTCCCCGAGCATCTCCTCGGCCCGGCGCGGTGGTCGGCGGGCTGACCAGCGCCCCGGTCCCTGCCCGGCCCACCCGGCGCTGCGCCGGGCCGGCCCTACGCTCCCCGTCATGACGCAGCCCCGCTACGGCTCCCAGTTCGGCCCCGACGTCACGTTCCTCGGTGTCCCGTCCTGCACCTGGACCGACGCCGCGTCCATGGCCGGGGCCGACGTGGTCGTGCTCGGGGCGCCGTTCGACGGCGGCACGTCCCACCGGCCGGGGACCCGGTTCGGGCCGTACGCGCTGCGCACGACGGACTACCTCGCCCACGACGGGTCCCGGCCGAGCCTCGCGCTGCGCGTGGACGCCCTCACCGACCTCGACGTGCGCGACGCCGGCGACGTGGAGATGCCGCCGGGCGACATCGAGACCTCGTTGCAGCGGCTGCGGGAGGCCGTCGCCGCCGTCTCCGCCACCGGGGCGGTGCCGGTCGTGCTCGGCGGCGACCACTCCATCACCTACGCGACCGGGCGCGGCACGGCCGACGCCCACGGGGACGGCCGGGTGTCGATGCTGCACTTCGACGCCCACGCCGACACCGGGGACATCGAGTTCGGCTCGCTGTGGGGGCACGGCCAGCCGATGCGGCGGCTCATCGAGTCCGGGGCGCTGCGCGGGGACCGGTTCCTGCAGATCGGGCTGCGCGGCTACTGGCCCGGCCCGGAGACCCTGACGTGGATGGCCGGGCAGCGGATGCGCTCCTTCGAGATGACGGAGATCGTCGAGCGCGGCCTCACCAGCTGCCTCGACGAGTCCTTCGGCATCGCCACCGACGGCTGCGACGGGGTGTTCCTCTCCGTCGACATCGACGTGGCGGACCCCGCGCACGCCCCGGGCACCGGCACCCCCGAGCCGGGCGGCATCACCGCGCGGCAGCTGCTGGACGCCGTGCGCCGGATCTGCCGCGAGCTGCCGGTCGTCGGGGATGGACGTCGTGGAGGTGAGCCCGCCGTACGACCACGCCGACATCACGGCCGCGCTCGGCAACCGGGTGGTGCTCGAGGCGCTGTCCGGGATGGCCCGGCGGCGGCGCGAGCAGGCCGGCGAGACCTTCCCCGACCCCGCCGGGCCGCTGCTGTCCGGCCGCTGAGGCCGGCGCGCCACGGCGACCGGGTGGAGGCCTGCACCGGGGAACACCTCGGGGCGGGCGTCGGTTACGGTGGTCGTGGGTGTCGGGCCGCGAAAGCCCCGGGCTCCATGAAAAGCCGCTCCGAGCGGCCCCGCGCCGTGAGGCGCTTCCGGCCCGGCACCCACCTACCGGCCCGCCCCCGAGGTCCTCCCGGGTCCCTGACGTCCAGGGACCAGGGCAGCAGCCGCGCTCAGTCCAGGCTGTGGCGCCGCCAGCGACGGGCGCACGACTCCAGGTCGTCGGCCGTCTGGACCAGCGCGGAGGCGGAGCGGGTGAGCCGTGCGGCGTCCAGCTCGGCGTCCAGGTCGGCCACCGGGTCCGGGGCCGCGACGTCGTCGCCCGCCCGGTCCGCGAGCACCGCGCGGCCCACCGAGCAGACCCGCGCGAAGGCGGCGGCCCGCTCGAAGGTCACCGCGAGGTCGCCGTCGCCGACGCCGCGCAGCACCGCGTCCACCATGGCGCTCACCTCGTCCGGCCCCGGGGGCTGGGCGACGCCCGCGACGACCTCGGCCACCGGCAGCCGGGAACGGCCGGCGTCGAACTCCTGGGCCGCGCGCGCGGGCGCGCGCCGCACCCCCGCCCGCAGGGCCACGAGCCGCCACAGGGCGCCGGGGAGGGAGACGGGCGAGGCCACGGCCCACAGCCGCGCCGCGGCGTCCAGGCCCTCCTCGGTGTCGACCGCGGCCACCATCCGCTCGCCCGCCGCGGGGTCGCTGCCGTCGCGCAGCCGGGAGACGACGGCGAGCGCGCTGGAGTGGGCCGCCTCCAGCCGCTCGGCGGGGTCCCGGTCCGGCAGCGCGCCGGCCGCCGCCATGGACAGGGACGCCGGGCGGCGCGGACCGGTCACGTGGACGGCACCCGGGTGCGGTCGGCCAGCAGCTGCCGCGCGGCGGCGGCGACCACGTCGGCCGCCTGGGCCAGCCGGGTCCGCCCGTCCGGGGCGTGGGCGGTGGCACTGAGGTACCCGCCCGGGCCGATGTGGGTGGCGTAGTCGTGCCTGCGCACGACGACCGTGCCGGCGAGCTTGGCCCGCCGCCACGCGCCGACGCCGAGGGCCGTCCAGCGGGACGGGAACAGCAGCACGGGCAGCAGCTCGGCCGGGTCGCCCCAGCTGACCACCGCGTGCACCCGGCGCACGCCGCCCAGGTCGGCCGAGCCGTCGGCGAAGCCGCCCAGCGTGACCACGTCCACGGGGGCGCCGCCCAGGGAGCGGGCCACCTCCGACGCCGAGCGCAGCGCGGTCTGGGCGCCGCCGCTGAGCCCCACCAGCACCACGGGGGTGCCGCTGCCGGGCACGTACCCCGCCGCCTGCAGGTGGGCGACGACCTGACGGGTGTGCTCCTCGGCGAGCAGGTCGCGGTAGCGCGGGTCGAGCGCGACGACCGCCTCCCACACCCCCCGCACCAGGACCGTGACCGGGCTCGCCCGGTGCAGCCGGCGCCACAGGCGGCCGGTGACCGGGCGCTGCCACGCCGGCTCCTGCGTGATGTCGTTGGGCATGAGGGACAGCACGACGACCCAGCGGGGCAGCCGCTCCGCGACCGCGCCCGCGAAGCCCCGTCCGACGGGCGTCGTGCGCCGCTCGTACCGGCCGACGCCGTCCAGGTAGACGACGAAGCCCTCGGGACCGTCCCCGGTGTCCGCGACGTCGGGGCCGACGACGTTCAGCCGGGTGGCGGCAGGGGCCAGGGGGCCCCGGGCCGGCGGCGGCCACAGGGTGTCCAGGGCCCGGTCGAGCGCGGCCGTCAGGGCCGCGTGGACCAGGCCGAACACCGCCACGCCCGCACCGGCGCGGGCGGCGGCCAGCAGCGTGTCCTCGGTCCCGGCGCCGGCCCAGCGGCGGGCCAGGGACGCCTCGGCCCAGGCGCCGGCCACCGGGCCGACGACGGGCAGGGGGGCCAGGGCCGGCAGCAGGGTGGGCAGCAGGGCGGGGAGCGCGGGTGCCCGCGGGGGGCGCCCGGTGCGCGGCGCGGCGGCCGGCCCCGGGGGGACGCCGGTGACCGCGGCCAGCGCGAGGCCGGCGCCCGCGCTGGCCAGGACGCCCCCGGCGGCCGCGCCGCCGAGGGCGAGCAGGCTGCGCGCCGGGTCGTGGGCGGGGGAGCGGAACGGCATGCCCGTGCGGCGCAGCGCGCGCTGCCAGGCGACCGAGCCCAGCCCGTGCACCACGACGGGCAGCACGAGCCCGCGCACCGCGGTGCCGCGGCCCGTCGCGGACGGGCCGGCTGGGGTGCGCTGCTGCATGGGGTGCCTCCGCTCCGACGTGCGAGCGAGTATGTCCCCGCCGGGGTCAGAACCGGAAAGGCTTGGGCGGCGCGTTGAGAGGGGCCCGGGGGCACTGGGCCAGGGTCATCCCGCCGAAGCCGAGGGCCTCGTCGCTCAGCAGCTCCACGGTCCAGCCGTTGTCGTGGCCGAACTGCGTGATGGTGACGCGGTACAGGGTGATCTCGTACTTGGTCGGCGTGCCGTAGGCGACCTGCACGTTGCCGATGAGCTCCGCGCCCGTGCTGGCCGGGGAGCCGCTCCACGGCCGGTCGTAGCGCGACCACATGGTCGTCGTGGAGTGCCACACGCCGCCGCTGGTGACGTCGCCCAGGCTGAGCTCGACGAGGATGGCGCGGGCGGCGCCCTCGGGCACGATCGCGGCCGGACGGATCACCTCGGTGATCACGCCCTCGCCGTAGGCCTGTGCGGCCAGCAGGTCGGCGCCGTCCATGGGGTCCTCCGTCTGTCTCCCGGGCGCAGGGTCGGCCCGGCCTCGTCCCGCTATCGGCAGGGTGCGCCGCGGCCTTGACCCCGGACAGGACCGTCCGGGTGAGCCGGGACGTGGCCGGCGGTCCGACGGGCAGACCCGCCGCGGCGCGCCGGGGGAGGGGGCTGGCGGCCGGGGCCCGGGTGGGTCACACTGGCCGCGGCACAGGACCGCTCCGCTGCACGAGGCCGTTGGGGAAGACGACCCTCGGACACGGAGGAGACACCATGCCAGTCGTCACCCGCGGTGTGCTGTACGTGCACTCCGCTGCCCGCGCCCTGTGCCCCCACGTCGAGTGGGCCGCCGGGCGTGCCCTGGGCGTGCGCGTCGACCTGCAGTGGACGCCTCAGCCGCTGGGGCCGAACCTGTACCGCACCGACCTGTCGTGGCAGGGGGAGCAGGGCACCGGCGCCCGCCTCGCGAGCGCGCTGCGCGGCTGGGCCGACCTGCGCTACGAGGTGACCGAGGAGCCGAGCCGCGGCGTCGACGGGGCCCGGTTCAGCCACGTCCCCGACCTCGGCCTGTTCCACGCGGTCGTCGACGTGCACGGCAACACCGTCGTGCCCGAGGACCGGGTCCGCGCCGCCCTCGCCCTCACCGACCCGGCCGAGGTCCGCAGCCGGCTCGAGCCGGCCCTGGGCGAGGCGTGGGACCGCGAGCTGGAGCCGTTCCGCCACGCGGGCGACGACGCGCAGGTGCGCTGGCTGCACCGGGTGGGCTGAGCCCCGTGCTCGGCAGCCTGGCGACCGTCGCCCGCCGCGGAGCGCCCCGACCTGCTCGCGCGCCCCGTGGTCGAGGCGGTCGGGGCGCTGGCGGACGACGGCGGGCGCACGGTGCTGGTCGCGGAGATCGACCCCGGGCTGGCGGACACCGCGGCGTTCTGCGCCGCCTACGGCGTGACGCCCCGGCAGTCGGCCAACTGCGTCGTGGTCGCCGGCCGGAGCGGGGAGACGACGACCCTGGCCGCGTGCGTCGTGCTGGCCACCACGCGGGCCGACGTCAACGGCCTGGTCCGGCGGCGGCTGGACGCCCGCAAGGCCTCGTTCGCCGCCATGACGACGGCGGTCGAGACCAGCGGCATGGAGCACGGCGGCATCACCCCGGTCGGGCTGCCGGCCGGGTGGCCCGTGCTGGTGGACGCGGCCGTGGCGGAGCAGCCGTGGGTGGTCGTCGGGTCGGGCCTGCGCCGGTCCAAGCTCGTGCTCCCGGGGGGCTCCCGCGGCGCTGCCCGGGGCCGAGACCGTCGAGGGCCTGGGCGTCCTCGTCCGCCCCCGGACTGACCCCCGGACCGACCCCGGACCGACCCTCCGGCCGGCTGTGTCCTGCCGTCAGCCCTGCTGGGCCCGCCAGGCCGTCGCGCCCACGCGGTAGAGCACGTGCGGGCGGACCGGGTGCCCACGGGGCACGGCGGGGTGCCCGAGGTCCCCGTCCGGGTCGCGCCGCAGCCCTATGCGTTCCATCACCGCCCGGGAGCGGGTGTTGCCCACGGCGGTGAACGAGACGACCTCGTCGAGGGCGAAGCTCGTCGAAGGCCACCCGCAGCGCCTCGCGGGCGGCCTCGCTCGCGAAGCCCTGCCCCCAGTGCTCCCGGCCCAGGCGCCAGCCGACCTCGACCGCCGGGGTGAAGGGCGCCTCGAAGTCCGCCGGCGCCAGCCCGGTGAAGCCGAGGACCTCGCCGGTGCCCAGCCGCTCCAGGACCCACAGGCCCCAGCCGTTCTCGTCCCACAGCTCTGGCCATCCGCGCGAGCAGGCGGTCGCTGCGGGTGCGGCCGTACGGCTCGACGAAGTGCTCCATGACCACGGGGTCGCGGTTCATCTCCTCGCCGCGAAGGCCTCGGCGTCGGCGCCGGTCGGGCCGCGCAGGAGCAGCCGCTCCGTGCGCCGCCCGACCGGTCCGTCGCCCACGTGCGACCGCCTACAGCGGGATGTTGCCGTGCGCGCCCGCGGGCGGCCGGGGCGGCGGCGACCGCCTGGGCGAGCGCCGACGCGGGTCTGCGCCGGCGTCGACCACCTCGTCGACCACGCCGATCTCCAGCGCCCGCGGCGAGGCCGCCGGCGAGGCGCTCGTGCTCGGCGGCGAGCTCGGCCTCGACCTGGCGCGCGCGGCGTCCTCCGGCACCTCGGCCAGCCGGCGGCGGTGCAGGATGCGCACCGCGGCGACCGCGCCCATGACGGCCACCTCGGCGGTCGGCCAGGCGAACACCCGGGTCGCGCCGAGCGAGCGGGAGTTCATGGCGATGTACGCGCCGCCGTAGGCCTTGCGGGTCACCAGGGTGACGCGGGGGACGGCGGCCTCGGCGAAGGCGTGCAGCAGCTTGGCGCCGCGGCGCACGACGCCGTCCCACTCCTGGCCGACGCCGGGCAGGTAGCCGGGCACGTCGACGAGCACGACCAGCGGGATGCCGAAGGCGTCGCACATCCGCACGAAGCGCGCCGCCTTCTCCGCCGAGGAGGAGTCGAGGCAGCCGCCGAGGCGCAGCGGGTTGTTGGCGACCACGCCCACGGTGCCCGCCGCCGAGCCGGCCGAGCGTGGTGACGACGTTGGGCGCCCAGCGGGCGTGCAGCTCGAGCAGCCTCGGCGTCGTCGTCGAGCAGGTCGGTCGACGATCGGGTGCACGTCGTAGGCGCGCTTGGCGGTTCTCGGGCAGGTGCCGGCCGAGGTCCTTGTCGGTGACCGCGGCGGGGTCCACCGAGCCGCGGCGTGCCGAGCAGGGTGACGAGCTCGCGGCCCCGCAGGTAGGCGTCCTCGGTGGTCTCGGTCGTCACGTGGACCACGCCGGAGCGGCGGCCGTGCGGCTCGGGGCCGCCGAGGCGGCAGCGCGTCGACGTTCTCGCCGGTGACGCTGCGGACGACGTCGGGGCCGGTGACGAAGACGCGGCCGTCGGGGCCGAGCACGACGACGTCGGTGAGCGCGGGCCCGTAGGCGGCGCCGCCCGCGGCGGCGCCGAGACCACGCAGATCTGCGGGATCTTGCCCGAGGCGCGGGTCATGATCGCGAACACCTCGCCGACCGCGTGCAGGCTGACACGACGCCCTCGGCCAGCCGGGCGCCGCCGGAGTGCCAGAGGCCCGACGACCGGGACGCCGTCGGCCAGGGCCCGCTCGTAGGCCTGCAGGACGACCTTGCAGCCGGCCTCGCCCATCGCGCCGCCCATGGTGCGGGCGTCGGAGCAGAAGACGACGGCGGGCCGCCGTCGACCGCGCACGGTCGCGGCGACCATGCCGGAGTCGTCGCGGTCGCGCGAGCAGCTGCGACGCTGTCCGTCGTCGGCGAAGGCCTGCAGCCGCAGCATCGGGTCGCGCGGGTCGGCCTCGACGCTCAGGGTGCCCGCGGGGGCCGGCCGGTGGCGGTCATGACGCGCTGCGGAAGGTCAGGGCGACGTTGTGGCCGCCGAAGCCGAAGGAGTTGTTGAGCGCGACCACGGGTGCCGTCCCGTCGCCGAGCTGGCGGGGCTCGTCCCGGACCACGTCGAGCTCCACGACGGGGTCCATCTCCGTGATGTTGATGGTCGGCGGGGCGAGCCGGTCACGGACCGCGCAGATGGCGAACACCGCCTCCACCGCGCCGGCCGCGCCGAGCAGGTGCCCGGTCATGGACTTGGTCGCCGACACGGCGATCCCGCCCGCGACGTCGGAGCCCAGCGCGCGGTGGATGGCCCGGGCCTCGGCGACGTCGCCGACCGGGGTGGAGGTGGCGTGGGCGTTGATGTGGTCGACGTCGGAGGGCTCCAGGCCGGACACGTCCAGCGCCTCGCGGATGGCCCGGGCCGCGCCCATGCCCTCGGGCTCGGGAGCGGCGATGTGGTGGGCGTCGGAGCTCATGCCGGCCCCGAGGACGTCGGCGTGGATGCGGGCGCCGCGCGCCTTCGCGTGCTCCTCGGACTCCAGGACGACGACGCCGGCGCCCTCGCCGAGGACGAAGCCGTCCCGGCTGATGTCGTAGGGCCGCGAGGCGGTGGCGGGGTCGTCGTTGCGGGTGGACAGGGCCTGCATCGCGGCGAAGGCGGCGACGGGCAGCGGGTGCACGACGGCCTCGGTGCCGCCGGCGACGACGATGTCGGCGCGGCCGCTGCGGATCATGTCGATGGCCATGGCGATGGCCTCGGCGCCGGACGCGCACGCGCTGACCGGGGTGTGGGCGCCGGCGCGGGCGCCGACCTCGAGGCTCACCGTCGCGGCGGGCGCGTTGGGCATGAGCATCGGGATGGACAGCGGGAAGACGCGGCGGGGGCCGCCGGCCTTCATGGCGTCCCAGTTGTCGAGCAGGGTCCACAGCCCGCCGATGCCGCTGGCCATGCACACGCCGAGGCGGACGGGGTCGGGCTCGGGGGAGCCCGCGTCCTTCCAGGCCTCCTGGGCGGCGATCAGGGCGTACTGCGAGCTGGGGTCCAGCCGGCGCAGCTGCACCTTGGTCAGCATCTCCGAGGCGGGCACGGTCGAGCTGGGCGCCGAAGGTGACGGGCAGCTCGAAGTCGTCCACCCAGGGTCCGGTGAACGTGGCGGCACCCGAGACGCCCTTGAGGGCGGCCTCCCAGGTGGAGACGGCGTCACCCCCGATCGGGGTGGTGGCGCCGAGGCCGGTGACGACGACGGTCGTGCTCATGGGATCTCCCGGGTCTCGTGCGGTGGCTCCGCTGGGTGGGGGCCGCGCTGGTCGGGCCGGCGCGCCGCGGTGGGCGTGCCGCGGGCGGTGCGGTCCGGGCCGGGCGCCTCGTGGGCGCCCGGCCCGGGCTCGCTCAGCCCTGGGCCTGGGCGATGTAGCTGACGGCGTCGCGCACGGTGCGCGAGGTTCTTGACGTCCTCGTCGGGGATGCGGATGCCGAACTTCTCCTCGGCGTTGACGACGATCGTCATCATCGACAGGGAGTCGATGTCCAGGTCGTCGGTGAACGACTTGTCGAGCTCGACGGCGTCGGTGGGAAGACCCGTCTCCTCGTTGACGATGTCGGCCAGGCCGCTCAGGATCTCCTGCTCGCTTGCCATGTCGGTGCTCCTCCGTGGTGCGTCGGGTGGTCCGACGGGGGTGGTGCCGTTGGGTGGTGCCGTCGTGCGGACGGGTGTGCGGGTGCGCCCGCCGGAGCGGGTCTGGGTCGGGGCTCAGGGCAGGCCTCGACCACCTGCGCGGCGTAGACCAGGCCTGCGCCGAAACCGATGAGGAGCGCGAGGTCGCCGGACGGCGCGGAGCCGTCGGACGAGCATGCGCTCCATGGCCAGCGGCACCGAGGCCGCCGACGGTGTTGCCCATGCGGGCGATGTCCCGGGCGATGGGCAGGGACGTCCGGCAGCTGCGAGCTGCTTGGCCATCGCGTCGATGATGCGGACGTTGGCCTGGTGGGGGATGAAGGCGTCGAGGTCGGTCGCGGTGACCCCGGCGGCGTCCATCGCCTTCTGCGCCACGGGGGCCATCTGCCACACGGCCCAGCGGAACACGGTCTGCCCGACCATGGTCAGGGCCGGCCAGTCGCCGGTGATGGTGCGGCCGTCCTCGCTGCGCATGTCCGTCCACGCCGTGCTCTGGGCGATGACGTCGGCCTGGGCGCCGTCGCTGCCCCACATCGTCGGGCCGATGCCGACGTGCTCGGACGGGCCGACCACGACCGCGCCGGCCCCGTCGCCGAACAGGAAGGCGGTGCCGCGGTCGCGGGTGTCGGTGAAGTCCGAGAGCTTCTCCACGCCGACGACGAGCACGTGGCGGGCGCTGCCCGAGCGCACCATGTCCGAGGCCAGCCCGACGCCGTGGCAGAAGCCGGCGCACGCGGCGGACAGGTCGAACGCCGCGGCCGGCGTGCAGCCCAGGCGCTCGGCCAGCACGGCCGCCGCCGAGGGGGTCTGCACGTACCAGGTGACCGTGGAGACGATGACGGCGTCCACGTCGGACGGCAGCAGCCCGGCCCGCTCGAGCGCGTCCCGGCAGGCGGGCTCGGCCATGTCGACGACGGTCTGCTCGGGGCGGGCGAAGCGGCGCTCCCGGATGCCCGAGCGCTCCCGGATCCACTGGTCCGAGGAGTCGATCCAGGTGCAGACCTCCTCGTTGGTCACCACGCGCTCGGGCCGCATCGCGCCCACGCCCATGATCCGCGCGTTCTCCGCGCCGCGGCCGCGGGTCATCCGGCTCATGCGCGCCCCTGCTGGGTCGTCGGGTGCAGGCGCACCAGCGGCTGGCCGGGGGAGACGGGGTCGCCGTCCTCGACGACCCACTCCACGACCGTGCCGCCGTGCGGGGCGGTGACGTCGTAGGAGTCGCGCAGGCCCTCGACCCGCGCCACGACGCTGCCGGGCTCGACGGTGGAGCCCTCGGGCAGGTCGCCGATGCTCACCAGGCCCTTGGAGGGGGCCACGACCAGGCGCCAGGTCGGGCTGGAGGCCATCGTCCCGGGCTGGCCGCCGTGCTCGGCGACCAGCGCCCGGGCCGCGGCGAGGTCGTCGGGGGTCTTCAGCGCGACGACCTCCACGCCGGGCAGGGCGCGCTTGGCCAGGCCGGCCAGCGTGCCGGCCGGCGGGATCTCGACGATCCCGGTGACGCCCATCTGCTGGAACGTCTCCATGCACAGGTCCCAGCGGACGGGCCGGGCGACCTGCTGCACGAGGCGGGCCAGCACCTCCTGGCCGTCGTGGACCACGGTGCCGTCGGCGTTGGACACCAGCCGGCTGCGGGGGTCGTGGGTGGAGATCGCGCGGGCGTGACGGGCCAGCAGCCCGACCGCGGGGGCCATGTGCTCGGTGTGGAAGGCGCCGGCCACGGGCAGCGGGACCACGCGCGCCTTCGCGGGCGGGTCAGCGGCGAGGGCGGCGAGCTGCTCCAGGGTGCCGGCGGCGACCACCTGGCCGGCGCCGTTGCGGTTGGCCCCGGTGAGGCCGTGCCGCTCGAGGACGGCCTCGACCTCGGCCGGGTCGCCGCCGACGACGGCGCTCATCCCGGTCGGGGTGACGGCGGCGGCCTCGGCCATCGCGCGGCCCCGCTCGCGGACGAACACCATGGCCTGCTCGGCGGTGATGACCCCGGCCGCGGCGGCGGCGGTGATCTCGCCGACGGAGTGCCCGCCGCCCGCGGCGCCGAGGCGGTAGCCGTCGGAGGGGTGGGGGAACAGCTCGAGCAGGCTCACCAGCCCGGCGCCGACGATGAGCGGCTGCGCGACCGCGGTGTCGCGGATGGTCTCGGCGTCCGACGTGGTGCCGTGGGCCACGAGGTCCACCGCGGCCACCGCCGACAGCCACGACAGGCGCTCCTCGAACTCGGGGAGCTCCAGCCAGGGGGAGAGGAAGCCGGGGGACTGCGAGCCCTGACCCGGGCAGACGACGATGAGCACGTCTCCACAGTGGCGCAGCCCTCGCTCCGCGCGCCGCTGCCACGAGCACCAGGTTCGGGGCCAGGTTCTGTAGGACTCCTACAAGGACGCCGTCGTGACGTGCCCGTGACCTGGCGGCGGCGCGGTGACGCCGCTCACCCCCGGTGCGGGCGCGGTGACTCCGCGAGACGCCCGACGGCCAGGCCCAGCTGCAGGGTCCAGCGCTCCCGCGGGTCGGTGGCCAGCAGCCCGGTGACCTGCTCGACCCGGTTGAGGCGGTACCGCACCGTGTTGGCGTGGACGAACAGGGCGCGGGCGGTCGCCTCGAGCGCGCCGCCGGTGTCCAGGTAGGCCTGCACGGTGCCCACCAGGTCGTTGCCCGCGGCGACCAGGGGCGCGTGCACCAGGTCGACGAGGGCCCGGCGGGCGGTGACGTCGCCGGCCAGCACGCGCTCGGGCAGCAGGGCGGAGGCGAGCACCGGGCGCGGGGCGGCGGGCCAGGCCCGGGCCGCGGTCGCCCCGGCCAGGGCGGCCCGGGCCGAGCGGGGGGCCGAGGGCAGGCCGGCGCGGGTCGGCCCGATGACCACGGGGCCGTCCCCGACCAGGTCGAGCATGTCCGCGACGACCGTGGTCGCGTCCGCGGCCCCGCCGAGGACGAGGACGAGGCGGTCGTTCTGGTGGCCGACGAGCAGCTCCACCCGGTGCCCGCGGGCCACCCGCCGCAGGGCGTGCGGCTCCGTGCGCGCGGTCAGGGTCGCCACGACCACGGTGGTGGGGGTCTCCACCGGCCACGACAGCGCCGAGGCCTGGGACGCCAGGCCCTCGTCGGACTCGCCGCGGACGAGGGCGTCGACGACGAGCGCCTCGAGCCGTGCGTCCCAGGCGCCGCGGGTCTCCGCCGCACGGGCGTAGACCTCGGCCGCGGCGAAGGCCACCTCCCGGGCGTAGCGCAGCAGCAGCAGCCGGGCCAGGGGCAGCTCGTCCTCGGGCAGCGTGTCCTCCAGCAGCCGCTCGCTGGTGTCGATCGCCGTCCGGACCAGCGTCACCGTCTGGTGCAGGCTGATGAGGCGGGTGAGGTCGCGCGGGGCGGCGCCGAACAGGTCGACGCTGCGCACCGACGGGCCGACCGGCGCGCCGGAGCGGCACCACGTGACGAAGCCGGACACGCCGGTCCGGGCCACCAGGCCGACCGACAGCTTGGCCTCCGGCGACAGGCCCTCGAACCAGTCGAGCTCGGCCGCCATCTGGGCCAGGGCCCGCGCCGAGATCGACGTGCTGCCCCGTTCCAGCGCGGTGAGCGACGCCTCGGACAGGGCCGGTGCGGCGGCGACGTCGCGGCTGGTGGCACCGGTCATGGCGTCACGGTAGACCTGCTCCGCCCGGCGCACCGGAGGCCTCCGTCCGGCCCCCCCGCTACGGTGGACCTGACGAGGGGAGGCACCGTGCCTGGGTTCAGATCACTGCGGGACCGGCTGCTCGGCAAGGGTGAGCGCGGCTCGACGACCGGTTCCGCCACGAGGTCCGGGGCGCCGTCCGACGACGCCGGGCTGGCCGTGCGGACCGCCGGGGGAGACCTCGAGGTCCGCGCCTCGGCCGAGGACCAGACGTCCAGCGTCCACGAGTCGGTGGACGAGGAGCGGCTGCACGACCTGCTCCGCGAGGACCCGAACGACGAGCGGCTGTTCGCCGAGATGGCGGCCGTCGTGCGCCGCAACGCCGTCGAGCACACCGCGGGCGACGTGTTCAAGGCCGAGGCCAACGCCGTCTGGGCGCTGGCCGAGGAGCTCGCCCACGACCAGCGTGCCTGGTACCCGCTCGTGGAGCTGGCCCGGCTGTCCCTGGACGACGACCGCGAGGGCGCCATCCGACGGCTCGGCATCGCCGCGGAGCGCGACCCCAGCGGCCGCGCCCTGCTCGACGGCCTCCTCATGCTCCGCGCGGCCCACGACCCGGACGGGGCCCTGTCCCTGGGCATGGGCCACTGGCGCCCGACCGAGCACCCGCTGGAGGCGGGCCGCGAGCTGGTGTCCGCCGCGGTCGACGCCCGCCGCCTGGCCGAGGCCCGGCGTCACCTGGACGCCCTGGGCGCCCACCCCGACGCGACCGGGGTGGCGGCCATGCGCCGCGACCTCGAGCGCGCGATCACCGCGGCCGAGAAGGCCCGCCGGGACTGAGCGCGGGCCGGGCGGCGCCGGAGGGCCGCCTCGTCGCGCGGGGTCAGTGCCGGCGCGCCGGCCGCCGAGCCCGGGTGCAGGCGGGGCCGAGACGCCCGGCCGTCGAGCCGGGTGCGGCGGGGTCGAGCCCGTCGGCGTCGTGCGGGTCGTGCGGGTCGTGCGCGGCGGGGCCGTCGTGGAGCACCCGGCCCAGCACGAGGACGCCGACCCCGGCGAGCACCACGCCGAGCAGGGCCACCCGCAGGCTGGTCGCGTCGGACACCACGCCGACCACGGCCGGCGAGACGAGGAAGCCCACGCGCAGCAGCCAGCTCACCACGGTGAGCCCGACGCCGTGGCGCAGCCCCGGGAGCTCGTCGGCGGCGTGCATGGCGGCGGGGACCAGCGTGGCCACCCCGAGTCCGGCGAGGGCGAAGCCCGCCAGGGTCGAGGCCACGGACGGGAAGGCCAGGGCGAGACCCGTGCCGCCGGTGATGAGCACCCCGCCGCCCAGGGCGACGCGCCGCTGCCCGAGCCGGTCGACGACCCGGTCCCCGGTGAGCCGGCCTGCCGTCATCGCCACCTGCAGGGCGACGAAGCCGAGCCCCGCGGTCGCCGCGCCGGCGCCGAGCTCGGTGCGCAGGTACAGCGCGCTCCACGAGGCGCCGGCGTCCTCGACGAAGGCCCCGCAGGCGGCGAGGGCGCCGAGGGCGGCCAGGACGAGGACGGCGTGGCGGCGGACCTGGCGGCGGGCGGCCTCCTGCGCCGCGGCGGCCGGGTCGAGCCCGGGCCCGGCGTCGGGGTCGAGCTCCGGGTCGGCGTCCCTGACCGCCGGAGGGCCGAGGTCGCCGGTGGGCTGGTCGTGCGTGGGCTGGTCGCTCGTGGGCTGGTCGCTCGTGGGCTGGTCGCGGTAGGCGAGGGGCATGGGGTCCCTCGGCGCCGCGTCCGCCGGGGCCGGCTCGCGCTCGGCGTCCTCGGGACCGGCGAGCATGGACCGGTAGGCGACGACGGCCACCAGGCTGAACACGACCGCCGAGGCGACGAGGTGCCACAGCAGCGGGACGCCGAGGCCGGCGGCCGCCGAGCCCAGCAGCCCGCCCGCGACCGCGCCGACGCTCCACAGCCCGTGGAAGGCGTTGACCACCGAGCGCCGGTACAGCCGCTGCACCCGGAAGCCGTGGGCGTTCTGGGCGACGTCGACCACCGCGTCCAGCGCCCCCAGCAGCAGCATGACCGCGGCGAAGGCGGCCCACGAGCCGGACAGCGGCACCCCGACCACGGCCACCGCCAGACCGACCAGCCCGAACGCGGCCACCCGCGCGGAACCGGCCCTCTGGATCACCGCGGGCGCGAAGAGCCCGGCGAGCAGCGCCCCCACCGGCATGGCGGCGATGGCCGTGCCGAGGGCGGCGTTGCTCAGGTCGAGGGCGTCCTTGACGTCGGGCAGGCGCGGCACGAGGTTCGCGTACAGGACCGCGTTGACGAAGAACACCGCGGACACGGCAGCCCGGGCCCGCACGGCACGCGGCTCGACGGCAGCAGGAGAAGTCACGGCCGAGAAGCCTGCCAGCCCCGCCCCCGCCCCCCACACGCATGGCAGCACGGACGGTCGCGGTCGGGGCCCCGGACGGCCCGGATCACGACGGTCGCTGCTGCCACCCGCGTGTCCTGCTGCCAGGCGCGTCTGCGAGCCACCCACGGACAGCAGCGCGCCCGGTCCCCTGGGCGGGGGCCTGGCGCGCTGCGGTGCTGCTCAGGTCAGGCGTCGCCGCCCGCGTTGCCGGTGGTGCCGGCGGTGACGTCGTCGATGGCGTACTTCTCGTAGGCCTGGCGTGCCATGTCGGGGTCGATGTCGCCGGAGCGGCCGAGCGAGGCCAGGGCCTGCACCGCGACCGAGGGCCCGTCGATCTTGAAGAACCGCCGGGCGGCGGCGCGGGTGTCGGAGAAGCCGAAGCCGTCCGCGCCGAGCGAGGTGAACCGGCCCTGCTCGCCCGGGACGAACTGGGCGACCTGGTCCGGGACCGCGCGCATGTAGTCCGACACCGCGACCACGGGGCCGGGGGCCTCGGCCAGGCGCTGCGCCACGTAGGGCACCCGGCGCTCGGAGCCGAGCGAGGCGAACGCCTCGGCGTCGGCGGCCAGGCCGTCGCGCCGCAGCTCCGCCCACGAGGTCACCGACCACACGTCGGCCACCACGCCCCAGTCCTCGCGGAGCAGGTGCTGGGCCTCCAGGGCCCACGGCACGGCCACGCCGGAGGCCATGAGCTGCACCCGCGGGCCGTCGCCGCTGCCCGGGTGGGCCAGGTGCATGCCCTTGAGCACGCCCTCGACGTCCAGGCCCTCCGGCTCGGCCGGCTGCACGTACGGCTCGTTGTAGAGGGTGATGTAGTACATGAGGTCCTCGCCCCGGCCGTCCGGGCCGCCCTCGCCGTACATCCGGCGCAGCCCGTCCTGGACGATGTGGCCGATCTCGTACACGTACGCCGGGTCGTAGCTGACGATCGCCGGGTTGGTCGAGGCCAGCAGCGGGGAGTGCCCGTCCGCGTGCTGCAGGCCCTCGCCGGTCAGCGTGGTCCGCCCCGCCGTGGCGCCGAGGTAGAAGCCCCGCGCCATCTGGTCGGCCGCGGCCCACATCCCGTCGCCGGTCCGCTGGAACCCGAACATCGAGTAGAAGATGTAGATGGGGACCATCGGCTCGCCGTGCGTGGAGTACGACGACCCCACCGCGGTGAACGCAGCCACCGAGCCGGCCTCGTTGATGCCGAGGTGGAGGATCTGCCCGTCGACGGCCTCCTTGTACGACAGCATCAGCTCGCGGTCGACGCTGGCGTAGCGCTGGCCCTTCGGGTTGTAGATCTTGGCCGTCGGGAAGAAGGAGTCCATCCCGAACGTGCGCGCCTCGTCGGGGATGATCGGCACGACCCGCTTGCCGAACTCCTTGTCGCGCATGAGGTCGCGCAGCACCCGGACGAAGCCCATCGTCGTGGCGACCGGCTGCTTGCCGGAGCCGCGCTTGGCCACCGCGTAGGCGGAGTCGTCGGGCAGCGTGATCGGCCCGCGGCTGCCCTTGCGCGAGGGCAGGCCGCCGCCGAGGGTGCGACGGCGCCCGCGCAGGTACTCCAGCGTCTCGTCGTCGTCGGCCGGCTTGTAGTACGGCGGGCGGTACGGGTCGGACTCGAGCTGGGAGTCCTCGATCGGGATGCGGAGCCCGTCGCGGAAGTTCTTCAGGTCGTCCAGGGCGAGCTTCTTCATCTGGTGCGTGGCGTTGCGGCCGGCGAAGTTGGTGCCCAGGCCCCAGCCCTTGACGGTCTTGGCCAGGATCACCGTGGGCTGGCCGGTGTGCTCGGCGGCGGCCTTGTAGGCGGCGTAGACCTTGCGGTAGTCGTGCCCGCCGCGGCGCAGGTTCCAGATGTCGGCGTCGCTCAGCGGGTCGGCCAGCTTCTTGGTCCGTGGGTCGCGGGCGAAGAAGTGCTCGCGGATGAACGCGCCGGACTCCGCGCGGTAGGTCTGGTAGTCCCCGTCGAGGGTGTCGTTCATCAGCTTGACCAGCGCGCCGGAGCGGTCCTGGTGCAGCAGCGGGTCCCAGTCGCGGCCCCAGACGACCTTGATGACGTTCCAGCCGGCGCCGCGGAAGAACGACTCCAGCTCCTGGATGATCTTGCCGTTGCCGCGGACCGGCCCGTCGAGGCGCTGCAGGTTGCAGTTGATGACGAAGGTGAGGTTGTCCAGGCCCTCCGTGGCCGCGACCTGCAGGGCGCCCCGGCTCTCCGGCTCGTCCATCTCGCCGTCGCCGAGGAACGCCCAGGTGTGCTGGGCGGACGTGTCCTTGATCCCGCGGTTGTGCAGGTACTTGTCGAACTGCGCCTGGTGGATGGCGTTGAGCGGGCCGAGGCCCATGGAGACGGTGGGGAACTCCCAGAAGTCCGGCATGAGGCGCGGGTGCGGGTAGCTCGACACCCCGCCGCTGGGGGAGGACTTCTCCTGCCGGAAGCCGTCGAGCTGCTCCTCGGACAGGCGGCCCTCGAGGTAGGCGCGGGCGTAGATGCCGGGGGAGGCGTGGCCCTGGACGAAGACGTGGTCCCCGCCGCCGGCGTGGTCGCGGCCGCGCCAGAAATGGTTGAAGCCGACCTCGTACAGCGTGGCCGAGGAGGCGTAGGTGGAGATGTGCCCGCCGACGCCGATGCCGGGGGCCTGCGCGCGGTGGACCATGACGGCGGCGTTCCACCGGATCCAGCGGCGGTAGCGGCGCTCGGTCTCCTCGTCGCCGGGGAACAGCGGCTCGGCCTCGGGCGGGATGGTGTTGATGTAGTCCGTCGCGGTCAGCGCCGGCACGCCGAGGTGCTGCTCGCGGGCCGCCTGGAGCATCTGCAGCATGAGGTAGCGGGCGCGCTCGCGGCCGCCGGCCTCGACCGCGGCGGCGAGCGACTGGCGCCACTCCGCCGTCTCCTCGGGGTCGACGTCCGGGAGCTGGGCGAGCAGGCCGTCCAGCATCGGTGCGTCGTCGGCGTTGGCCACGTGTCCTCCAGCGGGTCTTCGGCAGGTGCGGTGCGCGGGGTGCACGGGGGTCGCCCGGTCCCGCACCCATCCTGGCCCGTCCTGTCGCGGGGGCCAACACGGGGTGTTCTGCTTGCGGAGTCACGTGGCCGTGGGGTGGACTGGTCCCAGCGGCACCGGGTACCGGCGCCCTTGACGAGGGAGCGAACTGGATGTCTGCCACCGCCGACGGACCGGCGGACGCCGTCCTGGCCCGCCGGCTGGGGATCGTGGCCGGTCAGGTGGTCCAGGAGTTCGGCTGGGACGACGACGTCGACGAGGCCCTGCGAGAGTCCATCGAGGCGACGGCCGGGTCCTCCCTCGAGGACGAGGACTCCATCGAGGTCGCCGACGTCGTCCTGCTGTGGTTCCGCGACGGGGACGGCGACCTCGTCGACACCCTCATGGACTCCCTCACCAACCTGGGCGAGGGCGGCGTCGTCTGGCTCCTCACCCCCAAGCTCGGCCGGCCCGACCACGTCGAGCCGGGCGACATCGAGGAGGCCGCCCCGACCGCCGGGCTGCACGGCACCTCGAGCATCAGCGCGGGCCCCGACTGGTCGGGCACGCGTCTCGCATCCCCGAAGGGCCGCAAGTGACCGCCGCACCCTCGATCGACATCGGCATCCCGCTCGAGGGCTCCGTGCCCGCGCTCGGGACCCCCGCCCCGGAGTTCCGCCTCCCCGACCAGCACGGGCAGGACGTGTCGCTGTCCGACGTCCTGCACGACGGCGGCAACCGCGCCGCCCTGCTCGTCTTCTACCCCTTCGCGTTCTCGGGCACCTGCACCGGGGAGCTGTGCGAGATCCGCGACGACCTGTCGTCCTTCGCCAACGACACCGTCCAGGTCGTCGGCATCTCCTGCGACCCCAAGCACGCTCAGCGCGCCTGGGCCGACGCCGAGGGCTACCGGTTCCCGCTGCTCAGCGACTTCTGGCCCCACGGCGCCGTGGCGAAGCGCTACGGCGTCTTCATGCCCGGGCTCGGCTTCGCGACGCGCGGCTCGTTCCTCGTGGACCAGACCGGCGTGGTGCGCTGGTCGACCGTCCAGGGACCGGGGCAGGCCCGCGACACCCAGGCCTACCGGGACGCGGTCGCCGCGCTCTGACGCCCGCCCCGACGCGCGCCGGCGGCCGCCGGCGCGCGCCGACGCCCGCTGTCCGGGTCGTTACCCTGCGACCTGGGGCCTGTAGCTCAGTTGGTCAGAGCACCGCGCTTACACCGCGGGTGTCGCCGGTTCGAGCCCGGCCGGGCCCACCGAGCACCTCGGCTACCCTCCGCGGCATGGCCGTCACCCTGCAGGACGTGGTCAGCGCGCTGGACGAGGCGTACCCGCGCTCGCTCGCGGAGAGCTGGGACGCGGTCGGCCTGGTCTGCGGCGACCTCGCCGCCGAGGTGTCGACGGTCCTGCTGGCGGTCGACGTCACCACGGCGGTCGTCGACGAGGCGCTGGAGGCGGGCGCCGACCTCCTCGTCGCCCACCACCCGCTGCTGCTGGACGCGGTGCACGGCGTGGGCACCGACACCCCCCAGGGCCGGCTGGTCCACCGGCTCGTCACCTCCGGCTGCGCCCTGTTCACCGCCCACACCAACGCCGACTCCGCGGCCCCCGGGGTCTCCGACGCCCTGGCCCGGACCATCGGCCTCACCGGCCTGGCCCCGCTGACCGCCAAGCCGCAGGACCCCACCGACCAGCTCGTCGTGCTCGTCCCCGCCCCGGAGGCCGAGCGCATGGTC
This sequence comes from uncultured Actinomycetota bacterium, assembly GCA_963750335.1. GTDB lineage: Bacteria > Actinomycetota > Actinomycetes > Actinomycetales > JBBAYJ01 > Aquipuribacter. The sequence continues at coordinate 161,555 of CAVVQD010000007.1, forward strand.
GACGCCCTCGCCGCCGCCGGAGCGGGCCGGCTGGGGGAGTACGCCCGCTGCGCCTGGACCACGACGGGCACCGGGACCTTCGAGCCGGGACCGGGCAGCACCCCCGCCGTCGGCCGGGTCGGCGAGCGGGCGGTGCAGCCGGAGACCCGGGTGGAGATGGTCGCCCCGCGCGGGCGCCGGGAGGCGGTGCTGGCCGCCATGCGCCAGGCGCACCCGTACGAGGAGCCGGTGTTCCAGGTGCTCGAGCTCGCGGCGTGGTCGTCCCCGCGCGGCCTGGGCCGGGTCGGCACCCTGCCGCAGCCGATGAGCCTGCAGGCCTTCGCCGAGCACGTCGTCAAGGTCCTGCCGCGCACGGCCACGGGCGCCCGGGTCGCCGGGCCGGTGCACGACCCCGTCCAGCGGGTCGCGGTGTGCGGCGGGTCCGGGGGGTCGCTGGTCGGCGCGGCCCGCGCGGCCGGCGCGGACGTGTTCGTCACCGCCGACCTGCGCCACCACCCCGTCTCCGACGCCATGGAGGTCGGCGGGCCGTGGCTGGTCGACGTCGCCCACTGGGCCAGCGAGTGGCCGTGGCTCATGGGGGCGCGCGAGCGGATCCTCGCCGCCACCGACCCGCTGGGGGAGCACCTCGAGGTCACGGTGTCCCGTACCGTGACCGACCCGTGGACCTCGCGCGCCTGACCCGTACGGCCCGCACGGCCCGCCCGTCCCGACCGCGCCCCGCCGATCCCCAGGAGCAGCCCGATGGTGACCGTCGCCCCCGCCGACCAGCGCAGGCTGCTGGAGGTGCAGGCGCTCGACACGCGGCTGGACCAGATCGCGCACACCCGGGCGACGCTGCCCGAGGCCGCCCGCGCGGCCGAGCTCGGCACCCTGGCCCGCACCCTGCGCGACGACGTCGTCCTGCTCCGCACCAAGGTCTCCGACCTGGACCGGGAGCTGCAGCGGGCCGAGAACGACGTCCAGTCCGTCCGCTCGCGCGCCGCCCGCGACCGGGCCCGCCTGGACTCCGGCCAGGGCAGCGCCAAGGACCTCGTGGGCCTGCAGCACGAGGTGGAGAGCCTCGCGCGGCGCCAGTCCGACCTGGAGGACGTCGAGCTGGAGGTCATGGAGCGCCGCGAGGAGCAGGCCGGGCTGCTGGAGCAGACCGAGGCCCGCCTCGCCGCCGTGGAGGCCGAGACCGCCGCCGTCACCGCTGCGCGGGACGCCCGGTACGCCGAGCTCGACTCCGCCCGCACCGCGGTGGAGGACGACCGCAAGGCCGCCGCCACCGGGCTGCCCGAGGCCATGACCAAGGTCTACGAGCGGCTGCGCGGCCGGCTCGGCAGCGGGGCGGCCCAGCTCGTGGAGGGCCGCTGCGACGGCTGCCGGATGCCCATGGCGCCCTCGGAGGTGCACGCGCTCCTGCAGCGGCCCGCCGAGGAGATGCTGCGCTGCCCGGAGTGCGAACGGATCCTCGTCCGGCCCGAGAGCGCGGGGGCGTGAGCGCGGGGACCCCGCCCCGCCCGGGCCCGCCGCGCCGGCTCGTCGTCGAGGCCGACGGCGGCTCGCGCGGCAACCCCGGCCCGTCCGGGTTCGGCGCGCTCGTCCGCGACGCCGCCGACGGCCGCCTGCTCGCCGAGGCCGGGGAGCGCTGCGGGCTCACCACCAACAACGTCGCCGAGTACTCCGGGCTCCTCGCCGGCCTGCGGATGGCCGCGGCCCTGGACCCGGCCGCGCGCGTCGAGGTGCGGATGGACTCCAAGCTCGTGGTGGAGCAGATGTCCGGGCGGTGGAAGATCAAGGACCGCCGCCTGGCCGGGATCGCCGCCCAGGCCTCGCGCGCGTTCGACCCCGCCCTGGTCCGCTACACCTGGGTGCCGCGGGCCCAGAACGCGGCCGCGGACCGGCTCGCCAACGACGCCATGGACGGCGTCGAGCGCACGGTCGAGGACATGGTCGCCCTGCTGGCCGCCGACCCCGACCCTCACCCCGACCTCCCCCCCCGCTCGGACGCCGACGCGACCGACCCCGTCGGTCGGGTGGACCCCGCCCCCGACCCGGTGCCCGCCCGCGGTGCCGGCCCCGGCGCGCCTGCCGGGGCCGTCACCCGCGGCCACGGCGGTCCCGCTGGGCGCCAGCCAGCCCGACCTCGGACCGGCCACGACGGTGCTGCTCGTGCGCCACGGCCGCACCCGGCTCACGCAGGAGCGCCGGTTCTCCGGCGTGCGCGGCGAGGACGCCCCCCTGACCGACGTCGGGCGGCTGGACGCGGTCGGCGCCGTCCCGTACCTGGCGGGGGTCGGCGTCGACGCCGTCGTCACCTCCCCGCTGCTGCGGGCCCGGCAGACCGGCGACCTGCTGCGCGAGCGGCTGGGCTGGCCGCGCGCCGCGGTCGACGACCGCTGGGCCGAGGTCGCCTTCGGGGACTGGGACGCCCGCACCGCGGCCGAGGTGTCCGCCGCAGATCCCGACGCTGTACGGCCGCTGGCTCACCGACCCCTCGGTCCGGCCCCCGGGCGGGGAGTCCGTGCACGACCTGGAGGCCCGGGTCGCCGAGGGCCTCGCGGACCTGCTGGTCCAGCACCGGGGCGGGACGGTCGTCGTGGTCTGCCACATGACGCCGATCCGGTCCGTGGTGCGCACCCTGCTGGGCGCCGGGGACCAGGCGCTGTGGCGGCTGCGGTTCGCGCCCGGCAGCCTCACCACCACGCGGCACTGGCCCGACGGGGGCGCCGAGGTCGACGGGGTCGGGCTCCACGTCCCGCCGGACGCCTCGACCCTGTTCTGATGGGGGACTGATGGCCTTCGCCTCCTACGCGCTGATGTCGGCGTGCCTCTTCGTGCTGGTGCTCCTGGTCTGGCAGGTCACGACGAGCCGCTGGGCCCCGGACCCGCTCGACCGGCTGGCGGCCCGGCGGGCTGCGGGGACCGCCGCCGCGGTGGCCGGCGTGCTGGCCGCCGCCTCCGTGGTGACCCGGCTGCTCCTCTGAACCGACCGGGCCGACCGGGCCGATCGGGCCGTCACGCGTCCGTCCCGGGCGCCGTCGGGTGGGGGACACTCGTCGCATGCAGGACCTGCGGGACGTCCGGGCCAGGTGGTCGGCCGCCCCCGGGGGCCGCGCGCGCACGCCGCGCCACATCCCGCCCCAGGGCTGGCTCATGGTGCTGGGCCGCGTCGGCCACCGCCTGCTCGCGGATCGCTTCCCCCTGCTGAGCGCGGGCATCGCCTTCTTCGCGGTGCTGTCGATCGCCCCGGTCCTGCTCACCGCCGTGTCGGTGTACGGCGCGGTCACCACGCCGGCCGAGGCGCTCGAGCAGCTGTCGGCCCTGGCTGGGGTGCTGCCGCCGACCATGGAGCAGGTCGTCGCCGACCAGGTGCTGTCCATCACCGCGGCATCCACCGAGGTCCACACGGTCCGCGGGCTCGTGGCGCTCGCGCTGGCCCTGTGGACCGCCACGACGGCGATGACCTACCTCGTCGACGCGCTCACGCTGGCCTACCACGAGACCGAGACACGAGGGTTCCTCCGCCTCGTCGGGCTGTCGCTCGCGCTGGTCCTCGGCACCTCGGTGGTCCTCGGCGCGGTGCTGGCCGGGGGAGGTCTCGCCACCCGGGCGCTGGCCGGGGCCCCCGAGGACGTCGTCGACGTCACGGCCGTGCTGGCCTGGGTGGTGCTCGGCCTGCTCATGGTCGTCGGGCTCGGCGTGCTGTACCGGCTCGCGCCGGACCGGCGCAGCCCCCGCTGGCGCTGGGTGAGCCCCGGCGCGCTCGCGGCCACCGTGCTGTGGTCGGCGGCGTCGGTCGGGCTGTTCGCCTACGTGCGCGGGCTCGGCACCTACGAGACGACGTACGGCTCCCTCGCCGGGGTGGCCATCAGCATGCTGTGGCTCTGGCTGACCGTGCTGCTCGTCGTGCTCGGGGCCGCGCTCAACGCCGAGGCCGAGCGGCAGACCGTGCGGGACTCCACCGTCGGGCCGGAGCGTCCCGCCGGGCAGCGCGGGGCCGTGGTCGCGGACACCGTGGCGCCCGACACCCTCGTCCCCGACGGCGCGGTCCCCGGCACCGTCCTCGACCTCACCGCTCCCGAGGAAGCCGACGTACCCGCCAGGCCCCGGCCGGCCGGCCGGTAGGGCCCACGCACCCGACGTCAGAGCAGGGTGCCGGTGTGGTCGGGGACCCGGTGCTGGGTGTCGCGCGAGGGACGGCGGTAGCCGCCGGGCGCAGGACGCTCGGGCAGCGACAGGGTCGGCGCCTCCACCGGCTCGTAGTCCACGCCGGCGAGCAGGTGGTGGATCATGTCGAGCCTCGCGCGGCGCTTGTCGTCGGAGTCGACGACCCACCACGGCGCCTCCGGGATGTCGGTGTGGACGAGCATCTCGTCCTTGGCGCGGGAGTAGTCCTCCCAGCGGGCCACGGAGTCCAGGTCCGTCCCGGACAGCTTCCACCGCCGCATCGGGTCCTCGAGCCGGGACCGGAACCTGGCCTCCTGCTCGGCGTCGCTCACCGAGAACCAGTACTTGCGCAGGATGATCCCGTCCTCGACCAGCAGCCGCTCGAACAGCGGGCACTGGTGCAGGAAGCGGCGGTGCTCGGCCTCGGTGCAGAACCCCATGACCCGTTCCACGCCGGCCCGGTTGTACCAGGAGCGGTCGAACAGGACGATCTCGCCGGCCGCAGGCAGGTGGGCCACGTAGCGCTGGAAGTACCACTGGCTGCGCTCGCGCTCGGTGGGGGCGGGCAGGGCCACGACGCGGGCCACGCGCGGGTTGAGGTACTCCGTGACGCGCTTGATGGTGCTGCCCTTGCCTGCGGCGTCGCGTCCCTCGAAGACGACGACGACACGCGCCCCCGAGCGGCGCACCCACTCCTGCATGGTCACCAGCTCGGCCTGCAGGCGCAGGAGCTCCTTCTCGACCTGCGGGGACACGACCGGCTGCCTGCGCGGCCCGACGACGACCGGCTTCGCCCATGCCCGACCCTACGGCCGACCGTCTACCCTGACCGCGGACGAGTCGGCCGGGCGACCGCGTCGGGCCCCCGGGCCCGCCGAGGAAAGTCCGGGCTCCACAGGGCGAGGTGGTGGGTAACGCCCACCCGGGGTGACCCGCGGGACAGTGCCACAGAGAGAAGACCGCCGACGGACCGGGCGACCGGGACGGCGGTAAGGGTGAAAGGGTGGTGCAAGAGACCACCAGCGTGCCGGGTGACCGGTGCGGCTAGGCAAACCCCACCTGGAGCAAGGTCAGACAGGACGCGCCCGAGGGCTGCCCGCCCGAGCGTCCGGGTAGACCGCAGGAGGGCGTCGGCGACGGCGCTCGTAGATGGATGGTCGCCACCGGTGCGCGAGCACCGGTACAGAACCCGGCTTACAGGCCGGCTCGTCCCCCCGACCCGAGGCCCCGTCCCTGGCCCTCGGCACCGGTGCGCGCGTCCGGTTAGCGGCCCCAGGCCGGGGGTAGCCCCCACGGCGATGGACCTCCTCGCCCCTCCCGCCGCGCTGACCGCGCGCACCGCCGACCTCCTCGCCCGTCTGCGCGGCGCCGCGGCGCTGCACCCGCGCGGCACCGTCCGGACCTGCGCGCTGCACGTCCACGGTGCCCAGGACGCCGTCCGGACCGGCAGCCGGCTGCTCGACGAGCGGGCCGTGCACGAGGGGCTCGTGAGGTTCTCGCGCAGCGCCGGGCTCCCGCCGCCGCTGCCCGACGTCGGCGGGGTGGCGGTCCGGCTGCCCGGGCTGGCGACGGACGGCGGGCCGCTCGACCTGCTGCTCAGCACCGCCTGGCGGTGGGTCTTCGTGCCCACCCCGCTCAGCCGGACGTCGTCCTCGCTGGTCCCGTTCCGTACCGGCACCGGGCGGCGGGTGCTCCTGGGGTCCCGCCCCGCCGGCGACGTGATCGACCTGCTCCTCGCCGCGCCGCTGGGGCCGTGGCGCCCCTGGGGCCGGCTCGTGCCGGGGCCGCCGGCCGCCGAGCAGGACCTGCGGACGCGACCCTGGGTCGGCGCCGGCGACCTGCAGCCCGTGGAGTACCTCCGGCGGCTGCGGGCCTGGTCGTACACGGCCTCCCAGCGGGGCAGCGGCCGGGAGCCCGGCCCCTAGGCCGGCCCGGCCGTCAGACCAGCGACGCCAGCGTGGCGACGACGTCGTCCGTGCTCGGCAGCGCGGCGACCTCCTCGACGACCCCCGCGGCCCGGTGCCGGTAGGCCGGGTCGGCGAGGACCGCGGCCACCGCCTCCCCGGTCCCGGCCGCCGCGGCCGGGCCCGCCGGGAAGATGGAGGCCGCGGGCAGGTCGGCCACGCCGGGCGCCACGAGGGCGCGCGCCACCCCGGCCGCAGCGAGCTGGTCGGCGTTGACGAACTGGTCGAACGAGAACAGCGGCACGACGACCTGCGGGACCCCGGCGACCACCGCGCCCTGCGTGGTCCCGAACCCCCCGTGGCTGAGGACCACGGCGGCGTGGGGGAGGACGTCGGCCTGCGGCCACCACCGCTGCACCGACACGTGGGCCGGGACAGGACCGAGCGCCGCAGGGTCCCCGGCCTGGCCCACGGTGAGGAGGACCCGCACGGGCAGCGCGGACAGCTGCTCCAGGACCACCGCGTACAGCCCGGGGAACAGCCCCATGCCCCCCGCGATGCTGCCGAACGTCGCGTACACCAGAGGGTCGTCGCCGGTGCCGAGACCCGGCGGGAGACCGCCCGAGGCCTTCTCCTCGTGCGGGTCGCGGGCCGCGGTCAGGGAGCCGGTCACCCCGGCGGGCCGGCCGTCCAGGCTGGGCGGCACCACCGTCCACCGCGGGGCGGCGCGCAGCCCCGCGTCGTCGCAGCCGACCTCGGCCAGCGGCCCCTGCAGCAGCGGCAGCAGCCGGTCGTCGATCCGGTCCGTGCCGATGTTGGCCTGCACGCACGGCAGCCCCTCCCGCTGCGCCACCACGTAGGAGGAGAGCTCGGCCGGCTCGCGCAGGACGACGTCCGGGCGCCAGCGGGCCACGAGGGCCTGCATCCCCGGCAGGGCCGCGCGCAGGTCGATGCGGCCGAAGACCTCCGCGACCACGAGGGCGTCGGCCTGCCCCATCGTCCCGGCGGGGACCCGCGCGAACACGGCGCCGAGCTCTGCCGGGTCGGCGTCGGCGAACGGCTCGTGCACGAGCCCGGCCGCGGCCAGGGCCGGGGCGAAGGAGAGCGGCGCCGCCACGCGCACGTCGTGGCCGGCGCGGACGGCGGCGCGGGCGAAGGGCAGCAGGCCGGCCAGGTGACCGGCGCCGGCGGTGGTCGCGACGAGCACCTTCATGATGCCTCCCGGACCGGAGGCTAGCCCCCGTCGCCCGGCCGGGGACAGGGAGCGCTCCCGGGCTCAGCCGGGCGGGGGCGCGGCGAGGGCGGCGGTCAGCCGCTCGTCCAGCAGCGGGGCGAGCTGGGCGGCGTACGTCGCGCTGATGTGGTCGTCGTCGTGGTAGGCCGGGGCGTTGCCGATGATCGGCGGGCACGTCGTGTCGCAGAACCACGGCACGGGGTCGACGAGCAGGGCCCCGGCCTCCTCGGCGGCGCGGGCGGTCGCCTGGCGGCGCTCCGGGTCCAGCAGCGCCTCCTCCGCGGTCCACCGCGCACTCCTGGACGTCGTCCAGGTGCTCGGCCAGGCACGTCGGCACGTCGCTGTCCGGGTTGGGGGTGTCGGCGATCTGCACGACCCGGGCCCCGGTGGTCTCGCGCAGCTCGCGGGTGGTGCGGCCGACGCCGGCGGCCCACCGGTCGGTGAAGTCGTCGCCCCGCGGCGAGAACACGGCCGCGGACATGATGACGAGGTCCGGTTCCTCGGCCTCGATGCGCTCGCAGGGCCTCGTCCTGCCAGACGTCGCACTCGGTGTAGGCGCGGCGGAGGCTCTTGAGGTCGATGCTCACGTCGTACAGCGGGCAGCCGGCCTTGGTCATGACCACCAGGCGCCAGCCGCGCCGCTCGGCGACCTGGAGCACCGCCGGGTACCACTGGTAGGCGTGGGAGTCGCCGGTGAGGACCACCGTCGTGGCGCCGTCGGGGTGGCTGCCGAAGACGCAGGAGCCTCCCGGCTCCCGGGAGACGTCCTCGTGCTCGACGGCGACCATGCAGGAGATCCCGTCCTCGCTGCGGCCGCGGGCGGCGTCCTCGGTGGCCTCCTCCAGCGTGGGGTCGAGGTTGGCCGGGACCCCGTCGAGCCCGGCCGCCGCCAGGACGGCCTCGCGCACGCTGACCTCGTCCACCGCGCCGACCTGCACCTTCTCGGCCTCTGCCGTCGCGACGGGCGCCACGGGGGCGGCGGTGCCACGGACCTCGGGCACCACGGCCTGCGCGAAGGCCCCGGTCCCGGCGGCCAGGGCGACGCAGAGGGCACCCACCGCGAGCGAGCGGGCGGCGCTGGCCACCAGGCGGGGGTGCCGGCGCAGCGGGTCCTCGAGCAGGCCGTACGTCAGCCACGCCAGCCCCAGGGCGCACAGACGACAGCAGCAGGCGGCCCGCCAGGCCGGGGTCGCCGCCCAGGGCGCGCGGGGCCAGCAGCAGCACCGGCCAGTGCCACAGGTACCAGCCGTAGGAGAGCCGGCCGAGCGGCCCGCAGGGGGGCGGCGCCGAGCAGCCTGCCGAGCCGCGTGCTGCCGCCGGTGCCCGCCGCGACGACGGCCATCGTGCCGAGCACGGGGACAGGGCGGCGGTGCCGGGGAACGGGGTGCCCTCGTCCAGCAGCAGCGCCGACGCGACGACGGCTGACCAGGCCGAGGACGGCCGGCGACGTCGCGGACCGGTCCGGGCACGCGGGCCAGGGCGGGCGCGGCCAGGGCCAGCAGAGCGCCCGACACCCGAGCTCCCAGCCGCGGCTCCACGGCTCGAAGTAGGCCAGCGGCTGGCTGCTCGGCGGTGCGCCACACGCCCCACGCGAAGGACGCGGCGACGGCGAGCGCGGTGAGGACGAGCATGGTCCGGCGACGTCGGGACCGCCGCTGGTCCGCGCGGCCCGCAGGGCCCGGTCCGCGACGGCGGACCGGCGGCGGGCGGCCCAGCGGGCGCCGAGCACCACGAGGACGACCGCGACCGGCCACAGCAGGTAGAACTGCTCCTCCACGCCCGAGGGACCAGTAGTGCTGGTACGGGCGACTCGGCGTCGTCGGCGAGGTAGTCGACCCCGTCGCGCGCGAGCAGCAGGTTCATGGCGAACAGCCCGCTCCACACCGCGTCCCGGGCGATCTCGCGCGACCTCGAGCGGCGGTGAGCAGGAGCCACGAGGCCGCCAGCGTGGTGAGGGAGACCAGGGTCGCCAGGGGCAGCAGCCGTCGTGCCCGCCGGGCCCAGAACCGCCGCAGCGACACCGTGCCGCTGCGGCGCACCTCGGCCAGCAGCAGGCCGGTGATGAGGAAGCCGGACAGGACGAAGAAGACGTCGACGCCGACGTAGCCGCCGTGGATGCCCGGGCACGCCGGCGTGGAACAGGACGACGACCACGACGGCGACCGCGCGCAGCCCCTCGACGTCGCCGCGGGCACGGTCCGGGGTGCGCGGGCCCGCCGCCCGGCCGGCCGGCCGCGGCCGGGGCGGTGCGGTCGAGCTGAGCCGTCATCGGGTGCGGCCCCTCGGTCCGGGGCAGGCGGTCAGGGCAGGGCTGCGCACGTAGGGGCAGGTACCCCGGACAGGTGCGGACGAACCACCCTGCCGGTGGGGGTCAGGGCCGGCCGAGCCGGGCCCGCAGCCTCCGGCGCACCGTCGGCCAGTCCTCCGCGGTGACGGAGAACACGACCGTGTCGCGGACCGTCCCGTCGCTGCGGCGCTGGTAGCGGCGCAGGACGCCCTCGTAGCCGGCCCCCAGGCGCGCGATCGCCTGCTGCGAGCGGGTGTTGCGGACGTCGGTCTTCAGCTGCACCCGCCCGGCCCCGAGCTGCTCGAAGGCCAGGCCGAGGACGAGCAGCTTCGTCGCCGGGTTGACGGCGCCGCCCCACACGTCGGGCACGTAGGCCGTGGCGCCGACCTCCAGGCGGGCGTCGGCCGCCGAGGCGTCCAGGTACGACGTCGTGCCCAGGACCCGGCCGTCCCGCGGCGTCCCGGACCAGCCACTGGTGCCAGCCGAGCACGTCCTGGCGGTGCCGGAGCACCTCGGCCAGCCCGGCCGGGTCGACCGGGCGGCCGGGCACGTGCGCCCAGACCCGGTCGTCGTCCAGGGCGGCGTGCAGCGCCCCGGCGTCCCGGTCGGGGTCCAGCCGCTCCAGGCGCACCACGCCGTCCTGGAGGACGGTGCCGCCGGGGACGGGCCAGAGCATGCTGCGGCCAGGGCGCGTCGTCCGGGCGGGGGTCGGGCAGCGTCCGGAACGGCCCGTGGTCCCGGGCCGTCGACCGTGCCGGTGAGGTCCCGGTGCCGGCCCGTCACGGCCGCCCGCTCACGACGGACCGCCGACCAGCAGGCCCCGCCGGCGCAGCAGCGGCTCCGGGCTGCGGCGCCCGGCCGCGGACGGCCTCGAACATGGCCATCGGGTCGGCCGAGCCGCCGCGGGACAGCAGCTCGCGGCGGAAGGTGTCGCCGAGCTCGCGGCGCAGGCCGCCGTTCTCGGTGAACCAGTCGACGAGCTCCGCGTCGAGCACCTCGCTCCAGATGTAGCCGTAGTAGCCGGCGCTGTAGCCGCCCGCGAACACGTGGGAGAAGTACGTGCTGCGGTAGCGCGGCGGCACGCTGGGCACGTCGAGCCCCTGCCCGGCGAGCACCTCGGCCTCGAACGCCTCGACGTCCTCGGGTGCGACCTCGCGGCCCGGGGGCAGCGCGTGCCAGGCGAGGTCGAGCAGGGTCGGCGGCCAGGTACTCCGTGGTCCGGAAGCCCTCGCCGTAGGCCAGGGCCTGCTGCAGCGCCTCGAGCAGGGGCTGCGGCAGCGGCTCGCCGGTCTCGTGGTGCACCGCCCAGCCGGGCAGCACCTCGGGGTGCCAGGCCCACATCTCGTTGACCTGCGAGGGGAACTCCACGTAGTCGCGGGGCACGCTGGTCCCGGAGAAGCGGGGGTGGCGGACCGCGGAGAACAGCCCGTGCAGGGCGTGGCCGAACTCGTGGAAGGCGGTGTCGACCTCGTCGGGGGTGAGCAGGGCGGGCCGGCCCTCGGGCGGGCGGGGCACGTTGAGGCACACCGTGACCACGGGCCGGTCGCCCGAGCAGGTCGGACTGGTCGACGAACGTCGTCATCCACGCGCCGCCGCGCTTGGTGGGCCGGGCGAACCAGTCGCACGACGAAGAGGCCGAGACCGCTGCCGTCCTCGTCGTGCACCTCGAACACCCGCACGTCCGGGTGGTAGCCGGGCAGGTCCGCCCGCTCGGTGAACGTGATGCCGTAGAGGCGGGTGGCGGCGGCGAGGACCCCGCCGTGCAGGACGTGCTCCAGCTCCAGGTAGGGCCGCAGGTCGTCCCCGCCCACCGAGAACCGCCGGGTGCGGACCTGCGCGGCGTAGTACGCGTGGTCCCAGGGCTGCAGCGGCCCGTCGTGGCCGTCGGCGTGCAGGAGCTGCCTCCAGCTCGGCGGCCTCGGCGCGGGCGTTGGCCGCGGCGACCGGGACCATGCCGGACAGCACCCGGTCCACGGCCTCGACCGTGCCGGCGGTCTGGTCGTCCAGGACGTAGTCGGCGTGGCTGCCGAAGCCGAACAGGCCGGCCCGCTCGGCACGCAGCGCGGCGGCCCGGACCAGCAGCGGCCGGGTGTCGGTGTCCCCGCCCAGGCCGCGGCCGACCGCGGCCTCGTGCAGGCGCCGGCGGACGTCGCGGTCGGCCAGCGAGGCCAGGGCGGGCTGCGGGGTCGGCAGGACCAGGGTGAGGAGCCAGCCGTCCAGGCCCTGCTCGGCCGCGGCGGCCCGGGCGGCGGCCACGGCGTCCGGGCTCAGCCCGGCGGTCTCCGCCTCCTCGGTGAGGTGGAGGGCGGCCGCGTTGGAGGCGTCGGTAACCTGGGTGTCGAAGCGCTGGGCCAGGGTGGACAGCTCGGTGTTGATCTCGCGCAGGCGCTGCTTGCTCTCCTCCGGCAGCGCGGCACCGGCGCGGACGAAGTCGCGGTGGTAGCGCTCCAGGAGCCGGAGCTCGTCGGCCTCCAGCCCGAGCGAGGCACGCCGGCCGTGGAGGTCGTCGACCTGCGCCCAGACCCGGGCGTCGAGGAAGAGCGCGTCGGAGTGCTCGGCGCGAGGGGCGGCGAACTCCGCGTCCACGGCGCGCACGCCGGGGGTGGCGTGGGCGCTGGCGAGGGCGTCGACCACGGCGGCGACGCGCTGCAGCAGCCGGCCGCTGCGCTCCAGGGCGAGCACGGTTCCCGCGAACGTGGGCTCGCCGGCAGCGGTGGCGACCTGCTCCCACTCCGCGCGCTGCTCGGCGAGGCCGGCGGCCAGGGCGGGGGCCAGGTGCTCGTCCCGGACGAGGTCGAACGGCGGCAGGCCGTAGGGCAGCGTGCTCGGGGCCGCGAACGGGTTGCCGAGGTCCAGGGCGGCGGCGGTCACGTCGCGCACCGTCGGCGCGGTCGCTTCGGGCGGGGTGGCGTCGGGGGAGGGGCTCACGGGCCACCACCCTAGGCACGGGGCGCCCGGGCAGCCGCGCTCAGCCGGCGGGGACCGCCGCCGGACGGCCGAACAGCCAGCCCTGCCCGTGCTCGCAGCCCATCGCGCGCAGCGCCGCGGCCTGCTCCGCGGTCTCCACGCCCTCGGCCACGACGCTGAGGTCGTGGGCGTGGGCGAGCTCCACGATGGCCGCGACCACGGCGTCGGCCCGGCGCTCCAGGCCCAGGCGCCGCACGAACGACATGTCGATCTTGAGGAAGGTCAGGGGGAACCGGGGGAGGTAGGCCAGGGCGGAGTACCCGGTCCCGAAGTCGTCCAGGCCGACGGGGACCCCGAGCCGCACCAGCGCGGCCACCGCGTCCTCGACCGCGCCGCTGTCGTGCAGCAGCGAGGTCTCCGTGAGCTCGACGGCCAGGCGGTCCGGGGCCACGTCGTGCTCGCGCAGCAGGTCGCGCACCCGGGCGGCGAAGCCGAGGTCCTCGATGCTGCGACCGGACACGTTGACCGCGACCCGGGCGGGCAGCAGGGCGGGCCCGCCGCGGGCCTGCCGCGCCTCGTCGGCGGCGAGCAGCCGCAGCACCTCGCGCATCACCCAGCGGTCGAGCCGGACCACGAGGCCGGTCTCCTCGGCCACCTCGACGAGGTCGCCGGTGTGCAGGTCGGCCCCCTCGCCGTCGCTGAGGCGCACGAGGGCCTCGGCCGAGACGACGGCACCGTCCTGGAGCTGCACGACCGGCTGGAGGACCAGGCGCAGCCCGGACGGGCCGCCGTCCTCCGCCGCCGCGAGGGCCGAGCGCAGCAGGGTCTCCGCGCGCACCCGCCGCCCGGTGCGTGCGTGCAGCCGGTCGTCGTAGCTGACCACCCGGTCCCGGCCGACCCCCTTGGCCGCGTACAGCGCGAGGTCGGCGCGCGTGAGCAGGTCCTCACTGGTGCCGCCCGGCTCCACGGTGGCCACCCCCACGCTCGTGGTCAGCGACACCCGCTCGCCGCCCGGCAGGTCGAAGGGGTCGCGCATCGCCTCCACGACCGCGGTCGCGAGCTCGGCCGGGCGGTGCCGGGCGCCCTCGACGACCACGACGACGAACTCGTCGCCGCCGAGCCGCCCCACCGTGTGCGGCGAGGGGACGGTGGCCCGCAGCCGGCGGGCGACCTGGACGAGGAGCGCGTCCCCGGCCGCGTGCCCCTGGCTGTCGTTGACGAGCTTGAAGCGGTCCAGGTCCAGCAGCAGCAGCCCCGTGACGCGGGCCCTGCTCGTGGCGGGCGCGAGCTCGCGGTCCACCACCGTGCGGTTGGCCAGCCCGGTGAGGCTGTCGGTGTGGGCGAGGCGCTCGAGCTCCTGCAGGTGACGCCGCCGCTCGGTGTCGTCGATGCAGTGGGCGACGGCGAACTGCGGGCGGCCGGACTCGTCCTGCACGACCGCGGTGGTCACCCACGCGTGCACGACCGTGCCGTCCGCCCGCAGGTACCGGCGGGCGTACGAGGTGCCCGTCGAGCGCCCCTCGGCCATGTCGCGCAGGCGGACGCGGGACCGCCTCCGCTCGCCCTGCGGGGTCCAGTCCGACAGCCCCAGGCCGTCGAGCTCGTGGGCGCGGGTGCGGCCGAGCAGGCGGGCGAAGGCGTCGTTGGCGCGCAGCAGCCGCCCGGCCCGCTCGCCCTGGAGCCAGATCATCGCCATGCCGTGGGGCGCGTGGTCGAACGTGACCCGGAAGTGCTGCTCGCTCGCGGCGAGCGCGCGCTGGGCCAGCTCGCGCTCGGACACGTCGAGGGTGGCGCCGCGCAGCCCGACGATGACGCCGCGGGCGTCGCGCAGCGGACCGGACCAGGACTCGAGGTAGCGGAGCTCGCCCGCAGGGGTGCGGATGCGGAACACGTGCCGGTACGGCGTGCCGTCGCTCAGCGCGGCCCGCTCGTGCGCCGCGGAGACGGCCGTGTCGGCCGGGTCGAGCAGCGGCACCCAGTCCTGGATGGTCGGGGGGCGGTCCAGGTCCTCCAGGCCGGCGAGGCGCTGCATGCCCTCGGACCAGCGCAGGCGACCGGTGCCGGTCTCCCACTCCCACCAGGCCAGCCCCGTGAGGGCGTAGGCCTCCTGGAGCCGGCGGTCGGCGACCTCGCGCTCCTGGCCCTGGAGGTCCTGCAGGCTGTCGGGAGGCGGCTCGACGTGCGCGCGGGGGGCGGGGGGCAGCGTGGTGCCGTCCCGCGGCGGCGCGGACACGTCCGGCAGCACCCGACCACCCCTTCCTCCCGCACGGCCCTGACGACCGTCCCCTGCGTGATCGGCACGGGCCGCGGCCCGCTGGAGGGCGGCTGCCTACGATGACCCGGTGATGCCCAGGTGGAGCAACGGAGACGTCCGGCCCCGCCCGTCGTCCGAGCAGGACGTCGACACCGGGCCGCTGGTGGACGAGGTGGACGCGCTCCTCGGTCCCCGGTCGGACGTCGCGGGGCACCCGCTCCTGGCGGCCGCACGGTCGGTGGCGGCCGCCTGGGCCGCGGACGCCGACCGGGTCGACGGCATGGGCGGCACGGTCCCGGGCGGCGCGGTGCTCGGGCGGCGCGGTCTCGGGCGGTGCGGCCATGGCTGGTGCTGGTGCGGGGGCCTCCGCCGCCGGGGAGGCCGGCTCCGTCGACCGGGGGCGCGTGGACCTGGCGGCCCGGGCCGGCCTGCTCGGGGTCACGGCGCCCGTCCGGTTCGGCGGGCAGGGCGCGCCGCCCCCGGTGGCCCGTGCGGTCACCGAGACCCTGGCCGGTGCGTGCGGCACGACCTGGTTCGTCACCGCGCAGCACGCCATGCCGCTGGCCGTGGCCGTCCAGGCGGCCGGGGGACCAGGTGCGGCGGACCCCTCGGGTGCGGCGGACACGTCGGGTGCGGCGGACGCCTTTACGGTCGGCAGCCCGGCGGCGCGGGCGCGGGCCCTGGCCGAGGGGTCGGCGCTGGGCGCGACCGCCGTCGCGCACCTGCGGCGCGGGGGCCCGCCGCCGGTGACCGCCGGGCGCGACGGCGACGGCTGGCGGGTGTCCGGCCACGTCGGCTGGCTCACCTCGTGGGGCCTGGCCGACGTGCTGCTGCTCGGTGCCAGGGCCGGCGACGACCTGGTGCTCGGGCTGGTCCCCGCCCACGAGGCAGCGGGCCTGACGGCGGGGGAGCCGATGCGGCTGGCCGCGATGCAGGGCACGAGGACGACGACGCTCGACCTGGACGGCTTCCGGCTGGCCGACGACGACGTGCTCGACGTCGTCCCCGCCGCGGGCTGGCTCGCCGCCGACGCCGCCCGCACCGCCAACGTGGTGCCCGCCGTCTACGGTCTGCTGGCCTCGGTGTGCCGGGCCCTCGCCGTCGCCTCCGCCCGCCCCGGCGCCGGTCCCGCGGCCGACGTCGCCCGGTCGGCGGCCGAGCGCGGCGCGGCCCTGCGCGAGCAGGCCTACCGCCTCCTCGACGAGGTGCCCGCGGACGAGCAGGTGGGGGAGCGGCTCCGGCTGCGGGCGGAGTCGCTGCAGCTGCTGGTGGCCACGTCCGGCGCCCTGGTGGCGGCCGGGGCCGGGGCGGCGATGTCGCTGGGCCACCCCGCCCAGCGGTGGGCGCGGGAGGCGCTGTTCCACCTGGTGCAGGCGCAGACGGCCGCCGTCCGCGAGGCGACGCTGCAGGTGTGGGACGAGCGGGTCAGCGCTCCTGGCCGTGCTCCTTCTCCCACGCGGTGAGGGACCGCTCGAGCGCCTTCATGATCTCGAACACCTGGCTCGGGGGGATCCGGATCCGCGAGACCACGCGCGCGGTCGTGCCCTCGGGGCTCATCGGCGCCACGAGCGCCGCGAAGTCGAGGGTGAAGATGTCCTTGCCGTGCCACACCCGGACGAAGTCGGCGTAGTCGCCGCCGGCCAGGTCGTCGGGCATGTTGACGCGGATCTGCCCGGGACCGGGGTCGGCTCGCTCACGGCTGCTCGCTCATCTCTGCTCGCTCATCTCTGCTCGCTCATCTCTGCTCGCTCGTCTCTTGCTCGCTCTCGGCCGCCATGACGGCGGCGCCGATGATGCCGGCCTCGTTGCGGAGCTCGGCGGGGACGATGCGGGTGCGCAGCTCGAGCAGCGGCAGGAACTTCTCGTGCTTCTTGCTCACGCCGCCCCCGACGACGATGAGGTCGGGCACGAGGATCTTCTCGACGGTCTCGTAGTACCGCTGGAGCCGCTGGGCCCAGTCCTTCCACGACAGGTCCTCGCGCTCCCGGGCGCTGTCCGCGGCGCGGGACTCCGCGTCCTCGCCGTCCACCTCCAGGTGGCCCATCTCGGTGTTGGGGACCAGGACGCCGTCCACGAACAGGGCGCTGCCGATGCCCGTGCCGAGCGTGGTGACCAGCACCACGCCCGCCACCCCGCGTCCGGCCCCGAAGCGGACCTCGGCCAGGCCGGCGACGTCGGCGTCGTTGGCGACCAGCACGTCCCGCTCCATCGCCGTGCCGAGCAGCTCCGCCGCAGGGGCGTCGATCCAGTCGTCGTGCACGTTGGCCGCGGTCCTCGTCACGCCGTGCTGGACCACGGCCGGGAAGCCGACCCCCACCGTGCCCACCGTGGGCGCGGGGCCGCTGAGGATGACCTTGGCCACGACGGCGGAGGCCACGAGCGCGACGTCGTCGGGGGCCCCGCCCTCGGGGGTGGGGATGCGGACCCGCTCGCCCGCGAGCTCGCCGGCCTCCACGTCGACGACGGCGGCCTTGATGCCGGAGCCGCCGATGTCCAGGCCGACGGCCAGCCGGGCGCTCACAGCTGCACCCCGTCGCTGGGGAGGGTGAGCAGCTCGGGGCCGGACTCGGTGATGAGGACCGTGTGCTCGAACTGCGCGGTCCACGAACCGTCGGCGGTGACCGCCGTCCAGCCGTCGTCCCACATCGTGTGCTGCGAGGACCCGAGGGTGAGCATGGGCTCCACCGTGAACGTCATGCCCGGCTCGATGAGCGTGTCGTGCTCGGGGGCGGCGTCGTAGTGGGGGACCACGAGGCCGGAGTGGAACGCGGTGCCGATGCCGTGGCCCGTGAAGGCTGCCGACGTCGCCGTAGCCGAAGCGGTCGGCGTACTTCTCGATCACGCGGCCGACCACGTTGACCTGCCGTCCGGGCAGGGCCGCGCGGATGCCGCGCAGGGTGGCCTCACGGGTGCGCTCGACGAGCAGCCGGACCTCCTCGTCGACCTCGCCGACGCAGAACGTCGCGTTGGTGTCGCCGTGGACGGCCAGGCCGTCGACGTCGAGGTAGGCCGTGATGTCGACGTTGACGATGTCGCCCTCGACGAGCACCGAGGAGTCGGGGATGCCGTGGCAGATGACCTCGTTGACCGAGGTGCACAGCGACTTGGCGAACGGCGGCGCGCCGTGGCCGGGGTAGCCGAGGGTGGAGGGGTAGGCCCCGGCCGCGACGAGGAACTCGTGGCCGACCCGGTCCAGCTCGTCGGTCGTGACCCCGGGGGCCACCGCGCGGCCCACGGCCTGCAGGGCGTCGCCGGCCAGCCGGCCCGCGACCCGCATGGCCGCGATCGTCGCCTCGTCCTTGACCTCGGGGCCGGTGTAGCGGGCGGCCCGGCGCTGGTCGACGTACTCCGGTCGGCGGATCCGGTCCGGGACGTGTCGTCGCGGCCCGACCCGCCCCGGGCGGACCCGCGGGCGTGCGGTCGTCGTGGGCATGGCCGGGAGTCTAGGTGCAGCCACCGGCCGGGGCGCCTGGACGGACGAGGGGGACCGGGCGCCCGGGCCGGGGCGGGCTCAGCCCTCCTGCGCGGGCTGCTGCTCGCCGGTCGCGGTGAGGGACTGCTGCGAGGAGCCCTCGCCGAAGGCGACCTGGACCGTGCGGCCGGGGGTCCGGGTCCCGGCCTGGACGGTGAGCACGCCGTCGTCGAAGCGGGCGGAGACGCTGTCGGCGTCCAGGTTGAGACCGGTGCGGAAGATGCGCCGGACCGCGCCGGTGCTCCGCTCGGCGGCCAGGACCTTGGTGCGCTGGCCGGGCTCCTGGCCCGTCCGGTGCGCCTCGATGACCAGCGCGTCGCCGGCGAACCCGCACGCCGAGCGAGTCGCGGTCGACGCCGGGCAGGTCGAAGCGGGCGGTGAGCCGTCCGGAGTCCACGTCGACGTGCGCGTCCACGGCACCGAAGCCGATCGTGGGCGAGCCCATGCCCCGGGTCATGTCCTCGAAGACCCGGTCCATGTCGGTGAAGAAGGTGCGTCCGAGAGCCATGGGAGACCTCTGGAGGGAAGTGGGTCCCGGCCCGTCCGGGACCGGATTGAGTGTACGACGCTCAATCCGGCCTGAGTCAAGGTCGCTCAGTCCGGCACGTCTACTTCTTCCACTGCTCGTCGGCCTCGTCCCACGCCTCGGTGCGGGCGGCGGCGGTGCTCAGGGCCTGCTCGGCCTCGGCCCGGGTGGCGTAGGGGCCCATGAGGTCGGTGTAGTGCGACTGCCGGCCCTCTTCGACCTGCTTGGTCTTGCTGTTGAACCAGAACTGGACGTCCTCGTCGGTGCTCATGGCGGTGGTCCTTCCTGTGCGGGGGCGGGTCAGCGGTGCAGGGCGGGCAGGACGTCGCGGCCGAAGACCTCGAGGAACTCGCGCTGGTTGCGGCCGACGTTGTGCAGGTAGACCTTGTCGATCCCGGCGTCGAAGAAGGTCTGGACGTAGGCGCGGTGGACGTCGGGGTCCGCGCTGATGACCATGCGCCCCTCGAAGTCCTCGGCCCGGACCAGCTGCGCCATCGCCGCGAAGTCGTGCGGGGAGCGGATGTCCGCCTTGGGGAACTTCATGCCGCCGTTGGGCCACTGGTCCAGCGCGTTGGCCAGGGCCTGCTCGTCGGTCTCGGCCCAGCTGAGGTGCAGCTGGAGGACCTTGGGCATGGTGTCGGGGTCCTTGCCCTCCTCGCGGGCGCCCTCCGCGAACTTCGACAGGATCATCTCGATCTTGCTGAGCGGGGCGCCGACGGTGATGAGGCCGTCGCAGTACTTCCCGGTCCGCTTGCTGCTCACCGGACCGGCGGTGGCCACGTAGATCGGCGGGGCCTGCTCCGGCATGGTCCACAGGCGCGTGGACTCCATGCGGAAGTGCTCGCCCGCGAACTTGGTGTCCTTGCCCGCGAGGCTGGCGTCGAACAGCTGCCGGATGAGGCGGACGGCCTCGAAGAGCATGGACACCCGCTGGGGGCCCTCGGGCCAGTAGCCCGCGACGACGTGCTCGTTGAGCGCCTCGCCCGAGCCGAGCCCCAGCCAGTGCCGGCCGGGGTACATCGCCTCGGTGGTGGCCGCGGCCTGCGCGACCAGCGCCGGGTGGAAGCGGAAGCTCGGGCAGGTGACGCCGGGGCCCATGTCGCCGGCGGTCCGCTCGCCCAGCGCCGCGAGCACGTTCCACACGAACGACGCCTGGCCCTGCTGGGGGACCCACGGCGCGAAGTGGTCGGCCACCATCGAGCCGACGAAGCCGTGCTGCTCGGCCAGCGCCGTGAGCTCGACCGCCTCGGTGGGGTGGAACTGCTCGAGCATCGTCGCGTAGCCGACCAGGCTGTCGGACAGGTTGCGGAAGGCCATGCGCCAGACGCTAGCCCCGGGCGGGTCCGGGCGCGCCCGCGGCGGGGGCGGCGTCGCCGGGCAGGCGGGCCGACGGCGCGTCGGCCGGGTCGGCGGCGGGTCGGCCGGTCGGGCGGCGGCCGGCGCGTGCCCCCGAGGCGAAGGGTCGAGATCGCAGCGATGTGCCGTCCCGCCGGCGTGTCGCGGTGCATCGCCGCGATCTCGGCACAGGGGCGGCGGGGCGCGGGGGCGCGGGGGGCGGGGCGCGGGCGCGGGGCGCGGGGCGGGCGGGGGGCGCGGGGGCGCGGGGGCGGCGGCGCGTCGGGCGGCTGGCGAGATTGCGGTAGTGCGCGGTGGAGGCCCCGCGCCACCGCGCACCGTGGCAATCTCGGCCGCGGTGCCGGGCGACGGGCGCGCGGGGACGAGGGGGACGGCATGGACGGGACCGGCGGGGCCGGCGGGACCGGCGGGACCGCGGGGACGAGCCCGCCGAGGGGACCCCCGTCGTGCTGCGGCGCAGCTACCCGCACGGGATGGACGAGGTGTGGGCCGCGCTGACCACGAGCGAGGGGCTCGGCCGGTGGGTCGGCACGTTCACCGGCCGCGGCGGCCCGGGCGGCACGGTCGAGCTCACGTGGACCGGCGAGGCGGACGCCGGGGGCGAGGTCGCCGCGCCGGCGACGGTCACGGTGCAGGAGTGCGACCCGCCGCGGCGCCTGGTCGTGGACCTGCCCGAGACCGCAGGCCAGGTGTGGACGGTCGAGGTGGACCTCGAGGCCGACGGGGCGGGCACCCTGCTCGCGTTCCGGCAGCAGCTGGCGGCCGGGTCGGACGCGGCCGACATCGAGGCCGGCTGGTCCTGGTACCTCGACCGGCTCCGCGCCGCCCTCGTGGGCGACCCGATGCCCGCGTGGGAGCCGCCCGCCGGCGGGTAGGGGCCTCGAGATCGCAGCGATGCACCGGCGTCCCGGCGTGTCGCGGTGCACCACCGCGATCTCGGCGGTGCGCCCCGCCGTGAGGGGGCCCGCCGTGAGGGGCCCGCCCTCAGGCGTCGAAGGAGTGGGCGGCGTCGGGGAAGGTGCCGTCCTCGACCTCGCGGGCGTAGGCGGCGGCGGCGTCGCGCAGCACCGTGCGCATGTCGGCGTAGCGCTTGACGAAGCTCAGGCGGCTGTCGTCGTTGAGGCCGGCCATGTCCTGCCAGACGAGCACCTGGGCGTCGCAGTCCGCGCCGGAGCCGATGCCGACCGTGGGGACGGCCACGACCTCGCGGATCCGTGACGCGACCGGGGCGGACACCATCTCCAGCACGACGGCGAAGGCGCCGGCCTCGACGACCGCGACCGCGTCGGCGACGGTGCGCTCGGCGGCGGCGTCGTCGCGCCCGGCGACCCGGTAGCCGCCGATCGCGTGCTCGGCCTGCGGGGTGAAGCCGACGTGGCCCATGACGGGGATGCCGGCGGCGACGATGGCCTCGACGCGACGGCGCACCCGGACGCCGCCCTCGAGCTTGACCGCGTGGGCGCCGGCCTTCATGAGGGCGGCGGCCGAGGTGACGGCCTGGGCGTCGGAGGCCTCGTAGGAGCCGAACGGCAGGTCCGCCACGACCAGCGGGCGCTGGGTGCCCCGGGCCACCGCGGCGACCAGCGGGAGCAGCTCCTCCAGGGTGACCGGCAGCGAGCTGGAGTAGCCGTAGACCACGTTGGCGGCGGAGTCCCCGACCAGCAGCACGGGGATGCCGGCCTCCTCCAGGACGCGGGCGGTGGTCGCGTCGTAGGCGGTGAGCATCGCCCAGCGGCGGCCCTCGGCCTTCCAGCGCGCCAGGTGGGGGACCCGGACCCGGGACGGACGCCTCGTCGCGCTCTCGGTCATGGCGGCCATGCTGGCAGACGGCCTCAGGCGAGCCGGGACCTCACCAGCGCGGACACCGCGCCGCCGTCGGCCCGCCCGGCCACCCGGGCCGCCGACGGCCTTCATGGCCGCACCCATCTGCGCCTTCGTGGTGAACCCGCCCTCGGCGAGGACCTCGGCGACCAGCGTCTCCAGCTCGTCCGCCCCGAGCTGCTGGGGCAGGTACGCCTCGATGACGCCGGCCTCGGAGGCCTCGGTCGAGGCGAGCTCCGGGCGGCCCGCGTCGGCGTAGACCGTGGCGGACTCGCGGCGCTTCTTGGCCTCCTTGGCGAGGACCTTCAGCGTCTCCTCGTCGGTGAGGGTCTTCTGCACCTTGCCGGCCACCTCGGCCTCGCGGACGGCGGTCAGCACCATGCGCAGCGTGCCGACGGTGAGGGTGTCGCCAGGCGCGCAGGGCGGCGGTGAGGTCGGTGCGGAGCGTGTCGACGAGCACGGGCTCCTCCTTCTGCAGGGTCTGGGCGATGACGGGGGCGGCTCAGCGGGCGGCGGGCTCGACCCAGCGGCTGGTCACCGGCAGGCGCCGGTCCCGGCCGAAGGCCTTGCGGCTGATCTTGGTGCCGAGCGGGTACTGGCGGCGCTTCCACTCCGCGCGGTCCACGAGCCGGACCACCTGGTCGACCACCTCGTCGCTCGCGCCGCGGGCCACCAGGTCGGCGTGGCCGAGGTCGCCGACGACGTAGCCGTCCACGACCGCGTCGAGCAGCTCGTAGTCGGGCAGGGAGTCGGAGTCCACCTGGCCCGGCCGGAGCTCGGCCGAGGGCGGCTTCTCGATGCTGCTCGCGGGGACCGGCGGCTGCTCGCCCCGGGCCTCGGCGTCGGCGTTGCGCCAGCGGGCCAGGCGCCAGACGAGCGTCTTGGGGACGTCCTTGATCGGCCCGAACCCGCCGACGGCGTCGCCGTAGATGGTGGAGTACCCGGTGGCGAGCTCGCTCTTGTTGCCGGGGGCGAGCACGAGCTGGCCCTCGCTGTTGCTGATCCCCATGAGGACCACGCCGCGGACGCGGGCCTGCACGTTCTCCTCCGCGAGCCCGCCGAGCGAGAGCCCCCCGACGAAGGCGTCGACCATCGGCTGGATCTGCACCACCCGGTGGCGCGTGCCCTGCCGGGCGGCGAGGTCGGCGGCGTCGGCCAGGGACCCCTCGGAGGAGTACCGGGTGGGCATGGCCACGGTGTGGACGTGCTCGGCGCCGAGCGCGTCGACCCCGAGCGTGGCCACGAGGGCGGAGTCGATCCCGCCGGACAGCCCGAGCACCACGTCGGTGAAGCCGTTCTTGCGGGCGTAGTCGCGCAGGCCGAGGACCAGGGCGCGGTAGACCTCCTCGCAGTCCTCCAGCGGCTCGACCGGCACCGGCCGCAGCCGGCCGTGCGGCTCGGGCCGGGGGGCGGCGTCGAGGGTCACGCGGTCGTACAGGCGGCCGGGGCCGGCCTCGGCGGAGCCCTCGGGCAGGTCGAGGTCGACGACGAGGACGTGCTCGACGAACTGCGGCGCGCGGGCCAGCACCTCGCCGTCCGGGGCCACGACGAGGGACTGCCCGTCGAAGACCAGCTCGTCCTGCCCGCCGACGAGGTTGACGTAGGCGACCGTGCAGCCGGTCTCGGCGGCGCGGGAGCGGCACAGGTCGTAGCGGACGCGGTGCTTGCCCTGCTCGTAGGGGCTGGCGTTGATGACGAGGACCAGGCCCGGGTCGTGCTCCGCCTCGGCGAGCTGGGCGGTGACCCCGCCGTCGCGCCACAGGTCCTCGCACACGAGGACGGCCACGTCGACCCCGCGGACGTTCACCCGCTGCCCGTGGGTGCCGGGGGCGAAGATCCGCTGCTCGTCGAACACCCCCGCGTTGGGCAGGTGGTTCTTGGCGTAGCGCGCGACGACCTCGCCGCGGTGCAGCACGGCGGCGCAGTTCTGGCTGGCCAGGCTGGGCAGGCCGGTGCGCTGGACGTCCTGCCCGGCCGCGTCCACGTCCTGGTCGAGGTAGCCGACGACCACGCACACCTCGCCGTGCCCGTCCTGGGCGACGACCCGGGCCAGCTCGCGCACGGCCTCCTGCGAGGCGGCCACGAACGAGGGGCGCAGCGCGAGGTCCTCGACCGGGTACCCCGTCACGCACATCTCCGGCAGCGCGACCAGGTCGGCACCGGACGCGGCGGCCTCGGCCACCGCCGCCCGGGCCCGGGCCACGTTGACCGCGAGGTCACCGACGACGGTGTCGACCTGGGCGAGCGCGACGCGCAGACGGGGCACACCGCCAGGCTAGCCACCGCCGTCCACGGCCGGACGGTCGCCGGTGCCCGCGAGGGCCAGGGCACTACCGTGCAGCCATGGACCGTCAGCAGGAGTTCGTCCTCCGCACCGTCGAGGAGCGGGACGTCCGGTTCGTCCGGCTCTGGTTCACCGACGTGCTCGGCTCGCTCAAGTCCGTGGCGGTCGCCCCGGCCGAGCTCGAGGCCGCGTTCACCGAGGGCATCGGCTTCGACGGCTCCACCATCGAGGGCCTGGCGCGCGTCGTGGAGTCGGACATGCTCGTCCGCCCCGACCCGTCGACGTTCGCGGTGCTGCCGTGGCGGGGCGGCCCCGACGGCCGCCAGGGCACGGCCCGGATGTTCTGCGACGTGCTGACCCCGGACGGCCTGCCCGCGCCGCAGGACCCGCGCCACGTGCTCAAGCGGACGCTGGCCAAGGCCGCCGAGGCCGGGTTCAGCTTCTACACGCACCCCGAGATCGAGTTCTACCTGTTCGAGAAGGACCTCGACGACCAGGGCGTCCCGGTCCCCGTGGACCAGGCGGGCTACTTCGACCACGTGCCCGCGGGCGTCGCCCACGACTTCCGCCGCGAGGCGATCACCATGCTCGAGGCGCTGGGCATCTCGGTGGAGTACTCCCACCACGAGAACGGACCCGGCCAGAACGAGATCGACCTGCGCTACGCCGACGCCCTGTCCACCGCGGACAACATCATGACCTTCCGCACCGTGGTCAAGGAGGTCGCCTACAGCCAGGGGATGCAGGCGAGCTTCATGCCGCGCCCGCTGGCCGGGCTGCCCGGCTCCGGGATGCACACCCACCTGTCCCTGTTCTCCGGCGAGGCCAACGCCTTCCACGCCGACGGGGCCGAGTACCAGCTGTCGGCCACCGGCCGGTCGTTCATCGCCGGGCTGCTGCGCCACTCCCGCGAGATCACCGCCGTCACCAACCAGTGGGTGAACTCCTACAAGCGGCTGTGGGGCGGCAGCGAGGCCCCGTCCTACGTCTGCTGGGGGCACAACAACCGCTCGGCGCTGGTCCGCGTGCCGATGTACAAGCCGAGCAAGGGCCAGTCGACCCGGGTCGAGTACCGGGCTCTGGACCCGGCCGCCAACCCCTACCTCGCCTTCGCCGTGCTGCTCGCCGCCGGCCTCAAGGGCGTCGAGGAGGGCCTCGAGCTGCCCGCGGGCGCCGAGGACGACGTGTGGGAGCTCACCGACTCCGAGCGCCGCTCGCTCGGCATCGAGCCGCTGCCGGGCAGCCTGTCGGAGGCGATCAGCGTGATGGAGGGCTCCGAGCTGCGTCGCGGAGACCCTCGGCGAGGGCGTCTTCGACTTCTTCCTGCGCAACAAGCGGGCCGAGTGGGACGACTACCGCCGCGAGATCACCCCCTTCGAGCGGCGCCGCTACCTGCCGCTGCTGTGAGCCGGCGAGGGACGGACCGCGCATGACCCCGACGGGCGAGCCCGAGGGGCGGCGGCAGGAGTCGCTGCGGGCGCACGCGGCCCGGCAGGGCTTCACGGACCTCGACCGCGCGCTGGACCGGCTGCACGCGCTGGCCCGCTCCGAGCTCGGGGCGGCCGCGCTGGCCGAGCTGCTCGGCGACACCGCCGACCCGGACGCGGCCCTGCTGGGCCTGGTCCGCCTGGTCGAGGTCGCCGACCCCGACCTGGTCGGGCGGCTGCGGGACGCGGTCGTCGACGACCGCGAGGACGAGGGGCCCGGACCGCTGCGGCGCCTGGTCCGGGTCCTCGGGGCCAGCCGGGCCCTCACCGACCACCTGGTCCGGCACCCGTCGTCGTGGCGGCTGGTCCTGGAGGACGGGCTCGCCGTCGGCGCCGACGAGCGGCGCGAGGCCCTGCTCGCCGCCGTCCGCGGGGCCTCGGGCACCGCGGCCCGGGACGCCCTCAAGGTCGCCTACCGGGACCAGCTGCGTCGCGGTCGCCGCCACCGACCTCTGCGCCCCCGAGGCCGCCGCCGTGCTGCCCCGGGTGGGGGCCGCCCTCGCCGACCTGGCCGACGCCGCCCTGGTCGCCGCGCACGCCCTGGCCACCGCCGAGGTGCCCCGCGCCGACGAGGTCCGCCTGGCGGTGGTGGCCCTGGGCAAGACCGGGGCCCGCGAGCTCAACTACATCAGCGACGTCGACGTGCTCTACGTCTGCGAGGCCGTCGGCGCGGACGAGGGCGGCGGGCTCGACGACAGCGGCGCCCAGGCCGTCGGCTCCCGCCTGGCCGCCGCCATCGGGCAGGTGTGCGGCGGCACGACGCCCGAGGGCTCGCTGTGGGAGGTCGACGCCGCCCTGCGCCCCGAGGGCAAGCGGGGCCCGCTCACCCGCTCCCTGGCCAGCCACGTCGCCTACTACGAGCGCTGGGCCGAGCCGTGGGAGTTCCAGGCCATGCTCAAGGCGCGCGTCGCGGCGGGCGACGCGGACCTCGGCCGGCGCTGGGTCGAGGCGGTCGGGCCGATGGTCTGGCAGGTCACCGAGCGCGAGGGGTTCGTGGAGTCGGCGCGGGCCATGCGCCGGCGCGTGGTCGAGCACATCCCCGCCAAGGAGGCCGACCGCCAGCTCAAGCTGGGCCGGGGCGGGCTGCGCGACGTCGAGTTCTCCGTGCAGCTGCTCCAGCTCGTCCACGGCCGCACGGACTCCCGGCTGCGCGCCCCCGGCACCCTGGTCGCGCTGGAGGCGCTCACCGCCCACGGCTACATCGGCCGCGACGACGGCGCGGAGCTGGACCGCGCCTACCGGTTCCTGCGGGTGCTGGAGCACCGTCTGCAGCTGCAGCGCCTGGCCCGGACCCACGTGCTGCCCGAGAAGCCCGAGGGCTGGCGCCGCCTGGCGCGGCTCGTGCTGCGGCCGGGCGCCGACGCGGAGGACCTGCGCGCCCGGTGGGCGGAGACGGTCCGGGCGGTCACCCGGCTGCACGAGAAGCTCTTCTACCGGCCCCTGCTCACCGCGATCGCCTCGCTGTCCACCGACGAGGTGCGCCTGACCAGCAGCGCCGCCTCCGCGCGGCTGCAGGCCCTCGGCTACCGCGACCCGGCCGGCGCGCTGCGGCACATGGAGGCGCTGACCGGCGGCGTGAGCCGTCGCGCGGCCATCCAGCGCACCCTGCTCCCGGCGATGCTCGGGATGTTCGCCGACGCGGCGGACCCCGACGCCGGGCTGCTCGTGTTCCGCCGGGTCTCCGACGAGCTGGGCAGCACCCACTGGTACCTCAAGATGCTGCGCGACTCCGCCGGCGCGGCCGAGCGGTTCGCCCTGGTGCTGGCCTCGGGCCGCCTGCTGGGGTCGCTCATCGAGCGGGCCCCCACCACCGCGGCGCTCTTCGACTCCGACGACCGGCTCGTCCCGCCGACCCACGCCTCGCTGCTGGCCGAGGCGGTCGCGGTGGCCCAGCGCTCGGGCGGGGCCGAGGAGGCGGTGGCCTCGCTGCGCGCGATCCGCCGGCGCGAGGTGGTCCGCACCGGCGTCGCCGACGTCACCGGCGTCATCGACGCCGCGGAGACGGGGCGCGCGCTGGCCACCGCCGACGCGGTCGTGGTGACCGTGGCCGTCCAGGTCGCGGCCCGCGAGGCGGCCCTCGCCCGCGGGGCGGAGGTCGACGTGGCGGGCGCGCTGGACGCCCTGCCGACGCGCCTGCTCGTGCTCGTCCTGGGGCGCCTGGCCGGCGGGGAGTCCAGCTACGGCAGCGACGTGGACGTGGTGCTCGTCCACGACCCGCGCGAGGGTGCCGACCCCACGGACGCCGCCGAGGTGGCGCGGGACGTCATGACGCGGGCGCGGGAGCTGCTGCGCCGACCGGGCGCCGAGCCGCCGGTGGAGGTGGACGCCGGCCTGCGCCCCGAGGGCCGCAACGGCGAGCTCGTGCGCAGCCTGGAGGCGATGCGGACCTACTACGGCCGCTGGTCGGTGCCCTCGGAGCACCAGGCCCTGCTGCGCGCCAACGTGCTGCTCGGCGACCCCGGGCTGGCGCTGCGCTTCGGCGAGGTCATCGACCCGCTGCGCTACCCCGAGGGCGGGCCCACGCCGGAGGCGGTCGCGGAGATCCGTCGCATCAAGGCCCGGGTCGAGGCCGAGCG
The DNA here is from genome assembly GCA_963750335.1 of uncultured Actinomycetota bacterium. Lineage (GTDB taxonomy): Bacteria > Actinomycetota > Actinomycetes > Actinomycetales > JBBAYJ01 > Aquipuribacter. The sequence continues at coordinate 189,815 of CAVVQD010000007.1, forward strand.
GCTGCCCCGCGGCGCCGACGCCCGACGCCACGTCAAGCTCGGGCGCGGCGGTCTCAGCGACGTGGAGTGGACGCTGCAGCTGCTCCAGCTCCGCCACGCCCACGCGGTGCCGTCGCTGCGCACGGCGTCCACCGGGGAGGCGCTGGCGGCGGCCCGTGCCGCGGGCCTGCTGGGCGTCGAGGACGCGGACACCCTCGACGTCGCCTGGCGGCTGGCCTCCCGGCTGCGCGACGCCATGACGCTGTGGCGCGGGCGGTCCACGGACTCCCTGCCCACGGACCGGCGCGACCTGGACGGGGTGGCGCGGCTCATGGGCTACGGGCCGGGCATGGCCTCCACGCTGGAGGAGGACTGGCTGAAGGCGGCCCGGCACTGCCGGGCAGTGGTCGAGCGGGTGTTCTTCGGCTGGACGGCGGAGCAGCCGGGCGAGGGGCTCAGGCGCTGAGGTCCGCGACCGGCTGCGACACCTGCTGCTGGCGGGGCACCAGCGCGCCCACCGGGGTGCTCGCCGGAGAGGTGCTGGGCTTCGAGGCGCTGGGTGCATGGGCTGCGGGGTCGCGAACTGGTCCTCCAGCAGGTCGGCCGGCACCGCCCGGCCCCAGAACCAGCCCTGGCCGTAGCCGACGTGCAGGTCCAGCAGCGCGCGGGCGTCGTCGGCGGTCTCCACGCCCTCGGCCACCACGAGCGAGCCCAGCCCGGCGGCGAAGTCCACGAGCGAGCGGACCAGGCTGTGCAGCACCCGGTCGGTGGCCAGGCCGTCGACGATGCTGCGGTCGAGCTTGATGACGTCCGGCTCGGTGACGACGATGTGGCGCAGCGAGGAGAACCCGGCCCCGACGTCGTCGATGGCCAGGCGCATGCCGCGCTCGCGCAGCGGCTGGATGGCCTTCCGCAGGGCCGCGTAGTCCTCGACCGGGTCGTGCTCGGACAGCTCGAGCAGGATCCGGGGCAGGGGCAGCGCGGAGAGGAAGTCCAGCAGGTCGGGGCGCAGCAGCGTGGACGGCGACACGTTCATCGACACGTAGCCGGCGACGCGGTCCATGAGCCCGGCCGCGCGCTGCAGCGCCTGCAGCTCCAGCGCGTCGCCGCGGCCGATGCTGTGGGCCTCGGCGAAGACGACGTCGGGAGCCTTCTGCCAGTCCTGCGGGAAGCGGCTGAGCGCCTCGGAGCCGACCCGGCGCCCGGTGACGATGTCGACGATGGGCTGGAGCACGACGCGGGGGCCGCCGGCGGCCTCGAGGGGACCGAGCCGGGACTCGATGGCGTCGCGGCGGGCCTGCTCGCGCATCTCGGGCTCGATGACCACCGACGCGGCCCGGGCCAGGACGTCCATCAGGCCCTTGTCGCGGTCGGCGAGCCCGCGGTCGGTGGTGAGGCCGGCGGCGCAGAACGTGCCGTACAGCGTGCCGTCGCTGAGGGTGATGGGGACCGAGACGTAGGAGCGGATCCGGGGGAACTTCGCGGCGGGCCGCCACATCGCCTCGGGGTGCTCGCGCAGGTCGCCCATGACCGCGGGCAGGTCGCCGTCGAGCACGCCCTGGCAGAGGGTCAGCTCCTGCTTCTGCTGGTAGCCCTCCTGGAACACCCACGGGACGGAGGAGTCGACGACCTGCAGGGTCTGCGTCGTCCCGTCCATCCGGGTCATGAAGGCGACGCTGAGGTGCAACGACTCCTTGGCGGTGCGGAGGAGGTCGGCGATCTGCTCCTCCGCCACGCTGCGTGTCTTGGCCACGTCGTCCCATCGGCGCGGGCCCCGGGGCACCTGACCGTGCGGCGGGGAGGTTGCGCCGAACGGGGGTGGCTAGCGTGGCGGGCATGAGGTCCGAGGAGATCGACGTCCGCACGGGGGACCGGCTGGTCACGGACCTGACCGCGCAGGCGGCCCGGTTCTGCGCCGGCGCCGGCGACGGGCTGCTGTCGGTGTTCGTGCCCCACGCCACGGCCGGGGTCGCGCTCATGGAGACCGGGGCGGGCAGCGAGACGGACCTGGCCACCGCGCTGGACCTGGTCCTGCCGGCCGACGACCGCTGGGTGCACCGGCACGGCTCGCCGGGCCACGGCCGGGACCACGTGATGCCCGCGTTCGTGCAGTCCTCGCTCGTGGTGCCGGTGCTGGACGGGGCGATGGCGCTGGGGACCTGGCAGTCCGTCGTCCTCGTCGACCCCAACGTCGACAACCCGCGCCGGCGCGTCCGCTTCTCCCTGCTGGCCGGCTGAGCCGGTGGACGCCGACGTCGTCGTCGTGGGGGCCGGTCTGGCCGGGCTCGTCGCGACCGCGGAGCTGGCCGCCGCCGGCCGACGGGTGCTGCTGCTGGACCAGCAGGGCCCGGCCGACCTCGGCGGGCAGGCCTTCTGGTCCTTCGGCGGGCTGTTCCTCGTCGGCTCGCCCGAGCAGCGGCGGATGGGCGTGCGCGACGACGTCGAGCTCGCGTGGCAGGACTGGGTCGGCACAGCGGGCTTCGACCGGGAGCGGGAGGACGCGTGGCCGCGGCGGTGGGCGCGGGCCTACGTCGAGTTCGCGGCGGGCGAGAAGCGGGCCTGGCTGCACGGGCTGGGGGTCCGGTTCTTCCCGGTCGTCGGCTGGGCCGAGCGCGGCGGCTACGACGCCACCGGGCCGGGCAACTCGGTGCCCCGCTTCCACATCGTCTGGGGCACCGGGCCCGGCGTCCTCGAGCCCTTCCTGCGCCGGCTCGATGACGCCCGGGCGCACGGCCTCGTCGAGGTGCGGCACGGGCACCGGGTGGACGGGCTGGTCGACCTCCGGCGGCGCGGTCGTCGGCGTGCGCGGCACGCGGCTCGCCCCCACCGGCGCGGCGCGCGGCGAGGACGCCCCCCGGGTGCCGGCGGGGGAGTTCGAGCTGCGCGCGCCCGCGGTGCTCGTCACCTCCGGCGGCATCGGCGGCGACCACGACCTGGTGCGCGCGGCGTGGCCCGAGCGGCTCGGCACCGCGCCCGCGCACCTGCTGAGCGGCGTGCCCGCCTACGTCGACGGCCGCATGCTCGCGATCAGCCGCGACGCCGGCGCCAGCGTGGTCAACGCCGACCGGATGTGGCACTACACCGAGGGCGTCACCGACCACGACCCGGTGTGGCCGCGCCACGGCATCCGGATCCTGCCCGGCCCGAGCTCGATGTGGCTCGACGCGACAGGTCGACGGCTGCCGGCGCCGCTGTTCCCGGGCTTCGACACCCTCGGCACGCTCGCCCACATCATGACCACGGGCCACGCGCACACGTGGTTCCTGCTCAACCAGGCGATCATCGCCAAGGAGTTCGCGCTGTCCGGCTCGGAGCAGAACCCCGACCTCACGGGCAAGGACCTGCGTGGGGTGCTCGGCCGGGTCCGGCCCGGGGTCTCCGAGCCCGTGGCCGCGTTCCAGGAGCGCGGGGTCGACTTCGTGTCCGCCCCGGACCTCGACGGCCTGCTGCGGGCGATGGACGCGGTGACCGACGAGCCGATGCTCGACCACGACCTGGTCCGGCGGCAGGTGCAGGCCCGGGACCGGGAGATGGCGAACCCGTTCAGCAAGGACGCCCAGGTGACGGCCCTGCGGGGCGCCCGGCGCTACCGCGGCGACCGGCTGGTGCGGGTGGCGACGCCCCGCCCGCTCACGGACCCGCGGGACGGCCCGCTCGTCGCGGTCCGGCTGCACGTCGTCACCCGCAAGACCCTCGGAGGCCTGGAGACCGACCTCGAGGGCCGGGTGCTGCGGACCGACGGGACGCCGCTGCCCGGCCTGTGGGCCGCGGGCGAGGTGTCCGGCTTCGGCGGGGGCGGGATGCACGGCTACCGCTCGCTGGAGGGGACGTTCCTCGGTGGCTGCCTCTTCTCGGGCCGCCAGGCGGGGCGCTCCGTGGTCGCGGCGGTCCGCTGAGGCGCACCGCCCGCCCTGCCCGCGGGCCCGCGCGGGTCAGCCCTGGAGCTGGTCGCGCACCTTGCGGCGGAGCACCTTGCCGATGACCGAGCGGGGCAGCTCGTCCACGACCACCACCCGGCGCGGCACCTTGTAGCCGGCCAGGTGGGCGCGCACCGCGGCGCGCACGGCGTCGGGGTCCGGCGTGGCGCCCGGCTCGGCGACCACGGCCGCGGCCACCTCCTCGGTACCGTCCTCGCCGCGCAGCCCGACCACCGCGGCGTCGGCCACGCCGTCCACCAGGCGGAGCGCGTCCTCCACCTCGGAGGGGTACACGTTGAACCCGCCGGTGATGATGAGCTCCTTGATCCGGTCCACCACGGTGACGAAGCCGTCCTCCGACATCTCGACGACGTCACCCGTGCGCAGCCAGCCGCCGGGGAGCAGGACCGCGGCGGTCTCCTCGGGACGCTGCCAGTACCCGGAGAACACCTGCGGCCCGCGCACGAGCAGCTCGCCGGGCGAGCCCGCAGGAACGTCCGTCGTCGGGTCGTCGCGGTCGACGACCCGCACGTCCGTGGACGGGAACGGCACGCCGACCGTGCCGGGGCGGCGCTGCTGCGAGACGGGGTTGCCCAGCGTGATGGGGGAGGACTCCGTCATGCCGTAGCCCTCGACGAGCAGCCCGCCGCTCACGGCCTCCCAGGCGGAGACGACCTCCGGGGGCAGCGCCATGGCCCCCGAGATGCCGTACCGGACCGAGGTGAGGTCCACCCCGCGCTCGCGGGCCGCCTCCGCCAGGCGCTGGTAGACCGGCGGCACCGCGGGCAGGAACGTCGGCGGCCGGCGGCGGACGGCGGCCAGCACCTGGTCGACGTCGAAGCGCGGGAAGAGCACCAGCGTGGCGCCGATCTGCACCGAGAACGTCAGGCACAGCGTGACGCCGTAGGCGTGGAACAGCGGCAGGACGCCGTAGACGACCTCTGCGCCCTCGCGCAGCCCGGGCACCCACGCCCGGCCCTGGGCGGCGTTGGCGCGCAGGTTGCGGTGGCTGAGCACGGCGCCCTTCGGGGTGCCGGTCGTGCCGCCCGTGTACTGCAGCAGGGCGGTGTCCGGCCCCGAGGGCCCGGGGTGGGACGAGGGGAGCGGGTCGGCCTCGGCGACCAGCGCGTCCCAGCCGGGCACGCCCGGGGCGGGGGCGGTCAGCGCGGCCCGGGTGGCGCGCGCCGACGGCACCGGCAGGCGCAGCGCGAGCCGCTTGAGCCGGGGCAGGGCGGTGGTGAGGTCGACGGCGACCACCTCGCGCAGCGACGTGGCCTCCTGCGCCGCGCGCACGGTCGGGACGGTCTTGTCCCAGACCACCGCGACGGTGGCGCCGGAGTCGGCGAGCTGGTGGGCCAGCTCGGCGCGCGTGTAGAGCGGGTTGTGCTCGACGACCACGGCGCCCAGGCGCAGGACGGCGTAGAAGGCGACGACGTGCTGCGGGCAGCTCGGCATGACGAGGGCGACCCGGTCGCCCGCGCGCACCCCCAGGTCGGCCAGCGCGCCCGCGGCCCGTGCCACCTGCTGCGACAGCTCCGCGTAGGTGGTCGTCGCGCCGTAGAAGTCGAGCGCCGGCCGGGGCCCGAACCGGGCCACCGACTCGTCGAGCAGGTCGACGAGGGAGCCCTCGGGCACGTCGACGTCGGCGGGGACCCCGTCGGCGTAGGAGGTCACCCAGGGCCGGTCGGAGGGGCTCGTCATGCCCGCGACCCTAGCCGCGTCCCGGCCCGGGCCCGAGGTCCTCAGCCGTCGGTGAAGAGGGCGCTGTAGGCGTTGAGCGACTGCTGGCCGCCCAGGTGGGCGTAGAGCACCGTGGAGCCGCGCGGGATGTCGCCGGTCCGGACCAGGTCGACGAGCCCGGCCATGGACTTGCCCTCGTAGACCGTGTCGAGAATGACGCCCTCGAGCCGGCCGACCAGCCGGATGGCGTCCAGCGTGGACTGCACGGGGATGCCGTACTCCTCGCCCGCCCAGCCCTCGAGCACCGTGATCTCGTCCTCGCGCAGGTCCCGGCCCAGCCCGACCAGCTCGGCGGTGTGCCGGGCGATCCGGCCGACCTGCTCGCGGGTGGCCTCGATCGTCGCGCTGGCGTCGATGCCGATGACGCGGCGGGGCCGGTCCTGCCCGGCGAACCCGGCGACCATCCCGGCGTGGGTGGAGCCGGTGACCGAGCAGACGACGACGGTGTCGAAGAAGACGCCGAGCTGCTCCTCCTGCTGGCGCACCTCCTCGGCCCAGCCGGCGAAGCCGAGCCCGCCGAGCGGGTGCTCGGAGGCCCCGGCCGGGATCCCGTACGGGACGCCGCCCCGGGCCCGGACGTCCTCCATGGCCTGCTCGTACGAGCTCTTGATCCCGATGCCGAAGCCGGCCGGGTCGAGCCGCACCTCGGCGCCCATGATGCGGCTGAGCAGGATGTTGCCCACCCGGTCGTTGACGACGTCGGGCCAGTCGACCCACCGCTCCTGCACGAGGACGGCCTGCAGGCCCAGGTGCGCCGCGACGGCCGCGACCTGCCGGGTGTGGTTGGACTGCACCCCGCCGATGCTGACGAGGGTGTCCGCGCCGCTGGCCAGCACGTCGGGGACGATGTACTCCAGCTTGCGGACCTTGTTGCCGCCGTAGGCCAGGCCGCTGCTCACGTCCTCGCGCTTGGCCCACACCTCGGCCCCGCCGAGCTCGGCGCTCAGCCGCCGCAACGGGTGGACCGGGCTGGGCCCGAAGGTCAGCGGGTAGCGCGGGTGGTCGCTCAGGGCGGGCACGGCGTCTCCTCGTCTCGGGGGCGGTCCGGACCGAGGTCGAGGGCCCGGGCCAGCGGCATCCCCGGACGGTAGGCCAGGTGGACGTGGCCGGGGGCCTCCAGCACCGCGAGGTCGGCCCGGGCGCCGACCCCCAGGTGCCCGACGTCGCTGCGGCGCAGCGCGGCGGCCCCGCCCGCGGTCGCGGCGTGCACCGCCTCGCCGGGGGTCATCCCGCACTCGCGGACGGCGAGGGCGACGACGAACGGCACCGAGGTGGTCCAGCTCGTGCCGGGGTTGCCGTCGCTGGCCAGCGCGACCGCCGCGCCCGCGTCGAGCAGGCGGCGGGCGTCGGGGTACGGCGTGCGGGTGGAGAACTCGACCGCGGGCAGGAGGGTGGCGACCGTCGTGGAGCCGGCGAGGGCGGCCACGTCGTCGTCGGACAGGAACGTGCAGTGGTCGACGCTGGCCGCGCCCACCTCGACCGCCACCTGCACCCCGGGGCCGGGCGCGAGCTGGTTGCCGTGCACCCGGAGGCCGAGCCCGGCCGCATGCCCCGCCCGCAGCACCCCGCGCGCCTCGTCGGCGTCGAAGGCGTGGGGGCTGGCGGGCTCGCAGAACACGTCGACCCAGCGGGCGTGCGGGGCGCAGGCGGCGAGCATCTCGCCGGTGACGAGGTCGAGGTAGGCGGCCCGGTCGGCGCCGGCGGGGACGACGTGCGCCCCGAGGAACGTGGTCTCGGGGGTCACCTCGCGCGCCAGGCGGAGCGAGCGCACCTCGGTGGCGACGTCCAGGCCGTAGCCGCTCTTCACCTCCAGCGTCGTGGTGCCCGTCGCCCGGGCGGCGGCCACCCGCTCCCGCAGCAGCCGGCGCAGGGTGGCGTCGTCGGCGGCCCGGGTCGCCGCGACCGTCGAGGCGATCCCGCCGCCGTCGTAGCGGGCGCCCGAGGCACGGGCCTCGAACTCCGCCGACCGGTCCCCGGCGAACACCAGGTGGGTGTGGGAGTCCACGAACCCCGGCACGACGGCCCGCCCGCCCAGGTCCACGACCCGGTCGGCGGCGGGGGCCGCCGACGCGCGGCCGACCCAGGCCACCCGCCCGTCCTCGACGACCAGTGCGGCCCCGACGAGCAGGCCGAGCGGCGAGCCGTCGCCGAGCGAGGGGTCGTTGGTGACGAGCTCGGCGACCCCGGTGACGAGGGTGCTCACGACCGGGCCCCGTCCAGCACGCGCCGCACGGCGCGGTCGAGCAGGGCGCCGACGTCGCCGAGGACGTGCTGCCCGTCGGCCACGACGGTCCGGCCGTCCACGACGACGGTGCGCACGTCCGCCGCGCTGGCCGCGAAGGGCAGCTGGGCGGGGTCGCACCCGGCCGTGCGGACGGAGCCGAGACCGACCTCGACGAGGTCGGCGCGCGCCCCGACCGCCAGCCGGCCCGCGTCGTCCCAGCCGAGCCGGTCGTGCGCGGCGGCCGCCGCGACGAGCTCGCCCGCGCCGAACCGGCCGCGCACCCCGCCCGCGAGCCGCTCGTGCATCTCCACGCCGCGCACCTCCTCGAACAGGTCGACGACGGCGTGGCTGTCGCTGCCGACCGACAGCGGGGAGCCGGCGTCGCGCAGCGCCGCGGCGGGGCCGATGCCGTCGGCCAGGTCCCGCTCGGTGGTGGGGCACAGGCAGACGCCGGTGCCGCTGCCGCCGAGCAGCGCGACGTCGTCGGCGTCGACGTGGGTGGCGTGGACGGCGGTGGTCCGGGGTCCCAGGACGCCCGCGTCGGCCAGCAGCCGGACGGGGGAGCAGCCGTGGGCCGCCCGGCAGTCCCGGACCTCGCCGGGCTGCTCGGAGACGTGGACGTGCAGGGGCCGGTCCGCCGCGGCGGCGACCACGGTGGGCAGGTCGGTCCGGGGGACGGCCCGCACCGAGTGCGCGGCCACCCCGACGCGCATGCCCGCCGAGGGGCGCAGGGCCTCCGCCCGGGCGGCCCAGGCGTCGGCGTCGGCGTCGGCGAAGCGCAGCTGGGCGCCGGCGAGGGGCGCGTGCCCGTCGCCCGAGAGGCCGCCGGCCAGGTAGCAGGCGTCGAGCACCGTGAGCCGCAGCCCGGCGTCGAGCGCGGCCTGCCGCAGGGCCTCGGCCATGGCGTTCGCCTCGGCGTAGGGGACCCCGCCGGGCCCGTGGTGCAGGTAGTGGAACTCCCCGGCGCACGTCACCCCGGCCAGGACGAGCTCGGCGTAGGCGGCCCGAGCGAGCTCCAGGTAGGACTCCGGGTCGAGGACGGCGGCGACGTCGTAGGCGAGGTCGCGCCAGGTCCAGAACGAGCCGGTCCCGGCGTGGGTGCGCCCGCGCAGCGCCCGGTGGAAGGCGTGCCCGTGCCCGTCGGCCAGGCCCGGCAGGGCCATGCCGACGAGGCGGTCGGCACCCTCGGCGGCGGCACCGGTCCGGACCCCGGTGAACCGGCCGTCGCGGGCGGTGAGCAGCACGTCGCTCGCCGGGCCGTCGGGCAGCCAGGCGTGGGCGGCCCACCAGCGCTGGTCCCCGGTCACGGGGCGGCGACCAGGTCGCGGACGACGGTCTCCAGCGCGTCGACGCCGGCGGCGCAGTCGTCCGGCTCGGCGTGCTCGGCGGGGGAGTGCGACACCCCGGTCGGGTTGCGGACGAACAGCATGAGCGAGGGCACGCCGGCCAGGGCGAGCACGCCGGCGTCGTGGCCGGCGCCGGTGCCCAGGACGGGGGCGTCGCCGAGCAGCGCGGCCGCGCGCCGCACGAGCCCGTCGTCGAGGTCGGTCGCCGGGGTCCAGGACTCCTCGACGGGCGGACCGCCGGCCGCGGCGGCCACGGCGTGGACCACCCGGCGGAGCGCGGCCTCGTCGGGGCCGCGGGCGTCGAGCCAGGCGGTGGTGCGGGCGGCGATGCCGTTGACGCTGCCGGGGTGCACCTGCAGGCGGCCGACGGTGGCCAGGCAGCCGTGGTCCTCCGCCGCCCGCCGGGTCGCGAGGACGACGTGGGCCAGGGCGAGGACCGGGTCGTCCCGGTCTTCGAGCGCCGTCGTCCCGGCGTGGTCGGCGCGCCCCTCGAGCTCGACCCGCCAGCGGCCGTGCGGCCAGATCCCGCTGCCCACCGCGACCGGGCGGTCGAGGTGCACGAGGCCGCGGCCCTGCTCGACGTGCAGCTCGACGAAGGCCCCCACCCGGGCCAGCGCGTCCGGGTCCGCGCCGACGTGGTCCACGTCGACGCCGGAGGCAGCGGCGGCCTCGGCCTGGGTGGTGCCGTCGTCGTCGCGCAGCCCGCGGGCCCGGTCCGGGTCCAGGGCGCCGGTGAGCAGCCGGGAGCCGGCGCAGGCCACGCCGAAGCGGGCGCCCTCCTCGTCGGCCATGACGACGACCCCGACCGGGCGGTCCGGTCGGGCGCCCCTGTCCGCCGGCCCTGCGGAGGCCTGCAGCCGGTCGAGCACCGCGAGCGCGGACACCACGCCGAGCGGCCCGTCGAAGGCCCCGCCGGAGCGGACGGAGTCCAGGTGCGAGCCCATGACCACGCCGGGCCGACCGGCGCGGACGGCGGCGTCGGGGTCGCCCCACCAGGCCCACAGGTTGCCCGCCCGGTCCCGCTCCACGTCGAGCCCGCGCGCCTGTGCCTGGGCGACGAACCAGCCGCGCAGCTGCGCGTCCACCCCCGTCCAGGCGTAGCGGCCGTAGCCGCCGTCGCCGAGCCGGCCGAGCGGCGCCAGCTGCTCCCACATGGTGGCGAAGGCGTCCGTCATGCGGTCGCGCCCTCCCGCATCGGGACCCGCACGCCCTTCTCGGCGGCGACCCGGTCGGCGACGTCGTAGCCGGCGTCGACATGACGGACCACGCCCATGGCCGGGTCGTTGGTCAGCACCCGGTGCAGCTTCTCGCCCGCGAGGGGCGTGCCGTCGGCCACGCACACCTGCCCGGCGTGCACCGAGCGTCCGACGCCGACGCCGCCGCCGGAGTGGACCGACACCCACGTGGCCCCGCTCGCGGTGGCGGTGAGGGCGTTGAGCAGCGGCCAGTCGGCGACCGCGTCGGAGCCGTCGGCCATGGCCTCGGTCTCGCGGAAGGGGGAGGCGACGCTGCCGCAGTCCAGGTGGTCGCGACCGATGGCCAGCGGCGCGGACAGCTCGCCCGAGGCCACCATGTCGTTGAACCGCTCGCCGGCGGCGGCCCGCTCGCCCAGGCCGAGCCAGCAGATCCGCGCCGGGAGCCCCTGGACGGCGATCCGCTCCTGGGCGGCGCTGATCCACGTGCGCAGCCGCTCGTTCTCGGGGAACAGGTCGAGCACGGCCCGGTCGGTGGCGGCGATGTCGGCCGGGTCGCCGGACAGCGCGGCCCAGCGGAACGGCCCGCGCCCCTCGCAGAACAGCGGCCGGATGTACGCGGGCACGAAGCCGGGGAACGCGAACGCCCGCCCGTAGCCGCCGAGGCGGGCCTCCTCGCGGATGGAGTTGCCGTAGTCGAACACCTCGGCGCCGGCGTCGGCGAAGCCGACCATGGCCTCGACGTGGCGGGCCATGGACTCCCGGGCCCGGTCGGTGAACTCCTCGGGCTTCGCGGCGGCGTAGTCCGCCCAGTCGGCGACCTCGACGCCGGCCGGCAGGTACGACAGCGGGTCGTGCGCGCTGGTCTGGTCGGTGACCACGTCGACCGGGGCGCCCCGGCGCAGCAGCTCGGGCAGCACCTCGGCACAGTTGCCGACCAGCCCGACCGACAGCGCCCGCCGCTCGTCGCGGGCGGCGGTGCACCGGCGCAGCGCGTCGTCCAGGTCGTCGGCCACCTCGTCGAGGTAGCGGTGCTCGACCCGGCGGTGCAGCCGGGCCGGGTCGACGTCGACGACCAGGCAGACCCCGCCGTTGAGGGTGACCGCGAGCGGCTGCGCGCCGCCCATCCCGCCGCAGCCGCCGGTCACGGTGAGGGTGCCGGCCAGCGTGCCGCCGAAGCGCTGGTCGGCGACGGCGGCGAAGGTCTCGAACGTGCCCTGGACGATGCCCTGGGTGCCGATGTAGATCCACGACCCCGCGGTCATCTGCCCGTACATCGTCAGCCCGAGCTGCTCGAGGCGGCGGTGCTCCGGCCAGGTGGCCCACTGCGGGACCAGGTTGGAGTTGGCGATGAGCACCCGCGGCGCCCACTCGTGGGTCCGCATCACGCCGACCGGGCGGCCGGACTGCACGAGCAGCGTCTCGTCGCCCTCGAGCGTGGTGAGGGTGCGGACGATGGCGTCGTAGCTCGCCCAGTCCCGCGCGGCGCGGCCGGTGCCGCCGTAGACGACGAGGTCGTCGGGGCGCTCGGCCACCTCGGGGTCGAGGTTGTTCATGAGCATCCGCATCGGCGCCTCGGTCTGCCACGAGCGGGCGGTGAGGGTGGTGCCGCGGGCGGCGCGGACGGGTCGGGCTCCGATCATCGGGGGCTCCTCGGTCAGGTCGGGGCGGACGGGTGGGTGGTCTCAGCGGAGGGGGCCGACGACGGCCTCGGCGTCGGCGAGCGGCCGCCCGGAGGCGACGTGGGCCGTGGCGGCGGCGATCTCGGGGGCGAGGAACCGGTCGGGACCCGGGCCCTCGACGGTCTCGCGCAGGCCGGCGAGCACGGCGGCGGTCGCGGGGGCGGGGACCAGGGGCGCCCGGAGCTCCAGCCCGCGGGCGGCGACGAGCAGCTCGACGGCGAGGACGGTGCGCAGCCCGTCGACGGCCCGGCGCAGCGACCGGGCCGCGGACCAGCCCATCGACACGTGGTCCTCCTGCATGGCGCTGGAGGGGACCGAGTCGACGGAGGCGGGCACGGCGAGGCGCTTGAGGTCGCTGACCACGGCGGCCTGCGTGTACTGGGCGATCATCAGGCCGGAGTCGACGCCGGGGTCGTCGGCCAGGAACGGCGGCAGGCCCTGGCTGCGGTGGTGGTCGAGGAAGCGGTCGGTGCGGCGCTCGGCCATGCTCGCCACGTCCGCGGCGACCACGGCGAGGAAGTCGAGGACGTAGCCGACCGGCGCGCCGTGGAAGCTGCCGTTGCTCTCGACCCGGCCGTCCGCGGTGAGCACGGGGTTGTCGACCACCGCGGCCAGCTCGCGCCCGGCCACGCGCTCGGCGTGCTCCAGGGTGTCCCGGGCCCCGCCGTGGACCTGGGGCGCGCAGCGCAGCGAGTACGCGTCCTGCACCCGGGTGCACTCCGGGGTCCGGTGGCTGGCCATCACCCCCGACCCGGCCAGCAGGGCGACGAGGTTGGCCGCGCTGGCGGCGATGCCGGGGTGCGGGCGCATCGCGGCCAGGTCGGCCGCGAACGCGCTGTCCGTGCCGAGCAGGGCCTCCACGCTGAGCGCGGCGGTGACGTCGGCGGTGCGCAGCAGGTCCCGCAGGTCGGAGCAGGCGAGGACGAGCATGGCGAGCATCCCGTCGGTGCCGTTGAGCAGCGCCAGGCCCTCCTTCTCCCGCAGCTCCAGCGGCGCGATCCCGGCCTCGGCCAGCGCGTCGGCGGCGGGGCGCAGGGTGCCCGTGGCGTCGCGGACCTCGCCCTCGCCCATCGCCGCCAGCGCGCAGTGGGCCAGCGGGGCCAGGTCGCCCGAGCAGCCGAGCGAGCCGTGCTCCCGGACCACGGGGGTGATCCCGGCGGTGAGCATGCGGGCGTACGTGGTGGCGACGACGGGCCGGACGCCGGTGCGGCCGGTGGCCAGCGTGGACAGCCGCAGCAGCATGAGCCCGCGGACGACCTCGCGCTCCACCTCCTCGCCCGCGCACGCGGCGTGGGAGCGGACCAGGCTGCGCTGGAGCTGGGCGCGCCGCTCGACGGGGATGTGGCGGGTGGCCAGGGCGCCGAACCCGGTCGAGATGCCGTAGTGCGGTCGCGGGTCGTCGGCCAGGGCCTCGACCACGGCCCGGCCGTGGGCGAGCGCGACGAGCGCCTCCTCGGCCACCTCGACGCGCGCCCCGTGGCGCGCGACGGCCACGACCTGCTCGGGCGCGAGCGGCCCGCTCCCGACGACCACGACGCTGTCCACGGGTCCATGTCACCGCTGCCCGTGCCCGCGCCGCGAGGGCCCCGGAGCAGGTAGCGTCCGGTATCCCAGACGCCGACCAGGGCGCCGGGGCGGAGCACAGGAGGCGGTCGGGTGGTGCAGGTGCCCGCGGCGGCGCAGGTGCTCGAGGTCCTGCGCTACCTCGCCGCGCAGGCGACGCCGGTCCCGGCCGCGGCGGTGTCGAGGGACCTCGGCCTGCCGCGCTCGACCACCTACCACCTGCTCGCCGAGCTGCTGGCCCAGGGCTTCGTCGTCCACCTGCCCGACGAGCGGCGCTACGGCCTCGGCGTCGCGGCCTACGAGATCGGCCACGGCTGGACCCGGCAGGCCTCCCTCAGCCGGCTGGCCCGCGGCCCCGTCGCGCGGCTCGTCGAGGCCACCGGCTGCACCGCGCACCTGGCCGTGCTGCACGGGCGCGAGGTCGTGTACGTCATCGAGGAGCGCGCCCCCGGCAGCGCGCCGCTGGTCAGCGACGTCGGCGTCCGCCTGCCCGCCCACCTCACCGCGACCGGCCGGGCCGTCCTCGCCGCGCTGCCGGCGCCGCACGTGCGGGCCCTGTTCCCCGACGCCGCCGCGTTCGTCCAGCGCCACGGCACCGGGCCGGCCTCGCTGCCGGCGCTGCGGTCGCTGCTGGTCGACGTGCGCCGGCGCGGCTGGGCGGTCGAGCAGGGCGAGGTCACGCCCGGCCTGCGCTCGGTGGCCGCCGCGGTCCCCGACGCGGCCGGGCACCCGGTCGCCGCCGTGGCCGTCACCTACCCCGGCACCGCCGCGGCCGGCCGGGACGAGGAGCTCGCCCGGGGCGTCCTGGCCACCGCGGCCGAGCTGCGCCGCCGGCTGGGGGCGTAGCGACCGCCGTCACGGGGTAGCACCGACGCCATGACCCGAGCACGGACGACCCGGACGACCCCGACGGCAGCGACGGCACGCACCCGGCGAGAGGACGGGTCGTGAGCCGCGTCCGGGGACCCCTGCCCGCCCCCGGGACGGTCACGCGGGTCGGCGGCTGGGCCGTCGGCCGCCTGCGCACCCGTCCGCCGAGGGCCGACGGGACGGCGGTCGGCGCGGAGGCGCCGGAGGTCTTCGCCGTCTCCCGGTTCTGCCGCCACCAGCTCGCCGACCTCAGCGAGGGCACCGTGGACGCCGACGGCTGCCTCGTCTGCCCGTGGCACCAGAGCCGCTACGACGTCACGGACGGCCGGATGGTCAGCGGCCCGCGGGGGTTCCTCGGCTACCACGGGCCCACGCCGGGCTACACGACGCTGGTGCGGGCCTACGGGCAGAAGCTCCGTCTGCGGGTGCGGCGAGCCCGTGCCGTGGGCGGCGAGGTCGAGGTCGAGGACTGAGCGGCCCCCCGGACGGAACCCGGACGGCGGCCGGCACCGGTCGCCGCCCGGTCGCCCCCGGGCCTCCGTAGCGTCGTCGCCCGTGGCGGCAGGCGGTCCGAGGTCCCTGCGCGGCGCCCGGGCCGCGGCGGTCCTCGCCCGGCACCTGGGCACCCCGCTGCGCCTCATCCCCGTGGGGTTCGCCGCCGCGATCGCCGTGGCGACCCTGGTGCTCATGAGCCCGTGGGCCGTGGCCGAGGGCGAGCCCCCGGCACCGTTCCGCGTCGCGGCGTTCACCGCGACGTCCGCCGTCTGCGTGACCGGCCACGTCGTCGTCGACACCCCGGTGTACTGGTCCGGCTTCGGGGAGGCCGCGATCCTCGTCTTCGTCCAGCTCGGCGGGCTCGGCGTGGCCACGCTCGCCACGCTGCTGGCCCTGCTGGTCGCGCGCCGGCTCGGGCTGCAGACCCGGCTGCGCGCCGCGGCCGGCACCAGCGCCGACGCCCTGGCCGACGCCCGCGCCGTCGTGCTCGGCATCCTCGTCACCTCCCTCGTCGTCGAGGGGGCCGTCGCCCTGCTGCTCACGGCGCGCTTCGCGGTCGGCTACGACCAGCCGCTGCCGCGGGCGGCGTGGCTCGGGGTGTTCCACTCGGTCTCGGCGTTCAACAACGCCGGCTTCTCGCTCTTCAGCGACAACCTCGTCGGCTTCGCGGACGACGTGTGGGTGACCGGGCCGGTCATGGTCGCGGTCGTCCTCGGGGGCATCGGCTTCCCCGTGGTCCGGGAGGTGCTGGCCCGGCACCGCCCGTCGCGCTGGTCGGTGCACACCCGGCTCACGCTGCTCACCACGGCGGTCCTGCTGCTCCTGGGCCTCGTCGTGTTCGTGGTCCTCGAGTGGCAGCACGAGCCCACCAGCGGCGACGGGTCCGTGTTCGACCGGCTGTGGCTGCCGCTGTTCATGTCGGTGACGGCCCGGACCGCGGGCTTCAACACCATCGACTACGGCCAGGCCACCGAGGCCTCCCTGTTCGTCACCAACCTGCTGATGGTCGTCGGCGGCGGCTCCGGCGGGACGGCGGGCGGCATCAAGGTGGGCACGCTGGCCGTGCTCGTCGTGGCCGTGGTCGCCGAGGCCCGCGGCGACGCCGACGCCGACGTCATGGGCCGCCGGATCCCGCCGCAGGTCCTCCGCCAGGCCCTGGCCGTCCTCGCGCTCACCCTCGCGGTCGTCGTCGTCGCCTCGACCGTCGTGCTCCGCGTGTCCGACGCCACCACGGCCCAGGTCGTCTTCGAGGTGGTGTCCGCGACCGCGACCGTGGGGCTGTCCACCGGGATCACCGCCGACCTGCCCGCGCTGGCCCAGTGGATGCTCGTCCTGTGCATGTTCGTCGGCCGGATCGGGCCGGTGGCGCTGGTGAGCGCGCTGGCCCTGCGCGAGAGCGGCAAGCTCTACCGGCTCCCGGAGACCCGCCCGCTCATCGGCTGAGCCCGCCACCGGGGGCGCCGTCGCCCACCAGGCGGACCTCGTCGCCCACCCGGACCACGCCCGCGCCGACCACCTCGGCGACGACCCCCAGGTCGGCGCCGTGCACCCGGCCGACCGCGCGCAGCACCCCCGGCTGCGCGGGGCGGTCGGCGCTGCCGGCGTCCACCATCACGCACCGGGGCGAGGTGGCCACCACGTCCAGCACCACGGTCCCCACCTGCAGCCGGCGCCCCTCCCAGGCGTCCTCCGCCCAGGGCTCCGTGGTCCGCAGCACGAGGTTCGCGCGGAACCGCGCCTCGGCGACCTCCGCCCCCAGCTCGGCGGCGACCGCCCCGACCGACGCGGTCCCCAGCAGGCTGACCGGGCCGTCGTCGTGGTGCGGCGTGCCGTCCTCGCGGACCAGGTCCACGGGCCGGCCGACGTGCTCGCCCAGGCGGCGGGCGGCGCGCGGGTCGTCCGCGGCGAGCTCCTCCCCGTCGGGGAAGAGCAGCCGCACCTGCCCGGCCACCGTCCGGGCCCGCAGCAGCTGCAGCCCCGGGAGCGCGGTGAACCGGCGCCCCGCCTTGCCGCTGCCGAGCATCCCGTCCCCGGTGCCGACGGCGAGCACCCGGTCGCCCGCGCAGCCGCGGGCGTCCACCTCCAGCTCGTCGACCTGCTCCCCGAGCAGCGACTTGACCGGGTACCGGTGCAGCGAGGCGACGACCGCGCCGGTGGCCGCGCCGGTGCCTGCGCCCCCGCCGCCGGTCCGGCCGCCCGTCCCGTCGCCGGCCTGTCCTGCTCGAGCGTCCATGCCCACCCCTCCCGGGTCCGGTGACACCCTGCCACCGAGGGCCGCCCCGCGGGGGGCGCGGTGCCACCATGACCGCGTGGACACGGCCGGCGGGGGGCAGGAGCGCGTCCTGGTCCCGGTCACCGTCCCCACGACGCTCCGGGCACCGGCCGCCGGGCCGGCCGTGGGGCCCAGGCGCAGCCTGCTCGGGTGGGTCCTCGCGCTCGTCGTGCCGGGGCTGGTCGCCCTGCTGCTGCACCTGACGCGCGACTCGCACGCCCTGGCCACGGTCGTGCTCGTCATGCTGTGCGGCACGGTCGCGGTCGCGCTGGTCGGCGGCCTGCGCCCGGCGGTGCTCGCCGCGGTCGTCAGCGGGGTGCTGAGCAACGTCCTCTTCACCGAGCCGCTGTGGACGCTGCGGATCGACAGCGAGGTCGACGTCGTGACGGTGCTGGTGCAGGTCCTCGTGGCCGTCGCGGTGGCCAGCGCGGTCGACCGGGCCGCGAGCGGGCGCGCGCAGGCCGTGCCAGGCCAGGGCCGAGGCCGACGCCCTCACCGCCTTCGCCCGCTCCGTGCTCGCCGGGCACGACACCGTCGCGGACCTCCTCGAGCAGGTCCGGACGTCCTTCGGCCTGGACGGCGTCGGGCTGGTGCAGCGACAGGGGCCGCCGGAGGTCTTCGACGCCCGCCTCCCGCCCCCGCGCGTGCTCGCCGCCGTGGGGCACGACACCGACGACCCGGCGCTGGTCTGCGCGGTCGTGGACGTCGACGACGCGGTCGCCCTCCGGCTCACCGGGCCGCGGCTGCGCGCCGGGGAGGTGCGCCTGGTCGCGGCGCTGGCCACCCAGGTCGCCGCGGTCCTGGAGCGGGACCGGCTCCGCGCCGAGGCGGGCACGGTCCGGGCGGAGAAGGAGCGGACCCGGACCCGCACGGCGCTGCTGCGGGCGGTCTCGCACGACCTGCGCACGC
Source organism: uncultured Actinomycetota bacterium (assembly GCA_963750335.1). GTDB lineage: Bacteria > Actinomycetota > Actinomycetes > Actinomycetales > JBBAYJ01 > Aquipuribacter. Next base: position 208,005 of record CAVVQD010000007.1, read on the forward strand.
CGCTGGCCGGGATCAAGGCCGGCGTCAGCACCCTGCGCAGCACGAGCATCCCGCTGCTCCCGGCCGACCGCGACGACCTGCTGGCCGACGTCGACGCCTCGACCGACCGGCTCCAGGCCCTCATCGACAACCTGCTCGACATGAGCCGCCTCGACGCGGGCGCCGTGGTGCCCCGCCGGGAGGCGACCGCGGTGGAGGACGTGGTGGCCCGCGCCCTGGCGGGGGTGCCGGCCGGCCGGGTGGTGGTCGAGGTGCCCGACGACCTGCCGCTGCTGCACCTGGACGCCGGGCTGCTGGAGCGGGCGGTGGCCAACGTCGCCGAGAACGCCGTCCGCCACGGGGGCGAGGCCGTGGTCCGGGTGCAGGCCGCGCGCTCCGGCGCCGACGTCGTGGTCCGCGTCGTGGACCACGGCCCGGGCGTGGAGCCCGGCCGCCGGGCCGACCTGTTCGCGCCGTTCCAGCGCCGGGGCGACAGCGGCACGGGCGGCGTGGGCCTCGGGCTGGCGGTGGCCCGCGGCCTGGCCGAGGTGTCCGGGGGCAGCCTGGAGGCCGAGCCGACCCCCGGCGGCGGCCTCACCATGGTCTTCCGGCTGCCCGTGCCCGCCGCCGCGCTGCGCGACGGGGAGGCGGCCGGGGCCCCGGACGTCGGAGCGGTGCGGCCGTGAGCCGGGTGCTGCTCGTCGAGGACGACCCGGCGCTGGCCCGGGCGCTGCGGATCACCCTGCGCTCCCAGGAGCACGAGGTGCGCGCCGTCACCACGGGGGCCGCGGCGGTGGAGACCGCCGCGGAGTTCCTGCCCGAGCTCGTGGTGCTGGACCTCGGCCTGCCCGACATGGACGGCACGGACGTGCTGCGGAGCCTGCGGGCCTGGACCCAGGTGCCCGTGGTCGTGCTGTCGGCCCGGCAGACCAGCGACGACAAGGTCGACGCCCTCGACGCGGGGGCCGACGACTACGTGACCAAGCCGTTCGGCATGGACGAGCTCCTCGCCCGGCTCCGGGCCGCGGTGCGGCGCGGCGCCGCCGAGCCCGCCGCGCCGGTCGTGGTGACCGCGTCGTTCACCGTGGACCTCGCCCGCCGCCTGGTCACCGACGCCGGGGGGCGCCCCGTGGCCCTCACGCCCACCGAGTACCGGGTCCTCGCCCTGCTGGCCCGCGACGTCGGGCGCGTCGTCGGCCGGCGCGAGCTGCTGCAGGAGCTGCGCGGGCCGTACCTGGACCGCGAGACGCACTACCTGCGGGTCTACCTCAACCAGCTGCGGGCCAAGCTCGAGCCCGAGCCGTCACGGCCGCGGCACCTGCTCACCGAGGCCGGGGTCGGCTACCGCCTGGTGCCCTGAGCGGGCCGGCCCGACCTCAGCCCGGCAGGCCCTTGCCGGCGACCGAGGGGAGGTGCTCGACCCGGGGCGCGCGGGCCAGCAGCGGGCCGAACGCGTCGAGCATGGCGCGCGTGCCGGGGGAGCCCTCGTGCGCGGCGAAGGCGTCGGCGTCGGCGTACGCCTCGTAGAACACCCGCGCGAGCGGCTCGTCGGCCACCGCGTGCACGGCGTACTGCAGGGTCCCCGGCTCGTCGGCGACGATGCCCGGCAGCGTCCCGGCCACGAGGGCGTCGAACCGCTCCGCGGCGGCGGGGTCCACCAGGTCGAACCTCACGACGAGTGCCTGCACGTGCGCCTCCGGGGTCTGCGGACGGACCGCCCGGGGCGGGGGTCCTCGTCCGGCCACGCTAGGGGCTGCCGTGGGACGATGCCCGCCACGCGGGGCCGGCCGGTCGCGCTGCACCGCCAGGAGGAGACATGGCAGACGCACCAGGACGTCGACCGGGCCTGCTGCGGCGGCTCGCGGGCACGGTCGGGCGCTTCGTGCGCGCCGTCGTCCTCGGCCGTGACGGCGTGGCGGCACCGGTGCGCCACGACCCGCGGGGCACGCACGAGGGCCAGCGCCTGACCCAGCAGGGGGGCGCGCAGGGCGGCCCCCTCTGAGCGCGGAGCGGCTGGTCTGCCTCGGGGACTCCTTCACCGAGGGGATGAGCGACGAGCTGCGCCCCGACGGGCACCACCTGGGCTGGGCCGACCGCGTCGCCCGGGCGCTGGCCCGGCGGGCGGCCTGGCAGGGCGAGGTGGTCGAGTACGCGAACCTGGCCGTGCGCGGGAAGCTCCTCGACCAGGTCGCCGCCGACCAGGTCCCGGCCGCGCTGGCGATGGCGCCCACCCTGCTCACCTTCCACGCCGGGCCCAACGACGTGCTGCGCCGGGGGACCGACCTCGCCGACCTGCGCCGGCGCTACGCCGCCGCGGTGGCCGTGGTCACCGACGCGTGCGAGCGCGTGGTGCTGTTCACCTCGATCGGCCGGGCCGGCGGGCAGGGGGCGCTGGCCCGCACGCTCGCCGCCCGCTTCGCGCGCTTCAACGACGGTGTCCGGGAGGTCGCGGAGCGGCGCGGCGCGCTGCTCGTGGACCTCGAGCCGGTCGAGGTCCTCACCGACCGGCGGGTGTGGCACACCGACCGGCTGCACCTGGCCCCGCGAGGGCACGAGCGGGTGGCGGCGGCGGTGCTCGAGCGGCTCGGGGTGGACGAGCCGGGGCTGCTCGGCGGGCCGGCCGGCTGGTGGCGGGCCCCGCTGCCCCCGGCGCCGGCCGCCCCGCGGCGGGACGCGCTGGCCGAGGACCTCCTCTGGCTGCGCGGCGACGCCCTGCCGTGGGTGGGCCGACGGCTGCGGGGGGTCTCCAGCGGGGACGGCCGGGACCCCAAGGACCCGGTGCCCCGCCCGGTGCCGACGGACGGCTGAGCAGGAGGCGGCGCGGCCGCGGCCGCTCGGCTGGGGGAGACTGCGGGGGCGGCCCGACCGGGCCGGCGGAGGAGGGCGCGTGGACGAGCACGACGGGACGGCGGTCACACCCGAACGGTCGGCGGCGACGTCGGACGCCGGGCCCGGGCCGGCGGACCGCGCGGGGCGCTGGGGTCCGGCCCGTGTCCTGCCTCTCCTGCTGGCGGTCGCCCTGCTCGGCGGCGTGGTGCTCGGGGGCGTGGCCGGCGCGGTGACCCTGAGGTCCGGCGCCGGGCCCTCCCGTCCGTGGCCGTTCGCCGGACCCGCGCCGCTGGACCCCGACGACCCCGTCCAGGGCGTCGTGACGTACGACGGGCTCAGCAAGCAGCACCAGCAGGGCGACGTCGACTACGCGCAGCAGCCACCGGTGGGCGGGGACCACGCGCCGGTGTGGCAGGACTGCGGCTTCTACCCCTCCGCGGTGCGCAGCGAGCAGGCCGTGCACTCGCTGGAGCACGGGGCGGTGTGGGTGACGTTCGACCCCGACCTCCCGCGCGACCAGGTGCGGGACCTCGAGCAGCTCGCCGCCGACAACGCCTACCTGCATCGTCTCGCCGCTGCGGGGCCTCCCGGAGCCCGTGGTGGCCAGCGCCTGGGGCGTGCAGCTGGCGCTCGGGTCCACCGAGGACCCCCGCCTGCCGGCGTTCGTGGCCCGCTACAGCCAGGGCCCCCAGACCCCCGAGCCCGGGGCGCCCTGCACCGGCGGGACCTCCGAGCTGCCCGAGGCCCCCACCGGCGCCTGAGACCGGTCGCCCTGGGCCGACGGGGCCCTCCAGGACGGGGCCGCTCAGGCCTCCTCCTCCGGCGGCAGCCCGAGCCGCTCGGCGAGGCGGTTGTCCACCAGCGACATGGCCGAGGCGATGGCCATGTGCATGTCGAGGTACTGGTACGTGCCGAGCCGCCCGCCGAACCAGACGTCCGGCTCCGCCCTGGCCAGCTCCCGGTACCGCACCAGCCGGTCCCGGTCGCGGCTGCCGTTGACCGGGTAGTACGGCTCGTCGCCGGGGCCCGAGGCGCGGGAGTACTCGCGCACGACCACCGTGCGGTCGGCGGGGTGCTCGCGCTCCGGGTGGAAGTGCTTGAACTCGTGGACCCGGGTCCAGGGCACGTCCTCGTCGGCGTAGTTCATGACCGGGGTGCCCTGGAAGTCGCCGACGTCCAGCACCTCCTGCTCGAAGTCGAGCGTCCGCCACGACAGCGGCCCCTCGCGGTAGCCGAAGTACTGGTCGAGCGGGCCGGTGTAGACCACCGGCACCCCCGGCGGGAGCTGGTCGCGGACCTCGAACCAGTCCGTCCCGGTGACGACCTCGACGAGCGGGTCGGCCACCATCGCGGTGAGGAAGGCCGCGTAGCCGTCGGTGGGCAGGCCCTCGTACGTGTCCTGGAAGTAGCGGTTGTCGAAGGTGTACCGGACGGGCAGCCGCGTGATGATCTCCGGGCCCAGCTCGGTCGGGTCGGTCTGCCACTGCTTGGCGCTGTAGCCGCGGACGAACGCCTCGTACAGCGGCCGGCCGATGAGCGACACGGCCTTCTCCTCGAGGTTCTGCGGCTCGTGGCCCCGGCCCTCGCCGGCCTGCTCCTCGATGAGGGCGCGCGCCTGGGACGGGCTGAGGTGCCGGCCGAAGTACTCGCAGATCGTGCCGAGGTTGATCGGCAGCGGGTACACGCGGTCCTTGAACACCGTGAACACGCGGTGCTGGTAGCCCGTGAACGTGGTGAAGCGGTTGACGTAGTCCCACACCCGCCGGTTGGAGGTGTGGAACAGGTGCGCGCCGTAGCGGTGGACCTCGATGCCGGTGGTCGGCTCGCGCTCGGACCAGGCGTTGCCGCCGAGGTGCTCGCGCCGCTCGAGGACGAGCACCCTCCGACCGCTGCGCCGCGCCACCGTCTCGGCCACCGTGAGCCCGAACAGCCCCGACCCGACGACGACCAGGACCGGGCCTGCGCCGTGGCGGGGCTGGGCGCGCTCACCGCAGCACCGCCGACGTGGCGCAGGGGGCCGGGCAGCCGCACGTGGGGCACCGGCCCGCCCCGTCGCCCGCCGTGGGGTGCAGCAGCAGGGCGGCCGACATCCGGGCCAGCAGCGGCGCCCGCAGGAACGGGGTGGCCGAGGTGACGGCGGCGTGGGCGAGCACGGGGACGCCGGGCCCTCGGAGCCGGACCGGGCCGAGCGCGGCGTCCTGCAGGCCGGCCAGGGCGGCGCCGACCCCGCGCAGGTGGGCCTCCTCCATCTCCCGGGCCAGCGGCGTCGCGGCCCGCAGCACCGACGGGCCGCTCACGCCGGGGCCCCGCTCAGCGCGGTGCGGTCGCCCGCGGACCGCATGAGGCCGTCCATGGTCTCCGCGATGACGTCCCACTCGTGGGTCCGGGCCACCGCGCGCAGCCGGGTCGCGCGGGACGACGGCGGGTCGTCGACCACCGTCCGGCAGGCGGCCGCCAATCTGCTCGGCGTCGTCGACGAGGTGCACGAGGCCGTCGTAGCCCGCCACCACGTCGGGGACCCGGGTGGACACCACCGGGAGCCCCGCGGCGAGGTACTCCAGCGTCTTGGTGGGGCTGATGGAGCGCGTCGCCTCGTTGAGGGCGAACGGCATGAGCGCGACGTCGAACCCGGCCATCACCTCGGGCAGGCGCTGGTAGGCGACCATCCCGGGGTACTCGAGGTTCGGCGCCTGCGGCAGGTCCGCCCGGTCGATCTTGGCGACCGGCCCCACCACCCGCACGGTCCAGCCCGGGAGCCGCTCGGCCAGCCCGGCCAGCAGGTCGAGGTCGAGACGCTCGTCGACCACGCCCACGTAGCCGGCCACCCGGCGGTCCCGGGGGCGGCGGAGCTCCTGCGAGCGCGCGTAGTGGCTCGTCTCCACGCCGCTGGCGAACAGGTGGCACGGGCCGCTGCACAGGGGGGCGACGGAACGGTGGAGCGAGCGGCCGCCGGCGAAGACGACGTCGGCCTCCGCCAGGGCGCGGCGCTGGCGCAGCACCATCCCGGCGGGTGCCTCGGCGAAGGAGGCCAGGTCGTCCATGACGTCGTAGAACAGCCGGTCCGGCGTCAGGGCCTCGGCGACGTCCAGCGCCATGGGCGTGTAGAGCAGCACGTCGACGCGCTGGCGGCCGGCACCGGTGAGCAGCTCGACGAGCAACCGGCCGTAGCCGGCCGCCTCGGGCGCGTCGAAGCCGAGGTGCACCTCGTCCTCGATCCGGGCGGCGGGCTCGCCGGGGACGCACAGCCACACCCGGGTGAGGCCGTCGACCTCCTCGGTGGCGACCGTGGGGACGGCGACGTCGGCGTGGACGGGCTCCTCGACGAACCAGGTGCGCGCGCCGCCGGCGGTGCGGGCCCGGGCGAACCGGCTCACCAGGTGCTGCGGTCGTTGCCAGACCCACGGCCAGCGCAGGTGCGACAGGACGACCAGGTCCGGCCCGGCGGGCTCGGTGGTGGCGGCTGGGGGGCTCGTGGTCATGGTGCACCTCTGTCCGTGGGGCTCGTGCGGCTGGTGGTGGTGCTCCTGCGCGGGGCCGGGGAGCCCGGGCAGCAGGGAGGCGGACGGGACGTGCACCGTGCCGGACCCGTCCTCGACCGGGGGGTCCTGCCAGGGCCACCGGTCCAGCCCGGCGACGAAGCCCGCGAGCTCGCGGTCGCACGGCGGCTGGAACCGGTACGCCGGCAGGTCCTCCGGACCGGCCCCGGCGACGGCGGCCTCCCACGCGGTGGTGAAGCAGGTCCGCACCCGCTCCCCGTCGGGGCCGAGCCCGAGGACGCCGACGGGGTCGGGCCGGCCGCCCGGGCGGGCGAGCAGGCTGTCCCAGTCGCAGGAGTCCACGGTCGGGAACCAGCAGAAGCCCTCGAGCGGCACCCCGGCGGCGACCGCCTCCCGGTACTGGTCGAGCATGTAGCGCAGCCAGGTCACCCGGTCCGACGGCCGGCCGCGCACGTTGGTCTCGGCGAGCACGAGCGGCAGCCCGTACCGCCGTCCGTACTGCCCGGCCACCGCCGCGAAGCCGAGCGGGTACGGGGACGGCGCGTGCCCGCCCTGCTCGTCGTACCACCACTCGGAGTGGCTGTAGTAGTCGAGCCCGAGGACGTCCACCTGCTGCGGGCGCAGGTCCATCAGGTCCTCGCCGCCGGCGGCCAGGAGCCGGGCCAGGAACGGGCGGTCGGGGTCCAGGTGCCGGCCCAGCGCGAGGTCGAGCACGACGTGGCGCCGGTCGTCGGCGGTCTCCGCGTGCCGCGCGGGGGCGCCCGCCGTCCCCTGGTGGTGCTCGCAGGTGTCCACCCACACGTGCTGGGCGTGGGGCAGCAGCTCCCGCCACGCGGCCGCGGCCTCGCTCATCGGGGGCAGCACGGTGCGCAGCAGGCGCACGAAGCCCTCCACGCCGTGGTCGTACGGCGGCCACAGGGCCTCGTGGCCGGCGAGGAAGAGCGTGGCGAACGGCTCGTTGAGGAGCGTGTACGCCCGCAGCCACGGGTACCGCTCGGCCACGGCCACGGCGTAGCGGAGGTACGCCGCCCCGAACCGGCGGTCGCGGAAGCCGTCGTCCAGCCACTCGGGGTAGCTCGTGTGGTGCAGCAGGTCGAGCACGGGGTCGAGGCCGCGGGCGCGCAGGTGGTCCAGGACCTCGTCGGCGTGGCTGAAGTCGAAGACCCCGGGGGAGGGCTCGATGCGGTGCCAGCGCAGGGGGTAGCGCAGCCGGCGCACCCCGCTGGCCACCACCGCGTCCAGGTCCTCGGCCCACCGTCGGGCGTGCCCGGTGGTCTCGGCGACGTCGACCCCGTGCCCGGGGAGGTAGGTGCTCTCGAAGGCGGCCAGGAACGACGGGCCGGCGGTCGCGGCTGCTCCTGCGGGTGGTCCTGTCGGTCGCACGGCACCTCACGGAGCTCGGCCCGCGACGTGGTGCTCCCGGGCGCCAGGACAGGCACGCTGCTCGGCTGTCCGAGCGACCGGTACCCGGGCCCCGGGGCAGCAAACGCCAGGCGTGTGGTTCGTCGGTGCGGCAGCCGGTATTCCGGGCGCACGGGTGCGGAGGATCACCGGCGCGGATGGTCAATACAGGGCTCCGCTGTGCCGACAATTGACCACGTGAACCCCGGCACCATGCCTGTCCCCGTCCCTCCGACCCCCGTCCCGCAGCAGCGCGTGGGCGCGAGGTCCGCCGTCTTCGTCAACCCGGTCCTCGACGCGGGCCCCGACGTCGACCACGGTGACCCCTACGTCCTGCAGTTCCTCGGGGAGTACGTCCTGTACCACTCCGGTCCCCACGGGATCGACGCCTACACCTCCTCCGACCTCGTCCGCTGGGAGCCCGCGGGGACCGTCCTCACGGGCGCCGGCTCCGACCACTGGGCCCAGGTCGAGCTGTGGGCCCCGGAGGTCGTCCACCAGGACGGCGAGTTCGTCATGTACGTCGCCGCGACGCGGCGCGGCCTGGACCGGCGCTCGACCGGCAAGGCCCACGGCGCGGACGGCGGCGACGACTCGCTGCGCCGCCAGGGCGTGGCCCGCGCGCCCGGCCCGCTGGGGCCGTACGTCTGGGACGACGAGCCCCTCGTGGGCGAGTGGTCGATCGACGCGCACCCGTTCGTCGACGACGACGGCCGCCGCTTCCTCTTCTACAACGTCCGCAACGAGGCCACCCGGCACGCCGACGGCACCCTGGGCTGCGGCAACGTCGTGGACGAGGTGCTCGCCGACGGCCGCCTCGCGGGGACTCCCGTGGCCGTCGCCTACCCCAGCGAGCCCTGGGAGGCCGGTCCCGAGGGGGACCAGTACTGGAACGAGGCGCCGTGGACCATCAAGCGCCGCGGCCGCTACTACCAGATGTACTCCGGCGGCTTCTTCGGCGGCGACGGCTACGCCCTGGGCGTCACCGTGGCCGACCAGGTGGCCGGGCCCTGGCGCAAGGAGCAGACCCAGCCGCTCTTCACCAGCGGCGGCGACATCCGCGGCCCGGGCCACCACTGCGTGACCGTCGCCCCCGACGGCGTGACGCCGTACGCGGTCTACCACGGCTACGTCGGTGCCGGCTTCGGCCGCAAGGTGCACGTGGACCGGCTCTACTGGGCCGGCGACGGCCCCCAGGTGGGCCGCGGCGCCGCCCGGCCGACCCGGCCCTCGGGCCAGGGGCAGGCCGTGCCGCCGTCGGCGGTGCACGACCCGGCGGTCGCCGTCTTCCACCTGCGGGCCTGGGTGCGCGGCGGGACGGCGGAGGTCGACGGCACGACCGTGGACCTCGGCGGGCGGACCCGGCTGCTCGAGGCGCGGTACGACGGCGAGCAGCTCAGGGTGCGGGTCGACTCCGCGCTGGTGGCCACCCGCGGAGGCCCGGCCCTGCCCGTCCTCGCCGGGTGCGAGGTCCTGCACAGCACGCTGGCCTCGCACGTGGACGACGAGCGGGAGCACACGCTGACCGCGGGCGGGCGCCTCGTGCGCGCGTGGGGCGGGACCGGCGCCGTGGAGTGCTCGGTCGCGGTCGCCGGCCGGGCCCGGGTCGAGCTCGGCGGGGTCGTGGTCGAGGTGCACTCCACCGGCTACGAGCTCGTCACGCTGCGCTCCGAGGCCGGGGCCGCCGCCCTGACCGTGGTCGCCCACGAGGACGGGGTGCGCGTCGCCGACGTCGTCCTCGACGCCCGGTGACCCCGGACCGCTGACGACTGCCCTGACGAGGCCCCCGGCTCCGGCCGGGGGCCTCGTGTGTGGGGGAGGGTGCCGGAGCACGACGGAGGCCCCCGGCTGCTGCCGGGGGCCTCCGTCTCGTGCTGGTGCGGCCGTGCGGGCGGCCGGGGGTCGTCAGGCGACGGCGCGCGCCCGCTCGGGGCGGACCTCGAGGAGCAGGTCCTCCAGCGGCACGCGGGTCCGCTCGGCCGTCTCGCGCGCGGCGAACGGCTCGTCCAGCGGGGCCGCCGGGTCGTGCCGGCCGACGGCGAGCACCACGACGGGCTCCACGTGGCCGGGCGCGTCGAGGACCGCACGGACCGCGTCGCGGTCGAAGCCGCCGAGCTGGTGGACCGACAGGCCCTCGTGCTCGGCCTGCACGGTGAGGTGGGCGACGGCCTGTCCGGTGTCGTAGACCGCCCACGGCCGCTCGTCGCCGTCCGGGCCGAGGGTGGCGGCGGCCACCACGACCAGGGCCGAGGCGGCGTGCGCCCACATCCGGTTGCCGGGGGCGAGGGCGTCGAGGACCGCGGCGTGCGCGGCCGTGCCCCGGTGCGTGACGGCCAGGCGCCACGGCTGGGTGTTGGAGGCGCTGGGCGTCCAGCGGAAGGCCTCGAGCATCGCGGTCACCTGGTCGTCGCCCAACCGGTGCCGGGCGTCGTAGGCGCGGGTGCTCCAGCGTCCGGCGAGCAGCGGGTGCAGCGCGGCCTCGGTCGGGGCGGTCCTGCGGAGAGCGGTGGTCGTCGTCACGGTCGGCACAATGCGGTTGAGCCGTCAATCATTCCGTCCGCGACGACGGACCGTCTGGCGGCGGCGGCGGACCACCCGGACGGCAGAGCACGAGCAGGGGCAGCGCCACCGCCGTCCTCATGCCGGCCCCCCGTCCATGCCGTCGTCCGGGTCGTCCTCGGGCACCCACTCCAGCAGGTCGCCGGGCTGGCAGCCGAGCACCCGGCACATGGCCTCCAGGGTGCTGAAGCGCACAGCCTTGGCCCGCCCGTTCTTGAGGACGGCGACGTTGGCCGGGGTGAGGCCGACCCGCTCCGAGAACTCGCCGACGCTCATCTTGCGGCGCGCCAGCTCCACGTCGATCCGCACGACGATGGCCATCAGATGACGGCTTCCATGTCGGTGCGCAGGACCGTGGCCTGCTGCAGGAGGCTCCGCATGACCACGAGCAGCAGCAGGAACACCGTGGCCGCGACGTCCACCAGGAAGACCAGGACGGCGTTGCCCGGGTCGTCGAACCCGAGCACGAGGACCAGGGAGCCGAGGCCGAGCACCACCCACGCCGCGCCCACCGCCCCGACGATGGCGTCGACCCAGCGGAACGACGCCTCGGTGAAGATGCGGTCGTCGCGCACGAGGCTGAGCAGGAACCAGGTCGCCACCACGACGACCTGCACGCAGAGCACCCAGAAGACGGTGACCGCGGTGAGCGGCCAGCGCAGCGGGGCCGTCTCGGGGTCCTGCTCGGCCATGTATCGGAACTGCCCCGGCAGGCCGACGACCTGGAGCATCACGAGGACCCCGAACAGGACCACCAGCAGGACGCGGAGCGGGACCACCGCACGGCGAGCGAGATTCATGCGACGACTATCGACGTCTACCTATCGAGAGTCAACCGGTTCTGTGTCGGTCGGCCGTCCGGCCCTCGTGGCCGGAGCAGCCACGAGACGGGCTCAGTGCTGCCCGCGCGGCCCGTTCGGGTCCTGCTGCCGGTTCAGCAGCACGAGCAGGAAGACCGCGGCGCAGACCACGGCCAGGAGCGTCAGAAGGGCACCGGTCCACCCCGCACCCACGAGCCGGGCCACGACGAGGAGCAGCAGCGCGCCCGCGCCGGACAGCAGCATGGTCCGTCGGCTCCGCATGTCCCGACCCTACGCACCTGTGTCCGGCGCGGTCTCGCGACCAGGGGACCCTGGTGGGAGGGTCGGTGCGTGCGCGCCCCCGTCCGGCCTGCGGCGACCAGGACCGGCCTCGACGTGCCCGTGGGTCCCTGTCGTCGTGCGCCTGCAGGGCGGCGGAGAGCGGGCCCGCACGGACCCCGTCCGGGCGGGCGCACCGGGGTAGCAGCGGGCGGGGACCGCTGGGCGCGATCGGACCAGCAGCGGCCGACCAGGGACAGGAGGAACGCATGGAGGACCGGGACGTCCCCGCCTCGTCGAGCTGGCCGGTGCGGGCCAAGGCCTTCGCGCGGACCTACGCCTCGGAGGTGGGCCAGGACCGGTTGCTCGGGCTGGCCGGCGAGACGGCGTTCTTCGTCGTCCTCGGCCTCTTCCCAGGGCTGCTGATCGCGGCGAGCCTGCTGGGGCTGCTCGACGTCCTCGTCGGCGCCGACCTCGCCGCCCGGGCGCAGGAGCGGGTCGTCACGGGCCTGCAGCTGGTCCTCACCGAGGAGGCGTCCGGCGCGGTGGGATCTGTCCAGGGTTGTTCGAGCAGACCCGCGGCCAGCTGCTCACGGTCGCTGCGCTCGGTTCCCTGGTCACCCTCTCGGGGGCCTTCGCCATCGTCATCCACGCCCTGAACGTGGCCTACGACACCACGGAACGGCGCTCGTGGCTGCGGCGTCGGCTGCTCGGTCTGCTCATGGGTCTGGTGACGACGGCGGTGGTCGCCCTCGCGCTCCTCCTCCTCGTCGTCGGCCCGCTGCTGGGCCGGGGGGAGAGCCTGGCGCAGACGGTCGGGCTGGGCGCGGCGTTCACCTTCACGTGGGACGTCCTGCGCCTGCCGCTGCTGGGGGTGGGTGTCGTCCTGTGGACCACGACGCTGTTCCACTACGCCCCGAGCAGGCGCACCCGCTGGCGCGACGCCGTGCCCGGAGCCGTCCTGACGACCGTGCTGTGGCTGCTGGCCAGCGCCGGGTTCCACCTCTACCTGCGGGTCGTCGCGGACGACAACCCGGTGCTCGGGGCCTTCGGCGGCGGGGTCATCGTCATGACGTGGGTCTACCTGCTGAGCCTCGCGCTGCTGCTCGGCGGTGAGCTCAACGCGACGCTGCACGGCTCCCGGCACCTGCACGGCGACCCGGGGGGTCGGTAGAGGAGCCGATCCGTTTCTGCCGCGCGCCCGCGCCGGTCAGCGGGTCGCGGGCACGACCAGCTGCCAGGCCCCGGGCACGACGCGCCACCGCTGAGAGGTGAAGGGACCGGCCAGCTCCCCGTCGGAGTCGGTCCGGAACGGCTCCCCCCGGACCACCTCGACGAGGACCTCACGACCGTGGGCGCGGACGACGTCCTCACGGTCGGGGTGCCGCCCGAGGCGCAGCGCCGCTGCGTAGGCGAGCCGGGACAGCCATCCGGTGGCCAGCGAGACCACCACCTCGGCCGTCCCGTCGCCAGGCTCCGTGCCGGGCACGACCGGGGCGCCGCCGCCGATGGTCCCGCCGAGCCCCACCGCGACCATGAGCACGGGGTGCTCGCCGTCGTGGAGCTGCTCCCCGTCGACCACGACCCGCAGGTGCCAGCCGCGGGCACGGGCACCCGCCGCCACCGCTGCCAGCCCGTAGGCGTAGCGGCCCAGCACCGACTTGTGCCGCACCGTGCCCGCGGCCAGGGCCCCTGCCCCGGCGTGGACCACGTTGACCACGACCTGGCCGTCCCCGTCCAGCAGGATCCCCACGGGCCGCGGGCTGCCGGTGACGGCGACCTCGCCGGCGCGGGCCGGGTCCAAGGGGATCCCCAGGCCCCGCGCGAGGTCGTTGCCCGTCCCCAGGGGCACGATCCCGACCGGTGCGGCGCCTGTGAGGCGGCCGGTGTCGTGCAGCAGCTGGGCCCACGCGTGCACCGAGCCGTCTCCCCCCATCACGACCACCCGGTCGACGGGCTCCTCGGCGACCGCCCGGTCGAGGTCGCCGCCGTCCGGGGTCGTGAGCAGCCGCACGTCGGCGTGCCCCCGCATCGCCGCCAGCGCGGCCTCGGCCCGGGGAGCCTGACCGTCCAGGGTGCCGGCCCGGGTCACCGCCAGAACGCGGGCGGGCACGGACGACGGGGCTTGGCCCGGCGCCTCGGCGCCCGGTCCGGCCGGGGGTCCACCTCGTGCTGGCACTGCTCCCTCCTCGGGGCCGCAGGCGCTCTCCGGCCCGGTGCCCCACGATGCCAGGCGAGGGTCGTGAGCACCCGCCTTTGCGCAGCCGGCGCGAGGAGGCTGCGCACGGGCGCGGGCCCGACGTCGCAGGGGCGTCGCGGGGAGCCACGCGTCGGGGCGGGCTCCCCGTGGAGAGCCCGCCCCGCGTCGAGGATCAGATGTCGTAGTACAGCTCGAACTCGTGCGGGTGCGGACGGCTCTGGATCGGCAGGACCTCGTTCTGCGTCTTCCAGTCGATCCACGTCTCGATCAGGTCGGGCGTGAACACGTCGCCCTCGGTGAGGAAGTCGTGGTCGGCCTCCAGCGCGCGGAGGACCTCGGGCAGCGTGGTCGGCACCTGCTGGATGTTCGCGTGCTCCTCCGGCGGGAGCTCGTACAGGTCCTTGTCGACCGGGGCCGGCGGCTCGGTGCGGTTCTTGATGCCGTCGAGCCCGGCCATGAGCATCGCCGAGAAGGCGAGGTACGGGTTGCTCGACGGGTCGGGCGCACGGAACTCGATGCGCTTGGCCTTGGGGCTGTTGCCGGTGATCGGGATGCGGATGGCCGCGGAACGGTTGCGCGCGGAGTACACGAGGTTGACGGGGGCCTCGAAGCCGGGCACCAGGCGGTGGTAGCTGTTGACGGTCGGGTTGGTGAACGCCAGCACCGCGGGGGCGTGGGCGAGCAGGCCGCCGATGTACCAGCGGGCCATGTCCGACAGGCCGCCGTAGCCGGCCTCGTCGTAGAACAGCGGCTCGCCGTCCTTCCACAGCGACTGGTGGGCGTGCATGCCCGAGCCGTTGTCGCCGAAGACGGGCTTCGGCATGAAGGTCGCGGTCTTGCCGTTCTTCCACGCGGTGTTCTTGATGACGTACTTGAACTTCATCAGGTCGTCGCCGGCGTGCAGCAGCGTGTTGAACTTGTAGTTGATCTCCGCCTGGCCGGCGGCGCCCACCTCGTGGTGGCCCCGCTCCAGGGTCAGCCCGACCTGCTGCAGCGTCTTCATCATCTCGTCGCGCAGGTCGGCCTGGTGGTCGGTGGGGGAGACGGGGAAGTAGCCGCTCTTGTAGCGGGTCTTGTAGCCCCGGTTGCCGCCCTCCTCCTGGCGCGCGGTGTTCCACTGCGCCTCGATGGAGTCGATCTCGTAGTAGCCGGTGTTCGGCTTGGTCTCGAAGCGCACGTCGTCGAAGACGTAGAACTCGGCCTCGGGCCCGAAGTAGCAGGTGTCGGCGATGCCCGTGCCCTTGAGGTACGCCTCGGCCTTGGCGGCGACCTGGCGGGGGTCGCGGCTGTAGGGCTCGGAGGTGAAGGGGTCGACGATCGAGTGCGTGATGACCAGCGTCTTGGCCACGCGGTACGGGTCGATGTACGCCGTGGCGGGGTCCGGGATCAGCTTCATGTCGGACTCGTGGATGGCCTGGAAACCACGGATCGACGAGCCGTCGAACATCTGCCCGTCCTCGAACGCCGAGGCGTCGAACGCGCCGGCCGGCATCGTGAAGTGCTGCATGACGCCGGGGAGGTCGATGAAGCGCACGTCGACGAACTCCACGCCCTCGTCGGCGATGAACTTCAGGACCTCTTCCGGGGAGCTGAACATCGGTTCTCCTGTCGCTGGCTGGGGGGCAGGTCGCGGCACGGGTTCGCCCCGTGCGTCGCGAGCACGCTAGGGCGCGGCCGTGTCCGGTCGGTGTCTCTCGTGTTTCGCCCATGTGACGAGACCGAGGTGCACGTCACGACCATATGACGTGCCGGCCTCCGGTCACGGCGGGTGCCCACGTAGGCTCCGGGCGTGGCGGAGGACGGTGGCGGGCGCGCGCTCGGCGGCTGGCTGAGCGGCCCCGGCGGCCCCCGCCGGAGCGAGCAGGAGCACCCCGGCCAGCGCCTCGGGCGCCCCCGCGACGGCAGCGGCTCCGTCGCCCCGCTCACCCGGCGCGCGCTCGCGCTGCTCGTGGACTGGCTGCTCGCGCTGCTCGTCGGCGAGACCCTCCTGCCGGGGCTGTCGTCCTTCGCCCCGCTGCTCGTCTTCGCCGTCGTGCAGGTGGTGCTCGTCGGCACCCTCGGCTTCGGCGTCGGGCACCGGCTGCTGGGCCTGCGGGTCGAGCGGCCCCTGGGCGGGCCGGCCGGCCCGGTGGCCGCGCTGGTCCGCACGGTGCTGCTCGTGCTGGTCGTCCCGGCCGTGGTCGTCGACGACGACGGCCGCGGCCTGCACGACCGGGCGGCCGGCACGGTCGTCGTGCGGCGCTAGCCAGCCCGGGCTCGGGCCCGGGGGGCCCGCGGGCCCGGTGCTGCGCGGCGGGCTCAGCGCCCGCGGGCCGCCCCGCGGTTGGCGCGGGCGCGGTACGGGTCGATGCCCTTCGGCACCGGGGCGCGCAGGCCGCCGAGGGCCTGCATCCGCTTGGCCACCGCGCTCACCTCGGACGGGGTCAGGGTGCGCGGCAGGCGCATGAGCCGGCGCGAGACCTTGCGCAGCTCGACCTGGCCCTCGCCGTTGCCGACGTGGACCACGTGCACCGGGACCCCGGAGGCCACGCGGGTGTGGCGCTTCTTCTCGCTGTCGGCCAGCTTGAACGTGCGCGGCAGCGGCCCCTCGACCAGCAGCACGATCCCGGGCCGCCCGATGGCCCGGAAGACCAGGTCCCCGGCGCGGGGGTCGGCCCCCACCGGCTCCTCCGACGTCACCCAGCCGCGGCGCAGCTGCTGCATGACGATGGCCGTGGCTCCCTGCCGCCCGTCGACCTGGGCGAACAGCGCCTTGTCCGCGCGGCGGGTGAGGACGAGCAGGCCCACCAGCACCGCGGCGAGCACGGAGGAGACCGTGCCGAGGATGCGGCTGAACAGCCCGTCGGAGAGCAGGAAGGTGAGGCCAACGCCCACGAGGAGCACGAGCAGCGCCGAGCCGAACACCCACAGCGGCGCCGGCTTGTCGTACTGCGCCGTCATCTTGTAGACGGCGGCGAACTGCCGGAGCCGGCCCTGCTTCTTCGCCGGGGCTGCGTCGGGCGCGGAGGTGCTGCCGGTGCGGGCCATGCCCCAGAGGATAGGGCGCCCCCGGCCCCACGGTGACGGGCGTGGGACCGACGGCCGACCGGTCAGGCGGTGGCGACCGCGGTGGACCCCTGCCGTGCGGCGAGCGCCTCGCGGTACAGCCGTCCGGCCCGGTAGCTCGACCGCACGAGCGGGCCGGACATCACGCCCGCGAACCCGATCTGCTTCGCCTCGGCCTCGAGCTCGACGAACTCCTCGGGCCTCACCCACCGCTCGACCGGGTGGTGGCGAGGGGTCGGGCGCAGGTACTGGGTGATGGTGATGAGGTCGGTGCCGGCCTCGTGCAGGTCGACCAGCGCCTGCGAGACCTCCTCGCGGGTCTCGCCCATGCCGAGGATGAGGTTGGACTTGGTCACCAGGCCGGCGTCGCGCCCCTGGGTGAGCACGTCCAGCGAGCGGGAGTACGTGAAGGCCGGCCGGATCGCCTTGAAGATGCGCGGCACGGTCTCGACGTTGTGCGCGAACACCTCGGGGGCGGCGTCGAACACCTGCTGGAGCAGCGCGGGCTCGCCGTTGAAGTCCGGCACGAGGATCTCCACGCCGGTCCCGGCGCAGAGGTCGTGGATCTGCCGGATCGTCTCGGCGTACAACCAGGCGCCGCCGTCCGGCTGGTCGTCCCGTGCCACCCCGGTGACCGTGGCGTACCTCAGGCCCATCGTCCGCACGCTCTCCGCGACACGGCGGGGCTCGTCACGGTCCAGGGGCGAGGGCCTGCCGGTGTCGATCTGGCAGAAGTCGCAGCGACGGGTGCACTGCTCGCCCCCGATGAGGAAGGTCGCCTCCTTGTCCTCCCAGCACTCGAAGATGTTGGGGCAGCCGGCCTCCTGGCAGACGGTGTGCAGCCCCTCGTCCTTCACGAGCTTCTGCAGCGCCGTGTACTCCGGCCCGGTGCGGACACGGGTCTTGATCCAGGAGGGCTTCTTCTCGATCGGGACCGAGGCGTTCCGGGCCTCGATACGGAGCATCCGGCGGCCGTCAGGAGCGAGAGTCACGACGGCCACGGTACGCCGCCGACCACGTGCGGGCCGTACCGGGAGACGTGAGCCCCGGCACGCTGTCTAGGGTCTGGGCCATGGAGCTGCGCGTGTTCACCGAGCCGCAGCAGGGCGCCACCTACGACGACCTGCTCGCGGTGGCCAGGACGGCGGAGGAGTGCGGCTACGGCGCCTTCTTCCGCTCCGACCACTACCTGGCCATGGGCGCGGGCGACGGGGCGCCCGGGCCGACCGACGCCTGGACGACCCTGGCCGGCCTGGCGCGGGAGACCTCGACCATCCGCCTGGGGACGCTGGTCACCGCGGCGACCTTCCGCCACCCGGGCCCCCTGGCCATCACGGTCGCCCAGGTGGACGCCATGTCGGGCGGCCGGGTGGAGCTCGGGCTGGGGACCGGGTGGTACGCCGAGGAGCACGCGGCCTACGGGCTGCCCTTCCCGTCCCTCGGGGAGCGCTTCGACCGGTTCGAGGAGCAGCTGGCCATCGTCACCGGGCTCTGGTCCACCCCGGTCGGGGCCACGTACTCCTTCCAGGGGGAGCACTGGACCCTCGAGGACTCCCCGGCCCTGCCGAAGCCGGTCCAGGCCAAGGTCCCCGTCCTGGTCGGCGGCGGGGGACCGCGCCGCACGCCGCGGCTGGCCGCCGCGTACGCCGACGAGTTCAACATGCCCTTCGCCGCGGCCGAGGAGGTCTCCGCCGCCTTCGAGCGGGTCCGCCGGGCGTGCGAGGCCGTGGACCGGGACCCCGCGACCATGACGATGTCCGCCGCCCTCGTGCTGTGCGTCGGGCAGGACGAGGCCGAGGTGGAGCGCCGGGCCGCGGCGCTCGGGCGCGGCACCGACGCGTTGCGGGCGGACGGGGTGGCCGGCACCCCGGAGGAGGCCGTCACCACCCTGCGGCGCTGGGCCGACCTGGGGTGCGACCGGGTCTACCTGCAGGTGCTCGACCTGCACGACCTGGACCACCTGCGCCTGGTCGCCGACGACGTCATGCCGCACGTGGCCTGAGCGGGACGGGCCGTGACCACCTCTCGGCGCCCGGTCGCCCTCGACGTCGACACCGGTGTCGACGACGCCCTCGCCCTGCTCTACGCCGTCGCGAGCCCCGCGCTCGACCTCCGCCTCGTCAGCTGCGTCGGCGGCAACAGCGACCTCGACGCGGTCGTCGCCAACACCACCGCGGTGCTCGCCGTGGCCCGCGCAGACGTGCCCGTGCACCGCGGCGAGGCCCACCCGGCGTCCGGCCCGCGGCCGCCCGCCGAGGCGTGGCACGGGGCCGACGGCCTCATGGGGCTGCGCCCCGGGGTGCCGGTCGCGGCACCCCGCCCCGCGCACGCCGTCGAGGCCCTTGCCGGTCTGGCCCGTGCCCTGGCCGGGTCCCCCGCCCGCCTGACCCTGGTGCCGCTGGGGCCGCTCACCACGGTCGCGGCGCTCGTCCAGGCGGACCCGGCGGTGGCGGGGCGGCTGGAGGCGGTGCACCTCATGGGCGGCAGCGGCGCCGGTGGGAACGTCACCGCCGCCGCGGAGTTCAACGTCCACCACGACCCCGAGGCCGCCGCCGTCGTGCTCGCCTCCGGCGCCCGGGTCCGGATGTACGGCCTGGACGTGTTCGAGCAGGTCCGCCTGCCCCGGCGCGACGTCGACGCGCTGCGGCGCGAGGACCACCCGGCCCTCCGCCTGGCCGGGGAGCTGTGCCACGCCTCGGCCGCCCGCAGCGGCACCGACGACGCGGGCCTCGGCGACGCCGGCGCGGTGGCCGCCCTGGTCCGTCCCGACCTGGTCCGCACGGTGGTCCGGGACGTGGCCGTGGAGACCGGCGACGGTCCGGCCCGCGGCGCCACCGTGGTCGACCGCCGGGCCGGTGGACGGGACCGGCTGTGGCACGGGCACCCGGTCGAGGTCCACGAGGAGGTCGACGGCCCGGCCCTCGCGGCTCACTGGCTCGCTACGTTGCGTGAGCACTTCCACGGGGGGTGACGAGTTCCACACCTTCCCAGCACGGTTGATGCCGGGATGTATGGGTACCGTTCACTCGATGTTCACTGACCAGACTCCTGCCCCGCAGGCCGCCTGGCAGCGTCTCCTGGGGGTCACGCTCGCGGTCACGCTCGCCTTCGGCGTGCTCATGCTCGTGGTCGCCTGGGCCCAGGACCTGCCCCTGCGCGACCCCGACGGCCTGCTCGGGCCGAGCTACGTCCGCCTGCCGCTCATCGCGGCCGGGATGATGCTCGCCGACCTGGTCCCGCGCACCGCCCTGCGGGTCTGGCGCACCCGCCGTCCTGTGGCCGTCGTCGTCCGCGAGGTCGCGCGCGAGCGCCTCTCGGGCCGCCGCATCGCCGTGGTCGCCGCCGGCCTGGCCTCGTTCTACGTCTCCTACGTGGCGTACCGGAACCTCAAGAGCTTCCTGCCCTTCGTCAACCAGGACCTGTACGACCGCTTCCTCGTGCGGTCCGACCTGTGGTTCACCGGGGGCACGCAGCCGGGCGACCTGCTGCACGACCTGCTGGGCACCGGCATCAGCGCCGACCTGCTGTCGGCCACCTACATGATCTTCCTGCCGTTCGTCCCGGCCTCGCTGGCCGCGGCCCTGGTCTGGTCCGACGACCTGTCGCGCGGTGCCTGGTACGCCTCGGCGCTCAGCCTCAACTGGATCTTCGGGACCGTCAGCTACTACGCGCTGCCGTCGCTGGGGCCCGTCTACGTCGAGCCGTACCGCTTCTTCGACCTGCCCACCACGGCGGTCACCGGCCTGCAGGACGCGCTGTGGGGCAACCGGGTCGAGGTCCTCACCGACCCGCACGCCACGCAGTCCGTCCACGGCATCGCCGCGTTCGCGTCGCTGCACACCTCGATCGTCTTCACGGCCGCGCTGATCGCGACGCTGTGCAAGATGCCGTCGCTCGTGCGCTGGGGCATGTGGGTCTTCTTCGTGCTCACCGCCCTCGCCACGGTCTACTTCGGCTGGCACTACCTGCTGGACGTCGTCGCCGGCCTCGCCATCGGCGGCGGCTCGGTCTGGCTCGCCGCGCTGATGACCGGACGGGCAGGGCCGCTGTCGCGCCCGCGCACCCCGGTCGAGGCCCGGCAGGACGAGGTCGTCGCGGCCTGAGGCCGCCCGGCCCGGGGTGCTCGCCGCTCCTGCTCAGGGCAGGACGGCGAGGACCTGGCGCTCGACGTCGTCCACGACGTCGGCGACCGTCACGGTGCGACCGAGCTCCGCGCTCAGCGACGTCACGCCGGCGTCGTCGATCCCGCAGGGGACGATCGGGTCGGCCCACGACAGGTCGCAGTCGCAGTTGAGGGCGAAGCCGTGCATGGTGACGCCGCGCGCCACGCGGATCCCGATCGCGGCCACCTTGCGGTCCTGGCCGGCGGGGCCGGCGGAGCCGTCGCCCCGGACCCACACCCCCGACCTGCCCTCGACGCGCCCCGTGGCCAGGCCCAGACCGGCGCACACGGCGATGAGGGCCTCCTCGAGCCGGCGCACGTGGGCCACGACGTCGATCGGGTCGGGCAGGCGCACCAGGGGGTAGCCGACCAGCTGCCCGGGACCGTGCCACGTGATGCGGCCGCCCCGGTCCACGTCCACGACGGGGGTGCCGTCGGTGGGCCGGTCGTCGCGGTGGGTCCGCCTGCCCGCGGTGTACACCGGCTCGTGCTGGAGCAGGAGCAGCCGGCCCGGCGCCCCGTCGGCCACGCGCGCGTGCTCCTCGCGCTGGAGCTGCCAGCCGTCGAGGTAGGGCACGAGGCCGGGCAGCCGCCGGACGTCGAGCTGGCTCACCGGCCCGGTCCGTCGTGCTCGAGCAGGGCGACCAGCGCGGCGCGGAACCGGTCGAGGTCGCAGTGCTCGGCCACCCGGTCGTCCACCATCTCCAGGTCCATGCCGGAGGAGGCGATGGTGAGGAAGGTCCGGCGCCCCTCGTCGGTCAGCGTGACGACCCGGCGCCTGCGGTCGGTGCTGTCCTGGGCGCGGCGGACGTGCCCCTGCCGCTCGAGCTTGTCCAGGGTGCGGGAGATCGTCTGGTCCTCGACCTTGGTGAGGCCGGCGACCTCGTGCTGCGACAGCGGCCCGCCCATCAGGTGGGCGATGACGCCGAACCCCGCGTGGGTGAGCCCGTCGCGGGCCAGGGCCTCGTTCCAGCGCTGCTCGACCAGGCGCGCGGCGGTGGACAGCAGCCGACCCGTCGGCCAGCCGGACGGCTGGTCGCCGGTGGCGCCGGCCAGGTCGGGCCCGGTCCCGACCGGTGCCGCCCCCACGACGCCGGGGACGGCGGCCGCGGGGTCCTCCTGGGGTGCTCGCACCCGAGGACGGTAATACCCCCGCTCGCCCGTCGGCGGACCGGGGACCGGCGCGGTCCCGGGGCCGGGGGGTCGCGCCGACGTCGTCACGGGGATACCCTACGCCTGCTGACCATTCGCATACGTAGGGATCGGGGCACCATGTCCGTCGAGCACACCTCCCACCGCGCGGCCACGGACGTGGACCTCGCCCGGCCCGCCTCGCGCCGCCGCTGGCTGCTGCCCGCGGTCCTGCTGCTGGTCTGGCTGGCCGTCGCGTCCGTGGGCGGACCGTTCCAGGGCCGCCTGGCCGAGGTGCAGGAGAACGACTCCGCCGCCTTCCTGCCCGACGGGGTGGAGTCGACCGAGGTCAGCGCCCTGGCCGAGGACTTCTCCGACGACGAGACCTTCCCGGCCTTCGTCGTCGTGGCCACGGAGGACGGCTCGGCGCTCACCCCGGAGCAGCTGGGCGGGATCGCCGGCTTCGCGGGGACGCTGCCCGACCTGCCCGTCGTGGTCGGGACGGAGGCGGACGGCCTCGCCGACCTGGTGCTCGGCGACCTGCTCCTGCTCCCCGACGTGCCCTCCGGCGCGCAGGCCCCCGGGGGCGGCCCCGTCCCGGTCGTGCCCTCCCAGGACGGCGAGGCGGCGTTCCTCGTGGTGCCGGTCGACGCGGCCCAGGCCGAGGCGACCCTCCAGGACGGCCGCACCGGCGTCGCGGCCGCGGTGGAGACGCTGCGGGAGGCCGACGCCGAGGAGCTGCCCGACGGCCTGGTCAGCTACGTGGCCGGGCCCGCCGGCGCCACGGCCGACTTCGTCGAGGCGTTCGGGGAGATCGACGGGATCCTGCTCGGGGTCGCGCTCGGGGCCGTGCTGGTCATCCTGCTGCTCGTCTACCGCAGCCCCGCGCTGCCCTTCCTCGTCATCTTCTCCGCCGTCTTCGCCCTCGCCGCGGCGAGCATCGTCGTGTACTACCTGGCCGCCGAGGAGCTCATCGGCCTCAACGGGCAGTCCCAGGGGATCCTCTTCATCCTCGTCGTGGGCGCGGCGACGGACTACGCGCTGCTGCTGGTCTCCCGCTACCGCGAGGAGCTGCGCCGCCACGACGACTCCTTCCGCGCGATGCGGACCGCGTGGCGGCGGGCGGTCGAGCCCATCGTCGCCTCCGGCACCACCGTCGTGCTGGGGCTGCTGTGCCTGCTGCTGTCGGACCTCGGCAGCAACCGCGGGCTCGGTCCCGTCGCCTCGGTGGGGATCGTCGCCGCCATGCTGTCGGCGCTGACCTTCCTGCCCGCGGTCCTGCTGCTGCCCGGCCCCGTCGTCGGCCTGCTCGTGCTCGGGCTGTCCGGCGGCCTCCCCGCCCTGGCCGCCTCCCTCCTGGGCGCCGGGACGCCGGCGGTCCTGGCCGCGGCAGGCGTCGGGCTGCTCGTCGGGCTCGGCCTGTCCGTGCTGGTCGGCCTCCGGCTGCGCCGCCGCACCGCCGGCCGCCTGGCCGAGGGCCGGCCCGCCGAGAGCGGCCGCTGGGTGTTCTGGCCCGTCGAGCCGCACGTGGGCAGCAGCGAGGCCTCGCAGACCGGCGTCTGGGCGCGGGTCGCCCGGCTCGTCGGCCGCCGGCCCCGCACCGTGTGGCTGAGCACGGCCCTGGTCCTCGGCGCCCTGGCCGCGTGCCTGCCGCTGCTCGACGCGGACGGCGTCGCCCAGTCCGACGTGTTCCTCGTCGAGGTGGAGTCCGTCACCGGCGGCGAGGTGCTCGCCCAGCACTTCCCCGCCGGCTCGAGCTCGCCGACCTACGTGGTCGTCGACGAGGCGGACGCCGACGCGGCGCTCGAGCTCGTCTCCGGCAGCGAGGGCGTGACCTCCGCCGACCTCACCCGCGTCCCCGGGGGCGACCCCTCGGTCCCCGGCGAGCCGGTCGTCGCCGACGGCCGGGTGCAGATCGAGGCCGTCCTGTCCGACGCCTCGGACTCCCTGGCCGCGCAGGCCACCGTGGAGCGGCTGCGGGCCGACCTCGACGCGGTCTCGCCCGACGCGCTGGTGGGCGGCGCGACGGCGCAGCAGCTGGACGTGCTCGACGTCTCCACCGCCGACCTGTACCGGATCATCCCGGTGGTCCTCGTGGTGATCTTCGTCGTCCTCGCGCTGCTCCTGCGCAGCGTGGTCGCCCCGGCGCTCATCCTCGCCGCGAACATCCTGTCCTTCGCCGCGACCCTCGGGGCCTCGGCCCTGGTCTTCGACTTCGTGCTCGGCTACCCCGGGGCCGACCCGGCGGTGCCGCTGTTCGGCTTCGTCTTCCTCGTGGCCCTGGGGATCGACTACTCCATCTTCCTCATGACCCGGGTGAGGGAGGAGTCGGCGAGGATCGGCACGCGTCCCGGCATCCTCGCGGGCCTGGCCGTCACCGGCGGCGTCATCACCTCGGCGGGCATCGTCCTCGCGGCGACGTTCGCCGCCCTGGGCGTGCTGCCGATCCTCTTCCTGGCCCAGATCGCGTTCATCGTCGCCTTCGGGGTGCTGCTCGACACCTTCGTCGTGCGCTCCCTCCTGGTCCCCGCGCTGGGCTACCAGATCGGGCGGCGGATCTGGTGGCCGCACCCGATGTCGCGAGCCGACGCCCCCGGCGAGCTGGTGGCCGCCGCGCACGGCCGGCACGCCGACCCGGGGGCGGACGTCCGCGAGGAGCCGGTGCTCAGCGAGCGCTGAGCACCACGAGCGCGGCGAGCAGGGCGACCTCGACGCCGGCCCCCAGCACGTCGCCGGTGAGGCCGCCGAGGCGGCGGTGGGCGGTCCGCGCCAGCAGCGCGGCCGCCCCCACCGCGGCCCCGGACGCGAGGGCGCCGGCCGCGCCCGCGACCAGCACGGCGACGGCGGCCAGGACCACCGGCACGGCGACGGCGGCGGCGGGAGGGACGGCGCCGACGACGAGCGCCCCCAGACCGTCGGGGCGGGCGGGCGCCACGCCGCGGCAGGTGAGGACGGGCAGGACCGCGCGGGAGGCGGCCCAGGCCAGGGCGACGGCCGCGGCCTCGCGCAGGTCCGTCCCGTCGCCGGCCAGCGCGGCCAGGGCGGCGGCCTGACCGCCGAGCACCAGCAGGAGCACCGTCGTCCCGACGGGCCGACGTCACCGGTGCGCATGACCGCCAGGGCGCGGTCGCGGTCCCAGGAGGCCACGAGGCCGTCGGCGGTGTCGGCGAGCCCGTCCACGTGGAGGAACCGGGTGAGCAGCACCCCGGCCCCCAGGGCCAGCACGGCGGCGACCGCGGGCGGCGCGTCGAGCACGCCGGCCAGGGTCAGCACGGCGGCCACCGCCGCACCGATGAGCGCCCCGGGCAGGACGGCCACGGTCATGGCCACCGCGGCCGCCGTCCGGTCGAGGACCACCGGGGCGGGCACCGGGACGGCGCTCAGCGTCCCGACGGACAGCCGCAGCCCGTCCCGCAGCGCGCCCGGCCTCATGCCGGCGGTGGCAGCAGGTCCGCCAGCAGGGCCGTCTCGGCGAGCAGGACCGAGGCCGAGGACAGCAGGGGCAGGGCGACCAGGGCCCCGCTGCCCTCGCCGAGGCGCAGCCCCAGGTCGACGAGCGGCTGCAGGGCGAGCGCGGTCAGCGCGTGGCCGTGGGCCGGCTCGGGGGAGCGGTGCCCGGCGGCGTACCAGGCGGCCGTGCCGGGGGCGAGGCGCTCGGCCACGAGGGCGGCCGCCGTGACCACGACCCCGTCGAGCAGGACCGGTGTCCGGCGGCGCGCGGCCTGCAGGCAGATGCCGGCCATCGCGGCGAGGTCCGCGCCGCCCAGCGCGCCCAGCAGGCGCAGCGGGTCGCGGCCGTGGCGCTCGAGGGCGCGCACGAGCGCGGTGCGGACGACGTCGGTCTTGCGGGACAGCCCGTCGTCGTCGACCCCCGTGCCGCGACCGGTGACCACGGCCGCGTCCAGCCCCAGCAGCGCCGCGACCAGGGCCGCGGACGGCGTGGTGTTGCCGATGCCCATGTCGCCCACCACGAGCAGGTCGGCGCCGGCGTCGACCGAGGCGTCGGCGAGGGCGGCGCCCGCGGCGAGGGCGGCGTCGGTCTCGGCGGGGCTGAGGGCGTCCTCGGTGTCGATGCTGCCCGACCCGCGGCGCACCTTGTGGGCGTAGAGCCGGGGGTCGGTGCCCTCGGGCCAGTCCACGTCGACGGCGAGGTCGTGGGTGTGCACGTGCACCCCGAGGTGGCGGGCGAGCACGGTCGCCGCCGCGCCGCCGTCGAGGAAGGCCCCGACCATGAGCGGGGTGACCGCGGCGGGGAACGCGGACACGCCGCGGGCGGTGACCCCGTGGTCGCCGGCCACGACGTGCAGGTGCACGGCGGACGGGGGCGGGGGGAGCGGGGTGCCGCGCACCGACGCCCACCACACGGCGGTCTCGCCGATGCGGCCGAGCGCGCCGGGCGGGGTGGCGAGGGCCTCCAGCCGGGCCCGGGCGCCGGCCGCGGCGGCCTCGTCGGGGGCCGGGGGCGTGCCGTGGTCCTGGGCGGTCACCGGCGGACGTCCACGACGTCGAGGCGTTCCTCGACCGCGCGGCCGGAGGCGTCCCGCTCGACCACGTAGGCCCCGGCGCCGTCCCGCTCGACGACGGCGTGCTCCAGCTCGGTGCCCCGGTACACCAGACCGGCCCCGTCGTCGGTGCAGTAGGTCCGCCCGAGCGTGCCGTCGGCGACGAGCGCGTGGACCAGGGGGCGGCGGCGGGCCTCGGAGTCGTAGTGGACGCCGTTGGCGTAGGGCAGCAGCGCCAGGCCGTCGGTGACCGGGTCGAGGCCGGGCCCGAAGGAGTCGGTCGTGCCGCCGGTGTGCCAGCAGATCGAGCCCGCGCTCACCCCGCCCAGCACCACCCCGGCCTCCCAGACCTGGCGCATGACCCGGTCCAGGCCGTGGGCGCGCCACACCGCGAGCAGGTTGACCACGGACCCGCCGTTGACCCACACGACGTCCGCCTCGAGCAGGTGGCCGAGGACGTCGTCGACGCTGGGCATGGGGAACAGCGAGAGGTTGGTGGTCTGCACGCCGGCCGCGTGGCCGGCCTCGAGGACCCAGCTGTTCCAGTGCGCCTGGTCGCCGCCCGCGGTGCCCAGGTGGGTGAGGCGCGGCGTCCGCCCGGAGACCCCGGACAGGTCGAGGCAGTGGGTGATGAGCGGGCCGAAGGCGATGCGGGTGCGTCGGCCGGGCACCCACCCGCCCGACGTCGCGACGATGGTGGGGACCTCAGCGGGCACGGGCGTCCTCCTGGACGACGGGGGAGGAGGCCGCGCCCGCGGGGCGCAGACCGAGGTGGTCGAGGACGGCGCGCGCACCGCGGCGCCCGGAGACCAGGGCGCCCTGGATGGACGGGGTGTCGCGGGAGTCGCCCACGACGACGCGGCCCTCGCCCAGGTCCACGGGACGACGGACCTGCAGCGGCAGCGGGCGGCGGGGGAGGGCGTCGCGCACCTCGTGGACCGCGAGCTCGCGGCCGAGGCGGGCCGGGGCCACCCCGAGCACGTGGCCGGCCTCGGCGCGGACCCGGGCGAGGACCTCCGACGGGCGGGTCCCGGGCTCGTCGTCCAGGGTGCCGAGCACGGTGGTCGCCACCAGGTCGGCGCGCCCGGCGAGGGCCGGCGGCAGGTAGCCCGGCGCGCTGCGGCTGACGACGACCGTGTTGACCAGGCCGTGGGGGCGGCGGTGGCTGCCGTCCCCGGACACGTGGAGGTACCGGGCCCGGCGGCCCAGCCCGAGCGGGGCGTCGCTGAGGTGCCACACCGTGGTGAGGACCCGGTCGGCCGGGGCCGTCCCCCCGAGCAGCGCCGCCGCGGCGCCCGAGGCGGCGGCGACCACGACGGCGCGGGCCCGCACCTCGAAGTCGCCGTCGGCGTGGCTGCCGCGCACCGTCCACGCCCGGCCCCGCCGGACAGCCCGCCACCCGGCTGCCGGTGCGGACGCTGCCGGACGGCAGCGGAGCGGCCACGGCGTCGGAGAAGGCCTGCATGCCGCCCACGGGCAGCCCGGGGCTGCCCAGCACGCCGGCGGCCACGAACGAGCGCAGCAGCAGGTCGACGTAGCGGCGGGACGTGCTGCCCTCGGCGTCGGCGAGGGTGCCGGTGAGGAACGGCTCCGACCACCTGCCGGCGCAGCGGCCCGGTGAGGCCGGCCGCGTCGAAGGCGGCGTGCCAGCCCACGTCCGGCGCGCGCTCGAGGCGGCGGACCGGGACCAGGACGGCCCGCGCCACCAGCCGGGCCAGGCCGAGCACGTCGCGGGGGGTGAGCAGCCCGGAGCGCAGCAGGGCCGGGAGCGCGTCCGGGCGGCGGACCGGGTCGGCCAGCAGCGTCCGGGTCGCCGGGGTGCCCCGGGTCACCACCACCCCGGCGCCGAGCGGCTGCAGCCGCAGGGCGTCCACGTCGACGACCCGCGGCAGGGCCGGGTAGGTGGGGTTGAGGAGCTGGAAGCCGCGGTCCACGAGGACGCCGTCGACGGAGTCCGTGCGGACCCGGCCGCCCACGCCGTCGTCGGCCTCGAGGACCAGCACGTCCAGGCCGCTGCCCATGAGCTCGCGGGCGCAGGCGAGCCCCGCGAGCCCGGCCCCGACCACCACCACGTCGGCCTGCGGGGGCGGGGCGGCGGCGGACACGGGGGAGGGACCGGCAGGGGTCCCGGGGCGGGCAGGCACGGGCAGCACCGTAGCGGCAGGCCTGTGGACGACGCCCGCGGGGCCCGCCCGGTCCCGTGGTGGCATCGGGGCATGGCAGGACGACGGAGCACGGGCGCCGCGCACGACGCGGCCGGCCCGGTCCTGGGCGGGCGTCCCGGACCGGCACCCGGCGCGGGGGACGTGGTGGCCGGGGTCCGGCTGACGTCCCGGGTGGGGCGGGGGTCGGCGGGCACGGTGTGGTCGGGCACGGAGGTGGCCTCGGGGCCGCGGGTGGCCGTCAAGCTGCTCGACCGGCCCTCGGACGGCCGGGAGGCCGCGCTGCTGGGCGCGGTCCGGCACCCGCACGTCCTCCCGCTGCGGCGGGCGAGCACCG
Source organism: uncultured Actinomycetota bacterium (assembly GCA_963750335.1). GTDB lineage: Bacteria > Actinomycetota > Actinomycetes > Actinomycetales > JBBAYJ01 > Aquipuribacter. Next base: position 236,888 of record CAVVQD010000007.1, read on the forward strand.
ACCCGCCCGCCCTGGTCACGGACCTGGCCCCCGGGGGGTCGCTGGCCGACCAGGTGGCGGCGCGCGGGACGTTCCCGCCGGGGGAGGTGGTGACGCTGCTCGCGCCGCTCGCGGACGCGCTGGCCGCCCTGCACGCCCGGGGCGTGGTGCACGGCGACGTGTCCGGGGGCAACGTGCTGTTCGTCGACCGCGGGCGCCCCGTGCTCGCCGACCTCGGCGTGGCCGCGCTGCTGGGCGGCGGGACCGCGTGGGCCACGCCCGGCTCCGCCGCGCCCGAGGTGCTGGCCGGGTCCCCGCCCGGGCCGGCGGCCGACGTCCACGGGCTGGGGGCGCTCGGCTGGCTGGCCCTCACGGGGGCCCTGCCACCGCCGGAGGAGGACCGGCTCCCGCTCGGCCTGCTCGCGCCGGGCTGCCCGGCCGGGCTGCTCGACGCCGTGACCGCGGCCCTGCGAACCCGACCCGCGACGGCGGCCCGCGCCGGAGGACCTCGCCCGGGCCGTGCGCGCCGCCTGCCCCGGGCTCGTCCTGCGGCTGGTGCCGGCGGCGGCCCGCGGGGTCCCCCCCGACGAGGCCGTCACCTACCGGGTCCGTGAGGCCGCCGCCGAGGACCCCCTGCCCGCCCCGGGCCGGGCCGACCGGCTCCGGCGGGCTGTCGTCGGGCTCGGGCGCCGCGCCCGGCTCGGCCGCGGGTCCGGTCCGGCCGGCCGTGCCGGCCTCGGGCACCGGTCCGGGCGCGCCGGTCAGGCCCGGTCGGGGCGGGGCCGCCCCCGTCGCCTGCTGGTCGCCGGGAGCGCAGGCCTCCTCGCCCTGACGGCCGCGGCCGTGGTCGTCGGCGGGCCGCTCGTCGACAGCTCGCGGGTCCTCGGGCCGCTCGTCGGCGGGCCGCTGGTCGGCGGGTCGGTCGTGGACGGGCCGCGCGCAGCCGGGGCACCGTCGAGCACCCCGCCGGTGCCCACCGCCGAGCCCGCGTCCCCGGGCCGCGGGGAGCCGACGGGTCCCGTCCTCGCCGGCGGGGCCGGCCGAGCGGACGTCGGGCCGACCACCGGGGTGCCCGGCGGTCTGCCCGCCGGCGAGGACCTGACCGGCACCGTCACGGCGCTCGTGCGGGCCCGGGAGGGCGCGCTGAGGACGGGGGACGTCGAGGCGCTCGGGCTGGTCCACGACCGTGGAGGGACCACGTGGGCGGCGGACGAGCGCCTGCTCCGCGACGGGCCGGTCGACGTCGCGTACGAGGTGCTGGAGGTCGCGCCCGTGACGGACCACCCGGGCGAGGCGCGGGTCCGGCTCCGCACCACCGTCGACGGCTCGACGACCACCGAGGAGGTCGTGCTCGGCCTCGTGCCCGGGCCGTCCGGGTGGCGCCTGCGCGCCGTCACCGGGTAGGGGTGCGTCGGCGTCCGTCAGCGGAAGGGGTGACTGCCGGCGGGTGACTGGCCGGCGGGTGACTGGCCGCTGGGTGGCGGACGGTGGACCGGCGGGTGGCGGACCGGCGGGTGGCGGGCCGGCGGGTGGCGGGGCTACTGCTCGGCGAGCCAGCGGGCCGCGGAGCGGATGTCCGGGTGCACGAAGTCGAAGCCGGACGCGGTGAGCACCTGCGGCACCATCCGCTGGCTCCCCGTGACGTCGGAGGAGAACTCGCCGAGCACGACCCGCAGCGCGAACGTCGGGACGGGCACCACGGTCGGCCGGTGGAAGGCCTCGCCGAACGCGCTCATCACCTCGGCGTTGCGCACGGGGTTCGGCGAGCCCGAGGTTGACCGGGCCGCGCACGTCGGCCTCGAGCAGGTGCTCGATGGCGCGCACCTCGTCGAGCAGGCTGATCCACGGCCACCACATCCGGCCGTCGCCGATGCGTCCGCCCAGGCCCGCCTTGATGATCGGCAGCAGGCGGCCGAACGCGCCGCCCCCGGTCGCCATGACGAGCCCGGTCCGCAGCAGGGCGACGCGGGTCCCGGCCTCGGCCGCGGGCACCGTCTCGGCCTCCCACTCCTCCACCACGTCGGCGAGGAAGCCCTCGCCGCGCGCGCTGGTCTCGAGGAGGACCTCCTCGCCGCGGTCGCCGTAGTAGCCGACCGCCGAGCCGGACAGCAGCACCGAGGGCGGCACGTCCAGCGCCGCCATGGCCCGCACGACCGTGCGGGTGCCCTCGACCCGGGAGCGTCGGATGGTCTCCTTGTAGGCGTCCGTCCACCGCTTGTCCCCGACGCCCGCACCCGCGAGGTGCACGACGGCGTCGGTCCCCGCCAGGCCCGCCAGGTCGACCGTCCCGGCGGCGGGGTCCCAGGCCACCTCGTCCGGCTGCCCCGGGCGCCGGCGCACGAGGCGGACCACCTCGTGCCCCGACGCGCGCAGCGCCGGCACCAGCGCCGAGCCGATGAGGCCCGACGCCCCGGTGACGGCGACCTTCACCGGCTCAGAGCCCCAGGTCGGACTCGAAGGCGCCGTCCTCGAGACGGCTCTTGACCGTGGACAGGAACCGGGCCGCGTCCGCGCCGTCGACCACGCGGTGGTCGTAGGACAGGGCCAGGTACACCATCGAGCGGACCGCGATCGACTCGTTGCCCTCCGCGTCGGTGACGACCATCGGCCGCTTGACGACCGACCCGGTGCCGAGGATGGCGACCTGCGGCTGGTTGAGGATCGGGGTGTCGAACAGAGCACCCCGGCTGCCGGTGTTGGTCAGGGTGAAGGTGCCGCCGCTGAGCTCGTCCGGCGTGGCCTTGTTGGTGCGGGTCCGCTCCGCCAGGTCGGCGATCTTGCGCGCCAGGCCGGCGATGTTGAGGTCGCCGGCGTCCTTGATGACGGGGACGAGGAGGCCCCGCTCGGTGTCGACGGCGATGCCGAGGTGCTCCCCGCCGTGGTAGACGATCTCGTCGCCGTCCACGCTGGAGTTGACCACCGGGTAGGCCTTGAGCGCCTCGACGGCGGCCAGGGCGAAGAAGGGCAGGAACGACAGCTTGACGCCCTCGCGCTGGACGAAGCCGTTCTTGGCCCGGCCGCGCAGCGCGGCGACCCGGGTGACGTCGACCTCGACGACCGTCGTCAGCTGGGCCGACACCTGCAGGGACTCGACCATCCGCTGCGCGATGACCTTGCGCAGACGGCTCATCTTCTCCCGGGTCCCGCGGCGCGGGTCCGGACCGGCCGCGGCGGGCGCGGACGCCGCGGGCGCGGCGGCGGGAGCGGCCTCGGCGGCCGGAGCCTGGGGAGCCGGAGCTCGCGGCCTCGCGGGCCGCCTTCTCCGCGGCCTCGGCCGCGGCCAGGACGTCCTGGCGGCGGACCCGGCCGCCGACGCCGGTGCCCGTCAGGCCCGACAGGTCGACGCCCTTCTCGTGGGCGAGCTTGCGCACGATCGGCGTGACGTAGCCGCTGACGTCGCCGCCGGAGACCGCGCCCATGCCGGACCCCTGGCCGCCGCCCGACCCCTGCTCGGAGTCCTGCGTGGTCGGCGTCGTGCTCAGCGCGGTGGGCTGCGGGACCTGGGCCTCGGGGGAGCTGTACTGCCCGGCGGAGCTGTCCTCGGCGGTCGGCCCGTCGCTGCCGGAGAGCCTCGGGCGGCTGCTGGCCGGAACGGGCGTCCTGCAGCGGCTCGGGCTCCTGGGAGGAGCCGGACGTCGGCGGCTGCTCGGCCGCGGCGTCCTCCGCGTCGGCGGCGGGCGTCTCGGGCCCGGCCGCGGTCCTGCCCGGGGCTGTGGCCTGCCGGCGCGGTGGCCTGCCGGCCGTGTCGCTGCTCCGGCCGGGGCCTCCTGGGCGGGCTCCGGCGCCGGGGCGTCCTGGCCGCCGCCCTGGGCGGAGGCGTCGCCGACGACGACGAGCGGGGCGCCGACCTCGGCGGTCTCGTCCTCCTGGACGAGGATCCGCAGCACGGTGCCGGCGACGGGCGAGGGGATCTCGGTGTCCACCTTGTCGGTGGCCACCTCGACGATGGGCTCGTCCACCTCGACGGTGTCGCCCTCGGCCTTGAGCCAGCGGGTGATCGTGCCCTCGGTGACGGACTCGCCGAGCGCGGGCATGACGATCTCCGTGCCGCCGTCGCCCTGCTGGGTGTCGGCGGTCGGCTTGGCCGCGGGGCGTCGGCGTCCTGGCTGGGCGCCTCGGCGGGCTCGTCCGCCTGCTGGACGGGCACGACGCTGCTCGGAGCCCTGCCCGGAGCCCTCGGAGCTCGCGCCGGCGCCCTGGCGGTGCCCGGCGTCGTCGCCGGAGTCCTGCTTCTCCTCCTCGCGGACCTCGGGCGTCGCCGCGTCGTCGGAGCCGCCCTCGTCCCCGCCGCCGGACGCCGCCGGCCTCGGACTCCTCGCCGATGACGGCCAGCTGGGCGCCGACCTCGGCGGTCTCGTCCTCGGGGACGGTGATCTCCAGCAGGGTCCCCGCCACCGGGGAGGGGATCTCGGTGTCGACCTTGTCGGTCGCGATCTCCACCAGGGGCTCGTCCTGCTCGACCCGGTCCCCGACCTGCTTGAGCCATCGGGTGACCGTGCCCTCGGTGACGCTCTCACCCAGGGGCGGCATGTTGACCGGGTTCGCCATGTCGGGTCGTCCTCCGTCGTCTGCGACTGCGTGTGCGGTTCTGGCCTCGGTGGCCGGTGCTCGTGAGCGGCGGTGCGTGCGGGTGCAGGTGCCCCCGCATGGTCCGGGTCGTACGGGTTCCGGTGGGTCAGCTGTGCGCGTGCAGCGGCTTGCCCGCCAGCGCCAGGTGCGCCTCGCCCATGGCCTCGTTCTGGGTGGGGTGCGCGTGGACGAGCGCGGCGACGTCCTCGGGGTAGGCCTCCCAGTTGACGATCAGCTGGGCCTCGCCGATCTGCTCGCCCATCCGGGCGCCGACCGTGTGCACGCCGACGACCGGGCCGTCCTTCTCGCGGACGAGCTTGACGAAGCCGGCGGTGCCGATGATCTGGCTCTTGCCGTTGCCGCCGAGGTTGTACTCGTAGGACTCGACGTTGTCGGCGCCGAGCTTCTCCTTGGCCTGCGCCTCGGTGAGGCCGACGCTGCCGATCTCGGGGTCGGAGTACGTGACCCGCGGGACGTTGACGTCGACGACGACCGCCGGGTCCGAGGCCCGCGATCTCCTCGGCCACGAAGATGCCGTGCGGCGAAGCCGCGGTGGGCCAGCTGCAGGCCGGGGACGATGTCGCCGACGGCGTACACGCCCTCGACGCCGGTGCGCAGCCGCTCGTCGGTCGGCACGAAGCCGCGGTCGACCGTCACGCCGGCCTCCTCGTAGCCCGAGGCCCTCGGTGACCGGGCCGCGGCCGACGGCGACGAGCAGGTAGTCCGCGCGCAGCTCCTCGCCGGACTCCAGCGACACCGTGACGCCGCGTCGTCCTGCGTGGCGCCGGAGAAGCGGACGCCGGTCTTGAAGGCGATGCCGCGCTTGCGGTACGCCCGCTCGAAGACCTTGGAGATCGGCCTCGTCCTCGGCCGCGACCAGGCGGGGGAGGGCCTCGACGATGGTCACGTCGACCCCGAAGGAGCGCCAGACGCTGGCGAACTCGACACCGATGACGCCGCCGCCCAGGACGACCACCTTCTCCGGCACGTGGTCCAGGGCCAGCGCGCCGTCGCTGGTGAGGATGCGCCCGCCGATCTCCAGGCCGGGCAGCGTGCGCGCGTAGGAGCCGGTGGCCAGGACGACGTTCGTGCCGCGCAGGCGCTGGCCGTCGACCTCGACGGTGTGCGCGTCGGCCAGGCGGCCGGTGCCCTCCACGTAGGTGATCTTCCGGCTCTTCACCAGGCCCTGGAGGCCCTTGTAGAGCCGGCCGACGACGCCCTCGCGGTACTTCGTCACCGCGGGGACGTCGATGCCCTCGAGCGTGGCCCGGACCCCGAACGTCTCGCTCTCGCGGGTGGCGTCGGCGATCTCCGCCGCGTGCAGCAGGGCCTTGGTGGGGATGCAGCCGCGGTGCAGGCAGGTGCCGCCCAGCTTGTCCTTCTCGACCAGGGCGACGCTCAGGCCCAGCTCGGAGGCGCGCAGGGCGGCGGCGTAGCCACCGCTGCCCCCGCCGAGGATGACGACGTCGTACTCCTGCTCAGCCACGCGCTGCTCCCTGCTCGCTGTTCTCACCGGTCACCGACGGTGCCCCGGCAGGTCCTCGAACCATCCAACCACCTCAGCGGCCGCGCGCCTCCAGGAGACGCAGGAGGGTGGTGACGGCCGCACCGGTGCCGCCCTTGTGGACGTGGTCGTAGGCGCCGCCCTCGTTGAACCCGGGCCCGGCGATGTCGATGTGGGCCCACGGGAGGGGCGCGCCGTCCTTGGTGCCGACGAACTCCTGGAGGAACAGCCCCGCGGTCAGCATGCCGCCGTCGCGCGAGGAGGAGACGTTGGCGATGTCCGCCACGGCGGAGTCCAGGCCGCGGCGCAGGTGCGACGGCAGGGGCATCGGCCACATCTGCTCGCCCGCGGCGCCGGCGGCGTCCATGCAGCTCGTTGCGCAGCGCCTCGTCGTTGCCCATGACGCCGCTCACCCGGCCGCCCAGCGCGACGACCTGGGCGCCGGTCAGGGTGGCGACGTCGATGACGGCGTCGGGGGAGACCTCGGCCGCGGTGACCAGGCCGTCGCCCAGCACCAGCCGGCCCTCGGCGTCGGTGTTGAGCACCTCGACGGTCGTCCCGCCGTACATGGTGATGACGTCGCTGGGGCGCTGGGCGGACCCGGACGGCATGTTCTCGGCCAGGCAGAGGTACCCGGTCACGGCGACGGGCAGGGCGAGGCGGGCGGCGGCCACGACGACCGCGAGCACGGCGGCGGCCCCGGCCATGTCGGCCTTCATGCCGGGCATGCCGGCCGGGGGCTTGAGCGACAGGCCGCCGGAGTCGAACGTGATGCCCTTGCCGACCAGGGCGACGTGGCCCCTGGCCCGCGCGGGGGCGTAGGTGAGCGTGACGAGGCGCGGCGGGCGGGTCGAGCCCTGGCCGACGGCGAGGATCCCGCCGTAGCCCTTGCGGGCCAGCTGCTTCTCGTCGAGCACGGCCACCTTGACCGGCAGGCTGCGGGCCAGCTCGGAGGCGCGGTCGGCGACGGCCGCGGGCGTGAGCTGCAGCGGGGAGGTGTTGACCAGGTCCCGGCACAGCGCGACGGCCTCGGCGGCCACGGCGCCGGTCTCCACGGCGGAGCGGGTGGCCTTGTCGCGGCGGCCGCCCGCGTGCACGAGGACCTCCTCGACCAGGGTCGGCGTCTCGCCCGTCTTGTACGTGCGGAACCGGTAGGCGCCGAGCAGGGCACCCTCGGTGGCCGCGCGGACGGCGTCCTCGTCGTCGGCGGGCAGCACGAGCAGCACCCGGGCGGCCTTGGACAGCGCCCGGAGGCCGCTGCCGGCGGCCCGGCGCAGGACGTCGGGGTCGACGCCGCCCTCCTCGTCGCCGTCGCCGAGCCCCACGAGGACGACCTGCTCGACCTCGAGGCCCTCGACGCCGGGCAGGCGCAGGGTGGTCGACTCCTTGCCGGTGAAGTCGAGGGCGTCCGCGGCGGCCTCGAGGGCCTGCACGCTGTCGGCCGGCAGGTCGCCGACCGCGACGGCGGCCCCGTCGGGTCCGCTCACCATCCCGACCACGGCGGCGTCGGCGCGGACGCCGGACAGCTTGGCGCTGCTCAGGGCGGCGCGGGGGACGGGGGCGGGCTGTGCAGCGGTCACGGGTCTCCTCGGTCAGGACCCGTCCGGGGACGGGCGGTACGGCTCGGTCGGCGCGGCTGAGACTACGGTGCTGGCGTGGCCGACACCTCCTCTGGACCCCCCGCCGAGCCCTCGTCCGCGCCCGTGGCCGGGCCGGGGCCGGACGCGCTGCTCCGCTCGCCGCTGCACGAGGCGCACGTCGCCGCGGGCGCCCGGTTCGCCCCCTTCGGCGGGTGGAGCATGCCCGTGGAGTACGCCGGGGGCGGCACCCTCGCCGAGCACGCCGCCGTGCGGGAGCGGGTCGGCCTGTTCGACGTGTCGCACCTCGGCACGGTGCTGGTCGCCGGGCCGGGCGCGGTGGCCGTGCTGGAGCAGGTGCTGAGCGGCCGGGTGGCCGACCTCGGCGACGGCCGGGCGCGCTACATGCTGTGCCTCACCCCGGACGGCGGGGTCGTCGACGACCTCATCGTCTACCGGGTGCACGAGCAGGACCTCGTCCTGGTGCCCAACGCGTCCAACGCGCCCGCGGTGGTCGCCGCGCTGCGGGCGGCGGCCGGGGCCGGCACCGACGTGGTCGACGTCCACGCCGACGTCGCCGTGCTCGCGGTGCAGGGTCCCCTCGCCGACGAGGTGATGGCCGCGGCGGGCCTGCCCCACGGCCACGACTACCTCAGCCTCGCCACCGTCCCGGACCCGGACGGCGGGGACGACGCCGCGCACCGCACCGTCGTCTGCCGCACCGGCTACACCGGCGAGCGCGGCTACGAGGTCCTCGTGCCGGCGGCGCGGGCGCGCGAGGTGTTCGACACCCTGCACGCCGAGGTCGCCGCCCGCGGCGGCCTGCTCGCGGGCCTCGGCGCCCGGGACACGCTGCGCACCGAGATGGGCTACCCGCTGCACGGCAGCGACATCGGCACGGACGTGTCGCCCGTGGAGGCCGGCCTGGGCTTCGCGGTCGGCTGGACCAAGGAGGCCTTCGTCGGCCGGGACGCGGTCCTCGCGGTCAAGCAGGCGGGCCCGGCGCGCCGGGCCACCGGGCTGCTCGCCCTGGGGCGGGGGGTGCCCCGTTCGGGGATGGCCGTGCACCGCCTGGACGGCGAGGCGCTGGGCGAGCGCGTCGGCACCACCACGTCCGGCACCTTCAGCCCGACGCTGCGCACCGGGATCGCCCTCGCGCTGCTCGACACCGCCGCCGGCGTGGCCGCCGGGGACGAGGTGGCCGTCGACGTCCGGGGCCGGGCGCTGCGCTGCCGGGTCACCAAGCCTCCGTTCGTGCCGGCGCACGTGCGGGACTGACCGGGCTACGCCTGCTGGGCGTCCGCCGCCTCCGCCCCGTCGGCCACGCCCGGCTCTTCCGGCTCTTCCGGCTCTACGGGCTGCGCCGGGCCTGACGCCTGCGCCGCCGGCTCCCCGGTCGCGTCGGCGGCGGCGGGCCCGTCCTGCCCGTCGGGGTCGGGGGCCTCGTGGGCGTCCGGGTCCTCGGGCCAGAACTCCGCGCGCGTCCCGGCCGAGGTGGCCACCGCCACCGCGGTCCGCAGGGTGCCCAGCGCCGCGAGCCCGGCGACCCCGAGGCCGGCCCGCACGCCGAGGGCGTGGACGGGCACCATCCCGAGCGCGTCCTGGGCCCGGTGCACGCACGGCTCGTCGCCCCGCTCGGGGAACAGCCACCACTGCCGGGCGGTGGGGGAGACCCGGTGGGCCAGGACGGCGGCCGCCGCGGTCACCGGCCCGTCGAGCAGCACGGGCAGCCCGCGCGCCGCGCAGCGCAGCAGCAGCGCCGTCGTGGCGGCCACGTCGCCGGAGCCGACGGCGGCGAGCAGGCTGGGGACGTCCCGCCCGCCGGCCCGCGCCCGGCGCAGCCCCTCCCGGACCGCGGCGGCCTTGCGCATCCACGCCGCGTCGTCCACCCCGCTGCCGCGCCCGACGACCTCCAGGACCCGGCGCCGCTGGGCCGCCCCGACCACCGCCGCGGCCGTGGTCGAGCCGCCGACGTGGAGCTCCCCGAGGACGAGCAGGTCCAGCCCGTCGTCGGCGAGGGAGTCCGCCAGGGCCGCGCCCTGGGCGACCGCGTCGGCGAGCAGGCCCTCGTCCATGGCCGCCCCGACGTCGAAGGGCAGCGACCGGGGCCCTGCAGGACCCGCGACGTCGACCTCGGCGACCTGGACCTCGACCCCGTGGACGGCCGCGGCGGCGTGGGTCGCGGACCGTCCCGAGCGCAGGGCCCGCAGCCCGACCGCCGTGTGACCCAGGGGCAGGGCGGACACCCCGCGCACCGCGATCCCGTGGTCCCCCGCGAGGACGAGGACCCGGACGGCGGCCGGCGGGGGAGCGTCGGCGGAGCGCCGCACGCCGGCCCACCACACCGCGTGCCGCTGCAGGTCCCCGAGCGACCCCGCGGGCAGGAGCAGGTCCTCGACCGCCTGCCGGGCCTGCTGCTCGGCGGCCCGCCCGGTGGGCCGGACGTCGGCGGCCAGGGCCTGCAGGTCTGCCAGGGAGGTCACGGGCAGAGTGTGCCGCGAGCGGGCGCGCCGGTCCGCACCGCACCCGGGTGCGGCGCGCGGTGGCTGTCCGTAATGTCCGGCGGTGTCGCCTCTCGGCGGCTCCTGGCGCGGGGCGGGGCCCTGCGGCGGGACGGCTCCCAGGAGGACACCGTGCGCAGGACACCCGTGACCGTGACGGCCGCCGCGCTGCTGGCGGCGGTGGTGCTCGTCGGCTGCTCGCCGGACGAGAACACCGGCGGCAGCAACGTCGGGCCGGACATCGACGACCCGGCGGTCACCGAGCCGGGCAGCGACGGCGGCGGCACCGGGGAGCCCGACGACATGTCGACCATGGACACGGGCACCGACGACGGCACCGACGACGGCTCCGACGACACGGCCACCGAGGGCGACGTGACCGACGACGGCAGCGAGACCGACGGCTGAGGCCGACCGGTCCTGTGGTGCCCACCGGCGGGCCTGCGTAGCGTGCCGACGGTGACCCAGGACTTCGGCGAGACGTGGACGTGGCGCTACGAGGACTCCACCGGGGCGGAGGTGTCCGGCGAGGCGCTGCCGGCGGCCCGCTTCCCCTCCCAGGCGGACGCCGAGTCGTGGGTGGGCGAGTCGTGGCGCGAGCTGCTGGACGCGGGCGTCGACGCCGTGTCCCTGCTGCGCGAGCAGGAGGTCGTCTACGGACCCATGAGCCTGCACCCGCCGGAGTCCTGAGCCGTCACCCCCGGCATGCCGAGGGCCCGCGTCCCTGACGGACGCGGGCCCTCGGGGCCTGCCTGCGGTGCGGGTGGGTCAGGAGGCGACGGAGCGCCCCTTCGGCATGCCCTCGAGCGTCTTCGACGCGTCGCGGACGACGACGTCGCCGAGGACCTCGTCGATCCTGGTCATGACCTCGGCGGGCAGCTCGACGCCGGCGGCCTTGACGTTCTCGGTCACCTGCTCCGGGCGCGAGGCGCCGATGATCGCGCCGGACACGTTGTCGTTCTGCAGCACCCACGCCACGGCGAGCTGGGCCATCGACAGGCCGACCTCGTCCGCGACGGGCTTGAGCTGCTGGACGCGGCCGAGGACGTCGTCGTTCATGAAGCGGCTGATCATGTCGGCGCCGCCCTTGGTGTCCGTGGCGCGCGAGCCCTCGGGCAGCGGCTGGCCCGGCACGTACTTGCCGGTGAGCACGCCCTGGGCGATGGGCGACCAGACGATCTGGCCGAGCCCGAGCTCCTTGCTGGCCGGCACGACCTCGTCCTCGATGACCCGCCAGAGCATCGAGTACTGGGGCTGGCTGGAGACGAAGGGGATCTTCAGCTCCGCGGCCAGCTCCGCGCCCTGCCGGATCTGGTCGGCGGTCCACTCGCTCACGCCGATGTAGTGGGCCTTGCCGCTGTGGACGATGTCGGCGAAGGCGACCATCGTCTCCTCCAGCGGCGTCGTCACGTCGAAGCGGTGCGCCTGGTACAGGTCGACGTAGTCGGTCTTGAGCCGGGTCAGCGAGCCGTCGATCGACTCCATGACGTGCTTGCGGCCCAGGCCGGTGTCGTTGTGGCCCTTGGGCCCGGTCGGCCAGTAGACCTTGGTGAAGATCTCCAGGCTCTCGCGGCGCTGCCCCTGCAGGGCGTCCCCGAGGACGGTCTCCGCCGCGGTGTTCGCGTACACGTCGGCGGTGTCGAAGGTGGTGATCCCGGCGTCGAGGGCGGCGTGCACGCAGGCGGTCGCCGCGTCGTTCTCGACCTGGGAGCCGTGGGTGAGCCAGTTGCCGTACACGATCTCGCTGATGACGAGGCCGCTGCGGCCTAGGTGTCGGTAGTCCATGACGCAATCACACCGGACCCGGGCCGTCGGCGCGAACCGGCGTGGTCAGGGGTCTGCCGCGTCCGCCGCGGGGGAGCGGTCAGGGGCGAGGAGGCTGGCCGTGCCCGACCTTGGCGGTGGGGCGGCGCATCCGGCGCATCTGCGTGGCGCGCATGACGGCGTACCAGGCCAGCCCCCGCTCCTGGGCGGCGGTCTCGCCGAAGCGCTCGGCCACGGCCTTCTTCACCGTCCGCGACAGCAGCCAGCAGTCGAGCACGAGGACGCCGAGCATCGTGTACATGGCGACCGCCGAGACCAGCCGTGCCGTCTGGTTGGGCAGGACCGTGAGGAAGAGCACGGCGAAGGCCACGGGCAGGAAGTACTGGCCGACGTTGCGGCGCCGGTCCACCAGGTCGCGCACGTAGCGGCGGACCGGGCCCCGGTCGCGCAGCGGCAGGTGGCGCTGGTCCTCGGTGCTGAAGGCCTCCGTCTGGCGGGCCTGGCCGGCGCGCCGCTCGTCCCGCTCCTTGCGCGCGGCGGCCTTGCGGTCGTCCGGGACCAGGGGCTGGCGGCGGGCGGCCTGGGCCTGCGAGCGCTTGGGCGTGGCCCGCCCCTTGCCGGAGCGGGGGTCGAGGACGGGCTCGACCTCGGGGGCAGGGGTGCGCGAGCCTCGACCGAACATGTGGACAGGGTAGCCGCGGCGCTACGGTGCCCCGATGCCCTCCGAGCCCCTCCGCACGGACCCCGCCGCGACCCCTGCCACCACCCCGTCGAGCCCCCCGTCGAGCCGGTCGTCGGGCCCTGCGTCGAGCAGCAGCGCCGGGGTCCCCGACGAGGTCGTCCGGGCGGTGCGCGACCGGGTGGACGCCCTGGTCCCCGGGGTGCTGGAGGAGCTGCGGGCCCTGGTCGCGGTCCCCAGCGTCAGCGCCGCGGCCTTCGACCAGGCCCACGTCGGGCGCTCCGCCGAGGAGGTCGCGCGGCTGCTCCGGGAGGCCGGGATGCCCGAGGTCGTGCTGCTCCGTTCGGCCCGCCCGGACGGCACCCCCGGCGCGCCGGCCGTCGTGGCCCGCCGGCCCGCCCCCGCGGGGGCCCCCACGGTCCTGCTGTACGCCCACCACGACGTGCAGCCGCCCGGCGAGGCGTCGGACTGGACGTCGGACCCGTTCGTGGCCACCGAGCGCGACGGCCGGCTGTACGGCCGGGGCGCGGCCGACGACAAGGCCGGCGTCTGCGCCCACCTCGCGGCGGTCCGGGCCCACCTGGCCGCGCACCCGGACGGCTCCGGCGTCGGGCTCACCGTGTTCGTCGAGGGCGAGGAGGAGATCGGCTCGCCGTCCTTCCAGGCCTTCCTCGCCGAGCACGGCGAGCGGCTGCGCGCGGACGTCCTCGTCGTCGCCGACTCCACCAACGCCGCCGTCGGCACCCCCGCGCTCACCACCACCCTGCGCGGCCTCGTCCAGGCCGTCGTCGAGGTGCGCACCCTGGACCACACCCTGCACTCGGGGATGTACGGCGGGGCGGCCCCGGACCCGCTGGCCCTGCTCGTGCGGCTGCTCGCGAGCCTGCACGCCGACGACGGCTCCGTCGCGGTGCCGGGGCTCGGCGACCTGCCCGAGCACGCCCGCCGGGCGGCGGCGGCCCAGGACGGCTGGGACGAGGAGCGGTACCGCGAGGAGGCCGGCGTGCTGCCCGGCGTCGAGCTGTCGGGCACCGGGTCGGTCTCCGACCGGGTCTGGACGGGTCCGGCGGTCACGGTCATCGGCATCGACGGCCCGGACGTCGCGCACGCCTCCAACACCCTGCGCCCGTCGGCCCGGGCCCGGGTGTCGGTCCGCATCCCGCCGGGCGCCGACCCGGAGCAGGCCTTCGCCGCGCTGCGCGCCCACGTCCTGGCCCAGCCGCTGCGCGGGGCCCGCGTCGACGTGGTGGCCGAGGAGCACGGCCACGGCTTCGCCGCGGACACCACCTCGACCGGCTACGCCGCGGCGCGCTGGGCGCTGGCCACCGCGTGGGGCAGCGAGCCCGCGGACATCGGCGTCGGCGGGTCCATCCCGTTCATCGCCGACCTCGACCGCGTCATGCCGGGCGCGGCCGTGCTGGTCACCGGGGTCGAGGACCCCGACTCCCGCGCCCACGGCACGGACGAGTCGCTCCACCTCGGCGAGTTCGCCAAGGTCTGCCTGGCCGAGGCGCTCCTGCTCGAGGCGCTCAGCCCCCGCTGAGCCGGCTCAGTCCTTGCTGGTCGGACCGGGCAGGGCGAGCATCCGGTCCAGGGCCACCCGGGCGAAGTGGGCGGTCTCCTCGTCGACCTGGATGCGGTTGACCAGGCGCCCGTCGGCCAGGGACTCCAGCGCCCACACCAGGTGCGGCAGGTCGATGCGGTTCATGGTCGAGCAGTAGCAGACGTCCCGGTCGAGGAAGTGGACGCCCTTGTCGGGGTGCATCGCCGCGAGCCGCTTGACGAGGTTGAGCTCGGTGCCCACCACCCACTGCGAGCCGGGCTCGGCCGCCTCGAGGGTCTGGACGATGAGCTCGGTGGACCCGACGACGTCCGCCCGGGTGACGACCTCGTGCCGGCACTCCGGGTGCACGATGACGTGGACCCCGGGGATCCGCTGCCGGTAGCCCTCGACGGCCTCGGGGCTGAAGCGGCCGTGGACCGAGCAGTGCCCGCGCCACAGCACCATCCGCGCCGCCGCCAGCCGCTCCGGCTCCACGCCGCCGCCCGGCTTCCACGGGTCGAACACCACGCAGTCGTCCAGCGACAGGCCGAGCGCGAGGACCGCGGTGTTGCGGCCCAGGTGCTGGTCGGGCAGGAACAGCACCCGGCCGCCGCCCTCGAGGCCGCCGGTCTGCTCGAACGCCCAGCGCAGCGCGGTCTCGGCGTTGCTGGACGTGCACACCGTGCCGCCGTGCCGGCCGGTGAAGGCCTTGATCGCGGCCGAGGAGTTCATGTACGTGACCGGGACCGTGCTCTCCGCCAGGCCGGCCCGCTCGAGCACCTGCCACGCGTCCTCGACCTGTCCGATGGCGGCCATGTCCGCCATCGAGCAGCCGGCGGACAGGTCGGGCAGCACGACGGCCTGCGAGGGGGAGGTGAGGATGTCGGCGCTCTCGGCCATGAAGTGCACGCCGCAGAAGACGATGAACTCCGCGTCGGGGCGGGCCGCGGCGTCCTTGGCGAGCTTGAAGCTGTCGCCGGTGACGTCGGCGTGGGCGATGACCTCGTCGCGCTGGTAGTGGTGCCCCAGCACGAAGGCCCGCTCGCCCAGGCGGGCGCGGGCCCGGCGGGCGCGCGCGACCAGGTCGGGGTCGGACAGCGCGGGCAGGTCGCCCGGGCACTCCACGCCGCGCTCGCTGGCCATGTCGCCGGTGCGGCCCAGCAGGAGCAGGGCGTCGGGGACCACGGGGGCCGGCAGACCGACCGGTGCGCTCATGGCAGAAGTGCAGCACACCCCGCGGGCGCGCCCGGCCCGGCCCGGCAGACTGCGCCCCATGCGCGTCGTCGTGGCTCCTGACTGCTTCACCGGCACGCTCACCGCCCGGCAGGCGGCGGCCGCCATGGCCGCCGGGTGGTCCGGCCACGCCCCGGACGACGAGCTCCTGCTGGTCCCCATGTCCGACGGCGGCCCGGGTTTCGTCGACGCCCTCGGCGGCTCGCTGCCGGGGCGGGCCGCCGTCGCGACCGTGTCCGGGCCGCACGGGGACCCCGTCCCCGCCACCGTGCTCCTGGTCGACGCCGCCGACGACCCGTCGGGCCGGACGACGGCCTACCTCGAGAGCGCCCAGGCCTGCGGCTCCCACCTGGTGCCCGCGCAGGACCGGGACCCGGCGACCGCGTCCAGCACGGGGGCGGGCGAGCTGCTGCTCGTGGCGGTGGAGCAGGGCGCCGAGCGGGTCGTGGTCGGTCTCGGCGGCTCGGTCACCGTCGACGGGGGGGCCGGGCTGCTCGGCGCGCTCGGCGTGAGGGCGGCCGGGGCCCGCACCGACGCCGGCCCGCGCGGTCTGGCCGGCCTGGCGGTGGACGGCCTCGCCGGGCTCGGCGAGGCCCGGGAGCTGCTCGCCGGGGTGGACCTGGTCGTGGCCAGCGACGTCGACGTGCCCCTGCTCGGCCGGCACGGCGCGGTCCACGGCTTCGCGCGGCAGAAGGGCGCCACGACCGAGCAGCTGCCGGCCCTCGAGGCGGCGATGACCGCCTGGGCCTCGGCCGTCGTGCACGCGGCGGCCGCGGCCGGGGCGCCCGACCCCGGCCGGCTGGTCGCGCTGCCGGGGGCGGGCGCGGCGGGGGGGCTCGGCTTCGCGCTGCTGGCGCTCGGCGGCCGCCGGGTCGCGGGGGCGCAGGCGGTCGCCGAGGCCGCGTCGCTGGCGGCGGCGACGGCCGGCGCGGACCTCGTGCTCACCGGCGAGGGCAGCTTCGACTGGCAGAGCCTGCGGGGCAAGGTCGTCGCCGGGGTCGCCCACGTGGCGGGCGGTCTCGCCGTGCCTGTCGTGGTGGTCGCCGGGCAGGTGGCCGTGGGCCGCCGCGAGCTGGCCGTCGCCGGGGTCGAGGCCGCCTACGCGGTGGCCACCACCGAGCAGGAGCTGGCCGCGTCCCTGGCCGCGCCGGCCGACGCGCTGGCCGCGCGCACCGCCCGGGTCGCCCGCAGCTGGCACCGCTGACACCGCGGCCGGGCGGGGCCGGGCCGGGGCCGGACGGGGGAATGGGGCGGGCGCCCGTAGCATTGAGACGTACGCGGAGCGGGCGACACCCGCTCCGGACCAGTGCCCCCGGCGATCCAGGAGCCGCACATGACCGACACCACCACCACGCCCTCGACCACCGGCACCCCGGCGGACACGGCGGACACCGTCAAGGCCCCGCACGAGGTCACCCTCACCAGCGTCGCCGCCGAGAAGGTCAAGGGCCTGCTCGCCCAGGAGGGCCGGGACGACCTGCGCCTGCGCCTGGCCGTCCAGCCCGGCGGCTGCTCGGGCCTCATCTACCAGCTGTACTTCGACGACCGGACGATGGACGGCGACGCGGTGCGCGAGTTCGAGGGCGTCGAGCTCGTCGTCGACCGGATGAGCGTCCCCTACCTCGCCGGTGCGACCGTCGACTTCGCGGACACCATCGAGAAGCAGGGCTTCCAGATCGACAACCCCAACGCGCAGGGCTCCTGCGCGTGCGGTGACAGCTTCCACTGATCTGTCTGCCGACCCGGTAGCCCAGCAGCTCCACCGGGCCCTGCAGCGCGCCCCCGACGGCCAGGACCTGGTCTGCGTCGGGGGCGCGCTGTCGTCCGGGCTCCTGCTCGACGGGTACCGGACGGGCCTGTTCGCCATGCAGGTCCGGGTGCGCCGGCGTGACGTGCTCGGCTGGTTCTCCCCGGACCCGCGCGGCGTCCTCGAGCCGTCGCAGGTGCACCGCTCCCGCACCGACCGCCGCCTGTCCCGCCGCTTCGAGACCCGCGTGGACACCGCCTTCGACGAGGTCGTCGCCGGCTGCGCGGACCCCTCCCGTGACGGGGCGTGGATCGACGACGACTACGCCGCCTGCTACGCCGAGCTCCACCGCGCCGGCCACGCCCACTCCGTGGAGACCTGGTCCGACGGGCGCCTGGTCGGGCGGCCTCTTCGGCGTGGCCGTCGGCGGCCTGTTCGCCGCGGAGTCCAAGTTCCACCGCGAGACCGGCGCGTCCAAGGCCGCCGTCGTCGCCCTCGCCCGGATGCTCGAGGCGGAGGGCACCGGCCCCCGGCTCGTGGACGTGCAGTGGGCCACCCCCCACCTGGAGAGCCTCGGCGTGGTCGAGGTGACCCGGGCCTCGTACCTGCGCCGCCTGGCCGAGCTCGTGCAGGTCCCGGCCCCGGCCTGCTTCAGCCGCCCGTCCGCACCCTGACCGCCCAGCCGTCCCCGGTCCTGGCGACCTGCTCCACCGCGTGGCCCCGCATCCCCGCCCACGCCGGCACGTCGTGCTCGACGGCCGGGTCGTCGGCCAGGACCGTGGCGACGCTGCCGGCCGGCAGGTCCCGGACCGCCCGCGCCAGGCGCAGCACCGGCACGGGGCACCGGGTGCCGCGCGCGTCCACCACGAGCCCCTGGCCCGGTGGCGCCCGCCGTCCGGCTCGGGGTCCCGCGCTGCTCACAGACCCTCCGCCCCCACCCGGCGCCGCACGTCGGCCACGACCTCGGGCAGCACCGCGCAGAACCGCTCGACGTCCTCCGCCCTGGTGCCCGCGGCAGGCCGAGCCGGACGTTGCCGTGGGTGAGGGCGCCGACCGCGGCCAGCA
This sequence comes from uncultured Actinomycetota bacterium, assembly GCA_963750335.1. Lineage (GTDB taxonomy): Bacteria > Actinomycetota > Actinomycetes > Actinomycetales > JBBAYJ01 > Aquipuribacter. The sequence continues at coordinate 255,049 of CAVVQD010000007.1, forward strand.
CGTGGCTCGGGCGCAGGGTGTCGGCGGTGCACGCCGAGCCGGACCCGACCGAGAAGCCCGCCGCGTCCAGCCCCCGCACCAGCTCCTCGCCCGGCACGTAGAGCGCGGACATCGTGAGCACGTGCGGCAGCCGCGCGACCGGGTCGCCCACGACGACCACGTCGGGGACCCCGACGGCGGCCTGCCGCACCCGCTCCACGAGGGCGTGCCGCGGGTCGTCGGCCCCCAGGAGGCCCTCGCCCATCAGTCCTCGCAACGACACCGCGGCGGCCAGGGCCGCGGGCGACGTCCACCGAGCCGGCGTGCTCGCCCGGACGGCGCGACGCCCCGGCCTCGCCCGGCTCGTGGGCCCGCCACCGGGTGCCGGGCCGGACGGCGAGCACGGCCGCGCCCGGGACGGAGCCCCAGGCGCGGGGCGAGGCGACGAGCGCGTCCCAGGCCGAGGGCGTCGGCAGGTGCCCGAGCGAGGCGCCGGCGTCCACGAGCAGCGGCACGCCGGCCGCGCGGCAGGCCTCGTGCACCCCGGGCAGGTCCTGCGCGGTGCCGATCTCGCCGTTGGCGTGCTGCACGCAGACCAGCCGGGCCCCGCGCACCAGCCCGGCCAGCGCCTCGAGGTCCACGTGGCCGGCCCGGTCCACCGGCACGGTGCGGACCTCGGACCCGCGCCACCCCGCGGCGTGCAGCACCGCGGAGTGCTCGACCGCGGAGACCACGACCGGTGCGCCCGGGTCGCCGCCCGGCGCCGCCAGGCCCAGCACCGCCGCCCGCAGCGCCGAGCCGTGGTCCGGCGGCAGCGCGACGTCCTCGGCGCGGACGCCGAGCACCTCGGCCAGGGCCGCGCGGGAGGCCTCGAGCAGCCGGCGGGAGCGGGCCGCGCCGGCGTGCAGCCCCCGCTCGTCGGCCCAGCCGTCCGCCACGGCCGCGGTCCACGCCTGGGTCGCGGCGGCCAGCGGGGGAGCGGCCGCGGCGGCGTCCAGCTCGACGCGCCGGGGTGCGTCGGCCGTGCCCATGGCCCCACGCTAGACGGGCGAGCCCACCCGGTCCGCGCCGCAGGGGCAGGGGTAGGGTTCGGACCGACGTCAGCACCGGGCACGCACGCGCCCACGTCCGACACCGGGAAGGTCTCCGTGGGAACAACTCGACCAGCCGCCAGCAGGTTCCGGTACGCCGGGGCAGGCCTCGGTGCCGTGGCCGCGCTCGCCCTCAGCGGCTGCTCGGCGGACCAGCTCGCCCGGGGCTACCTGCCCGCCGAGAGCGTGGGGGCGACCAACAACACGCCCATCGTCTCCGCGCTGTGGAACGGCTCCTGGATCGCCGCCCTCGCGGTCGGCGTCCTCGTCTGGGGGCTCACGGTCTGGTGCGTCGTCGCCTACCGTCGCCGCGCCGGCGACCCCGAGGTGCCGCCGCAGCTCCGCTACCACCTCCCGCTGGAGGTGATGTACACCGCGATCCCGCTGTTCATGGTCGCCGTGCTCTTCTACTACACCGCCACCTCGCAGGCGGCGATCCTCAACCTCGACCAGGAGCCGGACCACACCGTCGAGGTCGTGGCCAAGCAGTGGTCGTGGGACTTCAACTACGTGGACGAGGACGTCTACGAGACCGGCGTCCAGGCCGCCCTCGACGGCGAGGAGGGGGCCGAGGACCGCGTCCCGACCCTCGTCCTGCCCGTCGACGAGCGCGTGGAGTTCGTGCTCTTCGCCCGCGACGTCAACCACTCGTTCTGGATCCCCGCGTTCCTGTTCAAGATGGACAACATCGCCGGGCGCGAGAACCGCTTCCAGGTCGTGCCCACCAAGGAGGGCTCGTTCCAGGGCAAGTGCGCCGAGCTCTGCGGCGAGTACCACTCCGAGATGCTGTTCAACGTCGAGGTCGTCAGCCGGGCCGAGTACGACGACTACATCCAGGGCCTCGAGGACGCCGGCCAGACCGGCCAGCTGGGCACCGAGCTCAACCGCAGCGGCGTCATCGACCGTGACCAGGGTCGTACCGGCGGGAACATCACCGGCAACGGGAGGAACGAGAACTGATGACGACCGCAGAAGGCTTCGTCACGCGGGGCGTCGAGGGCGCGACCGCGGTCCGCCCGGCCGTGCGGGCCCGGACCCGGGGCCAGGTCCTCGCCGACTACCTGACCACGACCGACCACAAGAAGATCGGGACGCTGTACCTGATCTCCTCGTTCGGGTTCTTCATCGTCGCCGGGGCGATGGCGCTGGCCATCCGCGCCGAGCTCGCCGCCCCGGGCCTGCAGATCGTGGAGAGCCGGGAGACGTACAACCAGCTCTTCACCATGCACGGCACGATCATGCTGCTGCTGTTCGCGACGCCGCTGTTCGCCGGCTTCGCCAACTGGCTGCTCCCGCTGCAGATCGGCGCCCCGGACGTGGCGTTCCCGCGGCTCAACGCCTTCGCCTACTGGCTGTACCTGTTCGGCGGCCTCATCGCCGTGTCGCGGGTTCTTCACCCCGCAGGGCGCGGCCGGGTTCGGCTGGTTCGCCTACACGCCGCTGTCCACGGAGTCCTACAGCCCCGGCCTCGGCGCCGACCTGTGGATCATGGGGCTCGCGCTCGGTGGCTTCGGCACCATCCTCGGCGCGGTCAACTTCATCACCACCGTCATCGGGATGCGCGCCCCCGGGATGGTCATGTTCCGGATGCCGATCTTCGCCTGGAGCACCCTGATCACCAGCGTGCTCATCCTCATGGCGTTCCCGCCGCTGGCCGCCGCCCTGCTCGTCCTGGCCTCCGACCGCAACTTCGGCTCGGTCGTCTTCGAGGCCGAGAACGGCGGCGCCATCCTGTGGCAGCACCTGTTCTGGTTCTTCGGGCACCCCGAGGTGTACATCATCGCGCTGCCGTTCTTCGGCATCATCAGCGAGGTCATCCCGGTCTTCAGCCGCAAGCCGCTCTTCGGGTACAAGGGCATGGTCTTCGCGATCATCGCGATCGCCGGCCTCTCGGTCGCCGTGTGGGCCCACCACATGTACGTGACCGGCGCTGTCCTGCTGCCGTTCTTCGCCTTCATGACCATGCTCATCGCGGTCCCGACCGGCGTGAAGTTCTTCAACTGGATCGGCACGATGTGGCGCGGGTCGCTCACCTTCGAGAGCCCGATGCTGTGGGCGATCGGCTTCCTCGTGACGTTCCTCTTCGGCGGCCTGACCGGGATCATCCTCAGCTCGCCGACCCTGGACTTCCAGCTGTCCGACAGCTACTTCGTCGTGGCGCACTTCCACTACGTCGTCTTCGGCACCGTCGTGTTCGCGATGTTCTCCGGCTTCTACTTCTGGTGGCCCAAGTTCACCGGGAAGATGCTCAACGACGGCCTCGGCAAGCTCCACTTCTGGATGACGTTCGTCGGGTTCCACACCACCTTCCTCATCCAGCACTGGCTCGGCGCCGACGGCATGCCCCGCCGCTACGCCGACTACCTGCCGGAGGACGGCTTCACCCTGCTCAACCAGATCTCCACGGCCGGGGCGTTCCTGCTCGGGGCGGCCACGCTGCCGTTCCTCTGGAACGTGTACATCACCGCGACCAGGGCCCCCAAGGTCGAGGTCGACGACCCGTGGGGCTGGGCCAACTCCCTGGAGTGGGCGACGTCGTGCCCGCCGCCGCGGCACAACTTCACGAGCCTGCCCCGCATCCGCTCGGAGCGCGCCGCCTTCGACCTGCACCACCCCGAGGTGGCCGCGGCCGACCAGGCCTACGCCGACAAGTCCGTCCTCGAGCAGGTGCTCGGGGACCCGGACATCCGGCGTGAGCCCGGTGTCCGCACCGACCAGCGACGGGGGCACTGAGCCATGAAGGTCGAGACCTGGGTCTTCGGGTCCGGGACGTTCTTCTTCGTCCCGCTCGGCGCGGTCTACGGGCTGCTGTCCGGCTTCGAGCCCGTCGGGTTCATCGCCCTGCTGCTCACCGGCGGGCTGTCCGCGATCATCGGGCTCTACCTGTACCTGGTGTCGCTGCGGGTCGACGAGCGACCCGAGGACGACCCGCTGGGCGAGATCGCCCAGGGTGCGGGAGACCTCGGCTTCTTCAACCCGCGGAGCATCTGGCCGATCGGGATCGCCGCGGGCGGTGCCCTGCTCTTCGCCGGCGTGGCGGTCGGGCTGTGGCTGTCGCTCATCGGGCTCGGCGTCGTGGCCGTCACCGCGCTCGGCCTGCTCTTCGAGCACTACGTGGGCGACTTCCAGCACTGAGGCGTGGCCCGCTCCGGCGGGCACGACCGGCTGGTCGGTCTAGGCGAGGTGCAGGACGACCCCGTCGTCCGTGGCGTCCAGCCTGACCTCGGACAGGTCGCCGACCACGTGGTCGGCGACCAGCTGCTCGGCGGTGTGCGTCGTGGTGACCGCGAGCGTCGTCATGCCCGCCGCCCGGCCGGCGGCGAGCCCGGCGGGGGCGTCCTCGACCACCAGGCAGCGTGACGGGTCCACCCCGAGGGTGCGGGCCGCGGCGAGGAACGGCTCCGGGTCCGGCTTGCCGCGCACCACGTCGTCCGCGGTCACGACGACGGCCGGGACGGGGATGCCCGCGGCCTGCTGGCGCGCCCGCGCGAGGTCGGCGCTGCACGAGGTGACGATCGCGCCGCGCGCCCCGCTGGCCCGGAGCGCCTCGGCGGCGCCCGGGAGGGCCACCACGCCGTCGACGTCGGTGATCTCCAGGTGCGTGATCCGGCGGAGCGCCGCCTCGCGGCCGGCCGGGGCGAACAGGTCGGCGACGATGTCCCGGGCGGGCCGGCCGTGGCCGGCCGCGGCCTGCAGCGTCCCCACCGAGATCCCGTTCTCCTCGGCCAGGCGGACCCAGGACCGGACCACCGAGGCGGTGGAGTCGACGAGGGTCCCGTCCATGTCGAAGAGGACGGCGTCGTAGCGGGCGGGGGCAGCAGCTCCGGGGGTGGGCACGGAGCCATCGTCCCAGCCGCCCGGGCGGTCGCTAGCCTGCGGGCGTGACTGCAGACGCCGCGCCGCCGGCCCCCGTCTTCCGCTCCGACATGGACGTGGAGCTGGTCAAGCACAGCGCCCGCGACGCCGACGTGCTCTTCGCCGCCCGGGTCTCCACCAAGGGGGAGGCGAGCCTGGACGACGTCGACGCGGACGCCGCGGCGTCGGCCGGGCTCATCCGGTACCTCATGCGGGACCGGCACGGCAGCCCGTTCGAGCACGCCGTCATGACGTTCTACGTCTCGGCGCCGCTGTTCGTGTTCCGCGAGTTCCAGCGCCACCGCGTCGCCTCCTACAACGAGGAGTCCGGCCGCTACCGCCAGATGCGCCCGGTCTTCTACGTCCCGGCCCCGGAGCGGCGGCTCGTGCAGGTCGGCAAGCCCGGCGCCTACGACTTCGTCGAGGGCACCCCGGAGCAGCACGCCCTCGTCGTGGACCGCACGCAGCAGGCGTGCGCGGGGGCGTGGCAGGCCTACCTCGACATGCTCGAGGCCGGGGTGGCCCGCGAGGTGGCCCGGATCGTGCTGCCGCTGTCGCTGTACTCCTCGATGTACGTGACCATCAACGCCCGCTCGCTCATGAACGTCCTCAGCCTGCGCACCAAGCGCGAGGACTCCACCTTCCCGTCCTACCCGCAGCGCGAGATCGAGATGGTCGCGGAGCAGATGGAGACCGCCTGGGCGGCCCTCATGCCCGTCACGCACGCCGCGTTCGACCAGGGTGGCCGCGTCGCCCCCTGACGTGTGACCCAGGTCACATGTTGACGCTGTAACGACCTGGGGGGGCCAGCCGATACCTCCTGTGAACCGCGGTGCCAGCCGGACCCCCCGAGCGACTGGTACCGCGGTTTCTCACGTCCGGGGCAGGTGCCCCGGGACCTGCGCCCCCGCCGTCGGCGGGCCCGGCCCGGCCCCGTGCGCCGCCCCCGGGGGCGGGGCCCGCGGTGGGTACCCTCGCCCGCATGCCTGACCGTCCCTTCGGCGCCGTCCTCACCGCCATGGCCTCGCCGATGACGGCCGACGGGAGCCTCGACCTCGCGGCCGCCGCGTCGCTCGCGGCCCACCTCATGGCCTCCGGCCACGACGGCCTGGTCGTCAGCGGCACGACGGGGGAGGCACCGACCACCTCCGACGAGGAGAAGGACCAGCTGCTGCGGACCGTCGTCGAGGCCGTCGCCGGCGCCGGCCCGGTGCTGGCCGGGGTCGGGACCAACGACACCGCGCACAGCGTCACGCTCGCCCGCCGCGCCGAGGCCGCGGGCGCCGACGGCCTGCTCGTGGTCGCGCCCTACTACTCCCGCCCCACCCAGGAGGGGCTGCTCGCCCACGTCCGCGCGGTCGCCGACGCCACCGGGCTGCCGGTCATGCTGTACGACATCCCCGGCCGCTCCGCCGTGGCCTTCGCGACCGACACCCTGCTCCGGCTCGGCGAGCACCCGCGCGTCGTCGCGGTGAAGGACGCCAAGGGCGACCTCCAGGCGGCCACCCGCGTGATGTCCGGCAGCGACCTGGCCTTCTACTCCGGCGACGACGGCATGACCCTGGCGTTCCTCGCCCACGGCGGCTCCGGCGTGGTCGGGGTGACCACGCACCTGCTCGGGCCGGCCTTCGCACGCCTGGTCGCCGCCGTCGACGCGGGCGACCTGCCCGCCGCCGTGGCCGAGCACCGCGCCGCCCTGCCCCTCGTCGACGCCGTGATGACCCGTCTGCCCGGGCTCGTCGCGGTCAAGGCGGCGCTCGCCCTGCTCGGCCTGGTCCCCACCGACGCCGTCCGCCTGCCGCTGGTGCGGGCCACCTCCGACGAGCGCGACGACCTGCGCACGGCGCTGGTGGCTGCCGGGCTGCTCCCGGGCTGAGCGCCCCGGCCCCCGGCGTGGGCTCCCGGGGCGCCGCCGGGGCCGCGCGTACGGTGGCGCGGTGACACCGACGACCTCCTCGCGCTCCTCCGCCGGCCGTGGCTCCGGGCGGTCCGGGAGCTCGCGGTCGGGGTCCACCGGCACGCGGCCGGCCTCCGCCGGCAAGGGCACCGGGAGCACGACCAAGGCCTCGGCCGGGACCACGGCCCGGTCGTCCTCCCGGTCCGGGAAGGGGTCGGGCCGGGCCCCGGCGCGGTCGTCCGGCTCCTCGGCCGGGCGCGGTACCTCGCGCCAGGCGGCCTCCCGGCGCCCCGCCCGGCCGGGGCTGGCCACCCGCGCGGTGCTCGGCGTCCTCACCCTCCCGGGCCGCATGGTCGGCGGGATGGTGCGCTCGGTCCACCACGGCGCCAGCGAGCTCGACCCGGCGCACCGGCGCGACGGCATCGGGTTCCTGCTCCTCGCGGCGGCCGTCGTCACCGGGGCCGGGGTCTGGTTCCGGGTGGAGGGCGTCGTCGTCGAGTGGGTGCCGCTGGCCGCCGCCGGCCTGCTCGGCCGGGCCGCGCTGGTGCTGCCGCTCGTGCTGCTCGGCCTCAGCCTGCGGATGTTCCGGCGCCCGGACGCCGAGCGGGAGAACGGCCGCATCGGGGTCGGCCTGCTGGCGCTGGCGGGCGCCGCTTCGGGGCTGCTCCAGGTCGTGGCCGGCCTGCCGACCCCGCCGGACGGCTGGGCCCGCCTGCGCGAGGGCGGCGGGCTCCTCGGCTTCCTCGTCGCGAACCCCCTCGAGCAGGCCGTGTCGGTCTGGCTGGCGGTCCCGGTCCTCGTGCTGCTCGCCGGCTTCGGCCTGCTGGTGGTCACGGCCACGCCGCTGCACCAGCTCACCGACCGGGTGCGCGACGGGCTCGTGTGGCTCACCGGCGGACGGCCCGCCGCCGGCGACCCCGACGCGGACGGCCTCGACGACGACCCGGTCGAGGCCGGCCGGCACGGCGCCGAGGTCGGCAGGCGCCGGGGCGGGCGCGGCCGAGGGCCCGCCGAGGGCCGTGGCCGGCGCGGTGGGGCGGACGGCGAGGACGACGAGGACGACGGGGAGCCCGTCGAGGTGCCCTACGACTCCGCCGCGGTGGTGTGGCACGAGGACGAGCCCGTCCCCGGTGCGCGCCCGGACGGCACGCGGCGACCCGGGGCCCGTCCCGGCGCCGGGACGGCCGAGGCCGGCCGGCCGGGCGCGCGACGGGCCCCCGCGGCCGCCGCCGCGGTGCCCGCGGAGCCGGTCGTCGTCCCCATGCCGGACCTGTCCGACCTGCCGCAGCGCGCCGAGCAGCTCACCCTGACCGGCGACATCGTCTACTCCCTGCCCGACGTCACCCAGCTGCGCGCGGGCACGCCCCACAAGACGTCGAGCCCGGTCAACGACTCCGTCGTGGAGGCGCTCACCGACGTGCTGCAGCAGTTCCAGATCGACGCGGCCGTCACCGGGTACACCCGCGGCCCCACCGTCACCCGGTACGAGGTCGAGCTCGGCCAGGGGGTCAAGGTCGAGCGGGTCACCGCGCTCAGCCGCAACATCAGCTACGCCGTCGCCAGCGCAGAGGTCCGGATCCTCTCGCCCATCCCTGGCAAGTCGGCCATCGGCATCGAGATCCCCAACGCCGACAAGGAGACCGTCTGCCTCGGCGACGTGCTCCGCTCGGAGGTCGCCCGCCGCAGCACCCACCCGATGACCATCGGCGTCGGCAAGGACGTCGAGGGCGGCTACGTGGTGGCCAACCTCGCGAAGATGCCGCACCTGCTCGTGGCCGGGGCCACCGGCGCGGGCAAGTCGAGCTTCATCAACTCGATGATCACCTCGGTCCTCGTCCGGTCCACGCCGGACGAGGTCCGGATGATCCTCGTGGACCCCAAGCGGGTCGAGCTCACCGCCTACGAGGGCGTGCCGCACCTCATCACGCCCATCATCACCAACCCCAAGAAGGCCGCCGAGGCGCTGCAGTGGGTCGTCGCGGAGATGGACCACCGCTACGACGACCTGTCCGCGTTCGGCTTCCGCCACGTCGACGACTTCAACAAGGCGGTCCGCAAGGGCACCGTGACCGTGCCGCCGGACTCCAAGCGCGTCCTCACGCCCTACCCGTACCTGCTGGTCGTCGTCGACGAGCTCGCCGACCTCATGATGGTGGCGCCCCGGGACGTCGAGGACTCCGTGGTCCGGATCACGCAGCTGGCCCGCGCGGCCGGCATCCACCTGGTCCTGGCCACCCAGCGGCCCAGCGTCGACGTGGTCACCGGCCTCATCAAGGCCAACGTCCCCAGCCGGCTCGCCTTCGCCACCAGCTCGCTGGCCGACAGCCGGGTCGTCCTCGACCAGCCCGGCGCCGAGAAGCTCATCGGCCAGGGCGACGCGCTGTTCCTGCCGATGGGCGCGAGCAAGCCGATGCGGGTCCAGGGCGCCTGGGTCACCGAGACCGAGGTCGAGGAGGTGGTGCAGCACGTGAAGACGCAGCTGCAGCCCGCCTACCGCGACGACGTCACGGCCCCGGCGGCCACGAAGAAGACCGACGAGGACATCGGCGACGACCTCGAGGTGCTGCTGCAGGCGGCCGAGCTCGTCGTCACCACGCAGTTCGGCTCGACGTCGATGCTCCAGCGCAAGCTGCGGGTCGGCTTCGCCAAGGCCGGCCGGCTCATGGACCTGCTCGAGTCGCGGGAGATCGTCGGGCCCAGCGAGGGGTCCAAGGCGCGCGACGTCATGGTGCGCCCGGACGACCTGCCCGAGGTGCTGGCCCGGCTGCGCGGGGACGGCCCTCCCGCGGGCCAGGCCGCCCAGGCCCCCGCGCCGGGCGGCGCCGCCGGCCCCGACGGCTACGACGACGACCCTGACGAGGTCCCCGCGGCCGGTCCGGTGGACCGGTACGGGCCCGGGGGAGACAGGGCCCTCGGCGACGAGGACACTGCGGACGGGTGGGACGACGAGGGGTCGTCCGAGGACGCATGGGAGCTGACCGGACGTGGCTGACGGCTGGCGGGACGTGGGCACGGACGGCGGGGGCGACGCGACCTGGCCGGGGGACGACGACGGCGAGCAGCTCGCGGCCGACGTGCACGGGGACGGCGGCGACGAGCCCTTCGTGGGCCGTCCGGCCGCGGAGCACGCCCACCCCAGCGCGGCCGCCACCGAGCGCCCCACCCCGATGTACCCGATGCCGCCCGGCGACGGCCCCCTGGACCTGCTGGTCTGGGACGCGCCCAACATCGACGCCACCCTGGCCCAGGTGATCGGGGCCAAGCCCACCGCGGCCAGCCGGCCCCGCTACGACGCCATCGCCCGCTGGCTCGTCCAGCTCGGCGGCGACGACCACGAGGTGGAGGGCGCCGTCTTCGCCAACGTCCCGCCGGTCAACGCCGGGCAGATGCGCGGCTGGGTCGAGGCGGTGCGCTCCCTCGGCTTCGCCGTGTTCGCCCGCCCCAAGCTGGCCGACCGCGACGACGTCGACCTCGACATGCTCGAGCACGTGCACCACCGCGCGCGCTCCGGGCGGCTGTCGCGCCTGGTCGTGGCCAGCGGGGACGGGCGCAACTTCCTCGCCCCGCTGGAGGCGCTGGCCCAGGACGGGGTCGAGGTCACCGTCCTGTCCTTCTTCGAGGTCGCGGGCTACGCCGCCCAGTCGCCGCACCTGCGCTTCCTCGACCTGGAGGAGGTGCCCGGCGCGTTCCAGCACCCCCTGGACCGCACGCGCCTGGACTCCCTGCCGCCGGACGGGGCCTGGCTGCGGCCGACCCGCTCGCTGCGCGAGGTCGCCTCCACCTCCTGACCGGCCCTGCGGGGTGGCCGGGCCGCGCCCGGCCGCCCCGTACCCTGGGCCGGTGCCTGCTGCGACCTCGTCCCGTCGTGTGGCGATCACCAGCCTCGGCTGCGCCCGCAACGACGTCGACTCCGAGGAGCTCGCCGGCCGGCTGCAGGCCGAGGGCTGGACCCTGGTCGCCGACCCGTCCGAGGCGGACGTCGCCGTGGTCAACACGTGCGGCTTCGTCGAGCAGGCCAAGCAGGACTCCGTGGACACCCTGCTGGAGGCCGCGCGGCTCAAGGACGGCGGGCACGACGGCCTCAGCCGGACGCAGGCGGTCGTGGCCGTCGGGTGCCTGGCCGAGCGCTACGGCGCCGAGCTCGCCGGGTCGCTGCCCGAGGCGGACGCCGTGCTCGGCTTCGACTCCTACGCCGACATGAGCACCCACCTGCAGGCCGTGCTGGCCGGGGAGCGCCCCGCCTCGCACGTCCCGCGGGACCGCCGCACCCTGCTGCCGCTGAGCCCGGTGGACCGCCAGGCCGCCCGGGCGGGCACGGCGGTGCCCGGCACCGGTGTCGCCCCCGCCGCGGCCCCGCTGGACGACACCGACCGGCCGAGCCTGGCCGAGGTCGCCCCCGCCTCCGGCCCCCCGGTCGTCCGCGCCCGGCTCGGGTCCGCACCCTGGGCCTCGCTGAAGATCGCCTCCGGCTGCGACCGGCGCTGCACCTTCTGCGCCATCCCCGCCTTCCGCGGCTCCTTCGTCTCCCGTCGCCCCACGGAGGTCCTCGACGAGGCGCGCTGGCTCGCCGAGCGGGGCGTGCGCGAGGTGTTCCTCGTCAGCGAGAACACCACGAGCTACGGCAAGGACCTCGGCGACCTCGACCTGCTGCAGAACCTGCTGCCCGAGGTCGCGGCCGTCGACGGGATCGAGCGGGTGCGCGGTGTCGTACCTGCAGCCGGCGGAGCTCCGCCCGGGCCTGCTGGAGGCGATCGCCGCCACCCCGGGCGTGGTGCCGTACTTCGACCTGTCGTTCCAGCACGCCTCGACGTCCCTGCTGCGCCGGATGCGGCGCTTCGGCGGCACGGCGGACTTCCTCGGCCTGCTCGACCGGGTCCGGGCGCTGGCGCCGGCGGCGGGCATCCGCTCCAACGTCATCGTCGGCTTCCCCGGGGAGACGGAGGAGGACGTCGCCGAGCTGGTCCGCTTCCTGTCGCAGGCCCGCCTGGACGTCGTCGGGGTGTTCGGCTACTCCGACGAGGACGGCACCGAGGCCGAGACCTACGAGGGCAAGCACGACGCCGAGGAGGTCGCGGCGCGCGTCGAGCACGTGAGCGCGGTCGTGGACGAGCTCGTCGCCCAGCGGGCCGAGGACCGTCTCGGCGAGGTCGTCGACGTCCTCGTCGAGGAGCTCCTCGACGACCAGGGCGCGGCGGAGGTCCTCGACCTGCTGCCGGGCGGCGTCGCCGCCGGGCGCGGGAGCGTCGTCGTGTCGGGCCGGGCGGCCCACCAGGGGCCCGAGGTCGACGGCACGACCGCGGTCGTCGTCCCCCGCATGCCGGGCGTCCCCGAGCCGGTCGTCGGGTCCTTCGTGCGGGCCGTCGTGGTCACCAGCGACGGCGCGGACCTCGTCGCCGCCCCGCCGCCCGACGGGGTGCGCTGATGGTCGACTCCGGCTCCCTGCGCCGCAACGCCAACCTGCCCAACGCCCTCACGCTGCTGCGCATCCTCATGGTGCCGGTGTTCGTGTGGCTGCTCCTCAGGGCCGGCCAGCAGGACTCCGCGGGCCACTGGTGGGCGGCCCTGGTGTTCGCCGTCGCGGCCGCCACCGACCGCCTCGACGGCTGGCTCGCCCGCCGCAACGGCACGGTCACCACGTTCGGCATCGTCGCCGACCCCATCGCCGACAAGGCCCTCACGGGCTCCGCGTTCGTCGTGCTGAGCCTGCTGGACCTGCTGCCCTGGTGGATCACCGTCGTGGTCCTCGTCCGCGAGGTCGGCGTCACGGTGCTGCGGGCCGTGGTCATCCGGCACACCGTCGTGCCGGCCTCCCGCGGCGGCAAGCTGAAGACGGTGCTGCAGACCGTGGCCCTCACCGCGCTCGTCGCCCCCCTGCCCGGTCCGCTCGACGTGGTGGCCTGGGTCGTCATGGCCCTGGCCGTCGGGGTCACCGTGGTGACGGGCGTGCAGTACACCGTGAGCATCCTGCGGGCCGTGCGCCGCCACCGGGCCGGGGTGGCCGGGACGGCATGACCGTCCCCGGGGCCACCTCGGTGGAGGACCTGGCGGGGCGGGCCGTCCACCTGCTCGCCGCCCGGGGGGAGACCCTCGGGGCCGCGGAGTCCTTGACCGGCGGGGCCCTGGCCGCGGCCGTGGTGGGCGTCCCGGGTGCCTCGGCGGTGCTCCGGGGCGGGGTCGTCGCCTACGCGACCGACCTCAAGGCCAGCGTGCTCGGCGTGCCGGCCGCCCTGCTGCGCGAGCACGGCGCCGTGCACGCCGCGGTGGCCGCGGCCATGGCCGCGGGCGCGGCGCACGTCCTCGCCGCCACGTGGGGGGTGTCCACGACCGGCGTGGCGGGGCCCGCGGCGCAGGACGGCCGGCCGGTCGGGGAGGTGCACGTGGCGGTGTCCGGGCCGCACGGCGGCGTCCGCAGCCTGCTGCTCCCGGGGGACCGCGCGGCCGTGCGCGAGGGCGCCACCCGGGCGGCGCTGGACCTGCTGCTCGCCTGCCTCGACGCGGCGCCCGCCGCCCCGTCGTAGGGCCGGGAGCCGCCGCTGGCGGTCCGGGGCGCAGGGGCACCCGGACGCGGGGTCCGACCGGGTGGCGCGGGAAGCCCCGGACGGCCCCCGGCGTTCACCCACCGGGACCCGGTGACGGGCGCGGGCAGCCGACCGGATGCTTTACGCGATCGCAACAGGGCCCCACGAGGTGCGGGGACGTCGCCCGGGGTACCGTGGAGCGACCATCCGTCGGGAGGTGGTAGCCGGTGACGGCCCCGCCCCCCACGACGTGGCCGAGAGATCGGTCGGGAAGGGAGGTCGTCATGGTCCTGCTCCGAGAAGAGATCGGTGACGTCCTCCGTGGTGCGCGCCAGCGCCAGGGTCGGACTCTCCGGGACGTCTCCTCCTCTGCCCGGGTGTCGCTCGGGTACCTGAGCGAGGTCGAACGAGGGCAGAAGGAAGCCTCGTCCGAGCTGCTGCTGAGCATCTGCGAGGCGCTCGACGTGCCCATGTCCAGCGTGCTCCGCTCCGTCAGCGACCGGGTCGCCATGGGCGAGTCGCTCGCCGCCCGGCTGGCCGACGGCCCCGCCCCGCGCGAGCGCACGGCGCCCCGCGCCGTCGACGGCATCCGCAAGACCGTCATCCGTCCTCCCGTGCGGGCCGACGACGACCTCGCCCCTGTCGCCTGAGGGCACCCAGCACCTGAGCCGCTGCCGCCCCTGGACCCCTCGGTCTAGGGGCGGTAGCGCGTCCGGCCCGTGGTGGCCGGGAAGATCTCGCGCACGGGCACCGGCGCGGGGGCCGGGCCCCGCTGGCAGCGCGGGCACCACCAGGCGATGCGCTCGCGCGGCGGGTCGCCGGTGGTCGCGGTGTGGGTGCGGGTGCCGCAGCGCAGGCAGCGGCTCTGCTCGAACACCCAGTGGTGGCGCCCGCGGCGCCCGTCCCCGGTCGTCACCTGCGCCACCCGGTCCTTGTTCAGCTGCAGCAGCCGGTGCCCGATCGCGACGACCCGCTCCAGGCTGGTGCCCGCCTCCGTCAGCCGCCCCACCGGGGTGAACGGGGTGACCCCGGCGAGGAAGCACGTCTCGGCCCGGTAGAGGTTGCCCAGCCCGGCGAGCAGCCGCTGGTCGAGCAGGGCGTCGCCGACCGTGCGCCCGGGGTCCGCGGCCAGGCGGCGGACCGCCTCCGCCGCGTCCCAGCCCTCGCCGAGCACGTCCGGGCCCAGGTGGCCCACCACGTCGTCCTCCGAGGCGGTGGGGAGCAGCTCCACGACCGGCAGCCGGTAGCCGACCACGGCCAGGCCCTCCACGCGCAGGACCACCCGGACCTGGTGGTCGGCGCCGCCGCGCCAGCGCTCCCCGTCCGGGTACAGGTGCCAGCTGCCGTCCATCTTGAAGTGGGTGTGCAGGGTGAGCCCGTCGCCCGGCCCGCCCCGGAAGCGGGTGAGCAGGTGCTTGCCGACCGACCGCACGCCGTCGACCGTGCTGCCGGCGAGGTCGACCGTGGCCAGCGCCGGCACCCGGAAGTCCGACGCGGTGAGCACGTGGCCCGCCAGCGCCGCGTCGAGCCGTCGCCCGGCGAGCCAGACGGTGTCGCCCTCGGGCATCAGCCGGCCCGCAGCCCGCGCGGCGTCGCCCGGAACCCGGCGGCCTCGAGCAGCTGGGCCACGGGGGCCGAGGCGTCCAGCACGCCCTCCCCGTCGGCGCGGGTGACGGTGACGCGTCCGAGCCGCCCGGCCCGGACGGCCGCGGCCAGCGCCTCGGCGGCCGAGGCGAGCAGGGTCTCCTCGGCGGTGTAGGTGAGCAGGGTGCGGGCGCCCCGCTCCACGTACAGCACGAGCTCGCCGTCGACCAGCACCACGAGCGCGCCGGCCTTCCGCCCGGCGCGGTGGCCCTCGCGCTCCGGCCAGGGCAGGGCCGCCCCGTAGGGGCTGGCCGGGTCCGTGGCGGCCAGCACGAGGCCGGGCGGGCCCTGAGGAACGGACGGCGCGGCCGCCGCGGGGGCGGGCTCCACCGCCCACGGGTCGGGCTCCTGGGCGGCCTCCTCGGCGCCGCCGGACCCGGCCCGCAGCCGGTCGACGGCCCCGACGGTGGCGAACTGCGCCGCGCCGAGGCCCTCGACGAAGTAGCCGCGCCGCACCCGGCCGGCCTCCTCCATCGCCGCGAGGACCCGGTACACCCCGGCGAAGCCGCCGGGCACCTCCTCGGCCACCACCGAGCCCCGGGTCACCACGCCGTAGCGGTCGAGGAGCACCTCGGCGACGGCGGCCGCGCGCACCGTGGCGTCCGTGCCGGCCGGCGGGACGAGCGACCAGCGACCCGCGGCGGTGGGCGGGCCCGTCGCGGCGCGGGCCGCGAGCAGGCCGCCCGAGCCGGGACCGCGGGGGGCACGGCGGTAGCGCGAGCGCGGGGTCCGCGCCGTGGTCTTGTGGGCGGCCCCGCCGGCGACCAGCGCCCGCAGCGGGGCGAGCGTGTCGTTGGTGACCTGCCCGGCCCACACCAGGTCCCAGAGGACCCGGACGAGGTCCGTCTCGGGCACCCGGGCACCGGGGGCGCCGGGCGCGCCCCCGTCCACGGCGGCGGCGAGCCGGCCGAAGAAGAACGCGCCGCCCGTGCCGAGCAGCTCGAGCACGCGCGCCGCCACCACCGGGTCGGTCGCGCCGGCCGCGGGGGCCTCGTCCTCGTCCTCGCCGGACCTGGTGTCCGTCGGCCGCCCCGCCGGGGCGCCCGGCCCGTCGGGCGACGGGACCGGCAGGGTGAGGTGCGCGGTGTGGGCCGCGTGCAGCGACACCCAGCCGTCGTTGCCGGACATCGGGGCGTGCCCGACCCACAGCACCTCGCCCGCGGCGGTGAGCTCGTCGAGCATGGCCGGCTGGTAGTCGACCACCCGGGCCGGCAGCACGAGGGCCTCCAGGGCGCTGGCCGGCACGCGGGCGCCCGCGAGCTGCTCGACCACGCGGAGGACGCCGTCGACGCCCCGCAGCCCGCCGGACCCCCGACGGCCCGCCGGGCGCGCGGGCGCCCCGGCGCGGCTGCCGGCCCCGCCGCGGGTGGCCCGCGGGTCGGGAGCGATCTCCGGCACGGCGACCGACTGCCAGGCGGGCAGGAAGCGGGCCAGGTCCCGGGCCGTGACCGGCTCGACCTCCTGCCGGAGCGCGGCGAGGGACCGGCGCCGGAGCACGCGCAGCACGCCGGCGTCGCAGTAGTCGAGGACGTCGGGGGAGCCACCCACCTCCAGCGGGCGGATCGCGCCGGAGGTGACCCGGCCGGCCTGCTCGAGGCGCCGCAGGGCCTGCTCGGCCACCGCGACCCCGAGGCCGAACCGGGCGGCGGCCTCCCCGGCCCCGAACGGGCCGTGGGTGCGGGCGTGGCGGGCGAGCAGGTCGCCGACCGGGTCCGTCACCGGGACCAGGAAGGCCTCGGGCAGCCCGACGGGCAGGGCGGCGCCGACGGCGTCCCGCAGCCGGGCGGCGTCCTCGACGGCGGCGACGCAGGCCCGGCCGCCGAGCCTCACCTCGATGGCCCGCCGCTGCGACACCAGCCGGGCCAGGTGCTCGCCGGCCCGGTCGGGCTCCACGCTGCGCGCCGCGACCTCGGCCTCCGTCAGCGGCCCCAGGACGCGCAGCAGGTCCGCCACGTCCTCGGCGTCGCGGGCCTTGCGCTCGTCGACGAGGCGCTGCAGCTCCTGCTCGGTGGTGCGCACGGACTCCGGGTCCAGCAGGTCGCGCAGCGAGGCGCCGTCGCCGCGGCCCAGCAGCTCCGCGAGCAGCTGCGGGTCCAGCGACAGCGCGGCGGCCCGTCGCTCGGCCAGCGGGGAGTCGCCCTCGTAGAGGAACTGCGCGACGTAGCCGAAGAGCAGGGACCGCGCGAAGGGCGACGGCGTCGAGGTCTCCACCTCGACCACCCGCACCTGCCCGGAGGCGATCTCGCGCATGAGGCCCACGAGGCCGGGCACGTCGAAGACGTCCTGCAGGCACTCCCGCACCGTCTCCAGGACGATGGGGAAGGCCGGGTAGCGCCGGGCCACGTCCAGCAGCGACGCCGCCCGCTGCCGCTGCTGCCACAGCGGCTGCCGACGCCCCGGCTGCCGGCGCGGCAGGAGCAGGGCCCGGGCCGCGCACTCGCGGAACCGCGACGCGAACAGCGCCGACCCGCCGATCTCCTGGGTGACGACGTCCTCGACGTCGTCCGCCTCCAGCACGACGAGGCCGGCCACGTCCGGGGCCGCGACCGGCGCGGCGGACGGCCACGCGGGCAGGCCGTGGCCCGCGTCCCCGCCGGCTGCCCCGCCGGTGCCGTGGCCGACGCCGTGGCCGACGCCGTCCACCGTCCCGTCCCCGGCGGCGTCCCCGAGACCTCCGTCGAGGCCGCCGCCGAGGAACCCGAGCCCGTCGTCCGGGGCGCCCCAGCCGCTCACCTCGACGTCCGGCAGCCGCAGGACGATCCCGTCGTCGCCGTGCATGACCTGCACGTCGATGCCGTGCTGCTCGCGGAACCGGGCGGCCAGGGCCAGGGCCCACGGCGCGTGCACCTGCCCGCCGAAGGGGGAGTGCACGCACACCCGCCAGTCGCCGAGCTCGTCGCGGAACCGCTCGACGACGACGGTCCGGTCGTCGGGGACGTGCCCCGTGGCCTCCTTCTGCTCCCCGAGGTAGGCGAGCAGGTTGTCGGTGGCCCACTCGTCCAGGCCGGCGGCCGCGCACCGGCGGCGCGCGGCGTCCGGGCGCAGCCGCACCAGCTCGCGGACGAACGCGCCGAGCGCCGAGCCCAGCTCCGCGGGCCGGCCCAGGCCGTCGCCGTGCCAGAACGGGAGCTTGCCCGGGCGCCCGGGCGCCGGGGTCACGAGGACCTGGTCGCGCGTGATGTCCTGCACCTGCCACGAGCTCGCGCCCAGGGTGATGACGTCCCCCACGCGGGTCTCGTAGACCATCTCCTCGTCGAGCTCGCCGACCCGTCGACCGGCGCCCTCCGACCCGGCGAGGAAGACCCCGAACAGGCCGCGGTCGGGGATGGTGCCGCCGCTGGTGACGGCCAGCCGCTGCGCCCCCGGGCGTCCGGTCAGGGTGTCGGTGACCCGGTCCCAGACCAGCCGCGGGCGCAGCTCGGCGAACTCCTCGCTGGGGTAGCGGCCGGCCAGCATGTCCAGGGTCGCCTCGAAGGGCCCCCGGGCCAGGTCGGCGAAGCTGGCGGCCCGGCGGACCAGGGCGTACAGCTCGTCGACCGTCCAGTCGTCCATGGCGCACATGGCCACGACCTGCTGCGCCAGCACGTCCAGCGGGGAGGACAGCACCCGCAGCGCCTCGATCTCGCCGGCCACCATGCGCTCGACGACCACGGCGGACTGGACGAGGTCGGCCCGGTGCTTGGGGAACACCACCCCCCGCGAGACCGCCCCCACCTGGTGCCCGGCCCGCCCGATGCGCTGCAGGCCGCTGGCGACGCTCGGCGGGGACTCCACCTGCACGACGAGGTCGACCGCGCCCATGTCGATCCCCAGCTCGAGGCTGCTCGTGGCCACGACCGCAGGCAGGCGGCCGGTCTTGAGGTCGTCCTCGATGAGGGCGCGCTGCTCCTTGCTCACCGAGCCGTGGTGGGCGCGCGCCAGCACGGCCGGCGCGCCGGAGGACGAGCCCGCCTGGGCCATCACCTCCGCCGGGGTGCGGCGCGGGGCGTCGGGACCGTCGTCGCCCCCGCCCTCGTCGTCGTCGGGGGCGTTGCGCTCCTCCCACAGCTCGTTGACCTGGGCGGTGAAACGCTCGGCGAGGCGGCGGGAGTTGGTGAAGACCAGCGTGGAGGTGTGCGCGGCCACCAGGTCGACGACCCGCTCGTTGACGTAGGGCCAGATGGAGCGGCGCTGCTCGTCGCCGGCCGCGCTGCCCACCACCTCGCCGGTCGGGGTGCCGAGGTCCGACAGGTCCGGGACGGGCACCACGACGGAGACGTCGAACTTCTTGTCCGAGGGCGGCTGCACGACCCGCACGGGCCGCCCGCCGGACTGGAACCGGGCCACCTCCTGCACCGGTCGCACCGTGGCCGACAGCCCCACCCGCTGGGCCGGCCTCTCGAGCAGCGCGTCCAGGCGCTCCAGGGTCAGCGCGAGGTGCGCCCCCCGCTTGGTGCCGGCGACGGCGTGGATCTCGTCGAGGATCACCGTCTCCACGCCGAGCAACGACTCCCGCGCACGGCTGGTGACGAGCAGGAACAGCGACTCCGGGGTCGTGATGAGGACGTCCGGCGGGCGCAGGGCCAGCGCGCGCCGCTCCGCCGCAGGCGTGTCCCCGGAGCGCACGCCGACCGTGATGTCCGGCACCGGCGCGCCCAGGCGCTGGGCGCTGGCCCGGATGCCGGTCAGCGGGGAACGGAGGTTGCGCTCCACGTCGACGGCCAGGGCCTTGAGCGGGGAGACGTAGAGCACCCGGCAGCGCCGCTGCGGGTCCTCCGGGACGGGCTCGGCGGCCAGCCGGTCCAGCGACCACAGGAACGCGGCGAGCGTCTTGCCGGAGCCGGTGGGGGCCACGACGAGGGCGTCCTCGCCGCTGCTGACGGCGTCCCAGGCGCCGACCTGGGCGGGCGTGGGCGCCGGGAAGGCCCCCGAGAACCAGTCCCGCGTCGCCGGGGAGAACCGCGCGAGGACACGGTCGGCGGAGGGGGTCCGGGGCACGGGACCATCATCGTCGAGCGGTCCGACATCCACCCGCCGTGGTAGACCTCTGCGGTGAGGATCAGCGAGTTCCGGGCGCTCGCCCACGAGGAGTTCGGGCGCGCGCTCGCCGACACGCTCGTCGCCGACCTCGTGCTCGCCCCGTTCGACGCGACCGCGGCCCAGGCCGTCGAGCAGGGCCACGACCCGCGCCTGGTGTGGCTGGCCCTGTGCGACGCGATGGACGTCCCGCAGGAGCGCCGCCTCGGCCGTGACCGACGCAGCCGCACCGATGCCGCGCCCGGGGCCCGGCGGTGACGCCCCGCACCGGTGACGGGGCGCGCCCGGACGAGTCGCCCGGTCGCCCGTCGACCCCGTCGACCCCGTCGACCCTGTCGACCCCGACGGCGTCGTGGAGCCCGCAGGCACGCCGGCGGCCCAGGTCGCCATCGCCGCCGAGGAGGCCGGCCGCCACGTGGCGGCGGTCACCGAGGACCTGGTGAACCGGGTCGCCGTGCGGGTGCTGCGGCGGCGCGGCTGGGTGCCCGCGGCGCAGGTCAACCGCGGCTACGGCGCCAGCACCGACGTGCCCGCCCCGCACGGGCCGGGCTGGGTGCGGGTGTTCGGCCGGGTCCTCATGGGCCGGCCGGACACCCCGTACCGGTCCTGGGTGCAGGCCCGGGGCTGGCGCAGCTTCGTCACCGCGCAGGTGGCCGACGCGGCGGTGCGGGTCGAGGTGGGCGGCTACGCCTTCGACGTCCGGGCCGACCGGACCGGGCTGGTCGACGCCGTCCTGCAGGCGGACCTCGCCCCCGGCCGGCACCCGGTGCGGATGACGCCCGAAGGAGGCCGGCCCGGCGGCGGCGAGGTGCTCGTGGTCGGCCCGTCCTCCGACGCGGGGCTGGTCAGCGACATCGACGACACGGTCATGGTCACCTGGCTGCCGCGGCCCTTCATCGCGGCGTGGAACACCTTCGTCCGCCAGGAGACCGCCCGTTCCGAGGTGCCCGGCATGCCGGAGCTGTACGCGGAGTTCCTCACCGCGCACCCGGGCGCGTTCGTGGTCTACCTGTCCACCGGGGCCTGGAACACCGCGCCCTTCCTGCGCCGCTTCCTGCGCCGGCACGGCTACCCGACCGGCCCGCTGCTGCTCACCGACTGGGGCCCGACCAACACCGGCTGGTTCCGCTCCGGGCGGGTGCACAAGATCTCGACCCTGCGGCGGCTGCGCCAGGAGCTGCCGCACCTGCGGTGGCTGCTCGTCGGCGACGACGGGCAGCACGACCCGGAGATCTACTCCACGTTCGCCCGGGAGCAGCCCCAGGCCGTGCAGGCGGTGCTGCTGCGCGAGCTCAGCCCCGCCGAGCAGGTCCTCTCCCGCGGTCTCGCGGTCCCGGAGAGCGACGAGGGGGCGGGCCCGGTGCCGGTGCTCCACGGCGGGGACGGGTTCCGGCTGGCCGAGCGGCTGCGGGCCGTCGGGCTGCTGCCGGCGCACACCCAGGACTGACACGGCACGCGGGACCGACACGTCACGCAGGACCGGCACATATCGGGTCGTGGCTCGTCGGCCGTCGTGGGTACGGTCGCAGGCGTGAGCACCTCCACGTCGACCGAGCCGCGCACCGGCCCCCCGGGCGGCCCCGACGCGCCGGTGCTCGTCCACGCCTCCGGGCTGCGCAAGGAGTACGGCAGCTTCACCGCCGTGGACGGCATCGCCCTGGACGTCCGGCAGGGGGAGTCCTTCGGCATCCTCGGCCCCAACGGCGCGGGGAAGTCGACGACCATGCGCCTGGTGGGCTGCGTCTCCGAGCCGACGTCGGGCGAGCTGCGGATCCTCGGGCTCGACCCGCGCCACGACGGGCCGCGGATCCGGGCGCGGCTCGGGGTGGTGCCCCAGCGGGACACGCTCGACGAGGAGCTGACGGTCCGCGAGAACGTCATGGTCTACGGCCGCTACTTCGGCATGAGCCGCGCCGCCGTGCGGGCCAAGGCCGACGAGCTGCTCGAGTTCGTCCAGCTCGCCGACCGGGCCGGTTCCGTCGTCGAGCCGCTGTCCGGCGGCATGAAGCGCCGGCTGACGATCGCCCGGGCGCTGGTCAACGACCCGGACATCCTCCTGCTCGACGAGCCGACCACGGGCCTGGACCCGCAGGCCCGCCACGTCCTGTGGGACCGGCTCTACCGGCTCAAGCGCGAGGGCGTCACCCTGGTCCTCACGACCCACTACATGGACGAGGCCGAGCAGCTCTGCGACCGGCTCGTCGTCATGGACGGGGGGCGCTACGTGGCCGAGGGCAGCCCGGCCGACCTGGTCCGAGCCCACTCCACGCGGGAGGTGCTGGAGGTCCGGTACCGCACCGACGACCACGAGCCGTTCGCCGACCCGCTCCGCGGCCTCGCGCAGCGGGTGGAGGTCCTGCCCGACCGGGTGCTGCTGTACGTCGACGACGCCGACGCGGTGTCCGCGGCGGTGCTGGGCCTGCCGGGGGAGCGGCCGATGTCGCTGCTGCCCCGCCGCTCCAGCCTGGAGGACGTGTTCCTCCGCCTCACCGGCCGGACCCTGGTGGACTGAGGGTGGCCCTCGACGAGCCCGTGCGCCCGCCCCCCTCGGCGGTGGCCCCGCCGCACAGCAGCCGGTTCCTCTGGTGGCGCGCCGCCCTCGGCTGGTTCACCCTCGCCCGCGCCTGGTGGCGGTCCCTCGTCGTCCGCTCCGTGCTCGAGCCGGTCCTGTACCTGCTCGGCCTGGGGTTCGGCCTCGGCACGCTGGTCGACTCCAGCGGCAACGGCCCCGGCGAGGTGCCCTACGCGGCCTTCGTCGCCGGCGGGGTGCTCGTCGCCTCGGCCATGAACTCCGGCTTCGGCGAGTCGGCCTGGCCGGTGCTCGGGGCGATCAAGTGGCAGCGGCAGTACCACGCACAGCTCGCCTCGCCGCTGCGCGTGGTCGACGTGCTCCTCGGCCACCTGTTCTTCATGACCGTGCGCCTGCTCGTCACCGTGCTGCCGTTCTGGCTGGTCATCGTGGCCTTCGGGCTCGTCTCGTGGCCGAGCGCGCCCTGGGCCGTGGCGGCGGCCGTCCTCACGGGCCTGGCCTTCGCGACCCCCGTGGCCGCCTTCTCGGCGACGACGGAGACCGACACGGCGTTCGCGCTCATCCTCCGCTTCGCCATCATCCCGATGTTCCTGTTCTCCGGGGTCTTCTACCCGGTCTCCGACCTGCCCGGCTGGCTGCAGCCCGTCGTGCAGGTGCTGCCGCTGTGGCACGGCGTCGAGCTGAGCCGCGCCGCGACCCTGGGCACCGACCTCGGTGTGCCCGTGGTGCTCGGCCACGTCGGCTACCTGCTGCTGTGGGCCGTCGGCGGCCTGCTCGTGGCCCTGCGCACGTACACGCGGCGGCTCACGTGAGCGCCGGCGTCGAGCGGGCGCAGGACCACGAGACCGTGCCGGCCTACGGGCTGCTCGGACGCTTCCTGCCCAGCGGGACCGTGTCGCGGCCCATGAGCCTGGTGGAGCGGAACATGCGCGCCTACCGCCGGGCCTGGCTCCTGCTGCTGTCGGGGTTCGTCGAGCCCGTGATGTACCTGTTCGGGCTCGGCATCGGGCTCGGCTCGCTCGTCGGGCGACGTGACCACCGACTCCGGGCGGGTCGTGCCCTACGCCCTCTTCGTCGCCCCGGCCCTCATGGCCAGCTCGGCCATGAACGGCGCGGTCTTCGACTCCACGTTCAACGTCTTCTTCAAGCTGAAGTACTCCAAGCTCTACGACTCGGTGCTCGCCACCCCGCTGGGCCCGCGCGACGTCGCGGTGGGCGAGATCTCCTGGGCCCTGATCCGGGGCAGCCTGTACGCCGGGGCGTTCTTCCTCGTCATGCTGCTGGCGGGCCTGGTCCGGACGCCGTGGGCGCTGCTGGCCCTGCCGGCGGCGCTGCTCGTCGGCTGGGCGTTCGCCAGCGTCGGGCATGGCCGTGACGACGTGGATGCGCTCCTGGCAGGACCTCGACGTCGTCCAGCTGGCGATCGTGCCGCTGTTCCTCTTCTCGGCGACGTTCTACCCGGTGAGCACGTACCCGGGCTCGGTCGCCTGGCTGGTGCAGCTGTCGCCGCTGTACCACGGGGTCGCGCTGGTGCGGGGCGTCATGCTCGCGGAGATCGGGCCGGGGCTGCTCGTCCACGTGGCGGTCCTGGCCGCCCTGGGGCTGGTCGGGGTGGCCGTCACGGAGCGCCGGCTGAGGTCCCTGCTGCTGCGCTGAGGTGGCTGCTCCGGCACCGGGGGCGCCGCGACACGCGGGCGTGTCGGTGCGGGCGTCGAACACGTGTTCGGGCTACTGTCACGGTGTCCACAGGGCACCAGGGGCACCGTCGTCCACACGCAGACGAGGCGCCGGGGGTTCTGTCGGGGGAGTTCCATACCGTCTCTCCCGTGGCCAACAGACAACCCGCACGAGGTGACCAGATGCCCGCTCCCGCCATCAGCGGCGACCGCGAGAAGTCTCTCGCGAACGCCCTCGCCCAGATCGAGAAGGCTCACGGCAAGGGGTCGGTGATGCGCCTCGGCGACGAGGCCCGCGCCCCCATCGACGTGATCCCGACCGGCTCGATCGCCCTCGACATCGCGCTCGGCATCGGCGGCCTGCCCCGCGGCCGGATCGTCGAGATCTACGGTCCGGAGTCCAGCGGCAAGACGACGGTCGCGCTGCACGCCGTGGCCAACGCCCAGCGGGCCGGCGGCATCGCCGCCTTCGTCGACGCCGAGCACGCGCTGGACCCGGACTACGCCCGCAACCTCGGCGTGGACACCGACGCCCTGCTCGTCTCCCAGCCCGACACGGGGGAGCAGGCGCTCGAGATCACCGACATGCTCATCCGCTCCGGCGCCCTCGACATCATCGTCATCGACTCCGTGGCCGCCCTGGTGCCCCGCGCCGAGATCGAGGGCGAGATGGGCGACAGCCACGTCGGGCTCCAGGCCCGCCTCATGTCGCAGGCGCTCCGCAAGATCACCGGTGCGCTCAGCCAGTCCAAGACGACGGCGATCTTCATCAACCAGCTGCGCGAGAAGATCGGCGTGATGTTCGGCTCGCCCGAGACCACCACGGGCGGCAAGGCGCTGAAGTTCTACTCCTCCGTGCGCCTGGACGTCCGCCGCATCGAGACCCTCAAGGACGGCTCGGAGCCCATCGGCAACCGGACCAAGTGCAAGGTCGCCAAGAACAAGCTGGCCGCGCCGTTCAAGATCGCCGAGTTCGACATCATCTACGGCTCGGGCATCTCCAAGGAGGGCGGCCTCATCGACATGGGGGTCGAGCAGGGCTTCGTCCGCAAGGCGGGCGCCTGGTACACCTACGAGGGCGACCAGCTCGGCCAGGGCAAGGAGAACGCCCGCGCGTTCCTGCGCGACAACCCCGACCTGGCCGACGAGCTCGAGAAGCGCATCAAGGAGAAGCTCGGCATCGGCGCCCGCGTCGACCAGCCGGTCGTCGACGTCCCGGTCGACTTCTGATGCTGCTCAGCCTGCCCGTCCGCTGACGGGCGCTCCCGTGCGGCCACGACCGGCCACGGACCACGACGGCGCGCGCCCGTCCTCCGGCAGCTCCTCGCCCGAGCTGCCGGAGGACGTGGCCCGCGCCGTCGTGCTGCGCCGTCTCGCCATGGGACCCGCGCACCCGCCACCAGCTGCGGGAGGCGGTCCTCGCCAAGGACGTCCCCGAGGCCGGTGGCCGACGCGGTGCTCGACCGCTTCACCGAGGTCGGGCTCGTCGACGACGCGGAGTTCGCCCGGGAGTGGGTGCGCGTCCGGCACCGCGACAAGGGGCTGTCCCGGCGGGCCCTGGCGGACGAGCTGCGGCGCAAGGGCGTCGACCCCCAGCACGTCGAGGACGCTCTCGACGGTGCGGACGGGTCGGGCGGGGTCGACGGGGACGACGAGCGGGCCGCGGCCGAGGCCCTCGTCGCCCGGAGGCTGCCGAGCAGCCGAGGCCTCGCCTACCCGAAGCGCGTCAACCGGCTCGTCGGGATGCTCGCGCGCAAGGGGTACGGACCCGGACTGGCGGGCGACGTGGTGCGTCGGGCGCTGGCCGCCGAGGGAGACGACGACCCGGACGACGCCGAGGACCACCTCGACGGTCCCGCTCCGGCTAGCGGCTCCATGACCGACGGCTGAGCGACCTCACCGTCCCGGGGCCGGCGCCGGACCGGCCGTGCCGTCGGCGGCACGACCGGCTCAGAGCGCGCCCGCGCCACCGCCTGTCGCGTTGTTCCCCAGGTTCGCCATCGTGGAGGCACGGTCCTGGTCCACGGTCGTCGCCTGGCTGCCCCGGGCGCGGCTCAGCCGCTTCTCGGTGAACACCGCCAGCCGGCCCAGCAGGCTGTTGAGGAGGATGTAGAGGAGCGCGATGAGCAGGTAGGTCTGCAGCGGGTTGTCGAGGAACCCCTCGATCCGCTTGCCCACGTTGAGGAGCTCCAGCGGCCCGAGCAGGACGACCGCGGCCAGCGACGTGTCCTTGACGATGACGACGAGCTGGCTGATGAGGGCCGGCAGCATGAGCCGGAACGCCTGCGGCATCTGGATCTGCAGCACCGTCTGGCGGGGGGTGAGGCCGATGGCCAGACCGGCTTCCCGCTGGCCGCGGGGCAGCGCGGCCACGCCTGCGCGGAGGATCTCGCCGATGACGACGAAGTTGTAGGCGGTGAGCCCGATGACGAGGTACCACCGCTGCGACAGGTCCACCCCCAGCGAGGGCAGCACGCGCGCGGCGAAGAAGATGAGGACGACGACCGGCGCCCCGCGCAGCACCTCGGCCACCAGGACGACAGGCAGGCGGGAGTACCGGCCGAGCAGGAGCCGCACGGTCGTCAGCGCGGTCCCGAGCGCCAGGCTGAAGGCGATGGCGAGCGCCGCCGCGAGCAGCGTGTTGGTGATGCCGATCCGGATCTGGTCCCAGACCGGGCGAAACTGCTCGTCGCCGGGCCAGAACAGCGGCGACCAGCGGTCGGCCTCGAACTGCCCCGTCTCGTTCAGCCGGAGGCCGGCCAGCAGCAGGAGCACGAGGAACACGAGCACCGAGACGACGGAGATGATGCGGGCGCGACGGATGGCCCGTGGTCCGGGCGCGTCATAGAGGACGGACGGCGCGGCGCTCATCGGGCGATCGCCACCCTCTCCTCGATGCGGCTCAGCAGGGCGGCCATCGGCAGCGTGAGGGCCAGGTAGCCGATCAGGACGCCGGTGAGGACCGGCAGGGCGGCGAACCCCTGGGCGCTGGTCAAGCGGTTGCCGACGGAGAAGAGGTCCCCGCCGACCCCGAAGGCCCCCACGATGGCGGAGTTCTTGATCATGGCGATGACCACGCTGCCCAGCGGGGGGACCACGGTGCGAAGCGCCTGGGGCATGACCACGCTGCCGAGCGACTGCCCGAACGTCAGGCCGATGGCCCGGGCGGCCTCGGCCTGGCCGGCGGGCACGGAGCCGATGCCGGAGCGGATGGCCTCGCAGACGAAGGCGGCCGTGTACACGGACAGCCCGAGCACCCCCAGCTGGAAGAAGGGCCGGTTGAAGCCGAGCTCGGGCAGCACGAAGGCGGTGAAGTACAGCATGATCGTCAGGGGGCTGTTCCGGATCACGGAGACGTACAGCGAGCCGAAGGTCCGCAGCGGCGCCACGGGGGACACCCGCATCATCGCCAGCACCGTGCCGAGGACGAGCGAGCCGACCAGCGCGTAGGCGACGATCTTCAGCGAGCCGAGGAACCCCCTCACGAACAGGTCGAAGTTGTCGACCAGCACATCCATGCCGAGGTCCTGTCCGTCAGGTGGGGGAGCGGTGGGCGGGGCCTTGCGAGGGGCGGGCCGGTCGGTGACCGGCCCGCCCGCTCACGTCACTCGCAGGGGGTGAGCTCCGGGAACTCCGGCGCCTCGGCGCCGGCGATGCTGCCGGCGGTCGAGTTCCACGCCTCGAGGTAGCGGCCGTCCTCGTTGGCCTTCTCGAGGGAGTCGTTGATGAACTGGCAGAACTCGACGTCCTCGTTGGCCACGCCGATGCCGTAGGGCTCCTCGGTGAAGGCCTCGCCGACCAGGGTGAAGGCGCCCTCGGAGGCGTCCACGAGACCCAGCAGGATGACGTTGTCGGTGGTCACGACGTCGACCTGGTTGTTGCGCAGGGAGTCGGCACACTCGGAGTAGGTCTCGAACAGCGTGAGCTGGTCCTCGGAGCCGAGGTACTCGCGGATGTTCTCCGACGGCGTGGAGCCGTCGACGGAGCAGACCCGGATCGAGGTGTCCGAGAGGTCCTCCGGCGCCGTGATGGTCTCGGCGTCCTCCTCGCGCACCATGAGCGCCTGGCCGGCGACGTAGTAGGGGCCGGCGAAGTCGATGCGCTCGGCCCGCTCGTCGTTGATCGTGTAGGTGGCCGCGACCAGGTCGACGTCACCGTTGATGAGCACCTCCTCGCGCACCGCGGAGGGGGTCTCGGTGTAGTCGATGGAGCCCTCGTCGATGCCGAGCTCCTCGGCGATGATCTTGGCGATCTCGACGTCGAAGCCCTCGGGGGTCCCCTCGAGGTTGGCCAGGCCGAAGCCGGGCTGGTCGAACTTGGTGCCGACGCGCAGGGTGCCGGCGTCGGCGATCCGGGCCATCGTGGTCCCCTCGGCGAAGTCGCCCGCGGCCATGCTCTCGCCGTCCTCCGGGGCCATCGTGTCCTCGGCGGCCATGGTGTCGTCGGTGCCCGCCCCAGCGTCCACGTCGGTGTCGGCGTCCCCGCCGCAGGCGGCCAGCGCGAGCGTCGCGGCGCTGAGCAGCGCCATGCCCGTCATCAGTCGTCGGTTGGTCATGTGGGTCCCTCCCGGGAGTCGCGGCACGCCCCGGACGGGCGCACCAGGTGGAGTCGTGGGTCTAGTGGGTGAGGATCTTGGACAGGAAGTCCTGGGCGCGCGCCGAGGTGGGGGCCGTGAAGAACGTCTCCGGCTCGGCCTCCTCGACGATCTCGCCCTCGGCCATGAAGACGACCCGGTTCGCGGCCCGGCGGGCGAAGCCCATCTCGTGGGTGACGACGATCATCGTCATGCCGTCCTTGGCCAGCGAGGTCATGACGTCGAGGACCTCGTTGATCATCTCCGGGTCCAGGGCCGAGGTCGGCTCGTCGAACAGCATCACCTTCGGCTGCATGGCCAGGGCGCGGGCGATGGCCACGCGCTGCTGCTGGCCGCCGGACAGCTGCGCCGGGTACTTGTCGGCCTGGTTGGCCACGCCGACCCGCTCGAGCAGCTGCATGCCGAGCTTGTCGGCCTCCGCCTTCTTCGTCCTGCGGACCCGGACGGGACCGAGGGTCACGTTCTCCAGCACCGTCTTGTGCGCGAAGAGGTTGAAGGACTGGAACACCATGCCGACGTCGGCGCGCAGCCGGGCCAGCTCCTTGCCCTCGTCGGGCAGGTCCTGGCCGTCGATGGTGATGCGCCCGGACTCATAGGTCTCGAGCCGGTTGATGGTGCGGCACAGCGTGGACTTGCCCGAGCCGGACGGTCCGATGACCACGACGACCTCACCCTGGGCGACCGTGAGGTCGATGTCCCTGAGCACGTGCAGGTCGCCGAAGTGCTTGTTCACGCCGGCCATCACGACCAGCGGCGCACCATGGGGCGGGGTGCTGGCGGCGGCAGTCGAGTCGGGCATGTGCCGCAACCTAGACCGAACGGGTGATCACCGGCCATGCTGGGACCAGGGCGATGCCGATCCGTGACCTCGCCGGCGCGTACCCTGGCAGGCGCCATGAGCGCTCCCCACACCCTCGCCGCGACGGCCCCCGAGCAGCGGACCTACCACGTCCGCACCTTCGGCTGCCAGATGAACGTCCACGACTCCGAGCGCCTCACCGGCATGCTCGAGGCCGCGGGGTACGTGCCCGCCGACCCGGCGCGGGTCGTCGACGAGGGCGCCGACGTCGTCGTCCTCAACACCTGCGCGGTCCGCGAGAACGCGGACAACAAGCTGTACGGCAACCTCGGCCACCTGGCCCCGGTCAAGGCGCGCCGCCCCGGGATGCAGATCGCGGTGGCCGGCTGCCTGGCCCAGAAGGACCGCGGCGAGATCGTGCGCAAGGCGCCGTGGGTCGACGTCGTCATCGGCACCCACAACCTCGGCTCCCTGCCGGTCCTCCTCGAGCGGTCGCGGCACAACGCCCGCGCCGAGGTCGAGATCCTCGAGTCGCTGGAGACCTTCCCGTCCACGCTGCCCACCCGGCGGGAGTCGGCCTACGCGGCGTGGGTGTCGATCAGCGTCGGCTGCACCAACACGTGCACCTTCTGCATCGTCCCCGCGCTGCGCGGCACCGAGAAGGACCGCCGTCCCGGCGACATCCTCGCCGAGGTCGAGGCGCTGGTGGCCGAGGGCGTCGTCGAGGTCACGCTGCTCGGCCAGAACGTCAACACCTACGGCATCGAGTTCGGCGACCGGCTCGCCTTCGGCAAGCTGCTGCGCGCGGTCGGGGCCGTCCCCGGCCTCGAGCGGGTCCGGTTCACCAGCCCGCACCCGAGCTCGTTCACCGACGACGTCATCGCGGCCATGGCCGAGACCCCGACCGTCATGCACCAGCTGCACATGCCGCTGCAGTCCGGCTCGGACCGGGTCCTGCGCGCGATGCGCCGCTCGTACCGCTCGGAGCGCTTCCTCGGGATCATCGACAAGGTGCGCGCGGCCATGCCCGACGCCGCCATCAGCACCGACGTCATCGTCGGGTTCCCGGGCGAGACCGAGGAGGACTTCCAGGCCACCCTCGACGTCGTCCGCGCCTCGCGCTTCGCCAACGCCTTCACGTTCCAGTACTCGCCCCGCCCCGGCACCCCTGCGGCCACGATGGCCGACCAGGTCCCCAAGGCCGTCGTGCAGGAGCGGTACGAGCGCCTCGTCGCCCTGCAGGAAGAGGTGTCCTGGGCGGAGAACCGGACCCAGACCGGCCGCCGCCTGGAGCTGCTCGTCGCCGAGGGCGAGGGCCGCAAGGACAGCGCCACCGAGCGCCTGTCGGGCCGGGCGCGCGACAACCGGCTCGTGCACTTCGCCCCGGTCCCCGCACCGGGCGCCGAGGCGTGGACCTCGCCGGTCCGCCCGGGCGACGTGGTCGAGGTCGAGGTCACCTACGCCGCACCGCACCACCTGGTCGCCGACGCCGGCGTCCTGTCGCTGCGACGGACCCCGGCCGGCGACGCCTGGCAGGCCAGGCAGGCCCTCCCGGCGGGCGCGGCCGTGGTCCGTCCGACGGTCGGGCTGGGCATGCCCCGCCTCGGCGCCCCGGTCACCGCGCCCCTCTGAGCCCTCCGGCCGCGGGCCCCTCAGAGGAACTGCCGGGACCCCTCAGACGTCCGGCCCGACCCCTCAGACGTCCG
Source organism: uncultured Actinomycetota bacterium (assembly GCA_963750335.1). Taxonomy (GTDB): domain Bacteria; phylum Actinomycetota; class Actinomycetes; order Actinomycetales; family JBBAYJ01; genus Aquipuribacter. The sequence goes on from CAVVQD010000007.1 coordinate 286,354, forward strand.
GCCCGACCCCTCAGGCCGTCGACCGGCCGGATGCCGTCCGTGCCTGCGTGACCGGCCGATGGGGCGGCCCCCGCCTCAGGCCGACCCTGTAAGGACCCGGAGGACCAGCCGACGGGGACGACCAGGAGGTCATCATGATCCACAGCACCCCGATGCCGGGTCTTCTCGACGCCGAGCTCGCCTACCGCCGCGAGCGCCTCGCCGCCGACGTCGCCACCTCCCGCCGCCTCGTCGGCTGGGTGGGCCGGCTCCGCCGCCGCGGCCGCACCCGGGCGGACGACCTCGTCCTGGCCGCGTGAGCCGCGGCACCACCACGCGGGCCCCGTCGCCCCGTCCCTGAGCGCCTGGTGCCCCCTGCGGGCCCCGGTCCCCAGGGCGCGGGCGGCGGGGCTCACGTGCATCCGGTCGGTGGCCGCTGCCACCATGACCCCGTGTCCCGGCTGAGCATCGACGCCCCCCTCGTCGGCCGCCGGGCCGAGCTCCGGGCCCTGTCCGACGCGCTCGCCGACGCGCGCGACGGCCGGCCCGGGGCGGTCCTGCTCGCCGGGGACGCCGGCGCCGGCAAGACCCGTGTCCTGCAGGCCCTCGCCGAGACCGCCGCCGGCCAGGGCGTCACCGTCCTGCGCGGGCACTGCGTCGACTTCGGCGCGGCGGGCCTGCCGTACCTGGCCTTCGCCGAGGCCCTCGGCACGCACCTGTCCGCGACCGGCTCGGCCGTGCCCGCCGGGCTCGCCACCCTGCTCGGCCACCCGGGCGGGGAGCGGCCCGCGGGAGACGGCGGCGACGGCCACGACGGCCCGGCGGAGTCCGCCGCGGTCGAGGTGGGGCGGATGCAGCTGTTCGAGCAGGTGGCGCGGTACGTCGGGGCGCTCGCGGCGACGGCCCCCGTCCTGCTGGTCCTGGAGGACCTGCACTGGGCCGACCCCTCCAGCCGTGACCTGCTCCGGTACCTCCTGGGCCGGATGCGCCGGGAGCGCGTCCTGGTCGTGGCCAGCTACCGCAGCGACGACCTGCACCGGGCCCACCCGGTCCGCGGCCTGCTGGGCGACCTGTCGCGGCTGCCCCACGTCCGCCGGGTGGAGCTGGCCCCGTTCGACGCCGAGGGCATGGCCGCGTTCCTCGCCGCCCTGGCCGGCGGGCCGGTCCCGGCCTCGGTCGTGCGCCGGGTCCTGGCCCGCTCCGAGGGCAACGCGTACTTCGCCGAGGAGCTCTTCGCCGCCGGGGACCGCCCCGGCGTGCCCGACGGGCTGGCCGAGGTGCTGCTCGACCGGCTGGAGCGGCTCGGCCCGGCCGCGCGCCAGGTGGCCCGGCTCGCCGCGGTGGGCGGGCGACGCGTGGCCGACGACCTCCTGCTCGCGGTGAGCGGGCTCGACCGGGCGGCCCTGGACGAGGCCCTGCGGGAGGCGGTCCACGCGCAGGTGCTGCGGGCGGAGGGGGAGCGGTACGCCTTCCGTCACGCCCTGCTCCAGGAGGCGGTGTACGCCGACCTGCTCCCCGGCGAGCGGTCCCGCTGGCACGGGGCGTACGTGCGCGGCGCTGGCGGGGGCGGCGGGCCCGGCCGGCGTCGGGGACGGGCCCGGCACCGCCGCCGAGCTCGCCCACCACGCGCTGGCCGCCCACGACCTGCCGACCGCCCTGGCCGCGTCGGTCCGGGCCGCCGAGGACGCCACCGAGCTGCTGGCCCCGCGCGAGGCGCTGGCGCACCTGGAGCGGGCCATCGAGCTGTTCGACAGCGTGCCCGGGGCCGCCGACGTCGCCGGGCTGGACGGGGTGGAGCTGCACCGCCGGGCCGCCGGCTACGCCAACCGCTGCGGACGCGTCGAGCGGGCCGTCGCCCTCGCCCGCGAGGCCCTGCGCCGCGCCGAGGACGGCGGGGACGCCGCCCGGGTGGCCCTGCTGCACCACCGGCTCGCGCAGCACCTGATCGCCGCGGACCGGGTCCCGGACGCCCTGCCCCACGCCGAGCAGGCGGTCGCGGCCTACGAGGCGGCGACCGGCTCGGCCCTGCCGGCCGGCCGGGACCACGCGTGGGCCCTGGCGGGCCTGGCCCGCGCCCTCATGCTCGCCGACCGTCCCCAGGCCCGGCAGGTGGCGGAGGGTGCCCACGCCGCCGCGGTCCGCGCTCGGTGCGCCCGACGTGGAGGCGGACACGCTGGCCACCCTGGCCGTCGTGCACTCCGGCGGCGAGGTGCCCGTCGAGGTCGTCGACGCCCGGCTGCTCCAGGCGCTGACCCGGGCCCGCGAGTCCACCGACGTGCTCACCGAGCTGCGCGCGAGCGTGAACCTCAGCTGGTCCCGGTACTCCCGCGGCGACGTCGTGGCCGCGCTGGAGGTGCTCGAGGCCTCGTGCGACCGCGCCGCCGCCGCCGGCCTGCGGTGGAGCCCGCTGTCGGTCGAGCTGCGGGTGCTGCGCCGCGTCGTGCGCTACGTGGCCGGGCGGTGGGCGGAGAACCCGGACGGGGACGCGGACCTCGCTCCGGACGCCGCCGCCGCCCGGCTGGCCGCGGCGGGCCTGTACGTCCAGGTGGGGCGGGGCGACAGCGGGGCGGAGGCCGCCGTCCAGCGCCTGGTCGGCATGCGGGGCCTGGACCTGCAGGTGCAGCTCGGGGTGGACGGGTGCCTGGCCGAGCTGCGCCGCTGGCAGGGCCGGCCCGAGGAGGCCGCGGACGTCGCCCGGGCGGCCACCGACGACCTCGCGCGCTGCTTCGGGACCGACCAGATGGGCGTCATCTGGCTCGGTGCGGTCGAGGTGGCCGCCCTGGCGGACGTGGCCGAGGAGGCCGCCCTGCGCGACGACGACGCCGTGGTGGCCGCGCTGCGGGCGCGGGCCGCCGCGCGGGTCGCGGCGCTGGAGGCCGCGTACGGCCCCCCGGCCGCTGTCCCCTCCCCTCCGGCCGCTGTCCCCCCGGCCGCTGTCCCCCCGGCCGCTGTCCCCCCGGTCGCCGGCTCCCTGGCCGCTGTCCCCACGGCAGCTGCCCCCGGCGGGACGGACCGCCCCGGACCGGAGGCGGTCGCGTGGCTGGCCCGCGGCCGCGCCGAGCTGTCGCGGTTCCCCCGGCCCGCCGACGGTGACCCCGACGGTGACCCCGACCACGGCACCGACCACGGCACCGACGACGGCCCGGACGACCGGACCGACGACCGGACCGACGAGCACGCCGCCTGGCGGGCCGCGCTGGCCGGGTTCGGCTACGGCTACCCGTTCGAGGAGGCACGCTGCCGGCTCGGCCTCGCCGCGTCCCTGCTGCGCACCTCCCGCCGCGGCGACGACGGCTGGGCCGAGGCCGAGGACCTGCTCGCCCGGGCCGCGGCGACCGCCGACGTGCTGGGCGCCCGTCCCCTGGCCGCGTCCGTGGCGGCCCTGGCCCGCCGGGCCGGGGTGGCGCTGGCCGCGGACCGGGTCGACGGCGTCCCGGTCGCGCCCGCCGCCGTCGCGGCCCTCACCGCCCGGGAGCAGGACGTCCTGCGCCTGGTGGCCAGGGGCTGGACGAACCGCCGGGTCGGCTCCGAGCTGTTCATCAGCGAGAAGACCGTCTCGGTGCACCTCAGCAACGTCATGGCCAAGCTGCGGTGCCTCCGGCCGGACCGACGCGGTGTCCCGGGCCCACCGGGCCGGCCTGCTCCCGCTGCAGCGCTGAGCCTCGCGCTCCGCCGGCGGGGCCGGAACGCCCTCCTACAGTGGGCGCCGTGCCCGTCGACGTCGCCTGCCTCGTGCCGTCGGCGCCGCTGCTGCTGCCGCGCCTGACGGGGGACCGGGTCGCGACGGAGACCTCGGCGGTGCGCGAGGCCGTGGACGCGGCCCTGGGTGCGCTCGCGGGCCTCGACCGGCTCGTCGTCGTCGCCCCCGCCGTGACCGGCACGCTGGACGGCTTCGGTGGCCGGGCCTCCGCCCGTCCGCCCCGCGACGTCCCGCCGGAGGGATCCTGGCCGCACCAGCTCGCCGCCGAGCTGCTGGCCGGCCTCCCCGGGCTGCCGCCGGTGACCGCGTGGGCGGACGCCCCGGGCGCCGGCCTCGACCTGGAGGCGCTGTCCGGCTCGCCCCTGCGGACGGGACTGCTCCTGCTCGCCGACGGCAGCCGCACGAGGGGACCCCGGGCCCCGGGCGGCGAGGACGTGCGGGGTGACGTCGTGGACGCCGAGCTCGAGGCCGCCCTGCGGGAGCAGCGCACCGCCGAGGTTCCTGAGGCCGCCGCGGTCGGGGCGACCGCCGGCCCTGCGGTCGCCCTGCTCGCCGCGCTGGCCCGTCGGGAGCGCTCCGCCGGCGGCACCCCCCGGACCCAGGTGCTGCTCGCGGCCGCCCCGGCCGGGGTCGGCTACCTGGTCGCGGTGCACCACCGGGCGGGCGGGTGACCAGCGGCGCCGGGAGGACGGCGGGACCGCCCCACGGACCTCAGGGGCGTCGGGGCGGGCGGTCCGTGCCGTCCGTGCCGTCCGGCGCGTCGCCCGGGCGGTCGGGCGCGTCGAGGAACCGGTCGATCGCGTCCCGGCCCTTGGCCAGGTGGGCCGCGTGCTTCCCGCCGGTCCGCTGGTCCACGGCCCGGGTGGCCCCGTCCAGGGCGCGGTCCACGGTGCTCTCGTGCTCCGCGGCCAGGGCCTTGCCCCTGGCGGCGAGCTTCTTGGCGTCGTCCATCAGGCCCATGCGCGCAGTGTGCGACGCCGGGCGCCTGGCGCACAAGGCGCTCCCGGTGAGCGCACCGTCGACGACCCGCGACGTGCCCCCCGGCCGCGTCGTCGCCGTGGTCGGGGCGACGGCCACCGGCAAGTCCGACCTGGCCGTCGGGCTCGCCCTCGAGCTGGGCGGGGAGGTCGTCAACGCCGACTCCATGCAGCTGTACCGGGGGATGGACGTCGGCACCGCCAAGATCACCCACGCCGAGCGGCGGGGCGTGCCGCACCACCTGCTCGACGTGTGGCCGGTGAGCAGGGCGGCCGCCGTCGCGGAGTACCAGGCGCTGGCCCGCGAGGAGCTCGCGGCCGTGGGGCGGCGCGGGAGGCTCCCCCTGCTGGTCGGCGGGTCCGGCCTGTACGTGCGCGCGGTCCTCGACGACCTGCGCTTCCCCGGCACCGACCCGGGCGTGCGCGCCCGCTGGGAGGCCGAGGCGGAGCGGCTCGGTGCCGAGGCCCTGCACGCACGGCTCGGCGAGGTCGACCCGGAGGCCGCCGCGCGCATCCTGCCCTCCAACACCCGTCGCGTGGTCCGCGCCCTGGAGGTCGTCGAGATCACCGGCGCCCCGTTCGCGGCGTCCATGCCGGCACCGGGCGCGGCGTCCCGGGTGGTCCCGGCGCTGGTCGTCGGCCTGCGCCGGCCCCGGCCCGAGCTCGACCGCCGGGTGGAGCAGCGGGTGGACCGGATGTGGCGGGAGGGGTTCGTCGAGGAGGTCCGCGGCCTGCTGCCCGACGGCCTGGAGCAGGGCCCGACCGCCTCCCGGGCGGTCGGCTACGCGCAGGTGCTCGACCTGCTCCGCGGCCGGTGCAGCGAGGCCGAGGCCCGCGAGCGGACGGTCGTGGCGACCCGGAGGCTCGTCCGCAAGCAGGAGTCGTGGTTCGGGGCCGACCCCGACGTCGTCTGGCTGGACGCCGACGACCAGGGGGCCCTCGGTCGTCTCGTGGACCTCGTCCGGGCCAGACTGGGGCGGTGAGCACGACGAGCACCACCGGCACCCCGGGACCCACCCGCACGCCGACGACCAGCAGCACGACCACGACCACCGGTGCGCCGGGCGCGGCCGGGACGGGGCCGCTGCGGTCCGACGGCCTGCACGTGCTCAAGGCGCACGGCACCGGCAACGACTTCGTGGTCCTCGTCGACCCCGACGACACCTACCCCCTGGACCCTGTCCTCGTCGCCGCGCTCTGCGACCGGCGGCGCGGGATCGGGGCCGACGGGGTGATCCGGGCCGTGCGCGCCGACGTCGAGGGCGAGGACGGCTGGTTCATGGACCACGTCAACGCCGACGGCTCGACCGCCCTGATGTGCGGCAACGGGGTGCGGGTGCTGGCCCACTCCCTCGTCGACGCCGGTCTCGTCGCGGCCGGGACGGACGTGCTGCCGGTCCTGTCCCGCTCCGGGCCCCGGCCCGTGCGCCTCGTCGCGGGCGGGTACCCCGTCTACAGCGTGGAGATGGGGCCCGTCGGCGTGGACCCGGACCCGGTGGCCGTCGTCGTCCGCGGCGCCGGTCGTGAGCGCCGGCTGCCCGGCCTGCGTGTCGACGTCGGCAACCCCCACGTCGTCGTGGACGTGGGCCCGGGACCGGCGGTGGAGGAGGTGCTCCTGGAGCAGCGGCCCGCCATCGACCCCGAGCCGCCGGACGGGGCCAACGTCGAGGCTCATGGGACGCCTGGGGACCGGCGAGCACCCGGGTACCGGCTACCTGGCCATGCGGGTGCACGAGCGCGGCGTGGGGGAGACCCTGTCGTGCGGCACCGGCGCCGTGGCCGCCGCCGCGGCCGCCAGCCTCCGGGCCTCGGTGACCCGCTGGACGGTCGACGTGCCCGGCGGCCGGCTCCGGGTGCGGCTGCGCCGTCGCGAGGACGAGGGCATCGTCGGCTCGGAGCTCACGGGCCCGGCCGTGGTGGTGGCCCGCGCGGTGGTCGAGCACGCCTGGCTGGAGCGGCTCGCCCGCTGACGGGCCGCCGCGCGGCGCCCGGCCCGTGCGGGCCCCGTGGTTGCGGACCTGACGGCGCGGTCGTGCGGTGGGGCTACGCCTGGTCCGGCTCCCGGTCCACCACGAGGACCCGGTAGCCCTTGCTGGTCGCCGAGCGCGAGACCGACAGGCCGGCGGGCAGCGCCTCGCCGAGCCAGCGCTGGAGCGAGTCCGCCCCCAGGTGCTTCTGCACGACGAGCTCCGCACGCCCGGCCGGGGCCAGCCTCGGCAGCCAGTCCAGGAGCAGGGCGTGCAGCGCGTCCTTGCCGATGCGCACCGGCGGGTTCGACCACACCGCGGCGAAGCGGACGCCCGGGTCCACGTCACCGGGGGCCGCCACGCGGACGTTGCCCAGCCCGTTGTCCCGCGCGTTCGCCGCGGTGAGCGCGCGGGCCCGCTCGTTGACGTCCACCGCCCACACCGTGGCCCCGGGCGAGGCGGCCGCCATCGCCAGCGCCACCGGGCCCCAGCCGCAGCCCAGGTCCAGCAGGTCGCCGGTCGCCGGGAGCGGGCCCACCTCGCGCAGCAGGACCGTCGTCCCCGGGTCCAGCCGGTCGCCGGAGAACACGCCGCCGGCGGTGCGCACCACGACCTCGCGGCCCTGCAGCCGGACCGTGCGCACCTTCTCGGGGGCACCGCCCGGCCCGGGCGTCTCGTCGAAGTAGTGGGGCTGCCCGGCGGTCACGCGGACGAGCCTGCCCGTCCCCACCGGTGCGACGCCAGCCGCCGGCCCGCCGCCGGGCCGCAGCAGGGCTCCCAGGGTGTTCTCGGGGTCGGTCGCGAGGCAGTCGCCGGGGGCACCCGTGCCTGGTCCGCCCCCTTTATCCCTTCGGCGTCGGAGAGCCGGCGTGCGATCCTGGTCCGACGATGACAGCACACGAGACGACTCCCGGGACCGACGCCGACCCCACCGCCCTCGAGCAGGCCGCCGGAGACGACGCCGGGTACGACGCCGGGTACGAGCGGGTACGACGGCGGGTACGACGCCGGGTACGACGGGGACCAGGAGGACCTGGCCGACCGCCAGGCCCTGCGCCGCGTCGCCGGTCTGTCCACGGAGCTGCAGGACGTCTCCGAGGTCGAGTACCGCCAGCTCCGCCTGGAGCGGGTGGTCCTCGCAGGGCTGTCCACCTCGCGCGACCCGCACGAGGCCGAGGTGTCGATGGCCGAGCTGGCCGCGCTGGCCGAGACGGCCGGCTCCCAGGTGCTCGACGCCCTCATCCAGCCGCGCGACAAGCCGGACGCGGCCACCTTCCTCGGCTCCGGCAAGGCCGTCGAGCTCGGCGACATCGTCGCCGGGACCGGCGCGGACACCGTGGTCGTCGACGGCGAGCTGAGCCCGTCGCAGCGCCGCAGCCTCGAGGACGTGGTCAAGGTCAAGGTGGTCGACCGGACCGCGCTGATCCTCGACATCTTCGCCCAGCACGCCAAGTCCCGGGAGGGCAAGGCGCAGGTCGAGCTGGCGCAGCTGGAGTACCTGCTCCCGCGCCTGCGCGGCTGGGGCGAGTCGATGTCCCGCCAGGCCGGCGGCCGGGTGGCCGGCGGCGCCGGGATCGGCTCCCGCGGCCCCGGCGAGACGAAGATCGAGCTGGACCGGCGCCGGATCCGCACCCGCATGGCCAAGCTCCGCCGCGAGATCGCCGAGATGAGCACCTCGCGCGACACCAAGCGCGACAGCCGCCGGCGCAACGCCGTCCCGTCCGTGGCCATCGCCGGCTACACGAACGCGGGCAAGTCGAGCCTCCTCAACCGCATGACCGGGGCGGGGGTCCTGGTGGAGAACGCCCTGTTCGCCACCCTGGACCCGACGGTGCGCCGGGCCGAGCTCCCGGACGGGCGGGCCGTCACCCTCACCGACACCGTCGGCTTCGTCCGGCGGCTGCCGCACCAGCTCGTCGAGGCCTTCCGCTCCACGCTGGAGGAGGTCGCCTCCGCCGACCTGGTCATCCACGTGGTCGACGTGTCCCACCCCGACCCCGAGGGCCAGCTCACCGCGGTCCGCGAGGTGATGGCGGACGTCGGCGCGCACGCCGTGCCCGAGGTCGTCGCCCTCAACAAGGCGGACGTCGCCGACCCCGAGGTCGTCGACCGCCTCCTGCGGCGCGAGCGGCGCGCCGTCGCCGTGTCGGCCCGCACCGGCCAGGGCCTGGACGCCCTGCTCGCCGCGGTGGTGGAGGACCTGCCGCGGCCCGACGTGGAGGTGGACCTCGTCGTGCCCTACGAGCGGGGCGACCTGGTGAGCCGCACCCACACCGACGGCGAGGTGCTCGACGTCGAGCACGTCGCGGAGGGCACCCGGCTCCACGCCCGGGTCAGCCGGTCGCTCGCCGCCGCCCTCACCGCCGCCTCCCACCAGGACGCCTGACCGGCCCGGCGCGCCTGGGGAGGGCGCGTCCGGGGGGTCGTCGCCGCCGGTAGGGTCGCCCGGTGAGCAGCGCGACGGAGGAGGTCCCCGCCGCGGCGCCCGCGCAGGAGCACGTCCCCGACGCCGACCCCGCCCGCGAGGCCGTGGCCCTGCTGGCCCGGGTGGTCGAGGCGACCGGCGGGTCCCGCCGCGAGGGCCAGGACCGGATGGCGGCCGCGGTCGCCGAGGCGGTGGACGGCTCCCGGCACCTGCTCGTGCAGGCCGGCACCGGGACCGGGAAGTCCTGGGGCTACCTCGTGCCCGCCGTCGCGGCGGCCGTGCGGCGCGGCCGGGGGGTCACCGTGGCCACGAGCACCCTGGCCCTGCAGGGCCAGCTCGTCCGGCAGGACCTGCCCCGCCTGGCCGACGCGCTCGAGGGCCCGCTGGGCCGGCGGCCCACCTGGCAGCTGGTCAAGGGCCGCAACAACTACGTCTGCAAGCACCGCCTGGCCGGGGGGAGCGAGGCCGACGAGGAGGACCCGCTGTCCCTGTGGGAGCAGCAGGCCGGCGGGAGCAGCAGCCGCTCCACGCTGGAGCAGCAGGTGCTCCGCGCCCGGGAGTGGGCCGAGGCCACCGAGACCGGCGACCGCGACGACCTGGTCCCCGGGGTGCCGGACCGGGCCTGGCGCGCGGTGTCGGTGACGGCGCGGGAGTGCCTGGGGCAGCGCTGCCCCGTGGTGGGGGAGTGCTTCAGCGAGGCGGCCCGGGTCCGGGCCAAGGACGTCGACGTGGTCGTCACCAACCACGCCCTGCTCGCCATCGACGCCACCGAGAACCGCAAGACGCTGCCCCCGCACGACGTCGTCGTCGTGGACGAGGCGCACGACCTCATCGACCGGGTGACCGCGGCGCTGTCCCGGGAGGTCACGGCGACCTCGGTCCGGGCGGCGGCCACCGCGGCCCGGCGCGCGGGCTGCGGCGCGGACGACGTCGTGGACCTCGACCGGGCCGCGGCCGGGCTCGAGACCGCCCTCACCACCCTGTCGGCCGGACGGCTCGCCGACGGCGCCCCCGCCGCCGTGCAGGACGCCCTGCTCCTGCTGGCCACCGCCGCCCGCGGGGCGCTGCGCTCGATGCCCAAGGACGCCGAGGCCGGCGGGGCGCAGGCGGCGCGCGCGGCCCTGCTGGAGCACGCCGACGTGGCCGAGCGCATCGGCGGGGTGCCCGCCCCGCCGGGGCAGTACGGCGAGGACGGGGACGAGGAGCCGGAGGTCGCGGAGGCCCCCGCCGGGGTCGACGTCGTGTGGGTGGAGCAGGACGAGCGTCGCGGGACCGTGCTCAGGGCCGCGCCGCTCGACGTCTCCGGGCTGCTGCGCGCCCGGCTCTTCGACGCCCGCACGGTCGTCGCGACGTCGGCCACGCTCACCGGCCCCGGCGGCTTCGACTCCCTCGCCCGCCGGCTGGGGCTGGGGCGGGGCGGCTGGACCGGCCTGGACGTGGGCAGCCCGTTCGACTACGCCCGCCAGGCGATCCTCTACGTCGCCGCGCACCTGCCCGCCCCGGGCCGGGACGGCCACGGGGACCCGCTGCACGACGAGCTCGTGGCGCTGGTGGAGGCCGCGGGCGGACGCACCCTCGGGCTGTTCTCCTCCCGCCGGGCCGCGCAGGCCGCGGCCGAGGTGGTCCGTGCGCGGACCGACCTGCCCGTCCTCTGCCAGGGCGACGACCTCGTGCCCACGCTGGTCGCCCGGTTCGCGGAGGACCCCCGTACCTGCCTGTTCGGCACGCTCGGGCTGTGGCAGGGCGTCGACGTCCCCGGACCGTCGTGCAGCCTGGTCGTCCTGGACCGGGTGCCGTTCCCCCGCCCCGACGACCCGCTGTCGCAGGCGCGCAGCGAGGCGGTGGACCGATCGGGCGGCAGCGGCTTCATGACGGTCTCCGTCGCCCACGCCGCGACCCTGCTCGCCCAGGGGGCCGGACGCCTGGTGCGGCGCGCGGACGACCGGGGCGTGGTCGCCGTGCTCGACCCCCGGGTGGCGACCAAGCGCTACGGCACGGCCCTCCTGCAGGCCCTGCCGCCCTTCTGGCGGACCACCGACCGTGAGGTCGTCCTCGGCGCCCTCAGACGTCTGCCGCGGTGACGCGCAGCGCGTCGAGCACCGCCGCCACGCTCGGCACCCGCGCCAGGTCGGGCGTGGTGACGGCGACGACCCGCCGCCGGGCCGCGGGCCGCAGGCTCAGCGTCCGGACCCCCGGGACCTCCCGCTGCCCCTGCGCCAGCGACGGCAGCAGGGCCACGCCCAGGTCCTCCTCGACCAGGCCGAGGACGGCGACGTAGTCGTCGGTCTCGTAGCGGATGCGCGGGACGAAGCCGGCCTGGGCGGCCAGGTCGACCAGGTGGCTCCGGCACCGCGGGCAGCCCGCGATCCACTCCTCCTGCGACAGGTCGGCGAGCGCGACGCTCGTCCGGGCGCCCCAGGGCCCGTCGGCGGGGACGGCGACGCGCACCTCGTCGTCCAGCAGCGGGACCACGGCCAGCCCGTCGAGGTCCGGCGGCGCCGAGTGCCCCGGGACCACGTGGTCGAAGGTGACGACGACGTCGGCCTCGCCCCGCCGCAGCAGGCCCAGCGAGCCCGGCGGCTCCGCCTCGGCCAGGGCGACGGTCAGCCCGGGGGAGCGACGGCGCAGGACGGCCAGCGCGCGGGGCACGAGCCGGCCGGAGGCGGACGGGAACGCCACCAGGCGCACGGTGCCCGCGGCCAGCCCCGCCACGGCGAGCACCTCGCGCTCGGCCGCCGCGAGCAGGTTCTCCACCGCGACGGCGTGGCGGGCCAGGACGCGCCCCGGCTCGGTCGGCCGCGAGGTCCGGCCGGTGCGCTCGACCAGGGCCGTGCCGATGGACCGCTCGGCGCGCCGCAGCTGCTGGCTGGCGGCCGGCTGGCTGATGCCCAGCCGCCGGGCGGCCGCCGAGATCGAGCCCTCGTCGCTGACCGCGCGGAGCAGCCGGAGCACCTCCACGTCGACGGTCACGGGGCGAGCGTAGGAGCAGCGCGGGCGTCGCCGCGCGGAGCACCGGCAGGAGACCATCACGGGGTCGGCCGACCCCTCGTCCATAACCTCACGGGATGGGTCGTGGCCGAACTACGTCCTTGTCCTATGGGTGGGCCGCCGCCACGCTGGAGCGATGAGGACCGACGCCTGGCTGCCTGCCCCCGGCTACCTGAACGCCAGCACCCTGGGGCTGCCGCCGCGCCGGACGGCGGACGCCCTCCGCGCGGCGCTGGACGCGTGGCAGGAGGGGAGGGCCTGCGCCGTCGGGTACGACACGCACGTGCAGGCCTCGCGCGCCCTGTACGCCCGGCTGGTCGGCGTGCCGCCGTCCTGGGTGGCCGTCGGCTCCCAGGCGTCGGTGATGACGGCCGAGGTCGCCGTCGCCCTCCCCGACGGGGCCCTGGTGCTCACCGTGGCGGGGGAGTTCACCTCCGTCACCGGACCCTTCGAGCAGCAGGCGCACCGGCAGGTCCGCACCGTCGGGGTCCCGCTCGACCAGCTCGCCGCCGCCGTGCGGGCCCAGCGCCCGGCCGTCGTGGCGTTCTCCCTCGCCCAGTCCGCAGACGGCCGGCTGGCCGACGCCGACGCGGTGGCCGACGCCGCCCGTGCCGTCGGGGCCCTCACCGTCTGCGACACGACCCAGGCGGCCGGCTGGTCCGACGTCGACGCCTCACGGTGGGACGTCACCGTCTGCTCGGCCTACAAGTGGCTGTGCGCCCCGCGCGGCAGCGCCTTCCTCACCGTCCGGCCCGAGGTGCTCGACCGGCTGTCCGGGCACAACGCCGGCTGGTACGCGGGCGCGGACATCTGGGCCTCGGTCTACGGACCCGGCCTGCACGTCGCCTCGGACGCCCGCCGCCTCGACGTCAGCCCGGCCTGGCTCTCGTGGGTGGGCACGCAGACCTCGCTGGAGACGTTGCTCGAGCTGCCTGCGACGCTGCGCCGCGAGCACGGGTCCGGCCTCGCCGACGCGCTGCGCGACCGGCTGGGCCTGGACCCCCAGGGCCGTCCCGTCGTCGTGCTGCCGGACCCCGACGGGGCCGTGCTCGCCGCGCTGTCCGCGGCCGGCTGCACCGCCGTCTCCCGGGCCGGGCGCGCCCGGCTGGCGTTCCACCTGTGGAACGACGAGGAGGACGTCGACCGGGTGGTCGACGCCCTCCACGGCTCGCGCCCGGTGCTCACACCCGCCTGAGGACCGCCGTCACCTTGCCCAGCAGGGTGGCCTCGTCGCCCGGGATCGGGGTGTACGCCGGGTTGTGCGGCATCAGCCACACGTGGCCGTCCCGCCGGCGGTAGGTCTTGACCGTCGCCTCGCCGTCGATCATCGCCGCGACGATCTCGCCGTTCTCCGCCACGGGCTGCTGCCGGACCACGACCCAGTCGCCGTCGCAGATGGCCGCGTCGATCATGGAGTCGCCGACCACCTGGAGCAGGAACAGGGTGCCGTCGCCGACCACCTGGCGGGGGAGGGGGAAGACGTCCTCCACGACCTGCTCGGCCAGCAGCGGGCCGCCGGCCGCGATCCGTCCCACGAGCGGCACCATGCTCGCCTCCGGCACGCGCAGCTCCTCGTCGCTGTCCCGTGGACGGAACGTCGCCGCGGGCTCGCGCCGACGCGACGGGCGGGCGGCGTCCTCCTCGGGCCGGGGGGCCGTCCCAGCGTCCGGGACCGTGGCGGGCGTGCGGGCGCGGCGGCCGTCGTCCGGGTGCACGACCTCGATGGCGCGCGGACGGTTGGGGTCGCGGCGGAGGTAGCCCTTGCGCTCCAGCGTGGACAGCTGGTGGGCGACGCTGCTGGGGGACGTGAGCCCGACGAGCTCGCCGATCTCCCGCATCGACGGCGGGTAGCCGCGCGTCTGGACCGCGTCGCGGATGGCGTCCAGGACGAGGCGCTGCCGCGGCGTGAGGCCGTCGAGGTCGGTGCTGGGCATCGCGTTCTCCTTCGCACGGGCCGGGCGGGCCCTGGTCCGGGGGTTGTGTCCGACCCCCCGTGTTGTCTTCCGATCATGAAGTTAGGCCGTCGAACACCTGTCCACAAGCACCCCGCCGGGCGTGTCCCCGGCGTCGTCGGCGCCCCTGTCGGCTCACTGCGCCGGAGCCCGCCGTCGACCGGGGCACCGGGCCGCCCACCTGCGCGGACGCCCCGCCGTTCGAACACCTGCTCGACAAAGTCTCGACCTGAGGTTAACGTACAGGTGTTCGACCTGGCCGCCCCGGCCTCGAACACGCGTCCGGAGGAGCACACCATGACGACCGCCACCCTGACCTCGGTCCGCCTCACCGCCGCCGCCCGCCCGGTGCGTCCCGCCCCGCGCCCCGCCCCGCGTCCGGCGTCCCGCCGCGTGCAGCCGGTGTCGCGCCCGGCGTCGCGTCCCCTTCAGCCGGTGTCGTACCCGGTGTCGCGCCCGGTCTCGCGCCCGGCCGGTGCCCGCCGGGCGGGCCGCGCGCAGGGACTGGTGCTCACCGCCCGCGGCCGCCGGCTCGTGCGCACCCTGGTCCTGGGGGTCGCGACCGCCGTCCTGGCCGTCGGTCTCGTCCTCGCCTGGGTGACCCTGGCCGCGAGCGTCGCGCCCGGTGCGTCGGCGGGGGACGGTCGGGCCGGGGTGGTCAGCGGGGCCGGCGCGCACACCGTGGGGCGGACCGTGCAGGTCGTCGTGGCCCCGGGGGACACCCTGTGGCAGCTCGCCGAGGAGCACGCCCCGGGTCGGGACCCCCGCTCGGTGGTCGCCGACGTCGTCGCTCTCAACGACCTCGGGTCCACGGGCGTGCAGGCCGGCACGACGCTGCTCGTCCCCGTCGGCTGAGGCCCCCGGGGACCGGCTCCTCAGGATCCTCAGGATCCTCAGGCCTGAGGAGCCTGAGGAGCCTGAGGATCGGTCCTGCGCGGCGGTGACGCGCCGTCCTGCCCTGGTCACGGCCAGACAGCGACGGCTTTCCGGGACTTTGCCGCGAGGCACTTGCGTTCCAGTGGTCGGCTGTTACGGTGGGCACAACATCTAGTAGTTACACGGATGTCGTTCATCCACATCTGGTCCACAGCTCTTCCACACCGACACGCCGCACCATCAACAGGTTTCCCACAGGCTCGTCCACAGCCGGACCCCTGAGGACCTCTGCGGCCGAACCCACGAGACGAGGCCGACGCATGCGGTGCCCCTTCTGCCGTCACGGCGACTCCCGCGTCGTGGACTCCCGCGTCACCGACGACGGAGCCGCGATCCGGCGCCGGCGACAGTGCCAGGACTGCGACCGCCGGTTCACCACGCTGGAGTCCGCGAGCCTCACCGTCGTCAAGCGGTCGGGTGCCACCGAGCCGTTCTCGCGGGAGAAGGTCGTCACCGGCGTGCGCAAGGCGTGCCAGGGCCGTCCCGTGTCCGAGGACGACCTCGCCCTGCTCGCGCAGCGGGTCGAGGAGCAGGTCCGCCAGACCGGGGCGGCCGAGATCGAGGCGCACGAGATCGGCCTCAGCATCCTCCCGCCGCTGCGGGAGCTGGACGAGGTCGCCTACCTCCGCTTCGCCAGCGTCTACCAGGCCTTCAGCTCCCTCGAGGACTTCGAGTCCGCGATCACGCTGCTCCGCGTCGAGCGCGAGCAGCAGACCCAGACCACCTGAGCCACCGCACCACGCGGACGCCGCACCACGCGGACGCCGCACCACGGGACCAGGCACCACGGGCCCCGCACCACGGACGCCGCACGGCACCGCCACCGACCGCCAGAGAGCAGGGGACACGCACATGACCGAGACCACGTCCAAGAGGGCAGCCAAGGCCAGGACCACGTCCGGCGGGCTCACCGTCGAGCGGGTCTGGACCACCGCCGGCGTCCACCCGTACGACCAGGTGACGTGGGAGTCGCGCGACGTCGTCCAGACCAACTGGAAGACCGGCGAGACGATCTTCGAGCAGCGCGGCGTGGAGTTCCCCGACTTCTGGTCCGTCAACGCCTCCTCGATCGTCACGACCAAGTACTTCCGCGGCGCGGTCGGTGCCGACAACCGCGAGCGCAGCCTGCGCCAGCTCATCGACCGGGTGGTGCTCACCTACACCAAGGCGGGCAAGGAGCACGGCTACTTCGCCACCCCCGACGACGCCGAGGTCTTCGAGCACGAGCTCACCTGGATGCTGCTGCACCAGGTCTTCAGCTTCAACTCGCCCGTCTGGTTCAACGTGGGCACCTCGGCCCCGCAGCAGGTGAGCGCCTGCTTCATCCTCGCCGTCGACGACACGATGGACTCGATCCTCAACTGGTACCGCGAGGAGGGGCGCATCTTCAAGGGCGGCTCCGGCGCGGGCCTCAACCTCTCCCGCATCCGCTCCAGCAAGGAGCTGCTGTCCTCCGGCGGCACCGCCTCCGGCCCCGTCTCCTTCATGCGCGGGGCCGACGCCTCCGCCGGCACCATCAAGTCCGGCGGCGCCACGCGCCGCGCGGCCAAGATGGTCGTGCTCGACGTCGACCACCCGGACATCGAGGAGTTCGTCGAGACCAAGGCGCGCGAGGAGAACAAGATCCGCGCGCTGCGCGACGCCGGCTACGACATGGACCTCGGTGGCAAGGACATCACCAGCGTCCAGTACCAGAACGCCAACAACTCCGTCCGGGTCTCCGACGAGTTCATGCGTGCCGTCGAGGGCGGGACGGGCTTCGGGCTGCGCTCCCGCAGCACCGGCGAGGTCATCGAGACCGTCGACGCCCGCGAGCTGTGGGGCAAGATCGCCACCGCCGCGTGGGAGTGCGCCGACCCCGGCATCCAGTACGACGACATCATCAACGACTGGCACACCACGCCGGAGTCGGGCCGGATCAACGCCTCGAACCCGTGCAGCGAGTACATGCACCTGGACAACTCCAGCTGCAACCTCGCCAGCCTCAACCTGCTGAAGTTCCTCAAGGACGACGGCAGCTTCGACGCCGGGCAGTTCGCGAAGAGCGTCGAGCTCGTCATCACCGCGATGGACATCTCGATCTGCTTCGCCGACTTCCCGACCGACCCGATCGGCGAGACCACCCGCGCCTTCCGCCAGCTCGGGATCGGCTACGCCAACCTGGGCGCGCTGCTCATGGCCTCGGGCCTGGCCTACGACTCCGACGGCGGCCGCGCCCTCGCCGCGTCGATCACCAGCCTCATGACCGGGGTGTCCTACAAGCGCAGCGCCGAGCTCGCCGGCGTGGTCGGCCCGTACGACGGCTACGCCCGCAACGCCGAGGCCCACCAGCGCGTGATGCGCAAGCACGCCGCGGCCAACGACTCGATCCGCAGCGTCAGCACCCTCGACAAGTCCGTCCACGCCGTCGCCACCAAGGCGTGGGCCGAGGGCAACACGATCGGCGAGGCCAACGGCTGGCGCAACAGCCAGGCCAGCGTGCTCGCCCCCACCGGGACCATCGGCTTCATGATGGACTGCGACACCACGGGCATCGAGCCCGACTTCTCGCTGGTCAAGTTCAAGAAGATGGTCGGCGGCGGGTCCATGCAGATCGTCAACCAGACGATCCCGCGCGCCCTGCGCAAGTTCGGCTACACCGAGGAGACCGTCGAGGCGATCGTCGCCTACATCGGCGAGAAGGGGCACGTCACCGACGCCCCCGGCCTGCGCCCCGAGCACTACGAGGTCTTCGACTGCGCGATCGGCGCGCGCTCCATCAAGCCGATGGGCCATGTCCGGATGATGGCCGCGGTCCAGCCCTTCCTGTCCGGCGCGATCTCCAAGACCGTCAACATGCCCGAGGACGCCACCGTCGACGAGGTCGCCGAGGTCTACCTCGAGGGCTGGAGGTCCGGCCTCAAGGCGCTCGCCGTCTACCGCGACAACTGCAAGGTCGGCCAGCCGCTGTCCAGCGGGTCCAGCGCGACCACGAGCGGCGGTGCCTCCGCCGCCGACAAGGCCGCGGCCGCCGCCGAGGTCAAGGTCGAGTACCGGCCCGTCCGTCGCCGCCTGCCCAAGAAGCGCCCCGCCAGCACCACGTCGTTCACCGTCGGCGGCGCGCAGGGCTACATGATCAGCTCCTCCTACCCCGACGCGGGCCTCGGTGAGCTCTTCCTCAAGATGAGCAAGCAGGGCTCGACGCTCGCCGGGATGATGGACGCCTTCTCCATCGCGGTCTCGATCGGCCTGCAGTACGGCGTCCCGCTGGAGACGTACGTCGAGAAGTTCACCAACATGCGCTTCGAGCCGGCCGGCCTCACGGACGACCCGGACGTGCGGATGTCCGCCTCGATCATGGACTACGTGTTCCGGCGCCTGGCGCTGGACCACCTGCCCTTCGAGACCCGCTCCGCCCTCGGCATCCACACCGCCGACGAGCGCCAGCGCCAGCTCGAGACCGGGGTCTACGAGGAGCTGTCCGACGACGACGGCGACCTCGGGGACGACGGCTCGTACGACGGGGACGCGCTCGCGCAGTCCGCGCCGGTCGCCGCGGCCCCGGCCAAGGCACCCTCCTCGGCGCCCTCCCCGGTGCCGGCCACCGCGCCGGTCGCGGAGTCGGTCAAGCCGGTCCCGGCCCAGGTGCACTCCTCCGCCGAGCTCATGGAGGCCATCCAGGGCCGCACGCAGGACTCGCCGATGTGCCTGACGTGCGGGGTCAAGATGCGCCCCGCCGGCAGCTGCTACGTCTGCGAGGGCTGCGGCTCCACCAGCGGCTGCAGCTGAGCCCAGGCACCTGACCGGCCCGGCCCCCTCGACGGGGGGCCGGGCCGGTCGTCGTGGGGGGCGCGGCCACCCGCCGCTGGGACCGAGGACGGGGACGCCCCCGCACCCCCACGCCGGACCGGCCCGGCCCCGGGCTCAGCCTGGGCCCCGGACGTGCCGATGACCCCTCCGCCGGGCGGTGCGCCTGCACCGGGGGCGGGGGAGGCGTGGTGCACAGGACGCGAGAGCTGGTCCGGCCGCTGGCCGACCGCGGCTACCGGCTGCTCTGGGTCGCGCAGCTGCTGAGCGAGGTGGGGGACTGGGCGGCCCGGCTCGCGCTGGTGGTCCTCGTCGTCGACCGCACCGGCTCCGCCACGTGGGCCGGGGTCGCGGTGGCCGCGAGCCTCGTGACGTGGCTCGGCCCCGGCCAGCTCGTGGCCGGCGCCGTCGACCACCTGGACCGCCGCACCGTCATGGTCGGCGCGGACCTCGTGCGCGCCGCGGCCTTCCTGCTCGTGCTCCTCCCGGCCCCGGTCGGCGTCACCGTCGCCCTGGCCGCGGTGGCCGGCCTGGCCACGCCCGCGTTCCACGGCGCGCGCTCCGCCGCCCAGGTCGAGGTCGTCCCCCCGCCCTCCTACGGTGCCTCGGTGGCCCTGGGCGGGATCACCCAGGACGCCACCGTCCTGCTCGGCTACCTGCTCGGCGGCCTCGCCCTGGGCGCGGGCGACGCCTCCACCGCGCTGCTGGTCAACGCGGCCACCTTCGTGGCCTCGGCCGCCGTGCTCTCCCGGCTGCCGGTCCTGCCGGCGCGGCTCCCGGAGGCTGCCGGCGAGGACCCTGGCGAGGACCTCGGCGAGGTCCCTGGCGGGCCCGGTGCGGCGGTGGCCAGGGTCCGCGGCGGGGCGGCGGTCGTCCTGCGGGACCCGGTGGTCCGGCGCGCCGTCCTGCTCACCCTCGCCGCCACGTTCTCGGCCACCGCCTCGGAGACGCTGCTGGTGGTCTGGGCGGTCGACGACCTGGGCGGCGCGGGGTGGCTGGCCTCGCTCCTGCTGGCCGCGACGACCCTGCTCACGCTGCTCGGCACCGCCCGCCTCGCGCTCGACGCCGGGCCCGACCGCCTGCTGCGGACCACCGCACGCCTGACCGCGGTCCCGGCCCTCGTCGTGCTGGGTCTGCTCGCCGCCGGCGCCGCCGTGGCCGGGGTGCTGCCGGCCGGGGCCGGGCTCGTCCTGCTCGCGGCGGCCTTCCTGCTGACGGGGCTGCTGTTCGTGGCCACGACGCCGGCCAACGTGGTCGGCGGTCCGCGCCTGCCCCGCGAGGTCCGCGCCGTGGCCATCAGCGTCGTCGTCGGCGCGACCACCGCGGGCCAGGCGCTGGCGGCGGTGGTCGCGGGCGTGCTCGCCGACCTGCTCCCGGTGCAGGCCGGCCTGGCGGTGCTCGTCCTGCCTGCGGCCGTCGTGGGCGTGCTGAGCCTGCGCCGGCCCGTCCGCGGGCACGCCCTCCGCCCGACGGAGCACGTGCCGGCGACGGGCACGGCGATGGGCACGGTGACGGGCACGCGTCGGCACGGCGACGGGCACGGCGACGGGCACGGCCTCGGTCCGCTGACCAGGGGCAGGACGACGGGCGACCCGCCGGGCCCGGCCGTGGCGCGGTGCCCCGGGCGGCCCTACCCTCGACGGTGCGTGGTCCGGCCCTGGTCCCTCCGGGGCGCCGGCGCGGCGCGGGTTGCGGGGTGGTCATGGCCGAGGCGTCGAGCCGCACCGACCTGCTGCACCTGGCCGACGACATGGGGTCGATCCGCCGGGCCCGGGACCACGTCCGCCACTTCTGCGCCGACGCGGGAGTCGTGGGCCGCGCGGCCGAGACGGCCGTCCTGCTCACCAGCGAGGTGGTCACCAACGCCCTGGTGCACGCCCACAGCGCGCCCCGGCTCGGCGTGACCAGCGACGAGACGTACCTGCGGGTGGAGGTGGGCGACGACGACCCGGTCCCGCCCGGCCCGGTGGTGGACGTGGAGCCCGGCGCGTCCAGCGGCCGCGGCCTGCGCCTGGTCGAGCGGCTGGCCGACGACTGGGGCGTCCGCGCGAGCGACGCCGGCAAGGTGGTCTGGTTCTCGCTGAGCCGCTAGCTAGCGCTCGGCCGACTCCTGCTCCCGCAGGTCCACCTCGAGGGTGCTCCGGCCCTCCGGCCCGCCCGTCCCGGTCCTGGTCGCGGGGGCGGGGTGAGTCCCGCCGGGCCGCACGGCGTCCCGGACCGCCTCCTCGACCGGGGTCTGCCCGGCCACGAGCTCGAGCACGGTGCCCCGCGGGAGCGGCGCGGCCTCGGCCTGCTCCACCAGCCAGGCCAGCACGTCGGCCACGTCCGCGCGCGAGACGTCGCCGGGCCGGGCGTCCGCCCGCAGGCGCACGCGGCCGGTGGCCGGGGCGCCGGTGAGGTGCCCCGGCCGCACGACCACCGCGTCCAGCTCCGGCCGGGCCAGGACGTCATCCTCGGCGGCCAGCTTGGCGCGCAGGTAGGCCAGGAACACCTCGTCGGTGCCGTCCGGGACCGCCCCGTCCCGCACGGCGTCCACGCCGGTGCTGGACAGCAGCAGGTAGGTGCGGACGCCGGCCAGGACGGCGGCGTCGGCCAGCAGCACCGCCGCCCCCCGGTCCACGGTGTCCTTGCGGGCCGCGCCGCTGCCCGGCCCCGCGCCCGCGGCGAAGAGCGCGCAGTCGGCGCCGGCCAGCAGCTCGGCCAGCTCCGCGGTGCGGGCGGCCTCCAGGTCGAGGACCGCGGCGCTCATGCCGTCGTCGGTGAGGTCGGCCACGTGGGCGGGGTCCCGCACCAGGCCCAGCACCTCGTGCCCGAGCTCGACGAGCCTGCGCCCGGTGAGCCGGGCGACCGCGCCGTGGCCTCCGGCGATGACGACCTTCATGGTGGAGCCCCTCCGCGCGTCCGCCCGGCGGGTCCGCCCGCCGGGGACCGTCCGCCGCCGCGTCCACCGCGCCCGCGAAGGAGCGATGAGTCCGCACCGGCCGGGCAGTCCCTGGTGGGTCCCCATCCGAGCAGGAGGAGAAACCCATGACCGTGGTGCTCACCATCGGTACGCGCAAGGGCCTGTGGCTGGCCACGAGCGAGGACCGCCGCACGTGGCAGCTGTCCGAGCCCCGGCTCCTCATGCAGGAGGTGCCCAGCGTCGCCGTCGACACCCGCGGCGGGCGCACCCGGCTGCTGGTCGGCACCCGCTCGGAGCACTGGGGCCCGTCGGTGCTGCGCTCCGACGACCTCGGGGCGACCTGGTCCGAGCCGGAGCAGGGCGGCATCCGCTTCGGTGACGACGACGGGGCCGCGCTGGCCCGCGTGTGGCAGATCCAGCCCGACGCCGAGCAGCGCCCCGGGGTGGTCTGGGCCGGCTGCGAGCCGATCTCGCTGTGGCGCTCCGACGACGGGGGCGAGCACTTCGACCTGGTCCGCGGCCTCTGGGACCACCCCCACCGGGAGCAGTGGGGCGCCGGCTACGGCGGGGCCGCCGCGCACTCCGTGCTCCCCGGGGCGGACGGCGCCACCGTGCACGTGGCCATGAGCACCGGCGGCGTCTACCGCAGCAGCGACGCGGGCCAGACCTGGCAGCCGCGCAACCACGGCATCTCCGCCTACTTCTTCCCGGGGCCCGCCCCCGAGTTCGGCCAGTGCGTCCACAAGATCGCCCGCGACGCGGCGCAGGAGGACCGGCTCTACGCCCAGAACCACCACGGCGTGTACCGCAGCGACGACGCGGGGGACACGTGGGTGTCGATCGCCGACGGACTGCCGAGCGACTTCGGCTTCGTCATGCTCGCCGACCCGGTGCGCGGCGGCCGGCTGTGGGTGGTGCCCCTGGTGGCCGACGGCGAGCGCGTCCCCCCGGAGGGCCGGCTCGCGGTCCACCGCTCCGACGACGCCGGACAGACCTGGACCGCGGGCACCGACGGCCTGCCCGAGGGCTGCTGGAACGCCGTCCTGCGCGACGCGGCCTGCGTGGACGACGCGGCGGCCGCCGGGGGCGGCGAGGAGACCGGCGTCTACCTCGGCACCCGCGCCGGGGACGTGTACGCCTCCGCGGACGGCGGCCGCTCGTTCGTCACGGTCACCCGGGGGCTGCCGGACGTCCTCAGCGTCCGGGCCGCCGTGGTCCGGGGGGACCTCGCGGGGGCGGAGCAGGCCTCTCAGCCGGTGCGGGCCGGTGCCTGAGCCGGCCGGCTCGGTGGGCACGGCCGCGGGCGGCGCCGGGGGAGCGGCCGGGGTGCGGCTGCGCGTGCCGCGGGCCCTGGCCGCCGACCTGGGCGGTCGACCGCGAGGCCGTGGTGCCGGCCCCGGCCGTCCCCACGCTGGCCGGACTGCTGGACGAGCTGAGGCTCGCCCGGCCCCTGCTCGAGCGGCGGGTCCGGGACGAGACCGGGGCGCTGCGCCGCTTCGTCAACGTCTACGTGGACGGCACCGACGTCCGCCACGGCGGGGGCCTGGGCACCCCGGTGGCGCCCGGGCAGGCCGTCGAGGTCATCCAGTCCGTGGCGGGCGGCTGAGCCGACCACCACCCGGTCGGCACGGCGGTCGCAGAAGCGGTCCGGCAAGCGGTCCGGCAAGCGGTCGGCACGACGGACCGCACGGGGTCGGCACGGCGGTCGGCACGGCGGCCGCGCTGCTCCTGGGCGCCGGTCGGGTTCGACCGCCGGGCCGGGGGTAGGTCACTATGGTCCGACCGGGTGAATCCGGGCACGGGCGGACGGCCGGCAGGCCGGCGTCCTCGCACCCCGTCACCGACCCCCCGATCCCCGACCTCCCGAGGAGGCCGTCCGCCATGAGCTGGACCCCCCGCACGAGCAGTCCCTGGCAGGACCTCGACGCGCGAGCCGTCGTCACCCGCGTCGCGGTCGTCCTGGGCCTCGCGGTCATGGTCCTGGCCACGGTGTGGCTGTCCGCGACGCTGGCCGACGGCGACGGCGGGGACCCGATCCCGGCCGGGGCCGGGGCCGGGGTGGACGGCACCGCCTCCGCCTCCGCCGCCCCTCCCGCGGCCGCGACGACGGCCGGCACCCCCTCCGCCGCCGGGTCCGGCACGGCGACGGGGACGGCGCCCGCGACCCGGCTGCCCCTGACCGCCCGCTCCACGGGCGCGCTGCGCACCGACGCGGCCGGCGGCGCCACCACGACGACCACGGCGACCACGACGACCCCCGGCACCCGCGGCACCCCGGACGCGTCGGACGCGGGCGCCCCGACCACGCCGGGTCGCACGACCACGACCACGAGCACGCCCCCGACCGCTGCGGCCGAGCCCCCGCCGCCGCCGCCCGCGCCCGAGCCCTCCGCGGAGCCGACGACGGCCGAGCCCACGACGGTCGCGCCGCCTCCCGTCGAGCCCACCACCGAGGCGCCGGCCCCGACCGTCGAGCCGTCGGACCCGGGCAAGGGCAAGGGCCACGGTGGCAAGGGACCGGGCAAGCGCCCGGGCAAGCCGGCCCTCCCCGACCTCGGCGACGCCGCGCAGGACCTGCTGGCACCGGTCGGCCCGCTCCTGCCCTGACCCCACCGTCCCGGGGACCGTGGGGACCGGCCGGGCTCAGCCCAGGCCGACGAGGGTGAGCGTCAGCAGCGACGCCCCGGCCACGCACGCCCAGACCAGGGCACCGAGGACCACCGGGGCAGGTCCGGCCCGGGCCACGTCGCGCAGCTGCGTCGACAGCCCCACCGCGGCCAGCGCCAGGGTCACCAGGACGCCGACGGCCGTCCCGGCCCCGGTGACCACGGCCCCCGGAAGCAGACCGGTGGCCGCGACCGCGACGGCGAGCACGAAGAGGACGAGGAACGGCGGCACCAGGCGCGCCCAGCGAGGCAGCCGGCCGGCGCCCGGACCCTCGACCGGTGCGGCCCCGGCCCGACGGCCGGCCCGCCAGGCGAGCACCAGCGTGACGGGCACCAGGGCCAGCACGCGCGTGAGCTTGACCACGACCGCGACGGCGAGGGCGGCGGGGGACCACGCGCCCGCCACGGCGACGACCGCGCTCGTGTCGTTGACCGCCGCGCCGGTCCACGCCCCGAACCCCCCGTCCGACAGGCCCACGGCGCGCGCGAGCGGCGGCAGCGCGGCCAGGGCGACGAGGTTCATCAGCACCACCGTGGACAGGGCGTAGCCGACGTCGGCCGGCTTCGGACGCAGCACGCCGGCCGTGGCCGCGATGGCGGAGGCCCCGCAGATCCCGGTCCCGGCCCCGAGCAGGAGCCGGAGGTCCCGGCCCACCCCGAGCAGCCGCCCCAGCACCGTCGCGGCGGCGAACGACGTGAGGACGGCGACGGCGACCACCGGCAGGGCCCGCGGGCCCACCTCGGTCAGCGCGGCCAGGGGCACCGTCAGCCCGAGCAGGACGATGCCGGCCTGCAGCAGCCGGGTCCCGGCCCAGCGCAGGCCCGGGCGGGCCCGTCGGCCGGGCGTGCGGGCCGTGGCCACGGCGGTGCCGAGGAGCAGGGCCGCGACCGGCGCGCCGGGAGAGCCGCCCGCGCGGGCCAGGCCCGCGTCGACGGCCAGCGCGACGGCGCCCACGCCCACGGCCAGGAGGACCCCGGGCAGCAGCCCGGCGGCCGCGGCGCGGAGCCCCAGGACCTCGCCGTCGTCGTCGGGCGCGGCCGCCGCCCTCGGGGGCGTGCCGGGGCGGTCGGCCTCAGGCGTCGTCCTCACCGTCCCCCGGCGTGCGGTCGGCCCCGTCGACGGCCCGGTCCGGCTCGGCGTCGTGCCGGTCCGTGTCGTGCAGGTCCGTGTCGTGCAGGTCCGTGTCGTCCGGCTCCGCGTCGTGCGGGTCCGTGTCGTGCAGGTCCGTGCCGTGCAGGTCCGTGCCGTGCAGGTCGGGCCCGATGGCCGCCGCGAGCTCGGCGACGGCCTGCCGGCTGCGGACCCGGTCCACCCCGGCGAGGCTGAGGAAGCCGTGCACCGCGCCCGGGTAGTCGGTGAGCCGGACCCGCACGCCCGCCGCGGCCAGGCGCCGGGCGTACAGGGTGCCGTCGTCGCGCAGCGGGTCGTGCTCGGCGGTCAGCACCGTGGTCGGGGGCAGGCCCTCGAGCGACGGGGCGAGCAGCGGCGACAGCCAGGGGTCCTCCACCTGCACGTCCGTGCCCTCGGTGTACAGCTGGAGGAACCGGTCGACGTCCGCGCGGGACAAGATCGGTGCCTGGGCGTTCGCGGCCATCGACGGCGTGCCCAGGCGGGCGTCGGTGGCCGGGTAGACCAGCCCCTGGTGCGCGACCACGGGGTCGTCGGGACGGGGCTCGTCGCGCAGGCGGGCGGAGACCACCGCCGCCAGGTTGGCGCCGGCGCTGTCCCCGACCAGCGCGAGCCGCTCCGTCCTCACGGGGACGCCGAGGCGGTCCGGGTGCGCCGCCACCCAGCGGACGGCGTCCAGGCAGTCGTCGAGCCCGGCCGGGAAAGGGTGCTCGGGGGCCAGGCGGTAGTCCACGGAGACGACGACGGCAGGGAGCGCCTCCGCGAGCGCGGCCGCCCACCACGGCGTGTCCTCGGTCCCGCCCTGCACCCAGCCGCCACCGTGCAGGTGGACGACGACGGGCAGGACCGTCCCGGGCGCGGCCGGCGGGACGAGCACGGCCAGCGGCACGCCGGACGTCGTCGCGGTCCGCGAGACCACCACGCGCGGCGAGGGCCGCCCCATGACCAGGCCGGCGACCGCGGCCAGCGCCCGGGGCGGCCGGTCGGCGCGGGAGGCCCGGACGCCGGCGGCGTCCCGTCCGGCGATGCCGACCGCCCCGGTCCGGCGGCCGACGGCGGAGACGAGCCGGACCAGCGTCGGGACCGGCAACGAGACCGGCCGCGAGACCGGCCGCAGGACGGGCTGGTCCGCGGGCCGCCGCCCGGAGGTGTCCAGCCCTCAGCCCTGGCCGATGTCGGCCAGCAGCCCCGTGAACCACGGCGTCGTGGTGTCGAAGGCCTTGCCGCCGGCGATGCGGTCGAACTCGATCGCCCGCAGCCGCCCGCCCCGGTCCTCGTCGTGGCCGACCACGCCGCCCTCGCGGCGCAGCGCGCACTCCACGGCCAGGTCGGTGCAGGACTTGATGAGGCGCAGGTCGTCGGCGTTGGCGGCGGCGGACCGGGCGAAGTACCCGGACTTCTGCACCATCGTCTTCTCCGCGCCGATGCCGGCGGCGAACTGCTTCGCGAACCAGGCGCCCGGGTTGATGGTGTCGATCTTGACGTGGCCGAAGGGGTCGCGGGCGACCTCCTCGCCGGCCTTCTCGAGCTCGGCGACGATGGTCTGCACGCCGGCGCCCTCGGAGACGAACAGGTTGACCGCGCCCGTGCGGTCCATGATCTCCCGCAGCCGCGCGGACTCCGCGGCGACGTCGAACTCCAGCTCCGGCAGGTAGACGCCGTGGACGTCCCAGCGCTCGGCGCTGGCGCCGAACGACGGCAGGAACTCCTGGCGCTGCACCCAGCGGTGGTGCTCCAGCGCGGTGGCCGCGGTCAGCCAGCCGCAGCCGCGGCCCATGACCTCGTGGACCACGAGCATGCGCGGGTTGGAGGAGTGCTCGGCGACGATGTTGCGGGCGAACACGGCGCCCTGCTCGGCCGCGGTCCACGCCCCGAGCGACTGCCGGATCGGGACGACGTCGTTGTCGACGGTCTTGGGCAGGCCGACCACGGTCAGCTCGTAGCCGTGCTCCGCCAGGTAGGCGGCGAGGTCGGCGGCCGTGGTGTTGGTGTCGTCGCCGCCGATGGTGTGCAGCACGTCGACGCCGTCGCGGGTGAGCTGGTCCGCGGCGACCGCGAGGGCGTCCTGGCCCTCGGCGAGGAGGCCGCGCTCGACGAGGTTCGCCGCGTTGGTGAGCTTGACCCGGCTGTTGCCGAGCGGGCTCCCGCCGAAGCGGTGCAGCAGGTGCGCGTCGCGCCGGACCTCGTCGGTCACCGGGACCGAGCGGCCGGACAGCAGCCCGGCGTACCCGTCGAGGTAGCCGATGATCTCCACCTCGGGCGCGATCTCGGTGTAGCGCTCGACGAGGCCGCCGACCGCGGACGACAGGCACGGGGCCAGGCCTCCGGCGGTGAGCATGGCCACCTTGCGGACCGGTGCGCTGTCGGGCATGCGTCTCCTCCTGGTGCTGCTGCTGCGGGCGGGCGCCACCCTACTGAGCCGCACCCCGGCCGCCGCACCGATGATCGACAGGCGGCAGGGCACCGGCTGGGCGATGGTGGGGCCGGTGGCAGCCCGTGCCGCCCCGCAGCCCCTGGAGCCCGCATGACCGACAGCACCGACGTCCGCTCGTCCTCGACCACCAACATCGCCGACTTCGGCCGCGAGATGTGGTCCTTCCTCACCGGCAAGGGCGCGGTCATCGACTACACCTTCGTCGACATGACCGTCGAGGTCCCCCGCGAGACCGGGCCGCAGTCGCCGCGGGCCACCTGGAAGATCGACGGCACCGTCCGCATCACCACCACCGACCGCGACGGGGGCGGTGCGGTCTCGTCATGAGCCTGCCTCCTGCCAGCGGCCCGGTCCCCGCGGGGACCGGGCCGACGACCCGGGGGCAGCAGCTGCACGTCAGCGCCGACCTCCGGGTGGGGGTCACGGCGCCCGACGGCCGCTCCGCCCAGGTGGTGCTGCGCGACGACGGCGGCACCCTCCGGGTGGTCCTGGGCTCCTTCGGTGACCTCCGGGTGGTCGGGGCGTCCCTGCCCGGCGGGCTGGCCGGGGCGGCGTCCCGGGCGGCCCGGCTCGCGCGCTCCGGGACGCTGCCCGTGCCGCCGTGGACCCAGGACGTCGAGGTGGCGGTCGGAGCGTCGGTGCTGCTGCGCCGCCGGGACGGCCGCTGGTCCCCGACGTCCCGCCTCGCGGGCCCGGCCGCCGCGGCCACCGCCGGGGCGCTGGTCCTGCTCGGGGCGGTGGGCCTCCTCGTGGCCGCCGCCGCCCGCCGCCGCAGGGGCTGACACCGCCCGGCAGCCGGGCTGGGTCCCGCCGCCAGGGGGGCCGGGCAGGTGATCCCGGCCACGGCCCCTGGGGAGCGGGTCCCGGCCGGCCGATGGGGTCGGGGTGGCGGGGAGACAGGGGACGCCGGCACCGCCGGCGGTCCTCGCGGTGGGTGCCGTCCTGCTCGTGGCCTCGGGCCTGCTCGGTCTGCTGCTGGTGCAGCGGGCCCCGGCGCTCCTGGCGCTCGCGCCCCCCGTCCCGGCCGACGCCGCCTCGGCCCCGCTGCGGCAGCCGCCCTCGGTGCCCGACCCCGGGGGCTACCGGTACCTGGTCACCGACGGGGCCGGCGAGCCCGTCCGGTGGGACCCGTGCCGCCCGGTGCACGTCGTCGTCCGGGCGCAGGGGGAGCCCGCCGGCGGGCGGGCGACGGTGGTCGCCGCCCTGGACCGGGTGGGCGAGGCCAGCGGTCTGGTGTTCGTGGTCGACGGCGAGACGGACGAGGCCCCGGCCGAGACCCGCGCCCTGGTGGACCGCGCCCGCTACGGCGACCGGTGGGCGCCGGTGCTGCTGGCCTGGTCGGACGCCGCGGAGTACCCGCCGCTGGCGGGGGCGATCGGCGTGGCCGGGCCGAGCGCGCCGCCGCAGGAGCCCTCCACGTGGGTCAGCGGGACCGTGGTCCTGGACGCGGCCTGGTTCTCCGGGGCGCTGCCCGACGCGGTGGGCCGCCGCCGGGCGGAGGCGGTCCTCGTCCACGAGCTCGGCCACCTGGTCGGGCTCGACCACAGCGCCGACCCCTTCTCGGTGATGTCCCCGACCTACCAGCAGGTGGTGGAGCTGTCGCTGTCGGACCGGGCGGGGCTGGCGGGGCTCGGCGGCGGCCCGTGCGCCGGCCCGGGATGACCCCGGCGGCCCGGCTGAGGGATCATCTGGTGGCGGCCCGGCGTTGACGGGCGCAGAGGTCCGCAGCCGCGGGCCGTACCGACCTCACCCCCAGCCGGGCCCGCCCGGCCGGAGCCCCGGAGGCCCCGCGTGCACCGTCCTGACCCCGACCCGCTCTTCACCCTCGTGACGGACGCGGACGGCGGCCCGGTGGACGTCCCCCGCGACCTCGTCCTGGTCCACCACCTGTCCGGCTTCGTGGACGCGGGCTCGGCCGCCGCGTCCGCCGTCGACGCGCTCCTCACCGACCACCAGCGGGTGGACGTGGCGCGCTTCGACGCCGACGGCCTCGTGGACCACCGCAGCCGCCGCCCGGTGATGCACTTCGACACCGACCGGTGGACGGGCTACGACGCCCCGCACATCACGCTGTCGCTGCTGCGGCGCCACGACGACCCCGGCCACGCGCTGCTCCTGCTGCACGGCCTGGAGCCGGACTACCGCTGGGAGGCGTTCTCCCGCTCGGTGCTGGCCCTGGTCCGCGACCTCGGGGTGCGCCTGGTCGTCGGGCTGTCGGCGATCCCCATGGGCGTGCCGCACACCCGGCCCGCGGGCGTCATCACCCACGGCACCCGGGCCGAGCTGGTCCGCGGCCGTCGCGCCTGGGTCGGCCAGGTCCGGGTCCCGGGCAACGTCGGCGGCATGCTCGAGCTGCGGCTGGGCGAGGCCGGCGTGGACGCCATGGCCTTCACGGTCAACGTGCCGCACTACGTGGCGGCCTCGGAGTACCCGGACGCCGCCGCGGTCCTGCTGGAGCACCTGTCGCAGGTCAGCGGGGTGCCGATCGACGTGGACGGGCTCAAGGTGCGCGCGGTGCAGACCCGCGGCGAGATCGACGCCGAGGTGGCCAAGAGCTCGGAGGTGAGCGCGGTGGTCAGCGCGCTGGAGGAGCAGTACGACAACCTCGCGGAGTCCGCCGGGGCCGACCTGCGCAACGACCTGCCCGACGGGGACGAGCTGGGCGCGGAGCTCGAGCGCTTCCTGGCCCAGAACGACCGCGAGCGGGGCGCCGGCGGCACCGCCGCGCCCGGGGCGCCCGGCGGGCCGGGCCTGTGAGCGTCCGCCAGCTCGACGCCGCCGAGCTGCTCCCCGTCGCCCTGGCCCGCGGGCTGCGGGAGCGCGGGCTGCGCTGGGAGCCGACCGCGGGGGACCGGTTCGTGCTGGCCGACCGGGACATGGACGCCGAGGTGTTCGTCGTGTCCGACATGGTGGCCGACGTGCACGACTTCCCGTCCGGGCGGGTGATCGGCTTCAACGGGACCGTGGAGTGGGCCCTGGACAGCGTCGGCACCGAGCAGGCGCTGTGGCTGCCCGCGGAGGACCAGCTGCGCCGCCTGCTGGGCGGCACGTTCCGCCGCCTGCAGCGCACCGGCGACCCGTCGGGCGCGGGGGGCTGGTCGGTGCAGGTCCAGCTGCCGGGTGACCCCGAGGAGCACGAGGAGAGCGCCCCCACGGCCGTCGAGGCCTACGGGCTCGCCCTGCTCCGCCTGCTCGAGCGCGCCACCGGCTGAGCGCGCCCCTGACGGAGGGTCGACCTGGCGGAGGGTCGACCCCTCCGCGGGCTCAAGGCACCCCCGGGGGGCGCCGACCCTGCAGGGGTGAGCGACCCCTCCCTCGTCCCGATGGTCCGCCCGAGGACCGCGGTCGCACCCGCCGTGGAGGCGCCGGCCCCGGGCGTGGCCCTCCCCGGGGGCGTGGCGCTGGGCGGGGTGGCCGCGATGGTCGCCGCGCTCGGCCAGGGCGTCCTGCTGCACGACAGCGTCGGCCGGGTCACCGCCGTCGACGACGCCGCCGCCTCGGTGCTCCGGAGCCCCGCGACCGAGGTCGTCGGCCGCACCTGGCACGACCCGTCGTGGTCCCTCGTCCGTCAGGACGGCCGCCCGCTCGCCGGCCACGAGCACCCCGTCATGCAGGTCCTGTCCGACGGCAGGCCCCGCCACGGCGCCGTCGTCGGGCTCCAGGAGGCCGCCGGGGTGCGCTGGCTCCGCTTCGACGTCGCCATGCTCGCCGGCACCGGCCCCACCGTGGTGGGCGCGCTCGTCGGCGACATCACGGCCGAGGTGCACGCCGGCTACGCCCTCGCGGTGGAGTCGGTCCGCAGCCGCCGCCTGCTCGCCCCGGAGCGCGACGTGCTGCTGCGGGTGTCGCGCTGGGGCCGGGTCGTCGGGGCCTCGGAGTCCTGCGAGGACGTCCTCGGCCGCACCGTGGACGACGTGGTCGGCTGCTCGGTGGTGGAGTTCGTGTCGCCCGCGGACCGCCCCGCCGTCAAGGCCCGGCTGGACGGGCTGCCCTACGGCGAGAACGCGGTGATGCGGGTGCGGGTGCGCCGCCGCGGCGGCGAGCGTCGCTGGACCCGGCTGGGCATGCGCTGGACCGACCCGGACCTGTCGGAGGCGCACGTCGTCCTGGCCGACGAGCACGACGCCGTCGTGGCGGGCGCGGCCGCGGACGAGCTGCGCGACCGGCTGGCCACGGTCAGCCTCCTGGCCCGGGACACCGTCGGCCTGCACGGCGCGGACGGTACGTGGACGTGGGCCTCGGAGCGGGCGGCGGCCGACCTCGGCCGCGAGGCGGAGGACCTGCTCGGCCGGCCCCTGCACGACCTCGTGCACCCCGACGACGTGGCGCGGGTCGACGCCGCGCACTCCTCGGCCGCCGCGGGCGACACGGTCGCGGTGCGCTACCGGTTCCGCGGGGCGGACGAGGTGCACCGCCTCGTGGAGTCCGTCCTGTCCGGCACCCTGGACCCCACCACCGGCAGGCTCGTCGAGCTGCGCTCCGTCACCCGTCCCGCCGAGGCGCTCGTCCGCTCCCAGCAGCGCCTGGACGAGGCGGAGGAGCTGCTGCGGCGCACCGTCGACCAGTCCCCGGTCGGCGTGCTCGTCCTGGAGCCCGACGGTGCCTGGCGGACGGCCAACGACGCGGCCCTGCGCACGCTCGGCCACGCGCGCGGCGTGCTCGCCCACCGTCGCCACGAGGACATGCTGGTCGGCCCGGCCCGGGCCGAGGTCCTCCAGGCCCTGCAGGCGGTCGCGTCCGGGCACCGCGAGGTGTGGCACGGCGGTGCGGAGTACGCCGGCGGCGACGGCGCCCCGGTCGCGGTGAGGCTGTCCGTGGGGGCGGTCCGGACGGCCTCCTCGGAGCTGCTGGCCCTGCTCGTCCACGTCGAGGCGGCCTCCGCGGTCGTCGCCCCGGCACCGGCCGCCGTCCTGGGCGGCCACGACGAGCTCACCGGCCTGCCCCCGGCCGAGCTCGCGGTCGACCGCACCGTCAACGCCCTCGAGAGGTCCACCCGCTCCGGCCGCTCGGTCGGCGTGCTGTGGGTCGCCCTGGACGGCCTGGACGACCTCGTGGCCCAGCACGGCCGGGCCGCGGGCGACTCCGTCGTGGTCGAGGTCGCGTCCCGGCTGCGGCGCGCGGTCCGCCTCGGGGACACCCTGTCCCGCGTCGGCGAGGACGCCTTCCTCGTCCTCTGCGAGGACGTCCACGACCTGGAGATCTCGCGCGTCGCGGCCCGGGTCACCGCCTGCGTCGAGGTGCCGGCCCCCGGCACCCCCCGGGGGCGCGTGACCGCCAGCGTGGGTGCCTCGGCCCGGCCGTGCGCCGGCAGCGAGGACCCCGGCGCCGTCGGCGAGGAGCTCGTCGCCGCCGCCGACGCCGCCTCCCGCCAGGTCCGCCTGCGCGGGGGGGCCGGGTGGCACCACAGCAAGCACACGTTCCGCTGACGGTGCCGCGCGGCCCCGCCCGGCCCGTGCTTGCATGGGGCGGGTGACCGCACCCGAGCACCGTCCGGACCCTGCCCCGCACGACCCCCGCGCCGTCCCCGGCCCGGCCGCCGCACCCGGCGACGCGACCGGACATGCACCCGGACATGCACCCGGTCAGTCACCTGGCGGTGCACCGGACGACCGGGCCGTGAGGACCGTCGCCGACGACTACGTGCGCGCCTGCACCGTCCTGGACCCGGCCCTGGCCACCCAGCTCGGCACGGACCCCCTCGCGGACGGGCTGGCGAGCCTGACGCCCGAGGCCGCGGACGACCTCGCGGCGCTGCAGCGCTCCACCCTCGCCGACCTCGACGCGCTCGTCGCCGCCGGCCGGGTGCGGGAGGACGTGGCCGCCGAGCGGCGCTGCGCCGCGCTGCTGCGGGAGCGGCTCGGGGCCGCGCTGGCCGCCCACGAGGCCGGCGAGCACCTGCGCTCGCTGGGCAACCTGTTCTCCCCGGTGCAGTCCGTCCGCTCCGCCGTGGTCCTGCTCCCGGGCACCACCCTGGAGCAGCTGGGCGTGGCCGTGCGCCGCGTGGCGAGGGTCGAGCAGGCCTACGCGGAGTACGGCGCGACGCTGCTGGAGGGGGTCGCCCGCGGTCTTCCCGGCGGGCCCGCCCAGGTGCAGGCCGTCCTCGAGCAGCTCGACGCCTGGGCCGAGGTCGGCGAGGGCCGTGGCTGGTACGCCCACCACCTGGCCGGGCTGGTGGACGGCTGCGGCGAGGAGGTGCCCCAGGCGCTGCGCGCGCAGGCCGAGCAGGCCGGGACCTCGGCGCAGCGCGGGGTGCTGTCCCTGCGGACCCTCCTCGCGGAGGAGTACCTGCCCGCGGTCCAGGGGACGCCGGACGCCGTCGGCCGCGAGCGGTACCTCGTGGGCGCCCGGCGGTGGACCGGCTCGGACATCGACCCGCTCGAGGCGTACGCCTGGGGCTGGCAGGACCTGGCCGGCATCCGGGCCCGGATGGTCGAGGTGGCCGGGCAGGTGCTGCCGGGCAGCACCCCGCGCGAGGCCATGGACCACCTGGAGGAGCACGGCGAGGCCGTCGACGGCGTCGAGCAGGTGCGGGAGCGGCTCCAGCAGATGATGGACACCGCCGTGGCGGAGCTGCACGGGCGCCACTTCGACGTGGCCGAGCCGATCCGGCGGGTCGAGGCGATGATCGCCCCGGCAGGGTCCGCCGCCGCGCCGTACTACACCCGGCCCAGCCTGGACCTCGTGCGTCCTGGCCGGACCTGGCTGCCGACCCTGGGCCGCGAGCGCTTCCCCATGTGGGACCTCGTGTCCACCTGGTACCACGAGGGTGTCCCGGGCCACCACCTGCAGCTGGCCCAGTGGGCGTACCTGTCCGGGGAGCTGTCGATGTTCCAGACCTCGACGGGCTCGGTCTCCGCGGCCACCGAGGGGTGGGCGCTGTACGCGGAGCGCCTGATGGACGAGCTCGGCTACCTCACCGACCCCGGCCACCTCATGGGCTACCTGTCCGCCCAGGCGCTGCGGGCCGCACGGGTCGTGGTCGACATCGGCATGCACCTGGGGCTGACGGTCCCCGAGGACCAGCACGGCCTGCCGCCCTTCGCGCCGGGGGAGCGGTGGACCCCCGAGCTGGCCCGACGGTTCCTCGCCGAGCACACCGGCATGAGCGAGGCCTTCATCGCCTCCGAGGTGGTCCGCTACCTCGGCATGCCCGGGCAGGCCATCAGCTACAAGCTGGGGGAGCGGGCCTGGCTGGCGGGCCGGGAGGCCGCACGGGCCCGGGCGGCCGGCGAGGGCCGGGAGCTCGACCTCAAGGCCTGGCACATGGCCGCGCTGGGGACCGGTGCGCTCGGCCTGGACGACCTGGCCCGCGAGCTGGCCGCCCTCGGCTGAGCCCGGGGGCCGCCGGGCCCGACCCCCGGCGGCCAGGTCGCCCGCTGGCCCCGTCGGCGCCGTCCGGCGTACCGTCGTCGGGGTCCGGCCGCAGGGCCGTGACAGGGTCGTCACGGGGTCGTGACGGAGGAGGGCAGCATGGCGAGTGGTCGGGTCGCAGCGCTCCGCGTGCTGGTGGAGACCGTGCGCGGGGACGGCACGTACGGTCTCGGGCGACGGCTGGGCGCCCTGCCCCGCCTGCTCCGGGCGGCGACGAGCGGGACCTACCGCGGCTGGGACCGCCGGCGCGCCCTGGGCCTCCTGGTGGGCGCGCTGTACGTGCTCTCCCCGGTGGACCTGGTGCCGGAGCTGCTCTTCAACGTGCTGGGCCTGGCCGACGACGCCCTCGTCGCCGCCTGGCTCGCCGGTGCCCTGCTCGCGGAGGTCGACGGGTACATCCGCTGGGAGGAGCAGGAGCAGCGCGTGGTCCAGGGGGACGTCGTCCGCTGACGACGGCGGGCCCCGCAGGCCCTGTGCCCTCTCGCCCGTGGCCCTGTCCACAGCCGCACGGCGTCGTCCACAGCTCCGGACCGTCCGGTCACGGGTGCCCCCGCCGACCCAGGCTCGGGGCATGTCGACGAGACCGAGCCGCCCGACCTGGCCCCCGCTGTCCGAGCCTCCCGCGCTGCGGCTGCGCGACCCCGCCGGGGTGGTGGCCGCCGTGCCGTACCTGCTCGGCTTCGTGCCCCGCCGCTCCCTGGTGGTCGTCGGGGTCGACGACGGGCGCGGCGTCGGCGCCACGCTGCGCGCGGACCTCCCGGACGACGCCCTTCTGGGCGACCCGAAGGGGACCGGCCTGGCCGAGGTCTGGCACCACGCCCGCACGGTGCTGCGCCGCAACGGCTGCGCGAGCGCCCTCGTCGTCGTCTACGGCGAGGTCGACCCGGCCGACCTGGCCGAGGCGGCCCGGGACCGGCTGCTGGCGGTGCTGGGCGCGGACGAGGCACACGACGGCGGCGGTCCGGTGGTCGCCGTCGGTCCGGTGGTCGGCGACCGTCCGGTGGTCGGCGACCGTCCGGTGGTCGGCGACCGTCCGGTGGCCGGGGACGGTCTCGTGGCCGGGGACGGTCTCGTGGTCCTGGACGTCCTCCTCGTCGGGCCCACGAGGTTCCGCACCCTGCTCTGCCACGAGCCGGGCTGCTGCCCCCCGGCGGGCTCGCCCGTCGCGGCGACGGGCTCGCACCCCGTGGCGGCGTCGTTCGTGCTGGCGGGGCGGGCCGTCGTCCCCGACCGCGACGCCCTCGAGCCGGTGCCGCCGCCCCCGGCCGCCGGCGAGGCGGAGCAGGCGCACGCCTCGGCCGGGCTGGCCCGCGGCCGCCGCCCGGAGGGCACCGCCGGCGACGCGCACGACGCGGCGCTGCTCGAGGAGTGGCTCGCCTGCCTCCCCGCCGGCCCGGGGCCGCGGCTCGCGGGGCGCCTGGCGGCCGGGTGGCGCGACCGCCCCCTGCTGCGCGACGCCTGCCTGGGGGCGTTCCTGCCCGGTGGGGACGGGCTGGCCCGCTGGCTCCTGGCCGCGGGACGCCCCGAGCGGGGCCGCCCGGCGAGGGGAGGGCGGTCGGCACGACGCGCGGACGGACCGGCGGACGGACCCGCGGACGGACCTGCGGACGCACCGGTCGGCGGGCCGGCCGGGCGAGCGGTGCCGCGGCCGGTGCGCTCGCTGGCGGGGTACCTGTCCGACCCGGGCTGTGCGGTCGCGGTCGACGGCGGCGCCCCCGTCCTGCGGGCGATGGCCGCCATGGTGCCCGCTCCCGAGCGGGCCGACGTCCTCGCGGCCCACGCCTGGCTCTCGTGGGCCTCGGGCGAAGGGGCGGCCGCCTCCGTGCTGGCCGAGCGGGCCCTGCTCGTCGACCCCGCGCAGAGCCTGGCCCGCCTCGTCCTGCAGTGCCTCCAGCACGGCCTCGGGGCGCCGTGGACCCTGGCCCGGCGAGCCCGGACGGGCTGAGCGGGCACGCCGGCGGGGGCCCGCGGGCGCGCGCAGGTATCAGGGGCGGGTCGCGGGGCTCCTGGGGCCGTGGCTGCATCGGTGGTGGACCTGACGGCGCAGCCGCTAGCCTCGACGGCGGCCCGCACGCGCACGGCGGCACATCCCTCCTCCGCGCCCGGCTGCGGCCCGGACCGGGGAGGCACCATGGTCACCGAGGGCACCGCACCGCCTGCGGGCACCGATCTCGGGGTGTCCGTGCACCCCGCCGGACCCGGCACCACGCTGCCGGAGCAGCACGGCCCGGCCCCGGACGCCCCGGCAGCGGTCCCGCCCCGGCAGGGCACCCGTGTCCGGCCGGGCTCCCCCCGGCACGGTCGACCTCACGGACCGGCCCGGCCCCGCCGGGCCGGCGGACCCGGCCGGGGAGGTCGAGGAGGTCGAGGAGGTCGAGGTCCGTCCCCGCCACCGCACCGCCGACCTGGCCGCCGACCTCTTCCGTCGCTGGGTGGCCGGCGACGCGGGGGCCAGCCGGGACCTCGTCGCCCTGCTCACGCCCACCCTGTGGCACACCGCGCGCGCCTACCGGCTGGACGCCGCCACGGCGGAGGACGTCGTGCAGAACGCGTGGCTGGCCCTGGCGCGGCGCCAGGACCAGCTCCGCGACCCCCAGGCCGTGCTCGCCTGGCTCCTGGTCACGGTGCGGCGGGACGCCGCCCGCACGGCGGCCTCGGCGCGCGCCGCGGTCGCGGACCCCGAGCCGGTCATCGCCGTGACGCCGGACGCCGCGCCCGGCCCGGCCAGCACGGTGCTCGACGCCGACCAGGCCCGGCGGCTGTGGGCCGCCGTGGGACGGCTGCCCGAGCGCTGCCAGCGGCTGCTGCGCGTCGTGGCCTTCTCCGACCGGCCGGACTACGCCTCGCTCTCCGCGGACCTGGGCATGCCCCTCGGCAGCATCGGCCCCACCCGCGGCCGCTGCCTGAAGAAGCTGCGGGAGGACCTCGACGGACAGGGTGGGTGGACCACGTGAGCGCGAGCCCCGACGGCCCCGGCCCGTACGGCGGGACAGGTCCCGGCGACAGCGCCGGTCCCGTGCACCCCGGCGGTGACGGCGACGGCGCCCCGAGGTCGTCGGACCCCGGCGGGCCCACCGACGTCGACACCCTCGACGGGCTGCGCGAGATGTGGGAGCACCTCGACCCGGTGCCCGCGGGCCTCGCCGACCGCGTCGCCTTCGCCCTGGAGGTGGAGGGCCTCGTCGCGGCGGCGGACGACCTCGACCTCGAGCTGATGCGACTGGTGCAGGAGCAGCCCGCCCTGGCCGGCAGCCGCGGCGAGGCCGTGCGCACGATCACCTTCGGCAGCGAGTCCCTCACCGTCATGCTCGCCCTCGGCGACGTCGCCGGCGGCTTCCGGGTGGACGGCTGGGTCGCGCCCGGCGGGCGCCGCCGCATCGAGGCCCGGACCGCCGACGGGTCCACCGAGGTCCTGTGCGACAGCACCGGGCGGTTCTCCCTGCCCCTCGTGCCGCCCGGGCACTTCCAGCTCGTGCTGCAGGGCGGCCGGACGCCCCGGAGGACGGGACGGACGACCCGGCGGGGGAGGGCGCCGGCGCCGGGGCGGGGCGTCCCCGGCGGGCGGTCGTGACGCCCGCGCTGACCCTCTGACCCGGCCGGGTCTCGCCCGCCGGACGCCTGGCGGGCCGCGCGGACGGTGACGTAGGCTCCTCGGCAGGTCATGAGTACCAGCGGCAAGCCCCGGCTCGCTGGTCGGCAACCCTCCTCCGCGGTGGGGTGCCCCGGGTGAGGACCTGGCTGCCACCGTCCGGTGTCGGCAAGCGCGGGCCCGTGCGGGCCCCGGGTGACCACGGGAGGTCCACATGACCGGCTGTCCCGGCTGAGGCCCGTCCACCGGCCCACGGCCGACCCGGCGACCGACCCCGCCCGGCACCCTCGCGGCGCGCACCCTGCGCCCGGCGCCGGCCGTCGGTCCCGCACCCGCCGCCCCGCGCGGCGGCTCCCGGACCCCTCGGGTCCTCCCTGACGCAGCCGCACCGCCGCACCCGGAGGTAGTCCCCTGTGAACGACGCCTGGTCCTTCGAGACCCGCCAGATCCACGCCGGCCAGAAGCCCGACCCGACCACCGGGCGCCCGCGCCCTGCCGATCTACGCCACCACGTCCTACGCCTTCACCTCCACCGAGCACGCGGAGAACCTGTTCGCGCTCAAGGAGTTCGGCAACATCTACACCCGGATCATGAACCCCACCCAGGACGCGGTGGAGCAGCGCGTCGCGAGCCTCGAGGGCGGCGCGGCGGCGCCTGCTGGTCTCCAGCGGCCAGGCCGCGGAGACCCTGGCCATCCTCAACGTCGCCGAGGCCGGCGACCACGTCGTCGCGAGCCCGCGGCTGTACGGCGGCACGTACAACCTCCTGCACTACTCGCTGCCCAAGCTCGGCATCCAGGTGTCGTTCGTCGAGGACCCCGACGACCTGGACAGCTGGCGCGCGGCGGTGCGGCCGAACACCAAGGCGTTCTACGGCGAGACGATCTCCAACCCCTACCAGGACGTCCTCGACATCGAGGGGGTCGCCGCGGTCGCCCACGAGGCCGGGGTGCCGCTCATCGTCGACAACACCGTCGCCACCCCGTTCCTGCTGCGCCCGCTCGAGCACGGCGCCGACGTCGTCGTGCACTCCGCCACCAAGTTCCTCGGCGGGCACGGCACCGTCGATCGGCGGGCGTCATCGTCGACGGCGGCCGCTTCGACTACGCCGCACAGCCGGAGCGGTTCCCCGGCTTCAACACCCCCGACCCCAGCTACCACGGCCTGGTCTACGCCCGGGACCTCGGCGTCGGCAGCGCGCTCGGCGCCAACCTCGCCTACGTCCTCAAGGCCCGCGTGCAGCTGCTGCGCGACCTCGGCGCGGCGGTCAGCCCGTTCAACGCGTTCCTCATCGCCCAGGGCATCGAGACGCTGAGCCTGCGGATGGAGCGCCACGTCGCCAACGCCCACGCGGTGGCCACCTGGCTCGAGGCGCCGCGACGAGGTCGAGCGCGTCGCCTACGCCAGCCTGCCCAGCAGCCCCTGGCACGAGCGCGCCGCGAAGTACACGCCCCGAGGGTCCGGCTCGGTGCTCGCCTTCGAGATCGCGGGCGGGCTCGAGGCGGGCAAGCGGTTCGTCGAGGGGCTCGAGCTGCACAGCCACGTGGCCAACATCGGCGACGTCCGCAGCCTCGTCATCCACCCGGCCTCCACCACGCACAGCCAGCTGAGCGAGGCCGAGCAGGTCGCCTCCGGCGTCACCCCCGGCCTGGTCCGGCTGTCCGTCGGGCTCGAGCACGTCGACGACATCCTCGCCGACCTCGAGGCGGGGTTCCGGGCGGCGAAGGGGGCCTGAGCGTGCGGGCGTGGCAGGACGGGGACGCCGTCGGCGGGCGGACGCTCGTCGACGTGGGCGACGTGCGCACCGAGAACGGTGCGCTGCTGCCCGGCGTCCGGGTGGCCTACGAGTCGTGGGGGACCCCTCGCCGGGGCCCCGACGGCAGCGTCGACAACGCCGTCCTCGTCCTGCACGCCCTCACCGGCGACTCCCACGTCGTCGGCCCCGTCGGGCCCGGGCACCCGTCGCCGGGCTGGTGGGGCGGCGTGGTCGGGGACGGCCTCGCCGTGGACACCGACCGCTGGTTCGTGGTGGCGCCCAACGTCCTGGGCGGCTGCCAGGGCACGACCGGGCCGGGCAGCACCGCCCCGGACGGCCGCGCCTGGGGCAGCCGGTTCCCCGACATCACCGTGCGGGACCAGGTGGCGGTGGAGGCCGCTGCTCGCCGACGCGCTGGGCGTCCGCTGCTGGGCGCTCGTCGTCGGCGGGTCGATGGGCGGGATGCGGGCCCTGGAGTGGGCGGTCGAGCCACCCGGGCCGGGTGGACTCGCTCGTGGTGCTGGCCAGCACGGCGGCGGCCAGCGGCGACCAGATCGCGTGGTGCGCCCCGCAGCTGGCCGCCATCACCTCCGACCCGGCCTGGCTGGGCGGGGACTACCACGACGCCGACGGCGACGGGCCCGGTCGACGGCCTGGGCGTGGCCCGGCGGATCGCCCACGTCACCTACCGCTCGCGCGAGGAGATGGACACCCGGTTCGGGCGGGAGCCGCAGCCGGGGGAGGACCCCGGCACGGGCGGCCGGTACGCCGTCGAGTCCTACCTGGACCACCAGGCCGGCGAAGCTCGCCCGGCGCTTCGACGCCGCCTCCTACGTGACCCTGACCCGGGCCATGAACAGCCACGACGTGGGCCGTGCGCGCGGCGGGACGGCCGCCGCCCTGGCCACGGTGCGCGCGTCCGACGACGGTCGTGGGCATCACCTCCGACCGGCTGTACCCCCTCGAGCAGCAGCAGCACGTCGCCGACCACGTCCCCGGCGCCCGCATGGTCACGGTGCCGTCCCGGTACGGCCACGACGGCTTCCTCGTGGAGACGGCCAGCGGTGGCGGGGGTGCTGGCCGAGGTGCTGGCCCGCGGGCAGCGCGGGACCGCTCCCACCCCGCCCGCTGCGGCGCCTGACGCCCTCAGCCGCGGCCCGCCGGGCCCGCAGACCTCGCGGACCGCGGCGACGAGGCGGCCCCAGTCCCGCGCGAGGCCGGCGTGCAGCGGCAGGCCCGGCAGCTCGGCGAGCCCGACCCAGCCGAGGTCGGCGGTCTCCTCGTTGGCCGCCCGCACCCCGCCCGCTCGCCCGCCTCGGCCAGGACGTAGTCGTAGCGCCAGTCCTCGTGGTCGGTGCCCGCCAGGCACCTCGCCGACGTGACACGTGCTCCGCCCGGACCCCGACCTCCTCGTGCGCCTCGCGCAGCGCCGCGCCCACCGGGTCCTCGTGGGAGTCGCGGGCACCGCCCGGCACGGCCCAGGTCCCGCCGTCGTGCACCCATCCGGCCCGGTGCTGCAGGAGCACCTGGGGGCCGCGGGGCCCGTGGCGCCACAGCACCAGGCCCGGCCGCGCCGTGCCGTCCCCAGTGCCGGGCGCCGCACCGG
This sequence comes from uncultured Actinomycetota bacterium, assembly GCA_963750335.1. Taxonomy (GTDB): domain Bacteria; phylum Actinomycetota; class Actinomycetes; order Actinomycetales; family JBBAYJ01; genus Aquipuribacter. The sequence continues at coordinate 328,517 of CAVVQD010000007.1, forward strand.
CAGGCGACCCAGCCGTCCCCGTCCCTGCTCGCCACCGGCCAGGGTACGAGGACGGCCGAGGACCGTTACGGTGGCCCCGGTGCAGCCCGGCCGACGGAGGCGGGGCACGCCAGGAGGAGGTGCCATGGCCGTCGTGGTGGGCTACCTGCCCAGCCGGGAGGGACGCGCCGCGCTGGCGCACGGGGTGGACGCCGCCGTCCGCCGCCACCTCCCGCTGGTCGTGGTGAGCAGCAAGGAGGACACCACCGAGGCCGTCGAGGCCGACCTGGCGGGCTTCACCGACCGGCTGCACGAGAACGGCCTGGCCTACGAGGTGCGCCACATGCCGCGCAGCAGCGACCCCGCCGACGACCTGCTCCAGGTCGCGCGAGGACGTCTCCGCCGAGGTGATCGTCATCGGCCTGCGGCGTCGGTCCCCGGTCGGCAAGCTCATCCTCGGCAGCAACGCCCAGCGCATCCTGCTGGACGCCACGTGCCCCGTGCTGGCCGTCAAGGGCGAGTAGCCGTGGGCAGGCTGTTCCTGGCGGGCGAGGCGCGAGGCGGACCGGCTGCTGGCCGAGGACCCGTTCGCCCTGCTCGTGGGCATGCTGCCTGGACCAGCAGGTGCGCATGGAGATCGCGTTCGCGGGGCCCCGCAGGCTGCTCGACCGCCTGCCCGGGGCGCCCGACCGGCTCGACCCGACGGCGTCGTCGGCGGGCATGGACCCCGACGTGCTGGCCGCCGCGATGGCCGGCCCGCCGGCCGTCCACCGATACCACGGCAGCATGGCGGGCCCGGCTGCAGGACCTGGCCGTCGCGGTGCGGGACGAGCTACGGCGGCGACGCGGCCGCGGTGTGGGAACGGGCCGAGGACGGCGCCGACCTGCTCCGTCGGCTCAGGCGCTGCCCGGGTTCGGTGACCAGAAGGCCAAGATCTTCCTCGCGCTGCTGGGCAAGCAGCTGGGCGTCTGCCCCGAGGGGTGGCAGCAGGCCGCGGGGAGTACGGCGAGGACGGCGTGCACCGCTCGGCCGCCGACGTCGTGGACGAGCCACGCTGGAGCTGGTGCGCGAGTTCAAGCAGGCGCGGAAGGCCGCCGCCCGGGCCGCGCGCGGCTGAGCCCCGCGAGCGGCGGGAACAGCCCCTGCGGAGGCTGACGTTCCACCGGTGAGGGCGGCGCACGGGCCGCCGCCACGGGCGGCGGGCCGACGGCCGGGGTCGGCGCGGGCGGCCGTGGGACTACAATGGTAGTGCTGGGCGTCGAAGGCTTGTCTGACGCCTGTCTCCCCATGCCAGTGCTGCCCATGACGGGCGAGCGAGCGAACCACGACGAAGGGCAGTGCGTGTCGTCGGAGCACGAGAAGCGTTCCCTGCAGGACCTCCTGGGCCACCCGGCCCTCGCGGACATGAGGGGGCGCATCGGCAAGGGAGCGGCTCGTGACGGCCGGCGACCTTCGCAAGGTGGTCGACGACGCGGCGGTGCCGGCGGGACGGATGAAGGCCGTGATGGCGGACCTCGTCCGGGCCGGGCTGGACATGGGCTCCATGGAGCTGCAGGGGCTGGTGCCCCGCCCGACGGTGGCGGCGGCGCGCACCCGCACCCCCGCAGCCACGGCGACGATCGATGATGGGACGGTGGCCACGATGAGCACGACGACGGACGAGCAAGGTCGCGAGAGACGAAGGCGAGGAAGGCGCCGGTGCACGAAGGGGCGGGCCGACAGGAGGCCGAAGGCGCGACCGAGGCGGACGGCGGCCGGGACTCCGCGGTCCGGTGCCGACGGGCGCGGCCACCGAGCGGCGCCGGCCGCCAAGAAGGCGCCGCGCCAAGAAGGCGGCCACGAAGAAGGTGGCCGGGAAGACGCGGTGAAGAAGACGGCCGCGAAGCCGACCGAGACCGCCGCGCAGAAGGCGGCCGCGGCGAAGGCGCCATCGCGCAAGAAGATCGCCACCGAACAAGGCGGCCGCGGCACCGGCGGAGGGCGAGATCCTCGACCCCGCCGACGTCGAGGACGTCGAGACGACGACGACGACGTGGAGCCCGACCTGACCGAGGTGGCCGAGGTCGCCGCCTCGGTCGAGGGAGAGGTCGCCACCGGCGGCGGACGCGGCCGAGGACGACGAGGACGAAGCCGAGGCGGGGGACAAGCCCGCCGCGGTCACCGTGTCCGGCAAGCCCGCGACCGAGTCCTTCGTCATCACCAACAAGGACGACGACGACCCGGCCCCCACCGTGGTGCAGGCGGGCGCGACCGCCGACCCGGTCAAGGACTACCTCAAGCAGATCGGCAAGGTCGCCCTCCTCAACGCCGAGCAGGAGGTCGAGCTGGCCAAGCGCATCGAGGCCGGCCTGTTCGCCGAGGAGCGGATGACGTCCGAGGGTGCCGCCATCGACCCGCGCGCCAAGCGCGAGCTGTGGTGGATCGCCGAGGACGGCCGCCGGGCCAAGAACCACCTGCTCGAGGCCAACCTGCGCCTGGTCGTCAGCCTGGCCAAGCGCTACACCGGTCGCGGCATGCTGTTCCTGGACCTCATCCAGGAGGGCAACCTCGGTCTCATCCGTGCGGTCGAGAAGTTCGACTACACCAAGGGCTACAAGTTCTCGACCTACGCGACGTGGTGGATCCGTCAGGCCATCACCCGCGCCATGGCGGACCAGGCGCGCACCATCCGCATCCCGGTCCACATGGTCGAGGTCATCAACAAGCTGGCCCGCGTGCAGCGGCAGATGCTCCAGGACCTGGGCCGCGAGCCCACCCCGGAGGAGCTGGCCGTCGAGCTGGACATGACGCCCGAGAAGGTCGTCGAGGTCCAGAAGTACGGCCGCGAGCCCATCTCCCTGCACACCCCCCTCGGCGAGGACGGCGACAGCGAGTTCGGCGACCTCATCGAGGACTCCGAGGCCGTGGTGCCCGCCGACGCGGTGAGCTTCACGCTGCTGCAGGAGCAGCTGCACTCCGTCCTGGACACCCTGTCCGAGCGGGAGGCCGGGGTCGTGAGCATGCGCTTCGGGCTCACCGACGGCCAGCCCAAGACGCTGGACGAGATCGGCAAGGTCTACGGCGTGACCCGTGAGCGGATCCGTCAGATCGAGTCCAAGACCATGTCCAAGCTCCGTCACCCGAGCCGGTCCCAGGTCCTCCGGGACTACCTGGACTGACCGGCTCCGCCGAGGACCGCGTGCAGGCCCGTCACCGACCGGTGGCGGGCCTGCCTGCGTCCCGGGCCGTGCTCGCCGCTGCCGCTGCGGGCCTGCTGCTCCTCGCGGTCGTGCTCGTCCGCTCCCCGTCGGGCGGGCCGACGACCCCGTCGCCGCAGCCGGCCCCGGCCACGACGGGGGCGCTGCCGGCCGTGGACCTCTCGGCCGTGGCCGACGAGGTGGCCCGGGTCGCGGGGGCCCGTCCCGGGGACCCGGTGACGGGCCTGGGTCCCGACCTGTCCGCCGGGGCCGCCGGGTCGTCCGGGTCTTCCGGGTCTTCCGGCCCGGAGACGGCCGAGGGGGCCGGACCCTGCCGTGCGCTGGGGCGCGGGGACGGCGACGTGCTCGGCTGGGCCGTCAGGGGCCGGGTGGGGTCCGTGGCGCTGCTGCGCCGCGGCGACGACGGCGTGCCGGTCCCGCTGGCCTCGTGGCTGCCGGCGCGGCTCGGCGGGCTGCTCGCCGCGGCGGCCTCGGCGGACGAGGCGCGCGAGACGGTGCAGCCCGTCGCCCGGGGCGACCTGCCCGTGCTCGTCCGCGTCGTCCGGGTGCCCGTCCCGGGGGGCGAGCTCGTCCTCAGCGACCTGGGCCGGCCCGGCGGGGCGAGGTGGGCGGAGCTGCGCACGCCCGAGGGGGCCCGCTGCGCCCTGGTGCCCGGCACCGGACGCGTGGTGGGCGGGGCCGGCCCCGCCGCCGGCCCCGCGGGCACCCCCGACCTGGTGCTCGGGACCCCCGTGGACGTCCTCGTCGAGGCCCGGCTCCTCGCGACGGCGCCGGCGGCCGGCCGAGGAGCGCTGCGTGGTCGTGGCGCCGGGCCCCGCCGTCGGGCCCGGCACCAGCTCGCTCGTGCTGCGGGACGGCGCGCTCGCGGGGTTCGGGCTGACCGCCGGGTCGTTCCGCACCGGCCCGGGCCACCAGCCCCTGGTCGTGGGCGACCCGGCCGCCGCCGTCGCCGCCGCCTTCCCCGGCCAGGTCGGGCCCGGTGGCCTCCGGGCCCTGGCGGACAACTCCGGGCTCGTCGTCCGGCTGCCGGAGGTCCGGGTGGTGGTCCAGGTCGCCCGGCCGGGCGCCGTGGTCCCGGACGTGGACGTCCCGGTCCAGGGCGACCTGCTCGTCGCCTCCATGCAGGTGTCCCGGGGCTGCTGAGCCCGGGTCGCCGGCGGGCCGGGCGGCGCCGGTGGCACCATGGCAGCACGGCGCCCCGCGGCGCCGGGTCCGACGGAGGGCGGGGGCGGTGCGCGCGAGCAGGTGGGTGCCGGCCGTGGCCGCGGTGCTGCTCGTCGTGGGCGTGCTCACCACGCGCGGGGGCACCGCCGCCGCAGGAGGCCGACCTGCTGCCCCCGGTCGCTCCGGCGCCCTCGGCGGCGCCCAGCCTCCCGGCGTCGGACCTGCTGCCGGTCCTGCTGGAGGCCAACGGCCTCGCGGGCCTGCGGCTGGGGACCCCCGGCGGCCGGGCCGGGACCTGGATGGAGCTGCCGGACCTCGACGGCGACGGGACGTCCGGCCCGGAGGACCTGCCCGGCGGCTGCGTGCCCGTGTACCTCTACGACGAGGACGGCCGCAGGGGTGGACGACCTCGGGGTGGGTGGTCGACGGCACGGTGTCGGCGGTCGTCCTCACCCGGTGGGACCCCGCCCCGGAGGTCGTCGCGGGGCTCGGCACGTGGCTCGGCCCGACGCTCGGGTCGCCGGTCGAGGCGGCGTCCGAGCTGCCCGGCGCGCGGACCAGCGGTCGAGCGGCCGCACGGCCCGGTGGGGCCGGAGGTCACCGTCGTCCACGTCTGCGGCTCGACGGCGTCGACGTCGTCTTCTCCGACGCCATCTACGACATGTCCGCCGTCACGGAGCAGGCACGGGGTCGCATCACCACCGTCGAGGTGCGGAACCCGCGCGCGCGGCACTGCACCCAGCAGGCCCTGTCCGAGCTCGGGCCCCGGATCTGGGCCGGGCCGCCGCCGGCGCCGGGCACCGACCTCACGCTCGGCCTGGACGGCGTCGCCGCGGCACCGATCGGCTCCTCCGCCGGGGACCTCGTGGCCCGGCTCGGCCTGAGCAGCGACGGCCTGCAGGGGCCGTGCCGAAGGCTTCTCGGGAGCCACCCCGGAGGGCGGCTACGCTGCGGCTGGTGGCCCTGGACGGCGTCGTGGTCCAGGCCCGGGTCGAGGTCGCCGGCCTGACGAGCCTCGGCGTGGCGCCCGGGGACACCGTCGCCGAGGTCCGCTCGGCCTTCCCCCTGATCGACGAGCGCTACCCCCTCGCGCTCCCGGGGGACGTCGAGGTGGTCCAGGACGACCGTGTCGTGTCGGTGGGGACGTACCCCGGCGAGGCGTGGGTGCCCGACGTCGAGGTGCCGGTGAGCGGCGGTCCGCCGCTGGTGCAGAGCATCTCCGTCCGCGCGGCGGACGCCCAGCCCGCCCGGCTCTGCTGAGGACGCCGCCGGCGCCCGCGCGCGTGGCCGGCGGCCCCGTGCGACAGCTGGGCCGTGCCCCGCCGCGCCGCGACCACGCGCACCGCCGTCGTCGTCGGCGCTGGCGTGCTGCTCGGTCGCGGCCGTGCTGGCCCGGCCCGGCACCGCCACCGACGAGGCCGCCGTCGAGGCCACGCGCGCCTCCCTCGACGCGGTGCCGACGCCCTCGGCCGCCCCCGTGCCGCAGGACCCGCTCCCCGGCGGCACCGCGGTGGTCCGGCCGGACGGCGTCGACGGGCTGCGGCTGGGGATGAGCGCGGCCGAGGTGGTGGCCTCCGGCTACTCCGTGCAGGCGCGGGAGGTGGGCGGCTGCCGACGGGTGCTGCCCGGCCTGGACGACCGCGGTCCCGGTCCGGGGGTGGCCGGCTGGCTGGTGGGGGACAGGCTGGCCGCGGTGTCCGTGGACGACCGGTCGGGCAGCACCACCTCCTACCTCGGTGCCGGCGTCGGGGACCCGTTGGGCTCCCTGCCGACCGACGGGCTGTTCCGGGGCATGACGCCCGTGCTCGTGCCGTGGCAGGAGGCGCCGGTCCAGGTCGAGGTGGCCTGGGTGCGCCCGTCGTCCGGCGTCCGCGTGGCCTTCGCCGACCTCACCGGCGACGGCCTGGTCGACCACGTCCAGGTGCGCGAGGACGCAGCGGCGGCGTGCCCCGTGGCGGAGATGGAGGCCCGCCAGGCGGAGGAGGCGGAGCTGCCGGTCCTCGACCTGCAGGGCTGGGGCGAGCTGCGCATCGGCGACCCGCTGTCCGCGGCCACCGCGCTGGTCGACGTGGTGGACGAGGGCGACCCGGCGGACGGTGCCGCCCGCGACGGACGTCCCTCGTGCCGCCTGGCCCTGGGCGACGACGAGCCGGGGCTGCTGTACCTCGTCCTGGCCGACGACGGGACCGGGGCGGGGCCGGTGGTGCAGGGCATCACCGTCGACGCGGGACGGACCGACACGGGCCTGTCCGTCGGGGACGAGGCCGTGCGGGTCAAGGAGTCCTACCCCGGCATCACCGCGGCCTACCTGGACGACCGGTGGAGCCAGGGGCTGTCGGCGGACTGGCAGCTGCCGGGCGGGGTGCTGCGGCTGTGGCCGGGCCGGCAGCAGGTGCCGGTCGCCGAGGTGGACGCGGTGCTGCGCGGACCGGGCGACGTCGTCGGGCTGATCCAGGTGGGACCGGGCTGCTGATCCCGACCGCCCGGACGGTCGCGCGAGAGGGGGACGTCGGCGGCTCTTCTCCCTGTCGGGGCGCAGATGCGGGTGGTCCTCCCGGTGACGCGGCGCGACCCGCCGGCGCCGTGGCCCCGCCGTGGAGGCCATCCGGGCACCGTCGTCCCCTCAGCGTGCTCACCGCGGCCGCCCTCCCGGCCGCTGGGCCCTTCGCGACCGGCCCCCCGCCCAGGCCGTCGTGCCCTGTTCAGCTCCCGCTGACCGGACCTCTGGTCGGCCGCGCGCTCAGCGCGTGGCCCACCAGAAGCCGAGCAGGTACGTGACGACGCAGAGCATCCCGCCGGTGAGCTCGATGAGCTGGGACAGGCCGACCGCGAGGACGGCCTGCCAGGTGGAGCCGACGGACCGGCCCAGGTGGCGGGCCCGCAGGGACTGCACCAGGTAGACGGCCCCGACGAAGAACAGCGGCAGCCCCACCACGGGGACCACGAAGAAGCCGACGACCCCGGCCAGGCCGGCGACGGCGATCACCCACGTGGGCACCCCCGCGGCCACCAGCCGCTTGCCCGGCACCAGGTACTGCAGCGCGGCCGCCGCCCCCCACAGCGCGAGGCACACGGCGAGCGTCACCCAGCCGACGGTGCTCCGCTCGTAGAGCGCCCAGCCGAGCACGGCCCCGTTGATGAGGACCAGCCCGGGCAGCACCGGGACCACGATCCCCGCGATCCCCACGAGCATGGCCAGCAGCAGGAGGGTGCCGACGAGCACCTCGGTCGTCATGGCACGGACCCTAGGCCCGGGACGACGGACGGCACCCCGGCCGGGGCCGGGGTGCCGTCAGGGCGTGCGGGTCGAGCGGTGGTGCAGGTCGAGAGCAGTGGTGCAGGTAGAGCGGTGGTGCAGGGTGCGTGGGCTCAGCTGGCGCTGGCGTCCTCGGTGAGGCGGACGGTCTCGTCGAGGACGTCGGCCCCCTGCGCCTCGAGGGTCGGCGCGAACTGGCGGCCGTGGTGGCCGCAGAAGAGCAGCTCGCCTCCGCCGGGGAGGACCGCCTTGATGTAGGCCTGGGCACCGCAGCGGTCGCAGCGGTCGGCGGCGTTGAGGGCCGGAGCCGTCAGGGTCGTCATGATGCGGGTACCGCCTTTCCAGGCTTCGTGGATGCACCGGCGTGCGTGCGGGTCGGGGTGCTTCGCGGGTCTGTCTGCATGTCGATCGGTACAACCATGCCCTGGGCTGAGGCGTTCCCGGCGGACATCCGTTCCGCTGGCCGCGAAACGTGTGTGGGGTACACCACTGGCCCAGCGGCGGGGAGCCGGCCGGGGGACCCCGGCGCCCACCACCGCCCTGCCTGCGCCGTCCGGCCCGCGTCCCCGGCTACCGTGCTGGCGTGTCCCCGACCGTCGGCTCCCCGCCCCGCGCCGCCTCGGGCGAGGCGTCCTACACCGCGCGCCACCTGTCGGTGCTCGAGGGCCTGGAGGCGGTCCGCAAGCGCCCCGGCATGTACATCGGCTCCACCGACACCCGCGGCCTCATGCACTGCCTGTGGGAGCTCATCGACAACTCGGTCGACGAGGCCCTGGCCGGGCACGCCACCCGGGTGGAGGTGCTGCTGCACCCCGACGGCTCCGCGGAGGTCCGTGACGACGGCCGCGGCGTGCCGGTGGACATCGAGCCCCGCACCGGGCTCAGCGGGGTCGAGGTCGTCTACACCAAGCTCCACGCGGGCGGGAAGTTCGGCGGGGCGTCATACGCCGCGTCCGGCGGCCTGCACGGCGTGGGCGCGAGCGTGGTCAACGCCCTGTCCTCGCGGCTGGACGTCGAGGTGGACCGCGGCGGGCGCACCCACGCGATGAGCTTCCGGCGCGGGGAGCCCGGGGAGTTCGCCGACACCGGCGAGGCGGGCCGGGTCGGCGACGTCGGCCCCTCCTCCGCGTTCGTGCCGTTCACCGACGACTCCCGGCTGCGGGTCTCCGGCCGGGTCGCCAAGGGCCGCACCGGGACCCGCGTCCGGTTCTGGCCGGACCCGCAGGTCTTCGTGGCGGGCGCCCGGTTCGAGCGGGACGACCTGCTCGCGCGCCTGCGGCAGACCGCCCACATCGTCCCCGGGCTCACCCTCACCCTCGACGACGCCCGGGGCGAGGAGCCGCAGCACGACGAGCTCCGCTTCGACGGCGGCATCGCCGAGTTCGTCGACTACCTCGCCCAGGGCGAGGAGGTCGCCGGGACCTGGCGCCTGCAGGGCAGCGGCACGTTCGTGGAGACCGTGCCCGTCCTGGACGCGACCGGGCACCTGGAGTCGCGCGAGGTCGAGCGCACCTGCGAGGTCGACGTGGCCGTCCGCTGGGGGACGGGCTACGAGACCACCGTCCGCTCGTTCGTCAACGTGGTCGCCACGCCGCACGGCGGCAGCCACCTGGCGGGCTTCGAGCAGGCCCTGCTCAAGACCGTGCGGGGGCAGGTGCAGGCCAACGCGCGCAAGCTCAAGGTCGCGGCCAAGGACGGCTCGGACCGGGTGGAGAAGGACGACGTGCAGGCCGGCCTCACCGCCGTGGTCGCCGTCCGGCTGCCCGAGCCGCAGTTCGAGGGCCAGACCAAGGAGGTCCTCGGGACCCCGGCCGTCCGCGCCATCGTGGCCAAGGTCGTGGAGACCGAGCTCGCCGCCCGGATGACGAGCCCCCGCCGCGAGGACCGCGGCCCGTCGGCGGCGCTGCTGGAGAAGGTCGTCGGCGAGATGCGGGCCCGGGTCGCGGCCCGGGTCCAGCGCGACAACCAGCGCCGCAAGAACGCCCTGGAGTCCAGCTCGCTGCCGGCCAAGCTCAAGGACTGCCGCAGCGGCGACGTCGGGCGCAGCGAGCTGTTCATCGTCGAGGGGGACAGCGCCCTGGGCACGGCGATGAGCGCGCGGGACTCCGAGTTCCAGGCGCTGCTGCCGATCCGCGGCAAGATCCTCAACGTCCAGAAGGCCTCGGTGTCGGACATGCTCCGCAACGCCGAGTGCGCCTCGATCATCCAGGTCATCGGCGGCGGGTCGGGGCGGACCTTCGACCTGGACGCCGTCCGCTACGGCCGGATCGTCATCATGACCGACGCCGACGTCGACGGCGCCCACATCCGGACCCTGCTGCTCACGCTGTTCTTCCGGTACATGCGCCCGCTGGTCGACGCGGGCCGGGTGTTCGCCGCCGTGCCGCCGCTGCACCGCATCGACATCGGCTCGGGGGCCTCCAAGGAGGTCGTGTACACCTACTCCGACGCCGAGCTGGCCCGGGTGCTGAAGGACGCGCAGCGCAGGAACCGCGCGGTCAAGCAGCCCGTCCAGCGCTACAAGGGCCTGGGGGAGATGGACGCCGACCAGCTCGCGGAGACCACGATGGACGTCTCCCGGCGCACCCTGCGCCGGGTCCGGGTGAGCGACGCCGCCGCGGCCGAGGCCGTCTTCGAGCTGCTCATGGGCTCCGACGTCGCCCCCCGCAAGGACTTCCTCGTCGAGCGGTCCGACGTGCTCGACCGGGAGCGGATCGATGCCTGAGCCCTCCGCCGGCAGCGGACGCGGTTGGCGCGCCGCGGTCCCCGGCTGACAGGGTGCGTGCCGTGGCCGACCTTCCCGACCCGGTCGCCGGGCTGCGCTTCCGGGCCGCCTCCCGCGAGGACGCCGCCGCGGTGCACGCCCTGGCCGAGGCCTGCGCGGACGTGGACCGCCAGCAGGAGCGCGAGAGCCTCGAGGACGTCGACGAGCAGCTGCGCACGGAGTGGTGGGACCCCGCCACGGACGGCGCGGTGGGCGTCGACGCCGGCGGTGACGTCCTCGCCTACGGGATCGTCCTGCGCCGTCCCGGCCAGGTGCGCACCCGGCAGGCCCTGCTGCGCGGGATGGTCCACCCCCGCGTGCGGGGCCGCGGGGCGGGCCGGGCGCTGCTGGCCTGGCAGACCGCCCGCGGCCAGGAGCTGCTCGCCGGCAGCGACGGCGGCCCGGACGTGCCCCGGATGCTCCGGGTGTTCGTCGAGGACCACGTCGCCGGCCGCGCCGCGCTCGTGCGGGCCGCGGGTTTCGTCCCGCGCCGCTACCACGCGGTGATGGGCCGCGACGGCGCGCTGCCCGTGCCGGACGTGCCGCTGCCCGAGGGCCTCGAGCTGCGCCGGCTCTCCGCGGCGACCAGCGGCGCCGACCTGCAGGAGCGGGTCCGCCAGGCCCACAACGAGGCCTTCGCGCACCACTGGGGCAGCGAGCCCATCGAGGCCGCGGACTGGCGGCGCTACTGCGTGGACGGCGCCGGCTGCCGGCCGGACCTCAGCTTCGCCGCGCTCGACGCCTCGGGCGGGGTCGCCGGCTACCTGGTGAGCGGCACCTACGCCCAGGACTGGGAGCCGCAGGGCTACACCGAGGGCTGGACGGACCTGCTGGGCGTCGCGCCGGAGCACCGGGGCCGCGGCCTGGGCCGGGCCCTGCTGGCCCGGGCGCTGCAGGCCTACCTCGACGAGGGCCTCGAGCGGGCCGGCCTGGGCGTGGACGTCGACAACCCGCAGGCGCTGGGCCTGTACCTCGACCTCGGCTACGTCGAGCGCACCCGGGAGACCACGTGGGTCCTCGACGTGCCGGCCGTCCCCGCCCCGGCCTGACGGGCTCGTCCGCCGGGCGGAGGCTCAGCCGCCGAGGTAGAAGCCCGGGGCGGTGTCCGGGTCGACCTCGCAGTCCCACAGCACGACGGGGGTGACCTCCGCCCCGCAGGACGCCGGGCGCCCGGGCTCCATGACGCTGCGGTGCACGAGCACCCGGAACGTGCGGCCCCCGCTGTGCCGGGCCGCCACCCGCCACGACCCGCCGGCCCGGCCGGAGACCGGCTCCACGACGACGCTGCCGTCGACGACCACGTCGTCGGGGCCCGCGTTGACGCCCACGACGGCCAGGTGGCGCCGCACCGCGGTCTCCGCCGCCTGCTCGTGCGTGGCCCACGTGGACCGACCGCGGTAGCCGTCCACCACCGTCCGGCCCGCCAGGAGGTCGACCACGGCGTCGGCGAGCGGCGGCCGGGTCGGGCCCGAGCCCGCCGAGCAGCACGCCGTGGGGGAGGACGGCCGCCGTCGGGGCGAAGCGGTGCCCGCCCAGGTGGGTGGCCTCCCACACCTCGGCCCCGACCGGGCCGCGGGAGAACAGCCGGGCGCGCCCGGGCCGCAGCCGCTCGGCCAGCAGGGCCGCCGCCGGACGCCCCTCGCGCGCGCAGCAGGCGTCGCGGGCGCCGTTGGTGCACACCAGCACGGCGGGCCGCTCGACCCGGCGACCCAGGCCGGGGTCGCGGCCCGCGACCAGCGCGGCCAGCGCGGCGGAGCCGTCGTCGGACAGGGCCCGCAGCACCTCCGGGGTGCCCTCGGCGTCGACCTCGCGCAGCCAGGTGCGGCCCGGCCGGGTCCCCGCGAGCAGGAGGCCGGTGGTCGTGCCGGCCCGCCCGACGGGACGCAGCAGGACCGCGCGGACCTGCGGCGCGGCGTCCAGCGCCGCCCGCAGCGCAGGGTCCAGCCGATCGGTGGCCCGGGCGGACCAGGCGCCGGGGACGACCACGCCCACCCACGACACGGCGTGCGGGGCGGTGGCGTCGACCGGCTCGCCCAGGTGCCGCGCCGCGACGCTGCACCGCAGCTGGGGCTCCTGCTCGGGGGCGACGACGTCCCGGGCACCCTCGGGCGGGCTGCCCTCGGGCGGCGTGCCGGTCATCGCGGCACCCCGCCGAGCACCGAGAGCGCCCCGGGCGGGCGGGCACCGGAGCCGTCGCGGCGGGTGTCGGCGGGCGGCAGCGGGACGGGCACGCCGGTCGCGCCGGCGGCCAGGCCCGGTCCGGGCCCCACCCAGGCGGCGACCAGCAGGTCCTCGCCCTTGAGGAACCGGTGCACCCGCACGCCGCCGGTGCCGCGGCCCTTGGCCGGGTACAGCTCGAACGGCGTGACCTTGACCGACATGGCGGGGCTGCCCGGCAGCGAGCCGCTGCTGCCCGCCGCGGTGACGACGACGACCGGGTCCGGCGCGTCCTGGCCGGCGCCCCCGCCGGTGCCGTCGCCGCCCCGGGAGGGCTCGGGGCGCACGGCCCCGGCGAACAGCACCCGGGCCCCGGCCGCGAGCCGCACCCCGGCCATCCCGCCCGCGGGCCGGCCCTGCGGGCGGACCGCCCCGGCCCCGAAGCGCAGCAGGCTCGCGTCGTCGGTGACGAGCACGAGCTCGTCGGCGTCGGCCACGTCGAAGGCGGCCACCACCTCGTCGCCGTCGGCCAGGCGCACCACCTCCCACTCGTCGCGCCCGGGCGGGACGTCGGGCAGCACGCGCTTGACCACGCCGCGCGCGGTGACCAGGCCGGGGCCGCCGCCCGGGCGGGAGGGCTCGAGGTCCACCAGCCCGACGACCCGCTCGCCGGCGGCCAGGCCGGCGGCCTCGCTCACCGACACCCCGCCGGACAGGGAGACGGGCGAGGCCGTGGAGGGCAGCGCGGGCAGGTCGACCACCGGCAGCCGCACCAGCCGGCCGGTGCTGGTCACCACGCCGACGTGGGCGCGGGCGGTCGTGGTGACCGCGGCGAGCATGGTGTCGTGGCGGCTGCGGTCGCGCGGGCCGCGCGGCACCGCGAGCGGGCTGAGGTCGGCGGTGCGGGCGAGCAGGCCGGTGGCGCCCCACAGCACCCGGCAGGGCTCGTCGGGCACCTCGAGCGCGACCGGGGTCGTCCGCCCGCGGGGCGCGGGCACGTCGCCGCCCTCGAGCAGGACGGTGCGCCGGGGGGTCCCGTGCGCGGCGACCACGGCGTCCAGCTCGTCGGCGACGGTCTCGCGCAGCCGCTCGTCGCTGGCCAGCAGCGCCGCGAGGCCCTCGATCCGCTCCCGCAGCTCGTCGCGCCGGGTCTCCAGCTCCAGGGTGGAGAACCGGGTGAGCCGTCGCAGCCGCATCTCGAGGATGTGCTCGGCCTGGGCCGGGCTCAGCTCGAACACGGTCATGAGCCGGTCCCGGGCCGTCGCGGTGTCGTCGCTGGTGCGGATGACCTGGATGACCTCGTCGATGTCGAGGACGGCGACCAGCAGACCCTCGACGAGGTGCAGCTCGCGCTCGGCCACCGCGAGCCGGTGCGCGGTCCGGCGGCGGACCACGTCCAGGCGGAAGCCCACGTAGACCTGGAGGAGCTCGCGCAGGCCCAGCGTGCGGGGCCGGCCGTCGACCAGCGCCACGGCGTTGACGCTGAACGCCTCCTCCAGCGGGGTCTGCCGGTACAGCTGGGCGAGGACGGCCTCGGGGTCGAAGCCGCTCTTGAGCTCCACGACGACCCGCATGCCGCGGGTGCGGTCCGACAGGTCGGTGAGCGCGGCGATGCCGTCGAGCTTCTTGGTCTGGACGCAGTCCTTGATCTTCTCGATCAGCCGCTCGGGGCCCACGCCGTAGGGCAGCTCGGTGACCACGAGGCCCTTGCGCCGGGCGGTCACGGCCTCGACCTGGACCCGGCCGCGGACCCGGAAGGAGCCGCGGCCGGTCTCGTAGGCCTCGCGCACGCCGTCCAGCCCCACGACGATGCCGCCGGTGGGGAAGTCCGGGCCCGGGCACGAAGCGGCCGAGGTCGGCGGTGGTGGCCTGCGGGTGGCGGACCAGGTGGCGGGCGGCGGCGACCACCTCGGCCAGGTTGTGCGGCGGCATGTTGGTGGCCATCCCGACCGCGATGCCGCTCGCGCCGTTGACCAGCAGGTTGGGGTAGGCGGCGGGGAGCACCTCGGGCTGCTGGAGCGAGCCGTCGTAGTTGTCGACGGTGTCGACGACGCCCTCGTCGAGGCCGTCGGTGAGCAGGGTGGCCGCCGGGGCGGGGCGGGCCTCGGTGTACCGGGCCGCCGCGGGGCCGGCGTCCAGGGACCCGAAGTTGCCGTGCCCGTCCACCAGCGGCAGCCGCATGCGTGAACGGCTGCGCGAGGCGGACCAGGGCGTCGTAGATCGCGCCGTCCCCGTGCGGGTGGAGCTTGCCCATCACCTCGCCGACCACGCGGGCGCTCTTCACGTGCCCGCGGTCCGGGCGCAGGCCCATGTCCGCCATCTGGTAGACGATCCGGCGCTGCACGGGCTTGAGGCCGTCCCGGGCGTCCGGCAGGGCGCGGGAGTAGATGACCGAGTACGCGTACTCCAGGAACGCGCCCTGCATCTCGTCCTCGACGTCGATGTCGACGACGTGGCCGCCGACCGGGACCTCCGTGCCGTCGGCACCGGGCGCGCCCGTCGGCGGGACCGGACCGGGGACCACGGCGCGCAGGGCTCACCGCCGCGATCATCGCCGAGGACCGGCGCGGCCGGGCCCTCGGCACGCTGGACCGGGCCGCGGTAGCGTCGTGCCGTGACCGGTGCGGAGCCCGCCGAGGCCTACCCCGCGCACTGGGAGGCCGACGTCGTGCTGCGGGACGGCGGGGTCGCCCACGTGCGGCCCGTGCGCCCGGACGACGCCGCCGCGGATCGACCGGTTCCACGCCGCGCAGAGCGCCGAGAGCATCTACTTCCGCTTCTTCGCCCCCATGCCGCGGATCAGCCCCGCGGACATGCACCGCTTCGTGCACGTCGACCACGTCCGCCGGGTGGGCCTGGTGGCCACGGTCCGCGACGAGATCGTCGGCATCGGCCGCTACGAGGCCGGGGACCCGGGCGACGACCCCGCGGGCGGCGGGCCGCGCTCGGCGGAGGTCGCCTTCAACATCGCCGACGCGCACCGCGGCCGGGGGATCGGCTCGGTGCTGCTGGAGCACCTGGGCGCGGCCGCGCGCGAGAACGGCATCACGTGCTTCACCGCCGACGTCCTGCCCGACCAACCAGCGCATGCTCGGGGTGTTCCGCGAGGCCGGCTACGAGGTCAGCCACCACCTCGACGACGGGATCATCGAGGTCTCCTTCGACATCGACCCCACCGAGCGCTCCCTGGCCGTCATGGCCGCGCGCGAGCACCGGGCGGAGTCGCTGAGCATGCGGGCCCTGCTCAACGCCCGTTCCGTCGTGGTGGTCGGGGCGAGCCGCGGACGCCTCCAGCTTCGGCGCCCGGGTGCTGCAGGCCATCACCGAGGGCGGGTTCACCGGCCCCGTCCACGTGGTCAACCGCGAGGCCTTCGAGGTCGGCGGCTCCGTCGCCCACGCCTCGGTGTCCGAGGTCCCCGGCCCGGTGGACCTGGCCGTGGTCACCGTGCCGGCCGCCTCGGTGCCCGAGGTGCTCGCCCAGTGCGTCGACCTGGGGGTCAAGGGCGCGGTCGTGGTCAGCAGCGGGTTCGCCGAGGAGGGCGAGGAGGGCGTCGAGCTCCAGCACGAGGTGGTCCGCCTGGCCCGCGCCAGCGGGATCCGGGTGATCGGCCCCAACAGCTTCGGCATCATCAACACCGACCCCGCGGTCAGCCTCAACGCCTCGGTGGCCCCCACCCTGCCCAGCCCCGGCGCCCTGGCCCTGTTCAGCCAGTCCGGCGGGCTCGGGGTGGCGGTGCTGTCCAGCGCGGAGCGGCGGGGCCTGGGACTGCGCTCGTTCCTGTCCGCGGGCAACCGGGCCGACGTGTCCGGCAACGACGCCCTGCAGTACTGGCTCGACGACGAGCGGACCGCCGTGGTCGGGCTGTACCTGGAGAGCGTGGGCAACCCCCGCAAGTTCTCCCGCATCGCCCGCCAGCTGGCCCGGGTGAAGCCGACCATCGTGGTCAAGAGCGGGGTGAGCGAGTACGGCGTGCCGCCGGGGCACGAGGTCCGGGAGTCCAGCGCCCCGCCCGAGGCCTTCGACGCCATGCTGCGCCAGGCCGGCGTCATCCGGACCGAGAACCTCCACCAGCTGCTTCGACGTGGCCCAGGTGGTGCTGCACCAGCCGCTGCCGCAGGGCGACCGGGTCGCCGTGGTGGGCAACTCGCCCGCGCTCAGCGCGCTGGCCGCCGACGCCTGCGCGTCGTGGGGGCTGACGGTGGTGGGGGAGCCGGTGTCCGTCCGCTCGGAGGCCACGGCGGAGGAGTTCGACGCCGCCCTGGCCCTGGTCTACGCCCGCGACGACGTCGACGCCGTCGTGGCCAGCTTCATCCCGCCGCTGCAGGTCGCCACCGACGACATCCAGCTCGCGCTGCAGCGTCGGGCGGACGGCTCCGGCCGGACCACCGTGGCCTGCTTCATCGGGCCGCGGCTGGTGGGCTCGACCACCGAGGACCGCCCGCCCGTGCCGGCCTACCCGCTGCCCGAGGACGCGGTCCGCGCGCTGGCCTCGGTGGTCCGCTACGCCGCGTGGCGCCGGCGCGAGACCGGCCCGCTCGTCGACCCCGAGGGCCTGGACCCCCGCCGGGCCCGCGCCCTGGTCGAGCACGTCCTCGCCACCACGCCGGACGGCCGCCGCCTGGAGCGGGAGGAGGTCGTGGCCCTGCTCGCCTGCTACGGCGTGCGGGTGTGGGCCAGCGCCGAGGTCGCCGACCCGGACGCCGCGGCCGAGGCGGCCCGGGCCACGGGCTACCCCGTCGTGCTCAAGGCGTCGCGGCTGCGGCACCGCCTGGACACCGGCGGCATCCGCCTCGACATCGCCGACGAGGCGGCCCTGCGCGCCGACGTCGAGGGCATGCAGGCCGAGCTCGGGCCCGGGGCGGGGCCGCTGCTCGTGCAGCACATGGCCCCGCGCGGGGTCTCCACGGTGCTCAGCACGGCGGAGGACCCGCTGTTCGGGCCGATCGTCAGCTTCGGTCTCGCGGGGGACGCGCTGGACCTGCTCGGCGACGTGGCCCACCGCATCCCGCCCCTGACCACCAGCGACGTGCACGACCTGGTCCGGGGGGTGAAGGCCGCCCCCCGGCTGTTCGGCCACGGCGGGCGCCCGGCGGTCGACGTGGACGCGCTGGAGGACGTGGTGGCCCGGGTGTCCCGCCTGGCCGAGGACCTGCCCCAGGTCGCCTCGCTCCGGCTGCAGCCGGTGCACGTGCACCCCGGCGGGGTCGCGGTGCTCGACGCGACGGCCTGGGTGGCCGAGCCCGCGACCCGCTCCGACGGGGGCCGGCGGGCCCTGCTGCCGCTGCCCGGGTGAGAAGGCCGGAGCCGTCCACGCCCGTGCCCGGCCGGTGGGAGGATGCCTGCGTGCGTGACACCCGACCCGGCGCCCGCCGTGCGACCGACCCCGACCTCCCCGCGGGTCTGACGCGCTCCATCGAGCGCGCCGGCTACTACCCGGCCGTGGTGTGCGACGTGGTCCGGACCGCGGTGGCCGGCGAGGAGGCCGTCGACCACTTCGTCCACCCCGAGACGACCTTCGACGAGGGCGACGAGGTCCGCCGGCACGTCACCGTCCTCGTGCTCACCCCGACCCGGCTCATCGTGGCCCACGCGGACGACCACAGCGAGGGCGACGGCCACGGCGCCGGCGCCGCGCACCCCGAGGCCCCGGCCCGGGCGGCGGACGCCGGGCGCACCTACGCCGCGGCCAGCACCGAGGCGGTCCCCCTGGACCGGGTGACCGCGGTCGTCCTCACCCACGTCGTCGACCGCCCCGAGCGGTACCGCCCCGGCGGGCTGCCCCGCGAGGTCACGCTCGGCGTGGCGTGGGGCATCGCGAGCCGCGTGGACCTCGAGCCGGCCGGCTGCGCCGACCCCGAGTGCGACGCCGACCACGGCTACACCGGCAGCGTCACCGGGGACGACCTCGCCCTGCGCGTCAGCGCCGAGGCCGAGGGCCACGACGCGGTCGAGGAGGCGCTGCGCTTCGCCCGCGCGCTGTCGGCCGCCACCTCGCGGCCCCGGACGTGACGGCGGCGGCGCAGGAGGACCCCGCGCTGCCCGACCGCCCGGCGCTGCCGGACTACTCCGCCGGCTCGCTGGCCCAGCTGCTGCCCTCGGTCGCCGGCGCCGTCGACGTCGCCGGCTTCGTCGACACCCTGGCCCTGGGGGCGTACCCGCGGGTGTGCACGGTCCTCGTCGACGGCCTGGGGGCCCGGCTGCTCGCCGAGCGCGGCGGCCACGCACCGTTCCTGCGCCGGGCCGCGTCCGGCCAGCCGGACGGGGCGCCCACCGAGCTCCGGACGGCCGTCCCCTCGACCACCGCCACCGCGCTGGCCACCCTGGGCACCGGCTGCGCCCCGGGCCGGCACGGCGTGGTCGGCTACCGCGCCTTCCGGCCGGGCACCACGCAGGTGGTCAACCACCTGTCCTGGCCGGCGGACCTCGACCCCTCCGCCTGGCAGCCCGAGCCGACCGTGTTCGAGCGCGTCTCCGCGGCCGGCGTCCCCACGACCATGGTCGGGCCCGCCGCCTTCGAGGGCTCCGGGCTGACCCGGGCCGCCCTGCGGGGCCCGGCCTACGTGCGGGCCGAGACCCTGGACCAGCGGGTCGACGCCGCCGTGGCCGCGCTGTCGGCCTCGCCGCGCGCGCTCGTCAACGTGTACTGGGGCGACATCGACAAGACCGGCCACGCCCGCGGCTGGCTGTCCCACGAGTGGGCGGGCCAGCTCGAGCGCATCGACGCCGGGCTGCAGGAGCTGCGCCGCCGCGCCCCCCGGGACGCCCTGGTCGTGGTGACAGCCGACCACGGGATGGTCGACTGCTCCGGCCCGGCCATCTTCGACGTGGCCGACCACCCGCACCTGCGCACCGACGTGCTCGGCACCGCGGGGGAGCCGCGCCTGGTGCAGCTGCGGGTCCGCCCGGACGAGGCCGAGGCCGTGGCCGGGCGCTGGCGCGACGTGCTGGGGGAGCGGGCGTGGGTGCTCACGTGCGAGGAGGCCCTCGCGGCCGGCTGGTTCGGCGGCGACGCCGACGCCGGGCTGATGGCCCGGGTGGGCGAGGTGCTCGTGGCCGCGCGGGGCGACCTCGCCGTGGTCGACACCGCGCGCGACGACGCGGCCGCCCTGTCGATGGTCGGCCAGCACGGCTCGGTCACCGACGCCGAGACCGCCGTGCCGCTGCTCCGGCTGCTGCCGGCCCGGTAGCGTCGCCGCCCATGGCCGAGCTCGTGTTCTTCTGCGGGACGATGGACTCCGGCAAGTCCACCCTCGCGCTGCAGCTCGACCACACCCGCACCGCCCGGGGCCTGGTGGGCATGCTGTTCACCCGCCGGGACCGGGCCGGCCACGGCCGGCTCAGCAGCCGGCTCGGCCTGGAGCGCCCGGCCACCGAGGTCGCCGAGGACGACGACCTGTGGCAGGCGGTGGTCGAGGAGCGGCTCGCCGGTCGGCGCACCGACTACCTCGTGTGCGACGAGGCGCAGTTCTACACGCCGGTCCAGGTCGACCAGCTGGCCCGCGTGGTCGACGAGCTCGACGTCGACGTGTTCGCCTTCGGCATCACCAGCGACTTCCGGGCCCGGCTGTTCCCCGGGTCGCAGCGCCTGGTCGAGCTCGCCGACCGGGTGGAGGCCCTGCAGGTCGCGGCGCTGTGCTGGTGCGGGTCGCGCGGCACCCACAACGCCCGCACGGTCCGCGGCCGGATGGTCGTGGACGGCGACCAGGTCGTCGTCGGGGACGTGACCGGCGCCGACGGCCCGGAGGGGACGCCGGGCGCCGGCGGGCGCGGGGCCGTGCCGGTGGAGGACGTCGCCTACGAGGTCCTGTGCCGGCGGCACTTCATGCGGCGGATGACCGCGTCGGCGGCCCGGGCCGCCCAGCTGTCCCCGGACGTGCTCCCCTGGTCGCTGGAGCAGTGCCCGATCGACCCGGTCGGGCAGCTGGCCGTCCTGCCGCCCGGCACGGTGGACGTGAGGGAGGGCCGGGCCGACGACGTCGCCGCGGACGCCGGGGGCCGGCCGCGGTCCTGAGCGACAGCCTCAGCCGTCCTCGCGCTTGGCCCCGAACACGATCTCGTCCCAGCTGGGGACCGCGGAGCGCCGGCGGCGGGAGCGACGGTCACCGGCGGCGACGGGCTGGGCCTGCGGGGCCGGACGGACGTCGACCTGCTCCTGGCCCGCCCCGGGACGCCCGGCGGCCCGGTCGGGCGTCCGGAGCGGGGGCTGGTCGAGCTCGAGCTCGGTGAGCAGGTCCGGCTCGATGCTGAGCCCCGCGTCGTGCTGCGTGCCGGCAGGGCGCTGGTCCCGGCGCCGCCCGGCGACGACGCGCAGGCCGGGGGGGACGGTCCCGTGGTCCTCGTCGGGAGCCGCGACCTCGCCGGCGGGCTCCTCGGCAGCCGGCGGTCCGCCCGGCGCGTCGCCGGCGTCCGGCGGGGCCTGCCCGGCGGCGGCCCCGTCGTCCGCAGCACCGACGGCGGCGCCCGCGGTCCCGGCCTCGTCCTGCTCGGCGGGCCGCGCGTCCTCGGCCGCGGCGGGCTGTGCGTCCTCGGCCGCGACGGGCTGTGCGTCCTCGGCCGCGGCGGGCCGGGTCACGGGCCGACGGCCCCGCTGCCGGGCCAGGGCGTCGAGCAGCTCCACCGTGCCGCCGCGGCCGGCGGGCGCCGGGGCCGGGCGCTCCACGTCGAACACCGAGTCGCGGACCGCGCTGAGGCGTCGGCGCCGCTCCACCCCGGTGAGGCGCTCCGCCTCGGCGTCCACCGGCTCCAGGGAGCGGGTGGCGGTGTCGAAGCCCCAGGTCGCCTCGCTGCGGGCGACGCCCTCGCGGGAGGTGACGACCACCTGCCAGCGCGTGCCCTCGACCTTGCGGGAGTCCCACCGGATGTCGTCCACGGCGTAGCCCTCGCCGGTGAGGACGTCGAGCACGACCCGCTCCAGGGACAGCGTGGGGTCGCCGCCCCGGTCGACGGCCGTGCCGCGGGCGAGGTCGGCGACGTGGGCGCGCTCGGCCAGGACCGGGCCCTCGTAGCGGCGCACGTAGTCCACGTCCAGGCCCGTCTGGGCGGCGACCTGCACGGCGTCGGCGCCCGCACGGATCCGGGCCTGCACCTCGCGGGGGCCGGGGCGGTCGTCGCCGGCGGCCTCGGTGGTGCCGTTGCGGGAGCGCCGCACGGCCGAGCGCACCTGCTCGTCGACCCCGAGGCTGAAGCGGCGGCCGTCCCCCGTCATGAGCACGAGGGAGCCGTCGCCGGCGACCTCCACCAGCCTGAGGGTGTCCATCCGTGCCTCCGTCCCGACGCCGGCGGCACTCGCGCCGCGTCCGTCGTGCGGCCACTGTGCCACCGACCGGGCCCCGGGCCGCCGCAACCGGGGCCGTGTGTCGGGGGGCCGGCGTGCCCGGTCCGGGGCCGGGGGAGAGGATGGGCCGGTGACCGTCGACCTCGCCCCGTACGACGCCCTGCTGCTGCTGCTCCGTTCGGCGGGCCCGAGGGCCCCGACGACGTCATGCCGTTCCTGGAGAACGTCACCCGCGGCCGCGGGATCCCGCGCGAGCGGCTGGTCGACGTCGCCGAGCACTACCTGCACTTCGGCGGCCGGAGCCCGATCAACGACCAGAACCGGGCGCTGCTGGCCGCGCTGCGGGCCGAGCTGGACGCCCGGGGCGCGGACCTGCCGCTGTACTGGGGCAACCGCAACTGGGACCCCTACCTCACCGACACCCTGCGCGAGGCGCACGAGGCCGGCGCCCGGCGGGTGCTCGCCGTCATCACCTCCGCGTACTCCTCGTACTCCGGCTGCCGGCAGTACCGCGAGGACGTCGCCGCCTCCGTGCTGGCCCTGGCCCAGGAGGGGCGGCGGGATCGAGGTCGACAAGGTCCGCCACTACTTCAACACCCCCGGCTTCGTGGGGGCCAACGCCGACGCGGTCGCCGAGGCGTTCGGCCGCCTGGAGGCGCCGCTGCGGCCGGGGGCGCGGCTGGTGTTCGTCACCCACTCCGTGCCCGACGTCATGGAGGACGCCTCCGGGCCGGCGGGCGGCGCCTACAGCGAGCAGCACCGGCAGGCGTGCGCGGCGGTGGCCGAGCAGGCCGGCCGCGCCCTGGGCGCCGTGCCGGCCTGGGACCTCGTCTACTGCTCCCGCTCGGGCCCGCCGACCCAGCCGTGGCTGGAGCCGGACGTCAACGACCACCTCCGGGCGCTGCACGCCGACGGCGTGCCCGCGGTGGTGGTGTCCCCGGTCGGCTTCGTCTCCGACCACATGGAGGTGCGGTTCGACCTGGACACCGAGGCCGAGGAGACCGCGCGCGAGATCGGGCTGCCCTTCGAGCGGGCCGCCACGGTGGGCACCGCCCCGGCCTTCGTCGCCCAGCTCGTCGACCTGCTCCAGGAGCGGGCCGAGACCGGCGCGCGGGGGCTCGCCCGAGCAGCCCGCGGTCGGCCCCTGGGGCCCGAGCCACTCCGTCTGCCCGGTCGGGTGCTGCCGGAACGCGCGCAGCGACCGCCCCGCCGCCTGCGGCGAGGACTGGGAGCAGCCCGTCGTGGACGGCAGCGGCGGCGACCGTGACCTCGTCCGGGGCTGACCCCTTCGGCACGGCCGGCCGGCACGGCCGGCCGGCGGCCGGACGGCCCGGACGCCTCCGGCCTCCGGCTGCTGGCCGTCGACCTGGCCCGGGCCGCCGGGCAGGTGCTGCTCGAGCACCGCCGCGAGGTCGTCACGGTGCACCGGACCAAGTCCACGCCGACCGACGTGGTGACCGCCGCCGACCTGGCCTCCGAGCGCCGGCTGCGGGACCTGCTCGCCCGCGCCCGGCCCGACGACGGCGTCCTGGGCGAGGAGGAGGGCCACGTCCCGGGGACCGAGCGGCCTCACGTGGGTGCTCGACCCGCTCGACGGGACCGTCAACTACCTCTACGGCACCGGCACCTACGCCGTGAGCGTCGCCGTGGTGGCCGGCGAGCCGGACCCGGCGACCTGGCGGGCGCTGGCCGGGGCCGTCCTGGACGTCGAGCGCGACCAGGTGTTCTCGGCCGCCGCGGGGCAGGGCGCCGTCCTGGACGGGCCGCTGCCGGGGGGCGGCACGGCCACGGCGGCGCCGCTGCGGGCCTCGTCCTGCGACGAGCTGGCCGGCTGCCTGCTGGGCACCGGCTTCTCCTACGACCCGGGCGCCCGGGCCGAGCACGGCCGCCTGGTGGCGACGCTGCTGCCGCAGGTGCGCGACGTGCGCCGGGTCGGCAGCGCCGCGCTGGACCTGTGCATGGTCGCGGCGGGCCGGCTGGACGCCTACCTCGAGCGCGGCCTGCACCCGTGGGACCAGGCCGCCGGCGTGCTCGTCGCCACCGAGGCCGGGGCCGTCGTCCGGGGCCGCGACGGGGCACCGCCCGACGGCCGGCTCGTGCTGGCCGCCGCCCCGGGGGTCGTCGACGCGCTCGAGCGCGCCTGGTCCGCGGCCGGCGGCTGAGGCCCGGGGCAGGGTCGCGGGCGTCCAGGGGGCAGGACCGGCCTGGTGATCGGGCGGGGAGTAGGGCACAATCCGCGCCGCGACCTCGTCCGGGCATCAATCGCGGCCCGGCAGCGTTGGCGTGACAGCCCCAGCGGGTCCGGTGGGGCGAAGGACTTCCAGACGGAGTGTGACGACGCCAGTGGCGACCGACTACGACGCACCGCGCAAGACCGACGAGGACTCCGAGGACTCGATCGAGGAGCTCAAGGCCCGCCGGGGTGACGCCAAGACGGGTCAGGTCGACGAGGACGAGACGGACGCGGCGGAGGGCTTCGAGCTCCCCGGCGCCGACCTGTCCAACGAGGACCTGTCCGTGCAGGTGCTCCCGGCCCAGCAGGACGAGTTCACCTGCGGGTCCTGCTTCCTGGTCCACCACCGCAGCCAGCTCGTCGGCGAGAAGGACGGGCTGCCCATCTGCTCGGAGTGCGCCTGAGCGCACCACCGCCGTCCCCGACGGCGAGCCCGCCCGGCCGTCCCCGCACCCGCGGGGGCGGCCGTCCGTGTCCCCGGCCGTGCCCAGGGCCGTCGCCCCAGGCCGTGCCGTCCGTGCCCCAGGCCGGGCCGCGGGCCGCGCCCCGGTGCCTCAGGCGCTGACGCCCGCCTCGCGCAGGCTCGCGGCCAGGCGTCGCGGCCGACGGGTGCTCACCAGCCAGTAGGGCACCGGGTCGCGGGCGTCGACGACCTCGGCCCGCACGCCCGTGGTCACCCAGCCGCGGACGCACCGGTGGGAGGTGGCGTCCAGCGCCGGGCCCAGGGCGGCCTTCATGGCCGCCGCGTCCAGCGGCTCCACCGCGCCCAGCGCCACGGCGGGGATGCGGGCGTCGCCGGCCTGGAGCCACAGCCCGGCGCCCGGCTCGGGCTCGACGACCCGCACGACCGGGCTCCAGGAGCGCAGCAGCAGGGCGGTCCCCGCGAGGGCCAGCACGCCGACGACCACGGCGACGCCGACCGAGGTGGCGGGCACGAAGACGATGCCGAGGGTGACCGCGACCAGCGCGCCCCAGGCCCAGACCCAGGCCGCGGGCCAGAGCCGTTCGGTGTAGACGGTGCGCACGGGTCAAGCGTCGCACGGCGGCTGGTTACAGTCGTCGGGTGCACCCCGGCGACGACGTGACCCCCGCGGTGGCGGCGGCGACGTCGTCCCCGGGTCCCGTGCCGACGCCGGATGCGTGGGACGGCCCGGTCGTCGACGTCCTCGTGCGGCGTCTGGCCCCCGTCCCCCTGCCCGCCCGTGCCCGCCCCGGCGACGCCGGCCTGGACCTGGTGTGCCGCGAGGACGTGGTGCTCCCGCCGGGCGGGCGCCGGACCGTGGGGACCGGCATCGCGCTGGCCCTGCCCGCCGGGACGGCCGCGTTCGTCCTGCCCCGCTCCGGGCTCGCCGCCCGGCACGGGGTGACCGTGCTCAACGCCCCCGGCACGGTCGACGCCGGGTACCGGGGCGAGGTGCGCGTCACCCTGCTCAACACCGACCCGGACGCCGCCGTGGAGCTGCGCGCGGGCGACCGCGTGGCCCAGCTCCTCGTGCTCGAGCTGCCCGCCGTCCACCTCGTCGAGGTGGACCGGCTCCCGGGCTCCGGGCGCGGCGAGGGCGGCTTCGGCTCCACCGGCCTCGGTCCGACGGCGACCGCGACCGCGACCGACCATGACCACGGAGGACTGCAGTGACCCCGTTCTGGAAGGCCACCACCCGGCCCGACCCCAGCCAGCCCGTGACGGCGGCGCGCACCGCCCTGTCCCCGGCGACCGGCCCCCTGGACGCCGGCGACCCCGGCGTGAGCACCGAGGGCTACCTCGACCTCGGGGCGCTGCGCCTGCCCGCGCGCAAGGACCTGAAGATCCGCCTCGACGTGGACAAGGCGAGCGGCGCGGTCGCCGCGGTCACGGTCCAGGCCGACGCGTCCTCGGTGCAGATCACCGCCTTCGCGGCGCCCCGCAGCAGCGGGGTGTGGGACGACGTGCGTCCGGAGATCGCCGCGGCGGTCGGCGGCGGGGGCGGGTCCACCGAGGAGCGGCAGGGCAGCTTCGGCACCGAGCTGGTGGCCAAGGTGCCCACGACCCTGCCCGACGGGCGCAAGGTCCTCCAGGTCCAGCGCTTCTGCGGCGTGGACGGGCCCCGCTGGTTCGTGCGCGCGGTGTTCTCCGGGCCCGAGGTGCTGCAGTCCATCGGCGCCTCCCTGCCCGAGGAGCTGGCCTCCCGGGCCCGCGGCGAGGACCTGGAGAGCCTGGTCCGCCAGGTCGTCGTGGTGCGCGGGACCGACCCGATGGCCCCGCGGGAGCCCCTGCCGCTGCGGGTGCCGGAGACGGCCCGTCGGGTGAGCCCGGCCGTCCCGGCCACGGGCACCCCCTGAGCGGTCGTAGCCTTCTCGGCATGGACGACCGCAGCTGGCGCAGCGCGCTCACCTCCCTCGTGCGCAGCGACGACGAGGACGTCCGCCGTCGCCAGGCGGAGGACTCCGGCCGCCACGGCGGCACCCCCGTCACCTCGCTGCCCGACCGCTGCCGCGCCACCCTGTGCGGCACGCTGCGCTCCGTCGTGGTGGACCCGTCCGCCACGTGCTGCAACGTCGAGGCGGAGCTGTTCGACGGCTCCGGCACCGTGCGGCTGCGCTGGATCGGCCGCGAGGCCATCGCCGGCATCGAGCCGGGCCGCCGGATCCGGGTGACGGGCACCGTCAGCCACTGCAGCGGCGGGCAACCGGCTCATGTACAACCCGGCCTACGAGCTGCTCCCGCTCCAGCCGTGACCTCACCGGCCCCCTCGTCCACGCCCTCGCCGGACGGCCCGACGACGGTCGAGGAGGTGGTCCGCACCGAGCTGCTCCGCGCCCTGGGCGGCTGGCGCGGCACCCTCGAGGCGGCGGTCCCGGTCCTGCTGTTCGTCGTCGCCTGGACCACCACCGACCGGCTGCGGACGTCCCTGCGTCGTCGCCGGGGCCGGGATGGCGGCCTTCGTCGTCCTGCGCCTGCGTGCAGCGCCAGACCCTGGTCCACGTCACCTCGGGCGTCGTCGGCCTGGTGGTCGCCGCCGCCGTGGCCTCCCGGACGGGGGAGGCCAGCGACTTCTTCCTGCCGGGGATCCTCTACAACGCGGGCCTGGCGGTGGTGTTCGGCGCGTCGATGCTGCTCGGCTGGCCCGTGGTCGGGTTCATGTTCGGCGCCGTCACCGGCGACCCCACGGGCTGGCGCTCGCGGCGCGGCGTGCGCCGGATGTTCCAGAAGCTCACCGCCGTGCTGCTGGCCAACTACGTGCGTGCGCGTGGTGGTCCAGCTGCCGCTGTACCTGTCCGGCTCCGTGGTCGCCCTCGGCATCAGCAAGGTCGCGCTCGGCTGGCCCCTGCTGGGGCTGTCGGTGCTGGCCATCGGCGCCCTGCTCGCCGCCGGCCGCACCCCGCTCACCGAGGAGGACCTGGCCGGGGTCCGGGCCCGCGCCGCCGCCCAGGACGGGACCGCGAGAGCCGGCTGAGCCGCCGCGTCAGGCCCCGGTCCGCCAGGCGGCGAGCAGCCCGGCGAGCTCCTGCTCCTGCTCGGGCGTCGTCAGGACCATGAGCTCGTCGCCGGCCTCGACGGTGTCGTCGGGAGAGGGCGCGATCGGCCGGTGGTCGCGGACGATGCACGTGAGCACCGTGTCCGGCGGCAGGGTGATGTCCCGGATCGCGGTGCCGGCGACGGGGGAGCCGCGCGGCACGGTGAACTCGAACAGCGACGCGGCGCTCTGCTGCAGCTGGAACAGGCGCACCATCTCGCCGATCTCCACCGCCTCCTCCACGAGGGCGGTCATGAGGCGGGGGGTCGACACGGCCACGTCGACGCCCCAGGCGTCGTCGAACAGCCACTCGTTGCGCGGGTTGTTGACCCGGGCCACGACGCGCGGCACGCCGTACTCCGTCTTGGCCAGCAGCGAGACGACGAGGTTGACCTTGTCGTCCCCGGTGGCCGCCACGAGCACGTCGCAGGTGTCGAGCCGGGCCTCGTCGAGGGTCTCGATCTCGCACGCGTCGGCGTAGAGGAACTCGGCCCGCTCCAGCACGTCCTTCATCCGGCCGGCCTTGGACAGCCGGTCGACGAGCAGGACGTGGTGGCCGTTGTGCAGCAGCTCACGGGCGATCGAGCGGCCCACGCTGCCCGCGCCGGCGATGACGACGCGCATCAGGACCGCTCCACCGGGGCGGCGGCGGCGTCGACCGCGGCCCGGCGCCGGTCGGTCTCGACCACCGCGAAGACCCGGTCGCCGTCCTGCAGCACGGTCTCCGAACGGGGCACCACCGGGTGCCCGAGACGGGTGAGGTAGGCCACGCGCACCTGCGCGGCCTCCTCCAGGCGCCGGACCTGCTCGCCCCGCCAGCTCGTGTCCAGGGACAGCTCGACCATGACCACGCGGCTCGCCTCGTCGGTCCACAGCGCCTGGGAGTCCGTCGGCAGCAGCTCGGCGATGATCTCGCGCGAGGTCCACGGCACGGTGGCCACGGTCGCGATGCCCAGCCGGCGGTAGACCTCGGCCCGGCCCGGGTCGTAGATCCGGGCGACCACGCGGGACACCTGGTAGGTCTCCCGGGCCACCCGCGCAGCGATGATGTTGGAGTTGTCGCCGCTGCTCACCGCGGCGAAGGCGTACGCCTCCTCGATCCCGGCCTGGAGCAGGGTGTCGCGGTCGAAGCCGATCCCCGGCACGGTCCGCCCGGCGAAGTCCGGCCCCAGCCGGCGGAAGCTGTCGGGGTTCATGTCGATGACGGCCACGGAGTGCCCCTGCTCCTCCACGTCGTGCGCCAGACGAGCCCCGACCCGGCCGCAACCCATCACCACGAAGTGCACGACGTCACGGTAGCGCCGCCCCCGGCGGCGGGGCACCGGCCCGGGACCCGCCTAGCATCGGCGCGTGAGCTCGCTGCTGACCGTGCCCAAGCGCCTGATCCTCGGGCGGGCACGTCGCAGCGACCGGGCCGACGACACGCTGCTGCCCAAGCGGCTCGCCCTGCCGGTCTTCGCCGCGGACCCCGTCTCCTCCGTCGCCTACGCCACCCAGGAGCTGCTCGTCATCCTCGCCCTGGGCGGGGCGGCCGCGCTCGTCCTGTCGCCGTGGGTCGCGCTGGCGGTGTGCGTCGTCGTCGCGGTCGTGGTGGTCTCCTACGGCCCGCTCGTGCGCGGCCTACCCCGGCGGCGGCGGGTCCTTCGCGGTCGCCTCCCGCACCCTGGGCCCCCGGGCGGGGCTGGTGGCCGCCGCGGCGCTGCTCGTGGACTACACGCTGACCGTGGCGGTCAGCGCCGCCGCCGCCATCGACAACCTCGTCTCGGTCCTGCCCGGCCTCGTGCCGGGCCGGATCGCGCTCGCCGTCGGCGCGGTGCTGCTGGTCATGGTGGTCAACCTGCGCGGGCGCCACGAGGCCGGCTGGTCGGCGATGCTGCCGGTGTACGGCTTCGTCGTGGTCATCGGCGTGCTCGTGGTCGTGGGCCTGGTCCGCTGGGCCGGCGGCGAAGCGCCCGTCGCCCCAGCGCCGGCTACACGGTGGACCGATCGACCGACCTGACGGCGGTGGCCCTGGCCCTGGTCGCGCTGCGCTCCTTCGCCGGCGGCGGCGCCGCCCTGGCCGGCGTGGACGCGATCGCCAACGGCGTGCCCGCGATGCGCCGCCCCCGCGGCCGCAACGCCGCCCTCACCCTGGTCGGGGTGGGCGCGATGACCGTGGCCCTGTTCGGCGGGGTCCTGGCCCTGGCGGTGGTCAGCGGGGTGACCGTCACGCGCGACGCGTGCGACCTGCAGGGCCTGCCGCGGGCCTGCGAGGACTTCACCCAGCAGACCGTGCTGGCCCAGCTGGCCGAGGCGGTGTTCGGGCCGGGCAGCCTCGGCTCCGTGCTCGTCGCGGCGGCCACCGTCGCGGTGCTGCTCGCGGCGGCCAACAGCGCGTTCAACGGCTTCCCGCTGCTCGCGGCGACGCTGGCCGACGCCGGCTACCTGCCCCGCCAGCTGGCCCGGCGCGGGGACCGGCTCGCCCACAGCAACGGCATCCTCGTGCTCGCCCTCGGCGCGGTGGCGGTGCTGCTCGTCCTCCAGGCCGGGATCGGGCCCCTGCTCGACCTCTACCTGGTCGGGCTGTTCACCTCCTTCACCCTGGCCCAGGTCGGCATGGCCCGGCACTGGGGGCAGCGGCTGCGCACCGCCCGCCGGGCCGCGCGGCGCGGCCCGCTGGCCGGCCGGGCGCTCGCGGTGGTGGCGGCGACCCTCACCTCCGCGGTCCTGCTCGTGCTGCTCGTGGTCAAGGTGCCCAACGGCGCCTGGGCCTCGGTGCTGCTGATGGTGCTGCTCGGGGTCGGGATGCAGCGCATCCACCGCCACTACGACCTGGTCGCCGAGGAGGTGGCCCTGCCCGAGGACGCCGGCCCGGACCCGATGCCGGCCCGGGTGCACGCCGTGGTCCTCGTGTCCCGGCTCCACCGCCCGGTCACCCGGGCCCTGGCCTACGCCCGGGCCACCCGGCCCTCGACGCTGGAGGCCGTGACCGTGGCCACCGACCCGGCCGCCGCCCGCGAGCTCACGCAGGAGTGGGCCCACCGCCGGGTCAGCGTCCCGCTGCGGGTGCTGGACTCCCCGTACCGCGAGGTGAGCCGCCCGCTGGTGGAGCACGTCCGGGCGCTGCGGGCCCGCGGGCCCCGGGACGTCGTCACCGTGTTCCTGCCCGAGTACGTCGTCGCCCACTGGTGGGAGGCCGTGCTGCACAACCGGTCGAACCTGTGGCTGCGGGCCCGGCTGTCGGCCACGCCCGGGGTCATGGTCGTCAGCGTGCCGTGGCAGCTGGCCTCGACCCTGGCCGACGGCGACCTGGCCGCGCGCGCCGCCGACGAGCGGACCCTGGTGCAGGAGGCCGCGCGCGCCGGGGCGGCCGACCGCGACCCGGGGCCGGTGGCGTGAGCGCGCCCGGGGACGCAGGAGGCTGCTCGAGTCACCGCCGGGCCGGTGGCCCACGGCGGGCACGTGGTGGCGCGGGTGGACGACGCCCCCGACGGGCGGGTCGTCTTCGTGCGGCACGCGCTGCCGGGGGAGCGGGTCCGGGTCCGGCTCACCGACGCCGGCGCCGGGGGCCAGCTTCTGGCGGGGCGAGGCCGTCGAGGTGCTCGAGGCCTCGCCGCACCGGGTCGTCCCGCCCTGCCCGTACGCCCACCCCGGCGGCTGCGGCGGCTGCGACCTGCAGCACGTCGACCTGGCCGAGCAGCGCCGGCTCAAGGCCGCGGTCGTCACCGAGCAGCTCCTGCGGCTCGGCGCACGTCGACGCGGAGCAGGTGCTCGGCGCCCCGGTGGTGGTCCAGGCGCTGCCCGAGCCCGGCCGGGCCGCGGGGGAGGAGACCGGCCTGGGCTGGCGGACCCGCGTGGCCCACGCGGTCGACCGCTCCGGCCGCCTCGGCTTCCACGCCCACCGCAGCCACGACGTGGTCCGGGTCGAGCGCTGCCCGCAGGTGACCGACGAGGTCGACGCGGTCGGCGTCACCCGCCTGCCGTGGCCCGGGGTCGGGGCGGTCCGGGTCGCCTCGGGCGACGACGGCGCCGTGGTGCGCGCCGAGCACGGCCCGCGTCGCCCCCGCCTGCCCCGGGTGGACGCCCTCGGCCTGGTCGGCGGCACCGACGAGCGGCCCGAGCGGGTGGCGGGGCGCACCTGGGTCCGTCACGACGTCCCCGGGGCCGGGCGGCTGCGCGTGGGCGTCGACGGGTTCTGGCAGGCCCACGTGTCTGCCGCGGAGACCTTCGTGCGCCACGTCCGCCACCACGCCGGGGTCCGCCCGGGCGACACGGTGCTCGACCTGTACGCCGGGGCCGGGCTCTTCACCCTGGCGCTGGCGGGGGACCTGGCCGGCACCGGCGAGCTGGTCGCGGTCGAGTCCGACCGCGGCGGGGTCGCCGACCTGCGCCGCAACGTCCACGCCCACCCCGTGGTCCGGGTCGTCCACGACCGGGTGGAGCGGGCGCTGCGCGGCGAGGCGCTGCCCGCCTCCGCCGACGTCGTCGTGCTGGACCCGCCACGGGCGGGCGCGCGATCAGCGGTCCTCGACCAGGTCGTGGCCCGCGGGCCCCGCGCCGTGGTGCTCGTGGCCTGCGACCCCGCCTCCCTCGGCCGGGACACCGCCCTGCTGGCCGGCCACGGCTACCGGCTGCGCGGCCCTGGAGGCCCTCGACGCGTTCCCCATGACCCACCACGTCGAGTGCGTGGCCCTCTTCTCCCCGGACGCGGCGGCCTGATATCTTGACGTCAAGAGACTTTCGTCTGTCCGCCCCCCGCCCGCTGCGGCAGGATGGGCAGCCGTGAGCGAGTACCGCCCGGCGCGCAGCGACGGGCCGAGCACGACCTGAGCGACGACGCCGAGAGGGACGACCATGAGCGCACCCCAGCACCCCGACACCTTCGGATCCCGCGACAGCCTGGAGGTGGCGGGCACCACGTACGACTACTACCGCCTCGACGCGGTCGAGGGGGCGGCGGACCTGCCGTTCAGCCTCAAGGTGCTGCTGGAGAACCTGCTCCGGACCGAGGACGGGGTCAACGTCACCGCCGACGCGGTCCGCGCCCTGGGCGGCTGGCAGGCCGACGCCGAGCCCGACGTGGAGATCCAGTTCACCCCCGGCCGCGTCGTCATGCAGGACTTCACGGGCGTGCCGTGCATCGTCGACCTGGCCACCATGCGCGAGGCGGTCGTGGACCTCGGGGGCGACCCGGCGAAGGTCAACCCGCTGGCCCCCGCCGAGCTCGTCATCGACCACTCGGTCATCGTCGACAGCTTCGGCTCCCCGGACTCCCTCGAGCTCAACATGGCCGTGGAGTACGAGCGCAACCGCGAGCGCTACCAGTTCCTGCGCTGGGGCCAGACCGCGTTCAGCGACTTCGTCGTCGTGCCGCCGGGAGTCGGCATCGTCCACCAGGTCAACCTCGAGCGGCTCGCCCGCGGCGTCATGACCAAGGACGTCGACGGCCGGACCGTCGCCTACCCGGACACCCTGGTCGGCACCGACTCCCACACCACGATGATCAACGGGATCGGCGTGCTCGGCTGGGGCGTCGGCGGCATCGAGGCCGAGGCGGCCATGCTCGGCCAGCCCGTCTCCATGCTCATCCCGCGCGTGGTCGGCTTCCGGCTCACCGGCGAGATCCCCGTCGGGGTCACCGCCACCGACGTCGTGCTCACCATCACCGAGCAGCTGCGCGCCCACGGCGTGGTCGGCAAGTTCGTCGAGTTCTACGGCGACGGCGTGGCCGCGGTCCCGCTGGCCAACCGGGCCACCATCGGCAACATGAGCCCGGAGTTCGGGTCCACGTGCGCGATCTTCCCCATCGACGAGGTGACGACGGAGTACCTGCGCCTGACCGGGCGCAGCGAGGCCCAGGTCGCCCTCGTCGAGGCCTACGCCCGGGCCCAGGGCCTGTGGCACGACCCGCAGGGCGAGGGCTACGTGGAGCCGCGCTTCAGCGAGTACCTCGAGCTCGACCTGTCCTCGGTGGTGCCGAGCATCGCCGGGCCCAAGCGCCCGCAGGACCGCATCGCCCTGTCGCAGGCGCGCGAGGGCTTCCTGGCCGTGCTGCCCGACTACGCCGGCGAGGACGCCCAGGACGGCGGGGTCAGCACCCTCACCGACCAGTCCTCGGTCGAGAGCTTCCCCGCCTCCGACGCCCCGGCCGTCAGCCCGGCGGCCGCGGCCGACGAGCCGGCCCCCGGCGAGGCGACCGGCAGCCAGGTGCCCGCGCAGACCCGCGCGAGCCGTCCCACCGCCGTCACCCTGTCCGACGGCACGACGACCGAGATCGACCACGGCGCCGTCGTCATCGCGGCCATCACCTCGTGCACCAACACGTCCAACCCGACCGTCATGGTCGCCGCGGCGCTGCTGGCCAAGAAGGCCGTCGAGCGCGGGCTGGGCCGCAAGCCCTGGGTCAAGACCTCGCTCGCCCCCGGCAGCAAGGTGGTCATGGACTACTACGAGAAGGCCGGCCTCACCCCGTACCTGGACAAGCTCGGCTTCAACCTCGTCGGCTACGGCTGCACGACGTGCATCGGCAACTCCGGCCCGCTGCCCACCGAGGTGAGCGAGGCCGTGCAGGCCAACGACCTGGCCGTGGTGAGCGTGCTGTCCGGCAACCGGAACTTCGAGGGCCGGATCAACCCCGACGTGAAGATGAACTACCTGGCCAGCCCGCCGCTGGTGGTGGCCTACTCCCTGGTCGGGACGATGGACTTCGACTTCGGCACCGAGCCGGTCGGCACCGGCACGGACGGCGCGCCCGTCATGCTCGCCGACATCTGGCCCTCCCCGGAGGAGGTCCAGCAGGTCATCGACTCCACCATCGACGAGGAGATGTTCTCGGCCGGGTACGCCGACGTCTTCGCGGGCGACCAGCGCTGGCAGTCCCTGCCCACCCCGGAGGGCGACACCTTCGCCTGGGACGCGGGCTCCACCTACGTCCGCAAGCCCCCGTACTTCGACGGCATGACCATGGACCCGGCGCCGGTGGCCGACGTCACCGGGGCGCGCGTCCTGGCCCTGCTCGGGGACTCGGTGACCACCGACCACATCAGCCCGGCGGGGTCCATCAAGCCGGGCACCCCGGCGGCCGCCTACCTGGAGAGCCACGGCGTCTCCCGCACGGACTACAACTCCTACGGCTCCCGCCGCGGCAACCACGAGGTGATGATCCGGGGCACCTTCGCCAACATCCGGCTGCGCAACCAGCTGCTCGACGGCGTGCAGGGCGGCTACACCCGCGACTTCACCGCGGGCGGGGAGCAGGCGTTCATCTACGACGCCGCGCAGAGCTACGCGGCCGCCGGGACGCCGCTGGTGGTCCTCGCCGGCAAGGAGTACGGCTCGGGCTCCAGCCGCGACTGGGCGGCCAAGGGCACGGCGCTGCTCGGGGTGAAGGTGGTCGTGGCCGAGAGCTACGAGCGGATCCACCGCTCCAACCTCATCGGCATGGGCGTGCTGCCGCTGCAGTTCCCCGCCGGGCAGAGCGCGGCCTCGCTCGGGCTGGACGGCACCGAGACCTTCGACGTCTCCGGGATCACCGCGCTGCAGGAGGGGACCACGCCGCGCACGGTGCGGGTCACCGCCCGGCGCACCTCCGGCGAGGAGGTCGCCTTCGACGCCGTCGTGCGGATCGACACCCCCGGCGAGGCCGACTACTACCGCAACGGGGGGATCCTCCCGTTCGTCCTGCGGAGCCTCGCGCGCGCCTGAGGGTCCGGACGGGTGACGGCCCGGGAGCAATTAGTTGCGTGACCAGACTGTTATACGGAAGTGCTGGTGGGGCACTGTTCCCGGGCCTACCGTCGGCTCACCCCCGCAGGGGTCCCGACGGTCGCAGCGCTGCTCTCACTGGGGCTGCCGCCCGAGGTGCAATGACGCATCCAGGAGGCTTCATCACATGAGAACCCAACGCGCGGTCGTGGCTGCGACCGGAGTGGCGCTGGCGCTCGTCGTCGCCGCGTGCGGCGGCGGCGACGCCGACACGGACACCGACGTCGACGCCGGTGCCGGCGGCACCGACGAGAGCTCGGAGCCCGCCCCCGCGGAGTCCGAGTCCATGGACGCCGGCGGCAGCGCGGAGGGCGGCACCGTCGGTGTCATCCTCCCCGACACCGCGAGCTCGGCCCGCTGGGAGAGCGCCGACCGGCCCTTCCTCCAGGAGGCGTTCGACGCCGCCGGCGTGACCGCCGACATCCAGAACGCGAACGGCGACACCGCCGCGTTCCAGACCATCGCCGACGGCATGATCAACGCCGGCGTGCAGGCCCTGCTCATCGTCAACCTGGACTCCGAGACCGGGACGGCCGTCATCTCCGACGCCGCCGCGGCCGGCATCCCGGTCATCGACTACGACCGCCTCACCCTGGGCGGCGGCGCCGACTACTACGTGTCCTTCGACAACGTGGCCGTCGGCACCACCATCGGCGAGGGCCTGGTGACCTGCCTGCAGGACGCCGGCACCACCGAGGGCGACGTCGTCTACCTCAACGGCTCGCCGACCGACAACAACGCGACGCTGTTCAAGCAGGGCTACTCGGAGGCCATCGAGGCCGCCGGGTACGGCGTGGCCGACGACCAGGCCGTGCCGGACTGGGACAACACCCAGGCGGGCACGATCTTCGAGCAGATCTTCACCAACACCGGCGGCGACTTCGTCGGTGTCGCGGCGGCCAACGACGGCCTCGGCGGCGCGGCGATCTCCGTCCTCGAGCGCAACCAGCTCGCCGGCCAGATCCCCGTCACCGGCCAGGACGCCACCGACGAGGGCCTGCAGCGCGTCCTGCTCGGCACCCAGTGCATGACGGTCTACAAGGCCGTCCGCGCCGAGGCCGAGGCGGCCGCCGAGCTCGCCATCGCCATCCTCGGCGGCGACACCGCCGCGGCGGACGCGCTCGCCACGGGCAGCACCGACGACAGCGTCTCCGGCGAGGCCGTCCCCTCGGTCCTGCTCGAGCCGCAGGCCATCTTCCGCGACAACGTCCAGGACGTCGTCGCGGACGGCTTCACCACGGCCGAGAACCTCTGCACCACGCCGGAGCTCCAGGCCGCGTGCGACGAGGTCGGCGTCGAGTGAGACGACAGCGCACACGAGGTGACGGGGGTCGTGGCTCAGCCACGGCCCCCGTCATCCTGTGCGCAGGCCCCCTCGCCCGTCCCCGCCCGACGCCCGCTCAGGAGAGGAACAGACATGGCAGACACGCAGCCCGTGCTGCAGCTGAAGAAGGTGGACAAGCACTTCGGTGCCGTCCACGTGCTCAAGGGGGTGGACCTCGAGGCCTACGCCGGGGAGGTCACCGCGCTGGTCGGCGACAACGGCGCCGGCAAGTCGACGCTGGTCAAGTCCGTCGCCGGGATCCACGCCTTCGACGCGGGGGAGTACCTCTTCGAGGGCCGTCCGGTCTCGGTGGGCTCGCCCAAGGAGGCCAACGCCCTCGGCATCGAGGTGGTCTACCAGGACCTCGCGCTGTGCGACAACCTCGACGTCGTCGCCAACATGTACCTGGGCCGCGAGAAGACGGCCGGCGGGATGATCGACGAGATCGCCATGGAGCGCAGCGCCACCGAGACCCTCAAGGGCCTGTCCGTGCGGACGCTGAAGTCCGTCCGCGCCCCCGTCTCGGCCCTGTCCGGCGGGCAGCGGCAGACCGTCGCCATCGCCCGCGCCGTGCTCTGGAACTCCAAGCTCGTCATCCTCGACGAGCCCACCGCGGCGCTGGGCGTGGCCCAGACCGAGCAGGTGCTGCAGCTGGTGCGCCGGCTGGCCGACAAGGGCCTGGCCGTGATCCTCATCAGCCACAACATGAACGACGTCATCCGGGTGGCCGACCGGGTGGTCGCGCTCTACCTCGGGCAGACCGCCGCGCAGGTCAAGGCGTCGGAGAGCTCCACCAGCCAGATCGTCGAGCTGATCACCAGCGGGCGCAGCGGCGGACATCGGCCTCACGGCCGAGGAGAGCGGGGCGGTCGTATGAGCACCGAGGACGGCGGCCACGTCGCCCGCGCCACCGACGGCGACGACCAGCGGGCGGCCTGGGCCAGGCGGTGAGCGACTACGTCGCCAAGGTCCGCTCCGGCGACATCGGCTCGCTCAGCTCGGTCCTGGGCGTCATCGTCCTGGTCGTGCTGTTCACCGCCCTCAAGCCGGGGATCTTCGACACCCCCCGCAACTTCGCCAACCTGCTCAACCAGTCCGCGGCGGTCATCTTCATCGCCATGGGGCTGGTCTTCGTCCTGCTCCTCGGCGAGATCGACCTGTCCGCCGGGTACACCGCCGGCACCGCCGCCGCCGTGCTGGGCGTGCTCCTCACCGCAGCAGGGCGCGCCCTGGTGGGTCGCGGTCCTGGGCTGCCTGGCCACGGGGGCCGTCGTCGGCCTGCTCAACGGTCTGCTGGTGGCGCTGCTCGGCATCCCGTCGTTCGTCGTCACCCTGGCCGGCGTTCCTCGCGCCTGCAAGGCGTCCTGCTGCTCGTCATCGGCACCGGCGGCACCATCCCCGTCCGCGACCCGGTCGATCCTGCGCCGTCATGAACAGCAACCTCCCCGTGTGGGGCGGCTGGGTGTTCTGGGCGCTCGTCGTGCTGGGCTTCGTCGCGGTCGGCCTGGCCACCCAGGCCCGCCGCCGCCGGGCGGGCCTGCCCAGCCGGCAACGCCACCCTGTTCTGGGCCGGCGCGGTCGGCCTCGCGGTCCTCCTCGGCGGTCGCGGTGTACGTCCTCAACCTCAACCGCGCCGTCAACGACACCGTCGCGGACCTGCAGGGGGTGCCGATCGTCGTGCCGGTCGCCACGCTGTTCCTCGTCGGCCTCGCCTTCGTGCTGGACCGGACCACGTTCGGCCGGCACGTCTACGCGGTCGGCGGCAACGCCGAGGCGGCACGCCGCTCCGGGATCAACGTGGCCCGGATCCGGATCGTCTGCTTCATGGTCTGCTCGACGATGGCCGCGGTCGCGGGCATCCTGCTCGCCTCCCGCGACAACAGCGTCTCGCCCAGCACCGGTGGCGCGCAGACCCTGCTGTTCGCGGTCGGCGCGGCCGTCATCGGCGGCGTCTCGCTGTTCGGCGGCAAGGGCAAGGTCCACAACGCGATCCTCGGTGGCCTCGTCATCGCCGTGATCGCCAACGGCCTGCCCCTGGTCACCAGCCAGGCCGGCATCCAGTTCGTCGTCACCGGCCTCGTGCTCCTGCTCGCGGCCAGCGTCGACGCGATCTCGCGGCGCAAGGCCGTCGTCACGAGGTAGCGCCCGCAGCCGGCCCGGCACGACGGACGGCTCAGCAGCGCCACGCCGCGGCGGAATCCCGCGGCGTGGCATGCTGTTGCCGTACGTGAACGGCACCAACAGACCATGCAACAGACCATAGCACGAGCGTGCTCCGGGGTCGGTGAAAACCCGAACCGGCGGTGACAGTCCGCGACCCGACCGCAGCCAGCGGCCGGTTGACCTGGTGGAACTCCAGGACCGACGGTGACAGTCCGGATGAGAGGCGCACGCGACCGGGGTCCTCCCACGGGACCCCGGAGCCACGGCACGCCTGTGCCCGCACGTCCCCCCGGAGTCGCACCGACGACGACGGGAGCGCGACAGCGGTGAGCACGACAGCGGCGGGGCCGACCGGCCCGACCCCCGGCGAGTCCGGGGCGATGGCGCGCGCGCTCGAGCTGGCGGCGCTGGGCCCGGCCCACGGCCCCAACCCGCGCGTCGGCTGCGTCCTGCTGTCGCCCGCGGGCGAGGTCCTCGGCGAGGGGTTCCACCGGGGCGCCGGCACGGCCGCACGCCGAGGTCGACGCGCTGGCCGACGCCGTCCGCCACCGCCGCGGCCGCGACCTGCGCGGCGCCACCGCCGTGGTCACCCTCGAGCCGTGCGCCCACACCGGCCGCACCCCTCCCTGCACGCGCGCGCTCCTCGCCGCGGGCGTGGCCCGGGTCGTGGTGGGCGCGGCGGACCCCAACCCCGTCGCGTCCGGCGGGGCCGCGGTCCTCCGCGCCGCGGGCGTCGACGTCGTGGAGGGCGTGATGGCCGGGCGGTCGTCGGCCCTCAACCGCTGCTTCGAGCACGCCCTGCGCCACGGGCGCCCCTTCGTCACGCTCAAGTGGGCGTCCACCCTCGACGGGCGCGTCGCCGCCCCCGACGGCAGCAGCCGCTGGATCACCGGGCCGGACGCGCGCGCCGACGTGCACGCCCGCCGCGCGGGGGCCGACGCCGTGCTGGTGGGCACCGGCACGGCCCTGCGGGACGACCCCTGGCTCACCACCCGCGTCCCCGGTCCGGCCGGCGGGCCGGACCCGCTCGCCGCCCGCCAGCCGCTGCGGGTGGTGCTGGGGGAGCGCGGCCTGCCCGCCGCCGCCCGCGTGCTCGACGACGCCGCGCCGACCCTGCAGCTGCGCACCCGCGACGTGGGGACGGCCCTGGCCGAGCTCGCCGACCGCGAGGTCCGCCACCTGTGGGTGGAGGGCGGGCCGACCGTGGCCGCCGCCTTCCTGCGCGAGGGCGTGGTCGACGAGCTCGTCACCTACCTGGCCCCCGCCGTCCTGGGCGGCGGGCCCGCCGCGGTCGGCGACCTCGGCGTGCCCTCGATCGAGGGCGCCCTGCGCTTCCGCCTGTCCGACGTCACCCGCGCGGGCGGGGACGTCGTCCTCGTCAGCACCCCCGAGAAGGAGCCCGTCTGATGTTCACAGGGATCGTCGAGGAGCTGGGGGAGGTCGTCGCCCTGGAGCACGGGGACGACTCCGCCCGGCTGCACGTGCGCGGCCCCCTGGTCACCGGCGACGTCGGCCACGGCGACTCGGTCGCGGTGAACGGCGTCTGCCTCACCGTCACCGACCTCGACGGGGACACCTTCGCCGTGGACGTCATGGCCGAGACCCTGCGCCGCAGCTCGCTGGCCCGCCTGGTGCCGGGGGAGCGGGTCAACCTCGAGCGGGCGATGCGGGCCGACGGCCGCTTCGGCGGGCACGTCGTGCAGGGGCACGTCGACGGGGTCGGCGAGGTCCTGGCCCGGACGCCGGGCGACCGCTGGGAGGTGGTGCGGGTGTCGCTGCCGGACGCGCTGCGCCGCTACGTCGTCGAGAAGGGCTCGATCACCGTCGACGGCACCTCCCTCACGGTGTCCGCGGTGCGACGCCGGGTGGTTCGAGGTCTCGCTCATCCCCACCACGCTGGCCGCCACCACGCTCGGGCACCGGGCGGTGGGGGAGCCGGTCAACCTGGAGGTCGACGTGCTCGCCAAGTACGTCGAGGCCCAGCTCGCCCACGGGGCGGGGCCCCGGTGAGCCGCGAGCAGGACGGACGCCTCCGTCGACGTCACCGGCCTGGCCACGATCGACGCGGCCGTCGAGCAGGTCCGGCTGGGGCGGCCGGTCATCGTGGTCGACGACGCCGACCGCGAGAACGAGGGCGACGTCATCATGGCGGCCGCCGCGGCGACCCCCCGCTGGGTGGGCTGGACCGTGCGGCACTCCTCCGGCTACATCTGCGCCCCCATGCCCGCCGACCTCGCCGACGGCCTCGGCCTGCCCGCCATGGTGGAGGCGACCGAGGACCCGCTGCGGACGGCGTACAGCGTGAGCGTGGACGCCCGGACCGGGGTGACCACCGGCATCTCGGCCGCCGACCGCTCGCGGACCCTGCAGCTGCTCGCCGACCCGGCCACCGTCCCGGGCGACCTCGTGCGGCCCGGCCACGTGCTGCCGCTGCGGGCCCGCCCGGGCGGGGTGCTGGAGCGCAACGGGCACACCGAGGCCGCCGTCGACCTGTGCCGGGCCGCGGGGCTGGCCCCCGTGGGCATGATCTGCGAGCTCGTCGACGACCGCGGCGAGCTGCTCCGCCTGCCCGCGCTGCTCGAGCTCGGCCGGCGCGAGGGGCTGCTCGTCGTCAGCATCGCCGACCTCGTCCTGTGGCGGCGGGCGCGCGAGGCCGCCGGGGGCCCGGACCGCGCGGCCGTCGCCCACCCGCCCGCCGTGCGGCCCCGGGTCCGCCACGTCGCCTCCGCCCACCTGCCGGCCGGGCGCGGCGACTTCCGCCTGCACGCCTACGTCGACACGCTCACCGGGGCCGAGCACGTCGCCGTGACCGCCGAGGGGCCCACCGGGCCGCCCGCGCCCGGGCACGACCAGGCGCAGGGGACGCGGCCGGTGCTCGTCCGCGTGCACTCGGAGTGCCTGACCGGGGACGCCCTCGGCTCGCTGCGCTGCGACTGCGGCCCGCAGCTGGACGCGGCGCTGTCCCGGGTCGCCGTCGAGGGCGGCGTGGTCGTCTACCTGCGCGGCCACGAGGGCCGCGGGATCGGCCTGGCCGCCAAGGTGGCCGCCTACGCCCTGCAGGACGCCGGCCTGGACACCGTGGACGCCAACACCGCCCAGGGCCTGCCGGCCGACGCCCGCGAGTACGGCGGTGCGGCCGCGGTGCTCGAGCACCTCGGGGTGCGACGGGTCCGGCTGCTGACCAACAACACCGACAAGGTGGAGGGCCTGCAGCACGGCGGCATCGAGGTGGTCGACCGCGCCCCGCTCGTGGTCGGGACGGGCCCGGAGAACCTCGGCTACCTGGCCGTCAAGCGCGACCGGATGGGGCACGTGCTCCCCGGCCTCCAGGACGGCAGCACCACCATGAGCACGACCGGCAGGACGACCGGCAGCATCCCCGAGCACGCGGCCGCCGACCGGCGCGCCCGCGAGGACGAACCCTGGAGGACCGCATGAGCGGCGACGGAGCACCGACGGTCATCGTGGAGCAGGGCGCGGGGGCGGGCCTGCGGGTGGCCGTCGTCGCCTCGAGCTGGCACACCGAGGTCATGGACGGCCTGCTCGAGGGCGCGCGCCGTGCGCTGGCCCACGCCGGGGTGGCCCACGTCACCGAGGTCCGCATCGCCGGGTCGTTCGAGCTGCCCGTCGCCGCGGCCGTCCTCGCCCCCGAGCACGACGCGGTCGTCGCCCTCGGGGTCGTCGTGCGCGGCGGCACCCCCCACTTCGAGTACGTCTGCCAGGCCGCGACCCAGGGCCTGACGGACGTGGCCGTCCGCACCGGGACCCCCGTGGGGTTCGGGCTGCTCACCTGCGACACCGTCGAGCAGGCGCTGGACCGGGCCGGGCTGCCCGGCTCGGGCGAGGACAAGGGCGCCGAGGCCGCCGAGGCGGCGGTCAGCACCGTGCTGGGCCTGCGGGCGGCGCTGCGCCGCGGCCGGGCCGGCGTGGGGTTCGCCGCCACCTGAGCCGGCCGGGCGGCGGGCGCGGGCGCGCACGGACGTGCGCCCGCGCCCCGCACCCCGCAGGATCGGACATACCGGGCACCGGGCCCGGGCCGACCCTCCGGAGGGCCCCGTGCGCCGTCTCTCTGCTCCTGCCGCCCTGCTCGCGGCCGCGCTGCTCGTCCTCACGGGGTGCAGCTCCGCCGACCCCGAGGCGCCGCAGCCCACGGCCGGCGACATCACGGGCGACACCTCGGTGCCCACCGGCGACGAGGTGACCGGCGAGCCGTCGATCTCCTCCAGCTGACGGCGCGGCCGCGGGTGCGGCCCGGAGGACGTCCGTCGTGCCCGCACCCGGGCGCGGGCGCAGGGGCCGGGCCGGCCGCGCGTAGCCTGGCCGCGTGATCCCCGTCCCGCCGGTGCCGCCCGTCCCGCCCACCGCCCGGCAGGTCGACCGGGCGGTCTCCCGGGCCCGCGCCGGCAAGACGCTGGACGCCGCCGAGGCCGAGGTGCTGCTGCACGCCCGCGGGGAGCAGCTGGCCGCGCTGGCCGAGCCCGCGGGCCGGGTCCGCGACGCGGCCATGGCCCGCGAGGGACGCCCCGGGGTCGTCACGTACTCCCGCAAGGTCTTCGTGCCGCTCACCCGGCTGTGCCGCGACCGCTGCCACTACTGCACGTTCGTCACCGTGCCCCACCGGGTCCCCTCGGCGTACCTGGAGATGGAGGAGGTCCTGCAGATCGCCCGCGACGGCGCCGCGGCCGGCTGCAAGGAGGCCCTCTTCACCCTGGGCGACCGGCCCGAGGACCGCTGGCCCCAGGCCCGTCAGTGGCTCGACGAGCGCGGCTACGACGACACGCTGTCCTACGTCCGGGCCTGCGCGGTGGCGGTGCTGGAGGAGACCGGTCTGCTGCCGCACCTCAACCCCGGCGTCATGAGCTGGCAGGAGATCCAGCGGCTCAAGCCGGTCGCCCCGTCGATGGGGATGATGCTGGAGACCACGGCGACCCGGCTGTGGTCCGAGCCGTCGGGGCCCCACTACGGCAGCCCCGACAAGGACCCCGCCGTCCGGCTGCGGGTGCTCGAGGACGCCGGCCGGCTGGCTGTGCCGTTCACCACGGGCATCCTCGTCGGGATCGGCGAGACCCCGGCCGAGCGCGTCGACTCGCTGCTGGCGATCCGGAGGGTGGCGCGCGAGTTCGGCGCCGTCCAGGAGGTCATCGTCCAGAACTTCCGCGCCAAGCCCGACACCGCGATGCGTGCCGCCGACGACCTCGACCACGAGTCCTACCTGGCCACCCTCACCGTCGCCCGGCTCCTGCTGGGCCCGACGGTGTCCCTGCAGGCACCGCCCAACCTCAGCGACCCCGACGGTCTCGTCGCCCTGCTCGACGCGGGCGTGGACGACTGGGGCGGGGTCTCGCCGGTCACGCCGGACCACGTGAACCCCGAGCGCCCCTGGCCGCACCTGGACGACCTCGAGGCCACCACCCGGTCGGCCGGGTTCGAGCTCGCGGAGCGGCTCACCATCCACCCCGGCTACGCGCGGGCCGCCTTCGGGGACGCCCCCGCCTGGCTCGACGTGCGGCTGCGCGGCCACGTCGCCGCCCTCATGGACCCCGCGACCGGGCTGGCCGCGGCCGGCGCCGTGGCCCGCCCCCTGGTCTGGCAGGAGCCCGACGGCGGCCTCGTCACGA
Source organism: uncultured Actinomycetota bacterium (assembly GCA_963750335.1). Classification (GTDB taxonomy): domain Bacteria; phylum Actinomycetota; class Actinomycetes; order Actinomycetales; family JBBAYJ01; genus Aquipuribacter. The sequence continues at coordinate 372,885 of CAVVQD010000007.1, forward strand.
CCGGCCGGGCCGACCTGCACGCCACCGTCGACACCACCGGCCGCACCGCGGACCGGCGCAGCGACTTCGACGACGTGTACGGCGACTGGGAGACGGTGGGGGAGCGGCGCCACCCCGAGGCGCCCGCCGTGCTGTCCTCCGACGACGTCGCCGTGGCCCTGCGCCGCGCCGAGACGGACCCGGCCGGGCTCACCGACGCCCAGTACCTCGCCCTGGTCACCAGCGACGGCGCCGACCTCGACGCGGTGACCTCGCTCGCCGACGCCGTCCGCCGCGACGTGGTCGGCGACGACGTCACCTACGTCGTCAACCGGAACATCAACGTCACCAACGTCTGCTACGTCGGCTGCCGCTTCTGCGCCTTCGCCCAGCGGGCCAGCGACGCCGACGCGTACACGCTGAGCCTCGACGAGGTCGGCCGGCGGGCCGCGGAGGCGCAGGCCCTCGGCGCGACCGAGGTCTGCATCCAGTCCGGCATCAGCCCCGACCTGGGGCCCGGCGCCTACGCCGACATCGTCCGCGCCGTGCTGGCGGCGGCGCCGGGCATGCACGTGCACGCCTTCAGCCCGATGGAGGTCGTCAGCGCGGCCGCCCGGGCCGGGGTGAGCATCGCCGACTGGTTGTCCGAGGTGCGCGACGCCGGCCTCGGGTCCATCCCGGGCACGGCCGCGGAGATCCTCGACGACGACGTCCGCTGGGTGCTGACCAAGGGCAAGCTGCCGACCAGCGCGTGGATCGAGGTGGTGGAGACCGCGCACCGCCTCGGCATCCCCAGCAGCTCGACGATGATGTACGGCCACGTCGACCACCCGCGGCACTGGGTGGCCCACCTGCGCACCCTGGCCGGGGTGCAGGACCGGACCGGCGGGTTCACCGAGTTCGTCCCGCTGCCCTTCGTCCACACCTCCAGCCCGATCTACCTGGCCGGGCTCGCCCGCCCGGGGCCGACGCTGCGCGACAACCGGGCCGTCCATGCGGTGGCCCGGCTGCTGCTGCACGGGCGCATCGACCACGTGCAGACCTCGTGGGTCAAGCTCGGCGTCGACGGCACCCGGGCCATGCTCACCGGCGGCGCGGACGACCTGGGCGGCACGCTCATGGAGGAGACCATCAGCCGGATGGCCGGCTCCGCGCACGGCTCGGCCAAGACCGTCGAGGAGCTGACGGTGATCGCCGACGGCATCGGCCGCCCCGTGCGGCAGCGGAGCACGACGTACGCGCCGCTGCACCCGGTGGGCTGAGGGCGCTCGGGGGGCCCCTCAGTCCTGCTTCGCCGCGCCCCAGCCGTGCCACCGCTCGATCCGGACGTGGACGCTGACGCGGGGGCTCGTGCGGTCCGGGTAGGCGCCGCCGCCGTAGTGCCGCGACAGCCGGTCGATGTCCGCCAGCCCCTCGTCGGGCTCGATCGACACGACGGTCCCCTGGACGCTGACGTGGGTGTACCAGTTGTCCGCGTCGGTCGCCGTGAGCGAGACGCGGGGGTCCCTCTGAAGGTGCTTGAGCCGGGCCCGCGTGGCGTCGAGCCCGAGCAGCATGGTCCCGTCCTCCTCGATGAGGTACCAGGTCGCCACGGTCACCGGGCGACCGTCGGCGGCCAGGGTGGCCATGACGGCCGGGTTGGGCCGGGCGAGGAGGGCGGCGACGTCGTCGGGCATCGGGGCATCGGTCACGGGGGACAGGCTAGGACCGGACGGGCCAGGGCGGGACGATCCGCGCGCCTCGCCTAGCATCGGCCCACGTGAAGACCTTCGACGCCCTGTTCGCCGAGCTGACCGAGACCGCGAGGACCCGCCCCGAGGGCTCGCGGACCGTGGCCTCGCTCGACGCCGGCGTCCACGCCATCGGCAAGAAGGTCGTCGAGGAGGCCGCCGAGGTGTGGATGGCCGCCGAGCACGAGGGCGACGACCGGACGGCGGAGGAGATCAGCCAGCTGCTGTACCACCTGCAGGTGCTCATGCTCGCCAAGGGCCTCACGCTGGCCGACGTGGAGAGGTACCTCTGATGCCCGAGCGCCAGATGCTGCGCGTCGCCGTCCCCAACAAGGGCGCGCTGTCCGAGGCGGCGCACGAGATCCTCGCCGAGTCCGGCTACCGCCGCCGCCGGGACCCCAAGCAGCTGCGGCTGGTCGACGCCGACAACGACGTCGAGCTGTTCTTCCTGCGCCCCCGCGACATCGCCGTGTACGTGGGCTCCGGCACCCTCGACGTGGGCATCACCGGGCGGGACCTGATGATCGACGCGGGCGCCCCCGCCCGGGAGCTGCTCGCCCTCGGCTTCGCCCGATCCACCTTCCGCTTCGCCGCACCGGTCGACAGCGGCATCAGCAGCACCGACGACCTGGCCGGCAGCCGCATCGCCGCCGCCTACCCCGGGCTGGTGCGCTCGTGGCTGGACGGAGAGGGCCTGGAGGCGACCGTCGTCGGCCTGGACGGGGCCGTCGAGTCCGCCGTGCAGCTGGGGATCGCGGACGTCATCGCGGACGTCGTGGAGACGGGCACGACGCTGCGCCAGGCCGGCCTGCAGGTCTTCGGCGAGCCGCTGCTGGAGTCCGAGGCCGTCCTCGTCGTGCCCGCCGACCGGGAGCCCCACCCCGGCGTCGACGTGCTGGCCCGCCGGCTCACCGGGGTCATGACGGCCCGGCGCTACGTCCTCATCGACTACGACGTCCGCAACGAGCACGTCGAGGCCGCGGCCGCGGTGACGCCGGGCCTGGAGTCGCCCACCGTGTCGCCGCTGCACGACTCCGGCTGGTCGGCGGTGCGGGCGATGGTGCCGCGCGCCGACACCAACCGGGTGATGGACGAGCTGTGGGAGGTCGGCGCCCGGGCGATCCTCGTCACCGAGATCCACGCCTGCCGGCTGTGAACGTCCCGCCGGTCACCCGCGCCCAGCTGCACCGTCCGATCCGGCCGCGGGCCGGGCGCCTCGTCGCGCACGTCGTCGCGGTCGCGTGGGCCCTGCTCACGCTCGCCCTGGCCGCGGGCTTCCCCGCCCGCATCCCCGGGGCGGGCCTGGCGGACTCCGTGGGCTTCGTCGTGCTCGGGGTGGCCGGGGTCGTCCTGCTGCTGCGCCTCGGCCGGGTGGCGGTGCTGCCCTCGGAGGCCGGCGTGGAGGTGCGCAACGTCGTGGGGCGGCGGGTGCTCGCGTGGCCGGAGGTGGTGGGCGTCCGTTTCGGGCGGGACTCCACGTGGGCGCGGCTCGACCTGTCCGACGGCACGTCGCTGCAGGCCATGGGCATCCAGTCCGCCGACGGCGCCCGTGCGGCGGAGGACGCGGTCCGGCTGGCGACGCTGGTGGAGCTGCACTCCCGGGACCGCTGAGGCCGGCCCGGCGGTGGTCGTCAGGCCTGCGGGCCGCCCGCGCGGTCCTGGTCGACCCGGCGGTCGACGTCGGTGGGCTCCACGGGCGTCGGCTGCACCGTCGTGGAGGGGAACTCCACGAGCGGCCCGCTGCGGTGGGCGTCCCAGTCGCGGAAGGTGAGGTCCGTCTGCAGGTACAGGGCGAGCAGCTCCGCGAGGTGGAGCAGCCCGTCCAGGTGGGTGCGCTCGTGCCCGTGGGAGGAGTCGACGCCGAAGCCCAGCAGGGCCGTGCGCGCCTCCACGCCGGACTCCACCGCGGGCGCGGCGTCGGAGCGGTAGACGCGGTAGACGTCGCGCACCGCGGGCACGCCGTGCTCGGCGGCCAGCGCGAGCAGGCGCCGGGTGAGGTGGTAGTCGTGCGGGCCGGTGGAGTCCATCATCCCCACGTTGACGGCCTCCTCCAGCGACTGCTGGCCGGGGGCGACGACGCCGTTGTCGACGGCGACGATCTCGGCCGTGCCCTCGTCGAAGCCGTGCGTGGCGCCGTGCCCGACCTCCTCGCCGATCGTCACCAGCAGGCGCGCGGTGACCGGCGGGGTGATGCCGGACTCGACCAGGGCCTTGAACGCGGCCAGGCACACCGCGAGCCCGGCCTTGTCGTCCAGGTGGCGCGACTTCACGTAGCCCAGCGGCGTGATCTGCGGCGCGGCGTCGATGGCCACGAAGTCGCCGACCTGGATGCCCAGGGCGAGCAGGCCCGCCGCGTCCTGCACGGGGGCGTCCACGCGCACCTCGACCAGGTGCCAGCCGACGCCCTGGGTGTCGATCTCGTCGCCGTAGGTGTGGCCGGAGGACTTCAGCGGCAGCACCGTCCCGGTGTAGGTCCGGGCCGGGTCGTCGGTGAGGATCGTCACGTGCGCGCCCTCGGCGAAGCGCGCGGAGTGCGTGCCGACCTGCACCACCTCGAGGCGGCCGTTCTCCTTGAGCCGCTTGACCATGGTCCCGATCGTGTCGGCGTGGACGACCACCGCCCGGTTCACGTCCTGCCGCACGCCGGGGACGGTGGCCCGCAGCACCCCGCGCCGGGTGAGGTCGAGGTCGACGCCGGTCGCGGACAGCAGGTCGCCGACGTGCTGCATGACGGCGTCGGTGCGCCCCGACGGGCTGGGGATGACCAGCAGCTCCAGCAGGGTGCGGCGGAGGAAGTCGGCGTCGATGGGCAGGCGGACGGGGGAGGGCGAGGAGCCCGGTGCAGGTGCGCTCACCCCGGCATCGTGGCACGGGTGCCACGGGGCTCCGGGCCGGTCGAGCCGGGGAAGAGCAGGTCGACGAAGCGCGCCGCGGTCGGCCGCGGCTCGTGGTTGGCCAGGCCCGGGCGCTCGTTGGCCTCGACGAACACGAACTCGTCGCCGGACACGTCCGGGACCATGAAGTCGATGCCGGTCACGGGGATGCCGATGGTCCGGGCGGCCCGCACCGCCGCCTCGCGCAGCGGCAGCGACAGCTCGTCGGTGCAGTCCTCGATCGTCCCGCCGGTGTGCAGGTTGGCGGTCAGGCGCACCTGGAGCCGGGTGCCCGCGGGCAGCACGTCCGACAGCTCGTAGCCCGCGTCACGGACGACCTGCTCGGTCACCTCGTCCAGCGGGATGCTCGACTCGCCGCCGGTCGCGCGCTGGCGCCGGCGGGACTGCGCCCGGACGAGCTCGGCGACCGTGTCGCGCCCGGTGCCGACCACGGCGGCCGGGCGGCGCACCGCGGCCGCGACGACCTGCTCGCCGATGACGAGCACCCGCACGTCGTCGCCGGCCACGCGCTCCTCGAGCAGCACGTCAGGGCAGTGGTGGTGCGCCGCGGCGACCGCGTCGCGCAGGGCGGCCGCGTCGCTCACCCCGACGGTGATGCCCCGGCCCTGCTCGCCGCGGGCGGGCTTGACGACGACCTCGCCGACCGAGGCCATGAACGCCTCCTCGGCCGCGGCGACCGTCCCGTCGACCACCTCGTGCCCGCGGGCCACGGGCACCCCCGCCTCCGCCAGCAGCCGGCGGGTGACGCGCTTGTCGTCGCAGCGGCTCATGGCCACCGCGCTCGTCAGCTCCGACAGCGACTCCCGGGTGAGGACCGTCCGCCCGCCGTGGGTCAGCCGCATCTCGCCCCAGCGGCCGTCGGTGACCTCCACGTGCACGCCGCGGCGCAGCGCCTCCTCGGCGATGATCCGGGCGTAGGGGTTGAGGTCGTCGAGCCCCTGGGGCCGCGGCGCGAACAGCGGCTCGTTGATCGGGTTCTTGCGCTTGACGCACACCGTGCCCGTGCGGACGAAGCCGAGCTTCTCGTACAGCCCGAGCGCCGAGGCGTTGCTCGCCAGCACGGAGAGGTCGAGCCACGACCGGCCGCGCGCCTGGTAGCGCTGGGCGAGGGTCCGGGTGAGGGCCTCCCCGACGCCGGGCTGGCGCGCCTGCGGGTCGACCGCGAGCGCCCACAGGCTGCTGCCGCCGTCCGGGTCGCCGAACGCGAGCACGTGGTCGACCCCGGTGACCGTGCCGACGACCTGGCCCGTGGTCGTGTCCTCGGCGACGAGGTAGGTGAAGGTGCGCGTGCGCTGGTTGGCCCACAGGACGTCGACGTCGCCGGTGACCATGCCGACGCGTGCGCAGATCCGGTTGGCCTCGACGAGGTCCTCCCGGGCCCCGACGGTCCGCACCAGCAGGCCGCGGGGCGGCGTGGTCTGGCGCCGGTAGCGGTGCAGCGGCAGGCGCAGGGTGTAGCTGGGGTCGACGAACAGCTCGCTCGGCGCCAGCCCGACGAGCACCTGGGCGTCACGGGCGTAGATGCAGATGTCGCGCTGCCCGTCCTCCTCGGCGCGCAGGACGTCGAGGACCCGGGCGTGGTCGGCGAAGGTCTGGCCGAGCACGAGGCGTCCCCAGCCCATGTCGAGCACGACGTCGCTCGCCATGCCCCGCCGCAGGTGCGTCGGGGACGGCCCGCCACGGCTCGGCGGTGATGGCGCTCCGGGCGCGCAGCCCGGCCACCCGCGGTCGCGTCGGCCGTCGTCCGCCCACCTCGCTCACCCCACCTCGTGGGACTGCAGCCACCACTCCAGCAGCCCGAGCTGCCACAGCTTGTTGCCCCGCAGCGGGGTGAGGCCGGCGTTGGGGTCCGCGAGCAGCTCGCTCACGTAGCCGTCGGCGAACAGGCCGCGCTGCCGCGCGGCGGGGGCGTGCAGCGCGTCGCGGACGACGTCGAGGACCTTGCCCTGCAGGTGCGTGATGGCGGGGACGGGGAAGTAGCCCTTGGGCCGGTCGATGACCTCGCGCGGGACCACGCGGCGCGCGGCGGCCTTGAGCGGGCCCTTGCCGCCGTCGGCGAGCTTGTGCTCGGCCGGGCAGCGGGCGGCCAGCTCGACGAGCTCGTGGTCGAGGAACGGCACGCGGGCCTCCAGGCCCCACGCCATCGTCATGTTGTCCACCCGCTTCACCGGGTCGTCGACGAGCATGACCTCGGTGTCCAGGCGCAGCGCCGCGTCCACCGCCGTGGCGGCCCGGCCCTGCGTGAGGTGGTCGCGGACGAAGGCGTACGACGGGCCCGCCGGGTCGCCGGCGGACATCTCCGCGTAGACGTCCGGGGCCACGACCCGCGCCATCTCGGCGTGGTCGCGGTCGAAGAACGCCTTGGCGTAGGCGTCCGGGGCGTCCTCCACGCGCAGCCCGTCCAGCGGCGGGTACCAGTGGTAGCCCGCGAACACCTCGTCGGCGCCCTGGCCGGACTGCACGACCGTGATGTGCTGGGAGACCTCGCGGCTCAGCAGGTCGAAGGCGACGACGTCGTGGCTCACCATGGGCTCGCTCATCGCGGCGACGGCGTGCTCGAGCGAGGCGACGAGCTCGTCGGAGCCCACGCGGATGCGGTGGTGGTCGGTGCCGAATCGCTCGGCCACCATGTCGGAGTAGACGAACTCGTCGCCCTCGCGCCCGGCCGACGGCGTCGAAGCCGATGCTGAACGTCGCCAGGCCGGTCTGGCCCTGCTCGGCCAGCAGGCCGACGACGAGGCTGGAGTCCACGCCGCCGGACAGCAGCACCCCGACCGGGACGTCGGCGACCATGCGCCGCCTCACCGCGGTGCGCAGGCACTCCAGCGTCGCGTCGGTCCAGTCCTCGAACGACATGCCCGCGTCGGCCGCGTCGCGCTCGTAGGACGGCGACCAGTAGCGGGTGTCGGCCGAGGTGCCGTCGCGCTCGTAGACGCGGACCGTGGCCGGGGGCAGCTTGCGGACCCCGCGCAGGATGGTCAGCGGCGCCGGGACGACGGCGTGCCAGGACAGGTAGTGGTGCAGCGCGACCGGGTCGATGCTCGTGTCCACGCCGCCGCCCGCGAGCAGGGCGGGGACGGTGGAGGCGAAGCGGACCCGCCGGGTCCCGGTGCTGCCGCCGGCCGCCTCGGACACGTACAGCGGCTTGATGCCGAGCCGGTCGCGGGCCATGACGGTGCGGCCGGTGTCGCGCTCGCTGATGACGCAGGCGAACATCCCCAGCAGCCGCTCGACCCAGCGGGTGCCCCACTGCGCGTACCCGCGCATGACGACCTCGGTGTCGCTGGTGGAGAAGAACCGGTGCCCCAGGCCCTCGAGCTCGGCGCGCAGCTCGCGGTAGTTGTAGACCATGCCGTTGAAGACGACGGTGAGGCCGAGCTCGTTGTCGACCATGGGCTGGGCGCCGCACTCGGACAGGTCGACGATCTTGAGGCGGCGGTGGCCGAAGGCGACGTTCCCCTGCGACCAGACACCGGAGCCGTCGGGCCCCCGGGGCGTCATGACGTCGGTCATCCGGTCGACCGCCGCCACGTCCGCGCGCGTGGAGTCGAACGTCACCTCTCCGCAGATTCCGCACATGTGTCCCACCCTCCCAGGTGATCGTCCCCGCCGCGTGACGGCGCCGGCCCCGGTCCGACCGCGGGAGGACCGTCTCGTCGGGGACCGCGCACGGCCGCCCGGCCTCAGCCGCCGAGCAGGTGCCGGGCCTGGTTGGCCCAGGTCGACAGGGTCGCGGAGCGCCGGACCCCGGCCGCGTCGAGGGCACCCCCGATCGTCGCGTCGTCGGCGCCGGCGAGGTCGGCGAGGGAGGCGATGCCGGCCACGACGAGGGCCTCCGCGCTGCGGCGGCCGAGACCGGAGACCCGGACCAGCTCGTCGAGGCCCGCGCCGCCGGGCCGGGCCGGGGGAGCGGGGGAGGGGGTCACGGGCGCCGGCTCGGCGGGCGCCGGCTCGGCGGGCGTCGGCTCGGCGGGCGCCGGCTCACCGGGCTCCGGCTCACCGGGCTCGGCTCGGCGCGCTCCGGCTCACCGGGCGCCGGCTCGGCGGGCGTCGGCTCGGCCCCGTCGGGCGCGGTCGGCTCGGGCTCCGTGGGCGCCACCTCCTCCTGGTCCTCGACCGGGGCCCGGTGCCGTGGCGGGACGGTGGCGGTCGTGCCGGTCGGGGCAGCCGCCGGGCGCGCCGGTGCGGTCGTGCGGCCCGCCCTGACCGGGGGCCCAGCGTGCTCGACGGCGGCCGGCAGCGCGGGCCGACGACGCCGGAGCGCCAGCGCCGCACCGGTCCCCACCGTGACCAGCAGGAGGAGGAGGCCGACCAGCCGGCTGACGAGCACCGCACCGCGACGCGGCGGTCCCTCGGGGGCGGTCACCGGTCGCCGTGCGCGCGCTGCCATGGTCCGAGCCTGGCAGCAGCCCGGCGCCGGTGCCACGGCGGCGCGGCCGGGGCCTAGAACCCCTGCACGAGCGCGAGCGACAGCGGCGCGACGCGGGACATGCCGTGCAGCCGCTGCACCGCCCCCGCGCTGTGCTCGTCCAACCGGCCGGCGGCCAGCAGCGGCACCAGGTCGGTGAGCCCGGTGAGGACGGCGGGCAGCGTCTGCACCGGCATGGTGACGTCCGCGGCGGCGGAGGTCGTGGACACCTCGGCGCGGCCGTCCTCGTCGACGTCCACCGCCCACCGGCCGGCGGCCGGACCGCCGGGGTCGGTGACCTCCAGGACGACGCGGCCGGGCCGGCTCCACGACCGCGCGCGCAGGACCGTGGCCGGGTCGAGGACGCGCCACCAGTGCCCGTCCGCCTCCCCGACCACGCGGGCGGCACGCGTGTCCACCGGCAGCTGGGACAGCAGCTCCCCGGGGCCGCGGTGCTCGGACCTGAGCGTGGTCACCAGGTCCATGCCGAGGCAGAAGCGCCACAGTGCGGCGAGGACGGCGGGGTCGGCCGCGGTCAGGTCGTCGACGGTGGCCGTGTAGCGGGGCGCCCCCTCCTGCCAGGAACCCTCCAGCCGCAGCCGGACGTAGCCGTCGACCGTCCCGTCGGCGCCCACGTGGACGGCGCGGACCCTGCCCCCGTCCGGGCCCTTGGACGGCGGCACCCGCTCGAGCAGCCGGAGCCACGAGATGTCGTTGCGGCCCACGGCACCGGGCATGCGCAGCCGCGCCCGCTCGAAGAGGGCAGGACCGAGGGCGGCGATCTCGTCGTCGTCGGACAGCCTCACCCGGCCGGGGTCGGCGGGCGCCGTGGCGTGCCAGCGCTGGGCGGCGCGGGTGTCCACGGTGAGGTCGTGGATCGTGGAGGCGACGCCGTACCCGTAGCGGCCGTAGATGGCGGCCTCGCTGGCGAACAGGCTGGCGACCGCGGTGCCGCGCTCGGCGGCCTCGTCCAGGCAGGCGGTCATCAGCCGCGTGAGCAGGCCCCGGCGTCGGTGGGTCGGGGCGACGCTCACGCTGCTCACGAGCTCGGTGCTCACGGCGACCGTCCCGTCGGCGCCGGCGGGGACGGGCATCCCGGTCGACGCGGGCCCCGGGACCGTGCTGTCCCCGTCCCAGGAGCGGAACGTGGCGACCCAGCGGCCGTCCTCGTCCTTGACGCCGGTGAGCCGCTGCGAGCGGTACGTGCCCCGCGCCGCCTCGGTCTCCTCGACGTTGGTCGGCGGCATCGCGAACACCGTGACGAACGCCGACCGCCAGGCCACCAGGTCGTCGGTGTCGTCGAGGTCGGGGGAGAGGATGGGGAGGGCGTCACCGGTCACGGGACGAGGCTAGGGGGACCACCGGTCGTCCACCGCAGGCCGCTCGCCGCCCGTCGGGCCGGTCGCGTCGGCCGGGGCCGTGACCAGGCGCAGGTCGGCCCCGCCGGCCGGGTCCTCGACCGCGAGGTACGCCTCCTCCTGCTCGGCCCACCGGCGCCAGTGCGGCCGGTAGGCGTCACCGTCGCGGGCCATCGCCCGGTCGTGCCGGACGGTCTCGGGGGCCTCCAGCCACACCACGAGGTCCGCCGACGCGCGGCAGGCGCGGCTGCCGCTGCCGACGCCCTCGACCACGACGACGTCGGCGGGGCGGACGGTCACCTCCGGCCCGGGCCTGTCGCGGACCCAGCTCCACGACGGGTACCGGGCAGGCAGGCCGGTCCGCAGCCGGGGGAGCAGCTCGTCCCCGAGCACGGCGGACGCGGCGGCGAGCCCGTCCCAGCCGGGATAGACGTGGTCCAGGTGCAGGACGGTCACGCTCGCGCCGCCGTCGCGCAGCAGCCGCGTGAGCCCGCGCGCCAGCGTCGTCTTGCCCGACCCGCTCCGGCCGTCGAGGCAGACGAGCACCGGACGGCGACCGGCGAGCAGCCCGACCACCCGGGCCCCGACGGCCTGCACCTGCTCCTGCCTGGAGACGTCCATCCTGCGCGAGGGTAGGCATGCGGGCAGGGACCCGACGAGGCAGCCCGTCCGGTGCCGTGCCGGACCGCGGGCCGGTGCGGCACCCGGGGACGGGGGTGCGATCCTTGCGCCGTGGTGGACGCGGTCGTGGGGGTTCTGGCCGCGGCGTCGACCGTGCTCATGGTCTGGGGCCTGGTGGCGGCGCGGCGGGGCCGGGCGCCCGGTCGGGCGATGCTGCTCACCGGGGCCGGGATCGAGGCCCTCCTGCTCGTGCAGGCGCTGCTCGCGGTGGTCGGGATGGTCACGGACCGCGGCCCGGCGGGGTCGACGGTGCTCTTCGTCAGCTACCTGGCCACGGTGGTGCTGGTCCTGCCCGCGGCGCTGGTCTGGGCCCTCGCGGAGCGGGACCGCTGGTCCAGCGCCGTCGTGGCGGTCGGGGCGTTCACCGTCGCGGCCATGGTGGTCCGGCTGTGGGACGTGTGGTCCGGCGGCGTGAAGATCGGCGCCCCCGGTGCGTGAGCGCGGGGCCTGGTCAGGGCTGCTGCGGGACGTCCCGCACGACGATGCCGACGCGCGTGGCGCGGGAGCGCCCCAGGCGCCCGAGGAGCTCGGTCAGCCCGAGCTTCCAGCCGTACTTGGCGCGCAGCGCCCGGTCGACCCGCGGCATGTGCTCGGCCCCGACCACGACGGCGACGCCGTCGACGGGGGCACCGCGGGGGTGCCCGCGCATGTCGCAGGCGGCGAGGGTCACCCGGGGCTGGTTGCGGACCCGCCGCACCTTCCAGGTCTGCTCCGTCGTGGTGACCACGAGGGCGTCGCCGTCCGGCGCGGCCCACACGGGCGTCGGCTTGGCGGTGCCGTCCCTGGTGTACGTCGTGAGCAGCACGTACTCGGAGCCGGCGAGGTCGGCGACCGAGGCGGGGGCAGCGGCATCCGGCACCGGACCAGCGTAGACGGGAGGCGGTCGGCATGACGGGCCCTGAGGAGAGCAGCTCAGGCGGCGTCACGGCCGGTGGCTCGGGCGGCAGCACGGACGGCCCCGTCGCCGGGGTCCCCGGTGCCCGGCGGACCCGGTCCGGCGCGGGCAAGGTCCTGGTCGCGCTGTACGCGACGTTCGCGGTCGCGGCGACCAGCCGGGCGGGCTACCAGCTGCTGGCCAAGGGCGAGGAGGCCCCGCTCGCGTACGCGCTGTCGGCGCTGGCGGCCGTGGTCTACGTGCTGGCCACCGTCGGGCTGGCGGTCGACCGGCCGTGGGCCCGACGCCTGGCCTGGGCGGCGGTCGGGACCGAGGCCGCCGGGGTGCTGCTGGTCGGCACGTACAGCCTGCTGCGCCCCCAGGACTTCCCCGACCCCACGGTCTGGTCGGACTACGGGCTCGGCTACCTCCTGGTCCCGCTGGTGCTGCCCTTCGTCGGGCTGTGGTGGCTGCGGCGCACCCGTGCCGAGCCGACCCGGTCCTGACCCGACCTGGCCCGACGGGTGGCGGCGCTCAGCCGAAGCTGACGTCCGCCGTCGTCACGACGCCGGCGGTCTTCCCGGGCGCGGACTGCTCGGCCCAGTACAGGTTGGTGTGCGCGATGACGCCTGCGGGCGGCGGAGCGCCGTAGGCGGTGAGGTCCTCGGTGGTGTGGGCGTCGCCGACCAGGGTGACGTCGTAGCCGCGGGCGAAGGCCCCGTGGATCGTCGAGCGGATGCACATGTCGGTCTGGGCGCCGGCCACGACGAGCCGGCCCACGCCGGCCGCGGCGAGCACGTCCTCCAGGTCCGTGCCCTCGAAGGAGTCGCCGTGGGCCTTGTGGACCAGCGGCTCCTGCTCCTGGCGGACGAGCTCGGGCACGTACTGCCAGGCGGGCGAGCCCTGCGGCAGGCCGTCGTCGTGGTGGGCGACCCAGACGACGGGCACGTCGGCCTCGCGCGCCCGGTCCACGAGGACAGCCACGTTGGCCACGACGGCGTCGCGGTCGTGGGCGCCGTCGACGACGCCGGTCTGGACGTCGACGACCAGCAGCGCGGTGCCCGGGCGGTCGGTCAGCGTGGTCATGGCAGCCTCCTGCTGGATCGGTGCGCCGACCCTAGGACCCGGGCCCGACAGAACAGCGTGCGTGCGGCGCCCCGGCGACCGACGGTCCGGCCGGGCACGGAGCTGGACAGACGACCGGGGAGGTGGAGCCCAGGCACCGCTGCGCGCTGTGGTGACATAACGTCGCTTATCGGCGTAGATCGCCGAGAGTCGATCGGAGGGCGGCAGCCTGATCTCCACGTGCCGCGGGCGGGATCAGGGGTCGCCGCAACACCCGAGGTGAGGGGGCGTCGTCGATGTCGACGTGGAAGCACGAGCAGCTGCAGCGCGAGGAGCGGTTCTGGGCAGATGTCGTCGTCCGCACACCCGCTCGCGCGTCCACGGCCCAGACTTGCACCTATTGCGTGTGCTTCGATTATTGCGGATACTCGCGTCGAAGAGAGGAAGTGGCCATGACCGCCCTGACGCTAGCGCCCGTCCAGCCCGACGAGTCCGACATCAGCGCCGCCGTCGAGGCGCTCCCTCACGTCAAGGACTACCTTGCGACCCACACCGACAGCGTCATCCGGCTCGTCGTCGCCGACGAGCACGAGGAGACGCTCGTCGTGCCGCGCGCAGCGGTCGAGCTCCTCGCTCGGGTGCTCGCTCACATGGCCGCCGGGCAGGGGGTCTCTGTCGTACCAGCCCACGCCGAGCTGACGACCCAGCAGGCCGCGGAACTGCTCAACGTCAGCCGGCCGTTCCTGATCGGGCTGCTCGACGCTGGTGACATCGAGTACCGCCGCGTCGGCACACACCGCCGGATCATGGCGCGATCACTGATGGCATTCATGGCCCGCGACGACCAGCAGCGGCGGGAGGCTGCCGACGAGCTCACGAGGCTGAACCAAGAGATGGGCATGCTCTGAGGTGGCCTTCGTCGTCCTGTACGACGCCAACGTGCTGTACCCGAGCACGCTTCGAGACCTGCTGATCCGAGTGGCACAGGCTGGCCTCGTCCAGGCCAGGTGGACCGAACAGATCCTCGACGAGGTCTTCGGCAACCTGACCGCGAACCGGCCCGACCTCGACCCGCAGAAACGCAACCGCACCCGCGAACTGATGAACCGTGCCGTCCGCGACTGCATCGTGACCGGCCCTGAACCGCTCATCGGTTCAATCGACCTTCCCGATCCTGGCGACCGGCACGTGCTCGCCGCGGCGATCAAGTCCCGGGTCAGGTCATCGTCACCAACAACCTCAAGGACTTTCCATCCGCCGCCCTCCTCGACCGGATCGACCTCAGTCGCGAGAGACAGTCGTCGCGGCGGTCCAGCGGATCGCGAACTCCTGTGGGCGTCCGCCGGCGTCCTTCGCCGACGTCCTGACCCGGCTGGAGCGCGACGGCCTCGTGGAGACGTCAGCCGCACTCCGTCCGTGAGCGCAGGTTCGAAGCAGAGGTGCGGACAGCGCGGCCACCGTGTGCCGACGTCCGGACCGGAGGTGACAGGTGCCGGGCTCAGCCGAGCGTGCCGGGCGGGTTGCTGTGCATCCGCCAGCCCGCCACCGACGCCTCAGGGCCGCACGCCCCAGCCGCCGTCCACGTCGAGCGTCTGCCCGGTCACCCAGGCCGCCTCCTCCGACAGCAGCCAGGCGACGGCGGGCGCGACGTCCGCCGGCCGGCCCCAGCGGCCGGAGGGCATCCGGGCGGCCACCGCCCGGCGCCCGTCCTCGTCCGCGTAGCCGGTGTCCACCGGGCCGGGGTTGACGCAGTTCACGGTGGCCCCGTGCTCGGCGGCCGTCGTGGCCAGCGACGCCGTGATGCCCTGCAGGGCCGCCTTGGACATCGCGTAGGCGACCTCGTCCGGCATCGGCCGCTGGTGCACGCCGGTGGTGAAGAAGACCACCCGCCGTGCGCCGACGAGCAGCGCCTCGCGGGCCAGCAGGACCGAGGCCCGGGCGTTGACGGCGAAGCAGGCGTCGAGCTCGCCGGCCTCGACCGTCATGGCGTCGCCGCCGGCGGAGCGGGCGTGGACGGCCACGACGGCGTCGAGCCCGCCGAGCCGGTCGCGGGCCGAGGCGACGAGACGCGCGGGGGCGGCGGGGTCGGCCAGGTCGACCGCCTCCCACGACGTCAGCCCGGAGGTGTCGGCCGGGGTCCCCACGCCCCACGGCTGCCCCTCGTCGTGGGCCGGCCAGCCGCTCGCCGCGACCAGCCAGCCGCGGGCCACGAGGTCCCGCGCGACCGTGGCCGCGATGCCGACCTCCCGGCTCACCCCCGTGACGAGGACCCGACCGGCGACCCGGTCCGGCCCGGTCACCTGGTCCGGCCCGGTCACCCGGTCCGGCCCGGTCACCTGGTCCGGCCCGGTCACCTGGTCCGGCCCGGTCACCTGGTCCGGCCCGGTCACCTGGTCCGGCCCGGTCACCTGGTCCGGCCCGGTCACCTGGTCCGGCCCGGTCACGACCCGTGCGCGCCCACGTAGGCGGCGAGGTGCTGGCCGGTGAGCGTCGAGCGGTCGGCGACCAGGTCGGCCGGCGTGCCCTCGAACACCACCCGTCCGCCGTCGTGGCCCGCGCCCGGGCCGAGGTCGATGATCCAGTCCGCGTGCGCCATGACCGCCTGGTGGTGCTCGATGACGATGACCGACTTGCCGGAGTCCACGAGCCGGTCGAGCAGGCCGAGCAGCTGCTGGACGTCGGCCAGGTGCAGGCCGCTGGTGGGCTCGTCGAGGATGAGCACGTCCCCCTTCTCCCCCATGTGCGTCGCGAGCTTGAGCCGCTGCCGCTCGCCGCCGGACAGCGTCGTCAGAGGCTGGCCGATGGTGAGGTACCCCAGCCCCACGTCGACGATCCGGTCGAGGACCGCGTGCGCCGCCGGGGTGCGGGCCTCCCCCGCGGCGAAGAACCGCTCGGCCTCGGTGGCCGGCATGGCCAGCACCTCGCTGATGTCCTTGCCACCGAGCCGGTACTCCAGCACGGAGGCGTCGAAGCGACGGCCCTCGCACAGCTCGCACGTGGTGGCGACGCCGGCCATCATCGCCAGGTCCGTGTAGATGACGCCCGCGCCGTTGCACGCGGGGCACGCCCCCTCGGAGTTCGCGCTGAACAGCGCCGGCTTGACGCCGTTCGCCTTGGCGAAGGCCTTGCGGACCGGCTCGAGCAGGCCGGTGTACGTCGCCGGGTTGCTGCGCCGGGAGCCCTTGATGGCGCCCTGGTCGATGGACACGACGCCCTCGCGGCCGGCGACCGAGCCGTGGACCAGCGAGCTCTTGCCCGAGCCGGCGACCCCGGTGACCACGCACAGCACCCCGAGCGGGATGTCGACGTCCACGTCGCGCAGGTTGTGCGACCGTGCGCCCCGCACCTCCAGCGCTCCCGTCGACGTCCGGACGGACCCCTTCAGCGAGGCGCGGTCGTCCAGGTGGCGCCCGGTCAGGGTCCCGCTGGCGCGCAGGCCCTCGAGGGTGCCCTCGTAGATCACCTCTCCCCCGGCGGAGCCCGGCCCCGGACCGAGGTCGACGACGTGGTCGGCGATGGCGATGGTCTCCGGCTTGTGCTCGACGACGAGCACGGTGTTGCCCTTGTCCCGCAGCTGGAGCAGCAGCTCGTTCATCCGCTGGATGTCGTGCGGGTGCAGCCCGACGGTCGGCTCGTCGAACACGTACGTCACGTCCGTGAGGGACGAGCCCAGGTGGCGGATCATCTTCACGCGCTGGGCCTCGCCGCCGGACAGCGTCCCGGAGCGACGGTCCAGCGACAGGTACCCGAGCCCGATCTCGACGAAGGAGTCGAGGGTGTCCCCCAGCGAGCCCAGCAGGGGCGCCACCGACGGCGCCTGCAGCCCCCGCACCCAGGTGGCCAGGTCGCTGATCTGCATCGCGCAGGCCTCGGCGATGCTCAGCCCGCCGACCTTCGAGGACCGGGCCGCCTCGTTGAGCCGCGTGCCGCCGCAGTCCGGGCAGTCGGTGAAGGTGACCGCGCGCTCGACGAACGCCCGCACGTGCGGCTGCATCGCCGATGACGTCCTTGGACAGCATCGACTTCTGGATCTTGGGGACGAGGCCCTCGTACGTGAGGTTGATCCCCTCGACCTTGATCTTGCGGGCCTCGCCGTAGAGGAACTCCTCGCGCTGCTCGGGCGTGAACGAGCGCGACCGGCACGTCCATCGGGACGACGGCGCCGAAGATGCGCCCGAACCAGCCGTCCGGCGTGTAGCCGGGCACCGTGATGGCGCCCTCCGACCAGGGACTTCGTCTCGTCGTACAGCTGGGTGAGGTCGATGTCGTTGACCTGTCCCATCCCCTCGCAGCGGGGGCACATGCCGCCGGTGATGCTGAAGCTGCGGCGCTCCTTGACCGTCTTCCCGGCCTTCTCCATGGTGACCGCGCCGGCGCCGCTGATGGAGGCGACGTTGAACGAGAACGCCTGCGCCGAGCCGAGGTGCGGCTCACCGAGGCGGCTGAAGACGATGCGCAGCATGGCGTTGGCGTCGGTGACGGTGCCGACCGTGGAGCGCGGGTTGGCGCCGAGCCGCTCCTGGTCGACGACGATCGCCGTCGTCAGCCCGTCGAGCAGGTCGACGTCCGGCCGGCCGAGCGTCGGCATGAAGCCCTGGACGAAGGTGCTGTAGGTCTCGTTGATCATCCGCTGCGACTCGGCGGCCACCGTGCCGAAGACCAGCGAGCTCTTGCCCGAGCCCGAGACCCCCGTGAACACCGTCAGCCGGCGCTTGGGGATCTCGACGCTGACGTCCTTGAGGTTGTTCTCCCGCGCGCCGTGGACCCGGATCAGGTCGTGGCTGTCCGCGGCGTGCGCCTCGCCCGGACGGGCCGGGTCCCCACCGTCGCGGGCGGTGGGGGTGGTGACCGTGCTCATCGTGCCTCCGTGGCTGGCTGGGCTGGTGCCGGGGCCGTCGCGGCCGATCATGGCCGCACCCCCCGACAGACCGGGGAGGGCGCCCAGGATCACCGGTGCGGCGGGGGGTGTCGGCGGCCGGAGCGCCTCAGCGGGCCTGCTGCACCCGGAGCAGGTTGCCCGCAGGGTCCCGGACCGCGAAGTCGCGGACGCCCCACGGCTGCTCGGTCGGCTCCTGGACCACGTCGGCGTCGCCGGCCTGCAGCCTCTCGAACGCCTCGTCGAGGTCGGTGGTCGCGAGCAGGATGCTGCCGTAGGTCCCCTTGGCCATCATCTCGGTGATGGTGCGGCGCTCGTCGTCGGTGATCCCGGGGTCGACGGCCGGCGGGTGCAGGACGATCGAGACGCCGGGCTGGCCGGGAGGGCCGACCGTCAGCCACCGCATGCCCTCGTAGCCGACGTCGTTGCGGAGCTCGAAGCCCAGCGTGTCGCGGTAGAAGGCGAGGGCGGCCTCGGCGTCGTCGTGGGCGAGGAAGCTGGCGGAGACCGTGATGTCCATGCCGGTCACGCTAGGCGCGGCCCGGCAGGACGTGCTTCTCGATTCCTGACCGGTCGCGTGACGGTCTTCTCCACGCACGACGGCAGGCCGGGGGCGGGCTGCACGGCCTGCCCGGCGGCCTGGCGGCGGTAGGTGCTCGGCGGCACGCCGACCAGCTCCGTGAACCGGGTGCTGAAGGTGCCGAGCGACGAGCAGCCCACGGCGAAGCAGACCTCGGTGACGCTGAGGTCGCCCCGGCGCAGCAGCGCCATCGCCCGCTCGATCCGCCGCGTCATGAGGTACGAGTACGGCGACTCCCCGTACGCCGCCCGGAACTGCCGGCTGAGGTGGCCCGCGGACATGTGGACGCCGCGGGCCAGCTGCTCGACGTCCAGCGGCTGCGCGTGGTCCCGGTCGATCCGGTCGCGGACGCGGCGCAGCCGGACGAGGTCCTGCAGGTGCTGCGCGTCGGCCGGGCGGCTGCTCACCGCGACGATGGTGCCACCGGGCGCCCGGCCGCCGTGCCGACCGCCCGGACGAGGGGGCACGGTCCCGGCGCGCGCACCAGGGAGCGAGAGGAGGACCTCTCGCACCGAGCGGCAGCAGCGGAGAGGATGCCGTCCATGACGCACCTGGTGAACGCCCTGGACGACGTCGTGACCGAGGCGCTGGACGCGCTCGTCGCCGCCTCGGGGGGCGCGCTCGCCCGCCTGGACGGCTACCCCGCCACCAAGGTGGTCCTGCGGGCGGAGCGGCGGCCGGACCGGGTGGCCGTGGTCTCGGGCGGCGGCGCCGGCCACGAGCCGGCCCACGCCGGCTTCGTCGGGCAGGGGCTGCTCACCGCGGCCGTGTCCGGCGAGATCTTCGCCTCCCCGGGCGTGGACGCGGTGCTGTCGGCGATCCTCGCCGTCACCGGCGAGGCCGGGTGCCTGGTCGTCGTGAAGAACTACACCGGGGACCGGCTGAACTTCGGCCTGGCCGCGGAGCGGGCCCGCAGCCGGGGCCTGGACGTGCGCACGGTCGTCGTGGCCGACGACGTCGCGCTGCCGGACGACGCCCAGGCCCGCGGGCTGGCCGGGACCCTGCTCGTGCACAAGGTGGCCGGGGCGCTGGCCGAGGCCGGGGCCGACCTGGACAGCGTCGAGGCCGCGGCCGGCCGGGTGGCCGCCGGGGTGCGCAGCCTCGGGGCGTCCCTGTCGGCCGTGGCCATCCCCGGGCGCCCGGGCGAGGACCGGGTGGCCGAGGGCACGGTCGAGCTGGGGATGGGCATCCACGGCGAGCCCGGCGCACGCACCGTCCCGCTCGAGGACACCGCCGCCCTCGTCACGGAGATGGCCGGCTCCCTGGCGGCACAGCTGCCCGACGGTCCGGTCGCGCTGCTCGTCAACGACCTCGGCGGCCTGTCCGGGCTCGAGACCGGGGTGGTCCTGCACGACCTGCTGGCCACCGACCTCGGGCGCCGGGCGGAGCTGCTCGTCGGCCCGGCCGCCCTCATGACGTCGCTGTCCGCCCGCGGCGTCTCCCTGACGGCCCTCGTGCTGGACGACCAGGTGCGCGAGGCCCTGCTCGCCCCGGTCGCCGGGCACACCGCCTGGCCCGGTGCGCGCGCGACGGGCGAGGTCGTCGTGCTGCCGGCGCCGGACCTGGGGACGCCCACGTGGACGCCGTCGGCGGACGGCCGCACCCGTCAGCTCGTCGACGCCGTCTGCGCCGCGGTCGAGGGGCACCGAGACGCCCTGGACGCCCTGGACGCCCAGGTGGGCGACGGCGACACCGGCTCCACCTTCGCGGCGGCCGCCCGCCGGGTGCGCGCCGAGCTGGACTCCCTGCCATTGGCCGACGCGGGGGCGCTCTTCGGGGCCCTGTCGGCCCTGCTCGCCGGCTCGATGGGCGGCTCCAGCGGGGTGCTCGGCTCCATCTTCTTCGCCGCCGCCGGGACGACGGCGGGCGAGGGGGCGGGCACCGCGGACGCCCTGCAGGCAGGGGTGGACGCGGTGCGCCGGGCCGGCGGCGCGGACGTCGGCGACCGCACCCTGCTCGACGCGCTCGTGCCTGCCGTGCAGGTGCTGCGCGAGGGCGGCTCCCTGGCCGCGGCCGCCGACGCCGCCGAGGCCGGGGCCGCGTCGACCGCCGGCATGACGGCCGCCCGGGCGGGCCGCAGCGCCTACGTGCCCGGGGAGCACCTGCGGGTGCCGGACCCCGGCGCGGAAGCCGTGTCGATCATGGTCCGCGCCGCGGCCGGCCCGGCCGGCGGCTGACCCCACGACGAGGCCCGCTCCGCCCGGGCACCACCGCCGGACGGGCCGGTCAGCCCCCGGCGAGCAGGCCCTCGAGCGGGACGGCGTCCGCGGGGACGGGCCGTGCGCTCCCCCGGCTCCACAGCCGCACCGGGCGCGCCCCCACGGCGCGGACCGTCCCCCGGTGCACCAGGACCCCGCCCTGCTCGGGCAGGCCCCACCGGACGCCGTCCGGGTCCGCCGGGTCGGCCCAGCGGCCCCCGTCGCTGCCGTCGTCGTGGACGACGGCGAGCCCGGGCACCAGCCCGAGGCCGTCCTCCACGACCAGGCCGTCGCCCCGGCCCCGGTCGGGCTGGGCGGCCCGGGCGCACAGCACCATGGCGCCGGCCGACGAGCCGGACAGGGCCGCCCCGGCCCGGTGCCGCTCCACCAGCG
This sequence comes from uncultured Actinomycetota bacterium, assembly GCA_963750335.1. Taxonomy (GTDB): domain Bacteria; phylum Actinomycetota; class Actinomycetes; order Actinomycetales; family JBBAYJ01; genus Aquipuribacter. The sequence continues at coordinate 393,921 of CAVVQD010000007.1, forward strand.
CCCGTCCCAGGCGCCCGCCGTCCAGGCGCAGCCCGTCCAGCAGGCGCACCGGGGACCCGCCGGGCAGCACGACGACCGCGGCGGCCCCCACCGCGTCCAGGCAGCCGTCCAGGTCCTCCTGCGGGTGCGGGGCGACGACGACCTCGCGGCCCGAGCCCAGCTCCTCGTGGTAGCGCCGGGCGCGCCGGGACGACCGCTCGTGGTCCGCGCCGGGCGTCGCCGCGGCCAGGAGCACGACCAGCGGCCCCTCCCCCGCCGCCGCGAGGAACGCCAGGTCGGTGTCGCGCCCCCCGGGCCGCATCTCCGCGCCGCCCAGCAGGAGCAGCGGCCCCGCCGTCGCTGCGCTGTCTGTTCCCGTGTCCGTCCCTGTGCTGTCCGTCCCTGTGCTGGTCACCGGACCAGCCTGCGCGACCGACGGCCGGGCCACCACCGGACCGCCGCCCCTCCCCTAGCGTGGCGTCCGTGCCCGACCGCCCCGCCCCGACCGGCCCGCTGGAGCCCGACGGGGTGCACGACGACGCCTCGTTCACCGACCTCGACCTCACCGACCAGGACGGGCGCCGCTCGCGCCTCATCGGACTGCACCGTCGTCCGGTGCGTGATGGACGGGGTCCGGCTCGACGACGCGCGGCTCGTGGGGACGACGCTGTCCGAGGTCCGGGCCACGACCCTCGACCTGCGCCGGGCCGAGCTCCAGGACGTCGTCCTCGACGGCTGCCGGGTCGGGGCGCTGCAGGCCTACGACGCGGAGGCCGTCCGCCTGACCGTGACCGGCGGCAAGCTCGACGACGTCAACCTGCGCGGGGCCCGGCTGCGGCACGTCCGCCTGGTCGGCTGCGTGGTCGGGACGCTCGACCTGTCACGGGCCACGGTCGACACCCTCGTGCTGGAGGACGTGCGGCTGGGCCGTCTGGACGTCGGCGGGGCGCGGCTGCGCGCGGTCGACCTGCGGGGCGCGGAGCTGCGCGCGGTCGACGGGCCGGCGGGGCTCGCGGGCGCGACGGTGTCCCCCGAGCAGCTCCTCGACCTGGCGCCCGTGCTGGCCGACCACCTCGGCATCCGCGTGGTCTGAGCGCCACCCCTGGCCGCGGACCGCCTGGCCGTGCCACTATCTGCGTGTGCGCGCAGATATGCAGGTACGACCCCGTCCCGGGCCCCACGAGCACGCCGTCGTGCTCGACGAGCCGGGCGCGGAGGCCGCCGCGACCGTGTTCCGGCTGCTCGCGGACCCCACCCGGCTGTCGCTGGTGTGGCACCTGCGCGAGGGCGAGCGGTCGGTCAACGAGCTGGCCGACCTCGTCGAGCGCCCCTCCCCCGCCGTGTCGCAGCACCTGGCCAAGCTCCGCCTCGCGGGGCTCGTGAGCACCCGCCGCGCGGGCACCACGGTCTGGTACCGCCTCGAGAACGACCACGTCGGACGCCTCGTCGTCGACGCCCTGTCCCACGCCCAGCACGCCGAGGAGCCCGCATGAGCACGCACGACCACGACGCAGCCGCCGCGCAGGACCACGTCGCGCACGACGACCACGCGCACGACGACCACGCGCACGACGACCACGCGCACGACCACGGCTCGGGCGGGGTGCTCTCCCGCACCTGGGCGGGCCTGGTGCACGCGGTGAGGCCGCACAGCCACGACCACGCCGACTCCGTCGACGACGCGCTGGTCACCTCGGCCGCCGGGATCCGGGCCACCAAGATCAGCCTGGTGCTGCTCGCCGTGACCGCGGTGCTGCAGGTCGTCGTCTTCCTGTTCTCCGGCAGCGTCGCGCTGCTCGCGGACACGATCCACAACGTCTCGGACGCCTTCACCTCGATCCCGCTGTGGATCGCCTTCGTGCTGCTGCGCCGCCCGCCGAGCCGGCGCTTCACCTACGGCCTTGGCCGCGTGGAGGACCTCGCCGGCATCATCATCGTGCTGTTCATCCTCGCCTCGGCGGTCGTCGTCGGCTGGGAGAGCATCAAGGCCTTCGCGGACCCCCGCGGGTACGACAACGTGTGGCTGGTCGGCCTGGCCGGCGTCATCGGCTTCCTCGGCAACGAGGCTGTCGCGGTCTACCGGATCCGGGTCGGGCGGCGGATCGGCTCCGCGGCGCTCGTGGCCGACGGCAACCACGCCCGGACCGACGGCTTCACCAGCCTCGGCGTCGTGGTGAGCGCCGTCGGCGTGTCGCTCGGCTTCCCGCTGGTGGACCCGCTCGTCGGCCTGGTCATCACCGTGGCCATCCTCGTCATCCTCGTGGGCGCGGCCCGCGACGTGCTGCGCCGGCTGCTGGACGCCGTCGACCCGGAGATGGTCGTCCACGCCGAGCAGGTGCTGGCGGGCGTGCCGGGCGTGGAGCAGGTGGACGGGGTGCGGATGCGCTGGACCGGTCACCGCGTCCGCGCGGAGGCCGACGTCACCGTCGACCCCGGGCTGGACGTGCGCAGCGCCCACGACATCTCCGAGCTCGCCCGCCACGAGCTGCTGCACGCGGTCAAGGGCCTGGACGACGTCACCGTGCACGTGAGCCCCGCGCACTCGGCGGAGCACGGCGACCCGCACGAGCTCACCTCGCACCACCGTCCGGGCTCCCGGGGCCCCGACGCACCCGCAGGCTCCCTCCCACGTGCCCACGAGCACTGAAGGAGCCGACCACCTCCTCGAAGCCCGCCCGCCGGCAGGCCCGCAGCACCGCGGGGTCGCGGGCGGGCAGGACGGCCTCGACCGCGACGTCCTCGGGCAGCGCCGCGACGAGCCGGACGAAGGCGGCACGGCCGCGCCGGGTGCCCGGTACCACGACCCGGACCACCTCCAGGGCCCCGGCCCGCTCCACCCACCCGAGCATGGCCAGCACCCCCTCGGCGGGGGCACCCACCCAGGACGCGCGGGCCTCGCCCGCCGGCGCCCCCGGTCCGTCGCCGCCGCCGGCCGTGTCGACGTGCAGCGGCACCACGTCCGGGCCGGTCAGCCCGCGGACCCGGGCCCGGGCGACCTCGAGCGCGTGGTCGTCCCCGCCGGCCCGGTCGAGGGCCGCGAGCCCGGTCCGGGCCGCGACCAGCGCCCGGTCGCGCCGTCCGGCGGCCTCGAGACGGTCGGCGAGGTCGGCCCAGCCGCCCGCGTCAGCCACGCCCGCTGATGTCCTCCAGCTCGGCGAGGTCCTCCAGGGTCGGCTCCCAGAGCCCGGCCCGGACGTTGGCGAGCACCTGCTCCGGCGAGGTCGCCCCCGCGATGACGCTGCCCACGGCGGGCTGGGCCGCGAGCCCGCCCAGGGCCACGTCGAGCAGGGCGAGGCCGCGGGCGGCCGCGAACGCCTCCAGCGCCTCGATGGTGTCGAAGTCCGCCGCCTCCAGCCGGGCCGCCATGCGCGGGTCGGACAGCCGCGACCCGGCCGGAGCCTGCTCCCCGCGCCGGTACTTGCCCGACAGCAGGCCCGAGGCCAGCGGGTAGTACGGCAGCAGGCCCACCCCGACGTGCTCGCAGGCGGGCACCAGCTCGTCCTCGACGCGACGGTCGAGGAGGTTGTAGCCGTTCTGGGCGGACACGAAGCGCTCCGTCCCCAGCGCCTCGGCGGCGCGGTCGGCGTCGACCACCTGCCACCCGGCGAAGTTGGACGAGCCGAGGTAGCGCACCTTGCCCTCACGGACCAGGTCGTCCAGGGCGGTGAGCGTCTCCTCGACCGGGGTCGCCGGGTCGGGGGTGTGCATCTGGAAGAGGTCGACGTGGTCGGTCCCGAGCCGGCGCAGCGAGCCCTCGACGGCCCGGCGCACCGCGTTCCGGGAGCCGTGCGCCTCCCAGGCGGGGGCGCCGGCACGGCCCCCGGGGTGCCCGAACTTGGTGGCGAGCACCACCTCGTCCCGGCGCCCGCGCAGCGCCTGGCCGAGGAGGGTCTCGCTCTCCCCGGGCTCCGTGCCGTACAGCTCGGCGCAGTCGACGAAGGTGACCCCGGCGTCCAGGGCGGCGGCGACCACGGAGCGGGTGGTGGCGGCGTCGATGCGGGCGCCGAAGGTGTTGCCGCCCAGCCCCACGGTGGACACCACGAGACCGGAGTCCCCCAGGTGCCGGTACGTCATCTCGGGCAGGTCGGCGGAGGGCGTCGGTGCAGGCATGCGCCAGACGCTACGACAGGCCTCGCGGCCGGGCGCGCGCACCTACGCTGGCCCGCGTGAGCAGCCCGGGACCCTGGTGGCGGCGACCACCGGTTGCGGCCGCGGTCGCCGTGCTCGCCGGCGTCCTGCTCGTCGTGGTCGTGCTCGGGGTCCGGGCTCTGCTGGTGGTGGCCTCCATCGGCCCCCGGGCGGAGTACTGGCAGGACCGCGCCGAGCAGCCGGGGGACGTCGTCCAGGTCGCCCTCGGCGACTCCCTCACCCAGGGCATCGGCAGCTCGTCGCCGGAGACGTCCTACGTCTCGGTGCTCGCCGAGGACCTGGCCGCCCGGACGGGCGGGAGCGTGCGGGTGGTCAACCTGTCCGTGACCGGGGCGGAGACCGCCGAGCTCGTGGAGGACCAGCTGCCGCAGCTGGAGGCCCTGCTGGCGGAGCTGGCCGAGGAGGGCACGCCGGTGGGGCTCGTCACGCTGTGCATCGGGGCCAACGACGTGGGCGGGACGACGCCGGAGGAGTTCCGCGCCGACCTCGTCGTCGCCCTGGACGCGCTGCCCCCCGGCAGCCTGGTCGCGGACCTGCCCGACTTCGGCGGCGGGGAGGAGCGGGCGCAGGCGGCCGCGCTGGGGCAGGTGGTGCGCGAGGAGGTGGCCGCCCGCCCCGACCTGGTGCCCGTCGCCCTGGAGCAGGCCACGGCCGGGGAGGACCTCGGCGACTACGCGGGCGACTTCTTCCACCCCTCGGACGACGGCTACCGCCGCTACGTGCACGCCTTCCGGGAGGCCGTCGAGGCCTCCGACCCGCAGCCCGTCGTGCCCGGCGGCGACGGGTGAGCGGCCGCCGCACGCACCCGGCCCTGCGCGGGGCGCCGCTCGGCTTCGCCCACCGCGGCTGGACCCCGGCCGGGTCCGTCGAGGGGACCGCGCACGCCTGGGAGAACACCCTCGAGGCGTTCGCGGCCGCGCTGGACCTCGGGATCACCCACCTGGAGACCGACGTCCAGACCACCGCCGACGGCGTCGCCGTCGTCCTGCACGACCCGGACCTGGCGCGGACGACCGGCCGCGCCGTGCCCGTGCGCGCCCTCACCTGGGCCGAGCTGCGCGAGGTGAGGGTCGCCGGTGCCCACCGGGTCCCGCGCGTGGAGGAGCTCCTCGAGGCGTTCCCCGGCGCCGTGCTCAACATCGACGTGAAGGACGCCCGCGCCGTCCGCCCGCTCGCCGCGGCGGTCGCGGCCGCGGGGGCCCAGGAGCGCACCGTGGTGGCCTCCTTCGACGGCCGGCGCGCCCGGGCGGTCCAGGTCCTCGTGCCGGGGGTGGCGCGTTCCGCGGGGATGGCCGCCAGCGGCGGGGCCCGGCTCGCCGCGTCGCTCGAGCGGCTCTCGGCGCCCGTCGGGCGCCTGCTGCTGGAGCGGGCCACCGCCGGCGCGGACGCGCTCCAGCTGCCGGAGCGCGCCGGCCGGCTGCGCGTGGTCACCCCGCGCCTGCTGCGCCTGGCGCACGACGTGGGCCTGCAGGTCCACGTCTGGACCGTGGACGACCCGGCGGACATGGACCGCCTGCTCGACCTCGGCGTGGACGGCCTGATGAGCGATCGTGCCGATCTGCTGTCCGCGGTGCTCCGCCGACGGGCAGGATGACCGCTCGTGGCCGTCCTCGACAGCACCGTCCCGCCCGGCCCGCTCGCCGACCCCGCGGCCCGCCGCCGGGAGCAGCGCTCCTGGTACGTCTACGACTGGGCCAACTCGGCCTTCGTCACCACGGTCGGCACCGTCCTCATCGGGCCGTACCTCACCGCCCTGGCCACCGCCGCGGCCTGCCCCGACCTGGGCGACGGCGAGACCTGCGAGGGCACGGTCGCCCTGCTCGGGTTCCTCGACGTCAGCCCCAACAGCCTGGTGCCGTTCCTCATCAGCATCTCCACGGTGGTCATCGCGGTGCTGCTGCCCTTCGTGGGCGCCGTCGCGGACCGCTCCTCGCGCAAGCGGGTGCTCATGGCGCGCTTCGCCTGGGCGGGCGCCGCCTGCGCGACCGCGCTCGTGCTGGTCAGCGGGACGGCGTGGGCGGCCGGGGCGACGCTGCTCGTGCTGGGCAACGCGTTCCTCGCGGCCTCGCTCACGGTGTACGACGCGATCCTCGTCGACATCGCCGCCGCGGACGAGCGGGACCGGGTCTCCAGCCGGGGCTGGGCGCTCGGGTACCTCGGCGGCTTCCTGCTGCTGGTCGTCAACCTCGCGGTGGTCCTCGGGGCCGGGTCCCTCGGGCTGTCCGACGGCCTGGCGGTGCGGATCAGCCTCGCCTCGGCCGGGCTGTGGTGGGCCGGCTTCACCCTGGTCCCCTACCTGGGGCTCAAGGACCGGCCGGCGGTCGACGTCGTGGGCGGGCACGGCCACGGGGTGGCCGGCCTGGTCGGCGGCACGTTCCGCCAGCTCGGCACCACCTTCCGCGAGGCGCGCCGCTACCCGCAGACGCTGCTGTTCCTCGCCGCCTACGTGCTCTTCAACGACGGCGTGCAGACCGTCATCGCGGTGTCGAGCATCTACGGCTCGGTCGAGCTCGGCTTCGCCACCGACCAGCTCATCGTCGTCATCGTCGTCGTGCAGGCCGTCGCCTTCGTGGGGGCGCTGCTGTTCGGCCGGCTGGCCCGCAGCATCGGGGCCAAGCGCACCATCCTCGTCAGCCTCGTCGTGTGGGTGGTGGTCGTGGGCGCCGCCTACGAGCTGCCCGCCGGGGCGTTCGGGCTGTTCGTGGCCCTGGGGGCCGGGATCGGGCTCGTCCTGGGCGGCACGCAGGCCCTCAGCCGCTCGCTGTTCAGCCAGCTCGTGCCCTACGGCAAGCAGGCGGAGTACTTCAGCCTCTACCAGGCCGCCGAGCGCGGGACCTCGTGGTTCGGCACGCTGACCTTCGGCCTGGTGCAGCAGCTCACGGGCTCGTTCCGGCTGAGCATCCTCGCGGTCCTCGCCTTCTTCGTCCTCGGCGGCGGCCTGCTCCTGCTCCTCGACGTGCGCAAGGGCATCACCGACGCCGGCAACGAGGTCCCCGGGGTCGTGTGACGCAGCCGACCCTCCGCAGGGCCCCCCGGGCGGGGACGGACCGGAACAGGGTGCATCCAGCAGGCGTTCTGGTGACGTAGCACAGGTGGCGCACCCGTCCGGGCGCGTGCCCTGCTCGACGGAGGTGTGACATGGCTGAACGAAGCAGCCTGCGAGGTTCCCGGCTCGGGGGCGTGAGCATGGAGTCCGACGCGGGGGTGGAGGCGGCCCCCCGGCGTCCCGCGACCTACATCTGCCCCAACGGCCACACGGTGGTCGTCCCCTTCTCGGTCGAGGCCGACGTGCCCGCGCTGTGGGAGTGCCGCTGCGGGGCCGAGGCCCTGCTCCGCGACGCCACCCGGCCCGAGCCCAAGCCGACCCGGCCGCAGCGCACCCACTGGGACATGCTGCTCGAGCGCCGCACCATCGCCGAGCTCGAGGTCCTGCTCGAGGAGCGGCTGTCGCTGCTCCGCGAGGGCAAGCTCCCCCGCTCCGCCTGAGTCGCGGCGCCCCTGCGGGCGCCGTCCACCCTGAGCCCTGTGCGAGCCCCTCGCACAGGGCTCAGCCGCGTGCGGGGGCCCCGCGGCGCGGGAGGACGACGGCCCGCAGCTGCTGCAGCCGGTGCGCCAGGCCCCACACGGTGACCCGCCACAGCGCCTCCCGCACGATCCCGCCCGACATCTTCGAGGCGCCCGCCTCGCGCTCGACGAAGGTGATCGGCACCTCGACGACCCGCAGGCCGCAGCGGCGAGGCCCGCCAGGCCAGGTCGACCTGGAAGCAGTAGCCGGCCGAGGCGACGTCGGCCAGGGGCAGGGTCCGCAGCGCCCGGGCCGAGAACGCCCGGTACCCGGCCGTCGCGTCGTGGACGCCGATGCCGAGGACGAGCCGGGTGTAGGTGTTCCCGCCCCGGCTCAGCAGCCGCCGGGTCCAGGGCCAGTTGCGGACCTCGCCGCCGCGGACCCAGCGGGAGCCGATGGCCAGGTCCGCGCCGGCCGCGACGGCGTCGAGCAGCCCGCCCAGCTGCTCCGGGGCGTGCGAGCCGTCGGCGTCCATCTCGCAGACGACGTCGTAGCCCCGCTCCAGCGCCCACGCGAACCCGGCGAGGTACGCCGCGCCGAGCCCCTGCTTGCCGCTGCGGTGCAGGACGTGCAGCCGCGGCTCGCCCGCCGCGCGCTCCTGGGCCCAGGCCCCGGTGCCGTCGGGGCTGCCGTCGTCCAGGACGAGCACGTCGACGTCCGGGCGCGCCGCGAGCAGGCGGGCGAGCAGCGGCGGCAGGGACTCGATCTCGTCGTAGGTGGGGACGCAGACCAGCGTCCGGACCGGGCTCACGGGCGGGGCACCCCCGGGCCGCGCCGGCGGACGACACCGCTGCCCGCGACGAGCAGCAGCGCGACGGCGACGAGGGCCAGCTCGGGCGCAGGACCCCACCGGGTCGCCAGGGTGGTGCCGCTGCGCAGCTGCACCTGCTCCAGCAGCACGTCCGGCTCGAACAGCGCCGTGCGACGGCCGGTGGTCCCGTCCGCGGCGACCACGGTGCTGGTCCCCACGTTGCTGATGTGCACCAGGTCACGGCCGTGCTCGACGGCCCGGAGCCGCGACATCGCCAGCTGCTGGACGTTCTCGTCGGTGAACCCGAACGTCGCGTTGTTCGTCGGCACCACGAGCAGGTCCGCCCCGGCGCGCACCTGGCCGCGGACGGTCTCGTCGTCGAGGACCTCGAAGCAGATCGCCGCCCCCACCTGGGCCCCGCCCAGCGAGAGCACGGCGGCGCGGTCGCCGGGCGCGAAGTCGGTCACCCGGTCCACGAGCGGGGAGAAGAACCGGAAGAACGAGCGGTAGGGGATGAACTCCCCGAACGGGGCCAGCGCCTGCTTGGCGTAGTAGCCGTTGGTGGCCTGCGTGTCGGTGCGGCCGCGGTAGCCCGTGCCCGGGTCCCACAGCAGCAGGGCGTTGGTGATGTTCTCCCCCGGGCCCTGCAGGACCGCGCCCAGCAGGACGGGTGCCCCGATCGCGTCGGTGGCCCGGGCGATCTCGGCGGCGGCGTCCGGGTTCTGCAGCGGGTCGATGTCCGAGGCGTTCTCCGGCCAGAGGACCAGGTCGACGGGGTCCTCCTGGCCGGCCCGGACGGCGTCGGCCAGCTCGACCGTGGCGCGGACGTGGTTGTCGAGGACCGCGCGGCGCTGGGCGTTGAAGTCCAGGCCGGCCCTCGGTACGTCGCCCTGGACCGCAGCCACCCGCACGGTGCCGTCGCCGTCCTCGACCGTGGCGTCCACGCGGGCCGCCGGGACGGCCACGGCCACGGCGAGGACCGCCACGAGCGCGGCCGGACCGGCCGAGGGCCGCAGGAGGGCGCGGGCGGTCGTGCCCTCGCGCCGGGCGGAGGCGACGAGCAGGCCCAGGAGGACGACGACGGCCGCCAGCGCGACCACGCCGAAGGAGACCAGGGGGACCCCGCCGACGGCCGCGAGCCAGCGCAGCGGGCTGTCGGCCTGCGAGAACCCGACCCGGCCCCAGCCGAACCCGCCGAACGGGAACCGCGCCCGCAGCGCCTCCACGGCCACCCACACCGCGCCGGCGGTGAGCGGGAGCGTCCCGGGGGCGCGGGCGGCCAGCCGCCAGGCCAGGGCCCAGCCGGGCAGCGCGAGGCCCAGCATCGCGGCCTCGAGCGTGGCCAGCGCGAGCCAGGGCAGCGCGCCGACGTACACCCCGGACCACTGCAGCTGCGGGACCATGAAGCCGAGCCCGAACAGCACCCCGGTCCCCCACGCGCCCCAGAGGCCGCGCCCGCGCGCGAGCAGCAGCGCCGCGGCCATCGCCGGGAAGGCGAGCCCCCAGGCCCCGACGGAGGGGAAGGCGGCGTCGAGGGCGACCCCGGCCACCACGGCCACGGGCACGGCGACCGTCCACGGGACCGTCGGCCCGCTGCGGTGCTCGGGCACGGCGGGCGCCGGGGGCGGCGCGACGGTCGTCACCTGCTCAGGGTACGCAGCGGCCGGGCGCGGGCCGGCCCGGATCAGGCACCGGCGAGGTCGAGCCGGCGGCGCAGGGCGGAGGCGAAGGCGCTGCCCGCGCCGGGGTCGGCCACGAGCCACAGGGACGGCTCCGCAGCTCGAGCTCCAGCAGCAGGGGGTGGCCGTCCGGACCGGGGACGGTGTCGACCCGGGCGTACAGCAGCGGGGCGTGGTCGGGGAACCGGGTCGCGAGCCAGGCCGTGACCTCGCCGGGCCAGCTCGAGCTGCTCCACCGTGGCCGTGGTCGCGGCGATGTCCTCCTCGGCGTACAGCCCGTCGGTGGCCGGGGCGTCGGCGTGCAGCAGCTGGCCCTTGCGGAAGGCGTGCGACACGACGCCGTCGACCACGACGACGCCGGTCTCCCCCGCGGTGTCCACCCCTCGAGGTAGGGCTGCAGCAGCACGCGGGCGCCCGTCGGCGAGCAGCTGCTCGGCGTGGGCGGCGGCCGTGGCGGCGTCGGGGTGGCGGCGGGTGTCCTTGGACCCGGCCGGACACGGTCGGCTTGACCACGACCTCCCGCGCGCGTACGCGAGGGCCTCGCGACCACGGCGGCGACCTGCGTCGTCGCCGGGGCGCAGCACGGTGGTGGGGACCACCGGGCAGCGCCGGCGCGCGGCCAGCTCGTCGAGGTACGCCTTGTCGGTGTCCAGGCCAGGACCTCGGCGGGGTTGAGCAGGTGCGGCACGGACGCCGCCCAGGCGCAGGAACTCCTCGCGCCGGGTGGCGTAGTCCCACGTGCTGCGGACCACGGTGGGCAGCCGACCAGTCCGCGGCCGGGTCGTCCCAGACCTGGTAGCGGACCTCGAGTCCCGCCTCCGCCAGCGCGGGCAGGGCGAGGCTGGTCGTCGGGGTCGCCGTCGGGCACCTCGGCGCAGGTCGCCCACAGGACCGTGCTCGTGCCCGGCCGGCGTGCCGGACCCGCTGGTACCGGTCCTCACGGCGCGGGGACCACGACGGTGCCGCGGGCCGAGGTGGCCACCAGCGGCTCGGGCAGGACCCGGCTGGCGGAGGCCGAGCGCTCCGGCTCGGCCCGGCACACCACGCGCGCCTCGAAGGCGACCTCGCGGCTGCGGCGGCCGACCCGGACCAGCTCCGCGGAGACCTCGAGGACGTCGCCGGCGCGGACGGCGCGAGTGGAAGGCGACGTCGGAGTACCCGGCGAACAGGCCCTCGTCGCCGTCGGTGCGGACGCACAGCTCGGTGGCCACGTCGCCGAACAGGGCGAGGGAGAACGCGCCGTCGACGAGCGAGCCGCCGTAGTGGGCGTCGGCGTAGGAGACGTAGCGGCGGTGGACGACCGTCAGGCCGACCTCGGGGGTGCTCACGGGGGACGGTGCTCCTTCTGCGGGCGGGGCGGGCAGCGACGGCGGGGCAGGCGGACGGTCGGGCAGGCGGACGGCGGGGCGGGCCGGGGGTCAGGCCGCGGCGACGGTACGGGCCGCGACGGCGTGGACCAGGTAGCTGGCCACCTCTCCGGGGGTCGTGCCGCGGCCGAAGACCCGGTCGACGCCGAGGGCCGGCGGCGGCGGCCTCGTCGAAGCGCGGCCCGCCGACCACGAGCAGCGGCCGGCGGTCGGCGGGGAACGCCTCGCGGAACGCCGCGGACATGGTCGTCGTGTTGTGGACGTGGGCGTCGCGCTGCGTGACCACCTGGCTGACCAGCACGGCGTCGGCGCTGCTCGGCCGCGGCGCGCTCGACGAGGTCGGGCACGGACACCTGGGCGCCGATGTTCACGACCTTCATCTCGCGGTAGTACTCCAGGCCCTTCTCCCCCGCCCAGCCCTTGACGTTGAGGATCGCGTCGATGCCGACGGTGTGGGCGTCGGTGCCGATGCACGCCCCGACCACGACGAGCTTGCGGTGCAGGCTCTCGCGGACGGCGGCGTTGGCCTCCTTGGGGCTCAGCAGCGGGTACTCCCGCTCCACCACCTCGACCGCGGCCACGTCGACGACGTGGCTGACCGGGCCGTAGACGACGAAGAACGTGAAGCCGTCGCCGATCGGCTTGGCGTGGACGACCATCGGCGCGTCCATGCCCATCTTCCGCGCCAGCTGCTGGGCCGCGCCCTCGGCCCGCTTGCCGCGGGCAGCGGCAGCGTGAACGACATCTGGACCATGCCGTCGCCGGTGGTGTCGCCGTAGGGGCGGACGACGGGCGGCAGGCCGTCGGGCAGGCGGGCCGGGCCCGTCGTGCTCGCGGGGGCGTCGCTCATGCGCGGTCTCCTTCCAGGATCTCGCTCGACGGGGTTGACGTAGTCCTCGGCGCGCTCGACCACGCCGTCCAGGCCGCGGCCGCCGTCGGCCGGGCGCTTCATGCCGCCGAACGTGCCGTGCTCGATGGCGGTGAGCAGGCCGCCCTCGCTGCCGACGATCCGCTCGAGCAGGTCGACGGCCTCGCCGAGCACGTGCCGGGCGCGGGTGGCGATGAAGCCCGTCCGGCGCGGGACGAAGTCCTCGGCCAGCCCGCCCGCGGCGCGCTGCACGTAGCGGACGTTCTGCAGGGCCAGGTCGCGGTCGGACAGCCACGGCGTGACGACGGCCTCGGTCATCATCCCGACGAGCAGGATGTCCTGGTCGGTGAGGGAGCCGACGAGGTTGAAGAACCCGTCGAGCAGGTAGCCCTGGAACACGTCGCCGGTCATGTGCCGGGTGGGCGGCATCCACTTCAGCGGCGCGTCCGGGAACAGCGTCCGGGCCAGCAGGGCGTGGGCGAGCTCGAGCCGGAACGACTCCGGCACGGCCGGGTCGATCTCGAACGCGTGGCCGAGGCCGAGCAGCTGGTCGGGCAGGCCGGCCTCGTGGGCGAAGGTCTCGTTGAGCAGCTGGCGACACCGTGACGGTGTGGGCGGCGTCGACGGCGTCGGCGGTGGTGAGGTAGTTGTCCTCGCCGGTGTTGATGATGATCCCGGCGCGGGCGTGGACCTGGCGGCTGAAGCGCTGGTCGACGAAGGTCCGGACCGGGTTGATGTCGCGGAAGAGGATCCCGTACATCGAGTCGTTGAGCATCATGTCCAGGCGCTCGCAGCCCGGCCAGGGTGGCGATCTCCGGCATGCAGAGCCCGGAGGCATAGTTGGTGAGCCGGACGTAGCGGCCGACCTCGACCGACACCTCGTCCAGCGCGGCCCGCATGAGCCGGAAGTTCTCGGCCGTGGCGTACGTGCCGGCGTAGCCCTCGCGGGTCGCGCCCTCGGGCACGTAGTCCAGCAGCGACTGCCCGGTCGAGCGGATGACGGCGATGACGTCGGCCCCGGCCCGGGCGGCGGCCTGGGCCTGCGGGATGTCCTCGTAGATGTCCCCGGTGGCGACGATGAGGTAGATCCAGGGCCGCTGCGGCGGGTCGCCGATCCGGGCGACCATGGCCTCCCGCTCGGCGCGGGCGGCGTCGATGCCGGCCACCCCCTCCGCGGCGGCGGCCCGCGCCCCGACCAGCGCGTGGTCGCGGGCGCCGCCGGACGGCAGGTCGAAGCGGACGCCGTCGACGGCGGCCTTCTGCGCGAGCACGGTGAGGTCGGGCGCCTCGGCCGGGCGAGCGCGTCCCACACCGGCACGGCGACGCCCTGCTCGAGGCCGACCTGGCGGCGGACGGCGTCGACGAGGTGGTTGACCCACGGGATGCCCTCGGCGTCGGCGCCCTCCAGGCCCGCCGCGCGCAGCACGGCGCGCTCGACGCTGACCGTGGTGCGGGTCCGCGCGAGGTCGACGACGGGCGCCGAGGCGGCGTGGGCGAGCTCGCGGGCCCGGACCACCTGGGCCGGGTCGAGGTCGAGGACGGGTCTGCGGCGGGTCACGGTCGTGCTCCTGTCGTGGGGCGGGGTCCGGGGCGGCGGGGACGGCCGGGTCGCGCGCGCGCCCGTCCGGGCGCACGCTCGGGGGCGTACGGCCAGGGGCGGCGACGGCGCCGTCCCCCGAGACCCGATGGAGACCCCCCATGCGTCTGTCCGCCCCGCTCGTCCTCCTGTCCGCCGCGGCCCTGGCCGCCGTGGCCCTCGCCGCCCCCGCCTCGGCGGGCGGCCGCCCGCTGAGCACCGAGCTGCTCGGCGCCAACGAGGTCGGCGCCGCCGGCGACCCCGACGGCTCGGGCACCGCCGACGTGACCGTCAACCCCGGCACGGGCCAGGTGTGCTGGGAGATCACCGTCGAGGGTCTCGACCCGGTGATCCTCGGCCACATCCACCGCGCGCCCGCCGGCACCAACGGCGGCGTGGTCGTCGACTTCATGCTCACCCAGGACGACTTCGTCGACGGGACCGCGAGCGGCTGCACCACGGCCGACCGGGCCCTGGTCAAGGAGATCCTCAAGGACTCCGACGGCTACTACGTCAACGTCCACACCACGGCGTTCCCGGGCGGGGCGCTGCGCGGCCAGCTCTGAGGCACGGCTCAGGAGCGGGGCGGGACGGCTCACGCCGTCCCGCCCAGCTCGCCGGTGTCGTGGACGACCCGGCCGCCGACCAGCGTCCGCAGCCCACGGGGCCGCGGCGCCCCGGGGCTGAGGTCCGGCAGCGCGGGCACCCGGGACCGGGGGTCGGTGCTCCAGGCCTGGATCCGGTCGTCGGGCGCCTGGACGACGAGCTCGCCCGCCTCCCAGACCGCGAGGTCGGCCGGCGCGCCCGGGACCAGGACGCCGGCCTGCTCGGAGACGTGGACGTCGTCGCGGGCGCAGCGGTGCGCGCCGCGGGTGTGCGCGGCGAAGGCGGCGCGCACGCTGATCCGCTGGTCGGCGTCGTGGTGGAACGCCGCGGCCGACACCCCGCCCCACGGGTCCAGGGCGGTGACGGGCGAGTCGGACCCGAAAGCCAGCGGGATGCCCGCCGCGGCGATCGTCCCCACGCGGTTGAGCCGGCGGGACCCGAGCCGACGGGCGTAGAGGCCGGCGTCACCGCCCCACAGGCCGTCGAACATCGGCTGCATGCTCAGCACGGCACCCAGCCCGGCGAGCGCGGCGACCTGCTCGTCGTCGGCGGTCTCCACGTGCTCCAGGCGCAGCCGGGCCGTCCGCAGCCGGCTGCCGCCCAGGGTGCGGGCCGCCTCCTGGCAGCCCTCGACGACCGTGTCGAGGGCGGCGTCGCCGATGACGTGGAACCCGGGCTGCAGCCCGGCCTCGACGCAGGCCACGACGTGCGCCGCGATCGTCGCCGCGTCGAGGTAGGCGTGCCCGCGGTGGTCCGGGCGGTCGGCGCCGTTGTCGGCGTAGGGCTCGCGGAACGCGGCGGTCCGGGAGCCGATCGACCCGTCCGCGGACAGGTCGCCCGCGAGACCGGCGAGGCGGACCCCGTCGGGCAGCCCGAGCCCGGCGACCAGCGCGCGGGCGTGGTCCGCGTCGGTGGCGGCCTCGCCCCAGTACGGCACCACCCGGACGCCGACGTCCGTCGGCGACGCCGAGCAGGACGGGCAGGTCGGCCAGGCCGCCGATGAAGGGCCCGGACATCTCGTGGACCGTGCCGATGCCCGCCTCGGCCGCGCGGCGCAGCGCGGCCTCGTGCGCGGCGGCGCGCTCGGCGTCGGGGACGTCGCGTGCGGCGGCGCGGGCGGCGTGGTGGGCGTCCCGCTCGACCCGGGCGGTGCCGTCCCAGCCCGCGTTGTCGGCGCACCCGGCCCGTGCGGCGAGCGGGGAGCTGACCAGGGCGGAGTGGACGTCGACCCGGGACAGGTACACCTCGGCCCCGCCCGCGGCCCGGTCCAGCTCCTCGGCCGTCGGCGGGCGGCCCTCGGCGAGCAGGGTCTCGTCCCAGCCGTGCCCGAGCACGGTGCGGCCGGGATGGGCGGCGACGTAGGCCGCGACGGCGTCGAGCACGTCGAGCACGCGGCGGGCGCCGGTGACGTCGACCCCGGTCATGCAGCAGCCCGGTGTCGAAGCTGTGCACGTGCCCGTCGACGAAGGCGGGCGTCACCAGCGCCCCGGCCAGGTCGACGACCTCGTCGGCGCTGCCGTCCGTGGCCATGGTGGCCGCGCGCTCGTCGCCGCCGACCCAGGCCACGGTGCCGCCGTCGACGAGCAGGGCCTGCGCGTAGGGGTCGGCCGGGGAGTACACCGCGCCGTGGCGGTAGAGGACGCGGGTCATCGGGGAGCCGTCACGGTCCGGGTCATGCGTCCATCCTGGCCCCGTGGCGGCCGCCGAACAGGGCCCGGACGCCGTCGCTGCCACGGAAGAGCCGCAGCGCGAGCTCCGCGTGGCCGGGCGTGTAGCCGTTGCCGACGAGCATGGTCACGTCGGCGGCGAGGCCCTCGGCCCCGAGCGCGGCCGCGCTGAACGACGTGGCCATGGAGAAGAACACGACGACCCCGCCGTCGGCGGTGGCCAGCACGGCGCCGTGCTCGCAGCCGGGCACGTCGACGCAGACGACCGTGACGTCGGCCCCGCGCCCGCCGAGGGCCGCGCGGACCGCGG
This sequence comes from uncultured Actinomycetota bacterium, assembly GCA_963750335.1. Lineage (GTDB taxonomy): Bacteria > Actinomycetota > Actinomycetes > Actinomycetales > JBBAYJ01 > Aquipuribacter. The sequence goes on from CAVVQD010000007.1 coordinate 410,438, forward strand.
CCCCGGTGGCGACAGGGTCGCGTGGCGTCGGCCAGGACGACCTCGTCGGCCAGGCCGGAGCCGGCGAGCGCGTCCGCCTCCCGGGCCACGGGGACCAGGCCCACCAGGCGGCCCGCGCCGGCGTCCCGGGCGGCGGCGAGGGACAGCGAGCCGGACTTGCCGGCCGCCCCGAGCACCGCGACGTCGGCGCCCAGGCCCTGGGCCCGCCGCCCGGCCACGACACGGGCCACGAGCGCGGGCGCGCCGCAGACGTCCATGACGGCGAGCACGTCCGCCTCGTCGAGGTCGTCGGGCACGACGGCGGCGATGCTGCGGGCGAAGAGCACCGCGTGGCCACGGGTCGGCACCTGCTCCCCCGCGCCGTCCCAGCGCTCGAGGTCGTCCTCCAGGTGCAGCGGGGTCAGGGTGAGGCTGACCAGGGTCGCGACGCGCTGGCCCACCTGCAGCCCGAGGGGGCTCTCGGGCCCGACCTCGGCGACCGTGCCCAGCAGCATGCCGCCGGAGCCCGTCACCGGGTTGTGCATCTTGCCCCGGCCGCGCACGAGCGCGAGCACGGCGGCGCGCACCCGGTCGGGGTCGTGGTCGTTGCTCTCCCGCAGCTGGCGGGCGCTGGCGGCGTCGAGGTTGAGCCGGTCGACGTCGACGCGGACCTCGCCGGGCCACAGCTCCGGACGGGTGTCGAGGACCTCGGCGGCCTGCGGCAGCACCCCCGCGGGCGTGAGCACCCGGTGCAGGCCGACCGGGGACTCCTCCGCACGGCCGGCCGACGGCGCCTGGGCAGGGGTCATCGACGAGATCTGTGCCACCAGACGGAGGGTACGCACAAGGTTCGTGCATGGGAAGCGTGACAGGCGCAAGGATCTTCCGTACCCTCGCGAGCGTGACCGATGCCTCCGCGACGACCAGCCGCCTGCAGCCGTACACGTACGCCCGCCGGGAGCTCGTCGAGCCCGACTGGCGCCGCATGCCGGGCTGGAAGGACGTCACCGAGGAGCAGTGGCGGGACGTGCAGTGGCAGCGCAGCCACTGCCTCAAGAACGCGGCCCAGCTGCGCGAGGTCATGGGCGACCTGCTCACCGACGACGTCTACGAGGACCTCGTCGCCGACCAGCTGCAGCGCGCGACCATGTCCATGCTCCTGCCGCCGCAGATGATGAACACCATCGTCCCCAGCACCGGTCCGGACGGGATGCCGGCCCCGGGCGAGGCGTACTCCGCGGCGTTCCGGGCCGACCCGGTCCGCCGGTACATGCTCCCGATCCTCAGCGACCGGTTCGTCGAGTGGGCCTCGCACCCCTTCTCCAGCCGGGACTCCCTGCACGAGCACGACATGTGGGCCGTCGAGGGCCTCACGCACCGCTACCCCACCAAGGTGCTCGCGGAGATCCTCCCGACCTGCCCCCAGTACTGCGGGCACTGCACCCGCATGGACCTGGTCGGCAACTCCACCCCGCAGGTCGAGAAGCTGAAGTTCACGCTCAAGCCGAACGACCGGCTGGCGGACATGCTCGACTACCTGCGCCGCACCCCCACCGTCCGCGACGTCGTCGTGTCCGGCGGCGACGTGGCCAACATGCCCTGGCCGCGGCTCGAGCAGTTCCTCACCGCGGTGCTGGAGATCCCGAACATCCGCGACATCCGGCTCGCGACCAAGGCGCTCATGGGCCTGCCGCAGCACTGGCTGTCCGCCCCGGTCGTCGAGGGCATGACCCGGGTGGCCGGCACCGCCCGCCGCCGCGGCGTCGCGCTGGCGATCCACACCCACGTCAACGCGGTCGGCTCGCTGACCCCGCTGGTGGCCGAGGCGGCCCGGGCCATGCACGAGGCCGGCGTCCGCGACGTCCGCAACCAGGGCGTGCTCATGCGCGGCGTCAACGACACCCCCGAGCAGCTGCTCGACCTGTGCTTCGGGCTGCAGGACGAGGCGTCGATCACGCCGTACTACTTCTACATGTGCGACATGATCCCGGCGGCCGAGCACTGGCGGACCTCGCTGAGGACCGCCCAGGACCTGCAGCACGCGATCATGGGCTACCTGCCCGGCTTCGCCACCCCGCGGATCGTCTGCGACGTGCCCTTCGTCGGCAAGCGCTGGGTGCACCAGGTGCACTCCTACGACACCGTGCGCGGGATCAGCGAGTGGACCAAGAACTACCGGACCTCGGTCGAGGCGGACGACGTGGACGCCCTCGACCGGACCTACCCCTACTACGACCCGATCGACACCCTGCCCGCCGAGGGCCAGGCGTGGTGGGCGGAGCGCCAGCGGCTCGACGCCGGGCTCGGGGCCCTCGTCACGAGCTGAAGGTCGGGCGCGGCCGGGCCACGTGCCGCGCGGCGCACCGGTCCACCGCGTCGTCGGCGTGCGCCTCCCCCGCCCTCCCGCAGCCCGCGACGGTCACGCCGTCCTCGCTCACACCCGCGGGGGCCGGTCCTCGTAGGGGGTGCTGAGCACCACGGTCGTACGGGTCGACACGTCGGCCTTGCGCCGGATGGTGGTGAGCAGGTTCTCCAGGGTCGACGGCGTGTCCACCCGGACCTTGATCATGTAGTTGGCCTCGCCGGCCACGGCGTGGATGGCCTCGACCTCCTCCAGGTCGCGCAGCCGGTCGGGGACGTCGTCCGGGGCGGCCTGGTCCAGCGGCGTGAGCGAGATGAAGGCCGTCAGCGGCAGCCCGAGCAGCCCGGGGTCGACCACGGCGCGGTAGCCCAGCAGGACGCCGCGCTCCTCCAGCCGGCGCACCCGGTGGTGCACGGCCGAGGTGGACAGCCCGGTCAGCTTGCCCAGGTCCGTGTAGGACATCCGCCCGTCCGAGGCGAGCGCACGCACGATGGCCCGGTCGAGGTCGTCGACGAAGGCTCTGCTGTCAGCGGCGGTCACGACCGCAGGGTAGCCACGCGGACGGTAACGACGGTGCAACGATCTCCCGTGCCGACCGGCGGCGGGGCCAGCGCGGCCGCGGTGTCAGGCGCGAGCGAGGGCTCCCGCGACCACGACCCGTTGGACCTGGTTCGTCCCCTCGACGATCTGGAGCAGCTTGGCCTCGCGCATCAGCCGCTCCGCGCGGTGGTCGCTCACGTAGCCGGCCCCGCCCAGCACCTGGACGGCGTCGGTGGTGACCCGCACGGCCTGGTCGGTGCAGAACGTCTTGGCCATCGACGCCGTGGCCCGCAGCCGGGTCGGGTCCCCGTCGGCCCCCTGGTCGAGCAGCCGGGCGCCCTCGAGGTACAGGGCGCGGGCCGCGGCGACCGCGGTGGCCATGTCGGCGAGCATCCAGCCGAGGCCCTGGTGCTCGATCACGGGGCGGCCGAACTGCTCTCTCTGCCGGGCGTAGGCCACGGCGTCCTCGAGGGCGGCCTGGGCCAGGCCCACCGCCACGGCGGCGATGCCGAGCCGGCCGGCGTCGAGCGCGCCCTTGGCCACGGCGAACCCGCCGCCCTCGGGACCAAGGAGCCGGTCGGCGCCCACGCGCACCCCGTCGAAGCTCACCTGCGCGGTCCGGGAGCCGGCGAAGCCCATCTTGTGCTCCGGCGCCGCCACGGTGAGGCCGGGCACGTCGGCCGGCACGAGGAAGGTGCTGATGCCGTCGCCCGAGCGGCCGCCCTCGGGCACCGGGCTGGTGCGCGCGAAGACGGTGTAGCTGTCGGCCATGCCGGCGTGGGTGATCCACGCCTTGGTGCCGGTGAGCACCCAGCCGTCGCCGTCTCGCACGGCGCGGGTGCGCATCGCGGCGGCGTCGGAGCCGGACTCCGCCTCCGACAGGCAGTACGCGGCCAGCAGGTCGCCCGCGAGGAGGTCGGGCAGCCAGCGCCCGACCTGCTCGGGCGAGCCGCTGCGGGCCAGGGCGTGGCAGGCCAGCACGTGGACGCTCACGCCCATCGCCACCGTCCCCCAGCAGCGGGCCAGCTCCTCGAGGACCTGCAGGTAGACGACGTAGGGCTGGCCCCCGCCGCCGTGCTCCTCGGGGTACGGCAGGCCGAGCAGACCGGCCTTGCCGAGCAGCCGGTAGGCGTCGCGGGGGTGCTCCTGCAGGCGCGCCGCGCGCTCCTCGGCCTCGGCGGCCACCGGGAGGAGCTCGTCCTCGGCGATCTCGCGGACGAGGGCGAGCAGCTCGACCGCCTCGTCGGAGGGCAGGTGCCGCTCGGGCACCGGGAAGGGTCGTCGTCGACCGGTCACGTCTGGGTCCTCGGGGGTGTGAGGGGGCGGTGCGGGGCGCCGCGGTGGCGGCACCGCCACCATAACGGCCCGGTCGGGCCCCGGCGCGGGCTCCCGGCTGCGAGCATGGCCCGGGTGAGCACGCTGCTGGCCGTCGACGCCGCGACCCTGTACTTCCGCGCGTTCTACGGCGTGCCGTCCAGCGTCAAGGCGCCCGACGGGACCCCGGTCAACGCCCTGCGCGGCTACCTCGACATGACGGCCATGCTGCTCGAGCGCTTCTCCCCCGCCGCGTACGCCGCGTGCTGGGACGCCGACTGGCGACCGGCCTGGCGCACCGACCTCATCCCCTCCTACAAGGCCCACCGGGTCGCGCAAGAAGGGGACGAGGAGGTGCCGGACGAGCTGTCGCCGCAGGTGCCGCTCGTCGCCGAGGCGCTCGCGCTGCTGGGTCTGGCCCGCGTCGAGGCGGCAGGCTTCGAGGCCGACGACGTCTGCGCGACCCTGGCCCGGGTCTGGACCGACGCCGGCCGCGGCCCGGTCGACGTGGTGAGCGGCGACCGGGACCTGCTCCAGCTCGTCGACGACGACGCGGGCGTGCGGGTGGTCTACGTCGGCAAGGGCGTCCGCGACGCCCCCGCCATGACCGCGGCGGACCTCGAGAAGGCGTACGGCGTGGCCGACGGCCGCGGCTACCTGCACATGTCCGTGCTGCGCGGCGACCCCTCCGACGGGCTGCCCGGGATCCAGGGCATCGGCGAGAAGAGCGCCGCGGACCTGCTGCGCCAGCACGGCGACCTGCACGCCGTGATGGCCGCGGCCGCCGACCCCTCGCGGCCCATGTCGCCCGCGCGCCGCGCCCGCCTCGTGGACTCGCTCACCTACGTGGTCAAGGCGCTGGAGGTGGTGAGCTGCGTCGACGACGCGCCCGTCGAGCCGGCCGACCCGGACGCCTGGCTGCTCGGCACCCCGGCCGACGACGACGCCCTCACCGCGTTCGGCGAGCGGTGGGGCTGCGCCCGGCAGGTGGCCCGGCTGGCCGAGATCCTCCGCCGCGAGGCCTGACCTCGTCCCTCCGGGGCGGACCCTCCTCAGGCCGAGGCGGCCGCCCCGAGGGAGTACTCGACGACCCCTCGCCGCACCCGGGCGATGGCGTCGCCCGCGGCGGCGCGCAGCTCGCTGCCGCGCGGGGCGGAGGCCTGCACCTGGTCGAGCAGGTCGAGGGTCTGCCGGCACCAGCGGACGAAGTCGCCGGGGCTCAGGTCGCTCTCGCGCAGCACCGTCTCCAGGGGCTGGCCCTGCGCCCAGCGCCACACCGGCGCCGCGAAGCCGGGGTCCGGCTCGCGGGTGGGGGGCACCCGGTGGTCGCCCTCGAGGTCGGTGAGCGACGACCACAGCCGCACCGTCTCCGCCCAGGCCGCGGCGGTGCCCCGCCCGGGCAGGCGCGGGTCCACGCCCTCGACCTCGCGGCGCGCCTCGAAGACCAGCGTCGACACCACCGCGGCCAGGGCCGGGCCGTCCAGGCCCTCCCAGATGCCCGTGCGCAGGCACTCCGCGACCAGCAGGTCGGACTGGGTGTAGACGAAGCGCAGCCGCTCCCCGGCGCGGGGTGAGCTCCTCGCCGTCGAGGTAGCCGAGCTCGTCGAGCACCTCGCACACCCGGTCGAAGGTGCGGGCGATGACCGCCGTCCGGCCGGAGATCTTCCGCTGCAGCGAGCGGTGGTCGCGCTCGAGCTCGTCGCGGCGCTGGGCCCAGCGGGCGTGGTCCTCGCGGTCGGCGCAGCCGTGGCACGGGTGGGCCCGCAGCTCGCGGCGCAGCCGGACGAGCTCGAGCTCGCCCGGCTCGGTCACGCCCTCGTCGCCGGTCCCCCGCTGCCGCTGCGGCACCGGGACCCGGCCGCCGCCGACCGCGGCCAGGGCGTTGCGCATGCTGCTGGTCAGGTCGCGGCGGGCCTTGGTGTCGTGGGCGTCGAAGTGCTTGGGCACCCGCACGGTGGTGACGACCTGGACGGCGGCGGGGAACAGCACGGGGTCCAGGCGGCGGACCTGCCGGTCGGCGGTGAGCACCGTGGGCCGGGGCCCGTCCGCGTGCAGGCCCGGGTCGAGCACCACGGCCCAGCCGCGCTGCTTGCCGCTGGGCACGTCGATGACGTCGCCGCGCCGCAGCCGTTCGAGGGTGGCGGCGGCGTCGGCGCGGCGGTCGGCGCTGGCCCGCTTCGACAGGTCCTTCTCCATCGCCGAGATCCGGCCGCGCAGCCGGTGGTAGGACTCGAAGTCGCCGAGGTGGCACGTCATCGCCTCGGTGTAGCCGGCCAGCGCCTCCTCCTGCTTGCGGACCTGGCGGGCGAGCCCGACCACACCGCGGTCGGCCTGGAACTGCGCGAACGACATCTCGAGGATGGACCGGGCGCCGGCCCGGCCGACCTGGTCGACGAGGTTGACCGCCATGGAGTACGTCGGCGCGAAGCTCGAGCGCAGCGGGTAGGTGCGGGTGGAGGCGAGGCCGGCGACGTGGTCCGGCTGCAGGCCGTCGCTCCACAGCACGACCGCGTGGCCCTCGACGTCGATCCCCCGGCGCCCGGCCCGGCCGGTGAGCTGGGTGTACTCCCCCGCGGTGACGTCGACGTGCTGCTCGCCGTTCCACTTGACCAGCTTCTCCAGCACCACGGACCGCGCGGGCATGTTGACGCCGAGCGCGAGCGTCTCGGTGGCGAACACCATCTTGACCAGGCCCCGGCGGAACAGCTCCTCGACGGTCTCCTTGAACGCCGGCAGCAGGCCCGCGTGGTGGGCGGCGAGCCCGCGCTCGAGGGCCTCGACCCACTCCGACCAGCCGAGCACGCCGAGGTCGGCGTCGGGCAGGGCCTGGGTGCGCTCCTCGGCCACCCGGCGGATCTCGGCCCGCTCGCTCGGCGTGGTGAGCCGGACGCCCCAGGCCAGGCACTGCCGGACGGCGGCGTCGCAGCCGTTGCGGCTGAAGATGAAGTGGATGGCGGGGAGGAGCCCGTCCTTGTCGAGCGCCTCGACCACCCCGGCCCGGCTGGGCGCCCCGCGCTTGCGGGGACGGCTGCCGCCACGCTGCGGGCGGCCCTTGTACCGGCGCTCGAAGCGGGACTCCTCACGGGCCAGGGCGACGAGCTCGGGGTTGACGATCCCCGGCGGCTCCCCCGGCAGCCCGAGGACGGGGTCGCCGTCGGGGTCCACGAAGAGGTCGTGCAGGCGGGTGTCGACGAGGACGTGCTGCCACAGCGGGACCGGCCGGTGCTCGGACACGACGACGCGGGTGTCGCCGCGCACCGTGGCGAGCCACTCGCCGAACTCCTCGGCGTTGCTCACCGTGGCCGACAGCGACACCAGCTGCACGTCGTCGGCCAGGTGGATGATCACCTCCTCCCACACCGCGCCGCGGAACCGGTCGGCGAGGTAGTGGACCTCGTCCATGACGACGAAGCCGAGCCCGGCCAGGGTCGAGGACCCCGCGTAGATCATGTTGCGGAGCACCTCGGTGGTCATCACCACGACCGGGGCCTCGCCGTTGACCGACACGTCCCCGGTGAGCAGGCCGACCGCGTCGGCGCCGTGGACGGCGACCAGGTCGGCGTACTTCTGGTTGCTCAGCGCCTTGATGGGTGTCGTGTAGAACGCCTTGCGCCCGGTCCGCAGGGCGAGGTCGACGGCGAACTCCCCCACCACCGTCTTGCCCGCCCCGGTGGGTGCGGCGACGAGCACGCCGTGGCCGTCCGCGACGGCCTGCATCGCCTCCAGCTGGAAGTCGTCCGGCTCGAACTCCAGCGAGGCCACGAAGCGTCCCAGGGGGACTGCTCCTGCTCCCGCCGGACCCGTGCCGCAGCGAACCGTTCCGCGGGGCTGGACATGGGTCCAGGTTACGTGCGCACCGGCGAGAGGACAGCCAGGGCGCCGCCGACGGCGGACAGCCGGCGGGCCAGCGGTCCCAGCCGCTCGCCGTCGCCGTAGGCCACGATGCGGCGCGGGTGGCGCCCGCCCCCGTCCACGCCGACCTCGACGACCGCGGCGCGGCGGACCTCCACCACGTCGAGCTCGACGTGGGTGCCGGCGTACACCTGCGGGAACAGCCGGACGAAGCGGTGCAGCGGGACCGGCTTCACCACGACGACGTCGAGCAGCCCGTCGGTGGGCGAGGCGTCGGGGGCGATCTGCATGCCGCCGCCGTAGGAGGAGGTGTTGGCCACCGCCACGAGCAGGCTCTCCGTCTCCCAGGTCTCGCCGTCGAGGACGAGCCGGTACGGCACGGGCCGGAACACCGGCAGCTCGCGGGCGATGGCGAGGTTGTAGCGCGCGGCGCCCCGGGGCCACCGCCAGCCGTTGGCCCGCTCGTTGACGACGGCGTCGAAGCCTGCGGCGACCACCCCGGCCACCCAGCGGGACCCGCCGCCCACCCCGTCGAGCGGCTCGGCGCGCACCACGTCCACGCGGCGCACCGACCCCAGCCGGACGCACGCGTCGACGGTGTCCACCGCGGCCACCGGGTCGGCGGGCAGGCCCCACGCCCGGGCGAGGTCGTTGCCGGTGCCGGCGGGCACGACGCCCAGCGGGACACCGGTCCCGGCCACGACGTTGACGCCCAGGTGGACGACCCCGTCGCCGCCGACCACGACGAGCGCGTCCGGGGCGTCGGCGCCGGTCCGGGCCACGGCCTGCGACGCGACCAGCTCGGCCGTCGCGGCGTCCGGGGCGCGCAGCAGCTCGACGGTGTGGCCCAGGCCCCGCAGCCGGGCGACGGCGGCGTCCCCGACCGCGGCACCGCGCCCGGCCCCGCTGCTGGGGTTGACCAGCAGGAGCAGGCGCGTGCCCGCCCCGTCGGCGCGCGCAGGCGCGACGTCGTCGCTGGTCAGGGGCTCGTCCACGGTGCGGAGGCTACCGGTGCCGCGACCGACCGGGACCGGACGCGCCACGGCGTGCCCAGGCTCTGCTAGGCCTCGGCGATCGAGGAGGGCGCGTCGTCGAGGACCGAGGCCTCGTCGTCGTCCAGCCCGGCGGTGCCGTCACGCTGGCCGCGCCGCCAGTCGTGGACCCAGGCGATGCCGACCGCGGCGAAGAAGAGGGCCACCATCGGCCCGGCGAGGGCGAACATCGTCGTGACGTCGGGGGTGGGGCTCGCGATGGCGGCGAAGACGAAGATCGCCACGATGGCTACGCGCCACCCCTTGGCCAGCGCCCGCGCGGACACCAGGCCGGTGAAGTTCATCGCGACCATCACCACGGGGATGAGGAAGGCGATGCCGAAGGCCAGGAGGACCCGCGTGACGAAGGAGATGTAGTCACGCGCCTCGATGATGTTGGAGGCGAGGTCGTCCGAGCCGTCCGGGGTGAAGCTGGTGAGGAACAGCACGGCGTTGGGCAGCACGAGCCAGGCCAGGGCGACGCCGGACAGGAACAGCGGGACCGCGGCCAGCATGAAGCCGGTCGCGTACCAGCGTTCCTTGCGGGTCAGCCCGGGGGTGATGAACGCCCAGAGCTGGAAGATCCAGACGGGGCTGGAGATGATGACGCCCAGCCAGATGGAGATCTGGATCTTCAGGTCGAACGAGGTGGCGACGTTGCCGAAGTTGACCGAGACCGTGCCGTCGGAGTCCTCTGCGACCGCGCGCAGCGGCGCGATGATCGCCTCGAAGACGGGCTCGTAGAGGAACCACCCGCCCACCGCGCCCACGAGCACGGCGAGACCGGCCACGAGGACACGGTTGCGCAGCTCCACCAGGTGGGCGCGCAAGGGCATGCGCCCCTCAGGGTTGCGGCGCTTGAGCACAGCGGGACGTCCGGCCGGCGGCGGCAGGCCTCAGGCGTCGCGACGGACGCCGTCGGCCCCGGGCTCGCTGGTGCGGGGGGCGTGCTCCTCGCGCAGCACGCGGTCGTCCAGGGGCTCGGCCTCGTCGTCGCGGACGGTACGGGCGGCGGGCGCCGGCTCGGCGTCCTTGCCGTCGGTCTTCATCTCCTTCATCTCGCTCTTGAAGATGCGCATCGACCGGCCCAGCTGGCGGGCGGCGTTGGGCAGCCGCGTCGCACCGAAGAGCAGCACGACGATGAGGACGATGATGAGGAGCTGGGCGGGGCTGTCGAGGAGCTTGCCGATGTTCATGTGCCTACCTCCGCGGTGGCCGGACGAGACCGGGGTCGTGCCTGGCTCATGCTACGTCGCCGCGCGAGCCGCCGTGGGACCCCGGCCGAGATGCCTCGGCCGCCCGCTCCGACGCGGCAGAGACCTCGGCCAGGAGCAGCCGGAGCTTGTGCCACACGGCGCGCCCGTGGACGAACAGGTAGACGAGCCCGAGCACGGCGATGGCGACGCACACCCAGAACCAGCCCACGACCGACACGCTAGCCGCCCGGGAGCACCTGGGTGGTCGGGACCACCCCTCAGAGCGTCGCGGACTCCCCCGTCGGGCGCCCGCCGTCGACCGCGGCGGCCGCGGCGGACACGAGGTCCGCGGACTCCAGCCAGAGGCAGAAGTCGAGCAGGTCGTCGCTGGACAGGGCGGGGCCGTCGTGCACCTCGAGCACCTCGGCGGGGATGACCCACCGCTCGGGCAGCACGCCGCCGGTACGCAGCAGGGCGACCACGTCGCCGCCCGCGGGCTTCTTCACCTCGTCGCCGCAGGAGGAGCAGGAGAAGCTGTAGAAGCTCCGCTCCTCCACCGAGCAGACCACGAGCCGGACCTGCCGCGGGGTGAGCTCGACGTCACCGCACGACGGGCACGACGCCTTGATGACCGTCATGTCGCCCTCCTCGCTGTCCGGCCTCTGGGGACCGTCTCCGGGACCCCTGCTGGCTCCCATGACAACGGTTCGGCACCGGCCCGCGAGAACTTGAACGGCTCACCCGTTCGGGTGACCGGCACCTGCCCCCGCCGGCAGTGCCGCGCGGGCCGCGGCGTGCACCGCCGCGCGGACCCGGGCGGGCGCGAGCACCTCGGCGGCCCCGCCCATGCCCAGGACGAGGCGCACGACGTGCTCGGGGTCGGCCACCCGCAGCCGCACGTCCATCGCCCCCTCGGGCGGGCGCGGACCGTCCGGGCCGCGCAGCACCGGCTCGGCGCCGTAGTGCTCGGCGACCCAGTGCGCCCCGCGGTGCAGCCGCAGCACGAGGACGGTGTCGGACGCCCCCCGGGGGACCTGGCTCCCCGAGCGGGCCCCGGTCGCGGCCGCTCCGGCGCCGGCGGGCGGGTGCGCGGCGGCGGGCTCGTCGAGCAGCCGCGCCTGGACGACCCGGTCGAGCCGGAACAGCCGCACCGCCTCGGCCCGGTGGCACCACCCCTCCAGGTAGTGCCGGCCCGCGTCCGAGACGATCCGGTAGGGGTCGACGACCCGCTCGGCCAGCTCGTCCCGCCCGGCCGACAGGTACCGCAGCCGCAGCCGGCGCCGCTGGACGAGGGCCTCGGTGACGGTGGCGGCGTGCGTGGGGGGGCCGTAGGGGTCGGGGATCAGGCCGAGGGCGTCGCGCTGGCCGCTGGTCAGGGCGGACAGCGTGTCCGCGGCGGAGGTGACGGCGGCGCGGTCGTGCGGGCCGGGCACGTCGGCCAGCAGCCGCAGGCCGAGCAGCAGGACGACCGCCTCCTCCGAGGTCAGCCGCAGCGGCCGGCTGATCGGGTCGGCGTTGCCGATCCGGACCACGCCGCCCTCCCAGTCGGCCTCGATGAGGTCGTCGGGCAGGTGTCCGGGCGTGCCGCAGACGAACAGCAGCTCCAGGTCGCGGACCACCTGCTTCTCGGTGACCTCGAAGTGCTGGGCGAGCTCGGTGAGGGTGACCCCCTCGCGGCGCAGCACGAACGGCACCATCGCCAGCAGCCGGGACAGCCGCTCCGTGGCGCCGGCCCCGTGGACGACCGGCTCTGGCTCGGGCCCGCCGACGGGGTCCGGCGAGCCGGCGGGCACCGGGCCGGCGTGCCGCTCGGCGACCCGCTCCCACTGGCGGCGCACCGCCTCGCGCAGCTCGTCCGGCTCGAGGACCTCCACGTCGGCGCCCGCCGAGGCGACCGCCTCGACGACGAAGCCCGACGGCGGCTCGCCGGGACCGCCGCGCAGCCACAGCTCCACGTCCTCCCCGTCACCGGGGTCGTGCCCGGCCCGCACGGCCATGGCGCGCAGCCGCCCGCCCCGCCCGGGCCGCACCCGGAGCCGCACGACGCGGCGCTGCTGGTCCTGCTCCTGACCGGGGGCCTCGGCCGCGCTCAGCACGTGCAGCGCGTCCAGCACCACCGCCTCCTCCGGGACGGGGCCGGCCCGGCGGCCCCGCACCGTCGTCACGGGAGACTCGATACGGGTGAGCCGGAACACCCGGGCGGCGTCGCGGTCCAGGTCCAGGCCGACGAGGTACCAGTGGCCGGAGCGCAGCACGAGCCGCCACGGCTCGACGGTGCGACGGGTGGGCTCGGCGCCGGGGCGCCGGTAGGAGAAGCGCACCACCCGGGCCAGGCGCAGCGCGTCGTGCAACGGCGAGAACGCCGGCTCGACGGTGCGGACCACGGGGTCGACCAGCCCGGCCAGGTCGCGGCCGGCCCCGGCCGCCAGGAGCGGGTCGTCCGAGGCACCGACCGCCTTGAGCTTGGTGAGGGCGCGGGCGGCGGGGACGGCCAGCGCCGCCTGCTGCCAGACGTGGGCGGCCAGGCCCAGCACGGCCACCTCGGCCGGCGTGAAGGTCACCGCCGGCAGCTCGTAGGCCCCCGCGTCGATGCGGTAGGCGTCCTCGGCGTCGACGAGGACGTCGCTGGCCAGGGTGACGATCGGGACCCCGATCTCGCGGAGGTCCTCCTTGTCGCGCTCGAACATCCGCTCGAAGGCGGCCTCGTTGGGCGAGGCGGCGTACTGCGGGACCGCCCGGCGCAGGTCCTCCCGGCGCAGGCCGCGGCGCGTGGCGCGCAGCGCGATGACCAGGTTGAGCAGCCGCTCGGTGCGCTGCGCAGACACCCCGGCCCACCTCCTCCCGCGCGCGGCCGGACCAGCGGCCGCGCGCAGGAGGCTACTGCTACTCCGAGGGTGCGGGAGACGGCTCGGAGACCGCCTCGGGCGCGGCCTGGGTGTCCAGCACGTCGATGACGAACACGAGGTCGGCGTCGGCGGGGATGGTGGGCGGGCTGCCCGCCGCGCCGTAGCCGAGGTCCGGCGGGACCTGCAGCACGACCCGGCTGCCCACGGCCACGCCCTCCAGGCCCTGCTGCCAGCCCTGGATGAGGTTGGTCAGCGGGAACGTGGCCGGCGAGTCGCGCGTCCACGAGGAGTCGAACTCCGTGCCGTCGGCGGCCAGGACACCCGTGTAGTGGATCGTCACCGTGTCGCCGGCCGCGACCACGTCGCCGTCGCCCTGGATCAGCGGGGTGACGACGAGCTCCTCGGGGGCGGTGACCCCGGTGACGTCGAGCCCGGTGACGTCGCCGTCCTCGTCGGTCTCCACGACCGGCACGCCCTCGACCGGGTCGACGGCCTCGCCCTCGGCGCGCTCGGGCACCACGCTGATGAGGTCGAGCACGAAGACGACGGTGTCGCTGGCGGGGTCGCCCGGGGCGGCGGAGGCGCCGGCCGGGGCGGAGGCGCCGGCGGTGGGCTCGGGCGCGACGGCCACGAGCACGCGGGAGCCCAGGGTCTGCCCGACGAGGGCGTCGACCAGGGCGGGCGTGGTCTGCCCCTCGACCAGCGGCAGGCTGATGGAGGAGGCCCCGAAGCTGCTGTCCAGGGCGGAGCCGTCGGTCCCGGAGACGATCGCGTAGTCGATCGTCACGGTGTCGCCGGTCTCGATCTCCTCGCCGTCGCCGACCTCGAGGGTCTCGCTCTCGGACTCCTCCAGGGCGAAGGGCTCGTCGAAGGTGATCGTGGGCTCCTCGCCGAACGCGCCGACGACCTCGATGTCGTCCAGCGCGCCGTTGGCCGCGCCGGCCCCGCCCCCCTCTCCGGCGTCGTCGCCGCAGCCGGCGAGCACGAGGGCGGCAGCGGCCACGACGGCACCGGCGCGCACGGCGCGACGGGCGGTGGGACGGCCAGGACGGGGAAGGCGCACGAGCACGCGGTCAGACGTCATCGCCCCTGAGCCTAGGTGCTGTTCCTGGGTGCTCCCTGTCAGGGGTGCTACATCCCGGCGATGAGCCGGTCCACCCGCTCGTCCACCGAGCGGAAGGGGTCCTTGCAGAGGACCGTCCGCTGGGCCTGGTCGTTGAGCTTGAGGTGCACCCAGTCGACCGTGAAGTCGCGGTGGCGCTCCTGCGCGGCCCGGACGAAGTCGCCGCGCAGCTTGGCGCGGGTCGTCTGCGGCGGCACGACGGTCGCCTCGAAGACCTCCAGGTCGCGGCTGACCCGCTCGACCATGCCCCGCTTGGCCAGCAGGAAGTACAGCCCGCGGTCGCGGTTGATGTCGTGGTAGGCCAGGTCCAGCCGCGCGATCCTCGGGTCGTCGAGGTCCATGCCGTGCTTGTCCATGTACCGCTGCAGCAGCCGGTACTTGATGACCCAGTCGATCTCGCGCTCCACCAGGGACAGGTCGTCGGTCTCGACCGCCCGCAGCGCCCGCTCCCACAGGTCGAGCACCTGCTTGAACGTGCCCTGCGACGTGCCGACGGCGTCGGCGGTGCCGCCGGCCTCGACGAAGGCCTTGGCCCGCTGCAGGTACTCCCCCTGGATGTCCAGCGCGGAGGCGGTCCGCCCGCTGGCCAGCCGGACCGCCCGGCGCCCCGTGAGGTCGTGGCTGATCTCGCGGATCGCGCGGATCGGGTTCTCCAGCGTCATGTCCCGCACCGGGTGCCCGGCCTCGACCATGCGCAGGACCAGGTCGGTCGCGCCCACCTTGAGCAGGGTGGTGGTCTCCGACATCGAGGAGTCGCCGACGATGACGTGCAGGCGGCGGAAGTGCTCGGCGTCCGCATGCGGCTCGTCGCGGGTGTTGATGATCGGGCGGCTGCGCGTGGTCGCGCTGGAGACGCCCTCCCAGATGTGGTCGGCCCGCTGGGACAGCGAGTAGACCGCCCCGCGCGGGGTGTGGGTGACCTTGCCCGCGCCGGCCACGAGCTGGCGCGAGACGAGGAACGGGATGAGCGTGTCCGAGAGGCGGCTGAACTCGCCGTGCCGGCTCACCAGGTAGTTCTCGTGGCAGCCGTAGGAGTTGCCGGCCGAGTCGGTGTTGTTCTTGAACAGGTAGACCTCGCCCGTGACGCCCTCCTCGCGCAGCCGCGCCTCGGCGTCGGTGGCCAGGCCCTCGAGGATGCGCTCGCCGGCCCGGTCGTGGACGACCAGGGTGCGGACGTCGTCGCACTCGGCGGTGGCGTACTCCGGGTGCGAGCCGACGTCCAGGTACAGCCGCGAGCCGTTGCGCAGGAAGACGTTGCTCGACCGGCCCCAGGAGACGACCTTGCGGAACAGGTAGCGGGCCACCTCGTCCGGGCTGAGGCGGCGGGTCCCCTCGAACGCGCAGGTGACGCCGTACTCGGTCTCGAGCCCCAGGATGCGTCGGTCCATGGAAGGACGGTACGCGACGGGACCCCCGCGGCTCAGGCGGGCGGGGCCTCCTCGTCCGCGGGGGACGCCTGGTCCGGCTGCGCCTCCAGCGCGGCCCGGACCTCGTCCACGTCGGGACGGCGGAAGGAGCGGCGCGGCCGGCCACGGACCAGGGTGGCGACCTCCAGCGACTCCGGGACGACGGCGCGGGCGGCGCCGTCCGGGCAGGGGGGCCGCGGACAGCGCGGCCACGGCCAGGCGCAGGGCGCGCCGCCTCGTCCAGCTCCGGCGTCCCAGTGCTCGCGCAGGTGCGTGGTGATCTGCTCGGCGCCGGCGCCCATGGCGACGAACCCGTGCTCCTCGACCACCGAGCCGTCGTAGGTGAGCCGGTAGAGCTGGTCGTCGGCGGCGCCCGCGCCCGACCTCGGCGACGACGAGCTCGACCTCGTACGGCTTGGACTGCTCGGTGAAGACCGCGCCGAGGGTCTGCGCGTAGGCGTTGGCCAGGCCGCGCGCGGTGACGTCGGAGCGGTCGTAGGAGTAGCCGCGCAGGTCGGCGTACCGGACCCCCGCCACGCGGAGGTTCTCGAACTCGTTGTACTTGCCCACGGCGGCGAAGGCGATCCGGTCGTAGATCTCGGACACCTTGTGCAGCGCCCGGGACGGGTTCTCCCCGGCGAAGCTGATGCCCTCCGCGTGCGCCACGACGACGACGGCCCGGCCCCGCGCGACGCCCTTGCGCGCGAAGTCGGCCCGGTCCTTCATCAGCTGCTCGGGCGAGACGTAGAACGGCTGGCTCACTGCGGGGACCCCCCGACCATCGGGACGGCGCCGCCGGGCCCGTCGTCGCGGCGGCGGGCGAGCAGGTCGGTGACCAGGCCCTCGACGGCCCCGTCCTCCAGCTCGCGGTAGCCCTGGGCGTCGATGACGGCCACGACGGGCCAGATCTTGCGGACCACGTCGGGCCCGCCGGTGGCGGAGTCGTCGTCGGCGGCGTCGAAGAGGGCCTCGACCGCCACGGCGGCGGCGTCGGCCGTGCTGATGCCGGGGCGCCAGCGCTTCTTCATCGAGCCGCGGGCGAAGTAGCTCCCCGAGCCGATGGAGTGGTGGTCGGACTCGGTGTACCGCCCGCCGGTGGCGTCGAAGCTGAAGATCCGGCCGCGGCGCGGTGGCGAGGTCCCAGCCGGCGAACAGCGGGACCGCGGACAGGCCCTGCATGGCCATCCCCAGGTTGCCGCGCACCATCGCGGCGAGCCGGGTGGCCTTGCCCTCGAGGCTGAGCGTGGTGCCCTCGAGCTTCTCGAAGTGCTCGAGCTCGACCTGGAACAGCCGGATCATCTCCAGCCCGATGCCGGCGGCGCCCGCGATGCCGATGGCGGAGTGCGCGTCGGCGGGGTGGACCTTGACGATGTCCCGGCTGGCGATCACGTTGCCCGCGGTGGCCCGCCGGTCGCCCGCCATGACGACGCCGTCGCCGCAGGCCAGCGCGACGATGGTCGTCGCGTGCGGGGCGTCCAGCGGGACCGCGGACGGCCCGGGTGAGCGGGGCCAGCGCGTCGGGCGCGTGACGGCCGAGGAACTCGACGAACGAGGACGTGTCGGAGGCGAGGAACGCGGCGGGCAGCCGGGCGCCGGAGCCGAGGTCGGGGCTCACTGACCGCCCTTCTGGACGAACCCGCGCACGAACTCCTCGGAGTTGGTCTCCAGGACGTCGTCGATCTCGTCCAGCAGGGAGTCCAGGTCCGAGGTCGGCCGGGGCCTCGCTCGTCGTGGTGGGCACCGCGACCTCCTCGGACTCCTCCGGTGCGTCGCTGCGCCGCTGCGGGCGCTGCTGCTCCTGACCTGCCATGGCCGTCACCTCCGTGCGTCGCGCCGGGCGCCTGCCCGAGGGGGCGGGCCGTTCGGCGTGGGACCTGCTCCAGCCTACGTCCCGGGCCGGGTCAGGGCCTCGACGAGGGCGGCCGCGGTGGGGTTGGCGTCGAGCAGGTCACCCACGTGCTCCTGCGTGCCGCGCAGCGGCTCCGGGCGTGGGCACCCGCTGCAGCGCCCCGCGCCCGGGCACGTCGAAGATCACCGAGTCCCAGCTCGCCGCGGCGACGGCGCTGCCGTAGCGGGACAGGCACTGCCCGCGGAACCAGGCCCGGGTGTCCTCCGGCGGGCTGTCGACCGCCGCGCGGACCTCCTCGTCGCTCACCAGGCGCTCGACCTGGTCCGCGGGCGACGAGGCGGTGGTAGAGCCCGCGGTCGGGGCGCACGTCGGACCACTGGACGTCGATGGCGGCCAGGCGCGGGATGGTCCCACGCCAGCCCGTCGCGGTCGCGGTAGGACTGGAGCAGCCGCAGCTTGGCTGCCCACTCCACGTCGCGGGCGCGCGCCCGTCGGGGTCGCGCTCGAGCCGGTCGAGCACGTCGCCCCAGCGGTCCAGCACGTCGCGGGTCTCGGTGGCGGTGACGACGTCGGTGTCGTCACGGCGCTGCTTGACGTGCCGCTCGGCGGCCTCGAGGTAGCGCCGCTGGACGTCGATCGCCGTCATCTCGCGCCCGTCCAGCGGTGCGGACCAGGGTGCGTCAGCGTCGGGTCGTGGCTGACGGCGTGCAGCGCCCGCACCGGGTGGGCCAGGGCGAGGCCGCCGGGCAGCGTGCGCGCCTCGATCATGTCGAGCACGAGCGCGGTGGTGCCCACCTTGAGGTAGGTCGCGGTCTCCAGCAGGTTCGCGTCGCCGAGGATGACGTGCAGGCGGCGGTAGCGGTCGGCGCTGGCGTGGGGCTCGTCGCGGGTGTTGACGATCGGCCGCTTGAGCGTGGTCTCCAGGCCGACCTCGACCTCGATGAAGTCGGCCCGCTGCGAGAGCTGGAACCCCGGGGTGGAGCCGTCCGGGCCGATCGACACCCGCCCGGCGCCGGTGAACACCTGGCGGGTGACGAAGAAGGGGATGAGCCCGGCGACGACGTCGGCGAAGGGGGTGGCCCGGCTGAGGAGGTAGTTCTCGTGGGTGCCGTAGCTGGCGCCCTTGGAGTCGGTGTTGTTCTTGTACAGCCGGACCTCGCCGAAGGCCCGGGCTGCGCGGCGACCCGCTCGGCCGCCTCCCGCATCACGAGCTCGCCCGCCTTGTCCCAGACCACGGCGGCGCGCGGCCCGGTGACCTCGGGCGAGGAGTACTCGGGGTGGGCGTGGTCGACGTAGAGCCGGGCGCCGTTGGTGAGGACGACGTTGGCCGTGGAGGGGTCCTCCAGGTCGGGCATCGCCCCGCCGGCGGCGGCCGGGACGTCGGTGAGCTGGCTGGGGTCGGCGCCGCCGCCGGGACTGCTCGCCGCCGCGCGCGTCACGCAGCGGGGCCTCGTCCTCGTAGTCCCAGCGGGCCCGGCCGACCCGGCCGCCGGGGCGGCGCCGCGAAGGCGTTGACGACCTGGCTGGACAGCAGCATCGGGTTGGTGTCCGGCCGTCCGGGCGCGGTGATGCCGTACTCGGTCTCGATCCCCATGACCCGGCGCGTCGTCACGCCCGCAGGCTACGGGGCGGGGCGGTCACCGCCTCGCCGGGTCGGGGGCCGCCGGGACGGGGGCCCGGGTCGGCGGCCAGGGCCGGCGGCGGCCGCGTCGCGGGGCCGGCGGGTCGGCGGGGCCGGCGGTCTCGAGATCGCGGTGATGCGCCGTCCCAGGGCCCCCGGACCGCGCACCACCGCAATCTCGACCGCCGGGGCCGGGCGCGCCCTGTCCCGGGCCCCCCGTGCCGGCGCCCCGGGGCCGCGCCGCCGTCCCGGGCCCGGCCCGTCAGACGGGCGTGCGCCCGGGCCAGGACGGCCAGGCGAGGTCGGCCCGGCGGGGCAGGCGCGCGCGCCGGGCTCCCCCGGCTCGACGAGCGTGCCGGACCCCAGCTCGCCGCCGTCCCACCGGCACCGCGTCGACAGCCACCGGGCGCGCCCCAGGACCCCGCGCGGGCGGACCACCTCGTGGTGCTCCCCCGCCATCGCCCCCAGCAGCGTGCCCAGCGCCTCGACGGCGTCGTCGAGGTCGTCGTCGCAGGCGTCGCACCCGCACCCCACCGGTCCGGCGTCCGCCTCACCGAAGCAGCCGTGCCGGACCCGGACGTCCCACCGACCGCGCAGCGCCACGGCCGCGGGCAGGCAGGCCGGGTCGGCGGGCAGCAGCCACCAGGCGGCGACCAGGTCCTCGGCCGGGCCGGCGGTGCCGGTGAGGTGGTCCCGCACCCACCACTGGGTCATCGGCACCCGCAGCACGTCGTGGCCGGCGCAGAGGTCGTCGAGCAGCCCCCGGGCCACGTCGTGGAGCCCGGCGAAGACGGCGTCGAGGTCACGGGTGACCCGGCTGTACGCCTCCTCGGGCGGTCCGTCCGCCCCCCACCGGTCCCCCACCCGGGCAGGCTACGAGCCGCCAGCCCGGGTGTCGCCGGGGTTTGTGACCGGTGCCCCTACAGGTACTGCCCCGTGGACTGGACGTTGTCGATGAGACGGCCGGGCTCGGTGCCCTGCTTGGACTGGATGAGGGTGCGGATGAAGACGATCCGCTCCCCCTTCTTGCCGGAGATCCGCGCCCAGTCGTCGGGGTTGGTGGTGTTCGGCAGGTCCTCGTTCTCCTTGAACTCGTCGACCACGGCCGAGAACAGGTGCTCCATCCGGATGCCGCGCTGGCCGGTGGTCAGCAGGTCCTTGATGGCCATCTTCTTGGCGCGGTCGACGATGTTCTGGATCATCGCGCCGGAGTTGAAGTCCTTGAAGTAGAGGACCTCCTTGTCGCCGTTGGCGTACGTCACCTCGAGGAACTGGTTCTCCTCGGTCTCGGCGTACATCCGCTCGACGATCCGCACGATCATGTCCTCGACGCAGGCCTTGGTGCTGCCGCCGTGGGCGGACAGGTCGTCGGCGTGCAGGGGCAGCGAGGCCAGCAGGTACTTGCCGAACACGTCCTTGGCGCCCTCGGCGTCGGGCCGCTCGATCTTGATCTTCACGTCGAGCCGGCCGGGTCGCAGGATGGCCGGGTCGATCATGTCCTCGCGGTTGCTGGCCCCGATGACGATGACGTTCTCGAGCCGCTCGACGCCGTCGATCTCGGCGAGCAGCTGCGGGACGATCGTGTTCTCCACGTCGCTGGAGACCCCCGAGCCGCGGGTCCGGAACAGCGACTCCATCTCGTCGAAGAAGACGACGACCGGGGTGCCCTCCGACGCCTTCTCGCGGGCCCGCTGGAAGACCAGCCGGATGTGGCGCTCGGTCTCGCCGACGTACTTGTTGAGCAGCTCCGGGCCCTTGATGTTGAGGAAGTAGCTCGCGGGCGGTGCTGCCGTCCTCGCCGCGGGTGCGGGCCACCTGCTTGGCCAGGCCGTTGGCGACGGCCTTGGCGATGAGGGTCTTGCCGCAGCCGGGAGGGCCGTAGAGCAGCACGCCCTTGGGAGCCTTGAGGCCGTGCTCGGCGAACAGGTCCGGGTGGAGGAAGGGCAGCTCGACCGCGTCGCGGATGGTCTCGATCTGCGAGCCCAGCCCGCCGATGTCGGCGTAGTCGATGTCCGGGACCTCCTCCAGCACGAGGTCCTCGACCTCGGCCTTGGGCACCCGCTCGTAGGCGAAGCCGGTCCGGGTGTCGACGGTCAGGGAGTCCCCGACGCGCACCGTCTCGCTGAGCAGCGGGGAGGCGAGCCGGACGACCCGCTCCTCGTCGGCGTGCGCCGCGACGAGCGCCCGGTCCGGCGGCATGAGCTCCTTGACGGTGACGAGCTCGCCGACCCGCTCGAAGCCGGTGACGGCGACGACGTTCATCGCCTCGTTGAGCATGACCTCGCGGCCCGGCTGGAGCTCCCCGACCGGCACAGCGGGCGTGACCGCGACGCGGAGCTTGCGCCCGCCGGTGGTGATGTCCGCGGTGCCGTCCTCGCCGATGCTCACGAGCGTCCCGAACGACGCGGGCGGCTGGGCGAGACGCTCGACCTCGCCGCGCAGGGAGACGATCTGCTCGCGGGCGTCGCGGAGGGTCTCGGCGAGGCGCTCGTTCTGCATGGAGACCCTGCTGGCCTCGGCCCGGGCACGCGTCACCTCGTCCTGCAGGCGGTCGATCCTCAGCCGTTCACCGGACTCGTCCACGTCGGGCCTCCCGTTCGTCGAGGTGCCCGCCCACGGTAACCCCGGGGCCGGACACGTACCGGCCCCGGGGTGCCGGCGGTGTCCGTGTCGTGGCTCACGGGGACGTCCTCGTCACCGCGTGCGCGCAGGACGCGTCAGGCCAGGTACGGGGGCCGCGACCGCACCCGACCTCAGGACCGTGGGGCGGTCCGTGGTCTCAGCGGCCCCAGCCCGGGTCTTCCTCGGTGAACTGCGAGGGCGCAGGGCGGCGACGGCGGCGCGGGGCGGAGACCCCGTCGGCCATGCGGCGGGTGCTGATGAGGAAGCCGGTGTGCCCGACCATGCGGTGCTGGGGCCGGACGGCGAGGCCCTCGAGGTGCCAGCCGCGCACCAGGGACTCCCAGGCGCTCGGCTCGGTCCAGCAGCCGGCCTCCTTGGCCGTCTCGGCGGTACGGGACAGCTGGGTCGCGGTGGCGACGTAGGCGACGAGGACCCCGCCGGGGCGGAGCGCGCGCGACACGGCGTCCAGGCACTCCCAGGGAGCGAGCATGTCGAGGACGACCCGGTCGACCTGCACCGGGTCGCCCGCGGCCTCGCGGGCCTCGAGGGTCTGCACGAGGTCGCCGACGGTCAGGGTCCACGCCGGGTGCGGGCGGCCGAAGAAGGTCTCGACGTTGCTGCGGGCGATGTCGGCGAAGTCGGCGCGGCGCTCGACCGAGTGCAGGTGACCGCCCTCGCCGACGGCGCGCAGCAGGGACATGGTGAGGGCGCCGGAGCCGACGCCCGCCTCGAGGACGCTCGCACCGGGGTGGATGTCGCCCATGTGGACGATCTGCCCGGCGTCCTTGGGGTAGACCACGGCCGCCCCGCGCGGCATGGACATCACGTAGTCGCTGAGCAGCGGGCGCAGCGCGAGGTACTCCAGGTCCGCGGTGCTCCTCACCACGGAGCCCTGCGGCCGCCCGATGAGGTCGTCGTGGGCGATGGCGCCGCGGTGGGTGTGGAAGACCTTGCCCGCGCCGAGGGTGATGGTGTGCAGCCGGCCCTTGGGGTCGGTGAGCTGGACCCGGTCGCCGACGCGGAGCAGACCGGTCGAGTGCGCCTCCAGGGCCGGCACGTCCTCCTCGACGGGCGCAGCCTCGACGGGCGCGACCTCGACCGGAGCGGCCTCGGACGGAGCGATGTCCACCGGGGCGTCCTCGACCGGCACGTCCTCCACCGTCTCGGGCGTCACGTCGCCCGGGAGGTCGCTCACCGCAGGCCCATCGCGGCGGCGAAGTCGCCGGGGGTCACGCGCCCCGTGGGCCGGCCGTGCTCGTCCACGACGACGATGCCGAGGTCGCCGGAGCGGGCGAGGCCCTCGACCGCACCGACGGGGCCGTCCGAGACGGGGACGACGGAGGCGGCGGGCAGGGCCCGGGCCAGGGCGGTCGCGGGGGTCGTGGCGCGGAGGTGGTGGGGCACGGCGGCGACGCTACCGGCCGGGACGACGGCCACCGGACGCCCGGCGGCGTCCACCAGGACCACGTCGTGCCGGGGCGAGGGCACCTCTCCCGGCGCCAGCACGTCCTCGACGGCCGGACCGGTGTCGAGGTCGGCGACGCTCGCCCCGGCGGGGGCGACGAGGGCCGTGCGGGTCACCGAGCCCAGGTCCACGCGGGCGGCCTGGCGGCGGAACCGCGAGGCGACGAGCGAGGCCGTGCGCGCCGCGCCACAGGAACACCGCCACGAGACCGGTCCAGACCAGGGTCACGGTGGAGGGCAGCCCGCCGGACAGCAGCGGCGGCAGGGCCACCCACGCCACCAGCAGCACCGCGACGACCCGGCCCGCCCAGCCGGCGACGACCGCCCCGGTGTCCTGGTCGCCCGTCACCTTCCAGACCAGCGCCTCGAGCACCCGCCCGCCGTCCAGCGGCAGGCCCGGCACCAGGTTGAACACGCCGACGAGCACGTTGCTGATCGCCGTGCCGAGCAGGAGGAACGACACGACGGCCTCGGTGCTCCCCGAGGCCTCGACGAAGAGCTGGCGCCGGACCGTCTCGGCCACGGCGCCGAGCACGAGGTTGGCCAGCGGACCGACGACGGACACGACGGCGGACGCCCCCGGCGTGAGGGGCCGGCCCAGGGCCGTGTGCCCGCCCCACAGGTCGACGACGATCTCGCTGACGTGCAGCCCGTAGGCCCGGGCCGCCGCCGCGTGCGCGGCCTCGTGCAGCAGCACCGACACCGCGAGCAGCACGGCGAGCACGAACGCCACCGCCCAGGCGCCGGGGCCCGGGGCGACCCCGGTGGCACGGCTCGCGCTGTCCGCGAACAGGAACGTGATGACGGCCGCGACGACGAGCCAGGACGGCGACAGCAGCACCGGCACCCCGGCGACCGTGGCGAGCCGGAGCCGGCGGGGCCCGCGCCGTGGCGTCCGGACGGTGGTCGGCGCGCCCGGGCTGCTCACCTCGTGAGGGTACGTGGGCGGTCAGGGAGCCCCCGACCCGGAGACCCGGCGGCGGGGCTCACGGGAGCCGGACGGCCGGCGACGACGAGGTCGCGTCGGACCCCGTCCTCGAGCCGGCCGCCGCCGATCGCCCTGGGGACAGCGTTCTCGAGGGTCTCCTCCGGCGGCTCCGCGCCGGCCAGCACGCCCGTGAATCGGGTCTCGGTGACCAGCACGGAGCCGTCCGGCACGTGGTGCAGCGCCCCCTCGACCCCGTCCATGACGTCGAGGTCCTCGCTCGCGAAGCCGGCGGGCAGGGCGAGCCCCAGGCGGGCCGGGTCGCCCACGACCTCCCAGCCGGCGGACGGCGCCGCCGGTCGCACCCTCCTCCGACGTTCTGTCCGAGCCCCGACCTACCGTCAGGGGCATGAGCACCGTGACGACCGCCGTCCCCCTCGAGACCCCCGTGGTCCGCTCGGGCAGCCTGTCGCCGTCACGTGCCGCCGACTTCAAGCTGTGCCCGCTGCTGTACCGCTTCCGGCAGGTGGACCGCCTGCCTCAGCTGCCCTCCTCGGCCGCCGTCCGCGGCACGGTGGTTCACCGGGCGCTCGAGCAGCTCTTCGACGTCCCGGCCCCCCGCCGCACGCTGGAGCACGCGCGCTCCCTGCTCGCCCCGGCCCTCGCCGAGGTCATCGAGGCCCGCCCCGACGTCGCGGGCCTCTTCGCGGACCCGGCCGGGGCCCGGACAGCACGGAGGTCACCGAGGACCCGGAGGTCACAGCGGACACGGGGGCCCGGAGGCCACGGCGGGGCCCGCGGACGGCACCGGAGGCGCCGGCCCGGGAGACGACCGGGCGGTGGCTGGCCGAGGCGGAGCGGCTGGTGGGCCGCTGGTTCGAGCTGGAGGACCCGACGCGGCTGGAGCCCGACGGTCGCGAGGTGTTCGTCGAGCACCGGGTGGCCGAGGACCTCGTGCTGCGCGGGATCGTGGACCGGGTCGACGTCGCCCCGGACGGGCGCATCCGCGTCGTCGACTACAAGACGGGTCGCGCGCCCAGCGAGGCCTACGAGCAGCGCGCGCTCTTCCAGATGAAGTTCTACGCCCTCCTGCTGTGGCGGACCCGGGGCCGGGTGCCCACCCGCGTGCAGCTGGTCTACGTCGGCGGCCAGGGCCAGACGCTCCCCCTGGACGTCGACGAGCAGCAGCTGGCCGCCTTCGAGCGGACCGTGCTCCAGCTGTGGCGAGCGGTCCGCCAGGCCGCGGAGACCGGCGAGTGGCAGCCCAACGTCGGCGCGGGCTGCCGGTTCTGCGACTACCACTCGCTCTGCCCGGCCAAGGGCGGCACCCCTCCCCCGCTGCCCGACGACGCCCTGGACCGGGTGCTGCGGCCGGTCGAGCCCGAGGAGCCCGGGGACGACGAGGCCTGAGACCCTCCCCGGACGGCCGGCGCGAGGCGGTCACGTCAGGGTGGTCCCGGGGGTACGCCTGCCCCAGGACCGGGGGTATCCCCTATGGACCCTCCCCCTGGGTGAGGCGCTTCGATGGTGCTGCGGCCGGGGCGTCCGGCGCTGACTGACGAGACGGACACATCCCCGTGAGCGAGACCACGCAGCACGCCGGCCACCAGCCCCCCGCCCAGACGACCGGGCCGCACCACGCCGGTGCACGGAGCGGCGCCCTCCCGGCCCGGGCCGTCCAGGACGATGGGGCCATGAGCCCCGACAACGGCCGCCACGTCCGCGACGCCGTCGCCACCGCCCGCGCCCTGACCAAGGTCTACGGGAAGGGCGAGGCCGCCGTGCACGCCCTGGCCGGGGTGGACATCGACTTCGCCCGCGGCGAGTTCACGGCGATCATGGGGCCGTCCGGGTCCGGCAAGTCCACCCTCATGCACTGCATGGCCGCCCTGGACACGCCGACGTCCGGCCAGGTCGTCGTCGACGGGGTCGACGTGTCGACCCTGGGCGACAAGGCCCTCACCCGGCTGCGCCGCGACCGCATCGGCTTCGTCTTCCAGTCCTTCAACCTGGTCCCGACGCTCAGCGCGGCGGAGAACATCACGCTGCCGATGGACATCGCCGGCCGCAAGGTCGACACGGACTGGTACGAGACGGTCGTCGGCATCCTCGGCCTCGGCCCCCGCCTGAGCCACCGGCCCAACGAGCTGTCCGGCGGGCAGCAGCAGCGCGTCGCCTCCGCCCGCGCCCTGGTCGGGCGTCCGGCGATCGTCTTCGCCGACGAGCCGACCGGCAACCTCGACTCGAAGTCGTCCGCCGAGGTGCTGGGCTTCCTGCGCCGCAGCGTCGACGAGTTCGGCCAGAGCATCGTCATGGTCACCCACGAGCCGTCCGCCGCCGCCTACGCCGACCGCGTCGTGTTCATGGCCGACGGGTCCTTCGTCGACGAGATGCGTCGCCCCACCGCCGAGTCCGTCCTGGACCGGATGAAGACCATGGGCGACCTCTGATGCTGAAGGTCACCCTCGCCAACGTCCGCGGGCACCTGGTGCGGCTCCTGCTCACCGGCCTCGCGGTCATGCTCGGCACCGCCTTCGTCGCCGGGTCGTTCGTGCTCACCGACTCCATCGACGAGACGTTCTCCGCCATCTTCGCCACCTCGGACTCCACCGACGCCGTCGTCCGCCTCACCGAGGACTCCCAGGCCGGCGGCCTCGACATCGGCCTCGCCGACGAGCTGCAGGAGGTCGACGGGGTCGAGCGCGCCATCCCGGCCCTGCAGGGCAACGCCGTCATGCAGGGCGCCGACGGGACCGCGGTCCGCTCCGGCGGCGCCCCCGCCTTCGGCTTCGCCTGGGACCCCGAGGACCCGTCGGTGCGCCTCGTCGACGGCCGCGCCCCCGAGAACGCCGCCGAGGTCGTCGTGGAGACCACGACCCTCGAGCGCTCCGGCCTCGCCCTGGACGACGACACCGTCGTCGTGGTGAACGGCACGCCCTTCGACGTGACCATCGTGGGCGAGGCCACCAACGACACCCCCAACGCCGGCGCGGCGATCGTGCTCCTGGAACCGCAGCTCGCGCTGGAGCAGTTCGCCCCCACTGGCCAGGTGCAGCAGATCACCGTCACCGCGGCGGACGGGCTCAGCCAGCAGGAGACCGTGGACGCGATCGCGCCGCTGGTCCCCGAGGGGGCCGAGGCCATCACCGGCCAGGCACAGGCCGACGAGACCCAGGACGTCCTGTCCCAGGCGCTGGGCTTCGTGACCACCTTCCTGCTGGTCTTCGCCGGGGTCGCGCTGTTCGTGGGCGCGTTCATCATCTTCAACACCTTCTCGATGCTCGTGGCCCAGCGGACCCGGGAGCTGGCGCTGCTGCGCGCCGTCGGCGCCAGCCGCAACCAGGTCACGCTGTCGGTGCTCGGGGAGTCCCTGCTGGTCGGGCTCGTCGGGTCGCTCGCCGGCCTGGGCATCGGCATCGGCCTGGCCGCGGCGCTGCAGGCG
Source organism: uncultured Actinomycetota bacterium (assembly GCA_963750335.1). Lineage (GTDB taxonomy): Bacteria > Actinomycetota > Actinomycetes > Actinomycetales > JBBAYJ01 > Aquipuribacter. Next base: position 438,010 of record CAVVQD010000007.1, read on the forward strand.
CTCATCAGCAGCCTCTTCGGGCTGGACCTCAGCGGGCTACCGGTCAACGCGCGCACCATCGTGGCGACCCTGGTCGTCGGGGTCGTCGTCACCGCGCTCGCCGCGGTCCTGCCCGCCCGGCGGGCCTCCTCGGTGGCCCCGGTGGCCGCGATGCGCGACGACCAGGCGCTGCCGAGGTCGGCGGTCCGCGCCCGGGCCGTCGCCGGTCTCGCGGTCGCCGCGCTCGGCGCGGCGACCATGTCGCTCGTGCTCACCGACCGCGTCGACGAGCAGCCGCTGGCCGTGCTCGGTGCCGGCGTGCTCGCGGTGTTCATCGGCGTCGCCGTCGCCAGCCCGGCGGTGTCCAAGCCGGTGGTGTGGCTGCTCACGGCCCCCTTCGCCCGCGGCTCCGTCGGCCGGCTGGCCCAGCGCAACGGGCTGCGGAACCCGCGCCGCACCGCGGCCACGGCCAGCGCCCTCATGGTCGGCCTGGCCCTGGTCGGCGCGGTGAGCGTGCTCGCCTCGTCCGCGTCGTCCAGCGTCGCCGACATCGTCGCCGACGAGTTCCTCGGCGACCTGGTGGTCAGCGACGGCGGCCAGCCCTCGGTCCCGCTGACCATCACCGACCAGGTCGCGGACCTCGACGGGGTCGAGGCCGTCCTCCCGCTGCCGTTCACGCCCGGCACGGTCGACGGCGAGGACGGCAACGTGCTGAGCGTCGACCCGGCCACGCTGCCCGGCCTGGTCGAGCTGACCGCCGCCGAGGGGTCGCTGGACGAGCTGGGCGAGGGCGTCTGGCTGTCGGAGTCCGAGGCCGAGGCGCGCGGCGTGGCCGTGGGCGACACCGTCGAGGTCCAGGTGGCCACCGGGGCGGCCGCCGAGCGCGAGGTGCTCGCCGTCGTCGAGGACAGCCAGATCCTCGCCGGCGACGTCATCGTGGGCCAGGAGGTCTACGACGCCTCCACCGAGGCGCTCGCCGGGCAGGGCCAGGGCCTCCAGCTGCTCCTGGTCGACGTGGCCGACGACGCCGACCTGGCGTCGGTGCGGGCCGAGGTGACCGACGTCGCGGCGCAGTACCTCACCCTCTCGGTGCTCGACTCCGAGGAGTTCACCTCCAGCCAGACGGCGCAGATCAACACCGTGCTCGGCCTGCTGTACGCGCTGCTCGGGCTCAGCCTGGTCATCGCGACGCTGGGGGTGATCAACACCCTGGCGCTCTCGGTGGTGGAGCGGACCCGCGAGATCGGGCTGCTGCGCGCCATCGGCCTCACCCGCGGCCAGCTGCGCCGCGTCATCACCATCGAGTCCGTCGCCACGACCGTCTTCGGGGCCATGCTCGGGGTGGTGCTCGGCCTCGGCTTCGGCATCGCCCTGCAGCGGGCGCTCGAGGACGACGGCCTCGCCGTCCTCTCGGTGCCGTGGGAGACGGTCGTCGTCGTGCTCGTCGGCTCCGCGGTCGTCGGGGTCGTCGCCGCCCTGCTGCCGGCGTGGCGGGCGACGCGGATCGACGTGCTGCGGGCGATCACGACCGAGTGACGGCCGGAGCGTGGCCGAGGGCCGGCCGCTCACCCGTCGCGGTCGTCGCCGTCGGCCTGCCGGAGCTGCAGGCTGGTCCCGCCGGGACCGAACCAGAGGGTGCGCTGCGGGAAGGGGATGGTCATGCCGGCGGCGTCCAGCCCTCGCTTCACCGCCAGCGCGACGGCGTTGCGGGCACGCCAGCGGCTGGCGACGTCGGCGGCGTGCCAGTAGCGGACGAGCACGTCGATGCTGGACTCCCCGAACTGCTCGACCCACGCCTCCGGCTCGGGGCGGTCCACGACGCCGTCCGCCGCCCGGCACGCGGCCAGCAGCACCTCCCGGGCCCGGTCGAGGTCGGTGTCGTACGCGAGGCCGACGGCGATCTCGCTGCGGTTGATCGGCGTCCGGGTGTAGTTGACGATCGGCGCGGACAGCACCTGGGAGTTCGGCAGGTAGACCGTCGTGCCGTCGTAGGTCGTGAGGACGACGGTGCGCAGGTTGATGTCCTGCACGACGCCTTCGTAGTCGCCGCTGCGCACCTGCTCGCCCAGCCGGAACGGCCGACGGACCTGCAGCAGGACCCCCGCGACGAAGTTCTGGAGGATGTCCTGGGCGGCGAAGGCCAGGGCGATGCCGCCGATACCCAGCGCGCCCAGCAGCGGCCCGACCCGGACCCCGACCAGGTCGACGGCGTAGACCACCCCGACCACGACGACCAGCACGCTGAGGAACCGCCCGACCAGCCGGCCGGTGTGGCGGTCGGCGTCGCCGCGGTCGATCAGCCGCACCAGCGCCGCCCGCAGGACGACGGCCAGGACCGCCGTCACGACCAGCACGACGGCGCCGCGGCCGACGTCGAAGGCGCTGACGTCCTCGGGCAGCACCTCCTCGGGGATGTCGGGCTGGGCCGGGCTCGACAGCAGCCGGTCCCTCTGCCGCAGCAGGCCCGTCAGCAGCAGTACCGTCACCGGGGTCATGGCCACAGCCTCCACCCCTCGCTCGGCCGGTGCCCGGGCGCGCCCCTCACGCCGCGCGCGTGATCGTCCCCGCCTTGATCTCCTCGGCGTAGTGGCACGCCACCGTGTGCCCGGCGGCGACCTCGCGCAGCGCGGGGCGCTCGGTGGTGCAGCGGCCGGGCTGGACGAACGGGCAGCGGGTGGAGAACCGGCAGCCCGTGGGCGGGTCGGCGGGGCTGGGCAGGTCGCCGCGCAGGATGATCCGCTCGCGGGTCGCCTCGATGACCGGGTCCGGCACGGGGATCGCCGACATGAGGGCGAGCGTGTACGGGTGCATCGGGTCGGCGTAGAGCGTGTCGCTGTCGGACTCCTCGACGAGGCCGCCGAGGTACATCACCCCCACCACGTCGGACACGTGCCGCACGACGGCCAGGTCGTGGGCGATGACCATGTACGTGAGGCCGAGCGAGTCCTGGAGCTCCTCGAGCAGGTTGACCACCTGCGCCTGGACCGAGACGTCGAGCGCGGAGACCGGCTCGTCGGCGACGACGAGCTCGGGGCGCAGGGCGACCGCCCGCGCGATGCCGATGCGCTGGCGCTGGCCGCCGGAGAACTCGTGCGGGAAGCGGCCCGCGGCCGAGGCGGGCAGGCCGACCGCGTGCAGCAGCTCCTTGACCTTCGCCGCGTAGCCGCCCGCGCCCGGCCCGGACGCCGTGGGCGCGCAGCGGCTCCGACAGCGCCGCCTCGACCGACTGGCGGGGGTCGAGCGAGCTCATCGGGTCCTGGAAGATCATCTGCATCCGGGACCGCGACCGTCGCAGCTCCTCCCCGCCGAGGGTGGCGATGTCGGTGCCGTCGAACCACACCTCGCCCCGGCTGGGCCGCAGCAGGCGCAGCACCGCCCGGCCCAGCGTGGACTTGCCGCAGCCGGACTCCCCCACCAGTCCGTACGTGCTGCCGCGGCGGACGTCGAGGGAGACCCCGTCGACGGCCTTGACGTGGCCGACGACCCGGTCCCGGATGACGCCCTTGGTGATGGGGAAGTGGACGGCGACGTCGCGCACGGACAGCAGGACGTCGCCCTGCGGCCTCCGGACCCGCTCGGCGGGGCCGGCGGGGTCCTCGTGGGTCGCAGCGGTGCTCACAGCAGGTCCTTCCCGGTGGCGGCGGCGCGCTCGGCGTCGGTGACGGGGTGCACGCAGCGCACGCCGTGCCCGGCGACGGTCTCCATGGCGGGCGCGTCGCCCAGGCAGTCGGCCTGCGAGCGGGTGCAGCGGGGCTCGAACCCGCACCCCGTCGACCACGGCCGGGTCAGCGTCGGGGACCCGGGGATCGGCTGCAGCGGCACGCCCCGCGGGGAGTCCAGCCGCGGCACGGACGCCAGGAGCCCGGTGGTGTACGGGTGCTGGGGCTGCGCGAAGAGTCCGAGCCGGTCCGCGGACTCGACCAGCCGGCCGCCGTACATCACGTGGACCTCGTCGCACATCCCGGCCACGACACCGAGGTCGTGGGTGATGAGCACCAGCGCGGTCCCCGTCTCGGCGACGAGCCCGCGGAGCAGGTCGAGGATCTGGGCCTGGATGGTGACGTCGAGCGCCGTGGTCGGCTCGTCGGCCACGAGCAGGCGCGGGTTGCAGGCCAGCGCGATGGCGATGAGGGCGCGCTGCCGCATGCCGCCGGACAGCTGGTGCGGGTAGTCCCTGAGCCGGCGCTGCGCCTCGGGGATGCCGACCCGCCGCAGCAGGTCGACGGCCTCGTCGCGGGCCTCGGCCCTGCTCATGTCGCGGTGCCGGCGCAGCACCTCGGTGACCTGCACGCCGATCGGGACCACCGGGTTGAGCGAGCTCATCGGGTCCTGGAAGACCATGGCCATCTCGGCGCCGCGCAGCGAGCGCCGGCGGTCGTCGGACATCCCGAGCAGCTCGTCGCCGTCGAAGCGCACGCTCCCGCCCACGTCGACGCCCCGTCCCGGGCAGCAGCCCCATGATCGCCAGCGAGGTCACCGACTTGCCCGACCCGGACTCCCCGACCAGGCCGACGCTGCGCCCGGCGGGCACGTCGAAGGTCACGCTGTCGACCGCCACGACGGGCGGGCGTCCCTTGCGGGTGAACCGCACGGACAGGTCACGGACCTGCAGCAGCGGCGAGCCGTCGACCGAGCGGCGCTGCCCCGCGGTCCCGGCCGCGGGCCCGGCCACCGAGGTGACGGGCGCGGTGCGACGACGCGGTGCCGGACGACGAGGTGGCGCCCTGCCCGCTCACCGGCGGTACTTCGGGTCGAGGGCCTCGCGCATGGACTCTCCGAGCAGGGTGAAGCCGAGGGCGGCCAGGACGATGGCGATGCCGGGGAAGAAGGCCAGGTGCGGCGCCGAGGCGAGGAAGCGCTGGGTCTCGGCGAGCATGCGTCCCCACTCCGGGATGGCGGGGTCCTCCCCGGACAGGCCGAGGAAGGCCAGCGCGGCCGCGTCGACGATCGCGGTGGCCAGGGTGAGGGTGCCCTGGACGATGACGGGCGACAGGCTGTTGGGCAGCACGTGCGAGACGACGACGTCCCGGTCCCGGACGCCGAGCGAGCGGACCGCGACCACGTAGTCGCTGCCCCGCTGGGCGAGCATCGCGCCGCGCAGCAGCCGGACGAAGATGGGCACGTTGACCACGGCGATCGCGACCATGACCGCGAACAGGGTCCGGCCGAGCACCGCCGCGATCCCGATCGCGAACAGCAGGCTGGGGATCGACAGCATGATGTCGGTGACGCGCATGACCAGCGCGTCCACCCAGCCGCCGAACGCGCCCGCGAGCAGCCCGACGAGGATGCCGACCGTGGCGCCCATGAGGGTGGCGACCACGCCCACGAGCAGCGACTGCCGGGCCCCGTAGATCACCCGGCTCAGCTCGTCGCGGCCGAGGGAGTCCAGGCCGAACCAGTGCTCGGCGGACGGGCCGGGGATGTTCGTCGGGGTGACCGCGCCGACCCGCTCGTTGGGCCCGAAGGGCGCGAGGAACGGGGCGAAGATCGCGACCAGGACGAACCCGAGCACCAGCAGCGCCCCGATCAGGGCGAGCGGGTCCCGGACGACCCGGCGGACGGCCTCACGGCCCAGGGAGGTCCCGGCCTCGCCGGGGGGCAGGTCGGTGGGCGCGCGCGTGCCGAGGCTCTCGACGCTGCCGGGGGTGGCCTCGGCGATGCCGGGGGCCTCCGGGCGGACGGGCTCAGACACCGGAGCCTCCGGAACCGGCGCCCACGCTGGGCGCCATCAGGGTCGTCGTCGTCCGCATCCGCGGGTCGATGAGGCCGTAGGAGATGTCGACGAGCAGGTTGACCACCACGATGAGGACGGCGATCACGAGGATGAAGCCCTGGACGACGGCGTAGTCCCGGGTGCTGATGGCCTGGACGAGGAACGAGCCGATGCCCGGGAACGCGAACACCGTCTCGGTGAGCACCGCCCCCGACAGCAGCAGCCCCACCTGCAGGCCGATCACGGTGACGACGGGCAGCAGCGCGTTGCGGAGCACGTGGCGCCCGGTGATCGTCCGGCGGGCCAGGCCCTTGGCGTCGGCGGTGCGGACGTAGTCCTCGTTGACCACGTCGAGCACGCTCGCCCGGGTGATGCGGGCGATGATCGCCAGCGGGATGGTCGCCAGCGCGACCGCGGGCAGGATGAGGTGGAGGAACGCGTCCCAGGCGACGTCGGGCCGGCCGACGAGGAAGCCGTCCAGCACGTAGAAGCCGGTCGGGTGCTCGGTGAACAGGCGCGGGTCCTGCCGGCCGGAGGCGGGCAGCCAGGCCAGCTGCACGGCGAAGACGTACTTGAGGATGAAGCCGAGGAAGAAGACCGGGATGGTCACCCCGAGCAGCGAGGCGAGGACGGCCGAGGAGTCGACCCACGTGAGGTGGCGCCGGGCGGCGACGTAGCCGAGCGGGATGCCGAGGCCCACGGCGATGACCAGCGCGAAGACGCTGAGCTCGATCGTGGCCGGGAACAGCCGCAGCAGCTCCTCCGTCACGGGCGTGCGCGTGGTGGTCGAGACGCCGAGGTTCCCCTGGAGCACCCGGCCCATGTAGGTGGCGTACTGCTCGAGGACGGGCCGGTCGAAGCCGTACACGCGGTTGATCTCGGCGACGGCCTCGGGGGTGGCGCGCTCGCCCAGCAGGGCCTGCGCCGGGCCGCCGGGCAGCGCCCTCACCCAGGCGAAGAGCAGGAGGCTCAGGCCGAGGAGGATCGGCACGAGCAGCAGCAGCCGCCGGACGACGAATCGGAGCACCGGGGTCCTTCCCGCAGGGGTGGACGGACGGGCGCGGGTGGCGGTCACGAGGACCGCCACCCGCGCGGGAGAGCCGAACCTAGCGGGTCACTCGGGGTCGGCGACCGTCACGAGGTTGAAGCTCTCGTTCTGCACCGGGCTGGGCTCGAAGCCCTCGATGCCCGGGCGGAACGCGAGCGCCGGCTCGGTGGAGGCGTAGGGCAGGCCGGGCAGCTCGTCCATGATCTGCCGGTTCGCCTCCTGGTAGAGCTCGGTGCGGGCGTCGATGTCGGTCTCGGCCTCGGCCTGGTCGAGCAGCTCGCGCAGCTCGGGGTTGTCGAAGCCCCACTCGGGCGACTGCGGCCTGGAAGAACGTCCCGACGAAGTTGTCCGGGTCGCCGAAGTCGCCGGTCCAGCCGAGCAGGTACATCGGGGCGCCGCCGCTGAGGGCCGCGTCGAGGAAGTCCGGGTTCCACGGCACGCCGGTCGGGTTGACCGTGAAGCCGACGGCCTCGAGGTCGGCCGCCATCAGCTGGAAGTTGGCGGAGGGGTCCGGCATGTAGGGCCGGGAGACCTCGGTCGGGTACCAGAACTCGAGGGTGAGGTCGGTGACGCCGGACTCGGCGATCAGCTCCTTCGCCTTCTCGGGGTCGTACTCGTACTCGGTGACGTCGTCGGCCCAGCCGAAGACGGTGTCGGGCATGAACTGGGTCGGGACGGTCGCGCCCTCGGGGTAGTTCGTCGAGATGATGTTCTCGCGGTCGATCGCGTAGGCGATGGCCTGGCGGATCTGCAGGTTGTCCAGCGGCGGGGCCGACTGGTTGAGGCCCAGGTAGGCCGACGTTGAAGGCCGGGCGGCGCAGGATCGTGAAGCCGGCCTCCTCCAGGGCGTCGACGTCGGCGGGGTCGACGAGGTCGTAGCCGTCGATGTCGCCGGCCTCGAGGGCCTGGCGGCGGGCCGGGCCGTCGGCGATCGGCGACGAAGACGAGGTTCTGGACCTGCGAGACCTCGCCCCAGTAGTCGTCGTTGCGCTCGAGCACGAGCTGGCTGCCGCGGTCCCAGGAGACGAAGCGGAAGGGGCCGGTGCCGGTCGGGTGCTCGGTGCCGTAGGTGCCCGTGAACTGGGGCTCCTCGCCGCTGCCGGTGACCTCGTCGGCGCCGAACTCCTCGAGCGCGGCCGGGCTGGCGATGGAGAAGGCCGGCAGCGAGAGCGCGGACAGGAAGGTCGAGGACGGGCGGGTCAGCGTGATGGCCGCGGTCGCCTCGTCGGTCGCCTCGCAGGAGGCGTACAGGCTCTCCGGCAGGGTGTCGTCCTCGTTCTCGGCGTACCCGCCCATGACGGTCTGCCAGTAGTACGACACGTTGCCGGACTGCTGGATGCCGGTGAAGTTGTACCAGCGGTCGAAGTTGGTGCAGACGGCCTCGGCGTCGAAGGGCTCGCCGTCGTGGAAGGTGACGCCGTCGCGCAGGCTGAAGGTCCAGGTCGAGGCCGTCGTCGCTGACCTCCCACTCCTCGGCGAGCGACGGGATGATCTCCGTGCCGCCCTCCTCGGTGGTGACCAGGCCCTCGAAGACGGACCGGACGACGCGCAGGGACTCGCCGTCGCTCACGTAGGCGCCGTCGATGATGACGGGGTCGGCGGAGGCGCCGAAGACCAGCGTCGAGTCGCTCGCGCCCTCGGCGGGCGCGGCGCCGCCGGAGGCCCCGTCGCCGGAGCCCTCCGCCGCCCCGTCGTCGCCGTCGCCGCCGCAGGCGACGAGCGCGAGGGCGGCCGCGGCGGCGATCGCCACGACCTTCGCCCCGCGTACAGATGTGGACCGCATGACTGCTCCCAGAGGTCGGGCGACCCGTCGTCGAGGACGGGTCTGGTGTCGGATCGTCCGAACCTAGGACCTGCTGACGCACGGTCCTTGCACCGCGGCGTCACGGTTGTGCAACGAATGGGACCGGCGCGCCCACGTGGGCCAGACTGGCCGGACCCCCGGCGGGGAGCCCCCGGTCCCGCCACGACCCCGGGCGAGGGACCATGCGGAGCGCCGGCCAGGACCTGCTCGCGGACGTGCTCGCCTCGCTGCCCTCGCACACCGCGGTCCTCGCGGCGGACGGGTCGCTGCTCGCGGTGAACGACGCCTGGCGGCGGTTCGCGGCCGAGAACGACGGCGTCCCCGAGCGCTGCGGGCCCGGCAGCAGCTACCTGGCCGTCTGCGAGGCGACGCAGGGAGAGGCCCGCGCCGAGGCGCTGGAGGTGGCGGCCGGGGTGCGCCGCGTGCTGGCCGGGGAGGCGGCCGCCTTCACCACGGACTACGACTGCTCCTCCCCGACCGAGGAGCGGTGGTTCCAGGTGAGCGTCGTCCCGCTGCGCGGCGCGGACGACCCGCACGGCCGCCCGCACGGCGCGGTCGTCAGCCACAGCGACATCACCGCCCGCAAGCTCGGCGAGGCGGCGCTGCTGCACGAGGCCACCCACGACCCGCTGACCGGCCTGCTCAACCGGTCCCTGCTGCTGGTGGAGCTGCGGCGGGAGCTGCACCGGGCGGCCGCGGACGGCAGCGTCCTGGCCGTGCTCTACCTCGACCTGGACGGCTTCAAGGCCGTCAACGACTCCCTGGGCCACCGCTCGGGGGACGACCTGCTGCGGACCACGGCGGACCGGGTCCGGGCGGTGCTGCGCCCCGGGGACCACGTCGGACGGATGGGCGGGGACGAGTTCGTCCTCCTCCTGCCCCGCACGGGCCCCGCGACCGCCCGTCGGCTGGCCGCCCGGGTGGCCGCGGCCGTCCGCCGGCCCGTCGAGCTGGACGGGCTGCCGGTCTCGGTCACCGCGAGCATCGGCATCGTCGGCAGCGACGCGCCGGACGCCGCCCCGGAGGACCTGCTCGCCGCCGCCGACGGCGCCATGTACCGGGCCAAGCAGCGGGGCCGGGCCCGGACCGAGGTGGTGGTGGGGGACCTGCGGGCCCGGGCCGGGGAGCGCGCCGAGGTCGAGGGCCAGCTGGCCCGGGCCCTGGCGCACGGCGAGCTCCAGCTGTTCCGGCAGCCGGTGGTGCGCCTGGCCGACGGGACGCGGGTGGGCGGGGAGGCGCTGCTGCGCTGGTTCACCCCCGAGGGGCGGCTGCGCTCCCCCGACAGCTTCCTCGACCTCACCGCCCACGCGGCCGTGGCCCGGGCGGTGACCCGGGGGGTGCTCTGCTCCGCCGCCGCCCAGGCGGCCCGGGCCGAGGGCGCCGCCCGGGACGTGTCGGTGAACCTCGGCCTGCCCGACCTGCGGGACCCCGCGCTGGCCGACGTGGTCCTGGCCGCCTGCGCGGCGGCGGGCCTGGACCCGTCCTCGCTGACGGTCGAGGTCAGCGAGCAGGCCGTCATGGTGGAGGCCGCCCGGGTGCACCGGGTCCTCGGGGCCCTGCGCGCCGGCGGGGTGCGCGTCGCGCTGGACGACGCCGGCCGCGGCCGGCTCCCCCCGTCGCTGCTGGCCTCGCTGCCGCTGGACGAGGTGAAGCTCGACCGCTCGGTCACCGCGGCCCTCGCCCGGCCGGCGGCGCGTGCCGTGGCGCACGGGCTCGCGGTGATGGCCGAGGACCTGGGGCTGCGCTTCGTCGCCGGCGGGGTGCAGGACGACGCCGACCTCGCCGCGGTGCTCGACCTGGGGGTCCGCTTCGGCCAGGGCTGGGTGCTGGGGCCGCCGGAGCCGTGGACCACGGTGGCCGGGGGGGCGTGAGGGCGCTCAGTCCGCGGCGGGCACGAGGTCGACCACGGAGCCGGCCGCGAGCCGGCCGAGCATGGCCACGTCGAGCCCCTCGAACCCCGGCAGCCGGCTGCGGCCGGCCTTGGCGGGGACGGGCACGTGCAGCGGGACCGCGAGCACCCGGCAGCCCGCGGCCTCGGCCGAGGCCACGCCGGGCAGGGAGTCCTCGACGGCCAGGCACACGGCGGGGTCGACGCCGAGCCGGGCGGCGGCGGTCAGGTACGGCTCGGGGTGGGGCTTGCCGTGCTCGACCTGGTCGCCGGTGACGACCGTGCCGAACGTCCCCTCCGGCAGCGAGGCGAGGAACGCGTCCGACAGCGACGTCCACGACATGGTGACCAGCGCCGTGGGGACCCCCGCCTCGACGCAGGCGAGCAGCAGCTCCCGCGCGCCGGGCCGGAACGGGGCCTCCCGGGACACGTGGACGACCATCCGCTCCAGGAGCGCGTCGACGACCTGGGCCGGGGTGAGGTCGATGCCGCTGCGCCGGACGAGGATCTCCCCGCTGACCAGCAGCGGGTTGCCGACCAGGGCGAGGCCGTCCTCGTGGGTCCAGGTGCCGCCGTGCTCGGCGACCAGCTCGGTCTCGGCCTGGATCCAGTAGGGCTCGGTGTCGACGAGGGTGCCGTCCATGTCCCACAGGACGGCGGCGGGCAGGGCGGGGGCGGGGCTCACGGGTGTCGTCCTCGGGTCTGTCGTGGGGTCGGTCGCTCAGGTGGCGTTGAAGTACTTGGCCTCGTGGTGGTGGACCACGATGGCGTCGGTGGACTGCTCGGGGTGCAGCTGGAGCTCCTCGGACAGCTCGACGCCGATCCGGCCGGGCTCGAGCAGGCGGACCAGGTCGCGCCGGTGCTCCAGGTCGGGGCAGGCCGGGTAGCCGAAGGAGTACCGGGAGCCGCGGTAGCCCTGGCGGAGGATGCCGTCGAGGTCCGGCGCGTCCTCGGTGTCCAGGTCGAGCTCCTCGCGGATGCGGGCGTGCCAGCGCTCGGCCAGGGCCTCGGTGAGCTGCACCGACAGCCCGTGCAGCTCCAGGTAGTCCCGGTAGGCGTCGCGCGCGAACAGCTCGCCGGTCACCTCGGCCACCCGGCCGCCCATGGTGACGAGCTGGACGCCGAGCACGTCGGCCCGGCCGTTGCTCAGCACCCACTCGCGCGGCTTGTGGAAGTCGGCCAGGCACAGGCGCCGGTCGCGCCGCTGCCGCGGGAAGGTCCAGCGGGCCACCACCTCCTCGCTGTCCGGGCCGGCGAGCACGCACAGGTCGTCGCCCTCGGACCAGACCGGCAGGTAGCCGTAGACCACGGCCGCCTCCAGGACGCCGTCCGTGCGGACGCGGTCCAGCCACTCCCGCAGCCGCGGGCGGCCCTCGGTCTCCACGAGCTCCTCGTAGGACGGGCCGTCGCCGCGCGAGCCGCGCAGGCCCCACTGGCCGAGGAACGTCGCGCGCTCGTCGAGGTAGCCGACGTACTCCTGCAGCGGGATGCCCTTGACCACCCGGGTGCCCCAGAACGGCGGCACCGGCACGGGGGCGTCCGGGTCCACGTCGCTGCGGCCGCCGGGCACGGCGTCCGGCTCCTCGGCGGCCTTGACCGGGCGGACCCGGCGGGCCCGCGGGGCCGGCAGGGCGTCCCGCTCCCCCCGCTTGACCTGCATGATCGCGTCCATCAGGCGCAGGCCCTCGAACGCGTCGCGGGCGTAGCGGACCTCGCCCCGGTAGACCTCGGCGAGGTCGCCCTCGACGTAGGCGCGGGTCAGCGCGGCGCCGCCGAGCAGCACGGGCAGGTCGGCGGCGACGCCCCGGGAGTTCATCTCCTCGAGGTTCTCCTTCATCACCACCGTGCTCTTGACGAGCAGGCCGGACATGCCGACCGCGTCCGCCCGGTGCTCGCCCGCGGCCCGGAGGATCTCCGAGACCGGCTGCTTGATGCCGAGGTTGACCACCGTGTAGCCGTTGTTGGTGAGGATGATGTCGACGAGGTTCTTGCCGATGTCGTGGACGTCGCCCTTGACGGTGGCCAGCACGATCGTGCCGCGGCCCTCGTCGTCGGTCTTCTCGATGTGCGGCTCGAGGTGGGCGACCGCGGTCTTCATCACCTCGGCGGAGGTGAGCACGAACGGCAGCTGCATCTCGCCGCGGCCGAACAGCTCGCCGACGACCTTCATCCCGGACAGCAGGGAGTCGTTGATGATCTCCAGAGCGGTGCGCCCGGAGGCGATGGCCTCGTCGAGGTCCGCCTCCAGGCCGTTGCGCTCGCCGTCGACGATCCGCCGCGAGAGCCGTTCACCCAGGGGCAGGGCGAGCAGCTCGGCGAGCCGGCCCGCCTTCTGCCCGGCGGTGTCCACCCCGGAGAACACCTCGAGGACCCGCTCCAGGGGGTCGTAGCCCGGCCGGCGACGGTCGTGGACGAGGTCCATCGCGGCCTCGAGCTGCTCCTCGGGGATCCGGCTGAGCGGCACGATGCGCGCCGCGTGGACGATCGCGGAGTCCAGGCCGGCCTTGACCGCCTCGTGGAGGAACACCGAGTTGAGGACCACGCGGGTCGCGGGGCTCAGCCCGAAGCTCACGTTGGACACCCCGAGCGTGGTGCCCACCGTGGGGTGGCGCTCCTTGAGCACGCGGATCGCCTCGAGGGTCTCGATCGCGTCGCGGCGCGTCTCCTCCTGGCCGGTGCCGATGGGGAAGGTGAGGGTGTCGACGAGGATGTCCTCCTCGCGCATCCCCCAGTCCTTCGTCAGGGTGGCGATGAGCCGCTCGGCGATGGCGACCTTGTGCTCGGCGGTGCGGGCCTGCCCGGTCTCGTCGATGGTCAGCGCGACCACGGCGGCGCCGTGCTCCATGACCGCGGGCATGACGCGGGCGAACCGGCTCTCGGGGCCGTCGCCGTCCTCGAAGTTGACGCTGTTGACGATGCTCCGCCCGCCCGCGAGCTCCAGGCCCCGCTCGACGACCTCGGGCTCGGTGGAGTCGATGACCAGGGGCAGGGTCGAGGCGGTCGACAGGCGGCCGACGACCTCCTCGACGTCCTTCACGCCGTCGCGCCCGACGTAGTCCACGCAGACGTCGATGAGGTGGGCGCCGTCGCGGGTCTGGCCGCGGGCGATGTCGACGAGGTCGTCCCAGCGGGACTCGAGCATGGCCTCCTTGAAGGCCTTGGAGCCGTTGGCGTTGGTCCGCTCGCCGATCGACAGGTACGACACGTCCTGCCGGAACGGCACGTGCGTGTAGAGGCTCGCGACCCCGGGCTCGGGACGGGGACGGCGCACGGCGGGGCGGCGCCCGCCGACCCGGTCGACCACGGCGGCGACGTGCTCGGGCGTGGTGCCGCAGCAGCCGCCGACCAGCCCGAAGCCCAGCTCGGAGGTGAACGCCTCGTGCGCGTCGGCCAGCTCCGACGGGCTCAGCGGGTAGTGCGCGCCCCCCTTGGACAGCACGGGCAGGCCGGCGTTGGGCATCACGGACAGGCCCATGTCGGCGTGGCGGGACAGGTGGCGCAGGTGCTCGCCCATCTCGGCCGGGCCGGTGGCGCAGTTCAGGCCGACGCCGTCGACCCGCAGCCCGCGCAGCACCGTGAGGGCCGCGGGGGTCTCGGTGCCGAGCAGCATGGTGCCGGTCGTCTCCACGGTGACCTGCACGTAGACGGGCAGGGTGACGCCGGCCTGCGCCATGGCGCGCCGGGCCCCGACCACGGCGGCCCGGGCCTGGAGCAGGTCCTGGACCGTCTCCACGAGCAGCAGGTCCACACCGCCGGCGAGCATCCCGGCCACCTGGTCCTGGTAGCCGTCGCGCAGCGAGGCGTAGGGGGCGTGCCCGAGGCTGGGCAGCTTGGTGCCGGGGCCGATGGAGCCGATCACCCAGCGCGGGCGCTCCGGGGTGCTCCAGGCCTCGGCGGCCTCCCGCGCGATCCGGGCGCCGGCCTCGGCCAGCTCGCGGACGCGGTGCTGGATGTCGTACTCGCCGAGGTTGCCGACGTTCGCGCCGAAGGTGTTGGTCTCCACCAGGTCGGCGCCGGCCTCGAAGTAGGCGTCGTGGACGGAGCGGACGATGTCCGGGCGCGTGACGTTGAGGACCTCGTTGCAGCCCTCGAGCCCCTGCATGTCCTCCAGGGACGGGTCGGCCGCCTGGAGCATGGTGCCCATGGCGCCGTCCGCGACCACGACGCGGGTGGACAGCGCCTCGAGCAGGGATGCCGCGCGCGAGGTCATGGGGCACGAGTCTAGGTGCGTACGCTGATCGACCGGTCATACGGGACGGACATGGAGGTCGGATGACGGACGGCACGGGTCCCGGCGGCCCGGAGGGCGCCCCGCTGCTGCTGGCGGCGTTCCGGGGCTGGAACGACGCCGCGGACGCCGCGTCGGACGCCGTCGCCCACCTGGCCGAGGCGTGGGACGCCGAGGTGGTCCTCGAGCTGGACCCCGAGCCGTACTACGACTTCCAGGTCAACCGCCCCGAGGCCGTGGTCGCCGAGGGCGGGGCCCGCGAGCTCGTGTGGCCCGGCACCCGGGTGCTGCGCGCCGAGGTCGGCGGCCGCGTCGTGCTGCTCGTGGACGGCACCGAGCCGTCGATGCGCTGGCGCGGCTTCTGCGCCGAGCTGCTCCGCGTGGGCCGCGAGCACGGCGTGCAGCGCGTCCTCACCCTGGCCGCGCTGCTCACCGACGTCCCGCACACCCGTCCCATCCCCGTCAGCGTCACCACCCAGGAGCCGGCCCGCGCCGAGGCGTGGGGCCTGGAGCTGTCGACCTACGAGGGCCCGACCGGGATCGTCGGGGTGCTCCAGCACGAGGCGACGGCGGCCGGGGTGCCCGGGGTGTCGATGTGGGCCGCGGTGCCCCACTACGTCGCCCAGCCGCCGAACCCGAAGGCGACCCTGGCCCTGCTCGGCCGCCTGGAGGACCTCACCGGCCTGGTCGTGCCCGTCGGGGAGCTGCGCGAGGAGGCCGACGCGTGGCAGCGCGGCGTCGACGAGCTGGCCGGCGAGGACGAGGAGATCGCGGAGTACGTGAAGCAGCTCGAGCAGGCCCGCGACACCGCCGACCTGCCCGAGGCCAGCGGCGAGGCGATCGCCCGGGAGTTCGAGAAGTACCTGCGGCGCCGGGAGCGCTGAGCCCGCGGCGCCGGGCCGGCGCCGGTCAGCCCGGGGTCAGAGCCGGATCCCGAGCAGCGCGTCCACGGCGCGGGACACCAGCCCGGGCGCCTCGCGCTCGACCGGCTCCTCGCCGGCCTCCTGGCGGGCGCACCAGCCGTCCACGGCCGCCAGGGCGGCGGGGGCGTCGAGGTCGTCGGCCAGGGCGGCACGGACGCGCTCCAGCGTGGTGAGGGCCTCCGGCCCGCCGTCGCGGGACACCGCGGAGCGCCAGCGGGCGGCCCGGGCGGCCGCGGCGTCCACCTCGGCCGCGGTCCACGACCAGTCGCTGCGGTAGTGGTGGGCCAGCAGCGCGAGCCGGACGACGTGGGCGGGCACGCCCTGGGCCGACCAGCCGGTGGACGAACTCCAGGTTCCCGAGCGACTTGCTCATCTTCACCCCGTCGAGGGCGACCATGCCGGTGTGGACGTAGTGCCGCGCGTACGGCCGCAGCCCGAGGGCGTGGCTGTGGGCGGCGCCCATCTCGTGGTGGGGGAAGACGAGGTCGGACCCGCCGCCCTGCACCGCGAAGCCGGCCCCGAGCTCGTCCAGGGCGATGGCCACGCACTCCACGTGCCAGCCGGGACGGCCGTCGGGCAGCCCCTCGACCGCCCACGACGGCTCGCCCGCGCGACGGCCGCGCCACAGCAGCGGGTCCAGCGCGTCGCGCTTGCCGGGCCGGTCCGGGTCGCCGCCCCGCTCGGCGGCCAGGTGGAGCATCGCCTCGCGGCCGAGGCCGGAGACCGCCCCCAGGTCGTCCACGGAGGCGACGTCGAAGTAGACGTCCGCGGTGGTGCCGCCCTCGCCGTCGTCGGCCACGTCCAGCCGGTAGGCCGCCCCGGCGGCCTCGAGCCGGAGCACGAGGTCGCCGACCGCGGGCACCACCTCGGTCACCCCGACGAAGGCCTGCGGCGGGACGACGGCCAGCGACGCCATGTCGTCGCGGAACACCTGCGTCTGCTGCTCGGCGAGGTCGGCCCAGCCGACGCCCGTCGCGGTGGCCCGCTCCAGCAGCGGGTCGTCGACGTCGGTGACGTTCTGCACGTAGCGGACCTCGTGGCCGGCGTCGAGCCAGGCACGGTGGAGCAGGTCGAAGGCGACGTACGTGCTCGCGTGGCCCAGGTGGGCGGCGTCGTAGGGCGTGATGCCGCAGACGTACAGGCCCGCGACGCCGTCGACGGGCACGTCGACGACCTCGCCGGCGACGGTGTCGTGCAGGCGGACGGGGCCTCCGCGGCCGGGCAGGTGGGGCAGGGACGGCTCCGGCCAGGACTTCACGCGGGCAGCCTACGGGGGCGCCCGGGGCTCAGAGCGCGGGCCAGGGGATGGCCGGCCAGTGCCCCGACGGGTCGGGCATGGTGCCCTCCTCGAGCAGCGCGGCGACCCGCTCGCGGGTGCGGGCCACCTCGTCCAGGCGCAGCAGCGGGTGCAGCCGGGCCGCGAGCGGGCCGTCCGGCGCCAGCTGCTCGTCGAGCTCGCCGAGGGCGTCCCGCTCCGGCAGCGTGAGCTCGTCCCCGGCCCAGCCCCACAGCACGGTCCGGAGCTTGTCGTCGGCGTTGAACGTGAGCCCGTGGTCCACGCCGCGGACCGCGCCGTCCTGCCCGCGCAGCACGTGGCCGCCCTTGCGGTCGGCGTTGTTGCAGACCGCGTCGAGCAGGGCCATCCGGCGCAGCCCCGGCTCGTCGCGGTGCACGAGCAGCACCGGCTCGCCGCGCTCGCCCTCGGCCTGGAGCACCACGAGCCAGCCGTCGGGCAGCTCCCCGGGCGCCACCACGTCGACCAGCGGGTCGTCCTCGGCCTCGTCGACCCACAGCTGGACGCTGCCCTCGCCGAACGGCCCGTCGGGGCGGGCGACCGTGAGCGGCACGGTGTCCCAGCCGAGCGACTCGGCCACCACGCCGCGCCGCCACCTCGCGGTCCGCGAGCGTCCCGTGCGGGAAGTCCCACAGCGGCCGCTCGCCGCGCACGGGCTTGTAGACCGCCCGGGCCGCGTGCCCGTCGAGCTCGACCCGGACCAGCAGCGTGGCGTTCGAGGCCTGCACCAGCCGCCCGAGCACCTCGACCGACCCGCGGACCAGCAGCTCGCGCAGCGCGTCCTCGTGCTCGGGGACCGGGAGGTCCACGTCGTCCTGCGGGTCGTCCTGCGGGTCGTCCTGCATGTCGGTCGCGGCGTCGCCGGTCATCTGCTCGCCCGCCTGTCTGCCGTCGTGGTCCGGTGGTGCGCCGGGTCCGGTGCCGTGGTCAGCGCCGGTAGCCGTTGGCCCGCGGGCAGACGTGGCCGGACGGGTCCAGCGGGTCGCCGCAGAACGGGCAGGGCGGCCGCCCGGCCTGCACGACGGCCTCGGCCCTCACCACGAAGGCGCGCGCCGAGGCACCGTCGAGGCTGACGCGGAGCATGCCGAGCGACGGGTCGGCCTCGACGGCCTCGGCCGGGTCGTTGGGGGTCTCGTCCTCGGTGGCCTCGAGCGCCTCGACGACGACGCGGTCCCGGTCGGAGTCCCAGGCCAGGCTCATCACGCCGACCCGGAAGTCCTCCTCGATGGGCGTGCTGAGCGGCGCGGTGTCCACGCTGCCCTGCGGCGCGACCGCGGGCACGGGTGCGGTCCCGCCGGAACGGCTGACCACGAGGTCGAGCAGCTCGTCGATGCGCTGGGCGAGGACCTGCACCTGGGCCTTCTCCAGGGCCACCGAGGTCACCCGGGCGCGGTCGCTGGCCTGCAGGAAGAAGGTGCGCTGGCCGGGCTCCCCGACCGTGCCGACGACGAACCGCCGGGGTGGGTCGTAGTCGTAGACGGGCACCGCAGCACCCTAGCCGCGAGTCCCGGGCCCGGCCCCCGCTCCCCCGCCCACCACGGCGTCGGAGCTGTCAGCCGTGCGCGAACGCCCGCGCCGGCGCGCCGGCGGGACCAGGCCGGCGAGGTCCCCGCCGGTGTCGTTGAGGCGCAGCAGGAACGGCCGGGTCGGGGTGTAGCGGACCGCGGTGACCGAGGCCGGGTCGGCGACGATGCGCTGGAACGTGTCCAGGTGCGAGCCCACCGCGTCGGCGACCAGGGCCTTGATGACGTCGCCGTGGGTGACCGCCACCCAGACGGCGTGCTCGCCGACCTCGCTGCGCAGCCGGGCGTCGTGCTCGCGGACGGCGTCCACCGCGCGGGCCTGCACCTGCCGCAGGGACTCCCCGCCCGGGAACTGCGCGGCGGACGGGTGCTGCTGCACGACCGTCCACCCCGGCTCCTTGACCAGGTCCTTGAGCGCGCGCCCGGTCCAGGCGCCGTAGTCGCACTCGCTGAGGCGCTCGTCCACGACGAGGTCGGGCCGGCGGGCGGACCGGCCGCGGGGCCCGTCCACGGAGCGGACGGCGGCGGCCGTGTCCAGGCAGCGCTCGACCGGGCTGGACACCACGGCCGCCAGCGGCACGACGGCCAGGCGCCGGGCCAGGGCCATCACCTGGTCCCGCCCCACCTCGTCCAGCAGCACCCCCGGGGTGCGGCCGGCCAGCAGGCCCGCCGTGTTCGCCGTGCTCCGACCGTGGCGGACGAGGAGGACCGTGGGCACGTGCGGAGCCTACGGCCGCCGCGGCCCCGCGGCCGGTCGGGCTCAGGGCTGGAGCGTCCCGGTGAGCAGCAGGGCGTAGATGAGGACCGCCAGCACGATCCGGTAGACCACGAAGACCCCGAACCCGCGCCGCGAGACGTAGCCGAGGAACCAGCGGATGACCCCGAGGGCGACGACGAAGGCGATGGCGGTGGCCAGCAGGGTCGGGCCCCACGCGACCGGGCCGTCGCTGCCGATCTCCTTGAGCTCGAACAGGCCCGAGGCGAAGACCGCCGGGATGGCGAGCAGGAAGGAGTACCGGGCCGCGGCCTCGCGGGTGTAGCCGAGCAGGAGCCCGGCGGTGATGGTGCCGCCGGAACGGCTCACGCCGGGCACGAGCGCGAGCGCCTGCGCGCCGCCGAACAGGAGGCCGTCGCGCCACGACAGCTCCGACAGCGGCCTGGCGTCGGCCGCCCGGCGGTCCGCCCAGCCCAGCAGCAGGGCGAAGACCCACAGCATGGTCGCGACCACCCACAGGTTGCGGAGGTCGTCGCGGATGACGTCCTGGAACACGAAGCCCAGCACCCCGATGGGCAGCGAGCCGACGATGATGAGCCAGCCGGTCCGGACGTCGGGGTCGGACTGGGGACGGCGGCGGAGCAGCCCCTGCACCCACGCGGTGACGATGCGGACGATGTCGCGCGCGAAGTAGACGACGACGGCGGTCTCCGTCCCGAGCTGGGTGACCGCGGTGAAGGACGCCCCGGGGTCGGTGCCCAGGAGCCCGCCGACCACCCGCAGGTGGGCGCTGGAGGAGATGGGCAGGAACTCCGTCAGGCCCTGGACCAGTCCGAGCAGGGCGCCCTCGAGGTAGCCGACGCTCATGACGCGCGCCCCGAGGCCTCGAGCGCCTCGACGGCCTGCCGGAGCATCGTCACGCGGCCGGCGAGGTCGGGGGCGAAGGGGACGACGTTGAGCGTCGTGACCCCGGCGTCGGCCAGCGCGGCCATCCGCTCCGCCACCCGGGGGACGGGGCCCAGCAGGCTGGTGTCGTCGACGAACCGGGCGGGCACGGCGGCGGCCGCGTCGCGCGGCCGCCGGTCCAGGTAGGCGTCCTGCACCTGCTGCGCCGCCTCCTCGTAGCCCATCCGCCGCGCCAGGGCGTTGTAGAAGTTCTGCTGCCGGCTGCCCATGCCGCCGACGTAGAGGGCCGCGTAGCCGCGCACCGGCTCGGCCGCCGCGGCCACCACGTCGGCCTCGGGGCCGTCGGGGGTGATGACCAGCGGGCTGGTCGCGCACACGTCGAAGCCGTCCAGGCCGGGGGTCCCGGCCCGCTCGCGCCCGGCCCGCAGCCGGTCGAGGGACTCCCCGACGTGGTCCGCGGCGACGAACAGCCCGAGCCAGCCGTCGGCGACCTCGCCGGTGAGCTCGAGGTTCTTCGGGCCGAGCGAGGCCAGGTAGAGCGGGAGCCGGTCGCGCACCGGGACCACCGTCAGGCGCAGCGCCTTGCCCGGGCCGTCCGGCAGCGGCAGCACGTGGTGGCGGCCCTGGTAGTCCACGGGCTGCCGCGACAGGGCGAGCCGGACCACGTCGACGTACTCGCGGGTGCGGCCCAGCGGGGCGTCGAAGCGCACGCCGTGCCAGCCCTCGGACACCTGCGGCCCCGAGACGCCGAGCCCGAGCCGGAAGCGGCCCTGGGACAGGGTGTCCAGCGTGGCCGCCGTCATCGCCGTCATGGCGGGGGTGCGGGCCGGGATCTGCATGATCGCGCTGCCGACGTCGACCCGCTCCGTCTGGGCCGCGACCCACGACAGCACGGTGGGGGCGTCGGAGCCGTACGCCTCGGCGACCCAGACCACGGCGTAGCCGAGGCGGTCGGCCTCCCGGGCGAGCTCGAGGTTGTCGGCGTCGTTCCCCGCGCCCCAGTAGCCGAGGTTCAGTCCGAGCTGCACCCGGCGAGACTAGGGCACCCCCCTAGGCTGCCCGCGTGGAGCGCAGAGCGGTCGGGGCGAGCGGCCTGCAGGTGTCCGCCCTCGGGCTGGGCACCCTGCACTGGGGCGCCGACACCGACGTCCACGAGGCCGGCGAGATCCTCGAGGTGTTCCTCGACGCGGGCGGCACGACGGTGGACACCACCGCCGGCATCGGGGTGGGCGAGGAGGTCCTCGGCGGGCTGCTGGGCACCGTGGTGAGCCGGGACCAGCTCGTCGTGGTGGCCAAGGCCGGCGTCGAGGGCGAGCTCAGCAGCCCCCGGGTCGACGTGTCCCGCGGCGGGATGGTGCGCGCGCTGGACCGCACGCTGCGACGCCTCGGGACCGACCACGTCGACCTGTGGCTGGCCCAGGCGTGGGACCCGGCCGTCCCGCTGGCCGAGACGCTCGGGGCGCTGGAGCAGGCGCAGCGGACCGGCCGGGCCCGCTACACCGGCGTGAGCAACTACTCCGGCTGGCAGACCGCGCGGGCCGCGACCCTCTCCCCCGACCTCGTCGCCACCAGCGTCGAGTGGTCGCTGCTGGCCCGCGGGCCAGAGCGCGAGGTGGAGCCGGCCGCCGCGGCGCTCGGGCTCGGCGTGCTGGCCTGGAGCCCGCTCGGCCGCGGGGTGCTCACGGGCAAGTACCGGACCGGCACCCCGGCGGACTCCCGCGCGGCCGCCGCCCACCTCACGGGCTTCGTCGCGCCGCACCTGGGCGGCAGCTCCCGACGGGTGGTCGAGGCCGTCGTGACCGCGGCCGACGGGCTGGGGTGCTCCCCGCAGGCGCTCTCGCTGGCCTGGCTGCTCGACAAGGACGTGCTGTCGTCCGCCCTCACCGGCCCGCGCACCGCCGCCCAGCTCCGAGGGGTCCTCCCGGCGACCGAGCTGGTGCTGCCCGACGAGATCGTCGGCGTGCTCGACGAGGTGTCGGAGGACATGCGCGGCTGAGGGCCGCCCGTCCTGCTGCCGGGCCGCGTCAGAGGGGCGCGGGCGGCTGCTCGTCGTCGTCGAGGTCGTCCTCGTCGTCCTCGCTCGCCGTCGTCGTCGTCCGTCGTCGTCGCCGTCGTCGTCGCTGTCGTCCTCGTCGTCGTCCGCGTCGTCGTACTCCTCGTCGTCCTCCTCGTCGTCCTCGTCCGTGAGGTCGAAGGGCGTGACCTCGTCGAAGGCGTCGAACAGGGCGTCGTCGTAGGCGACGAAGGCGGCGGCCAGCTCGTCGTAGGCGCCGACGACGGTGGGGTCGAGCTCGGAGCGACGGGCCGAGGCCGCCTCGAAGTGACGCTGGAGGGCGCTGACGAACCGGTCGAGAGCGGCGCGCGGGTCGGAGGCCATGGCACGACCGTAGCGCCGCACCCCCCACCGGCGGCACCCGAGATCCGTCCTCGCGACGCCGGGCCCGGACCCCCGTGCCGACCGGTGCGCCGCGGCGTGGACCGCGCCCTCGACCGACCCGTGGACCGCACGGTGGACTGCACCGTGGACCGGCCCGTGCGCCGGACGTGGCGCAGGCGGGCGCAGGTGGCACCATCGTCGGTGATGACGACGACGACCCGGGCCTCCTCCGAGTTCGAGTACCGCGTGCTGAGCGTGGGCCGCGACGCCGACCGGTCCGAGCTGCGCCAGCAGCTGACCGACGCGGCCGAGTACGGGAAGTGGGAGCTGACGCGCACCCGCATCTACCGCGGCGGGCACCGCAAGGTGTGGCTGCGACGGCGGATCATGCGGGTCGCCCGGACCATCTGAGCCGCCGCCGGGCCGGCCCGGCGCTCAGCAGGTGCGCAGGAAGCGCCCGAGCGTGCGCGCCCCGAACTCCAGCGACTCCACCGGCACGCGCTCGTCGGTGCCGTGGAACAGGGCCGCGAACTCGAACCCGGCCGGCAGGCGCAGCGGCGCGAAGCCGAAGCCGCGGATGCCGAGCCGGTCGAAGTGCTTGTTGTCGGTCCCCCCGGACAGGCAGTACGGCAGCACGGCCGAGCCCGGGTCCTCGGCCTGGAGGGCGGCCGTCATGGCGTCGACGAGCGCACCGTCGGCGGTGGTCTCCAGCGCCCGGTCCTCGTGGACGACCTGCACCTCGACGCCCTCGCCGGCCAGGTCCGTGACGGTCTGCAGGACGTGGTCGCGGTCGCCGGGCAGGAACCGGCAGTCCACGAGCGCGGTCGCCCGCGCGGGGACGACGTTGTGCTTGTAGCCCGCGTCGAGGACGGTCGGGGTCGAGGTGTTCTGCGTCGTCGCGCGGACCCAGCGGGCCGTGGTGCCGAGCGCGGCCTCGAGGGCCTCGTTGTCCGTGACGTCCAGGGCGTCGCCGGTCAGCGCCTGCCAGCCGTCCTGGAAGGCCTGCACCGAGGCGGGCAGCCGGGTGGGCCAGCGGTGGGCGCCGATCCGCGCGACCGCCGCGGCCAGCCGCGTGACCGCGTTCTCGTCGTGGACCTGCGAGCCGTGCCCGGGCCGGCCGGTGGCCACGAGGCGCACCCAGAGGAGCCCCTTCTCGGCGGCCTGGAGCAGGTACGCCCGGCGGCCGGCGGCGTCCACGGAGAACCCGCCGACCTCGCTGACGGCCTCGGTCACGCCGTCGAACACCTCGCGCCGGGTCTCGACGAGGTGGCGGGCACCGAGCATGCCGCCGGCCTCCTCGTCGGCCATGAAGGCCAGGACCACGTCGCGCGGGGGGCGCTCGCCGGCGCGGCCCATGGCCAGCACGTTGGCCAGGATCATCGCGTCCATGTCCTTCATGTCGACGGCCCCGCGGCCCCACAGCTCGCCGTCGACGACCTCGCCGGAGAACGGGTGGACGGCCCAGTCGGCGGCCACCGCCGGCACGACGTCGAGGTGGCCGTGGAGCAGCAGGGCGTCGCGCGAGGGGTCCTCGCCGGCCCAGCGGGCCACGACGGAGGCCCGGCCGGGCTCGCTCTCCAGCAGCTCCGGCTCCAGGCCGGCGTCGCTGAGCAGCCCGGCCACGAGCTCGGCGGCGGCCCGCTCCCCCGGCCCCGAGCCGTCGCCGTAGTTCGAGGTGTCGATGCGCAGCAGGTCGGCGCAGATCCCGGTGACGAGCTGGTCGGCGGTGGGGGCGGGCTCCATGCCCGGCACCCTACGTGCCGGTACGTCCCCTCTTCAGCGGGTGCGCTCGTTGACGGTGCGCCGCAGGTCGTCGCGGGAGTCGGCCACGGTCTGCGCGGCGTCGTCGAGGCCGGGCTGCTCGACGCCGCTGGTGCGCAGCTGCACCTCGGTGTCGACCGCGTCCTGCAGCCGCTGCAGCGACTCCGACAGCGCCGTGAGGTCCGCGGCCTTCCGCGGCTTCTGCTGCTCGGCGGCCGCAGCCCACACCCGGCGGTCCAGGTCGTCGAAGCGGCGGGAGCCGTCCGCCCAGCGGGTGGCCAGCGTCTGCGGGTCCAGCGAGCGGTCCTGGACCGCGGGCACGACCCGCTCGTCCAGCCAGCGGGCCTCGCCGGTGAGCTCGTGCCACAGGGCCGCCCACCGCAGCTCGGCCGGCCTGGCCCGGCGCAGGGCGACGATGGCCGCGACCAGGCCCAGGCCGAGCAGCACGAGCAGCGCCCACACCCACCACGGCAGGCCCGCCGACGGCGTCGGCCGCGTCGTCGACCAGCCCGGGCTCCGCCGACGGCGAGCCGGAGGGGGTGCCGGCGGAGGGCAGCGGGGCGGCCTGGCCGTCGGTGGGGGCGGCGGTGGGCTCCCCGGGCAGCGGCACCACGGTGGGCAGCGCGGTGGGCACGTCGGGCAGGGCGGTCGGCAGCCCGGACGGCAGGGCGGTCGGCAGCCCGGACGGCAGGGCGGTCGGCAGGCCGTCGGGCAGCTCGGTCGGGACCTGCGTCGGGAGCTGGTCGGGCACGGAGTCGCAGGCGCCCGCGGTGGCCATGACGACGACCGTCATCGAGGCGGCGAGCAGGAGCTTGGGCGACATGTCGGGGCCTCCGGACGGCAGCGTCTCCGCTCGGCGGACCGAGCGCGTGCACGGTCAACCTGCCACGGCCCGCGGGCGGGTGCAGGTGCGACCCGCGACCTGGCCCCGTGCTATCTTTCCGGTCGCTCGCCACGCTGTCCCATGTCGTGGCGGACCACTCGTCCGGGTGGCGGAAATGGCAGACGCGCTAGCTTGAGGTGCTAGTCCCCGAAAGGGGGTGGGGGTTCAAGTCCCCCCTCGGACACCGCGCACGTGCACGTCCGGGTGGACGTGGCCCCGGTCCTGGCGGTCCGAGGTGCTCAAGGACGGCCGGCGTCCTGCCGATCGGTCCCTGCACGCACCTCGCTGCCGAGACCGCCGGAGCACCCGATGGACACCCACGAGCTGGTCCCCATGACCAGGCGCCGCTACCGCAGCCTGGTGAGCGCGGCCGAGGACGCCGCCCGCACGGGTCGTGGTCCCACGCCCGCGGACCTGCCGGTCGTCCCGGCGTCGGTGCTGTCCGCGCTGCCCGCGCAGCGTGCCCGCCGGCGCTCGTCCATCCGCCGGACGACCGTGGGCACCACGGCCTGAGCGGACGGCGCCTCAGCGGCCGTCGTCGCTGAGGTGCATCCAGTCCTTGGCGCTGTCCCACCGCCCGCCCCAGCCCCAGCCCGCCGCCTCGGCGGCCCGCACCGCGCCCGACGAGGCGTCGAGCATGCCCGGCAGCCTGCGGGACCGGTCGGTGTAGGCGGTCGCCAGCTCCGGGACCACGACCCGGTCCGCCCCGCTGCCCCGGTCGTACGGGTTGTGGAACGGCGCCACGTCGAGCGCCCGGCCGTAGGCGTGCCGCGACCAGCCGCCCCCGCCGACGGAGTCCCGGCAGACGAAGGCGCTCGTGACGTCGCCGTCCCCGGTCGGGGCCGCGTCGAGCTCGTCGGGGCGGACCACCCGGACCTCTTCCAGCGGGAACCGCTCGGCGTGCATCGCGGCGAAGACGGCGACCACCGCGTCGACGGCGTCGGCGTTCACGAGCACCTCGCCGGTGTGCCAGCGGTCGTCGAAGCCCATGTGCTGCACGAGCACGTAGCGCAGGTCCTCGGCGGCCACCGGGCAGCCGGGGTGCCACGTCGAGCGGGCCAGGACGTCGGCCGGGACGGCGGAGACCACGGGCGCGAAGCGGTCGTCCGCCGGCGGGGGCAGGCGGTCCGGGGTGACGAGCCGTCGGTCCTGCAGCTCCGGCGGGGTGCTCTGGGGCGCCACCGGACCGGACCCGGCCGGGGCGAGCGCCCGGGTGCCGAGCCAGGCGGGCGCCGGGGTGGCGCGGCCCGTCCCCGCGGGCACCACGCCGGACGGGGACGGGGCGGGGGCCGGAGGTGACGGGTCGGGCGACCGGGCCGGCGTCGACGGGGCCGGCGTCGACGGGGCCGGGGCCGACGGGGCCGGGGTCGACGGCGGGGTCGGCGGGGCGGGCGGCGCGCTGCCCGGCGGCGTCGCGGTGGAGGATCCGGGGTCGGCGGCGCCCGTGGACGCCGGTGCGGCGGCCGGGGGGCCGGCCCCGTCCCCCGGCGGCCGCCCCGCGCCGGGGCCGAGCACCAGGGCCAGCACGACGAGCAGGAGCACCGCCCCGCCGGACACCGTCGCGACCAGCACGCGGCGCACGTCCCTGCTCCGTCCGTCGTCCGCGGCGGGGTCGCCGGCCCGGTCGCCCGTCACGGCTCGACCGACGCGCCCGGCAGCACCGTCCCGCCCGTCCCGCCCGGTCCCGTCCGTCCCGCCCGTCCCGTCCGTCCCGTCGTCACCGGGCAGCCGGAGGACCGGCAGCGCGACGTCCAGGCACGACATGGCCACGGGGTCGCCGCCGGCGAGCGCGGTGACCCGGGCGGCCGCCTCGTCGAGCCGGGCCTCGGGCAGCCGGCCGGAGCGGACGGCCTCGACCAGACCGTCCCGCATCCGCACCGCCTGGCTGCCGTCGGTGGCGAGCACCGCGTCGGCGCCGGCGGAGACGGCACGCACGGCCGCCTCCGGGAAGTCGAAGCGGAGGTTGACCGCGCCCATGCCGACGCTGTCCGTGATCGCCACCCCCTCGAAGCCCATGCCGCGGAGCAGCGCGTACGTGGCGGGGCTCATCGAGGCGGGCAGGTCGTCGCCGAGCAGCGCGGGGTACTGCACGTGGGCGGTCATGACCACCGGCGCCCCTGCCTCGACGGCGTCCCGGAACGGGACGAGGTCGCTGGTCCGCAGCTCCTCCGGCGCGGCGTCGACCACGGCGTCGCCGGTGTGCGGGTCCGTGCCCGCCCGGCCGTGCCCGGGGAAGTGCTTGACCGTCGGGGTGACCCCGGCGTCCTGCAGCCCGGCCGCGAAGGCGAGCCCGTAGGTCGAGGCGACGGCCGGCTCGGCCGAGAAGGACCGGTCCCCGATCGTCCCCCCGGCGTCCCCGCCGTCCAGGTCGAGGACCGGGGCCAGGTCGAGGTCCACGCCCGCCCCGGCCAGCGACGCCCCGATCCCGGCCGCGACCGCGCGGACCTCCTCCGGGGTGCTCTGCCGGGCCAGGCGGCGCGGCGACGGGCCGTCGCCGACGACCTCCCGGGTCGCCGCGACCCGGCCGGACTCCTCGTCGGTGGAGACCAGCAGGGGGCCGCCGGACCGGGCGCGCAGGCCGTCGGCGAGCGCGCGGACCTGGGCGGCGTCCACGACGTTCTCCCCGGACAGGAACACCCCGCCGACGCCCAGGTCGGCGACCTGCCGGGCGAGCGGGTCCTCCGCGGTGGTCACGCCGGGCAGACCGACCACGAGGACCGCGGCCGCCCGGGCCTCGACCGGGGCGGGCTCGCACGGGGGCGAGGACGGGACGGGCGCCGGGGCCGGGGACGCGGCCGACGAGGCCGGCGCGGCCTGCGGGCCGGGCCCGGAGCCGCACCCGGCCAGGACGGCCGAGACCAGGGCCGCCGCCGTGGTCAGGGCCGCGGGCCGGGAGCGGGGCGCAGGCACCGGCCGACCGTACGCGGGGCGTGTCCCCCGGGGCGAGACGGGGTAGGGCCCCTCGGGGGGCCCGGCGACACCGGAGTGCGGGCCGACGACGACGGACGGACGATCGACACGTGATCCTGCTCAGACTGCCCGGCACCTACCCCGCCCAGGGCGACACCCGCCTGCTGGCCGGGGCGCTGACCCGACGCGGCCTCGCCGAGGGGCGCCGCGTCCTCGACCTCTGCACCGGCACGGGCGCGCTCGCCCTGGCCGCCGCCCGCGCCGGGCGCCCGCGAGGTCGCCGCGGTGGACCTGTCCCGGCGCGTGGCGCTGGAACGCCCGCGCTCAACTCCCCGCTGGCCCGGGCCCACGTCGAGGTCCGCACCGGGGACCTGTTCGCCCCGGTCGCCGGGCGAGCGTTCGACCTCGTCACGGTCAACCCGCCCTACGTGCCCGCCGCGAGCGACGAGCCCCCCGCCACAGCATCGCCCGCTGCTGGGACGCCGGCGTGCGACGGCCGGGCCGCTGCTGGACCGGATCTGCGCCGGGGTGCCCGGCGTCCTGGCCCCCGGCGGGGCGCTCCTGCTCACCCAGTCGGTGCTCGCCGACGAGGACCGGACCCTGGAGCAGCTGACGCCGCGGGCCTGGACGCCGAGGTGGTGGAACGGGTCGACGAGCCGTTCGGGCCGGTCATGCGGCGCCGGGCGGCGATGCTGCGCCGCCGCGGCCTGCTCGCCCCCGGCCAGCGGTCGAGGAGCTCGTCGTCGTCGAGGCGCGGGTCCGCGCGGCCGCGACCGCCGGGTCTGCCCTCCCCCGCTCGTCGAGCGCGCCGCCGAGGACACCCGGGAGCGGGCCGACGATGCCGCCTGAGGCACGCGGCCGCGTCGTGGTCACCGGGGACGGCCCGGTCCTCGTGCCCGGTCCCGTGGAGGTCGTCACCGCCCGACGGCCGCCGCTCCGTGTCCGACCGCCCCGTCACGGCGCTGTGCGTGTGCGGGAAGCAGCCGCCGCTACCCGTTCTGCGACACCAGCCACCGACGTCGGGTCCGCTCGACGCACCAGGAGGACGCATGACCACGACGCTCGAGCCCGGCACCTCCGACGCACCGACCGTCGGGTCCGCGCCCGCTCCCTCCGGTCCGCCGCTGCCCGGCGCCCGGGGTCCGGTGTCGGCGGCGGTGCTCGACCGGCTGCGCGGCGGCGACCTCGTCGTCCCCGAGGGGCTCGCCGAGGCCGACCCGTACGGCGACGACCTCCAGCTCGCGCTGTACCTGTCCTACGAGCTGCACTACCGCGGCTTCGCGGGCGTCGACGACGACCTGGAGTGGGACCCGGAGCTGCTGCGGCTGCGCCGGGCCGCGGAGGGCGTCTTCCTCGCCGCGCTGCGCCGGGACGTCCCGGGCGGCGACGACCTGGAGGGCACCGTCGAGCCGCTGCTCGTGGAGGACCTGCGACGCCCGGGGCGTGTCGCACCACCTGCGCCGGCGCGGCGAGCTCTGGCAGGTCCGCGAGTACATCGCGCCCGCTCGCTGTACCACCTCAAGGAGGCCGACCCGCAGGCCTGGGTGATCCCCCGCCTGGAGGGCGCGGCCAAGGCCGGGCTCGTCACCGTCGAGCACGACGAGTACGGCGCCGGCCGCGGGGACCGCATGCACGCCCGGCTCTTCGCCGACATGATGCGGGAGCTCGGGCTGTCCGACGCCTACGGCGCCTACCTCGACGTGGCGCCGGCCGAGGTGCTCGCCGAGGTCAACCTCATGTCGATGTTCGGGCTGCGCCGCTCGCTGCGCGGCGCGCTGGTCGGGCAGTTCGCCGTCGTCGAGCTCACGTCGCTCGCCCGGCTCGGAGCGGCTGGTCCGGGCCGCCGAGCGCCTCGGGCTGGGGCCGGCCACGGTCGGCTTCTACGCCGAGCACGTCGAGGCCGACGCCGTCCACGAGCAGGTCGTGCGCCACGGCATCATCGCCCCGCTCGTCGAGCAGGACCCGGCGATGGCCGCCGACGTCGTCTTCGGCATGCAGGCCGCGCTGCTGCTGGACGAGCGGCTGTCCGAGCGGGTCATGGACTGCTGGTCCCAGGGCCGCTCGCTGCTGCGGGAGCCCCTGCCGGAGAGCTGAGAGGGGCCCGGGCCAGGCGGAGGTCGGGCACAGCCGCGGACCCGCTGGCCGGGAGGGCACGGACGCCCAGGGCGCAGCGCCGACGGCACCATCGGGTCCGCGTCGGTGCCCGGAGGGGGCGCCGGCCACCACAGCCGGCGCCCCCACCGTCGTGCTCAGCCGGTGACCACCGTGAACCCGCTCGGCAGCACGGTCACCGACACGTCCCCGGCCCCGCCCGGGACCGTGCGGACGAGCCGGCCGGTGGCGTCGTGGACCTCGACGACGACGGGGTCGTCGCCGGGCGCGTCGACCGTGACGGTCGTGCTCCGGTCGGCGGCGCTGTGCAGCAGCACCGTGCCGCCGTCCGCACCGTCGAGCACGAGGCGGGAGACCAGCGGCTTGAGCAGCACCGCGTCCACCCGCGCCTCGGTAGCGCGCCGCCCGGGGACGGTGGCCGTCACCGACGTGGCCCCGGCGTCCAGGGTGCGGGCGAGGGTGACGGGCAGGATCGCGCCGGGCGCCTCGGTGACGCCCTGCTCCCCGCCGCTGCCGGTGCGGACGGTGCCCAGCGGCGAGCGGCCGGAGGTGAACCGCAGCAGCGGCGAGCGCGGGTCGGGCACGAGGTCGACCACCGGCGAGACGAGCCGGGGCTGGTCGTCGGCCGGGACCGTCCACGTCACCGTCGAGCCGCCGGTCATGGCCAGGTACGACCCGCCGGACCACTGCGACTCCCCGGTCCACGCCGAGGCCGGGGTGACCACGGTGGCGCCGGGCGCCGTGGCGGACTCCGCCTCGGCCCAGGTCACGCCGTCGAGCTCGAGCAGCGCCGTCGAGGACAGGGCGACGTCGCGGACCTCGGGCCGGGCGTCGAGGGCGAGCATGCTGAGCAGGCCGTGGATGGTCGACTCGGCGCCGGAGTTCCGGTTGACCACGCCGTCGGCGCTGAGCCCGTCGTACGTGCGCCCCGTGGCCGGGTCGTACATCGGCTCGCCGGCCCGGTTGGCGCCGAAGTACCAGGACGCGGTGATCCCGGCCAGGGTGTCCAGCGCCGGCCGGTCGGCCGGCGTCCGCCACGGCGACGAGCGACTGGACGCGGGAGTCCACGCCGTAGGCGATCTGCGTGAGGTCGCCGGGCACGGGGAGCCAGCCGTTGACCGGCCCGGTCGAGGTCAGCAGGTGCGGCGTGAACACCGCGGAGTCCTCGACCGCGGCCGGGAGCAGGTCGTCCCGGCCGAGCGCGTCGGCGGCGACCGCGAGCGCGGCCGGCATCTGCGAGGACCAGGCGTGCCAGAAGGAGCGGGAGTGCGTCCACTGCAGCACCGCGCCGTAGGGCCACTGCTGGGCATCGCCGCCGGACATCATCGCGATGCCCTCGGCCAGCTGCCCGGTCGCGGTGGCGGCTCGCGCGGCCACGGGGTCCCCGGCGGGCGCGGCCTCGACGAAGGCGGCCAGGCCGAGGACGGCCTCCGCGCTCGCGTCGGCCCCGTCCACGACCAGCCACGCCGGGACGCGGGCGCCGTCGGCGACCTCGTACGTGCCGTAGTCGTCGAGCACCTGCCGCTCCAGGGCGGCCAGGGACAGGTCCATCCGGTCGTGGAGGAACGCCGCGAAGGCGGGGTCCTCGTCGACGAAGGCGGCGTAGCCCTCCCCCAGCGCCCACACGGTGCGGGCCAGCCAGTACGACTCCTCGGAGTCGCTGGGGTCGGGCAGCTCGACCGGCTCGGGGCTCGGCTCGAGCGTCCCGTCCGGCTGCATCCACAGCACGACGTTGCCGGCGTCGGGGCCGGTCACGGTCTGCAGGTAGGTGGTGCCGCGCAGCAGCTGGTAGGCGTGCTCGCGGCTGTCCTCGTCCCCGGTCAGCTGCCAGTGGCGCAGGTACACCACGGCCGCGCGGGTGAGGTCGTCGGCGTTGAACGCCCCCTGGCCCCAGGTGTCCGTGGCCGCGTCGTACGGCCCGCCGCCGACGCGCTCGTACACGCCGCCGTCGCGCCGGTCGGCGTAGGTCCACAGCACGCCGACCTCGGGCTCCTCGGCCAGGCGGTAGGTGGTGTGCCCGGCCTGGTCCGGCGGGTCGACGGTGTCGCCGAGGAAGTCGATGTGGTCGAGGTTGGTGAGCGGCTCGTCCGTCCCCGGGGCGGGGGCGGCGGACGCGGGGGCGGCGGCCAGGCCCGGGGCCAGGAGGCCGGCCGCGAGGACCGCCCCCAGCAGCGGGGCGAGGGCGCGGGGTCGGCGCAGGGTCATGTCGGCTCTCCTGGTGCTCCGGGTGCTGCGGGGTCTGCGGTGCCGGTCGGGGCGTCGGTGCCCTCGACCCGGTCGAGCCGGGCGACGCCGATCGTGGAGTCGGCCATCCCGTAGAAGACGTAGCGCTGCCCGTCGACCTCCTCGATCGCGGTGGGGAAGACGACGTTGGGCACGGTGCCGCTGCGCTCCTCCGCGGTCTCGGGGGCCAGCAGCGGCTCGGCGGTGCGGGCCAGGACCACGGCGACGTCGTCGGGGTCCAGCAGCATGGCGCCCGCCGCGTAGTGGACGTTCTCCTGCGGCTCCCAGCCCTCGGCGATCTCGCCGCGGACGCCGTGGTGCAGCAGCAGCCAGCCCTCGGGCACCCGCACCGGGGGCGGCCCGGCGCCGATCTTGGTGATCTCCCACGGGTGCTCGGACAGGGCGACCTGGCGGTGGTCGCGCTGCCGGACGAGGGCCGCGACGTCGGCCTCGACCTCGTCGGCGGGCACGTAGGACACCCAGATCCCGGGGCGGGGGTCGGTGGTCCCGGCGGGCAGGTGGGTGCCCTCGCCCTCGCGGATCCAGCCGAGGTCCCACATCGGGCGGTGGAGCATGGCGTAGGCGGGGCGGCCGTCCGGGCCGGGCACCGGCTCGGGGAAGAACACCGCGTCCTTGTTGGGGAACAGGTTGAGGTCGGTGTCGAGGTCCGGCTGGTAGGCGAAGTGGACCGGCCCGAGCCGGCGCCAGGCCTGCAGGTCGTCGGACACCGCGAGGGCCAGGCGCGGCCCGAGCGGGCCGAACGCCACGTAGGTCATGAGGTGCAGCCCGAGGCGGGGCACCCACGTCACCCGGGGGTCCTCGACCCCGGCGTTGGCCAGCCCCCGCTCGAAGCCTGCGTCGGGGGCCAGGACGGTCCCCCGGCGCCGCACCCCCACCGGGACGCCGTCGCTGACGACGACCTCGGCCAGGCCCACGCGGGACACGTTGCCCTCGCTGACCAGCCTCGGCAGCAGGTGGAGCACCCCGTCGGGGGTGCGCCCGCTCGCCGGGTTGAGCACCCCCTCGGCCTCGAGGGGCTCCCCCGTCTCGGGCTCCATGACCGTGCCCACCCGGGTGAGCCGGTACGGGACGTGGCTGCTGGTCGTGCGGGTCGTGCTCTCGGTGACGGTCATGTCATCCCTTCACGCCGGAACCGACGTCGTTGCTCACGAAGTGGCGCTGGAAGACGGTGAAGAGGACCACCGCCGGGGCGGCGAGCACGCAGGCTCCCGCGAGGATCGCGCCGAACGGGTTGGCCGCCCGGGCGGACAGGTTGGTGATGTAGTTCGCCAGCGAGACCGCCAGCGGCTGCATGTCCTGCTCCTTGGTGACGAGGAACGGCCACAGGAACTCGTTCCAGGGACCGATGAAGGTCAGCAGCAGGGCCGTGAGCAGGGCCGGGCGGACCAGCGGGAGCGCGATGGACCACAGCACCCGCAGCTCGCCGGCGCCGTCGATGCGCGCGGCGTCGAACAGGTCGCGCGGCAGCTGGAGGAAGTACTGCCGGAACACGAACACCGCCGTGGAGTTGATGGCGAACGGCAGGATCATGCCGAGGTAGGAGTCGGCCAGCCCGTAGTCCCGCACGATGAGCACGTACAGCGGGATGGTGAGCAGCTGGAACGGGACGACCTGGACCAGCAGCATGAGCGCGAACACGGCGCCCCGGCCGCGGAACTCCAGCTGGGCCAGCGCGTAGCCGACGAGCACGCCGAGGACCATCGTCCCCAGCAGCACGCCGCCGGTGAAGATGCCGGAGTTGACCAGCGAGCGCACGAGCCCGATCGAGCCGTCGATCGGCCGAGTAGTTGCCCACCGTGAGCTCGCCCGGCGAGGGTGCGAGGCCGCCCAGGCTGGGGTCCGGCTCGGCCGTGAACGAGCCGACGAGCATGTAGTAGAAGGGGAACAGGAACAGCAGGGCACCCAGGGCCAGGAGCAGCATCCGGCCGACCGAGGGCCGGCCCGCGACCCCGCCCCGGCGGCGGGCGGCGGGCGCGGGCACCGGCGGTGGACGTCGTGGCGGCGGCCACCGGGGTGGTGGGCCTCGTCGGGCTCGTCATGTCAGTCCCTCTCGAAGACGTAGCGGTTGACCAGGGACACGACGAGCACGCCGACCACGAGCACGACGCCGATCGCGGCGGCCACGTCGGGGTTCCCCTGCTCGATGCCGCGCTGGTACATGACGAGGACCGGGGACGCGGACGCCCCGTCCGGCCCGCCGCCGCCGGTGAGCAGGTACGGCTCGGTGAACAGGTTGGCGCCGGTGATCGTGGAGAGGATGACCACGAGGGTGGTCGCGGGCCGCACGCTCGGGACCGTGATCGACCAGAACGTCCGCAGCCGGCCCGCGCCGTCGACCGCCGCGGACTCGTAGACCTCCTTGGGCACGTTCTGCAGCGCGGCGAGGTACAGCAGGATGAAGAACCCCAGCTGCTTCCACGTGACGAACACGGCGATGACCGGCATGGCCAGGCCCTTGTTGACCAGCCACGACGGGTCCGGGGCCAGGCCCCCGAGCACCTCGTTGACCAGGCCGCCCGTGCTGAACAGGTACAGCCAGACCGCCACGACGGCGACGCTGGCCGTCACGTACGGCACGTAGTACGCGACCCGGAAGAAGGCCCGGAAGCGGACCGCGCCGTTGAGCGCGGTGGCCAGGACGAGGGACAGCACCACCGTGAGCGGGACGTTGATGACGAGGAACACGCCGATGTTGCGGAACGAGCGCTGGACGTCGGGGTCGCCGAGGACGGCGGTGTAGTTGTCCAGGCCGACGAACGGCCGCTCGACGGCGACGCCCGGGGCGGAGAAGAAGAAGTCGTGGAACGACATCCACACGGCGAGCCCGAGCGGGTAGGCGAAGACCGCGACGATGAAGACGACGTAGGGCGCCGCGAACACCATCCCGACCGGGTGCCGGCCGAGCGCCCGGGTCCAGCCCCGGCCCGCGGTGCGGCGGGGCGCCGGTGCCCCGGTCCCCGCGGTGCGCGCGGGGACCGAGGTCGACGTGGCCACGTCGGGCCTAGCCCTGGCCGACGAGACCGTCGACGTCCTCGGCGGCCCCGGTCAGGGCCTCCTGGACGTCGGTCTCGCCGAAGATGACCGACTCGGAGTACGCGTCGCGGAAGGTCTGCCACACCTCGATGGAGCCCTCGACGTTGGGGACCTCGACGGTGCGCTCGGCCTGGGCGGCGAAGGTCTCGTACTCGGGGTTGGCCTCGAAGTACTCCGCGAACGTGCCGGGCAGGTCCTGGCGCATCGGCATCTGCCCGGTCATCTCCAGCAGCGCGGCGTCCTGCTCCTCCGAGGTGGAGAACTCCAGGACGTCCCAGGCGGTGGCCTGGTTCTCGCACGCGGAGTACAGGGCGACGTTCTTGGCGTCGCTGAAGGTCACGACCTCCTCGGCGGGCACGCCCTCGGAGGTGGGGACGGGGACGACGCCCCAGTCGATGTCCTCGCCGTAGACGGCGATGGCCCAGGGCCCGACGATCGACATCGCCGACTGGCCCTCGCCGAACGCGTCGCCGTTGTACGCCTCGCGCCCGGCCAGCCCCTCGTCGTAGACGGTCTTCCAGAACTCGGCGACCGCGACGCCCTCGTCGCCGGCGAACTGCGCCTCGCCGTCCTCGACGAGCAGGGTGCCGCCGGTCTCGGCGGCGAACAGCGGGTAGAAGTCGAACCAGGGCTGGAAGAACTCCGAGCTCGGGGCCGGCCAGATGGCGTGCTGGGCGACGCCGGACTCCACGAGCGTGCGCGAGGTCTCGAGGAACTCGTCGTAGGTGGCCAGGGGCGGGTTCTCGGGGTCGAGGCCGGCCTCGGCGAACATCGCCTTGTTGTAGAAGATCATCACGGGGTTGGCCTTCCACGGCACCTGGTAGAACGCGCCGTCCGGCGACAGGTACTGCTCGGCCTTGTCGCCCGTGCGCTCCTCGATGTACTCCCGGGCGCCCTCGATCTCGTCGAGGTCGACCAGGCCGCCGGCCTTCTGGAACTGCGGGACCGCGGCGGGCGAGGTGTTGTAGATGAGGCACGGGGCGTTGCCCGCGGTGATGGCGGCCGCGATGGCCTCCTCCGAGCTCTGCCCGGCGGGGATCTCCTGGGCGCTGATCTGCTCGTCGGGGTGCTCGGCGTTCCAGGCCTCGACCATGGCCTCGCCCCAGGCGACCTCCTCCTGGTTGTTGGAGTACCAGATGTCGATGGGGCCGGTGCCGCCGCCGGCGGCCGCGCCACCGTCTCCGGAGCCGCCGCCTCCTCCGCAGGCGACGCCGGCGAGCAGGGCGAGCCCGGTCAGGGCGGCGGGGACGATGCGCTTCATGCGTTCTCCTCGGTGAGACGGCGACGGGTGGGTCGCGCGGGGGTGCAGGTCGGTACGGGGTCGGTGCCGGGGTCTGGGTGGGGTCTGGGTCTGCTCAGGTGCGGGGTCGGGCGGGGTGGTCGGTGACGGGGCCCGGTCAGGGAGGGCCGGTCCGCGGTACCGGCGGGCCGGTCGTGCCGCGGACGACGAGAGCGGCCGGCGGCATCTCGACGTCGGCCGCGCCGCCGTGCTCGACGAGCTCGAGCAGGGTCGAGGCGCAGCGGGCGCCCCAGGCCACGACGTCGGCGCGGATGGTGGTGAGCGGGGGGTGCGTGTGGGCGGCGGGCGCCGCGTCGTCGAACCCGGTGACCGACAGGTCGCCCGGGACGGCGAGCCCGGCCTGGTGGGCGACGGTCAGCCCGGCCATGGCCATGAGGTCGTTGGCGTAGACCACCGCGGTCGGCGGCTCGTCGAGGGCGAGCAGCTCGCGGGTGGCCGCGGCGCCGCGGGCGGGGGTGAAGTCCCCCGCCACCTCGGGCCCGGCCGGCAGGCCGTGGGCGGCGAGCGCGTCGGCCCAGGCCTGCCGGCGGGAGCTGCTGTGGAGGAACTCCTCGGGCCCGGAGACGTAGCCGATGCGGCGGTGGCCCAGGCCCGCCAGGTGGGCGACGGCCTCGTGGACGCCGGGGGCGTCGTCGAGGCAGACGGCGGGGAACGGCGAGCCGGGCGCG
Organism: uncultured Actinomycetota bacterium; assembly: GCA_963750335.1. Lineage (GTDB taxonomy): Bacteria > Actinomycetota > Actinomycetes > Actinomycetales > JBBAYJ01 > Aquipuribacter. Next base: position 475,322 of record CAVVQD010000007.1, read on the forward strand.
GGACGGTTGAGGGTGACGGCGGGCAGCCCGAGGTGCTGCAGCAGGTCGAGGCGCTCGTCGTCGTGGCGCAGGTCGGAGACCAGGACGCCGTCGACCCGGCCGTCGCGGGCCAGCCGCTCGTAGCCGGCCACCTCGGCGCTGCGGTCGCGGACCACGAGCAGGACCAGGGCCTGGTCGGTCTCGCTGAGGACGGTCTCGACCCCGGCGATGAAGGCGAGGAAGAACGGGTCCACCCCGAGCAGCTCCGGCGGGCGGGCGACGACGAAGCCGAGGGCGAAGGCCCGCGACACCGACAGCGAGCGCGCGCGGCGGCTGGGCTGCCAGCCGAGCTCCCCGGCCGCGGCGAGGATGCGCTCGCGGCTGTCCGGGGCGACGCCGGGGCGGCCGTTGAGGGCGAAGGAGACCAGGGTCTTGCTCACGCCGGCCCGCCGGGCGACGTCGGTGATCGTCACTCGCCCCTGCGCCACGTCGCACCTCCGGCGGGCGCTCGTCGGTGAGCGTCCTGGCCCCACCTAAACCGGTTCAGGCGGTGGGCGCAACCCGACATGTCGTGATCTGTCCGTTTACGCGGCCGGCGGGCCGGGCGCCGCGGGGGGCGCCCGGGCTGACCACAGGAGCACAAGGAAGGCCCTCGAGCGCGGCCGGAGCGGCCCTGAGGGCCGTCCCGTGTGCTCGGGTGGCGGACCCGTCCGGCCCGCGTCTGTCCCGAGCGCCCGGGAGCACCCCTCAGCCGAACGGCACCGCGAGGTGCCCGCGCCGGGCGGTGGCGAGCACGTGGTCGCGGAACAGCGCCGCCGAGGGCAGCATCCGGCGCTGGCCCGACCAGACCATGCCCAGGTCGCGCGTGGCACCGGCGTCGGTGAGGCCGAGGACCTCGCAGCGGCCGTCGACCGCCGAGGCGGGCACCACCGCGACCCCGAGGCCGGCCGCGACGAAGCCCTGCACCGTGGCGAGGTCGTCGGCCTCGAAGGCGGCCTCGACCTCGAGCCCGGCCTCGGCGAGCAGGGCCCGGGACGCGTCCCGGAAGGGTGAGGGGTCGCGCAGGGCGACGAACGGCTCGTCGCCGAGGTCGGCCAGGGCGACGCGGCGGGCGCCCGCCCGAGGGTGCCGGGTGCCCACCACGAGCACGAGCGGCTCGGTGAGCAGCCGCTCCCAGCGCAGCGACGACGCCTCCCGCGGCCGCAGGCTGGTCAGCTCGACGTCGACCGGCCCGTCCGGCTGCGGCGTGCTCTCGGGGTCGCCGACGTGGTGCAGCCGCACCCGGACCCGGGGGTGCGCGGCCCGGAACCCGCTCACCAGCTGCGGCACCAGCCAGGTGCCCATGGACCGTTCGAAGGCGACCCCCACCGACCCCGTCTCGGGGTCGAGCAGCTGCTCGACCGCGGCGAGGCCGTCGTCGAGGTCGTGCAGGAGGCGGTCGACGTGCCGCTTGAACGCCCGCCCCGCCTCGGTGGTGCGCAGGACGCGCCCCTGGCGGCGCAGCAGCGGGGTGCCGACCTCCCGCTCCAGCCGGGCCAGCGCGCGGGACAGGCCGGGCTGCGTGAGGTGCTCGGTGTCGGCCACCTCGGTGACGGTCACGCCGTCGGCGACCAGCTGGAACCACCGCAGCGCGTCCGTGTCCACACCCATGACGCTACGGCATGGGTCGGCGCCCGAATTGTCATTGGACGCATCGGTCGTCCGCGCCGACCATGGACGCATGGCCATCACCGAGACCCTCGCCGCCACCCGCTCCAGCCTCGCCGCCCGCCGCGCCCGCCGCGCCGAGGCCCTGCGCCTCGAGCACGACCTCGCGGCGTACACCACCGAGGCCGAGCGCGCCGAGCTCGACGCGATCATCGCCCGGGCCCCCCAGGACGAGGCCGAGCGCCTCGAGCGCATCGTCACCCGCCTCCGCGCCGCCTGAGGCAGCACCAGCGCCCGCCGACCCTCCCGCGTCGGAGGGTCGGCCCGGACCGACCTCTCAGCCCGCGAGCTCGCTGCGCAGCACCCGCCGCAGGATCTTGCCCGAGGCCGACTTGGGGATCGCGTCGACCACGAGCAGCCGGTGCAGGTGCTTGTACGTCGCCGTCCGCTCCGCGACCCAGGCCCTGATCCCCGCCTCGTCGCTCGTCGCCCCCGGCCGCAGCACCACGTGCCCGACCGGCAGCTCGCCCGCCTGCTCGTCCGCCACGCCCACGACGGCCGCGTCCGCGACGTCCGGGTGGCTGAGCAGGAGCGCCTCCAGCTCGGCCGGGGCGACCTGGAAGCCCTTGACCTTGATGAGCTCCTTGAGCCGGTCGACGACGAACAGGAACCCGTCGGCGTCGACGTGGCCGATGTCGCCCGTGCGGAGCCAGCCGTCCTCTCCGAGGGTCGCCGTGGTGGCCTCCTCGTTGCCGAGGTAGCCCTTCATCACCTGGGGCCCCCGCACCCACAGCTCGCCGTCGGCGTCGACGCCGAGGTCCTCGCCGGTCGCCGGGTCGACGATGCGGTGCTCGGTGCCCGCGACGGCCACCCCGACCGAGCCGGGCCGGTACTGCCCGGGACGCGTGAAGTGGCTGACGGGCGACATCTCCGTCATGCCGTACCCCTGCACGACCTCCACCCCGAGCCGGCGCGACGCCTCCGCCGCCAGCTCCGCCGAGAGCGGGGCCGCCCCGGACACGACCTGCGTGAGCGAGGAGAAGTCGACACCTTCCACCGCGGGGTGCTTGGCCAGGGCCACGACGATGGGCGGGGCCACGAACGACCGGGTGATCCGGTACTGCTCGTGCGCGGCCAGGAAGCCGGCCAGGTCGAAGCGCGGCATGGTGACGATGGTCGAGCCGGTGACCAGGCCGACGTTCATCACGACGTTCATCCCGTAGATGTGGAAGAACGGGAGCACCCCCATGAACACCTCGCCCTGCCCGGTGCCGAGGATGTCCTGGGTCTGGGCGACGTTGGCGACGAGGTTGCGGTGGGTGAGCATGACGCCCTTGGGCAGCCCCTGGGTGCCCGAGGAGTAGGGCAGGGCGACCACGGCGTCCTGGCCGACCGGGACCTGCTCGGCCAGCGGCTCGCCCATGAGCGAGGCGAGCGGCACGGCGTCGGCGCCCTCGGGCACCTCCCCCATGACGACGACCTGCTCCACGCCGGTGCCCTCGGCCGCCGCGAGGGCGGTCTCGAGGAAGAGCGGCACGGTGACGAGCAGCCGGGCGCCGGAGTCGCGCAGCTGCTGCTGGACCTCGTGCGCGGTGTACGTGGGGTTGATGGTCGAGACCACCCCGCCGGCGAAGGCGACCCCGTGGAAGACGACGGCGTACTCCGGCACGTTCGGGCTCATCAGCCCGACCGCGTCCCCCGGGGCGTGCCCGCGCGCGAGCAGGCCGCCGGCCAGGGCGCGCACCCCGGCGTCCAGCTGCGCGTAGGACAGCGCCCGTCCGGACGCGGCCTCGACGAGCGCCGGGTGGTCCCCCAGCTCGGCCGCCCGGGCCAGCACGTAGGGCGTGAGCAGGGCGTCCGGGATCTCCACGGGCGGCACCGGGGTGGGGAGGGTCACGTCTGCTCCTCGTCGAGCGGTCGGCGCGGCCGGGGCTCGGCCCCGCGTGGCGCCATCAAACCCTGTCGCCGCCGGGGTCGCACCCTCCCCGGCGCGGGGTCCCACCGACGGCGGCACCCGCCCGGGGGTGCCACGATGCACCGGTGCCCGCCGCCGACCCCGCCCCGTCCCCGGACCGGGTCGTCGGGGACGCCTGGGGCGCCGTGGCCGGCGCCTACCGCTGGCAGGAGCCGCTGCAGCGGCGCAGCGTGGCGGCGCTGCTGCGGGTGCTCGCCCCCCGTCCCGACGAGGTCGTCCTCGACGTCGGCGCGGGCACCGGGCTGCTGAGCCGGGCGCTGCGCGGCGCCGGGGCCCGGCGGCTCGCCGCCCTGGAGCCGAGCCGAGGGATGCTGGCCGCGGCCGACCTCGGCGGCGCCGCACCGGTGAGGGCCGACGCGGCCCGGCTGCCGGTGGCCGACGCCTCGGTGGACGTGGTCACCGCCGGCTGGCTGCTGCACGTCCTGTCCCCCGCGGTCCGCTCCGCCGCCGTGGCCGAGCTGGCCCGGGTGCTCCGGCCCGGGGGCCGGCTCGGCGTCGTGGTGCCGGCGGTCCCCCGCACCGCCGCGCAGGCGCTCGTGCGCACGGCCGCGCGCCGGCTGCTCGACCCGGACGGCCTCGGTGCGCTCAGCGTCCCCGACGACCTGCCGGGGCTGCTCACCGACGCCGGCCTGCAGGTGCGCCACCACGCCCGGACCGGCCGGGGCTACCTGGCCGACGTCGTCGTGTGCACCCGCGCGGCGGGACCGGTCCGGCTCCACGACGGGGTCGGGGCGGGCGCGTGAGGCCCTCGGTGGCCCGCGCCGCGGGCCCGGTCGGCGTCGAGGAGGCGTGGCAGCGCTACCTGCGGCCCGAGCGGTGGTCGGAGTGGTCGCCGCAGGTGCGCCACGTCGACAGCGACTCCGAGGTCATCGTGGCGGGCAGCGCGGGCACCGTGCGGACGGTGGGCGGGGTGCACGTGCGCTTCGTGGTCCTCGACGTGGACGCCGCGGCACGCACCTGGTCGTGGCGGGTGCGGGTGGGCCCCGTGGTCATGGTCCTGGAGCACCTGCTGCACGAGCGGCCGGGCGGCGGCACCCGGGCCGAGGTGGTCATCCACGCGCCCTTCCCGGTGTCGCGGCTGTACCGGGTGCCGGCCACGGTGGCGCTGTACCGGCTGGTGCACCGGGCGCCCTAGCCGGGAGGTCGCGCGGCGGGCCGGGTGGCCCAGAAGGCGACCGCGCCGGCCGCCGCGACGTTGAGGGAGTCCACCCCGCCGGCCATGGGGATGCGGACGACCCGGTCGGCGGCGCGAACGGTCCCCGGGCGCAGCCCGTCGCCCTCGGTGCCGAGCACCCACGCCAGGCGCTCCGGCGGGTCCGCGGCGAGGGCGTCGAGGTCCTCGGCGCGCTCGTCGAGGGCCAGCGCGGCGACCACGAAGCCCGCGTCCCGCAGCTCCGCCACGCCGCCCGGCCAGCGCTCCAGCCGGGTCCACGGCACCTGGAACACGGTGCCCATCGACACCCGGACGCTGCGGCGGTACAGCGGGTCGGCGCACCGGGGGGTGACGAGGACCGCCTCGACGCCCATCGCGGCCGCGCTGCGGAACACGGCGCCGATGTTCGTGTGGTCGACGACGTCCTCCAGGACCACCACGCGCCGGGCCCCGGCGACCACGTCGGCCACGGGGCGCAGGGCCGGGCGGTGCATGGAGGCCAGCGCCCCGCGGTGCAGGTGGAAGCCGGTGATCTGCTCCAGCAGCGGCTCCTCGGCGACCATGACCGGGGCGCCGTGGTCCGCGGCCGCGGCGAGCACGTCGGCGATCTCGGGCAGCCAGCGCGGGGCGACGAGCAGCGAGCGCATCCGGTGCCCCGCACGCAGCGCCCGGCGGATGACCTGGGTGCTCTCGGCCATGAACAGGCCCTCGGCGGGCTCCTTGACCACGCGGAGCCGGACGTCGGTGAGCCGGACGTAGTCGCGCAGCCGCGGGTCGTCGGGGTCGGTGAGCGTGACCGTCCCCGGGTGGTCCGGCTCGCTCACGCGAGCACCAGGGCGACGATGGCGACGAGGCCGACGGTGACGATGATCCCGCGCAGCAGCAGCGGCGGCAGGCGGCGGCCGACCCGCGCCCCGAGCACCCCGCCGAGCAGCGCGCCGACCGCGACGGCCGCCACGAACGGCCAGGCCACCAGCTGCGGGGCGACGACGACGAACACCACGGCGGCGACGAGGTTCACCGACCCGGCGAGCACGTTCTTGAGCCCGTTGAGCCGCTGGAGGTCGTCGTCGAGCACCGCGCCGAGAGCCCCGATGAGGAGCACGCCCTGGGCGGCGCCGAAGTAGCCGCCGTACACGCCGGTGGCGGCCGTGATGGGCCAGGCCAGGCCGTACCGGTCGGCGTGGCGGCCGCTCGCGTCCACGACGGCGTCCCCCGCCTCCACCGCGGCGCGCGCGGCGGCGGCGCAACGAGGCCTGGAGCCGGGGCTGGACCACGACGAGGACCAGGGCGACGGCGATGAGCACGGGCACGACGGCCTGGAAGGCGGACTCGGGCAGCACGAGCAGCAGCCCCGCGCCGACGAGCCCGCCCAGCACGCTGGCGGGCAGGAGGGTGAGCAGCCGGCGGCGCTGGCCGCGCAGCTCGCGACGGTAGCCCCACGCCCCGAGAACGACCCGGGCACGAGGCCGAGGTTGTTGGTGATGTTCGCGCTCACCGGGGGCAGGCCGAGGGCGAGCAGGAGCGGGAAGGAGATGAGCGTCCCGCTGCCGACGATGGTGTTGATGGTGCCGGCGGCGACACCCGCGAGCAGGGCGAGCAGGAGGTCCAGCACGTGGGTCGACGCTACCCGCTCGACGGGGAGGGACCGGGCCTCAGGGGGCGTCGCTGCCCCGGTCGACCTCCTGGCGCAGCGAGGGCCTCGCGGTCCGTGAGCCGACGCAGCCCGGCCACCGCCCTGGACGTGCGGGGGTTGGAGCCCATGACGTCCGCGTGGCGGGCGACGAAGGCCCAGTACCCGGCCGTGAACGGGCAGGCGGTCTCGCCCACCCGCACCTTGGGGTCGTAGCGGCAGCCGCCGCAGTAGTCGCTCATCCGGTCGATGTAGGCCCCGCCCGAGGCGTACGGCTTGGTGGCCATCACGCCGCCGTCCGCGTGCTGGCTCATGCCGACGACGTTGGGGACCATCACCCAGTCGTAGCCGTCGACGAAGCTGCGGTGGAACCAGTCGGTGACCGCCTGCGGGTCGTAGCCGTGCTGCAGGGCCCAGTTGCCCAGCACCATGAGCCGCGGGATGTGGTGGGCCCAGCCCTCCTCCCGGACCGAGCCGAGCACGTCGCTCAGGCAGGCCGCCGTGACCGTCCGGTCCGCGTCGAGGTCGGCGAACCACGCCGGCAGCGGCGTCCCGGCCTGCAGCGCGTCCCGGTCGCGGTAGCCCTCGCCCTGGTGCCAGTACAGCTGCCAGACGTAGTCCCGCCAGCCGACCACCTGCCGGACGAATCCCTCGACGCTGGCCAGCCGGGCGCCGTGCGCGAGGCGGGCCTCCGCCGCCCGGGCGACGTCGACGGGGTCGAGGACGCCGAGGTTGATGGGCACCGACAGCAGCGAGTGCGCCATCCACCGGTCCCCGGCGAGCATGGCGTCCTCGTAGGGGCCGAAGGCGTCCAGCCGGTGCTCGAGGAAGTGGGCCAGGGCGGTCTGCGCCTCGCCTGCGGTGACGGCGAAGCGGCGGGGGCCGTCCTCCCCGACGAAGCGGACGCCCTCGCGCGCCATCCGGTCGAGGTCCTCGCGGACCCCGGCGTCGATGTCGTCCTCCTCCGGCCACCACGGCTCCGGCATCGGGGTGAGCGGGGCGCTCATGACGGACTCGGACAGCGTGGCGACCCCCTTGGGCGGGCGCTCCCGGTTCTCCTCGTCGAAGGACCAGCGGCCGCCGAGCGGCTGCCCGTCGCCCTCGAGGAGCAGGCCGTGGCGGGCCCGCTGGCCGCGGTACCAGTCGTCCTGCAGCAGCCGCTTCTGCCCCCGACCGGCGGCCCAGGCCGCGAACTCGGCGTGGCTGGAGGCGTAGCCGCGGGCCGCGAGCACCCGGACGCTGCCCGGCCCGGGGCCGACCTCGCCGGCCACCAGCCGCCGGACGAAGCGCCGGGCCGCCCAGCTCGTCGGGTCGCACACCGAGACGGGCGCGTCCGGGCCGACGCCGGCCTCGGCGAGCCCTTCCGCGTACGTGCCCGCGCGGACCAGCCGGCCCCGCTCCCCCAGCTCCGCGGCCCGGTGGCGGAGCGCGGACAGCACGAGGTGGGCCTTGCGGCGGTGGAACACCCGGCGCCGGAAGACCGACGTCGTCTCCAGCAGGAGCACCTGCTGGTCGGGGGCGTCGACGAAGCCGGGGCCGAGCTGGTCGGCGAAGCACCACCGCACCGTGGTCGGGTCCTGCTCGGGCAGGTCGAGGGCGACGAGGTCCGGGGCGGCGGGGGTGTCGGTCACGTCGGGCTCACAGCGTGGTCGGGCACCCCCGCAGTCTCCGGTGCGCCGGCCCGCGCCGCCTCAGGAGGCGGCGCGGACGGCGCTGGTGCCGTCAGGCGGGCGGCCGGTCCCCGCCGAGCGCGCTGGAGCCGGTGCTGTCCGGGCCGGTCGCGTACGGGTCGGTGACCGGCGCCTCGGGCCGGGCGGCCGGCTGGTCGGGGGCGTCCTGGCCCGCGGGGGCGGACAGCGCGTCCGACGGCTCGGCCGGGGCGGGGGCGGGCTGCTCCGCGCGGGCGGCGCGCCGGCTGCTCGTGCGCTCCTCGGCCTCGCGGGCCTCGCGGGAGGCCCCGGCCGCCTCGGCCTTGGCCCGGGCGAGCGCCGCCTCGGGGTCCTCGAGCACCGGCGCCTCGAGGCCGCCGTCCTCGACGGAGTAGTCGGCGGACTTCTCGCCCAGGTAGCCCTCGCTGGCCTCGGCGTTGCCGCCGAGCGCACGGCCGATCCCGGACAGCGCCTGGGTGAGCTCGGTCGGGATGATCCACATCTTGTTGGACTGGCCGCGGGCGATCTGCGGCAGCACCTGCAGGTACTGGTAGGCGAGGAGCTTGTCGTCCGGGTTGCCCTTGTGGATGGCCTCGAAGACCTGGAGGATCGCGCGGCTCTCGCCCTGGGCCTTGAGGATCGCGGACTGGGCCTGGCCCTCGGCGGTGAGGATGGCCGACTGCTTCTCGCCCTCCGCGGTGAGGATGGCGGACTGCTTGATGCCCTCGGCGGTGAGGATCGTGGCGCGGCGGTCGCGCTCGGCCCGCATCTGCTTCTCCATCGAGTCCTGCACGCTCGCGGGCGGGTCGATGGCCTTGAGCTCGACGCGGTTGACGCGGATGCCCCACTTGCCGGTCGCCTCGTCGAGGACGCCGCGCAGCTGGCCGTTGATCTGGTCGCGGCTGGTGAGGGTCTGCTCGAGGTCGAGGGAGCCGATGACGTTGCGCAGCGTGGTGACGGTCAGCTGCTCGATGCCCTGGATGAAGTTGGCGATCTCGTAGGTCGCGGACTTCGGGTCGTTCACCTGGAAGTAGATGACCGTGTCGATGCTGACGACGAGGTTGTCGGAGGTGATGACCGGCTGCGGCGGGAAGCTGACGACCTGCTCGCGCAGGTCGACCGTGGCGCGCGGGCGGTCGATGAACGGCACGAGGAAGTGCAGCCCCGCGCCGAGCGTCTTCTGGTACTTGCCGAGCCGCTCGATGATGACGGCGGTGGCCTGCTGGACGATCCGGACCGCCCGCAGCACCGTGGTGATCACCACGATGACGAGCAGGATGAGGACGATGGTCAGCAGGACCTGGGCGAAATCCACGGCTCAGCGCTCCGTCTCGGTAGGGGTGGTGCCGGGCGGTGCGGGAGGGGCGGGAGGGGCCGCCTCGGCGCGGACCAGGGCGGTGGCCCCGTCGATCCGGACCACGACGACGTCGGTGTCGGGGGCCAGGCGCACGCCGCGGTCGGCGGTGCGGGCGCTCCAGGTCTCGCCCTGCAGCTTGACCTGCCCGCCGCGCTCGTCGACCTCGGTGAGGGTGAGCGCGTGGCGGCCGGTGAGGGCGTCGACGTTGGTGGGGGCGTCGGGCACGGAGCGGTCGACCGAGCGCTTGATGTACGGCCGGGCGACCACGAGGCCGACGGTGCTCACGACGGTGAACACGAGCGCCTGCACGAGGAACGAGAAGCCGAGCCCGGCCGCCCCGCCCGCCGGCGAGGGCGCCGACCACGAGCATGCCGAAGACCAGGTCGAGGCTCGTGAGCTCGAGCAGGCCGAGCACGAGCGCGCCGGCGACCCACAGGAACCACTGGGTCTCGCGCAGGAAGTCCGCCACCCGGGTCCCCCTCCCGTCTCAGCGGGCCGCGCGCGCGGCCCAGCGCCCGTGGTCGTGCGTGGTCTCCAGGGCGATGCCGAAGGTATCCGAGAGAGCGCGTGCCGTCAGCACCACCTCGATGGGCCCGGCGGCGACGACCTCGGCGGCCCGCATGAGCAGCACGTGGTCGAAGCCGGGCGGGATCTCCTCGACGTGGTGGGTGACGAGCACCGTGGTGGGCGAGGCGGGGTCGCGCGCCAGCGACGACAGGCCGGTGACGAGGTCCTCGCGGCCCCGCAGGTCCAGGCCCGCGGCCGGCTCGTCGAGCAGCAGCAGCTCGGGGTCGGTCATCACGGCGCGGGCCACCAGGACCCGCTTCCGCTCCCCCTCGGACAGCGTGCCGAACGTGCGGTCGCCGAGACCGGTGACGCCGAACGCGGCGAGCAGGGCGTCCGCGCGGTCGGTGTCCATCTGGTCGTAGGTCTCGCGCCAGCGACCCAGCACGCCGTGGGCGGCGGTGAGCACGACGTCGCGGACGCGCTCGCGGCCGGGGACCTGGGCGGCCAGGGTCGCGCTGCTCAGCCCGATCCGGGGCCGCAGCTCGGAGACGTCGGTCTCCCCCAGCGTCTCGCCGAGGATCGTGGCGCGGCCCTCGCTGGGGAAGGTGCGCGCCGACATGACGTCGAACAGGGTGGTCTTGCCCGCGCCGTTGGGCCCCAGGACCACCCAGCGCTGGCCCTCCTCGACGGTGAGGTCCACGTCGCGGAGCAGGTGGGTGCGGGAGCGGACCACCCCGACGGAGTCCAGGTCGACGACGGACTCCGGCATGACGTCCAGCCTAGGGGGGCGCCTACCCTGCTCGCGTGACCCTCCCCCGCTCGGCGTTGCTGGCCGCCTGGGCCGGTGCCGTGGCCGCGGGCCGGGTCGGCAGCGCGGACGCGCTGCAGGCCGTGGCCGGCTCCGACGAGCCCCACCGGGTCGAGCCGGCGCCCGGGTTCACCGCGCCCCAGGGCCTGCCGGTGCCCGACCCCGGCTACCTCTCGGACCTGCTCGTGCTGCTGGGCGCGGCCGGCGAGGCGGGCCCGGTGCAGGTGCGCTGCGTGCTGCCCACGCCCGGCGACGTCCGCGGCGTGCCGGGGCCCGCGGCGCTCCGCTCGGCCGCCGTGGACGCCGGTGGGTGCGTGGTCGTCGAGGGGCTGCCGGGGCGGGCCTCGGTGGCCCTGGTGCCCGAGGTCGAGGAGTTCGGGCCCGAGGGCGACGTCGGGATCTCGGTCGCCTGGCAGGCCTGGCACGCCGAGCCGCTCGCGGGCACGCCGCTGGCCACGAGCGTGGCCGAGGCGGACATGGCCTTCCGGCTGGCGCTGGCCGAGGCGACCGACGAGCTGGAGCAGCTGCAGCTGAGCAGCTGGCGCCCCGACGCGACCGCCGGCCTGCGCGGTCGAGGGGCCCCCGGCGGCCAGCCGCTGCCGCCGACCCTGGGCCCCCGCTCGCTGCGCCTGCTCGACCGCGCGGAGAAGGTGCTGGCCATCCTCGAGGTGGCCGAGGCCGACCACGGCGGTGCGGTGACGGGCTGGGAGGCCGGCCGGCGCAGCGCGTCGCTGCAGGGCCTGCAGCGCGCCACCCTCGCGGCGGTCGCGGCCGCGGTCAGCCTCCCCGGCTGAGCCGGACGGCTCAGACCAGGGCGGGCTCGCGCTCGGAGCGGACCGCGGCGACGACCTCGGCGAGCGCCTGCTCGGCCTCCTCGTGCGAGACCTGGCACGTGCCGGCGGCCTTGTGGCCGCCGCCGCCGTGCGACAGCGCCACGGCCCCGACGTCGACCGGCGAGGTGCGGTCGAGGATGGACTTGCCGATCGCGAGCACGGTGTTCTGGTTCTGCTTGCCCTGCAGCACGTGGACCGAGACCCGGGTGTCCGGGAACAGCGCGTAGACCATGAACCGGTTGCCGGCGTGGATGGTCTCCTCGCCGCGCAGGTCGACCACGGCCACGTCGCCGTGCACGGTGGTCACCCGCCGCAGCTGGGCGACGAAGAGCTCCTCCTGGGCGCGGAACAGCTCGGCGCGCTCGGCGACGTCGGGCAGGGCGAGGATCTCGTCGACGTCCTGGTGCGTGGCGCACCAGTCGATGAGCTGCATCATCAGCTGGTAGTTGGAGATCCGGAACTCGCGGAACCGGCCCAGGCCGGTGCGGCTGTCCATGAGGAAGTTGAGCAGCGTCCAGCCGGTCGGGTGCAGGACGTCCTGCAGGTCGTACTGCGCGGAGTCGGCCTGGTCGACCGCCCGCATCAGGTCCTCCGAGATGCCGGGGAACCGGGCGGCGCCGCCGTAGTGGTCGAAGACGACGCGCGCGGCCGAGGGCGCCGAGGTGATGATGACGTGGTTGTCCGCCGTCCCGCCGGTCCGCAGGGACTCGGAGTGGTGGTGGTCGAACACCAGGTGCGCCGCCGCGGCGTACGGCAGGTTGGTGAGGATGTCCCGGTCGGTCACCTCGACCAGCCCGTCCTGCACGTCCTTGGGGTGGACGAACAGGATGTCGTCGACGAGGTCCAGCTGGCGCAGGAGGACGGCGCAGACGAGGCCGTCGAAGTCGCTGCGGGTCACGAGGCGGTAGCGCACACGGGGGCTATCGGTCGCCGGGACCCGCGGCTTGAGCGCCCGGCTCCTGGCACGCTGGGCACCCCGCACGACCGGAGGTGAGCGTGCTCGTCACGTGGACGGTGCTCCGCACCGCGACGCCCACGACCACCGCGCCGTGGCGGCCCGTCGGGGCCGCCTGGTGGCAGGCCGGGGCGAGCAGCCCCGGCCGGGCCCAGGCCCCCGGGCCGGACGGGCGCTGGTGGTCGGTGCTCGCGACCTGGGCCGACCGTGGGGCCGCCGGCGCGGGCCCGCCCGCCGAGGAGGGGACCACGCCTGGCACCTGGTCCTCGAGGCGTGCGCCGTCCACGGCGACGTGGTGGTGGCCGGGGGCGCCCGCCCGTTCGACGGGCTCCGCCCAGGGCCGGCGCCGTCGGGGCCGACCGTCCTGCTGACCGCCGCCTCCGCCCCGGCCGACGACGGCCGCGAGCGCGAGTTCGCCCGACGGTTCCGCCACGTGGCCCGCGACGTCGACCGGGCCCCGGGGCTGCTCGCCGTGCTCGTCCAGGTCTCCGACGGGACCGCCGGCAGCGGGCCCGTCGTCACGTTCTCCGCCTGGCGCGACGCCGACGCCGGCACCGCGTGGGCCTACTCCGGCTCGGGCGCGCACACCTCGGCCGTCGCCCGGCAGCGCGAGCACGGGCTGGTCGCGCTCAGCGGGTCGGTGCGCTGCGCGGTGCTGTCGAGCCGCGGGGCGCTCGGCGACCGGCCGGACCCCTTCGCGGGGCTCCTTGAGGCCACGCCCCAGGGATGAGGCGGCGACCCCGACGCCCCGCCCTCTCGCGTGGCTTCATGCCTGTCCTGGCGAGGGTCCCCGCGACAGCAGGGCTTCGGCCAGCACGTCGGTCCGTCGGCGGAGCAGCTGCGGCTTGTCCTCGCACACCTCGCCGAGCTCGTCGGGCCCCCGGGTGGCACAGGTGAGGACGGTCCAGCCCCCGTGCTCGGCGAGCGCCTCCGCCCGGGGCACGCGGACGTGGTCCGGCCCGAAGATCCCGCCCGGTGTGCCCCTCCGGCGACCGGCGGGCAGCGCGTTGGCCATGGCGAGCCACACGTGGGAGTCACCGGCGCGCAGGCGGGCCGGGTGGGCGAACACCGGGTCCGGCGCCTGCAGCTCCGGCCCCAGAGGGACCGCGGAACCGACGAAGGGCACCGGCCACGGCCAGTCGACGGCGGCGGGCACCGCCAGGACGTCGGCGTCGAGCAGAGCGAGGACACGGGAGGGCTCGAAGGGCTCGAGCTCCTCACCGGCCAGCAGCGCCATCCGGCCCCAGGGACGGCGGACGGGCCGGCCGTGGCCCGGGCCCGTGGTGGCCCACGCGGCGTGCCGGCCGAGGTGGGTCACACGGTGCAGGACGGGTTCTCCCTCGGCCGGGACGGCGACGACGGTGTGGTGCCGCACCCCGTCCCCCCGGGCCTCCACGAGCGACGTGACCACCTCGCACCGGCCGGCCCGGGCCAGCTCGCGCAGGGTGGCCACCGCCGTGGACCACGCCTCTGCGGCCGCCTCGGCGTCCTCGGGACCCTCGGGTGCGCCCCCGCACAGGTGGAAGGCCGGCAGCACGGCGAGGCCGACCCCGTCGGGGACAGGCGGGACGTCTCCCGGGGCCGCCCGCAGGACGGCCACGACGACCCGGTCCTGGGTCGGCGATGCACCGAAGAGCCTGTCCACGGACCGCCGCGGCCAGCGCCTGCTCAGGGCCAGCGGCCGGTACTCCTCCGGCCGGCGACCGGCGAGCAGCCGTGCGCGCGCCCGTGCCGCGGCCTGGAGGTCGAGGGTGCGACGACGTGCCCGGGGCCGGCGTCCCGGGAGGCGAGCACCCGGCCGGAGTGGTCGAGGACGGCGCTGCCGCCGCTGAACTGGGTGCCCAGCTCGGATCCCGCCATGTCGGCAGCCACCAGCGGCAGCGCGTTCTCCCAGGCCCGCAGCCGCCAGGTCGCGCTGGGACCGGGCTCGTCGACCCAGGCCGTCGGCACCGCGGCCCAGTCGGCGCCGGCCAGGGCGACGACGCGGGCCACCTCGGGGTAGTCCAGGTCGGCGCAGATCATCGGCGCCACGCGCCCGGCCGGGGTGCCCCAGACAGGTGGTGCGAGGTTGCCGTCGACGGCCCAGAAGGGGTCCGCCAGGAACGGGTGGAGCTTCCGGTACACCCCCTGCAGGCCGTCCGGCCCCACGAGCACGCAGCTGTTGTGCAGCGTGCCGAGCCCGGCGTCCAGCTCCGGCAGGCCGACCACGAGCCAGACGCCGGTGCGGGCCGCCAGCGCCGTGAGCCGCCGCACCACCGGGCCGTCCAGGCGCACGGCCAGGGCCCGGACCTCCTCCTCGTCCGGCCAGCAGTAGCCGGTGACGGCCATCTCGGGGGCGACGGCGACCACGGCCCCGTCCCGGGCCGCCGCCGCCGTCAGCTCCTCCAGAGCCTCGAGGTTCCCCTGGGTGTCGCCGCGGTGGGCGACCATCTGGAGGGCGGCGACGACGGGATGACGGTCCACGCGCCTAGTCGAACACGATGACGCTCCGGGTCCGCTCTCCGGCGCGCATCGCGTCGAACGCCTCGTTGACCTGCTCCAGACGCACCCGGTCGGAGATCAGGGCGTCCAGCGGCAGCCGGCCCTCGAGGTACAGCCGGGCCAGCAGGGGGAAGTCGATGCTGGGCACCGCGCCGCCGTAGTTGGACCCGATGAGCGTCTGTCCGGACTCGGCGAGCTGCAGGACGTCGATGGCGGCCGTCTGGCCCTGGCCTGGCAGCCCGACGAGGACGCCCGTCCCGGCCGTACCCAGCAGGCCGGGGACCTGCTCGATCGTCTCCGTGCGGCCGATGACCTCGAACGCGTAGTCCGCGCCGCCGTCGGTCAGGTCGTGCACGCCTGCGGCCACGTCGTCGACGCCGGCCTGAAGGGTGTGCGTCGCCCCGAGGCGCCGGGCTGCGGCCAGCTTGGCCTCGCTGGTGTCGACGGCGACGACAGGGCTGGCCCCGACCAGCGCCAGGCCCATGACCACGGCGAGCCCGACCCCTCCGCAGCCCAGCACGACAGCCGAGGCCCCGGCGGCCACCCTGGCGTTGTTGACCACGGCGCCGACCCCCGTGGTGATCGAGCACCCGATGAGGCTGGCGACGTCGAACGGCACCTCGTCCGGGATCTTCACCGCGGCCGACTCCGGGACCACCGTGTACTCGCTCATGGAGCCGACGGCGAGGTAGGGGTAGTACCGGGCGCCGTCCTCACCCGTCAGCCGGGTGGTGCCGTCCGGCAGCAGGCACTCGCCGGACCGGGTGCCCGTGCAGGCCCAGGCCTTGCCGCGGGCGCAGGCCCGGCAGCGCCGGCACGGGTAGTACCAGGACAGGACGACGTGGTCACCGACCGCGACGTCGAGGACGCCCGCTCCGACGGCCTCGACGACCCCTGCCCCCTCGTGCCCCATGACCGTCGGCGCCGGCAGCTGCCACTCGCCGTCAAGCACGTGGCGGTCGGAGCCGCAGACGCCGGACGCGCCGAGGCGCACGAGCACCTCACCGGGTCCGGGGTCCGCCACCGTGACGGTCCGGATCTCGAGCCGGTCGCCACGGCCGGGGTGCACGGCGGCCTGCGCGGTCCTTGGCATCAGGGGCGCCCGTCGCGCCCCGACGCCTGGAGCGGGGCGGGCTCCGCCCGCGGGGTGTCGTAGCCGCCCTGGCCAGCCCGGCGGATGAGCAGGGCCGTCAGGACGAGGTGGACGACCGCCGACACGACGACGGCAGGGACCGAGGCGGTGAGCAGGGTGAAGGCGCCGCGTGTCTCGAGGGTCATGGGGTTGTAGAGCAGCACGAAGGTCAGCGCGCCGAGCCCCACCGACACCAGGGCCGAGATGTTGAAGCCTCCCGTGAAGTGGTACGGGCTGGCCGCCCCACGGCTGTAGAGCCCGCGCAGGTCGATCCGCTGCCTGCGCAGCAGGAAGTAGTCAGCGATCACGGTGCCGCAGATGGCCGCCAGGAACGCCCCGGTCCAGAGCACGAAGAGCAGGAACTGGTCGTAGAGCAGCCCGGGGAAGAAGGCGAGGATCGCCGGCAGCACGAAGAAGCCGGCGCACAGCCGTGGCCACGGCACCCCCACGAGGAAACGGCCGCCGGCCTGCCGCAGGGCCAGGCAGGTGGAGTAGACGATCGAGGCCAGGCTCGTCAGGTTCGCGAAGGCGACGAAGAGCAGGGCGAGCACGCCCAGCCCGGCGCCTCCCAGCGGGATCATCCACACCGTCGGGTCGGAGTCGGTGAGCGTGAGGGCCGCGGCCATGCCGACGGCCTGGGCGACGACGGTCGCGCCGAGGAGCCCGATCATGGCCGGCCACATCGCGGCCCGAGGGCTCGTCGTGAGCCGGGCGAGGCTCCCCATGACGGGCCACCAGGAGAACCCGACGCCCAGGTTGAACTCCACGGCGATGGCGAAGTTCAGCCGGTCGTCCTCGAAGGGCGCCAAGGGGGCGGCGTCGAGCAGCTCGGCCCAGCTGGTCTCGAGGAACAGCAGGGCGATCATGCCGACGGTCAGGACGGCCAGGCCGGGGGCCACGATGCGGTTGAGGAACCTGATGGTCAGCGGCCCCTTCGCGAGGATCACCCAGGCCGCGAAGATCGCCACCAGCGCGAAGAAGGTGACGACGAGCCCGTTGGGGTCGATCGCGACACCGAACGCCTCCCCGGAGACCTGGCTCACGGCCCGGCCGAACATCACGCTCAGCAGCGAGGACCAGCCCATCTCGGTGAACAGGATGATCGTGAAGACGATGACCGCCACCCCGCCGAAGCCGAAGACGCTGCGCAGGATCGTGTACTGCTCGACCCCGTAGCGCTGGCTGCTCACCACGCTGGCCAACAGCATGATGACCACCCCGATCGCGTTGCCGATCAGCATCGCGAGCAGGCCCTGGACGAAGCCCACCATGAGGGCCGTGGCGCCACCGACGAGGAACGCCCAGGTGGCGATGGCCAGGCCGACGTTCACCCAGGTGAAGTCCGCGAAGTTCCAGACCCGCTCCTCCTGCGTCACCGGGAGCGAGCCGAAGGTGGCCTCACGGCTGACGTCCTCGTGCGCGGCCATCAGCCCAGCCCGACGAGGAGGCCGGCGAGCACCGAGAGGACGACGAGCGCGACGAGGACGACCATGTCCGGGCGGGGGAAGGTCGGCTGCGGCGCCTCGTGCCCCTCCCCGGCGAGGACGACCAGCCGCCGCTCCAGCTCCCGTGCTACCGCACCGTCGGTCTCGTCCATGACGTCCGCCTCTCGTGGGGCCCGCCCGGTGGCCGGCCAGCGGCTCGGACTATAGGAGCCCCGCGCCACCGCGGGCCCGGAACTCGCAGGACCGGGTCGTGCGACGGTGCCCCGCGACCGGGCGGAAGCCGCATCCCGGGCACCGGGCGCCGCCGCGCCTGAGGGCTGCAGGCCTCAGGGGGGCCAGGCGTCCCGCGAGCAGCCCGGCGGTGCAGCACTCCGACCTGGCTGCGGTCGACCCGCGCGTGCGGCCCGCCCAGCCGGTCGGCGAGCCATGGCCCGCTCGCGTCGGACGCACGAGCGGTCCGCACCTCGGTGCCGGAGACGAGCACAGCTGCGCGGGCACCCGTCCGGCGGTCGTCCACCGGGGACGCGCCGGCCGCAGCCCGCGCCCCCTGGCCGCCTGTTGGCGGGAGTGCGTCCGGCTATGCCGTCGCCAGCGCCTTCTCGTACACCTCGACGGTGCGCGCAGCCACGGTCGCCCAGGAGAACTCCTCGTTCGCGCGCACCCGGCCCGCCTCGCCGAAGCGCCGCGCCCGGTCGGGGTCGCTGACCGCCTCGGTCAGCGCGGCGGCGAGGTCGGCGACGTAGCGGTCCGGGTCGACCGGGGTGCCGGTGCCGTCGTTGACCTGCTCGATGGGCACGAGCCAGCCGGTCTCGCCGTGGACGACCACCTCGGGGATGCCGCCGGTGGCGGTGCCGACGACCGCGGCGCCGCAGGCCATGGCCTCGAGGTTGACGATGCCCAGCGGCTCGTAGACCGACGGGCAGACGAACACCGTCGCGTGGCTGAGGACCTGGCAGACCTCGCGGCGCGGCAGCATCCGGTCCACCCACACCACGCCGTCGCGGCCCTCGCGCAGCGTGGCGACCAGGCCCTCGACCTCGGCGGCGATGCCCGGGGTGTCCGGGGCGCCGGCGAGCAGGACGACCTGGACCTCCGGGGGCAGCGCCGCGCACGCGCGCAGGAAGTACGGCAGCCCCTTCTGCCGGGTGATCCGGCCGACGAAGACCACGGCGGGGCGGGAGGGGTCCATGCCGAGCGCGTCGACGACGTCGGTCCCCTCGTCACGCACCCAGTCGGTGGTGTCGATGCCGTTGTGGACCACCGCGACCCGCTCGGGGTCCAGGAAGTCGTAGCTGCGGAGGATGTCCTCGCGCATGGCCGCGCTGACGGCGACCACCTGCGCCGCGTCGCGGTAGGCCGACGCCTCCGCCCAGCCCGACACCTTGTACCCGCCGCCCAGCTGCTCGGCCTTCCACGGCCGCAGCGGCTCCAGGGAGTGCGCGGTGAGCACGTGCGGCGCGCCGGTCAGCTTGGAGGCGAGGTCGCCGGCGAGGTTGGCGTACCAGGTGTGGGAGTGCAGGACGTCGGGCGCCGGCTGCTCGGCGGCCAGCGCGGCCGCGATCCGCAGGTCCACGCCCAGGGTCCGCAGGGCCGCGTTGGCGTCCGCCAGCTCCGCCAGGTCGGCGTGCCCGTGCACGTCGGGGGCCTGCTCGGGCTCCCCGAACGCGTGGACGGACACCTCGGTCCCGGACGCCCTCAGGGCCCGCACCAGCTCGACCGCGTGCACGCCCGCACCGCCGTAGACCGCCGGCGGCCACTCCTTCGTGATCACGCTGATCTTCACCCGGCACACGCTAGGGCAGGCCACTAGGGTCGGGCCATGCCTCGACGGACCGGTGCAAAGGTGCTCGCGATCGTCCTCGCCGGCGGAGAGGGAAAGCGGCTCATGCCGCTGACCGCCGACCGGGCCAAGCCCGCGGTCCCCTTCGCGGGGAACTACCGCCTCATCGACTTCGCCCTGTCCAACGTCGTGAACTCCGGCTACCGCAAGGTCGTCGTGCTCACGCAGTACAAGTCGCACTCCCTGGACCGCCACATCGCCCAGACCTGGCGCCTGACCACGCTGTTCGGCAACTACGTCGCGCCGGTCCCGGCCCAGCAGCGGATGGGCAAGCACTGGTACCTCGGCAGCGCCGACGCCATCCTCCAGAGCCTCAACCTCGTGCGGGACGAGCGCCCCGACTACGTCGTCGTGGCCGGCTCGGACAACGTGTTCCGGATGGACTTCTCGCAGATGCTCGACGCGCACATCGACACCGGCGTCGGGTGCACGGTGGCGGCCATCCGCCAGCCGCTGAGCCTGGCCGACCAGTTCGGCGTCATCGAGAACTCCGTCGAGCGGCCGGACCGCATCGCCCGCTGGCGCGAGAAGCCGACCGACGCCGTCGGCCTCGCCGACTCCCCGGGCGAGGTGCTCGCCTCGATGGGCAACTACGTCTTCACCACCGAGGCGCTCATCGACGCGGTCACCTCCGACGCGGACGTCGAGGGCAGCAAGCACGACATGGGCGGCGACATCGTGCCCCGCTTCGTGGACGCCGACGACTGCGGCGTCTACGACTTCATCCGCAACGACGTCCCCGGCTCCACCGACCGGGACCGCGACTACTGGCGCGACGTGGGCTCCATCGACGCCTACTACGACGCGCACATGGACCTCATCTCGGTCCACCCGGTGTTCAACCTCTACAACTACGACTGGCCGATCATCACCGCGCAGACGTACTACCCGCCGGCCAAGTTCGTGCACGGCTGGCAGGGCCGGATCGGGCACGCGGTCAACTCGATCGTGTCCCCCGGCTCGGTCGTCTCCGGGGCGTTCGTGGAGAACTCGGTGCTGAGCCCCAACGTGTACGTCCACTCGTGGGCGACGCTGTCGGACTCCGTCGTCATGGACAACGCCAACATCGGCCGCCACGCGGTGGTCCGGCGGGCCATCATCGACAAGGACTGCGTGATCGGCGAGGGGGTCCGGATCGGCATCGACGCCGAGGAGGACCGCGCGCGGGGCCTGGTGGTCACCGGCTCGGGCCTCACCATCCTGCCCAAGGGGACGAGGCTCGAGCGGTGAGCGAGGAGACCCCGGACGCCGCCGGCGTCGACGAGACCGGCGCCGAGCCCGCCTACGACGGCTCGGTCGTCGCCGCAGGACGCCCGGTCCGCATCGGCGTGCAGGTCCAGCCGCAGCACGCGAGCTACGACCAGATCAGGCGCGCGGTCGACGCGGCCGAGGCCGCCGGGGTCGACGTCGTCTTCAACTGGGACCACTTCTTCCCGCTCTACGGCGAGGCCGACGGCGCGCACTTCGAGTGCTGGACGATGCTCGGCGCCTGGGCGGAGCAGACCGAGCGCGTGGAGATCGGCGCCCTCGTCACGTGCGCCTCGTACCGCAACCCGGAGCTGCTGGCCGACATGGCCCGCACGGTCGACCACATCAGCGGCGGCCGGCTGGTCCTGGGCATCGGCGGCGGCTGGTTCCAGCGGGACTACGACGAGTACGGCTACGAGTTCGGGACCGCGGGCGGGCGGCTGCGCGACCTGGCCGACGACCTCGTCCGCATCGAGGCGCGCTGGTCGCAGCTCAACCCCGCGCCGACCCGGCGCATCCCCGTCCTCGTGGGCGGCGGCGGCGAGAAGAAGACCCTGCGGATCACCGCCCGCCACGCGGACATCTGGCACGGCTTCGGGGACCCGGCGGTCATCGGGCGCAAGCACCGCGTGCTGGACGAGTGGTGCGACTCCGAGGAGCGCGAGCCGTCGGCGATCGAGCGCTCCGCCGGGGTCGAGGGCGAGCCCGAGGAGACGGGCGACGCGCTGCTGGCCCTGGGCACCCGGCTCTTCACGGTCGGCACCGGCGGCCCGGACTTCGACCTGTCGCTCGCCCAGCGGTGGGTGGCGTGGCGCGACCGGACCAACGAGCGCCTGCAGGGCTGAGCACCCGGCGGGGCCCGGCCGACCGACGGCTGGTCGGGCCCCCGGCCGCGGCACGCGCCGCGGCTAGGCTCGCGCGGTGAGCGCGGCGAGCACCACCCTCCTGCTCACCGTCACCGGACCGGACCGCCCCGGCGTCACCGCGGCGCTCTTCGAGGCCACCGCCGCCCCCGGGGTCGACGTGCTCGACGTGGAGCAGGTCGTCGTGCGCGGGCACCTCACCCTCGGCGTGCTGCTGGGCACGTCGGGGCTGCAGGACGAGGACGTCGACCGTCTCGTCGACGGCCTGCGGGAGACCTGCGCGCGCCTCGACGTGGCCTGCGCGGTCGAGCCCGGCGAGGGCGAGGGCCCCGGCCGGCGGGCGGGGCGGCTGCACGTCACCATGCTCGGGCGCCCGCTGCTGCCGGCCGCGGTCCACGCCGTGACCGAGGAGCTCGCCTCGCGCGGGGCCAACGTCGACCGGATCCGCCGCCTCGCCCGCCGGCCCGTCACGGCCCTCGAGCTCGACGTGTCCGGGGTGCCCGACCTCGCGGAGCTGCGCCAGGACCTCACCCGGGCCGCGGTCGGGCACGGCGCCGACGTGGCCGTGTCCCCGGCCGGGATCGTCCGGCACGGGCGCCGGCTCGTGGTCATGGACGTCGACTCGACCCTGATCCAGGACGAGGTCATCGAGCTGCTGGCCGCCCAGGCGGGACGCGAGGCCGAGGTGGCCGCGGTCACCGAGCGCGCCATGCGCGGCGAGCTGGACTTCGCGGAGTCGCTGCACGAACGGGTGGCCGCCCTCGAGGGCCTGCCGGTCGGCGTGTTCGAGGAGGTCCGGGCCCGGGTCCGGCTCACGCCCGGTGCGCGCACCCTGGTGCGGACGCTGCACGAGCTGGGCTTCACCGTGGCGCTGGTCTCGGGCGGCTTCATGGAGGTCGTCGGCCCGCTGGCCGTGTCGCTCGGCATCCGCCACGCCCGCGCGAACCGGCTCGAGGTGGCCGACGGCCGGCTCACCGGGCGCGTGCTGGGCGGCGTGGTGGACCGCGCGGCCAAGGCCGCCGCGCTGCGGGACTTCGCCCGCGCGGAGGGGCTGCCCCTGGGCCGCACCGTCGCGGTGGGCGACGGGGCCAACGACCTCGACATGCTCGGCGCGGCCGGCCTCGGGGTCGCCTTCCAGGCCAAGCCCGTGGTGGCCGAGCAGGCCGACGCCTCGCTCACCGGCCCCTACCTGGACTCCGTGCTCTTCCTGCTCGGCCTGGACGCCGACGAGATCGCCGACGCGGCCGCCGCGGACGCCTGAGGCCCTCGCCACGGCGACCCGGGCCCACGCGCTCAGCTGCGGGGCACGACCACCCGCGCCAGCACGAGCCCGCCGAGCGGCGTGCTCGACCACTCCTGCCGGCTGCGCATGACGACCACCCCGGCGGTGGGGAACCGGTCGCCGAGGCCCGCGAGCTCCTCGGGGTCGGACGTGGCGGGGTCGGCGAGGGTGCGGGCCAGCGTCGACAGCCCCGGCTCGTGGCCGACGACGGCGACGGTGTGGGCGTCCCCGCCCAGCGCCCGGACCAGCTCGAGCACCGTGTCGGCGTCGGCGTTGTACAGCCGTCGCTCGCGGTGGACCTCGGGCTCCGCGCCGCCCAGCTCGGCGGCCGCCAGCTCCCAGGTGCGGGAGGCCCGCTCGGCGGTGGACACCACGACCACGTCGGGGACCATCCGCTCGCGGACCATCCACGTGCCCAGGCCCGCGGCGTCGCGCTCGCCCCGCTCGGTCAGCGGCCGGTCGAAGTCCGCGACGCCCTCGGGGTAGCCCGCCTTGGCGTGGCGCACCACGAGCAGGCGGCGCGAGCCGCGGCGCACGTCGGCCACCTCAGGCGCCCATCGCGTGCAGGCCGCCGTCCACGTGCACGATCTCGGCGGTCGTGGCCGGGAACCAGTCGCTCATGAGGGCCACGCAGGCCCGTGCGGTCGGCTCGGGGTCGGTGACGTCCCAGCCGAGCGGCGCCCGCTCCTTCCACGTCTCCTCGAAGGCCTCGAACCCGGGGATCGAGGACGCCGCCGTGGTGCGCACGGGCCCCGCCGCGACGAGGTTGACCCGCACGCCCTCCTTGCCCAGGTCGCGCGCCAGGTAGCGGGCCGTGGACTCGAAGGCGGCCTTGGCCACGCCCATCCAGTCGTAGACCGGCCAGGCGACGGTCGCGTCGAAGGTCGAGCCCGACGACGCTGGAGCCCGGGTGCAGCAGCGGCCGGGCGGCCATGCCGAGAGACTTCAGCGAGAACGCGGAGACCTGCACCGCGGTCGCCACGTCGTCCCAGCCGGTGTGGAGGAAGTTGCCGCCCAGCGCGGACTGCGGGGCGAAGCCGATGGAGTGCAGGACACCGTCGAGGCGGTCGACGTGCTCCCCCACCCGGCCGGCCAGCGCGTCGAGGTGCTCCGGGTCCGTGACGTCGAGCTCGACCACCGGCGCCGGGGCGGGCAGCCGGCGGGCGATGGCCTGCGTGATCTTCATCATCCGGCCGAAGGAGGACAGGACGACCGTGGCGCCCTCGTCCTGCGCGAGCCGCGCCACGTGGAAGGCGATCGACGTGTCCTTGAGGACCCCGGTGATCAGCAGCTGCTTGCCGTCGAGCAGACCCATCGGAGACGCTCCTTCGTCTGTGCGCCCGCGGGCGCTGTCAGTGACCCATGCCGAGGCCGCCGTCGACCGGCACGACCGCACCGCTGACGTAGCCTGCCTGCTCCCCCACGAGGAACGCCACGGCGGCGGCGACGTCGTCGACCGCCCCGAAGCGTCCGGCGGGGATGGCCTGCAGGTACGTGGCCTGCCGCTTCTCGTCCAGCGACGGCCGTCATGTCCGTGTCGATGAAGCCCGGCGCCACGACGTTCACGGTGATCCCGCGCGCGCCGAGCTCCCGCGTCACCGAGCGCGCGAGCCCGACGAGGCCCGCCTTGGAGGCGGAGTAGTTGGCCTGCCCGGGCCCGCCGTACAGGCCGACGACGGAGCCGATCAGCACGACCCGGCCGTAGCGGGCCCGGATCATCCCGGTGCTGGCGCGCTTGAGCACCCGCCAGGCGCCGGCGAGGTTGGTGTCGACGACGCCGCCGAACTCCTCCTCGCTCATCCGCATGAGCAGCTGGTCGGAGGTCACGCCGGCGTTGGCGACCAGCACGTGCACCGGTCCTGCCGCGGCCTCGGCCTCGGTGAACGCGGCGTCCACGGAGGCGGCGTCGGTGACGTCGCACGCCACCACGCGCAGGCCCTCGGGGGCGTCGTCGCCCAGGCGGCCGGAGCGCGAGGTGACGGTGACGTCGTAGCCGTCGGCGAGCAGCCGGGCGGCGATGCCGAGGCCGATGCCGCGGTTCCCACCGGTGACAAGGGCATGACGGGACGGCTGGGGCATGGCCGTGACGCTAGCCGATCACCGCGCCCCGACCACCGTCGCGGACCAGCGCGCCCGGACGACCGGGTCGGCGGGCGGCTAGTGTCCCCGCGTGCGTGCGGTGGTCGTCGAGCGGTTCGGGGGCCCCGAGGTCCTCGTCGTGGGCGAGGTGCCCGACCCGGTGCCCGGGCCCGGGGAGATGCTCGTGCGGGTGGAGGTGTCCGGCGTCAACTACGCCGACACCCACGCCACCGAGAACACCTACCTGGCCCCCCAGCAGCTGCCGCTGGTCCCCGGCGCCGAGGTCGTCGGCCGGGTCGCAGGCCCTCGGCGACGGCACGGACCCCGGCATGCTCGGTCGCCGCGTCGTCGCCCTGGTGCACCGACGGCGGCTACGCCGAGCTGGCCGCGGTCCCGGTGGCCAGCACGGTGGAGATCGGCGAGGACCTGCCCGGGCCGGAGGCCTGCGCCCTCGTCCTGCAGGGGGTGACCGCCTGGCACCTGCTGCGCACCTCGACCCGGATGGCCCCGGGCGAGAGCGTGGTCGTGCACAGCGCCGCGGGCGGGGTGGGCACGGTCGCGGTCCAGCTCGCGGCCCGCTGGCACGCCGGGCGGGTCATCGCCTCGGCGTCCACGCCGGCCAAGCGCGCCCTGGCCGCCGACCTGGGCGCGGACGTCGTGGTGGACGCGGCGGCGGCCGCCGAGGGGGGCGCCGGCGCGGTGCGCGACCTGCTGATGTCGGCCAACGACGGCGCGTGCGTCGACGTGGTCCTGGAGATGACCGGCGGCGAGGTGTTCAACGGCAGCTACCTGGCGCTGGCGCCGCTGGGCCGGCTCGTGGTGTTCGGCCTGGCCTCGCGCCGCGCCGGGCGCAGCGTGGCGCCCGTGGACCTCATGGCCACCTCGCGCACGGTGGCCGGGTTCTGGCTGCAGGCCGCGCTGGAGCACGGCGGGCTGACCGCGGCCATGGCCGAGCTGCTCTCCATGACCCGGGCGGGGCTGCTGCAGCCGGTGCTCGGCGGGGAGTACCCGCTGGAGGACGCCTCCCGGGCCCACGCGGACCTGCGGGCCCGCCGCACGGTCGGCAAGCTCGTCCTGCGCCCCTACGGCCCGGACCTCGTACGGTCGTCCCGTCGACGGCTCGCCCCGAGACGTCGACGCCGACTTCCTCGCCCTCCCGCTCGACGCCCTGGCCGACGCGGCCCTGCAGGTGGCGCGCGCCGCGGGGGCGACCTACGCCGCGGTCCGCGTGCAGCAGGTCCGCGAGTCCGTGGTGCGGGTCCGCGACCGCGCGGTGGAGGGCACGAGCGACGTGACCGACGCCGGGCCTGTCGGTGCGCCTGGTGCTGGACGGCGCCTGGGGCTTCGCGGCCACGGGCCGCCTCGACGCGGGCGCCGCCGCCCGCACGGCCGCCCTGGCCGTGCCGCAGCGCCCGCGTGGCCCGCCCGCTGGTGCTGCGCCCCGTCGAGCTGGCGCCGGTCGACGGTGCAGCGGGGCACGTGGGTGTCCTCCTACGAGACCGACCCGTTCGACGTGCCCGCCGACGAGCAGGGTGCGCTGCTGCTCGGCTGGGGCGAGCAGGTGCTCGCCGCGGGAGCCGCGCACGCCGAGGCGGAGTCCTGGTGCGTGAAGGAGCAGAAGTTCTACGCCGACCTCGACGGCAGCCGGACGGTGCAGCAGCGCGTCCGGATGCACCCGGGCGTCACCGCGGTCGTCGTGGCCGACGACGGCCGGGTCGACACGGTCCGCTCGCTGGCCCCGCCCGTGGGGCGCGGCTGGGAGCACATGGTCGGCCCCGGGGCGCCGCTGGCCCTCGAGGTGCCCGGCCTGGCCGAGGCCGCCCGCGAGAAGCTCGCCGCCCCGTCGGTCGAGCCGGGCCGCTACGACCTCGTCATCGAGCCGAGCCAGCTGTGGCTCACCGTCCACGAGTCCGTGGCCCACGCCACCGAGCTCGACCGGGCCCTCGGCTACGAGGCCGCCTACGCGGGGACCTCCTTCGCCACCCCCGACGGGCTGGGCAGCCGCCGCTACGGCAGCGAGCTGATGCAGGTCACCGGCGACCGGGTCGTCGAGCACGGCCTGCAGCACGGTCGGCTGGGACGACGAGGGCGTGCCCGCGCAGACCTGGGACATCGTCCGCGACGGGGTGCACGTCGGCTACCAGCTGGACCGGGCCATGGCCGCCGAGCGCGGCGAGGCCTCCAACGGCTGCGCCTACGCCGACGCGCCCGTCCACGCCCCCGTCCAGCGGATGCCCAACGTCAGCCTGGCCGCCGACCCCGCGGGCCCGGACCTCGACGGCCTCGTCGGCGGGGTGGAGGACGGGATCCTCGTGCGCGGGGACCGGTCGTGGTCCATCGACATGCAGCGCTACAACTTCCAGTTCACGGGCCAGACCTTCCACCGGATCCGGTCCGGCCGGGTCGTGGGCATGCTCCGCGACGTCGCCTACCAGGGCAGCACGCCGGACTTCTGGTCGAGGCTGGTCGCGGTCGGCGGGCCGTCCACCTGGTCGCTGGAGGGCGCGCTCAACTGCGGCAAGGCCCAGCCCGCCCAGGCCGCCCCGGTCAGCCACGGCTGCCCCGCGGTCGTCATGGAGCAGGTCACCGTCCTCAACACCGAGCAGGAGGGCGCATGAGCGCCGTGGACCAGCAGAGCACGGGTCCGAGCACCGGGGTGGAGCAGCTCGTCGAGGCCGCCCTGGCCGCCGGCGCCCGTCGCGGGGCGGACGACGTGGTCGTCGTCGTCAGCCGCTCCGACGCCAGCAACCTGCGGTGGGCCGCCAACCAGCTCACCACCACGGGCACCACGTCCACGACCTCGGTCGGGGTGGTCGTGGTGCGCGACCTGGAGCAGGGCCGGGCCTACGGCGGGCTCACCCGGCAGGTCGCGAGCACCGACGACGTCGAGCGGCTCGTCGCCGACGCCGCGGACGCGGCCTCCCGCGCGGACGCCGCCGAGGACGCCGCGGCGCTGCCCGCCGGTCCGGTGTCCGCGGGCTTCGCCGAGGAGCCGGACGAGGCCTCGCCCGAGCGGCTGGCCGGCACCGCGCGGGACCTCGGCGAGCTGTTCGCCGCGTCGCAGGCCGAGGGCCGGGAGATGTTCGGCTTCGCCGAGCACAAGGTGGCCACCACGTGGACGGCGACGAGCGCCGGCACCCGGCACCGCTCGGTCGAGCCGTTCGGCACGGTCGAGCTCAACGGCAAGAGCCACGACCGCACCCGCTCGGCGTGGGCGGGCACCGGCACGCGCGACTTCACCGACGTCGACGTCGCCGCGCTGGCCGCCGAGGTCGTGCAGGGCCTGGACTGGCAGGCCACCCGCCTCGACGTGGCCCCCGGCCGCCACCCGGTGCTGCTGTCGCCGTCGGCGAGCGCGGACTGGTTCGGCGAGTGGCTGTTCGGCGCGGACGCGCGCACCGCGGCGGACGGCCGCGGCGTCTTCGCGCGGCCCGGCGGCGGGACCCGGCTCGGCGAGCGGCTCACCCCGGTCCCGCTCACGGTGCGGGACGACCCGTCGCACCCCCTGCTCGGCACCTCGGACGTGGTCTCGGCCACGAGCACGAGCGCGTTCTCCTCGGTCTTCGACTCCGGGCTGGCCGTGACCGGCACGCGCTTCCTCGACGCCGGCGTCCTGGGCGGGCTGGTCTCCAGCCGCCACACCGCCGGGCTGGCGGGCGTCCCGGTCGCCCCGTGGGCGGGCAACATGCTCGTCGACCTGGACGGCGCCACGGGCACCACGGCCGACGTGGTGGCGCGGATGGGCGACGGGCTGCTCGTCACCTGTCTCTGGTACGTGCGCACCGTGGACGAGCAGACCATGCTCATGACCGGCCTGACCCGCGACGGTGTCTACGTCGTGCGGGGCGGCGAGGTGGTCGGCGCGACCGGCAACTTCCGCTTCAACGACTCCCCCGCCGCCTCGCTGGCGCGGGTCCGGGACGCCGGGGCCCCGGTGGTCTGCCTGCCCCGCGAGCTCGGCGACTACCTCCCCCGCGCCCAGGCCCCCGCCCTGCTCGTGGACGGCTTCCACCTGTCGTCGACCAGCGAGGCCTCCTGAGGCCGGCGCCCAGGGGCAGGCGTAGCGTGGACCTGTGACCGACCCCTCCACCGAGCCCTCGCCCGCCCCGCGCCGCGAGCCGCGCCTCGTCGTGGTCGAGCCGGTGCAGAGCATCACCTCCGCGCGCGCCTCGCACAGCGAGGACGTCGCGCGGCGGATGAAGAGCTACTCGATCAGCATGGGCATCCGCACGCTCTGCGTGGTCGGTCTGGTCGTGGCCCTGCCGCACTGGTGGGCGTGGCTGTTCGCACCGGGTGCCGTGGTCCTGCCCTACGTGGCCGTCCTGCTCGCCAACGCCGGGCGCGAGCGCTCGCCGTCCGCGCCGGCCACGGTGGTGGCCCCGCGGCCGGACCTCCCCGCCCTGCGCACCACGCGTGACGACGCCGCCTGAGGACGCGGCGCGCTGCAGCGCCAAGGGCTGCGCCGCCGACGCGGTGTGGGCCCTGGTGTGGAACAACCCGCGCCTGCACACCGCCGACCGGCGGAAGACCTGGGTGGCGTGCGACGCGCACCGTGAGCACCTGTCGGGGTTCCTCACCGCGAGGGGGTTCCTGCGCGAGGTGGTCCCGGTGGCCGACGCCCCCCTCGACCCGGGACCGTGACCCGCGCGCTGCGGGACCCGCGCTGGCTCGGCGGGCTCGCCGTCGCCGTGGTCTTCGCCGTCGTCTGCGTCCTGCTCGCGCAGTGGCAGCTCGACCGGCGGGTGCAGCGGGCCGAGCGCAACGCCGCGGTGCTGGAGAACTACGACGCCGCGCCGGTGGCGCTGCTGGACGAGGTGCCCGCGGACGCGCTGGACCGGGCCCCGGCGCCGGAGGAGCAGTGGACGCCGGTGCGGCTGCAGGGCCGCTACGACCCCGACGGCACGGTGCTCGTCCGCAACCGGCCGCAGGACGACAGCAACGGCTACCAGGTGGCCGTGCCCTTCGACACCGTCCTGCCCGGCGAGGAGCCGCTGCGGCTGCTGCTCGTGCGCGGCTGGGTGCCGGCCGGCGCGGGCGCCGAGGGCCCGTCGTCGCTGCCCGCCCCGCCGGACGGCCCGGTCGAGGTCGTGGCGCGGCTGCGCAGCGGCGAGTCCCCCGCCACGCGCACCGCGCCGCCGGGGCAGACCTACCGCCTCGACCTGCCGGAGCTCCTGGGTGCCGACGGGGCCGACGGGGCGGACGGGGCGGCGAGCGGCCTGGTGCTCACCGGGGCGTACGGCGTCGTGGCCACGGAGGACGGCGCGCCGCCCGCGGGCCTGGCCACCCTCGACCGGCCCGACACCGATCCCGGGCCGCACCTCGCCTACGGCGTGCAGTGGTACCTGTTCGCCGTCACCGGGCTCGTGGTCTGGGGGGTGCTGGCCCGCCGGCACGGCCAGGAGGAGCAGGAGGCGCAGGCGCAGGGCCGCTCGCCCGCCGCCTGGGTGTACGACCCCGGCCGCTGAGCGAACCGCGCTCCTGCCCGGGGCCCGTGCGCCATGATGGCCGGCATGGACCTGGGCCTCGAAGGACGCGTGTACGTGGTGACGGGCGGGTCGAGCGGGCTGGGCCTGGCCACGGCCCGCCAGCTGCTCGACGAGGGCGCCAAGGTCGTCCTCTGCGCCCGTGACGAGGCCCGGCTCGACGCCGCCGTCGCCGGGCTCGGGGACACCGGCTCCGTCATGGCCATCCCGGGCGACCTGGCCGACCCCTCGACCGCGGGACGGCTCGTGGCCAGCGCGAACGCCCGCTTCGGCCGCCTCGACGGTGCGGTGGTGAGCGTCGGCGGCCCGCCCGCCGCCCGCTCCTACGAGGCCAGCGACGAGCAGTGGCGCTCGGCCTTCGAGTCGGTGTTCCTGGGCTCGGTGCGCCTGACCACCGCCGTCGCCCGCAGCGCCGGCGTCGAGGGGGGCGCGGTCGTCCTCGTGCTGTCGACGTCCGTGCGCGCCCCGATCGCCGGGCTCGGCATCAGCAACGGCCTGCGCCCGGGCCTGGCCATGGTGGCCAAGGAGCTCTCCGACGAGCTCGGCCCGCTGGGCGTGCGGGTCAACGTCGTGCTGCCGGGCCGGTTCGACACCCCCCGCATCCAGGCCGTCGAGGCCGCGGGCGGGGACCCGGCGGGGGCGCGCGCCGCGTTCGAGGAGACCGTGCCGCTGCGCCGGATCGGGATGCCCGAGGAGTTCGCCCGCGTGGCGACCTTCCTCGTCTCCCCCGCCTCGTCCTACGTGACCGGCACCGCGGTCGCGGTCGACGGGGGCCTCACGCGCTCCCCGTGAGCGCCGCGTCCCGCCCGGACGGGGAGCCCTGCTCCGACGGGACCTCGGCCACCCCGCCGCCGCCGAGCTGCTGGGTGCGGTAGAGCCGGGCGTACAGCCCGTCCAGGGCGAGCAGCTCCTCGTGGGTGCCCTGCTCCGCCACCCGGCCGCCGTCCATGACGACCACGAGGTCGGCGTCGCGGACCGTGCTCAGCCGGTGGGCCACGACGAGGGCGGTGCGACCGGCGAGCGTCCGCCGCAGCGCCTCCTGCACGGCCGCCTCGGACCGGGAGTCCAGGTGCGCGGTGGCCTCGTCGAGGACGACGACGCCGGGGTCGCGCAGCAGGAGCCGCGCGATGGCGATGCGCTGCTTCTCCCCGCCGGACAGCCGGTGCCCGCGGTCGCCGACCAGCGTGTCCAGCCCGTCGGGCAGGGCCCGGACCAGGTCGAGCACCTGGGCGTCCGCGAGCGCCTGCCACAGCCGCTCCTCCGAGGCCTCCGGGTCGGCGTAGCGCAGGTTGGCCCGCAGCGTGTCGTGGAACAGGTGGGCGTCCTGGCTGACCACGCCCACGGCCTGGCGCAGCGACGTGGTCGCCACCTGCCGGACGTCCGTCCCGCCGAGCAGCACCCGCCCCTGGGTGGCGTCGTGCAGGCGGGAGACCAGCCCGGTGAGCGTGGTCTTGCCGGCGCCGGAGGGACCGACGAGCGCGACCGTGCTGCCCGCCGGCACGTGCAGGTCGACGTCCGCCAGGGCGGGCCGGTCGCCGGGGCTGTCCACGGCGCCGGGCGCCTCCAGCGACGGCAGCGAGACCTCGCTGGCCGCCGGGTAGGTGAACGTCACGTGCTCCAGGCGGAGCTCGAGCGGGCCGGCGGGCAGCCGCACCGGGTGCTCGGCCTCGCGCACGAGCGGCGGCAGGTCGAGGACCTCGAAGACCCGCTCGAAGGACACGACGGCCGTCATCACGTCGATGCGGACGTTCGACAGCGCCGTCAGCGGGCCGTACAGCCGACCGAGCAGGGCGGTGAGGGCGAGCAGGGTGCCGACCGTGAGCCGGCCGTCGATGGCCAGCAGGCCGCCCGCGCCGTAGGTGAGGGCGGTGGCCAGGGCCGCGACCAGGCTGAGGGCGACGACGAAGAACCGGTTGGCCATGGCGATCCGGATCCCGACGTCGCGGACGCGCTCCGCCCGCTCGCCGTACTCGCGGCTCTCGGTGGCCGGGACCCCGAGCAGGCGGACGAGCAGGGCGCCGCCGACGTTGAACCGCTCCGTCATCCGGTTGCCGAGCTCGGCGTTCAGCTGGAACGACTCACGGGTGAGCGCCTGCAGGCGCCGCCCCACGAGCCGGGCCGGGACGAGGAAGACCGGAACCAGCAGCAGCGACGCCAGGGTGATCTGCCAGGACAGGGTGACCATGACGACGACGACCGCGACGACGCTGACGACGTTGCTCACCACGCCGGACAGCACCGTGGTGAACGCGCGCTGGGCGCCGATGACGTCGTTGTTGAGGCGGCTGACCAGCGACCCGGTCTGGGTGCGGGTGAAGAAGGCGATGGGCTGGGACTGCACGTGGTCGAACACCTGCGTGCGCAGGTCGTAGATGAGGCCCTCCCCGATCCGGCTGCTCAGCCAGCGCAGGACCAGGGTGACCAGGGCCTCCGCGAGGGCCACGGCGACCGAGATCCCGGCCAGGGCGAGCACGAGCCCGCGGTCGCGGTCGGCGACGCCGTCGTCCACGAGGCGCTGCAGGAGCAG
The DNA here is from genome assembly GCA_963750335.1 of uncultured Actinomycetota bacterium. GTDB lineage: Bacteria > Actinomycetota > Actinomycetes > Actinomycetales > JBBAYJ01 > Aquipuribacter. Next base: position 508,198 of record CAVVQD010000007.1, read on the forward strand.
CGGCGTGACGACCACGAGGCCGGCGGCCGCCCCGGTGAGGACGAGGAAGACCGCCACCGCGACCTTGTACCGGGCGGCGTAGGTGGCGATCCGGCGCCAGGTGCCCCGGTCGACCGCCTTCCGCGCGACGGAGGGGTCGCGGGAGTAGCTGCGCGCGGCACGCATGCCGCCGGGTGTGCTCATCGGGTACCGCCGGGAAGACTCATCGACCCCGTCAACGCGCGGGGCCGCCCGCACCTTCCGCCCGGGCCGCGAGCAGGCGCTGCTGCGCCTCCCGCTCCAGCCGCTGCTGCTCCGCGGGCGGGCGCGGCCCGGCCCCGCGCAGCAGGTCCAGCGTCTCGCGGACCGCGGCCTCCGGGCCGGCCAGCACCGCGCCGAGCAGGTCGTCGCAGGCCTGCTCCAGCTCGGCGGCCGGGACCACGGCCCGCACGAGGCCGAGCCGGAGCGCCTCCTCGGCGCGGACCTCCCGGCCGGTCAGGCAGATCTCGAGGGCGGCCTGCTCGCCGACCGCCCGGACGAGCGGACCGGTGCCGGCCAGGTCGGGCACGAGGCCGAGCCCGGTCTCCGCCATCCGGAAGACCGCGTCGTCGGCGGCGAGCCGCAGGTCGCAGGCCAGCGCGAGCTGGAACCCGGCCCCGACCGCGGGGCCGCGGACGGCGGCCACGGTGAGCACGCCCGGCGGGCGCCAGCAGGTGAACGCGGTCTGGTAGACCCGGACCTGCTCGGTCACCTCGGCCGCGGGGCGGCGGCCGAGCTCCGCGAGCAGCCCGGCGGCGGAGCGGTCGAGGCCGGAGGAGAACGCCCGTCCCGAGCCACGGAGCACCACGGCCCGCGTGCCGGCGGGCAGGTCGGCGGCCGCACGGGCCAGCGACGCCCAGGTGGCGGGCGTCTGGGCCCCGAGCGTGCGGGGACCGTCCAGCACGACGTGCACCACCCCGCCGGGGCGGTGCTCGACGAGGACGCGGGTGGACCGGTCGTCGTCCGCCGGGGTGCCCGGCGCGCTCAGGAGCCGGTCGTGGCCGGGCGCCCCCGGGTGGCCCCGCCCCGTCCTCGCAGGGTGACCGCCGACTCGCTCAGCACCCGGTGGACGAACCCGTAGGACCGCCCGGTGCTCTCGGCGAGCGCCCTGATGCTCGCGCCGCCCTCGTACTCCTTGACCAGCCGCGAGGCGAGCTCGTCACGCTCCGCCCCCGTCAGCCGGGCGCCCTTCTTGATCTCCACCACGAGCCCTCCGAACGTCGGTCGGGCCATCGTGGTCCGACCCCGCGGTCGGCGCCACCGGAGACAGCCCCGCCGGTCACGGCCCCGCCGGTCCTCGTGCCGGGCTCAGGCGAGCGCGACCAGCTCGCGGTACTCCGCGCCCCACATGTCCTCGTCGCCGTCGGGCAGCAGCAGCACCCGCTCGGGCTCCAGGGCGTCGACCGCGCCCTCGTCGTGGGTGACGAGGACGACGGCGCCCGCGTAGCCGCGCAGCGCCTGGAGCACCTCGTCGCGGCTGGCCGGGTCGAGGTTGTTCGTCGGCTCGTCGAGCAGCAGCACGTTGGCGCCCGACACGACGAGGGTGGCCAGGGCCAGGCGGGTCTTCTCCCCGCCCGAGAGCACCTTGGCCGGCTTGGAGACGTCGTCGCCGGAGAACAGGAACGAGCCGAGGACGGTGCGGACCCGGGTGTCGTCGAGGTCGGGGGCGGAGGAGCGCATGTTCTCCAGCACCGTGCGCTCGGGGTCCAGGGTGTCGTGCTCCTGGGCGTAGTAGCCCAGGCGCAGCCCGTGGCCGGGCACGACCTCGCCGGAGTCGGGGGTCTCGGTGCCCGACAGCAGGCGCAGCAGCGTCGTCTTGCCCGCCCCGTTGAGCCCGAGCACCACGACGCGGCTGCCGCGGTCGATGGCCAGGTTGACGTCGGTGAACACCTCGAGGGAGCCGTAGGAGCGGCTGAGGCCCTCGGCGGTGAGCGGCACCCGCCCGCACGGGACGGGGTCCGGGAAGCGGAGCGCGGCGACCTTGTCGGCCCGGCGCGTCTCCTCCAGGCCCTCGAGCAGCCGGTCGGCGCGCTTGGCCATGTTCTGCGCGGCCACGGCCTTGGTCGCCGTGGCCTTCATCTTCAGGGCCTGCGCGTGCAGGTGGGACGCCTTCTTCTCGGCGTTCTGCCGCTCGCGCTTGCGGCGCCGCTCGTCCTGCTCCCGCTGGGAGAGGTAGGCCTTCCAGCCCATGGAGTACACGTCGAGCACCGACCGCGTGGCGTCCAGGTGGACGACCTGCGTGACGGTCGCCTCGAGCAGGGCGGTGTCGTGGCTGATGACCACGAACCCGCCCGGCCACGTGGCCAGCCGCTCGCGCAGCCACACGATCGAGTCGTGGTCGAGGTGGTTGGTCGGCTCGTCGAGGAGCAGCGTGTCCGCGCCGGAGAAGAGGATCCGGGCCAGCTCGACGCGGCGGCGCTGCCCGCCGGACAGGGTGCCGATGGGCTGGGCGAGGACGCGCTCGTCCAGGCCCAGGTTGCCGGCGATCCGCTCGGCCTCGGACTCGGCGGCCCAGCCGCCGAGGGCGTCGAACTCCGCGTCGGCCCGGGCCCAGCGGGACATGGCCTTCTCGCGCACGGCCTCGTCGCCCTCGGCCATGTCGCGCTCGGCCTTGCGGAGCCGGGCGGCCACGGTGTCCATGCCGCGGGCGGCGAGGATCCGGGCCCGGGCCAGCTGGTCCAGGTCGCCGGTGCGGGGGTCCTGGGGCAGGTAGCCGATGGACCCGGTCCGCGTGACGGTGCCGGCCGCAGGGGCCGCCTCGCCCGCGATGACCTTGGTGAGGGTGGTCTTGCCGGCCCCGTTGCGCCCGACCAGGCCGACCCGGTCGCCGTCGCCGACGCGGAAGGTGGCGCCGGACACGAGGAGGCGGGCGCCGGCGCGGAGCTCGACGTCGGAGACGGAGATCATGCGCGGGGGGCGGGGGCGGGGAAGGTCAGCACGGCTGTTCGATCGTAGTGCCAGCCGGGCAGTACCTTTCCCGTCGTGACCCCCTCCCCTGTCCCCGCCCGGTCCGACGACGCGCCGGGGGGCGCGGGAGCAGGACGCGACGTGGCCCTCGTGGCGACGTTCGGCGCGCTCATCGTCGTCCTCGGCCTCGTCCCCGCGGTCCCCGTGACCTCGTTGGGCGTGGAGATCACGCTGCAGACGCTCGGGATCATGCTGGCCGGGCTCGTGCTCGGCCCCTGGCGAGGCGTCGCCGCGGTAGCGGTCTACGTCGGGCTCGGCCTGGCCGGCCTGCCGGTGTTCGCCGGCGGCGTCGGCGGCCTCGGCGTCCTGGCCACGCCCTCGCTCGGCTACATCCTCGGGTGGTTCCCCGGCGTGCTGCTCACCGGTCTGCTGGCGGGCGCTGCGGTCCGGCGCGGGCGCGGCCGGATGCCGCGCCTGTTCCTGGCCGCGGTCCTCGGCGGCATCCTCGTGGTGGACCTGCTGGGGTGGCTGGTGCTCATGCTGGTCTTCGAGGTCGCCCCCGGTCCGGCCTTCGTCGGCGGTGTCGCCGTGTTCCTGCCCCTGGACACGGTCAAGGCCGTCGTCGCGGCGTTCGTGGCCGCCAGCGTCCACCGTGCCTTCCCCGACGTGCTGGTGCGCCGGGTCGCCCGCACGGAGCCGGTGGCGACGACCTGAGCCCCTGGGCCCGCATCGAGGGGGTGGGCCTGCGGGTCGACGGGGTGGACGTCCTCCGGGACGTCCAGGTCGACCTGGCGGAGCAGCGGGTGGCGCTGGTCGGCGCGAACGGCTCCGGCAAGTCGACGCTGCTGCGCTGCCTCAACGCCCTCGTCACGCCCACCAGCGGTCGGGTCGTGCTGGACCTGCCGGGCACCGACGGCCCGGTCGACCCGGCCCGCTCCCCCGCCCGGGCCCGCGCGGCCGTCGGCTTCGTCTTCACCGACCCCGACGCGCAGGTGGTCATGCCGACCCCGGCCGAGGACGTCGCGCTGTCGCTGCGCCGGCTCCGGCTGCCCGCGGGCGAGCGGGACGCCCGGGTCGCGGCCGCCCTGGACCACGTCGGGCTGGGCTCCCGGGCCGACGTGAGCGTGCACGAGCTGTCCAGCGGGCAGCGCCAGCTGCTCGCGGTGGCCGCCGTGCTGGCCACGTCGCCGCGCCTGCTCGTCATGGACGAGCCGACCACGTTGCTGGACCTGCGCAACACCCGGCTGCTGCGGCGCACGGTCGACGCGGTGCAGGTGCCCGTCGTGGTGGCGACGCACGACCTCGACCTCGCCGCCTCCTGCGAGCGGGTCCTCGTCGTCGACGGCGGGCGCGTGGTGGCCGACGACGCCCCCGGTCCCGCGCTGCGCGCCTACCGGGCGCTGCTGGAGGAGGACCGGCCGTGAGGCGCCCGTCCCTCGTCCCGGCCCACCGCTCCGGGACCACCCCGCTGCACCGGGCCGGCGCCGGGGCGAAGCTGCTCGTGATGGCCGCGGCCGCCGTGGTCGTCGTCGCGGCGCGGACGTCCGGGCCGGCGGGGGCCGCGGCCCTGGGCGCCGGGGCCGCCGTCCTGCTGCTCGCCGTGGCCGGGCACGCCTGGGTGCGCACGCCCGCCGCGGTGCTCACGGGCACGCTGCGGCGCCTCGCGCTCCCGCTGCTCGTGCTCGCCGGCTACCAGCTGGTGGTGCAGGGTCCCGTGCGGGGCGCCGAGGTGGTCCTCGACCTCGCCGGGCTGGTCCTGCTCGCCGGGCTGGTGACCGTGACCACGCCCACCGACCGGCTGCTCGACACCGTGGCACGCGCGGTCTCCCCGCTGCGGCGCCTGCCCGGCCTGCGGGAGCACCTGCACCCGGACCGGGTGGCGCTCACCTTCACCCTGGCCCTGCGCAGCGTGGACGTGCTGTGGGACGTGGCCGGCCAGGCCCGCGACGCCGCCCGGGCCCGCGGTCGCGGCCGCGACGTCCGGGCGCTCGTCACCCCGACGGTGGTCCGCGCCGTCGCGCACGCCCGCGCGACCGGCGACGCGCTGGCCGCCCGCGGCCTGGTGGACTGAGCGGGGCTCACAGCCGGGCTCAGCCGGGCTCAGCCGGGCTCAGCCGGTCTCAGCCGGGCTCAGCCGGGCTCAGCCGGGCTCAGCCGGGCTCAGCCGGGCGCGTCGTGCACGGTGACGCGCAGCGCGAGCACCCGGGCCGCGGCGGCCTCGAGGTCGACCCGGCGCGGCTCGCCCACCTCCAGCGGGCCGAGGCGCGGCCAGCCGGCGACCACCGTGGGGGCGAGGACCGCCTCGGCGAGGGCCTTGTCCCCGCCGACGACCACCGCGTCGGGGGCGCGCCCCGTCCCGAGGCCGGCGGCCACGTCGAGGACCCGCTCGACGGCCGACGACGCGTCGTCGGCGAGCTTCCCGGCCTGGCCGCTGCGGCGGCGCGCGTACCGCTGCTGCGACCAGCCCCCGGCGGCGGTGGTCCCCTGCACGTAGCGCCGCCCGGAGCTGCCGGACAGCACCGTCCCCTCGCGCACCACGCCGACCGTCCAGCCGCCGCGACGGACCAGCAGGACGAGCAGGGTGCGCGGGGCCGCGGCGAGGGCGGCGAGCTCGGAGGCGGCCGCGACGGCGTCCTCGACAGGACCCTCCTCGCGCCCGGGCGGCGGGTCGAGCAGGGCGAGGTGGGCTCGGGACCCGTCGTGGCCGAGCAGGTCCAGCCCGGCGTCAGTCCGGGTGCAGCGCACCTCGCCGGCGCGGGCGTCGGCGTAGCGGGCCACCCAGCCGGGCAGCCGACGGGGCTCGACCTCGAGGAAGCGGCTCGCGCTCACGGCGCGGGCCGGTGCCCCGGGGTCGGCCCCGACCGGTTCAGCAGGACCGGCTCAGACGTTGAACGACAGCGCGCGCAGCTGCTCGCGGCCGTCGTCGGTGATCTTCTCGGGGCCCCACGGCGGCATCCACACCCAGTTGATGGTCGCGGAGGCGGCCAGCGGGGCGAGGGCGTTGCGGGTCTGGTCCTCGATGACGTCGGTGAGCGGGCAGGCCGCCGAGGTCAGCGTCATGTCGAGCACGACGTTGCGCTGCGGGTCGACGTGGATGCCGTAGACGAGGCCCAGGTCGACGACGTTGATCCCCAGCTCGGGGTCGACGACGTCGCGCATGGCCTCCTCGATGTCTGCCGCGTCCACGGCGGACGTCGCGACGTCTGCCGGGGCCGCAGGGACGACGGCGGGGTCGGCGGTGGTGCCGGGGTCCTGGCTCACGGGGTCTCCCTCAGGCGTTCGTGGTGACGAAGCGGTCGTAGCCCTCGGCCTCGAGGCGCTCGGCGAGCTCGGGCCCGCCCTGCTCGGCCACGCGGCCGTCGACGAACACGTGGACGAAGTCGGGCTTGATGTAGCGGAGGATCCGCGTGTAGTGCGTGATGAGCAGCAGCCCCAGGCCGGTGTCGGCCTTGATGGTGTTGACGCCCTCGGACACCACGCGCAGCGCGTCCACGTCGAGGCCGGAGTCCGTCTCGTCCATGATCGCGAGCTTCGGCGCCAGCAGCTTCATCTGGAGGATCTCGTGGCGCTTCTTCTCCCCGCCCGAGAACCCCTCGTTGACGTTGCGGGCCGCGAAGGCCGGGTCCATCTTCAGGCTGCCCATGGCCTCCTTGACGTCCTTCACCCAGTGGCGCAGGACCGGGGCCTCGCCGCTGACCTCGGTCCTGGCCGTGCGCAGGAAGTTGCTCACGCTCACGCCGGGGACCTCGACCGGGTACTGCATGGCGAGGAACAGCCCCGCGCGGGCGCGCTCGTCGACGGTCATCGCGAGGACGTCCTCGCCGTCGAGCGTCACCGTGCCGGAGGTCACCGTGTACTTGGGGTGCCCGGCGATCGAGTAGGCCAGCGTCGACTTGCCCGAGCCGTTGGGGCCCATGATCGCGTGGGTCTCGCCGGAGCGGACGGTGAGGTCGACACCCTTGAGGATCTCCTTGGCCTCGCCGTCGGCGGTGACGCTGACGTGCAGGTCGCGGATCTCGAGCGTGGTCATGCGGTGGTCTCCTCGGTGCGGACGGTGTCGGTGCTCGTGTCGGTGCTCGTGCCGGTGCTCGTGCTGGGGTCGGTGCTCATCGCCTCGCCGGCCAGGGCGGCGTCGGACAGCCGCTGCTCGACGACGTCGAGCAGGCGCTCCTCGACGTCCGCGATCCCGATCTGCTGGAGGATCTCGGCGAAGAAGCCGCGGACCACCAGGCGGCGGGCCTGCAGCGGGCGGATGCCGCGGGCCTGCAGGTAGAAGAGCTGCTCGTCGTCGAAGCGGCCGGTGGCGCTGGCGTGGCCCGCGCCCTCGATCTGGCCGGTCTCGATCTCGAGGTTGGGGACGGAGTCGGCCCGCGCGCCCTCGGTGAGGACGAGGTTGCGGTTGAGCTCGTAGGTGTCGATCCCCTCGGCCTCCTTGCGGATCAGCACGTCGCCGATCCACACGGTGTGGGCGTCCTGGCCCTGCAGCGCGCCCTTGTAGACGACGTTGCTGCGGCAGGTCGGGGTGGAGTGGTCGACGAAGAGCCGGTGCTCCAGGTGCTGGCCGGCGTCGGCGAAGTAGACGCCGAAGCACTCCGAGCTCGCGCCGGGGCCGGTGTACTCCACGTTGACGTCGAGGCGGACGAGGTCCCCGCCGAGGCTCACGGCGATGTGCCGGAAGGTCGAGTCGCGACCGAGGACGGCGTCGTGCTGGCCGACGTGGGTGGCGGTGCGGTCCCAGGACTGCAGCGACACGACGGTGACGTTCGCGGAGTCGCCGACCCGGATGCCGACCGTGCCGGCGAACTGGGCGTCCCCGGTGTGGTCGAGGACCACGGTGGCCTTGGCGAAGGCGCCGACGTCGACGACGAGGTCGACCGCGCCCCGCCCGCCGGAGCCGACCAGGTCGACGTGGACGGGCTCGGCCACGACGGCCTCGGGGGCGACGCGGACGGTGCGCCGGACGCCGGCGGTGGACTGGGCGACGACGGCCACCCGGTCCCCGGGTCGGGCCACGGAGCCCTCGGCGGCGTGGTCGGTGACCGTGACGGCCGGGTCGTCGCCGCGCACGGTGACGGTGACGGCGCCCTGGTCCTCGGCCGGCTCGAACAGCGCGCGCACCTTGGCCAGCGGGGTGAAGCGCCACTCCTCCTCGCGCCCGGTCGGCACGGCGAAGCTGCCCACCTCGTGCGAGCGGACCCGGTCGGCCCGGCTCACGTCGGGCACGGTGGAGTCGGTGTAGGAGCGCACGACCGCGAGGGCCGCCTCGACCGGCTCGGGCGAGGTCGGCTCGGTCGGGTCGACCTGGCCCGGGGTGGTCGGCGCCGGGCGCAGGCCGTTCGCGCCGTGCTCGGCGCCGGGGGTCAGGTCGACCGTGGCGTCGGTGTCGAGGCCCGTGCCGTCGTGATCAGTGGTGCTCGTCGTCACCCGACGGCCCCTTCCATCTGCAGCTCGATGAGCTTGTTCAGCTCGAGGGCGTACTCCATGGGCAGCTCGCGGGCGACCGGCTCGATGAAGCCGCGGACGATCATCGCCATGGCCTCGCTCTCGGGCATGCCGCGCGACATCAGGTAGAACAGCTGGTCCTCGGACACCTTGGAGACCGTGGCCTCGTGGCCCATCCGGACGTCGTCCTCGCGGACGTCGACGTAGGGGTAGGTGTCGGAGCGGCTGATGGTGTCCACGAGCAGGGCGTCGCAGAGCACGTTGCTCGCGCTGTGGTGGGCGCCCTCGAGCACCTGGACCAGGCCGCGGTAGGAGGTCCGGCCGCCGCCGCGCGCGATCGACTTGGAGATGATCGAGCTGGACGTGTACGGCGCGGCGTGGACCATCTTCGCGCCGGCGTCCTGGTGCTGGCCCTCGCCGGCCATGGCGATGGACAGGGTCTCGCCGCGGGCGTGCTCGCCCATGAGGAAGACCGCCGGGTACTTCATCGTCACCTTGGAGCCGATGTTGCCGTCGATCCACTCCATGGTGGCGCCGGCCTCGGCGACCGCACGCTTGGTGACGAGGTTGTACACGTTGTTCGACCAGTTCTGGATGGTCGTGTAGCGGACGCGGGCGCCCTTCTTCACGACGATCTCCACGACCGCGGAGTGCAGCGAGTCGGACTGGTAGATCGGGGCGGTGCAGCCCTCGACGTAGTGCACGTAGGAGCCCTCGTCCGCGATGATCAGCGTCCGCTCGAACTGGCCCATGTTCTCGGTGTTGATCCGGAAGTAGGCCTGCAGCGGGATCTCGACGTGCACGCCCGGCGGCACGTAGATGAAGGACCCGCCCGACCACACGGCGGAGTTCAGCGCGGCGAACTTGTTGTCGCCGACCGGGATCACGGAGCCGAAGTACTCCTTGAAGAGCTCCGGGTGCTCCTTGAGCGCGGTGTCGGTGTCGAGGAAGACGACGCCCTGCTTCTCGAGCTCCTCGTTGATCTTGTGATAGACGACCTCGGACTCGTACTGGGCCGCGACGCCGGAGACGAGGCGCTGCTTCTCGGCCTCGGGGATGCCCAGGCGGTCGTAGGTGGCGCGGATCTCCTCGGGGAGCTCCTCCCACGAGCCGGCCTGCTGCTCCGTCGACTTCACGAAGTACTTGATGTTGTCGAAGTCGATGCCGGACAGGTCGGAGCCCCACGTCGGCATGGGCTTGCGGCCGAACAGCGACAGCCCCTTGAGGCGGAGCCTCAGCATCCACTCCGGCTCGCCCTTGCGGGACGAGATGTCGCGGACGACCTCCTCGTTGAGGCCGCGGCGGGCGGTCTCGCCGGCGGTGTCGGAGTCCGACCAGCCGAACTGGTAGCGGCCGAGCGCGTCGAGCTGCTCCGCCTGCGTGGGACCGGGGTCCACAGCGGTCTCGGCGGTCACAGCGGTCTCGGGGGTCGTCGTCATGACGGGTCCTTCCTGACGTTCGGGGTGGGGACGAACGTGGTGCACACGTGCTCGCCGTGGGCGATGGTCGCGAGCCGCTGGACGTGGACGCCCAGGAGCTGGGAGAAGGCACGGGTCTCGGCGTCGCACAGCTGCGGGAAGCGAGCGGCGACCGCGTGCACAGGACAGTGTCCCTGACACAGCTGGACGCCGCCGACCGGGGCGCCGGAGCCCGGGCGGGGGGCCACCGGGGACACCGCGACGGTGCGGGCGCTGGCCGCGAAGCCGTCGGCGGACAGCTGGCGGGCCAGCTCCTGGGCCCGGGCGCGGGGGTCGGGGCCGGCGGCCTCGACGGCCGGGGCGTAGCGGGCCGCGAGCTCGCCGAAGCGGCGCTCGGCGAAGTCGCGCACCGCCTGCTCGCCGACGGTCTCGGCGAGGTAGTCCAGCGCCGACACCGCGAGGGCGTCGTAGTCGCCGCGCCCCGCGCCCTGGCCGCGCTCGGTGGCCACGAAGACCCGCGCCGGACGGCCGCGGCGGCCCGTGGTGGGGGCGGTGCGCGGCTCGAGCAGCCCGTCGTCGACCAGGGCCTCGAGGTGGCGGCGCACCGCGGCGGGCGTGACGCCGAGCCGGCCGGCCAGCGCGGCGGCCGACACCGGACCGTGCTCGAGGACGGCGGCGAACACGCGCTCCCGGGGGGCCGCCACCGGGGGCACGGGCTGCTCGACCGCGGGACGGGCGGCGTCGACCGGGCCGACGGGGGCACCGGGTGCGCCGGGTGCGCCGGAGGGGACGGGGGCCTCGCCCGCCGCTGGTCCCGCCGACATCAATTGCACCAGCCGAGTATGACGTAATTGCGGGGCGATGGCGAACGCGGCCGGCTCGTACGATCCTGCAGTGACCACCCAGCCGGCGAGCCGTGCGACGACGTCGGCCCGGACCCCGGCCGGCACCGCCGCCCGCACCCCCGCCGGCACCCCCGCCCGGACGTCCGTCGGCTCGGCTGTCGGTACGTCTGCCGGTGGTGCCCCGGTGCAGGTCAGGGCGCTGCGGCGGGTGCACCCCGCCCGGCCCCGCCCGGTCGTCGCCGTGGACGGCGTGGACCTGGAGGTGGCCGCGGGCGAGGTGGTCGCCCTCTGCGGTCCCAACGGCGCCGGCAAGACGTCGCTGCTGGACTGCGTGAGCGGGATGCGGCGGCCCGACGGCGGCACGGTCCGGGTGCTGGGCACCGACCCGTACCGCGCCGGGCCCGCCGCCCGGGCGCGCGTCGGCGTGGTCCTGGCGGACCTCGGCCTGCCCGCCGCCGCGCCCGCGCGGGCCGTGCTGGCCCACCACGCGGGGATGTACGCCGACCCCCGGCCGCCGGGCGAGCTCGCGGCGCGCCTCGGGGTGGACGACCTCGGCCGGCGCACGGTCCGGCGGCTGTCGTCCGGGCAGCGGCAGCGCCTGGCCGTGGCGTGCGCCCTGGTCGGCCGGCCCGACGTGCTGGTCATGGACGAGCCGACCGCGGCCCTGGACCCCGAGGGGCGTCGCTCCGTGCTGGAGCTCGTGGCCGAGGCGGCGGCCGCCGGCTGCGCGGTGCTGTGGTCGTCGCACACGCTGCTGGACGTGGAGCGGGCGGCGGACCGCGTCGTCGTCCTGGCCGGCGGCCGGGTGCTCGCCGACGGCCCGCCGGACCGGGTGACCGGCGAGGAGGTGGTCCGCTTCGAGGCACCGCCCGGGTCCCCGATGGACGGGCTGCGCGCGGCGCTCGGGCCCGAGGCGCGGCTGGTCGAGGCGGCGCCGGGGTCGTTCGAGCTCCGCGGGTCGCACGGGCCGCAGGAGCTGGTGAGCATCGCCTCCTGGCAGGCGGGCAACGGCTCGCGCGGCGGCATCACCCTGGCCCGCCCGAGCCTGGAGGAGCTGGTCCTGCGCCTGGGCGACGAGCAGCGGCAGGGGTCCCGGTGAGCGCCCCGCCCCTCGGGGCCGCCTCCGGCGCCCACGGCGGCGGTGCTCCGCCCGTGGACGGCCCGGCCCCCGCCCCCCTGCTCCTGCGCGTCGGCCGGCAGGCCCGGTGGGACCTGCTGGCGGTGCTGCGCAACGGCGAGCAGCTCCTCGTCACCTTCGTGCTGCCCGTCGGGGTCCTCGTCGGGGTGCTCCGGACCGGCGTGCCGGACCTGTCGCCGCTGCCGCAGGGGCCGGCGGGCCTCGCCGGTGCGCTCGGCGTCGCGGTCGTCTCCTCCGCGTTCACCGGCCAGGCGATCGCGCTGGCCTTCGACCGGCGGTCCGGGGTGCTCCGGCTGCTGTCCACGACCCCGCTGGGCCGCGGCGGCCTGGTGGCCGCGCGCGTCCTGGCGGTGCTGGCCGTCGTGCTGCTCCAGTGCGCCGTGCTGGTCGGGGTCGGGGCCGTGCTCGGCGTCGTCGTCCCGGCGGGCTCCCTGCCGGTCCTCGTGCCGGTGCTGGCCCTGGGGACGGCGGCCATGCTCGGCGCGGGCATGCTGCTGGCCGGCACCGTGCGCCCCGAGGGGGTGCTCGGCCTGGCCAACCTGCTGTGGGTCGCGGTCCTCGTCGCCGGCGGTCTCGTGCTGCCGGTCTCTTCCGTGGTCGGCTCCTCGGGCGGGGTGGCGGGCACGCTGCTCGGGCTGCTCCCGACGGCCGTGCTCGGCGACGCCCTGCGCGCCGCCACGACCGGCGCCGCGCCCGCCCTGCCCGACGTGCTCGTGCTGGCCGTCTGGGCGCTGGTGCTGGGGCTGGCCGCCCGCCGCTGGCTCCGCTGGGACTGAGGGCCGTCCCGCCCGGAGCACCGGTCGGGAGACCGTCGGGCACCCGGGGTGACGGGGCTGCATCCGACGGCGGCACCCCGCCGGTAGGAGGGGTGTCAGTGACCACGGAGGTCACCGGGCCACGGCCCGCCCGACACCGATCGAGAGGACCACCATGCGGATCATCCTCGCGGCCACCGGAGCAGTGCTCCTTCCCGTCGCGTTCGCCGTCCCGGCCCAGGCCTCCAGCTCCGACGCCCAGGTCTCCGTCTTCCACGGCGTGCCCGGCCTCACCGTGGACGTGTACGCCAACGGCGACCCGATCCTCGAGGACTTCGAGCCCGGCACGATCACCGACCCGCTGACCCTGCCGGCCGGCGACTACGAGCTCGAGGTGCGCGAGGCCGGGACCCCGGCCGACAGCGACCCCGCCATCTCCGCGACCGCCACGGTCCCCGCCGGCGCGAACATCACCGTCGCCGCGCACCTGGACGCCGACGGCAACCCCGTCCTCACCCCCTTCGTCAACGACGTGTCCGCCCTCGAGGCCGGCCAGGCCCGCCTGACCGCCCGCCACACCGCGGCCGCCCCGGCCGTCGACGTCCGCGCCGGCGGGGCGCCCGTCTTCTCCGGGGTGACCAACCCGCAGGAGGGCGTCACCGACCTGCCCGCCGGCACCGTGAGCGCGGACGTCGCGCTCGCCGGCACCGACACCGTGGCCATCGGCCCGGCCGACGTCGACCTCGCCGAGGGCGTCAACACGATCGTCTACGCGTGGGGCTCTGCCGAGGCCGGCAACCTGGCCCTGGCCGTGCAGACCATCGACGGGCTGCACAGCGGCCCGGCCGGCGTGCCGTCCGGCACCGGCGGCCTGGTGTCCGACGCGCTGCCGTGGCAGCTCGCCGTGGTCGGCCTCGCCGGCGCCGGCGTGCTGGTCGCCCTCGGCGGCCGCGCGGCCGCCCGCTCGCGCTCCTGAGGACCGGTCGGGGGGCCGGCCGCCCCGGCCCCCCGACCACCGCTCTTCCCCGCACCGCCCGCACCGCCCGCGCCACGCCGTACCGCCCGCCCCGCACACCCGTGATCTGACCAGCTGACCGACAGGAGGACGGCCCGTGCCCAGCTCCCCCCGCGCGACGGCCTCCCGGCGCCGCTGGCCGACGGTGCTGCTCGCCGCCCTCGCCGTGGTCGCCGTCCTGGCCCCGGTGGCCTGGCTGCTGGACCGCCCCTCGAGCTCCGCGGGGGTGCCGCTGTCGCAGGCGCTCGCCGCGTCGCCCGAGCCCTCCCCCGCACCGTCGACAGACCTCGCCCCCACCGGGCCGGCCGAGGTCTCCTCCGAGCCCGCCGCCCCGCCGGCCTCTGCGAGCACCGCGGCCCAGGTGCCCGGCGAGGTCGCCACCCGTGACGCCTCCCTCGGCGCGCTCCCGGCCCGCGGCCCCGCCCCGGCCCGCCTCCAGGTCCCGTCGCTGGGGATCGACGCGGCCGTGGACGCGGTCGGCGTCCAGGAGGACGGCGCCATGGTCGTGCCCGCCGAGGTCGACCGGGTCGGCTGGTACCGGTTCGGCCCGGAGCCCGGGGCGGCCGAGGGCAACGCCGTGCTGGCCGGGCACGTCGACACCATCGCCCAGGGAGCCGGCGCCCTGTTCGAGCTGCGCGAGGTCGGCGTCGGGGCCGAGATCACCGTCACCGACGCCGCGGGGGCCGTGCACGCCTACGAGGTCGTCTCCCGCGAGCGCATCACCAAGACCGACCTGCCCGTCGAGCAGATCTTCGCGCGCACCGGCGAGCCCCGGCTCGTGGTCATCACGTGCGGCGGCGACTACCTGCCCGGCTCCCGCCGCTACGCCGACAACGTCGTCGTCACCGCGGTCCCGGTGGACCGGCCGTGACGGGCCTGCTCGTGCGCGACCTCCGGCCCGCCGACCTGCCGAGGGCCGGCGCCCGGCCTACCCTGACGATCATGGACCCCGCCCAGCCCCCGTGGACCACGGCCGGGCTGGACCTCCGCCCGGCGGCGGGACAGGCTGCTCCCGTGCCCGACGCCGTGACCGGCCCCGTGCCCGCCCCCGGGCAGGCCGACGACGCGGAGGTGGCGCGTGCCTTCGTGGCGGGGCAGGAGTGGGCCCTGGCCGAGGCGTACGAGCGCTGGGCCGGCCTCGTGCACGGCATCGGGCTGCGGGCCCTCGCGGACCGCTCCGACGCCGAGGACGCCACCCAGCAGGTCTTCGTCCGCGCCTGGCGCGGGCGCGAGACCTTCGACCCCGAGCGCGGCAGCCTCGTCGGCTGGCTCGTGGGGATCGCGCGCCACGTCTGCGCCGACACGTGGCACCAGCGCAGCCGCCAGGCCAAGCAGACCGACGCGGCCCGGGCCGTCCTCGGCAGCCCCACCGCCCCCGCGCACGAGGGTCCCGAGCAGGTCGTCGAGCGCATGGCGGTGCTGGACGCCCTCGCGGACCTGGACCAGCCGGCGCGCGGCATCGTCGAGCTCGCCTTCTTCCACGACCTCACGCACAGCCAGATCTCCGAGCGGACCGGCATGCCCCTGGGCACGGTCAAGAGCCACATCCGCCGCAGCCTCCTGCGCCTGCGCGACTGCCTGGCGGTGAGCCGTGCGACCGCACCCTGACCTCGACCTGCTCGCCCTGCACGCCCTGGGCGAGCCCGTCCTCGACGACGGCGCCCGGCAGCACGTCGCCGGCTGCTCCCGCTGCACCGCGACCGTGGCCGACCTGGGCGCGACGGTCCGCACCGTCCGGGGACCGAGCACCGAGGACGCCCGCGCCGTGCCGGTGCCGGCCCACGTCTGGCAGGGCATCAGCTCCGAGCTCGGTCTGGACCCCTCGGTCCGCCCCGCCTCGGTCGGCCCGTCGAGCCTGCGACGCCAGCAGGTCGGCGCGCAGGGCACGGCCGGACGCGCCGCGGAGGCCCCGACGGGCGGCGCTGCTGCTGTCCGCCCCCCGGCGGCCGGGCCTGCTCCTGCCGACCCCGGGGCGACCAGCCTCGCCGCCGTCCGGCGGCGCCGGGCCTCGGGGCCGCTCCGGCTGCTCGCGGTGGCCGCGGCCGGGCTCGCGGTCGGTGCCGCGGGGACCGCGCTCGTCGTGCCGCGCCTGGCCGACGAGGCCCCGGCCGAGCCCGTGGTCCTGGCCGCGGCCGACCTGGAGGCCTTCGGCGCGGGCGAGGGGACCGACGTGTCCGGCTCGGCCCGGCTCGCGGTCGCGGCCGACGCCCCCGCCGCGGCCGGACCGGCCGACGACCGGGTGCTCCAGGTGTGGCTGGACGAGCTGCCCGACGGCGGCGACGGGTTCCTCGAGGCGTGGCTCATCGACCCCGAGACGGGGGCGATGGTCTCGCTGGGTCCGGTCCGCACCGACGGCCCCGGGCAGGTGACGGCCGAGCTGGCCGTGCCCCGCGGCCTGGACGTGGACGCCTACGACCTGGTCGACGTCTCGGCCGAGCCGCTGGACGGCGACCCCACGCACTCCGGGGTCAGCCTCGTCCGCGGCACCCTCGGCACCTGAGCGGCCCTCACCCCGGGCGGGAGGCCGGCGGGCGGCGGCCCTATCCTCGTGGCATGGCCGCCGCACAGCCCCGGGTCCCCCGGGTCGTCACCGTCGCGGTCGTCGTCAACCTCGTCGTGCAGGTCGGCATCGTCGTCACCGGCGGGCTCGTCCGCCTCACCGCCTCCGGCCTCGGCTGCCCCACGTGGCCCGAGTGCGTGCCCGGCTCCTTCACCCCCACGGTGGAGCAGGAGCTGGGCATCCACCCGGTCATCGAGTTCGGCAACCGGACCCTGACCGGCGTCGTCGGCGTGGCCGCCCTGGCCGTCGTGGTGCTCCTGCTGCTGTTCCGGCGCCGCCTCGTGGGCTACGGCGCGGCGGTCCTGCTCGGTACCGGCCTCCAGGCCGTCCTCGGCGGCATCACCGTGCTCACCGGGCTGCACCCGGCCACGGTGGCCGCGCACTTCCTCGTCTCGGCCGCCCTGGTCGCGGTGTCGACGGCGCTGCTGCTGCGCCTGCACGAGCCCGACGGCCCCCGGCGCCGCCTCCTCCCCCGCCCGCTCCGCCTGCTGAGCGCCGCCCTCGTCGTCGTCGGCGCGGCCACCGTCGTGCTCGGCACCCTGGTCACCGGGTCCGGCCCGCACTCCGGCGACGCCGCGGTCCCCGTCCGGTTCGACATCGAGCCGCGCGCGATCAGCACCGTCCACGCGGAGTCGGTCGTCCTCTTCCTCGGCCTGCTCGTCGGCCTGCTGTGCGCGCTGCACGCGGTCGGCGTCCCCGCGCTGCTGCGGCGCCGGGCCTGGCAGCTGCTGGCGGTCACCCTGGCCCAGGGAGGCATCGGCTACGTGCAGTACTTCACCGGCCTGCCGCGCGCGCTGGTCAACCTCCACATGCTCGGGGCCTGCCTGCTCGTCGTCGCCCTCGTCGCCCTGGTGCTCGCCGGCCGGGACCGCACCGGCACGGCCGCCCAGCCCGGGCAGGAGCAGGCGCGCGAGGCGCTCGCCGGTGACGAGCGGTCCGGGGCACGCCCGTCGGAGCTGGTGCGCTCGTGAGCGCCTCCCCCGTCGAGACCGCCGCCCAGGCCTCCCTCCCCGAGGTCCCGCGCCGCAGCCTGGCCGCGGCCTACCTCGCGCTGACCAAGCCGCGCATCATCGAGCTGCTGCTCGTCACGACCGTCCCGACCATGGTGCTGGCCGCGGGCGGCCTGCCCGGCTGGGTCGTCACCGTGGCCACGCTGGTCGGCGGCACGCTGGCCGCCGGCAGCGCCAACACGCTCAACCAGGTCGCGGACCGGGACATCGACGCCGTCATGCGCCGCACGCAGGGCCGCCCGATCGTCACGGGCGAGATCAGCGCCCGCGCCGCCCTGCTGTTCGGCCTGGCGCTCGGGGTCGCCTCGGTGGCCGTCCTGCTGGCCTGGACCACCCCGCTGGCCGCGGCCCTCGCCGTGCTCGCGGTGTTCTTCTACGCGGTCGTCTACACGCTGCTGCTCAAGCGGCGCACCTCGCAGAACATCGTCTGGGGCGGGGCGGCCGGCTTCATGCCGGTGCTCATCGGCTGGGCCGCCGTGACCGGGGAGCTCGCCTGGGCGCCCGTCGTGCTGTCGGCGGTCATCTTCTTCTGGACGCCGCCGCACTACTGGCCGCTGTCGATCCGGTACCGCGACGACTACGCCGCGGCGGGCGTGCCCATGCTCCCGGTCGTCGGGTCCCCGGCGTCGCTGGCCTGGCAGACCCTGGCGCACACCCTCGCGATGGTCGCGTGCACGCTCCTGCTGGTCCCCGTGGCCGGCATGGGACCGGTCTACGCGGTGACCGCGGTGGCGGCGGGCGCGGTCTTCACCGCAGCCGTCGTGCGGCTGTGGCGCCAGCTCCGCTCGGGTGCGGCGCTGCAGCCGATGCGCGTGTTCCACCTGTCCATCACGTACCTGTCGGTCGTCTTCCTCGCCGTCGCCGTGGACCCCTTCCTGCGCTGACCCGCCGGGCCTCCCGCCGTCCGCGGGACCGGCCGCCGCACGTCCCGTCCCACCGCCTGGACCCCAGGTCGCGAGGAGATGGTGCTCGGCGCCCTCATCACTAGGGTGGGTGAGCACCCGCAACGCCTCGAGGGGTCGGATGCGACCCGGATGGAGCCACCCGCTGTGAGCGACGACGGCACGAGCACCACGACCCCCGCCCCGCTGGTCTGGGAGGACATCGACCGCAAGGCCGTCGACACCGCCCGGGCCCTGGCCATGGACGCGGTGGAGAAGGTCGGCAACGGCCACCCCGGCACCGCGATGAGCCTCGCGCCGCTGGCCTACCTGCTCTACCAGCGCGTCATGCGCCACGACCCGGCGGACCCGTCGTGGACCGGGCGCGACCGCTTCGTGCTGAGCGCCGGGCACTCCAGCATCACGCAGTACGTGCAGCTGTTCCTGTCCGGCACCGGGCTGGAGATGGAGGACCTGCAGGCGCTGCGCACGTGGGGCTCCAAGACCCCCGGGCACCCGGAGTACCGGCACACCGCCGGCGTGGAGACCACCACCGGCCCGCTCGGCCAGGGCCTGGCCACCGCGGTGGGGATGGCCATGGCCGCCCGCCGCGAGCGCGGCCTGCTCGACCCCGACGCCGCGCCGGGCCGGTCCCCGTTCGACCACCACGTGTACGTCGTCGCCTCCGACGGCGACATCCAGGAGGGCCTCACCTCCGAGGCGTCGTCGCTGGCCGGGCACCAGGGGCTCGGCAACCTCGTCGTGGTCTACGACCAGAACCGGATCTCCATCGAGGACGACACGGACATCGCCCTGTCCGAGGACACCGCCACGCGGTACGAGGCCTACGGCTGGCACGTCGTCACCGTCGACTGGCGCAAGGGGCACGACTCCGGCGACGGGTACGTGGAGGACGTCGAGCAGCTCCACCAGGCGCTCGAGGCGGCCCGGCAGGACCCTCGCCCCTCCTTCGTCGTGCTGCGCACCGTCATCGCCTGGCCCGCCCCCAACGCCCGCGACACGGGCGCCTCCCACGGCTCGGCGCTGGGCGCGGAGGAGATCCGCGCCACCAAGGAGCTCATGGGGCTGGACCCCGACGCCACCTTCGACGTGCCCGAGGACGTGCTGGCGCACACCCGCGCCGTCGGCGAGCGCGGCGCGCAGGCGCACGCCGCCTGGACCGAGACCTACCAGGCGTGGCGCACCGCGAACCCGGAGCGCGCGCAGCTGCTCGACCGGATGGCCGACCGGCGCCTGCCGGAGGGGTGGACCGACGCGCTGCCGACCTTCGAGGCGGGCACGAAGGTGGCCACCCGCGCCGCCTCCGGCGACATCCTGTCCGCCCTCGCCGGCACCCTGCCCGAGCTCTGGGGCGGCTCCGCCGACCTGGCCGGCAGCAACAACACGACGATGAAGGGCGAGCCGAGCTTCATCCCCGCGCAGTGGGCGACGAAGAAGTTCCCCGGGGACGAGTACGGCCGCACCCTGCACTTCGGCATCCGCGAGCACGCGATGGGGGCGATCCTCAACGGCATCGCGGTGCACGGCGGGACCCGGCCCTACGGCGGCACGTTCCTCGTGTTCTCCGACTACATGCGCCCGGCGGTCCGGCTCGCCGCGATCATGGGCCTGCCCGTGACGTACGTGTGGACCCACGACTCCGTCGGCCTCGGCGAGGACGGCCCGACCCACCAGCCGGTCGAGCACCTGGCCGCGCTGCGGGCCATCCCGGGCCTGTCCATGGTCCGGCCCGCCGACGCGAACGAGACCGTGGTGGCGTGGCGGACCGTGCTGGAGCGGGCCGCCCCCGCCGGCCTGGCGCTGTCGCGCCAGGGCCTGCCCGTCGTCGACCGTTCCGAGGCGGGCGGCTTCGCCCCCGCCGACGGCGTGGCCCGGGGGGCCTACGTGCTCCGCGAGGCCGACGGGCTGGCCGAGGGCGCGCTGCCGGACGTGGTGCTGCTCGCCACCGGCTCCGAGGTGGGGATCACCGTGGCCGCGCAGGAACAGCTGGCCGCGCAGGGCGTTGCCGCCCGTGTGGTGTCCGTGCCCTGCCTGGAGTGGTTCGCCGAGCAGGACCAGGAGTACCGCGACTCCGTCCTGCCGCCGTCGGTCCGGGCCCGGGTCTCCGTCGAGGCCGGGGTGGCCATGCCCTGGCACGCCCTGGTCGGCGACGCCGGCCGGTGCGTGAGCCTCGAGCACTTCGGGGCCAGCGCGTCCGCCGAGGTCCTGTTCCGGGAGTTCGGCTTCACGCCCGAGGCCGTGGCCGCCGCGGCCACGGAGAGCCTGGCCGCCGCCCGGGCCTGAGGGCAGCACCGGGCGGCGCCCACCACGGGCGCCGCCCGGCCGCAGCACCCGCCAGCACCAGCACCCGCAGCAGCACCAGCACCCGCAGCCCCGATCGACAGCACCACCCACGGCACCGTCCGCAGCACCGTCCGTCGCCGCACCGAGGAGCCTGAAGTGACCACAGCGCAGTCCGTGTCCGAGCCCGTCGCCGCCCTCGCCCGCCACGGCGTGTCCGTCTGGCTGGACGACCTGTCCCGCGAGCTCGTCCGCGGCGGTGACCTGCAGCGCCTCGTCGACCGCGGCGTCGTCGGCGTGACGAGCAACCCGACGATCTTCGCCTCGGCGCTGGCCAAGGGCGACGCCTACGACGAGCAGATGGCCGAGCTCGCGGCCGCGGGCGGCGACGTCAGCGACGCCATCACCGCCATCACCACGACCGACGTCCGGGAGGCGTGCGACGTCCTCGCCCCGGTGTACGAGGCCACCGACGGGGTCGACGGCCGCGTCAGCCTCGAGGTCGAGCCCGGGCTGGCGCACGACAGCGAGGGGACCCTCGCCCAGGCCAAGCAGCTGTACGCGACCGTCGACCGCCCCAACGTCATGATCAAGATCCCGGCGACGGTGGAGGGGCTGCCGGCCATCACGGGCGCGCTGGCCGAGGGCATCAGCGTCAACGTCACCCTCATCTTCTCCCTCGACCGGTACCGCGCCGTCCTCAACGCCTGGCTGGACGGCCTCGAGCGCGCCGCCGAGGCGGGCAAGGACATCTCGACGATCCACTCCGTCGCCTCGTTCTTCGTCAGCCGGGTCGACGCGACCGTGGACAAGCAGCTCGACGCCCTCGGCACCGACGAGGCGACCGGGCTGCGCGGCCGGGCCGCCGTGGCCAACGCCCGCCTGGCCTACCAGGCCTTCGAGGAGATGCTGGCCTCCACCCGGTGGAGCGACCTGGCCGCGGCCGGCGCGCACTGCCAGCGCCCGCTGTGGGCCTCGACCGGCGTCAAGGACAAGGCCTACCCGGACACCAAGTACGTCGTCGACCTGGTCGCGCCGGACACCGTGAACACCATGCCGCTGGCGACGTTCGACGCCACCGAGGACCACGGCGAGGTGGCGGGCGACACCGTCCGCGACACCTACACCGACGCCGCCGACGCGCTGGACGCGGTCGAGCGGCTGGGCATCGGCTACGCCGACGTGGTCGCCGGCCTGGAGCGCGAGGGCGTGGAGAAGTTCCAGGCCAGCTGGGGCGAGCTCGTCGCCACGGTCGAGCAGGCCCTCGCCGAGGCGCGCCGGTGACCCGCGCCGGCTCGCGGTCGAGGTCTCGACCACCGTCGCCGAGGGCTCGCGCGCCGCCCTCGACCGCCTCGTCGAGGCCCGCGTCGCCTCCCGCACGAGCGCGGGCGACGCGGACGTCTGGGGCCCCGAGGCCCGGGACGAGGCCTCCGTCCGGCTGGCCTGGACCACCCTGGCCGCCACGTCCCGCCCCCTGGTCGCCGAGCTCGTCGCGCTGCGCGACGAGCTGCGGGCCGAGGGCGTGGACCGGGTCGTGCTCGCCGGGATGGGCGGGTCCTCGCTGGCGCCCGAGGTGGTCTGCGCGGCCTACGGCGTCCCCCTGGTGACCCTCGACGCCACCGACCCCGGGCAGGTCCGCGACGCCCTCGTCGAGCTCGACCGCACCGTCGTGGTGGTGTCGAGCAAGTCGGGCGGGACCGTGGAGACCGACAGCCAGCGCCGCGTCTTCGAGGAGGCCTTCACCGAGGCCGGCATCGACCCGCGCCGCCGCGTCGTCGTGGTCACCGACCCGGGCTCGCCGCTGGAGGGCACGGCCACCGAGGCCGGCTACCGGGCGGTGTTCCGCGCCGACCCGCACGTCGGCGGCCGCTACTCCGCCCTCACCGCCTTCGGGCTGGTCCCCTCCGCCCTGGCCGGCGCCGACGTCGGGCGCCTGCTCGACGAGGCGCTGTCCGTGGTCGAGGTCTGCGCCACCGACTCCCCCGACAACCCGGCCCTGCGGCTGGGGGCCGCCTTCGCCGGGGTGCAGGGCGAGGGCGGGCTGCGCGACAAGCTCGTGCTGCGTCGACGACCCCGCGTCCGGGCTGCCCGGGCTCGGGAACTGGGTCGAGCAGCTCGTCGCGGAGTCCACGGGCAAGCAGGGGCGCGGGGTCCTGCCCGTCGTCGTCGGCCCGCAGGCGCTGGAGGCCACCACCCTGCTCCCCGACGCGGTCCGCGTCACCACCGCGGCGGACGCGTCGTCCCCGGCCGACGTCGAGGTGACGGTGACCGGGCCGCTGGGCGCCCAGATGCTCGTCTGGGAGCACGCGACGGCCGCCGCCGGGTTCCTGCTCGGGATCAACCCCTTCGACCAGCCGGACGTGGAGAGCGCGAAGAACGCCGCCCGCGGCCTGCTGGAGAAGACCCCCGAGCCGACGCCCGCGCGCTTCACCGACGCCGGCGTCGAGGTCGTCGCCGACTCCCGGACGCTGCCCGAGGGCACCGCCGAGGAGCTGGACGCGGCCGTGGAGGCCACGCTGGCGCACCTGGAGGAGACCGGAGGCCGCGGCTACCTGGCCGTCATGGTGTACCTGGACCGGCTCGCGCACGCCGACCTCGTCGGGGTCCGCGACGCCCTCGCCGGCCGCACCGGCCGGCCGGTCACGTTCGGCTGGGGACCCCGGTTCCTGCACTCCACGGGCCAGCTGCACAAGGGCGGCCCGCCGGTCGGGGTGTTCGTGCAGGTGACGGGCGACCTCGCCGAGGACCTCGAGGTCCCGGGGCGGGAGTTCACCTTCGGCCGGCTCAAGGCGGCCCAGGCCGCGGGCGACGCCGACGTGCTGCGCGGTCTCGACCGCCCGGTCCTCACCCTGCGCGTGCACGACGCCGAGGGGCTCGCCGCCGTCGCGGCCGCCCTGGGGCGGGCCGGGTGAGCCTCATGGGGGCCGTGGAGCCCTCGGACAACCCGCTGCGCGACCCCCGCGACCGCCGGCTCTCCCGGATCGCGGGCCCCGGGGGCCTCGTGATGTTCGGGGTCACCGGGGACCTGGCCAAGCGCAAGCTCATGCCGGCCATCTACGACCTCATGCAGCGCGGGCTCCTCCCGCCGGGCTTCGCCCTCGTCGGCTTCGCCCGCCGCGACTGGGACCGCCAGGACTTCGCCCAGGTCGTCCACGACGCCGTCAAGGAGAACGCCCGCACCCCCTTCTCCGAGGAGGTCTGGCAGCAGCTGGCCGACGGGCTCCGCTTCGTCCAGGGCAGCTTCGACGACGACGACGCGTTCGACGAGCTCGCCCGCACCGTGCGCGAGCTCGACGAGCACCGCGGCACCCGCGGCAACCACGCGTTCTACCTGTCGGTGCCGCCGAGCTCGTTCCCGGTCGTGGTCAAGCAGCTCGCCCGCAGCGGGCTGTCGGACTCCGCGGAGGACGCCTGGCGGCGGGTCGTCGTGGAGAAGCCGTTCGGCCACGACCTGAAGAGCGCGCGCGAGCTCAACGAGGTCGTCGAGTCCGTGTTCCCGCACGACTCGGTCTTCCGCATCGACCACTACCTGGGCAAGGAGACGGTCCAGAACCTGCTGGCGCTGCGCTTCGCGAACCAGCTGTTCGAGCCGGTGTGGAACGGCAACTACGTCGACCACGTCCAGATCACGATGGCCGAGGACATCGGCATCGGCAGCCGGGCCGGCTACTACGACGGGATCGGCGCCGCCCGCGACGTCATCCAGAACCACCTGCTCCAGCTCTTCGCGCTCACCGCGATGGAGGAGCCGGTCGTCGTTCGGCGCGCACGACCTGCGCCTGGAGAAGGAGAAGATCCTCTCCGCGGTACGGCTGCCCGCCGACCTGTCCACGGCCACGGCGCGCGGGCAGTACGCCGCCGGGTGGCAGGGCGGCAGCAAGGTCCGGGCGTTCCTCGAGGAGGACGGCATCCCCGAGGGCTCGACGACCGAGACCTACGCCGCGATCCGTCTCGACGTGGACACCCGGCGCTGGGCGGGCGTGCCGTTCTACCTGCGGGCGGGCAAGCGCCTGGGCCGCCGGGTGACCGAGATCGCCGTGGTCTTCAAGCCTGCGCCCCACCTGCCCTTCGAGCAGTCCGCCGCCGGCGGCCTCGGCAAGAACGCGATCGTCATCCGGGTCCAGCCCGACGAGGGCGTGACCATCCGGTTCGGCTCCAAGGTCCCGGGCACCGCGATGGAGGTGCGCGACGTCACCATGGACTTCGGCTACGGGCACAGCTTCACCGAGTCCTCCCCCGAGGCGTACGAGCGGCTGATCCTCGACGTCCTGCTCGGCGACCCGCCGCTGTTCCCCCGGCACGCCGAGGTCGAGCTGTCCTGGAAGATCCTCGACCCGATCGAGGAGTTCTGGGCCACCCAGGGCCAGCCCGAGCAGTACGCGTCCGGCACGTGGGGCCCCGCCGGGGCCGACGAGATGATGGCGCGCGACGGCCGGACCTGGCGGCTGCCGTGACGTCCGGCCCCGCCCCCGAGAGGAACCCCCGATGATCCTCGACCTGCCGGACACGTCCACCTCGACGATCAACCGCAGCCTGGTGGACCTGCGCGCCACCGGCGGCGCGGTCGCCCTCGGCCGCGTGCTCACCCTGGTCGTCCTCACCCCGTCCGCGGGGGCCGAGGACGCCATCACCGCCGCGACCGACGCCAGCCGCGAGCACCCCATGCGCGTGCTCGTCGTCGTGTCCGAGGACGCCGGCGCCGACACCGGCCTCGACGCCCAGATCCGCGTCGGCGGGGACGCCGGGGCGGGCGAGATCGTCGTGCTCCGCCTCAAGGGCGAGCTCGCCGACCAGGGCGCCTCGGTCGTCGTCCCGCTCCTGCTGCCCGACGCGCCGATCGTGGCGTGGTGGCCCGGGGAGGCGCCCGACGACCTGTCCGAGGACCCGATCGGGCGGCTCGCCCAGCGACGCATCACCGACGCGGCCGGCTGCGGAAGCCCCCACGACGCGCTGGTGACCCGGTCCCGGCACCACAGCGACGGGGACACCGACATGGCGTGGACCCGGACCACCCGCTGGCGGGCGCTGCTCGCCGCGGCCCTCGACCTCCCGCCGTCCGAGCCGGTGACCGCCGCGGTGGTCCGGGGCGCCGCGGACAGCCCGTCCACGGACCTGCTCGCGGCCTGGCTGCACGTCCGGCTCGGCTGCCCGGTGGAGCGGGAGGAGGCGGGCGAGCACGGCATGCACTCCGTCGAGCTGGTCCGCGACGCCGGCCGCATCGTGCTGTCCCGCCCCGAGGGCGCGCAGGCCGTGCTCAGCCAGCCCGGCGAGCCGGACCACCGCCTCGGCCTGCCCCGTCGCTCCGTCGCGGAGTGCCTGGCCGAGGAGCTGCGCCGGCTCGACCCCGACGTCACGTACTCCGAGGTCGTCCGCTCCCTCGTCCAGCACGAGGGCGCCGACGCGTGAGCGGGCGCCGCGCGTGAGCGCCCCCGTCTCGGTCGTCGTCCACGCCGACACCGCCACGCTCGTTGCGGCGGCCGCGGCCCGCTTCGTCACCACGGTCACCGACCTGCAGTCCTCGGGCGCCGTCCCGCACGTGGTGCTCACCGGCGGCACGACCGGCATCGGGATGCTCGAGGAGCTGCGCCGCTCCCCCGCCCGGGCCGCGGTCGACTGGTCGCGGCTGCACGTGTGGTTCGGCGACGAGCGCCACCTGCCCGAGGGCGACCCGGAACGCAACGAGACCAAGGCCCGGGCCGCCCTGCTCGACCACGTGGACGTGGACCCGGCCCTGCTCCACGGCGTCGCCCCCGCGGGCTCGCCGGACGGCGGCACCCCCGAGGACGCCGCCGTGGCCTACGCGGCGGAGCTGCGGCGCCACCGCCGGCCGGGCGACCGGCTCGAGGTGCCCCGCTTCGACGTCGCGGTGCTCGGCATGGGGCCGGACGGCCACGTCGCGTCGCTGTTCCCCGAGCACCCGGGGCTGCACGCGACGGGAACGACCACCGGGGTCCGCGGGGCGCCCAAGCCGCCGCCGGAGCGGGTGAGCATGACGTTCGCGACGCTGCGGGCGGCGACCGAGGTCTGGTTCCCCGTCGCCGGGGACGACAAGGCCGCGGTCACCGCCATGGCCCTGGGCGGGGCCGGCGAGCAGCAGGTGCCCGCGGCCGGGGCCCACGGGACCCGGCGCACCCTGTGGCTGCTCGACCGCGCCGCCGCGTCGCGCCTGCCCGGCGGCCTCGCGCGCCCCGCGTCGCCCTGACCTGACGGTCGCGCCTCCCGACGCGACGATCAGGCCCCCGTACGCACGAGGCCCCCGGCGCGGGTGCGCCGGGGGCCTCGGGTCGACCGGGGTGCCGGTCAGACGATGATCTTGCGCTCGCGGAGCCGGGTGAGGGCCTCGTCGAGGATGGCCGCGCCGTCGGCGTCGCTGCGCCGCTCCTTCACGTAGGCCAGGTGGGTCTTGTACGGCTCGACCTTGTGGGGGGCCGGCGGGTTCTCCGGGTCACGGCCGGCGGGGAAGCCGCAGCGCGGGCAGTCCCACTGCTCCGGCACCTCGCTCCCGCTCTCCTCGGCGAACGAGGGGCGCACGGTGTGCCCGTTCGCGCAGTAGTACGTGACGTTGACCCGGGGGGCCGCGTCGCCGCGCTCGGCCTCGCCCATCGGACCTGCCCCGACCCTGCTCCCGCGGATCGCGCTGCCGCCTGCCATGTGTGTCCTCTTCCTGTCGGTGCCGGTGCTGTGCGTGGCCCGCCCGGGGATGCCGGGCCGGTCGGTGCGTCGGTGGGTGCGCCTAGATGTCGAAGCGGGTGAGCAGGTTGAGCAGCACGATGACGACACCCCAGATCAGGCCCACCGAGATGGTCAGCCGGTCGAGGTTGCGCTCGGCGATGCTCGCCCCGCCCATGCCTCCGGAGGCGCCGCCGCCGAACATGTCCGACAGCCCACCGCCCCTGCCCTTGTGGAGCAGGATGAGCAGGATCAGGATCAGGCTCGTCAGCGCCAGGATGACCTGGAGGACGATCGTGAGGACGTCGGTCACGGTCGGGTCTGTCTCCGTCGTAGGTGGTCGCCGGCCGGCGGGGACCACGGGTCGGGCCGCGGGCGGGTCGACGACCCGCAGCAGCGAGGATACGTCACGCGCTCGGGTGCTCCCGGAAACGGACGATCCCGGCGAAGTCCTCGGCGGCCAGGGAGGCCCCGCCGACGAGGGCGCCGTCGATGTCCGCCCGGGCCATGATCCCGGCGACGTTGGACGGCTTCACCGAGCCGCCGTACAGGACCCGGACCCGGTCGGCCACGCCGCCGCCGTGGGTCTCGGCGACCCGCGCGCGGATCGCGGCGCAGACCTCCTGCGCGTCGTCGGCGTCGCACGTGAGGC
The DNA here is from genome assembly GCA_963750335.1 of uncultured Actinomycetota bacterium. GTDB lineage: Bacteria > Actinomycetota > Actinomycetes > Actinomycetales > JBBAYJ01 > Aquipuribacter. Next base: position 535,809 of record CAVVQD010000007.1, read on the forward strand.
CGGTCCCGATGGCCCAGACCGGCTCGTAGGCGACGACGGTGGCGGCGACCTCCTCGGCGGTGAGGCCGGCGAGCGAGCCGTCGAGCTGGGCCAGCGTGTAGGCGACGTGCTCGCCGGCCTCGCGGACGGCCTGGGGCTCGCCGACGCACACGATCGGGACCAGGCCGTGGCGGTGCGCGGCGGCGGCCTTGGCCGCCACGGTGGCGTCGTCCTCGCCGTGGTACTCACGGCGCTCGCTGTGCCCGACGCAGGCGTAGGTGCAGCCGAGGCGGGCGAGCATGGCGCCGGAGACCTCGCCGGTGCGGGCGCCGGCGTCGTGGGCGGAGATGTCCTGGCCGCCGGTGCGCACGGGCAGGTCGTCGGCCTCGACGAGGGTCTGCACGCTGCGCAGGGCGGTGAAGGCGGGGAGCACGGCGACCTCGACGCTGGCCGCGTCGTGGCCGGCGTCCCGCAGCAGCCAGGACAGCTTCTGCACGAGGTGGGTGGCCTCGAGGTGGTCGAGGTTCATCTTCCAGTTGCCGGCCATCAGGGGGGTGCGGGTCGCCATGCTGCTCCTGTCAGGGGTGGGAGGTGCGGCGGCACCGCGCGGGGACGCGGGCCGCGGCGCGGCGGCGCGGACCGCAGAGGGTCCGGCCGCCGCGCCGGGCGGGCTCAGTCCTGCAGGACCGCGAGCCCGGGGAGGGTCTTGCCCTCGAGGTACTCCAGGCTCGCGCCGCCGCCGGTCGACACGTGGCCGAAGTCGTCGTCGGAGAAGCCGAGCGCGCGGACCGCGGCCGCGGTGTCGCCGCCGCCGACCACGCCCAGGGCCCCGAGGCCCTCGAGCGCCGCCAGCGACGTGGCCACCGCGCGGGTGCCCTCGGCGTACGGCGCCATCTCGAACACGCCCATGGGGCCGTTCCAGAAGACCGTGCGGCAGTCCGACAGGGCCGCGGCGAAGGTGGCCGCGGACTCCGGGCCGATGTCGAGCCCGATCCGGTCGGCCGGGATGGCGTCCGCGGCGACCACGTCGTGCTCGGCGTCCGCCGAGAACGCGGTGGCCGCGACGATGTCCGTGGGGAGCACGACGGTGACGCCCCGGTCCTCGGCCGTGGCCAGGTAGCCCCGGACGGTCTCGACCTGGTCCGCCTCGAGCAGGCTCTTGCCGACCTCGTGGCCCTGGGCCGCGAGGAAGGTGAAGACCATGCCGCCGCCGACGAGGATCCGGTCGGCGGTGCCGAGCAGGTTCTCGATGACGGCCAGCTTGTCGGACACCTTGGCGCCGCCGAGGACGACGGCGTAGGGCCGCTCGACGTCGTCGGTCAGCTTCCGGAGCACCTCCACCTCGCGCAGGACGAGCCCGCCCACCGCGTGCGGCAGCTTCCGGGCGACGTCGTACACCGAGGCCTGCTTGCGGTGGACCACGCCGAAGCCGTCGGAGACGAACGCGTCGGCCAGGGCCGCGAGCTCGTCGGCGAAGGCGCCCCGCTCGGCCTCGTCCTTGCTGGTCTCCCCCGCGTTGAAGCGCAGGTTCTCCAGCAGGACGACGTCCCCGGGCGACGCGGCGGCCACGGCCTGCTGCGCCTCGGGGCCGACCGTGGTCGGCACGAAGGTCACGTCGCGGCCGAGCAGCTCCTGCAGCCGGGCGGCCACCGGGGCGAGGGAGTACCTCGCCTCGGGGGCGCCCTTCGGGCGGCCGAGGTGGGCGCAGACGACCACGACGGCGCCGGCCTCGGACAGCTGCCGGATGGTGGGCACCGAGGCCCGGACCCGCCCGTCGTCGGTGATGACGGGCGAGCCCCCCGAGCTGTCGAGCGGCACGTTGAGGTCGCTGCGGACCAGGACCCGGCGGCCGGAGAAGCCGCCGAGGTGCTGGCCGAGCTGGTCGACGTCCTGCACGTCGCGCCTCAGAGCGAGCGGCCGACGAGGGCGACCAGGTCGACGAGGCGGTTGGAGTAGCCCCACTCGTTGTCGTACCAGCCGACGACCTTGACCTGGTTGCCGATGACCTTGGTCAGGCCGGAGTCGAAGATGCACGACGCCGGGTCGGTGACGATGTCGGAGGAGACGATGGGGTCCTCGGTGTAGCGGAGGTAGACCCCGTCGGCGGCCTTCTTCACCGCGGCGTTGACCTCCTCGACCGTGACCTCGCGGCCGACCTCGACCGTGAGGTCGGTGGCGGAGCCGGTGGGGATCGGGACGCGGACCGCGTAGCCGTCGAGCTTGCCCTTGAGCTGCGGGAGCACGAGCGAGATCGCCTTGGCCGCACCCGTGGAGGTGGGGACGATGTTGACGGCCGCGGCGCGGGCGCGGCGCAGGTCCTTGTGGGGCGCGTCCTGCAGGTTCTGGTCCTGCGTGTACGCGTGGATGGTCGTCATCAGGCCCTTGACGATGCCGAACTCGTCGTCGATCGCCTTGGCCATCGGCGCGAGGCAGTTCGTCGTGCAGGAGGCGTTGGAGATGATGTGGTGCGACGCCGGGTCGTAGTCGGCGTCGTTGACGCCCATGACGATGGTGACGTCCTCGTTCTTCGCCGGGGCGGAGATGATGACCTTCTTGGCGCCGGCGTCGATGTGCGCCTTGGCCTTGGTGCCGTCGACGAAGATGCCGGTGGACTCGATGACCACGTCGGCGCCCAGCTCGCCCCAGGGCAGGGCGGACGGGTCGCGCTCGGCGAGGGCCTTGAAGGTGTGCCCGCCGACCGTGATGGTGTCCTCGGAGTGGGTGACCTCGGCGGGGAGGCGGCCCAGGATGGTGTCGTACTTGAGCAGGTGGGCGAGCGTGGCGTTGTCGGTGAGGTCGTTGACCCCGACGACCTCGATGTCCGCGCCCGCCGCGAGCGCGGCCCTGAAGAAGTTGCGGCCGATGCGCCCGAACCCGTTGATGCCGACCCGTACGGTCACGTCGTTCCTCCACTGTCGGTTTTCGCGCCCGGCGGGGCTGCCGGGGGCGAGCTGTTCACGAGCAGGAGTGTCGTCCTCGTCACACCGGGGTCGACCCTACAAGCGCGGCTCGCGCCGGTGTAATCGCGGCCCGGTGGGCGGGCGCTCAGGCCTCGAGCATGTCCGGGGTGAGGTTGGCGTCGGTTCCGGGCACGCCCAGGTCCTCGGCCTTCTTGTCGGCCAGGGCCAGCAGGCGCCGGATCCGTCCGGCCACGGCGTCCTTGGTCATCGGCGGGTCGGCGAGCTGACCGAGCTCCTCGAGGCTGGCCTGCCCGTGGGCCAGGCGCAGGTGGCCGGCCTCGCGCAGGTGCTCGGGCACGTCCTCGCCCAGCAGCTCCAGGGCACGCTCCACGCGGGACCCCGCGGCCACGGCGGCACGGGCCGAGCGGCGCAGGTTGGCGTCGTCGAAGTTGGCCAGGCGGTTGGCCGTGGCCCGGACCTCGCGGCGCATCCGGCGCTCCTCCCACACCATGACCGCGTCGTGGGCACCCAGGCGGGTGAGCAGGGCGCTGATCGCCTCGGCGTCGCGGACCACGACCCGGTCCACCCCGCGGACCTCGCGGGCCTTGGCCTGGATGCCGAGCCGGCGGCCGGCGCCGACCAGGGCGAGCGCGGCCTCCGGGCCGGGCGCGGTGACCTCCAGGGAGCTGGAGCGGCCGGGCTCGGTGAGGGAGCCGTGGGCGAGGAAGGCCCCGCGCCACGCCGACTCGGCGTCGCACACCGCGCCGCCGACGACCTGGGGCGGCATGCCGCGCACGGGCCGGCTGCGCGGGTCGAGCAGGCCGGTCTGCCGGGCCAGGGTCTCGCCCTCGCGGCTCACCCGGACCACGTAGCGGGTCGCCCGGCGCAGGCCGCCGGGCTGCAGGACGAGCAGCTCGCTGGGGTGGCCGTAGACCTCGCCGATCTCGCGGCGCAGCCGGCGGGCCGCCTGGGCGGTGTCGAACTCGGCCTCGACCACGACGCGGCCGGCGACGATGTGCAGCGCGTTGGAGAAGCGCAGCATCGCCGTGACCTCCGCCTTGCGGCAGCACACGCGCGTGACGGGCAGCCGGCTCAGCTCGTCCTTGACCGAAGAGGTGAGCGCCATGGCGGTCATCCTGCCAAAGGATCCGGGCTACGTCCGACGGGTGTCCGAGGGACGCCCGGCGAACACGTCCCCGTACGCCGCGGCGAGTCGTAGCGGTGAGTGACGGGGCGCTCCGGAGAGCTCACGGACCTCACGGACGTGCAGGTCGGCGCCGAACCGGGCCGCGGCGGCCTGCAGGGCCGGCAGGTCGTCGACCGCGGACGGGTCCACCACGACGGCGTCGAGGGTGAGCTGCGGCGCGAGGTCCCCGAGGACCTCGAGCATCTGCTCGCACCGGTAGCCGACCGTCTCGGTGCCGCCGGCCTCGAGGTTGAGGGTGACGCAGCGGCGCGCGGCGGTGCGCTGCAGCGCCTCGGCGAGGTCGGGCACGAGCAGGTGCGGGCACACCGAGGTGAACCACGAGCCGGGGCCCAGCACCACCCAGTCCGCGTCGAGGACCGCCCGGACCGCCTCCGGGTTGGCGCGCGGCTCGGCGGGGACCAGGCGCACGGCGTGCACCCGGTGGGTCGTCGTGGCGACGTGGCCCTGGCCGCGCACGGTGAGCAGCCCGCCGGCGCCGTCCAGCACGTCGGCCTCGATGGTGAGCGGGTCGTCGGACATGGGCAGCACCCGTCCCTGCGCGCCCAGCAGCTCCCCGACCACCCGCAGGCCGTCGGCCGGGTCCTCGAGCAGCTGCCACAGGGCGACGATGAGCAGGTTGCCGAGGGGGTGCCCGCCCATCGGCCCGTCCCCGGCGAAGCGGTGCTGGAGGACGTCGCGCCACAGGTGGCCCCAGCCGGAGTCGTCGCACAGCGCGGACAGCGCCATCCGCAGGTCGCCGGGCGGCAGCACGCCGAACTCCTCGCGCAGGCGGCCCGAGGAGCCGCCGTCGTCGGCGACGGTGACGACGGCGGTGAGGTCGTCGGTGACGTGCCGGAGCGCCTGGAGGGAGGCCGACAGGCCGTGCCCCCCGCCGAGCGCGGTGACCGCCACCCGGCCGCCGCGCCGACCGCGCCTCCCGGCCGGGGCGGCCGCGGTCCGGGGGGCCCGGGGCAGCTGTCCGGCCACCTACTCCCGCCCGAGGTCGCGGTGGACCGGGTGGGTGACCACGCCGTCGCCGGCCATGCGGGCGGCGAGGGCCTCGGCCACGGCCACGCTGCGGTGCTTGCCCCCGGTGCAGCCGACCGCGACGACGGCGAAGCGCTTGTTCTCCTCGCGGTACCCGCGCGTGATGACCTGCAGGCAGCGGCTGTAGGCCTCGACGAACTCCGCCGCCGACGGGTCGGCGAAGACGTAGGAGGCGACCTCGGCGTCCAGCCCCGTCCGGGGGCGCAGCTCGGGGACCCAGTGCGGGTTGGGCAGGAAGCGCACGTCGGCGATGTTCTCCGCGTCGACCGGCACGCCGTGCTTGAAGCCGAACGACAGGACCGTGAGGTGCAGGTCGCCGCGCTCGGCGCCGCGGGGGCGCAGGGCGGCGCGGACCTTGGCGGCGAGCTGGTGGACGTTGCTGTCGCTCGTGTCGATGTAGATGTCGGCCAGCTCGCGGACGGGCTGCAGCAGCTCCCGCTCCCGGGCGATGGCGTCCAGGACGGTGCCGGGCGGCTGCAGCGGGTGCGGCCGGCGGACGGACTCGAACCGGCGGACCAGGACCCGGTCGGCGGCGTCGAGGAAGAGCACGACCGGTGACAGCCCCTTGGCCCGCACGTCGTCCAGCGCCCGGGACAGGTCCGGGGTGAAGGACCGGCCGCGGGCGTCGATGGCCACGGCCAGGCGCGGGACGGCCCCGCCGGAACGGATGGTCAGCTCGGCCAGCGGCGGGAGCATCTGGGGCGGCAGGTTGTCCACCACGAACCAGCCGTCGTCCTCCAGCACGTTGGACGCCGTCGAGTGCCCCGCGCCGGACATGCCGGTGATGATGAGGACCTCGGCGTCGGCGCCCGGGTGCGGTTCGGTCACGGTGGCGCCTCCTGCCGGTGGGTCGGGTGGGCCGTCGGCCCCAGCATGCCGGGTGCGGCCGCCGGGCGCGCCGGGCGGCCGGTCAGCGGGCGAGGATCTCCCCGGTGGCCATGTCCACCGCCCCGATGTCCACCGCCCCGATGTCGTCCTCGCCCAGGTCGGTCGTGCCCGCGTCGCCGGGACCGACGCGCGACAGGGCCGTGGCCCCCGAGGCGCCGGCGCCTCCCCCGCCCGCCGCGGGCCCGGCCGCAGCGGCGTCCGGGTCCCCGCCGTGTCCGGCTCGGGTGTCCTCTTCGGCCCCGCCCCCGTCCACCGAGGCCCCCTCCGCCCCGCGTCTCTCCGCCCCGCGTCCCTCCGCCCCGCGTCCGTCCGCCGTGGCCCCGTCCGCCGCGGCCCCGTCCACCGTGGCCCCGTCCGCCGCGGCCGCCGCGGCGTCGGGGCGCAGCGCCGCCAGCACGGCGGCGGCCAGGGCGGGGCCGATGCCCTTGACCTGGGCGATCTCCTCCGCCTCGGACGTCCGGATGGCCCGCACGGAGCCGAACGCGTCGAGCAGCGCCTTGCGCCGCGCCGGCCCGAGGCCCGGGACGGTGTCCAGCTCGCTGGCGGTCATGCCCTTGGTGCGGCGGGCCCGGTGCTTGCCGATGGCGAAGCGGTGGGCCTCGTCGCGCAGCCGCTGCAGCAGGTACAGCCCCTGGCTGCTGCGGGGCAGCACGAGCGGGTGGTCGTCGTCGGGGAGCCAGACCTCCTCCAGCCGCTTGGCCAGGCCGACGACGGCCACGTCGGCCACGCCCATGTCCGCGAGCGCCGCGGCCGCCGCGGCCACCTGCGGGGCGCCGCCGTCGACCACCACGAGCTGCGGCGGGTAGGCGAAGCGCCGGGGCCGGCCCGTGGTCGGGTCGATGGCGCCGGGGCCCGGGGGGGCCTCGTCCTCCGGGTCGGGCCCCATCTCCAGGTCGCCGGCCTGCTCGCGGTCCTCGAGGTAGCGGCGGAAGCGACGCTGCAGCACCTCCCGCATGGCGGCGGTGTCGTCCTCGCCGTGGTCGCCGCGGACGTTGAAGGTCCGGTACTCGCCCTTGCGGGGCAGGCCGTCCTCGAAGACGACCATGGAGGCCACCCGGTCGGTGCCCATGAGGTGCGACACGTCGTAGCACTCGATCCGCAGCGGGGCCTCGGGCAGCCCGAGCGCCTCCTGGAGCTCCTGCAGGGCGACGCCGCGGGTGGTGAGGTCGCCGGCGCGGCGGGTCTTGTGCAGGGCCAGGCCCTGCTTGGCGTTGCCGGCCACGGTGTCCATCAGGGTGCGCTTGTCCCCGCGCTGCGGGACCCGGACGTCGACCCGGGACCCGCGGCGGGCGCTGAGCCACTCGCGGACCTCGTCGGCATCGGTCGGCTCGACCGGCACGAGCACCTCGCGCGGGACGCTGCCGGTGGCCTCGGCGTCCTCGCCGCCGTAGACCTGCTGGAGCAGCCGTTCGACGAGGTCGGGCGTGGAGACGTCCTCGACCTTCTCCACCACCCAGCCGCGCTGGCCGCGGATGCGCCCGCCGCGGACGTGGAACACCTGCACGGCGGCCTCGAGCTCGTCCTCGGCGAGGGCGAACACGTCGGCGTCCGTGCCGTCGGGCAGGACGACGGCGTTTCGCTCCAGCGCCCGCTGCAGCGCCCCCACGTCGTCGCGCAGCCGCGCGGCCTTCTCGTAGTCCTGGATCTTCGCGGCGTCGCGCATCCGGCCCTCGAGGCGGCGGACGAACCGGGTCGCGTCGCCGGCCATGAAGTCGACGAAGTCCTCGACGAGCGCACGGTGCTCGTCCGCGGTCACCCGTCCGACACAGGGAGCCGAGCACTTGTCGATGTAGCCGAGCAGGCAGGGCCGGCCGACCTGCCCGGCCCGCTTGAAGACCCCGGCGCTGCACGTGCGCACGGGGAACACGCGCAGGAGCAGGTCGACGGTCTCCCGGATGGCCCAGGCGTGGGAGTACGGGCCGAAGTACCGGGTGCCCTTGCGCTTCGCACCGCGCAGCACCTGGACCCGGGGGAACTCCTCGCCGACGGTGACCGCGAGCCAGGGGTAGGACTTGTCGTCGCGGTACTTGACGTTGAACCGGGGGTCGAACTCCTTGATCCACGAGTACTCGAGCTGGAGCGCCTCGACCTCGGTGCCGACCGTCGTCCACTGCACCGACGCGGCGGTGAAGACCATCTGCTGGGTCCGTGGGTGGAGCCCGGCGGGGTCGGCGAAGTAGGAGTTCAGCCGCTGCCGGAGGCTCTTGGCCTTGCCGACGTAGATGACCCGCCCGTGGGCGTCGGAGAACCGGTAGACGCCCGGCTGCTCCGGGATCTCACCCGTCCTGGGGCGGTAGGTCGAGGGGTCCGCCACACCCCGAGGCTACGTCCTCAGACCGACAGGACGACCAGGTCCCCCTCGACCGTGGCAGGCACCGACGGCAGCGGGTCGACCGCCGGGCCGTTGAGGACGGCCGCACCGTCGCCGGCGTCGAACTCGCTGCCGTGGTTGGGGCAGCGGAGCTGCAGACCGCCCACGGCCTGGACGATCGTGCCGGCGTGGGTGCAGCTCGCCGAGAAGGCCACGACCTCGCCGGCCGTCGGCTGCGCGACGACGTAGCGGGTACCGCCGACGTCGACCACGACCGCCTCGCCCACGGGCACGTCGGCCAGCGGGACTGTGGCACCGGACGCCGCGCCGCCGCCCGCACCACCGGTCGCCTCGTCGGTGGCCCCTCCGGCTGCGTCGCCGGTGGCTGCCGTGCCGCCGTCGGTGCCGGCGTCGCCCGTGGCGTCGTCCTCACCGCCGGGCGCGCCGGAGGCCGTGCTCCCGTCGCTCCCGCAGGCCACGAGGACCCCGGCCGCGATCGTGGTCACGCCGATGCCGGCCAGGGCGCGGAGCACCCCTCGCCGGGAGGGGCAGTCCAGCTCCTTGAGGTCCACACGAGGATCATGCACGACGGGTGTACGGCGCCGGCAGGCCCCCCGGACTGCCTGCCCGGAGACCCGCCCGGAGACCCGCCCGGAGACCCGCCCGGAGACCCGCCTGGGAGACCCGCCCGGGAGACCTCAGCCGGCCTTGCGCCGGGTGCTCCCCCGCCGCGACCGCTCCGGCGTCACCAGCCCGGCCAGGAAGTGCCCGGTGAAGCTGCCCTCGACCGCGGCCACCTGCTCCGGCGTCCCCTGGGCGATGACGCGGCCGCCGCCGGACCCGCCCTCGGGGCCCATGTCGATCACCCAGTCCGAGGACTTGATGACGTCGAGGTTGTGCTCGATGACGATGACCGTGTTGCCCTTGTCGACCAGGCCCTGGAGCAGCTCGAGCAGCTTGCGGATGTCCTCGAAGTGCAGCCCGGTGGTCGGCTCGTCGAGCACGTAGACCGTGCGCCCGGCGGAGCGGCGCTGGAGCTCCGTGGCGAGCTTGACGCGCTGCGCCTCCCCGCCGGACAGGGTCGGCGCCGGCTGGCCGAGCCGGACGTAGCCGAGGCCGACGTCCACGAGGGTGTTGAGGTGCCGGGCGATGGCGGGGACCGCGGCGAAGAACTCCGCGGCCTCCTCGATCGGGGCGTCGAGCACGTCGGCGACCGTCTTGCCCTTGAAGTGCACCTCGAGGGTCTCCCGGTTGTACCGGGCCCCGCCGCACACCTCGCACGGGACGTAGACGTCCGGGAGGAAGTTCATCTCGATCTTCAGGGTGCCGTCGCCCTGGCAGTGCTCGCAGCGCCCGCCCTTGACGTTGAAGCTGAAGCGGCCGGGCTGGTAGCCGCGGATCTTGGCCTCGGGCGCCTGCGCGAACAGCTTGCGGACGTGGTCCCAGACCCCCGTGTACGTGGCCGGGTTGGAGCGCGGGGTGCGCCCGATGGGTCCCTGGTCGACGTGGACGACCTTGTCGAGCAGCTCGAGGCCGGTGACGGTCTTGTGCCGGCCGGGGACCTGGCGCGCACCGTTCAGCTTGTTGGCCAGGACCGTGTAGAGGATGTCGTTGACCAGGGTGGACTTGCCGGAGCCCGACACCCCCGTCACGGACACGAGCACGCCGAGGGGGAAGTCGACGTCGACGCCCGTGAGGTTGTGCTCCCGCGCGCCCTTGACCGACACCACGCGGGCGGGGTCGACCGGGCGGCGCCGCTCGGGCGTGGGGATGGACCGGCGGCCGGACAGGTACGCGCCCGTGAGCGAGGCCGAGTTGGTGAGCAGGTCCGCGAGCGGGCCGGAGTGGACGACCTGGCCCCCGTGCTCGCCGGCGCCCGGGCCGATGTCCACCACCCAGTCCGAGGCCTTGATGGTGTCCTCGTCGTGCTCGACGACGATGAGGGTGTTGCCCGAGGTCCCGCAGCCGGGTCAGCGTGCCGATGAGGCGCTGGTTGTCGCGCTGGTGCAGGCCGATGCTCGGCTCGTCGAGCACGTACAGCACGCCGACCAGGCCCGCGCCGATCTGCGTGGCCAGACGGATGCGCTGCGCCTCGCCGCCGGACAGGGTGCCCGCGGCACGGTCCAGGCTCAGGTAGTCCAGGCCGACGTCGAGCAGGAAGCCGAGGCGGGCGTGGATCTCGCGCAGCACCCGGTCGGCGATGGCGTGCTCGCGCTCGGACAGCTCGAGCCGGCGCAGGAAGCCGGCCGCCTCGCCGATCGTCAGCGAGGACACCTCGGCGATGTTGCGCCCGGACACCGTGACGGCGAGCACCTCGGGCCGCAGCCGGGCGCCGTGGCACACCGGGCACGGCACCTCGCGCATGTAGGCGCCGTAACGGTCCTTGGCCCACTCGGAGTCGGTCTCCGCGTGCCGGCGGCGGATGAAGGGCAGCACGCCCTCGAACCCGGCGCGGTAGGCGCGCTGGCGTCCGTGGCGGGTCTTGTAGCGGACGTCGAGCTGGCCGTCGAGGCCGTGGAGCACGGCCTCGCGGGCCCGCTCGGGCAGCGCCCGCCACGGGGTGTCCATGGAGAAGCCGAGCGCGTCGGCGAGGCTGGACAGCAGCTTGTCGAAGTAGTCGACGCTCTGGCTGCCGCTCGACCACGGCGCCACCGCCCCCTGCGAGAGCGAGAGGTCGTCGTCCGGGACCACGAGCTCGGGGTCCACCTCGAGCCGGGTGCCGAGGCCGCTGCACGTCGGGCAGGCGCCGTACGGGCCGTTGAAGGAGAACGTGCGGGGCTCGATCTCCTCCAGGGCGACCGGGTGGTCGTTGGGGCAGGCCAGCCGCTCGCTGAAGCGGCGGTCCCGTGCGCCGAGGGGGTGGTCGTCGGCGCCCGGCGTGCCGGGGGCGGGCACGTCGACCAGCTCGACGACGACGATGCCGTCGGCCAGGCCGAGGGCGGTCTCGACGGAGTCGGTGAGGCGCCGCTTGGTGCTGCGGAGACGCTCGTCGTCGCCCTCGCCGCGCGCGACCAGCCGGTCGACGACCACGTCGACGTCGTGCTTCTTCTTCTTGTCCAGGGCGGGCGGCTCGGCGAGGGAGACGACCTCGCCGTCCACCCGGGCCCGGGAGAAGCCCTTGCCCTGCATCTCGCGGAACAGCTCGAGGTTCTCGCCCTTGCGGCCGCGGACCACGGGGGCGAGCACCTGGAAGCGGGTGCCGTCCGGGAGCTCCATCAGCCGGTCGACGATCTGCTGCGGCGTCTGGCGGCCGATCGGCTCGCCGCACTGCACGCAGTGGGGACGCCCGGCGCGGGCGTACAGCAGCCGCAGGTAGTCGTGGATCTCGGTGATGGTGCCGACCGTGGAGCGGGGGTTGCGGTTGGTCGACTTCTGGTCGATCGACACCGCCGGCGACAGGCCCTCGATGAAGTCGACGTCCGGCTTGTCCATCTGGCCGAGGAACTGGCGGGCGTACGCGCTGAGGGACTCCACGTAGCGCCGCTGGCCCTCGGCGAAGATCGTGTCGAAGGCCAGGGACGACTTGCCGGACCCCGACAGACCGGTGAACACGACGAGGGCGTCGCGAGGGAGGTCGACCCCGATGTCCTTGAGGTTGTGCTCACGTGCACCACGGACGACGAGACGGTCTGCCACACCCCCATGGTAGGTCGGCCGGCTGACAGAACCGTCCGGGCGGCGTCCGGCCACGGCCGCCGCGAGGACCTCAGGTCACCGGTCCGCCGCGCCGATACGGCTCTCGTGAGCAGGAGGACCGCCGACGACGCCGCGGCCGCGGACCCCGCCCGGTGGCGCTCCCACCCCCGCCTGGCCGTGGCCCTGCGCACGGGGATCGTCATGAGCCCGGTGCTCGCCTCGGTCGCGACCGGGCTGCTGGTCGCCCGGCTCCTGGGCGACCGCCCGGTGTGGCAGTTCCTCCTCCTGGTGGGCAGCGTCTGCCTCACGACGTCCCTCGTCGTGGAGCGGCTGGTCCGGCGGTTCCTGCCGCTGGAGGCGCTGCTGCGGATGACCATGCTGTTCCCGGAGCGGGCACCCTCCCGGCTGGCCGTCGCCCGTCTGGGCCGCGACCGCGCCGCGCAGCGCCGTCTGCTGGCCGCGCAGCCGGGGGCGCAGGACGTCGCCCACGTGATGCTCGCCCTCATCACCGCGCTCGGCCGGCACGACAAGCGCACCCGGGGCCACAGCGAGCGCGTCCGCATGATCACGGAGCTGCCTCGCCGACCAGCTGGCGCTCCCCCAGGCCGACCGCGACCGCCTGCTGTGGGCGGCCCTGCTGCACGACGTCGGCAAGCTCGACGTCCCCGCCCTCGTCATCAGCAAGCCCTCCCGGCTCGACGCGGCCGAGTGGGAGCTGATGCGCCAGCACCCGTCCCACGGGGAGCGCCTGGCCGGAGAGCTCCTGGGCTGGCTCGGGGAGTGGGCCGGCGGCATCGCCCACCACCACGAGCGGTGGGACGGCGGCGGGTACCCGGCCGGCCTCGCCGGGGAGCAGATCAGCCGGGCCGGGCGCATCGTCGGCGTCGTGGACGCCTTCGAGACGATGACCGCCGCCCGGTCCTACAAGAAGGCCGGCGGCACCCGGGCCGCGCTCACCGAGCTCGCGCGCTGCGCCGGCACCCAGTTCGACCCCGCCGTCGTCCGGCAGTTCCTCTGCATCCCCGTGCCGCGGCTCTGGTGGGCCACCGGTCCGCTCGGCCTGCTCGTCCAGGTCCCGGTGATCGGCTCGGCGCAGCAGTCCGCCCTCCAGGTCACCGCTGCCGTGACGACGTCGGCCGGCAGCACGGTCGCCGCGGCCGGGACCGCGGCCCTGGTCGGCGTGGGCTCCGCCCTCGGGGTCGCACCCGTCGCCGCGCTGCCCGCGGCGGCCGGCCAGATGAGCACCACCGGGCAGCCCGCGGGCGCGGTGTCCTCGGCGACGGACGAGGCCGTCGGCGGGGGCGGCAGGGGCACCGCGGGGCCGGAGGACGGGGAGGGGGGTGCGCGAGGGACGGCAGGCGGCCCGGCGCGCCCGGGCGGGACCGGCGCCCGACCGGCCGGTCCGGGAGCAGCACCCCCGCCACGCCGACGACCGGGGCCACCTCGACGCCGACCTCGGCCTCGACCCCGACCTCGACCCCGACCTCGGTGCCGGTCCCGACGGCGACCGGCGCACCGGGGTCTCCGACCGCACCCGCCCCGGTACCGCCCGCGAGGCCCCCGCTGACCAGCGTCCTGCCGACCCTGCTCCCGCCCGCGCTGCCCACCGCGCTGCCCACCGCGCTGCCCACCGCGCTCCCGACCGCGCTCCCGACCGTGCTCCCGACCGCGCTCCCCACGACGCTGCCGCTGCCGCTGCCGACCCGGACCGGCCGGCCCGCCGCCCCTACCGTCCCCGCGCCGAGGACACCCACCACAGAGCCGGCCCGCCCGCTGCCCACCGTCCCCCTTCCTCCGGTCCCGCCCCCCGCCCTCCCGCTCCCCGCCCTCCCGCTGCCCGCCGTCCCCGCGGCCGCCCTCCCGATGCCCGCCGCGCGGGCCCTGCCGGTCCCCGCGGACGCGGCCGACGAGCCGCCGACCCCGGCAGACGGGGCCGCGGGGCCGGGCAGCACCACGACGACCGTGGCCGGACGGGCCGTCCGGCGGACGTCGGCCCCCTGAGCAGCAGGACCGGCTACCGGTGGGCGGGCTGGTGGCCCGGCGTCCGTGCGGCGGTAGCGTCCCCCGGGTGACCCCCGCCCCCGCGGTCCCCATCGAGCGCTACGCGCTGCTGGGCGACCTGCACTCCGCCGCGCTCGTCTCCGACCGGGGCAGCGTGGACTGGCTGTGCTTCCCCCGCTTCGACTCCCCCGCCTGCTTCGCGGCGCTGCTCGGCGACGCCGACAACGGCCGCTGGCTGCTCGCCCCGCTCGAGGCCGACGCCGTCGTCGAGGAGCGCAGCTACCGGGACGGCACCTTCACCCTGGAGACGGTCTGGCGCACGAGCACCGGGCGGGTCCGGGTGGTGGAGACCATGCCCGTCGGGGGGCGCCGCGCCGACCTCGTCCGCCGCGTCGAGGGCATCGAGGGGACCGTCCGGATGCGGCAGGAGCTCGTCATCCGCTTCGGCTACGGCCGGGACGTCCCGTGGGTGCGACGGATCCGCGACGACGGCGCCGCCGTGGACGCCGCGTTCGCGCTGCCTGCCCCCCGCCCGGAGCGGGTCCGCGGCGTCGGGTCCGGCCCCAACGCGGCCACGTCGGCGACCCCGGAGGGCGGCGCCCAGGCGCTGCTCGCGGTGGCCGGGCCCGACGCGGTGCTGCTGCGCTGCGACCCGCTGCCCGTCCCCGTCGACCACCGCCACGTCGGGGAGTTCGACGTCGCGGCCGGCGGGCGCAACGACCTGGTGCTCACCTGGTACCCCTCGCACCGGCCGCCGCCGTCGCCCGTGTACGTCACCGCGGCCATCGACCGGACCGAGACGTGGTGGCGGGAGTGGGCCTCGCGCTGCAAGCACGACGGCCGCTACGCCGGCCCGGTGCGGCGGTCCCTGCTCACCCTGCGCGCGCTGAGCCACGAGGACACCGGCGGCATCGTCGCCGCGCCCACCACCTCGCTGCCCGAGGAGATCGGCGGGGTCCGGAACTGGGACTACCGGTACTGCTGGCTCCGCGACGCGGCCCTGACCCTGGAGGCCCTGCTCGCCCACGGCTACCTGGAGAGCGCGGACAGCTGGCGGGCCTGGCTGCTCCGCTCCGTGGCCGGGGCGCCGGAGGACGTGCAGATCATGTACGGGGTGGGCGGCGAGCGGCGGCTCGAGGAGTACACGCTGGACCACCTGCCCGGCTACGAGGGGTCGACCCCGGTCCGGGTGGGCAACGCCGCCGCCTCGCAGCTGCAGGTCGACGTCATCGGCGAGGTCATGGTGGCCCTGCACGCCGCCCGCTGCGCCGGGCTGCACACCGACGTCTTCAGCTGGTCCTTGCAGGCCGCCCTCCTCGACCACCTCGCCGAGGTCTGGGACACCCCGGACAACGGGATCTGGGAGATCCGCGGCGACCTGCGGGCCTTCACGCACTCGCGGTTCATGGCCTGGGCGGCGTTCGACCGCGGCGTGCGCGCCGTCGAGGACTTCGGCCGGCCGGGCCACGTCGAGGTGTGGCAGGCGACCGCCGACCGGATCCGCGCGCAGGTCCTCGAGCAGGGCGTCGACCCGGTCCGGGGGAACCTCGTGCAGTACCTCGGCGGGACGACGGTCGACGCGGCGCTGCTCCAGGCGGCGCAGGTCGGCTTCCTCGCCTGGGACGACCCGGTCATGCTCGCCACGGTCGCGGCCGTCGAGCAGGACCTGCTGAGGGACGGGCTGGTGCTGCGCTACCGGACCGACAGCCAGGTCGACGGGCTGGCCGGCGACGAGCACCCGTTCCTCGCCTGCTCGTTCTGGCTGGTCGAGCACTGGGCGCGCAGCGGGCGCCGGGAGGAGGCGGTCGCGCTCATGGACCGGCTCTGCGGGCTCGCCACCCCGGGGCTCGGGCTGCTGGCCGAGGAGTACGACCCGGTGGCGCGGCGGTTCACCGGCAACTACCCCCAGGCCTTCAGCCACCTGGCGCTGGTCCGGGCCGCGGAGGCGATCGACCAGGTGCACGAGGTCCGCAACGAGTGGTGAGGTGGGTCCCATGAGCGACGTCCTGTCCCCCGGCGACCCCCTCCTGCCCGCCCTGCACGTCGCGCAGGACGGCGGCGCCGTCCACGTCGACCTGGGCCCCGTGCTGCTGAGCAAGGCCTCGGTCAGCGAGCAGGACAACTGCGCCTACGTCCTCACCTGCGCGGCGACCGGCGCCCAGCTGCTCGTGGACGCCGCCGACGACGCGCCCGGCGGTGCTGTCGCTGCTGGACGGGGCGGCGCACGCGGCCGGCCGGGCCGCCCCGGACGTGGTCGCGGTGGTGACCACCCACGGGCACTGGGACCACCACCGGGCCCTGCCCGAGGTGGTCGCCGCCACCGGGGCGCCGTGCCTCGTCGGCCGGGCGGACGCCGGCGACCTCCCCGTGGCCGCGGACCGGCTCCTCGACCACGGCGACGTGGTGGAGGTGGGCGAGGTCGTGGTGTCCGTGGTCCACCTGCGGGGGCACACCCCGGGCTCGGTCGCCCTGGTGGTGCCCGGCGCCGCCCCGCACCCGACGCTCGCGCTCACCGGCGACTCCCTGTTCCCCGGCGGGGTCGGCAACACGTGGCAGGACCCGGACCGCTTCGCGCAGCTGCTCGCCGACGTCGTGGAGCGGCTGTTCGACGACCTGCCGGACAGCACGCTCGTGCAGCCGGGGCACGGCGACGGCACCACCCTGGGGGCCGAGCGCCCCCACCTCGACGCCTGGCGGCAGCGGGGCTGGTGACACCGCTCGGCTCGTGACACTGCGGGGTGGTGGCACCGCAGGGCCCGTGACCCGCTGGGCCGGTCCCTCCCGCGGGCCGCCCCGCCTCAGACGCCCGCGGCCTGCATCCCGCGCAGCTCCTTCTTCAGGTCGCCGATCTCGTCGCGCAGCCGCGCCGCCACCTCGAACTGCAGCTCGGCGGCCGAGGCGTGCATCTGGTCGCTGAGCTGCTGGATGAGGTCGGCGAGCTCGGCCTGGGGCATGCCCTCGTGCCGGCTCACCGGCAGCGGGGACACGGCGCCGTTCTGCGCCTTGCCGCGCGACTGCCGCCGCCCGGACCCGCCGAGCAGGGACCGGGTGTCCTCGTCCTCGCGGGCGATGAGGTCGGTGATGTCCGCGATCTTCTTGCGCAGCGGCGTGGGGTCGATGCCGTTGGCCAGGTTGTGGGCCACCTGGATCTCGCGGCGACGGTTGGTCTCGTCGATGGCCTGCTCCATGGACGCCGTGATCCGGTCGGCGTACATGTGCACCTCGCCCGACACGTTGCGGGCCGCGCGGCCGATGGTCTGGATGAGCGAGGTCGCCGAGCGGAGGAACCCCTCCTTGTCCGCGTCGAGGATCGCGACGAGCGAGACCTCGGGCAGGTCCAGGCCCTCGCGCAGCAGGTTGATGCCGACCAGGACGTCGTACTCGCCCAGCCGCAGCTCCCGCAGCAGCTCGACCCGGCGGAGCGTGTCGACCTCGGAGTGCAGGTACCGGACCCGCTCCCCCTGCTCGAGCAGGTAGTCCGTGAGGTCCTCGGCCATCTTCTTGGTCAGCGTGGTGACGAGGACGCGCTCGTTCTTGGGCGTGCGCTCGCGGATCTCGGCGAGCAGGTCGTCGATCTGGCCCTTGGTCTGCTTGACGACGACCTTGGGGTCCACGAGACCGGTCGGCCGGATGATCTGCTGGACGACGTCGCCCTTGACCCGCCCGAGCTCGTACGGCCCGGGCGTCGCGGACAGGTACACGGTCTGGCCGATCCGCTCCTGGAACTCCTCCCAGCGCAGCGGCCGGTTGTCCATGGCCGACGGCAGCCGGAAGCCGTGGTCGACGAGGGTCCGCTTGCGGGACATGTCGCCCTCGTACATGCCGCCGATCTGCGGCACGGTGACGTGGGACTCGTCGATGACGAGCAGGAAGTCCTCGGGGAAGTAGTCGATGAGGGTGTTGGACGCCGAGCCGGGCGCGCGGCCGTCGAAGTGGCGCGAGTAGTTCTCGACGCCGGCGCAGGTACCGACCTGGCGGAGCATCTCGATGTCGTAGGTGGTCCGCATCCGCAGGCGCTGGGCCTCGAGCAGCTTGTTCTGCCGCTCGAGCTCGGCCAGCCGGTCGGTGAGCTCGGCCTCGATGGTGCCGACCGCCCGCTCCAGCCGCTCGGGGCCGGCGACGTAGTGCGAGGCCGGGAAGATGTAGTACTCCTGCTCCTCGCGGACGATCTCGCCGGTCAGCGGGTGCAGCGTGTAGATCCGCTCGATCTCGTCGCCGAAGAGCTCGATGCGGATCGCGAGCTCCTCGTACTGCGGGATGATCTCGATGGTGTCGCCGCGGACCCGGAACGTGCCGCGCGTGAACGACAGGTCGTTGCGGGTGTACTGCATGGTGACGAACTGGCGCAGCAGCTGGTCCCGGTCGACGGCCTGGCCGACCTTGAGCCGGGCCATCCGGTCCACGTACTCCTGCGGCGTGCCCAGGCCGTAGATGCACGACACCGTGGCCACGACGATGACGTCGCGGCGGGTGAGCAGCGAGTTGGTCGCGGAGTGCCGCAGCCGCTCGACCTCGTCGTTGATCGAGCTGTCCTTCTCGATGTAGGTGTCCGTCTGCGGGACGTACGCCTCGGGCTGGTAGTAGTCGTAGTACGAGACGAAGTACTCGACGGCGTTGTTGGGCAGCAGCTCGCGGAACTCGTTGGCCAGCTGGGCGGCCAGCGTCTTGTTCTGCACCATGACGAGGGTGGGCCGCTGCACCTGCTCGACGAGCCAGGCGGTCGTGGCCGACTTGCCGGTGCCCGTGGCGCCGAGCAGCACGCTGTCCTTGTCCCCCCGCCGGACCCGCGCGGTGAGGTCGGCGATCGCGGCCGGCTGGTCGCCGCTGGGCTGGAAGGGGCTGATGACCTCGAAGGGGGCGACAGAACGGGTGATGTCGGAGACCGGGCGCACGTCCCTACGGTAGGCGGCCCCTCCGACAGCCAGGACGTCCGGGCTCGGGGCGTCCGTCGGGGCGTCCGTCGGGGCGTCCGTCGGGGCGTCCGTCCCGTGGTCCCCCCGGCGCGGGCTCAGGCGGTCCGCCGGCCCCGTCCAGCGCGGTGCTGTGGCCGGTCAGTCCGTGCCGCGCCGCTGCTGCTTGAGCCGGCCGCGCTGCTTCTTGGCGTCGAGGCGCCGCTCCTTCGAGCCGCGGGTCGGCCGGGTGGCCCGACGGGGCCGGGGCGGCGGGGCCACGGCCTGACGGAGGAGGTCCGCGAGCCGCTCGCGCGCCGCCTGGCGGTTGCGGTGCTGCTGCCGGTGCTCCGACGCCGTCACCGTGAGCACGTCGTCGACCAGCTGTCCGGCGAGGCGCTGCTCGAGCCGTCCCCGCTGCGCCTCGGTGAGGTCCGGCAGGTCGAGCGGCCGGACCGAGAGCTGGACGCGGCTGTCGGCGGTGTTGACGCCCTGCCCGCCCGGACCGGACGACCGGCTGAACCGCCAGGCGAGCATGGCCGCCGGGACGACGAGCCGTCCGGTGACCCGGAGGTCGCCGGAAGGGTCGTCAGCAGGCACGACGGCAGTGTCCACCGCACCGTGCCTCCCCGCAGCACCCCGGTCACCGATCTAGAAGGGAGGCGGGTCGAGGTCGGCGGTGTCGCCGGCGTCCGGATGCTGAGCCACCGGCCCCGACAGACCGCCCGGCCCCGGGCCCGGTCCCCGTCGTCAGGTGGTGCGGGTGCCCCCCAGGTGGGTGCCGGGTCCGTGACGACGTGCCCGGTGGGGGTCGTCCAGGTCGCACTGCCGTCCAGGGCGATGCTCAGCCGGAAGCCGCTGCGGTGCTTGACGAGGTGGTGGGTGCGGCACAGGGAGGCCAGGTTGTCGGCCTGCGTGGGTCCTGCCGGGAAGGGCACCACGTGGTCGAGGTCGCACGCGCGCGCCTGCCGGCGACAGGTCGGGAACCGGCAGCTGCCGTCGCGTGCGCGGACGAGGTCCGCCACGGCGGCCGACGGCCGGTAGCGCCTCCGGCCCACGTCGACGACCTGGCCGGTCAGCGGGTCGCTGGCCCAGCGCACCCACGCGGCGTCGGCCGCGAGCTCGCGCACCAGGGGGGCGGGCACCGGGCCGAGGCCGGCCAGGTGCCCGGGTGCGTCCCCACCGTGCAGCACGGTGCTCGCCGGGGCGACCAGCGCCAGGGTCACCTGCACCCCTGGGGCCGCCGCGAGGTCGTCGCTGTGGCCGAGGAGGGTGGCGAGGACGACGTCCACCCGGACCTGGTCCAGCGTCCGGGCTGCGTCGGGCGGGCCCTCCGCGCCGCCTGCCGTGGACGGTCCGGGGCCGGCAGCACCGCCGACCGCGCCGCCCGCACCGACCGCGCCGACCGCGCCGACCGCACCGACCGCACCGACCGCACCGACCGCACCGACCGCGCTGCCCGCGCCGCCCGAGACCTTCCGTGCCTCTGCCTCGCGCAGCGCTCGGGCGGTGGCGTCGACCCGGGCGAACGCGGCCCCCAGGAGCTCCATGCGGCCGGTCACCGACAGCAGGGCCATCCCGTCCGGCAGGACCCTCAGCGAGCAGCCGCGCCGGGCGTCCGCCGCGTCCGTGCGCCGGGCGGCGGACGCCGGTGCCACGCGGAGCACGAGCCGCTCCAGCCGTGCGGTGAGCTGGGCCGGCGTGAGCTGGGAGGCGGGCCGGGCGGGTCGGAGCTCCCGCAGCACCGGGACGCTGCCGGGGTACAGCGCCTCCGCCTCGACCGCGTCGGCCGCGGTGACCCCGCCGTCCGGGCCGTCAGGGCCCGTGCCGGCGACCCGGTCGACGCCGAGCGTGCGCACCGCGTCCACGATGCGCCGGGCCCGGACGAGGTCGATCGACCCGTCGCGCAGCGCCTCGAAGGTCGCCGGTCGCTCCTCGACGAGCTCCAGCGCCAGCTGCATCCGCGCCCTGGCCACCACCGGTGACAGCCACAGGGCGACGGACAGCTCCTGGGCGGTGCACCGGTCCACGGCGTCGAGGTCGACCTGGGTCGAGCGGGACGAGAGCCGGCCACGCGGGGGGTCGCCGACGCCACGCTCCTCTCGCTCGACGCGGTGGAGCTCGGCCCGCCGTCGCGCCTCGGCCCTGGCCTGCGCGCGCCGGACCTGCACGAGGGTGACGATCGCCCGGAGCTCGGCCGCGTCGGCGGACGCCCTGACGGCCGCGGTGGACCGCAGGACCTCGACCGCCGCGGTCGACAGGTCGTCCCCCGGGTCCTCGAGTGCCGCACGTCCGAACATGTGTTCGAGTCTACGTGGACCCTCCGACAGAACGGGAGGATGGACGGCGGCTGTGGACCGACTGGGCCGAGACATGCAGACCCGCGTCCGAGACGGGGACGGCAGCAGCCCGACCAGGTGGTGGAGACGCCTGACGACACGGGGCCGGCCACAGTGTGTCGTCGTCACCGACCTCCCCGGGCGCCGGAGCACCCGCGCGCCTCACACCGGTGAGGCCCACCCCGTCCGCGCGGCCCACGCCTGCATCCGGGGCCACGCCACGTCCGTGAACCACGGCTCCTTCGCCTCGGCGTACCCCTCCCGCCGCTCGTGCTCCGCCGCCAGCGACGCCTTGTGGGCGGCGTAGGCGTCACGCTCCCCCGGCTCGGCCCGCAGCCAGTCGCGGAACAGCAGCGCGTACCGGGCCCCCGGGGACCCCGCCGCACGGACGTGCAGGTTGACCGGCCGGGCCGGGTCGGCGCTGCCGTGGAGCCGCTTCTCCCACGTGCCGGTCTCGCCGGCCTTGGGGGTGTCCGCCCAGCCCCCGTCCCGCCTGGGGAACCCGTCGCGTCCCAGCCGGTCGGACACCGCGTCGGCGTCGGCCAGGTCGGCCACGACGAGCTGGAGGTCGACGACGTCCTTGGCGAGCAGGCCCGGCACGGCCGTGGAGCCCACGTGGTCGACCCGTACGGCCGCCTCGCCCGCCGCCCGCGCGACGCGGGCCGCCAGCCGCGCGCCGGTCGCGGCCCAGCCGGGGTCCGGCGGGCTGAGGACCAGCCGGGCCCCCGGGCCGGCCGCGGTGCGCGAGCGCACCCCCTGCTCGAAGGGCACCAGCCGCCGGGACCACAGCCGGTCGACCGCCTCGAGGACCTCCTCGGCGCCGCCGGTGCCGTCCAGCCAGACGTCCGCGGCGCGACGCCGTGCCTCGTCGTCGGCCTGCGCAGCCATGCGGCGCCGGGCGTCCTCCGGGCTCGAGCCGCGTTCTTCCACCAGCCGCCGGACCCGCTCCTCGACGTCCGCGTGCACCACGACGGTCAGGTGGTACCGGTCCTCGTAGCCCAGCTCGACGAGCAGCGGGACGTCGTGCACGACCACGGCGTCCTCGGGCGCGGCAGTGAACCGCTCCTCGGTGAGCGCCCGGATCCGGGGGTGGGTGATGTCCTCCAGCCGGCCCCGCGCCCCGGGGTCGGCGAACACCAGCGACCCGAGCGCCGCACGGTCGAGGCTGCCGTCCGGGGCGAGCACCTCCGCCCCGAAGGCGGCGACCACCTCGGCCAGGCCGTCGCTGCCCGGGGACACGACCTCGCGGGCGAGCAGGTCGGCGTCCACGACGACCGCACCGTGCGAGGCGAGCCGCCGGGCCACCGTCGACTTGCCGGCCCCGATGCCGCCCGTCAGCCCCACCCTCAGCACGCGCCGAGTCTGGCACCACGGCCGCACGACGACGGCCCGCCCCCCGGAGGGGACGGGCCGTCGTGTCGGTGCGTCAGGCCGTCAGGCCCGCTGGAGCTGCTCCCGGAGGATCAGCGACCGGTGAGCTTCTCGCGCAGGGCCGCGAGCGCCTCGTCGGACGCCAGGGTGCCGGCCGCCGGCTCGTCGTCCCCGCCGCTGGCGTAGGACGTCGCGGTGGACGACGAGGAGCTGGTGCTGGAGGTGCTCGACGTCGAGGAGGACGTCGCGGAACCGGCCTCGAGCTCCGCCTTCTGGGCGGACACGACCTGCTCCTTGTGCGCCTCCCAGCGCTTCTGCGCCTCGGCGTACTGCTTCTCCCACTCGGCCTGCTGGGTCTCGTAGCCCGGGAGCCACTCGCCCGTCTCGGGGTCGAAGCCGTCCGGGTACTTGTAGTTGCCGGCCTCGTCGTACTCGGCCGCCATGCCGTACAGCGTGGGGTCGAACTCGGAGGACTCGTCGGCGATGCCGCCGTCGTTGGCCTGCTTGAGCGACAGCGAGATCCGGCGACGCTCGAGGTCGACGTCGATGACCTTGACGAAGATCTCGTCGCCGACCTGGACGACCTGCTCCGGGATCTCCACGTGGCGCTCGGCCAGCTCGGAGATGTGGACCAGGCCCTCGATGCCGTCCTCGACGCGCACGAACGCACCGAAGGGGACCAGCTTGGTGACCTTGCCGGGGACGACCTGGCCGAGCCCGTGGGTGCGGGCGAAGTGCTGCCAGGGGTCTTCCTGCGTGGCCTTCAGCGACAGGGAGACGCGCTCGCGCTCCATGTCGATGTCGAGCACCTCGACCGTGACCTCCTGGCCGATCTCGACGACCTCGGTCGGGTGGTCGATGTGCTTCCAGGACAGCTCGGAGACGTGCACCAGGCCGTCGACGCCGCCGAGGTCCACGAACGCGCCGAAGTTGACGGTCGAGGAGACGACACCGGTGCGGATCTGGCCGCGGGCGAGCTGCTTGAGGAACGTGGTGCGGACCTCGGACTGCGTCTGCTCGAGCCAGGCACGGCGGGACAGGACCACGTTGTTGCGGTTCTTGTCCAGCTCGATGATCTTGGCCTCGAGCTCCTTGCCGACGTACGGCTGGAGGTCGCGGACGCGACGCATCTCGACGAGCGAGGCGGGCAGGAAGCCGCGCAGGCCGATGTCGAGGATCAGGCCGCCCTTGACGACCTCGATGACGGTGCCGGAGACGACGCCGTCCTCCTCCTTGACCGTCTCGATCTTGCCCCAGGCACGCTCGTACTGCGCGCGCTTCTTGGACAGGATGAGGCGGCCTTCCTTGTCCTCCTTCTGGAGGACCAGGGCCTCGACCTCGTCGCCGACCTTGACGACCTCGTTGGGGTCGACGTCGTGCTTGATCGACAGCTCGCGCGAGGGGATGACGCCCTCGGTCTTGTAGCCGATGTCGAGGAGGACCTCGTCGCGGTCGACCTTGACGATGGTGCCGGAGACGAGGTCGCCGTCCCCGAAGTACTTGATGGTCTCGTCGACCGCTGCGAGGAAGTCCTCGGCGCTGCCGATGTCGTTGACGGCGACGATCGCGACGCGGGAGCTGCTCGCAGGTGCAGTCGTGGTGGTGGTCATGAAGTAGGGGCTCCGGCTGGTGGATGCTGAGGTGGGGTGGAGAGCGCACGGGCGTGCGTGCCAACAGGATACCGAGGCCGTAGGAGCAGGGTCAACGCGGGCTGTCTGGGACGCTTGACAGGTGAGCGACGTCGTGCCCGGGATGGGCGAGGACCTCGACCCCGCCGAGGTCGTGCGGGCCTCGCGCCGCTGGTGGGACCGCGAGGCCGCCGGCTACCAGGCCGAGCACGCACCGTTCCTCGCCGGGCTGCGCGGGACCCCCGAGGGCGGCACCGTGCGCACGGACCCGGCGTCGCTGCCGGCCCGGCTGGTGTGGTGCCCCGAGGGCCTGGACGAGCAGGACGAGCGGCTGCTCGGCGACCCCGCGGACCTGGCCGGGGCCGTGGTCCTGGAGGTGGGGGCGGGCGCCGCCCAGGGCAGCCGGTGGGTGGCCGGGCAGGGCGGCCGCGCCGTGGCCCTCGACCTGTCGGCGGCGATGCTCGCGATGCGCGGGGGGACCACGGCCGCCGTGGTCGCCGACGCCTGCCGGGTGCCGCTGGCCGACGCCTGCGTGGACGTGGCGTTCTCCGCCTACGGCGCGCTGCCGTTCGTGGCCGACGCCGGGGCGGTCCTGTCCGAGGTGGCCCGGGTGCTGCGTCCGGGCGGCCGGTTCGTGGTGAGCACCACCCACCCGTTCCGCTGGGCGCTGCCGGACGACCCGGGCTGGGACGGCCTGCGGGTGTCGATGTCGTACTTCGACCGCCGCCCCTACACCGAGCGCTCCCCCGACGGCACGCTCGACTACGCCGAGCACCACCGCACCGTCGGGGACTGGGTGCGGCTCGTCCGCGACGCCGGCCTCGTGCTCGAGGACCTGCTGGAGCCCGGGTGGCCGGAGGACAACGAGGAGACGTGGGGCGGCTGGTCGCCCCTGCGCGGGGAGTACCTGCCGGGCACCCTCGTGCTCGTCACCCGCCGCCCCTAGGCAGGCGCCGGCGCACGGCGAGCCGCGCACGCGCCTCAGTGCGCGGCGTCGAACCAGGACCGGCCGAGGCCGACCGACACCTCGAGCGGCACCGCGAGGTCGGCCGCGCCGCCCATCTCGGTGACGACGATCTCCCGCACCTGGTCCAGCTCGCCGGGCGCGACCTCGAGCACGAGCTCGTCGTGGACCTGCAGGAGCATGCGCGAGCGCAGGTCGTCGGCGTCCAGGCGCCGCTGCACGCCGAGCATGGCGACCTTGATGAGGTCGGCCGCGGAGCCCTGGATCGGCGCGTTGAGGGCCATCCGCTCCGCGGCCTCCCGGCGCTGCCGGTTGTCGCTCGTGAGGTCCGGCAGGTAGCGGCGCCGACCGAGGATGGTGGCGGTCCAGCCGTCCTTGCGGGCCTGGTCGACCACGCCGCGCAGGTAGTCCCGGACGCCGCCGAAGCGCATGAAGTACTCGTCCATCAGGCCGCCGGCCTCGCCGACCGAGGTCCGCAGCTGCCGCGACAGCCCGAAGGCGCTGAGCCCGTAGGCCAGGCCGTACGACATGGCCTTCACCTTGGCCCGCATCTCGGGCGTGACGTCGGCCGGCTCGACCTGGAACACCCGGGACCCGACGAAGCGGTGGAGGTCCTCCCCCGCGGTGAAGGCCTCGATGAGCCCCTCGTCGCCGGACAGGTGGGCCATGATCCGCATCTCGATCTGGCTGTAGTCCGCGCTCATCAGGCACTCGAGCGGCCCCGTGGCGTCGGCGCCCACGACGAACCCGCTGCGGATGCGGCGGCCCTCCTCGGTGCGGATCGGGATGTTCTGCAGGTTGGGGTCGGTCGAGCTGAGCCGGCCGGTCGCGGCGATGGTCTGCTGGAAGGTCGTCCGGATGCGCGCGTCCTCGCCGACCGAGGCGAGCAGGCCCTCGACGGTCTGCCGGAGCCGGATGGCGTCGCGGTGCTCCAGCAGGTGCAGCAGGAACGGGTGCTCGGTGGACTCGTACAGGTCCTGCAGCGCCTCGGCGTCGGTGGTGTAGCCGGTCTTCGTGCGCTTGGTCTTCGGCATCTCGAGCTTCTCGAAGAGCACGCGCTGCAGCTGCTTGGGCGAGCCGAGGTTGATCTCCTCGTCGATCTCGACGAAGGCCAGCCGGGCGGCCTCGGAGACCCGGACGTCGTAGTGCTCGCGCAGCTGCTCGAGGTGCTCGACGTCCACCGCGATGCCGGTGGCCTCCATGCGCAGCAGCACCCGCTCCAGCGGCAGCTCGAGGTCGGCGAGCAGGGCGGTCCCCTCGCGCTCGGCGAGCTCGCCGAGCAGCACCGCGTCCAGCTCGGCCACGGCCGCGGCGCGGATCCCGGCCCGCAGGTCGCGCCGCGCACGGGCGGCGTCGGCGAGGTCCTCGGGGGTGTCCTCCTCGGCCGGGGCGCCCTCGGCGGCGTCGAGGCCCAGGCTCAGCTGCTCCTCCACCGCCTCGCCCTCGACGACGGGCTCGGCGGTGACCAGGGTGCGGCCGAGGTGCCGGACCGACAGGTCGGCGAGGTCGTAGGACCGCTGGTCGGGACGGCACAGGTAGGCGGCCAGGGAGGTGTCGCCGGCCGGCAGGCCGGCGATGGCCGAGGTCACCCCTCGGGCCCCCGTCGTGCCGTCCTCGTTCGGGACCTCGTGGGCCGGGTCGGGGTCCGCCCCGCCCTCCCCCGTGGTGGCGGGGTCGTCGTCGGCCGCGTCGGCGGCCACCTGGCCGAGGCCCCGCGCCCACGCGGCGCCGGCCAGCGCGTGCAGCTGGGGCTTGGCGTCGTGCATGACGAGGGCCGGCCCCTCCGGCGAGGCGACCCAGGCCAGCAGCTCTCCGACGCCGAGCACGGCGACGGAGCCGTCGGGGGCGGCGACGGCCACGCCCTCCAGGGCGGCGGGCCTCGACGGCGTGCCCGGGCCCGTGAGGTCCGCGGACAGGACGACCTCGGCCCCGACGCGCGCGCCGGCCGGGACCCGCGACGTCCAGGCGCCGACCTCGTCGCCGTGCGGGCGCAGCACCTCGATCGCGAAGCCGCCCGTGACCTCGGGCTCGTCGTTGTCGAGGGTCTCGAAGAGCCGCTCGCGCAGGACCCGGAACTCCAGGCCGTCGAACACGGTGTGGATGGCGTCGCGGTCCCACGGCGGCCGCCTCAGCTGCTCGACCTCGACGCCGAGGTCGAGGTCGTGGACGAGCCGGTTGAGGCGCCGGTTCCGCTCGACGTCGCCGATGTGCTCGCGGAAGCTCTCCCCCGCCTTGCCCTTGATCGCCTCCGCGTGGGCGACGACGCCGGCGAGCCCGTCGTACTGGGTGATCCACTTGGCCGCCGTCTTGGGCCCCACCCCGGGCACGCCCGGCAGGTTGTCGCTGGTCTCCCCGACGAGGGCAGCCAGGTCCGGGTAGCGCTCGGGCGGCACGCCGTAGCGGGCCACGACCGCGTCCGGCGTCATCCGGGTGAGCTCGGAGACCCCGCGGACCGGGTACAGCACCGTGACGTGGTCGTCGACGAGCTGGAAGGCGTCGCGGTCGCCGGAGACCACGAGGACGTCGTGCCCCGCGTCGCGGGCCTGCCGGGTGAGGGTGCAGATGACGTCGTCGGCCTCGAAGCCCTCGGCGGTGACGATCTGCACGCCCATCGCCCCGAGGACCTCGCGGATGAGCGGGATCTGGCCGGGGAACTCCGGCGGGCTGACGGAGCGGCCGGCCTTGTACTCGCTGTACTCCGCGAGCCGGAAGGTCTGCTTGGAGACGTCGAAGGCGACCGCGAGGTGGGTGGGCTCCTCGTCGCGCAGGACGTTGATGAGCATCGACGTGAACCCGTACACGGCGTTGGTGGTCTGGCCCGTCGAGGTCGAGAAGTTCTCCGCCGGCAGCGCGTAGAAGGCCCGGTAGGCCAGCGAGTGTCCGTCGACGAGCAGCAGGCGTCCCACGGCGGCAACCCTAGGCTCTGGGTGTGACCGAACCCGAGGCCCAGCCGTCGAGCGCGATGCAGACCGTCCTGGACGCCGTCCCCGGCACCCTCGTGGAGCGCATGGGCATCGAGTTCGTCGAGGTGTCGCCCGAGAGGCTCGTCGCCACCATGCCGGTCGCCGGCAACACCCAGCCCTACGGCCTGCTCCACGGCGGGGCGTCGGTCGTGCTGGCCGAGACCCTGGGCAGCTTCGGCGCGGTGCTCACCGCCGGCGAGGGACGCGTCGCGGTCGGCGTCGACATCAACGCCACCCACCACCGCTCGGCCCGCGAGGGCCTGGTCACCGGGGTGGCCACGCGCGTCTCGGCCGGCCGGACGCTGGTCTCCTACGAGGTCGTCGTCTCCGACGCCGACGGGCGCCGGGTCTGCACCTCGCGGATCACGTGCCTGGTCCGCGACGCGGTCCCCGGCGCCTCGTCCGGCGCGTGACCTGCCGCACCACCCGGCCTGCACCAGCGACGCGAGGGCACCGCGCGTGACGCTGTTCGTGGGGGCCGGGACGGTCCTCAACGTCACCACGGTGCTCGTCGGCGGCACGCTCGGCCTGCTGCTCGGGGCCCGCCTGCCCGAGCGCGTGCGCCTGGTCGCGATGGACGCGCTCGGGCTCGGCACCCTGTCGATCGCCGTGCTCTCGGTGCTGGACGTCACGTCGCCGGAGCTGGCCGGGGCGGTCGGCCCCGGGGCCGCGCTCGTGGTCATCGGCTCGGCCCTGCTCGGCGGGATCGTCGGCGCGCTGCTGCGGGTCGAGGACAGGCTCGAGCGGCTCGGGCACCTGCTGCGCCGGCTGCTGCTGCGCGGGCGCGCCGACGAGGCTCCGGAGGCGACGGAGCGTCACGGCGCTCCCGGACCGGCCGACAGCACGGGCGGGGCCCACGGGGACGGGCCGGGCGCGCGGCGCGGCGGGACCCCACGGTGCGGCGCGCTTCGTCGAGGGCTTCGTCACCGCCTCGCTCGTGTTCTGCGTCGGCCCTCTCACCGTGCTCGGCTCGATCAACGACGGCCTCGGCCGCGGCATCGACGAGCTGGCGGTGAAGTCGCTGCTGGACGGCGTCGCCGCCGCCGCGTTCGCCTCGGCGCTCGGTTCCGGCGTCCTGCTCAGCGCCCTGTCGGTGGCCGTGGTCCAGGGGCTGTTCACCCTGCTGGGGTTCCTGCTCGGCGACCTGCTCGACCCGGCGCAGACGGCCGCGCTGTCGGCCACGGGGGGCCTGGTCCTGCTCGGCGTCGGGTTCCGGCTGCTGCGGCTGCGCGACGTGCCGGTCGGCGACCTGCTCCCCGCGCTCGTCGTCGCTCCCCTGCTCGTCGCGCTCGTGCGGGCTCTCCCGGTCTGACGTGCGTTCCCTTCCGGTCGTTCGGGAACGGAGGGACCTTTGGGACGCCGCGTTACTTTCCGGTGTCGTTTCTGCTCGGCGGGGTCACAGCGGCCACGCGGTGTGGCTAAGGTTCGGCGGTCACGACCGCCCCCGGGCGGCCGGACCCCTGCCGCAACTCCCTGCCTGATGACGGAGGAACGAGGGTGCGACTTCTACTCGCGCTCGTCGGGCTGTTCCTGGCCCTGACTGTCGCCGGTCCCGCAGCCGCGCTGCCGCCGGCCGACGCCCCGGCCGCGCCGCTGCTGCCGGCCACCGCGTCGACCGGACCGTCCGAGGAGCCGTCCGCCGGCTCGTCCGCGGCCCCCACCGAGGAGGCCGGCCCCGAGGCGATCAACGTCCGGGTCCGCGACGACGAGACCCGCGAGAACGTCGAGGGCGTGGCGGTCACCGTCAGGTCCGACGGCGAGGTGGTCGGCGAGGGCGAGACCGACGCCGACGGCGTCGCCTCCTTCCCGGTCCCCGGCCCCGGCGCCTACGAGGTCGAGCTGGACCTGGACACGCTGCCGGAGGAGCTGGCCGACTACGGCGTCGCGCAGAACCCGTTCACCACGAGCGTGGAGCCCGGCACCCCCCGCACGGTGGCGTTCCGGCTGGCCCCCGGCCTGGGCGGCGACGGTCCCGCGATCGACGTGCCCACCCCCGGCTTCCTCGCCGACATCCCGTGGCGCCTGGCCCCGCAGTACGCGGTCTCCGGCCTGCGCTTCGGCCTCATCCTCGCCCTCGCCGCGATCGGCCTGTCCCTGGTCTTCGGGACGACGGGACTGACGAACTTCGCCCACGGCGAGCTGGTGACCTTCGGGGCGCTGGTCGCCTGGGCGCTGCACGTGATGGTCGGGATGCCGCTGCTCGTGGCCGCGCCGCTGACCATCGTGCTCGCCGGGGCGTTCGGCTGGTTGCAGGAGACGTACATCTGGCGCGCGCTGCGGCGCAAGCAGGTCGGCCTCATCGCCGCGATGATCTTCTCGATCGGCCTGAGCTTCTTCCTCCGCTACGGGTTCCTCTACCTGTTCGGCGGCGAGACCCGGTTCTACCGGGACTTCAGCGGCCAGGCCGGCCTCGTGCTCGGCCCGGTGCGCATCCCGCCCTCGCACATCTTCAGCATGGGCCTGGCGGTCGTCGTGCTCGTCGCCTTCGCGCTGTCGCTGCTCTACACGCGCACCGGCAAGGCGACCCGGGCGGTGGCCGACAACCCGGCGCTGGCCGCGGCCAGCGGGATCGACGTCGACGGCGTCATCCGGGTGGTCTGGGTCATCGGCACCGCGCTCGCGGCGCTGTCCGGCATCCTCTTCGGCCTCACCCAGGGCATGGACTTCCAGCTCGGCTTCCAGGTGCTGCTGCTCATCTTCGCCGCGGTCGTCCTCGGCGGCCTCGGCACCGCCTGGGGCGCCATGGTCGGGGCGATCCTCGTGGGCCTGCTCATCGAGCTGAGCGCGCTGGTCATCCCGCCGGAGCTCAAGAACGTCGGCGCCCTCGCGGTGCTCATCATCATCCTGCTCGTGCGGCCCCAGGGCCTGCTCGGGCGCAGCGAGCGCGTCGGCTGAGGCGGGGACTGACATGGACTTCGGAAGCATCTTCGGCAACGCCGCCGCGCAGGTCTTCGGCATCGACACCCTGGTGTTCTGCCTGGCCGCCATCGGCCTCAACATGCACTTCGGCTACACCGGCCTGCTCAACTTCGGCCAGGCGGCCTTCGTCGCCCTCGGCGCCTACGGCGTCGGCATCACGGTCACGTACTTCGAGGGCCCGCTGTGGGTGGGCTTCCTCGTCGCGATCGCGGCCGCGACCGTGCTCGCGCTCGTGCTCGGCATCCCGACCCTGCGGCTGAGGGCGGACTACCTGGCCATCGCGACCATCGCGACGGCGGAGATCTTCCGCTTCGTCGTCCGCTCGTCGACGTTCGACAAGTACACCGGCGGCTCCAACGGCATCAACGGCATGGCGCGCGGGTTCTACTCCGTCAACCCGTTCCCCGAGGGCAGCTACGGCTTCGGTCCGTGGGAGTACTCCGAGCGCGGGCTGTGGATCCGGGTCTTCGCCCTGGTCCTCATCGCGATCAGCCTGACGGTGGTGTCGCTGCTCGTCCGCAGCCCCTGGGGCCGGGTGCTCAAGGGGATCCGCGAGGACGAGGACGCCGTCCGCAGCCTGGGCAAGAACATCTTCGCCTACAAGATGCAGGCGCTCGTGCTCGGCGGCGTCATCGGGGCGCTCGCCGGCATCGTGCTCAGCCTGTCGCGCGGGTCGGTCCAGCCGGACAACTACGCGACCCAGCTGACCTTCCTCGCGTACACGGCGCTGCTGCTGGGCGGCGCCGCCCGGGTGATGGGGCCGATCCTCGGCTCCGTCATCCTGTGGGTCACGCTGTCCCTGACGGACACGATCCTGCGGGGGGCCGTGACCGCCGGCTACATCCCCACCTGGCTCATGGACGGCGTCCAGGTCGGCCAGGTCCGCTTCATCCTCGTGGGCGTCGCGCTCATGCTGCTCATGACGTACCGCCCGCAAGGGATCCTCGGCGACCGTAGGGAGCTGGTGCTCGATGCCCGCTGACGAGACGACCACGACCGGCACGACCCCGGAGCCGGGCGGCAGCGGCAGCACCGTGCTGGCCCCCGGCGAGGGCACCGCGTACCGCGACCGGGCGACCGCCGCCCTGGCCGGGGTGGAGCGGGTCCCCGGGGCGAAGAAGCCCGACCCGATCCTCGTCGCCGACGGCGTGGTGCGGCGCTTCGGCGGCCTCACCGCGGTCGACGTGCAGCACGTGGAGATCCAGCGCAACGCGATCACCGCGCTCATCGGGCCCAACGGGGCCGGCAAGACGACGCTGTTCAACCTGCTCACCGGCTTCGACAGCCCGGACGAGGGCTCGTGGACCTTCGACGGGCAGAAGCTGTCGAAGGTGGCGGCCCACAAGGTCGCCCGCCGCGGGATGGTGCGCACCTTCCAGCTGACCAAGGCGCTGTCGCGCCTCACGGTCATCGAGAACATGCGCCTCGGTGCGCAGAAGCAGCGCGGCGAAGGCTTCCTCACCGCGCTGGTCAAGCCGCTGTGGGCCGCGGAGGAGAAGGCCAACACCAGCCGCGCGGACGAGCTGCTCAAGCGCTTCAAGCTCGACGCCAAGCGCGGCGACTTCGCCGGGTCGCTGTCCGGCGGGCAGCGGAAGCTGCTCGAGATGGCCCGGGCCCTCATGTCCGAGCCGCAGATGGTCATGCTCGACGAGCCCATGGCCGGCGTGAACCCGGCGCTCACCCAGTCCCTGCTCGGCCACGTCAAGGACCTGCGCGAGCAGGGCATGACGGTGCTGTTCGTCGAGCACGACATGGACATGGTCCGCGACATCAGCGACTGGGTCATCGTCATGGCGCAGGGCACGATCGTGGCCGAGGGGCCGCCGGACGCCGTCATGGCCGACCCGGCCGTCATCGACGCCTACCTGGGCGGCCACCACGACGAGCCGATCGGCGAGGACGACCCGCTGGACGACGGCAACCTGCACTACCAGCACGAGGACGCGGCGCCGGACACCAGCACGGAGGGCGAGACCCGATGAGCACCCCCACCTCGAGCGGCACCGGGACCAGCGGCTCCACGGTCGTCGGCCGCGACGACCACCTCGCCGGCGCCGAGCAGGCCATCCTGCGCGTCGACGAGCTGGTGGCCGGCTACCTGCCGGGCGTCAACATCCTCAACGGGACGGACCTGTACGTCGCCCCCGGCGAGCTCGTCGGCATCATCGGCCCGAACGGCGCCGGCAAGTCCACGCTGCTCAAGGCCATGTTCGGCCTGGTCAAGGTCCGCGAGGGCACCGTGACCCTGCGCGGCGACGACATCACCGGGTTCAAGGCCAACAAGCTCGTCACCAAGGGTGTCGGCTTCGTGCCGCAGACCAACAACGTGTTCCCCTCGCTCACCATCGAGGAGAACCTGCAGATGGGCTGCTACCAGGCGCCGAAGAAGTTCAAGGAGCGCTTCGACACCGTCACGGACCTGTTCCCCACCCTGGGCGAGCGGCGGGCCCAGCGGGCCGGGTCGCTGTCCGGCGGCGAGCGGCAGATGGTCGCCATGGGCCGGGCGCTCATGATGGACCCGAGCGTGCTCCTGCTCGACGAGCCCTCCGCGGGCCTGTCCCCCGCCAAGCAGGACGAGGTCTTCCTGCGCACCCGCGAGATCAACAAGACCGGCGTCTCGGTCGTCATGGTCGAGCAGAACGCCCGCCGGT
Source organism: uncultured Actinomycetota bacterium (assembly GCA_963750335.1). Classification (GTDB taxonomy): domain Bacteria; phylum Actinomycetota; class Actinomycetes; order Actinomycetales; family JBBAYJ01; genus Aquipuribacter. Next base: position 569,481 of record CAVVQD010000007.1, read on the forward strand.
GCCTGCAGATCTGCGACCGCGGCTACGTGCTGGACCAGGGCCGCAACGCCTACACCGGCACCGGTCGGTCGCTGGCCAAGGACCCCAAGGTCATCGAGCTCTACCTCGGCACGCTGGCCAAGGTCGACTGACCTCGGCCCTCCCCACCCGCTCCCCCGGCGCCCGGTCCTCCCCCACGGAGGGCCGGGCGTCGTGCTGTGCGCCGGCGCCCCACCAGCCGCCAGCGCCGTCGCCCGGCGCCCGGCGTCCGGCGTCCGGGGCCAGCCCGTGCCTGCCTGGCAGGTCGGACGGTCGTGGACGGGGCCTGCACCAGGCCGGATCACGACCACCCGACCTGCCAGGCCCCCGGGGGTGGGCGGTACACCGTCCCCGGGACGCACGAAGGAGCCCCCCACCCGGCTGGGTGGGGGGCTCCTCGTCGTCCCGGTCAGTCAGCCCCGGGGGGCCGGCTCACAGCTGCTCAGATGGTGCCCGAGAGGCTGTCGACGCGGGTGTAGGTGTTGTCGGGGCCGTACTGGAAGATGCCGATGGTGGCCTCGGTCGGGTCACCGGCGTCGGACATCTCGATGGGGCCGGAGACACCGTCGTAGTCGATGTCGGCGGCCGGGTCGGCCTCGAGCAGGGCGGCGCAGGCGGCGAAGTCGGTGCACTTCTCGCCACCACGGGTGACGTCGGGCAGCGCAGCCCCGATGTCGGTGCCGGCGTCGCTCTGGGCCGCGATGGCGGCCAGGGCGACGGTGACGACGGCGTCGTAGGACTCCGCCGAGTAGGAGAAGTCACCCAGGTCGGGGTCGACCTCGAGCAGGCGGCCCTGGAACTCCTCGGACGCCTCGGCGCCGGGGAGCGTGCCCTTGCTGCCGTCGAGCGAGCCGGCCGGCAGGTCCTCGCCGTAGTTGGAGAGGTTGCCGTCGACGAAGTACGTCGGGACGTCGGCGGGGCTGGCGCCCTGGGCCACCATCTCGGTGACGATCTGGGCGGTCTCGGCGAAGCCGATGAGCACGACGCACTCCGCGCCCGAGTCGACGACCTGCGTCACCTGGGCGGAGAAGTTGTCGGTGCCCTCGGGGTAGAGGATCGGGTCGACGACGAGCGCGCCGCCGCCGGCCTCGAGCGAGGTGACGAGGTTCTCGGTCAGGCCCGTGCCGTACGGGTCGTCGAGGGACACGACGGCCGCGTCGAGGCAGCCGTCCTGGACCAGGAGGTCGCCGAGCACACGGCCCTGGAGGACGTCGGACGGGGCGGTGCGGAAGTACAGCCCGTTGTCGTCGTAGTCCGTGAAGTCCGGGCTGGTGTTGGCGGGCGAGTAGTGCACGACGCCCGCGCCGGTGATCTGGTCGATGACCGTGAAGGACACGCCGGAGGACGCGGCGCCGATGATGGCGTCGACGCCCTCGCCGAGCAGGCGGGTGGCCGTCTGGGTCGCGATGTCGGTGGTGGTGTCGCCGGAGTCGCCGTCGATCTTGGCCACGTCCTGGCCGAGCACGCCGCCGGCCTCGTTGATCTCCTGGATGGCCAGGTCGACGCCCGCGAACTCGGGCGGCCCGAGGAACGCGAGGCTGCCCGTCTCGGGGAGCAGGGTGCCGATGGTCAGCACGCCGTCGCCCTCGCTGGTCATGGGCTCCTCGGAGGACATGTCCTCCGACGGCTCGGGGGCCGCCGCGGCGGTGTCGTCGGCGCTGGCGCCTGCGTCAGGGGTCTCGGTGTCAGCGTCGCCGTCGCCGCAGGCGGCGAGGGCGAGACCGGCGATACCGAGGATGGCGACGGACTGCCATCCACGACTGCGTCGGATCATGTGGTGTGCTCCTTCGGAACAGGACCGACCCCACCGGGCGGTGGGCTCTTGACCGCAACGTAGCCGACCGACCGGTCGGCGTCACCGGACATCGCGCACCCTTTACCGAGGCGTTGCAGGTTCGTGACCTGCGAGGACGCCCGTGCGACACGCTCCCACCGGGCGTCGCGCCCGGTGACGGTCAGCGAGCGCCCGACTTGCCCGTCCCTGCCGCCGCGGCCAGGACGCCGGAGGCGACCTCCCGCATCGACAGGCGCCGGTCCATCGACGTCTTCTGGATCCAGCGGAACGCCTCGGGCTCGCTCATCCCGTACGTGGACTGCAGCGCCGCCTTGGCGCGCTCCACGAGCTTGCGCGTCTCCAGCCGGTCGGCGAGGTCCGCCACCTCGTCCTCGAGCTGGAGCAGCTCGGAGTGCCGGCTCACGGCGATCTCCAGGGCCGGGAGCAGGTCGGCCGCGGTGAACGGCTTGACCACGTAGGCCATGGCGCCCGCGTCGCGGGCCCGCTCGACGAGCTCGGTCTGGCTGAAGGCGGTGAGCAGGACGACGGGGGCGATGCGGGCGGCGGCGATCCGCTCGGCCGCGCTGATGCCGTCGAGCTTGGGCATCTTGATGTCGAGCACGACCACGTCGGGGCGCTGCTCCTCGGCCAGGCGCATCGCGCTCTCGCCGTCGCCGGCCTCGCCGACGACGTCGTAGCCGGCCTCGGTGAGCATCTCGACCAGGTCCAGGCGGATCAGCGCCTCGTCCTCGGCGACGACGACCCGGCGGCGGGAGCTCGGGGCCGGTGCGGGAGCCGGCTGGGCCGCCTCCGCCGCGGGGCTGCCCGCCGGGGGGAGGAAGGGGTCGTCCACGCCTGGCGCCTCGTCGCTGTCAGCCACGGCGGTAGCCTAGCGGCCGGTCGAGCGCGCCCCGTGCGCGCGGACCGCGGGGCCGCCCGTGACGGGCTCCCGGCAGGGCCGGCGTGGTGGAACGGCAGACACGGCGCACTCAAAATGCGCTGCCCGCGAGGGCGTGAGGGTTCGAGTCCCTCCGCCGGTACCGACGGAAGGGCCCCGGCCACCCTCGGGTGGTCGGGGCCCTGACGTGCGTCTGCCTGCTGCGGGCGGCGCTCAGCCCTCGTAGGCGGGGGCCACGGCGGCCACGGCGTCGCCCACGCGGTGCACCCGCAGCGCGTTGGTCGAGCCCGGGATGCCGGGGGGCGAGCCGGCCACGATGACGACCTCGTCGCCGACCGCGCCGAGGCCGCTGTCCAGCAGCGAGGTGTCCACCTGACGGACCATGTCGTCGGTGTGCTGCACGGTCGGCACCAGCAGCGCCTCGACCCCCCACGACAGCGCGAGCTGGCGGCGGGCCTCCGCCGACGGGGTGAAGACGAGCAGGGGGATGCGGCTGCGCAGGCGCGACATCCGCTTGGCCGAGTCGCCGGACTGGCTGAAGCAGCACAGGTACTTCACGTCGAGCGTGGTGCCGATCTCGGCGGCGGCGCGGGTGATGGCCCCGCCCTTGGTGCGCGGCGCGGTGCCGAGCGGGGCGATCCGCTCCAGGCCGTGCTCCTCGGTGTTCTTGATGATGTCGGCCATGGTGCGGACCGTGTCGAACGGGTAGGCCCCGACGCTGGTCTCGCCGGAGAGCATGACCGCGTCGGCGCCGTCGAGGACCGCGTTGGCGACGTCGCTGGCCTCGGCGCGGGTCGGGCGCGGGTTGGTGATCATCGACTCGAGCATCTGGGTGGCGACGATGACGGGCTTGGCCTGGCGGCGGGCCAGCTCGACCGCGAGCTTCTGCACCAGGGGGACCTCGTACAGCGGCAGCTCCACGCCGAGGTCGCCGCGGGCGACCATGATCCCGTCGAAGGCGTCGACGACCTCGCGCAGGTGCTCGACGGCCTGGGGCTTCTCGACCTTGGCGATGACGGGCCGGCGGACGCCGACCTCGTCCATGATCGCGCGCACCCCGTCGGCGTCCACGGCGTCGCGGACGAAGGACAGGGCGACGATGTCGACGCCGAGCGACAGGCCGAAGCGGAGGTCCTCGATGTCCTTCTCGGTCAGGGCCGGGACGCTCACGGCGACGCCGGGCAGGTTGACGCCCTTGTTGTTGGAGACCTTGCCGCCCACGACCACCTCGGTGGTGACCCGGGGGCCGTCCACGGCGAGGACCTTGAAGGCCAGCCGGCCGTCGTCGACGAGGATGTCGTCGCCCGGGGACACGTCGCCCGGCAGGCCCTGGTACGTGGTCGACACCTGGTGCACGTCGCCCGCGACGTCCTCGGTGGTGATGACGAACTGCTCGCCGACCGTGAGCTCGACCGAGCCCTCGGTGAACCGGCCGATGCGGATCTTGGGACCCTGGAGGTCGAGCAGGACGGCGACGTTGCGCCCGGTGGCCTCGGCGGCCGCCCGGACGTCGGCGAGGTTGGCCTCGTGGTCGGAGTGGTCGCCGTGGCTGAAGTTCATCCGGGCGACGTCCATCCCGGCCTCCACGAGGCGGCGGATGTTGTCCGGGCCGGCGACGGCGGGGCCCAGGGTGCAGACGATCTTGGCGCGGCGCATGGGTCCACGCTAGTGCCCGGACGTGCGCGGTCCCGCTCCCAGGTCCGACCGGCGGACCCGGGGGCGGGACCGTTCACGCAGTGTTCACGTGCGCGCTCCCCCGACCCCTCAGGCGGGGGCGACGATGCGCTGCCAGACCTCGTCGCCGCGCAGGTCGAGGCCCTCCTCGGTGGCGGCGGCCAGCACCTGGGTGACCCGCCGGAACTCCCGCGGGACCACCTTGCGGACCCGGGCGCGCAGCACGTCGGGCTCCAGGACGAGGTCCTCGGCCACCAGCGAGCCGGTCTCCTCGACGTGGCGGCGCAGCAGCGGGAGCAGCAGCTCCACGTCCGCGTCGTCCACGGCCTCGATGTCGACGAGCTCCCGGTTGACGCGGCCCTCGCGCAGGTCGAGCACGTACGCCACGCCGCCGGACATGCCCGCGGCGAAGTTCCGCCCGGTGCGCCCGAGCACGACGACGGTCCCGCCGGTCATGTACTCGCAGCCGTGGTCGCCCACGCCCTCGACGACGACGGTGGCGCCGGAGTTGCGCACGCAGCAGCGCTCCCCCACCTCGCCCTGGATGAGGATCTCGCCGCTGGTGGCCCCGTAGGCGATGACGTTGCCGCCGATGATGTTGCGCTGGGTGTTGAAGCGCGTGCCGCGGTGCGGGCGGACCACGATGCGCCCGCCGGACAGGCCCTTGCCGACGTAGTCGTTGGCGTCGCCCCACAGCCGCAGCGTGATGCCACGGGGCAGGAAGGCCCCGAGCGACTGCCCGGCCGAGCCGGTGAGGGTGACGTCGATGGTGTCGGCCGGCAGGCCCTGCTCGCCGTAGCGGAGCGTGACCTCGTGGCCGAGCATCGTCCCGACGGTCCGGTTGATGTTGCGGACGCCGACGTCGATGCGGACCGGCTCGCCACGCTCGAGCGCGTCGCCGGACATCTGGATGAGGGTCTGGTCGAGCGCCTTCTCCAGGCCGTGGTCCTGGGCGACCGTGCGGTGGCGCGGCTGGTCCGCGGGGATACCGGAGGGGGCGTGCAGGACCGGGGCGAGGTCGAGCCCGTCGGCCTTCCAGTGCTCGACCGCCTTGCGGGTGTCGAGCAGGTCGACCCGGCCGACCGCCTCCTCGAGCGAGCGCAGCCCGAGGGAGGCCAGGTGCTCGCGCACCTCGGTGGCCACGTAGCGGAAGAAGGTCTCGACGAACTCGGGCTTGCCCGAGAACTTGGCGCGCAGCCGCGGGTCCATGGTCGCCACGCCCACCGGGCACGTGTTGAGGTGGCAGACCCGCATCATGATGCAGCCGGAGACGATGAGCGGGGCGGTGGAGAAGCCGTACTCCTCGGCCCCGAGCAGCGCGGCCACGACCACGTCGCGCCCGGTCTTCATGGCCCCGTCGACCTGCACCGTGATCCGGTCGCGCAGGCCGTTGAGCATGAGGGTCTGCTGGGTCTCGGCCAGGCCGAGCTCCCACGGCGCGCCCGCGTGCTTGAGGCTCGTGAGCGGGGACGCCCCGGTGCCGCCGTCGTGGCCGGAGACGAGGACGACGTCCGCGTGGGCCTTGGAGACGCCGGCCGCGACGGTGCCCACGCCGATCTCGCTGACGAGCTTGACGTGGATCCGCGCCCGCGGGTTCGCGTTCTTCAGGTCGTGGATCAGCTGGGCGAGGTCCTCGATGGAGTAGATGTCGTGGTGCGGCGGAGGCGAGATGAGCCCGACGCCCGGGGTGGAGTGCCGGATCTCCGCGATGAGCGGGTAGACCTTGTGGCCGGGCAGCTGGCCGCCCTCGCCGGGCTTGGCCCCCTGCGCCATCTTGATCTGGATGTCGTCGGCGTGGGTGAGGTACATGCTCGTCACGCCGAACCGCCCGGAGGCGACCTGCTTGACCGAGCTGCGGCGCTCGGGGTCGAGCAGCCGGTCGACCGCCTCGCCGCCCTCGCCGGTGTTGGAGCGCCCGCCGATCCGGTTCATGCCGATCGCGACGGTCTCGTGGGCCTCGGGGCTGATGGAGCCGAAGCTCATGGCGCCGGTGGCGAAGCGGGTCATGATCTGCTCGATGCTCTCGACCTCGTCGACGGGCACCGGCCCGCCGGCCGCCGGACGCAGCTCGAACAGCCCGCGCAGCGTGCCCGTGCTCTGGGACCGCTCGTCGACCGCCTGCGTGTACTCCCGGAAGACGTCGTAGCGCTGGGCCCGCGTGGAGTGCTGGAGGCGGAAGACGGTGTCGGGGTCGAAGAGGTGGACCTCGCCGTCGCGGCGCCACTGGTACTCCCCGCCCTGGGCGAGCATCCGCGTCTGCGGCGCGCCCTCGGGCGGGTAGGCCACGGCGTGCCGGCGGGCGACCTCCTCGGCCACGACGTCCAGCCCGATGCCGCCGAGCTGGCTGGTGGTCCCGGTGAAGTACCGGTCGACGAGCTCCTGGCCGAGGCCGAGGGCCTCGAACACCTGGGCGCCGCGGTAGGACGCCACGGTGCTGATGCCCATCTTGGACATCACCTTGAGCACGCCCTTGCCGAGGGCCTTGATGAGGTTGCGGACCGCGACGGACGGCTCGACGGCGATGGTGCCGCGCCGGACCAGGTCCTCGACGGACTCCATGGCCAGGTACGGGTTGATGGCCGCCGCGCCGTAGCCGACGAGCAGCGCGCAGTGGTGGACCTCGCGCACGTCGCCGGCCTCGACGAGCAGGCCGACCCGGGTGCGGGCCCGGGTGCGGATGAGGTGGTGGTGCACCGCCCCGGTGAGCAGCAGGGACGGGATCGGGGCCAGGTCGGCGGTGGAGTCCCGGTCGGACAGCACGACGAACTGCGCGCCCGCGGCGATGGCCCGGTCGACCTCGCCGCAGATCTCGTCCAGGCGGGCCTCGAGGGCCGCGCCGCCGCCGTGCACGTCGTAGAGCCCGCGGACCACGGCGGTGGCCGCGCGGCCGGCCTCGTCCTCGATGTGGACGATCTTGGCGAGCTCGTCGTTGTCGATGACGGGGAAGGGCAGCACGACCATCCGGCAGTGCTCGGGGGTGGCCTCGAGGATGTTGAGCTCGGGGCCGATCGCCCCGCGGAGGCTGGTGACGAGCTCCTCGCGGATGGCGTCCAGCGGCGGGTTGGTCACCTGCGCGAAGAGCTGGGTGAAGTAGTCGAAGAGCAGCCGGGGCCGCGTCGACAGCACCGCGGGCGGGGTGTCGGTGCCCATGGAGCCGATCGGCTCGGCGGCGCTGGCGGCCATGGGCGCGAGCAGGACGCGGAGCTCCTCCTCGGTGTAGCCGAACGTCTGCTGCCGGCGGGTGACCGAGGCGGCCGGGTGGACCACGTGGACGCGCTCGGGCAGCTGCTCCAGCGTGATGCGGTTCTCGGCGAGCCAGCGGGCGTACGGCTGCTCGGCGGCGAGCTGGGTCTTGACCTCGGCGTCGTCGATGATCCGGCCCTGGCCGGTGTCGACGAGGAGCATGCGGCCCGGCTGGAGCCGGCCCTTGCGGACGACCCGGTCCGGGGCGATGTCGAGCACGCCGGACTCGCTGGCCATGACCACCAGACCGTCGCTGGTCACCCACCAGCGGGCGGGGCGCAGGCCGTTGCGGTCGAGCACCGCGCCGATGACCGTGCCGTCGGTGAAGGTGACCGAGGCGGGGCCGTCCCAGGGCTCCATGATGTCGGAGTGGTAGTCGTAGAACGCCCGCCGGGCGGGGTCCATCTCGGCGTGGTTCTCCCACGCCTCGGGGATCATCATGAGCACGGCGTGGGGCAGCGACCGCCCACCGAGGTGCAGCAGCTCCAGCACCTCGTCGAAGCTCGCGGAGTCCGAGGCCCCGACGGAGTTGACCGGGAACAGCCGCTCGAGGTCGCCGGGGATGACGTCGCTGGCCAGCGTGGACTCCCGCGCCCGCATCCAGTTGCGGTTGCCGCGCACCGTGTTGATCTCGCCGTTGTGGGCGATGAGCCGGAACGGGTGGGCCAGCGGCCACGACGGGAACGTGTTCGTCGAGAAGCGTGAGTGGACCAGCGCGAGCTCGGTGACGTAGCGCCGGTCGGACAGGTCGGGGAAGAACGGCTCGAGCTGGCCCGTGGTGAGCATGCCCTTGTAGACCAGCGTCCGGCTGGACAGCGACGGGAAGTACACGCCGTGGTCGTTCTCCAGGCGCTTGCGGACGCAGAAGGCGTACCGGTCCAGGTCGACGCCGGTGAGGCCGGCCGCCGGGCCGCCGGCCCGGGGGGCCAGGAACACCTGGCGGAACACGGGCATGACCGAGCGCGCGGTGGGTCCGACGAGGTCCCCGCCCACGGGGACGTCGCGCCAGCCGAGGACCTGCAGGCCCTCCTGGTCGGCGACCGTCTCGACCGCGGCGACCGCGAGGCGCTGGTCGTCGGCCTCGGCGGGCAGGAACGCCGTGCCGACCGCGTAGCCGCCGGCGGCGGGCAGGGTGATGCCGAGACCGGCCGCCACCTCGCGCAGGAAGCCGTCCGGGACCTGGGTGAGGATGCCCGCGCCGTCGCCGGTGTCCGGCTCGGAGCCCACGGCGCCCCGGTGGTCGAGGTTGCGCAGGGCGGTGAGGGCGTGCTCGACGATGTCGTGCCCCGGGGTCCCGCGCAGGGTGGCCACGAAGGCCACGCCGCAGGCGTCGTGCTCGTTCGCCGGGTCGTACAGCCCCTCGTGGGGCCGCGGGGCGAACCGCTGGAAGGCCGTGGTCATGCTCACCGTCCGGTCTGTGCAGGTGCTCGGGCAGGACTCGCAGGGGTGGTGGGTCAGGCAGGGCGGGAGCTCCAGGGTACGCACCGCGGTCCGGCCCCCCGTCAGGCCGCCCGCGCTCGGCCGGACCCCCGACCGGAGGGTGACGGGCGGAGGCCCGGCGGGCCCGGTGCGTCCGAGGGCTGGGACGGTGGTCTCAGCACCTGGTCCCGGCGGGGCGGGACGGCTCAGGACCGGCCGCGGACGCCCTCGGCCAGGCGGGCGGCCAGCGCGCCGGCGGCCGCGGGGCCGCCCTCGCCGCCGTCCGCGCCGGACAGGGCCCGGACCAGCGCCGAACCGACGATGACGCCGTCCGCGAAGCCCGCGATGTCGGCCGCCTGCGCGGGCGTGGAGACACCGAGCCCGACGCAGACCCGCTCCGCCCCGCCCGCCCGGGTGCGGGCGACGAGGTCCGCGGCGCCGCCGCCGACCGTGGTCCGCTCCCCCGTGACGCCCATGGTGGAGGCCGCGTAGGTGAAGCCGGTGCTCGCGCGGGCGGTCATGGCGATCCGGGCGTCGCTGCTGGACGGGGCGACGAGGAACACGCGCTCGAGGTCGTGGGCGTCGCTGGCGCGCAGCCACTCCTCGCCCTCGTCGGGCACGAGGTCCGGCGTGATGAGCCCGCTGACGCCCGCCTCGGTGAGCCGGCGGGCGAACTCGTCGACCCCGGTGCGGGCGACGGGGTTCCAGTAGGTCATGACGAGCAGGGCGCAGCCGGGCACGGCCTCGTGGACGGCGGCCGCGGCGGTGAAGGTGTCGGCGAGCCGGGTGCCCTGGCGCAGCGCCTGGTCGGCGGCGGCCGCGATGAGCGGCCCGTCCATGACGGGGTCGGAGTACGGGACGCCGATCTCGAGGACGTCGCAGCCGTTCTCGGCGAGGGCGACCATCGCCTCGATCGAGGTGGGCAGGTCCGGGTAGCCGACGGGCAGGTAGCCGACGAGGGCCGCGCGGCCCTCGGCGACGGCCGCGTCGACCGCCGAGGACGCGCGGACCGTCGTGGCGGTGCTCGTGCTCACAGCGCGAACCAGTCCGCGGCCGTGGCCACGTCCTTGTCCCCCCGGCCGGAGAAGTTGACCAGGACGATGCCGTCGGGACCGAGCCGCCGGCCCTCGCGCAGCACGCCGGCCAGGCCGTGGGCGGTCTCGATGGCGGGGATGATGCCCTCGGTGCGGCACATGAGCCGGAACGCGTCCATGGCCTCGGTGTCCGTGACGGGCTCGTAGCGGGCCCGGCCGGTCGCGTGCAGCCAGGCGTGCTCCGGCCCGACGCCCGGGTAGTCCAGGCCCGCGGAGATCGAGTGGCTGTCGACCGTCTGGCCGTCGGCGTCCTGGAGCAGGTAGCTGCGGGCGCCGTGGAGCACCCCGGTGGCGCCGCCGGTGATGGAGCTGGCGTGCCGGCCGGTCTCCACGCCGTCGCCGCCGGCCTCGAGGCCGAGCAGCTCGACCGTCGGGTCGTCGAGGAAGGCGTGGAAGATCCCGATGGCGTTGGAGCCGCCGCCCACGCAGGCCGCGACCACGTCGGGCAGGCGGCCCCAGGAGGCGAGCACCTGCTCGCGGGCCTCGACGCCGATGACGCGGTGCAGGTCGCGGACCAGGGTGGGGAACGGGTGGGGGCCGGCGACGGTGCCCAGCAGGTAGTGGGTGTCCTCGACGTTGGTCACCCAGTCGCGCATGGCCTCGTTGATCGCGTCCTTGAGGGTGCGCGAGCCGGAGGTGACGGGGACGACCGTGGCGCCGAGCAGGTGCATCCGGGCGACGTTGAGGGCCTGCCGCTCGGTGTCCTTCTCGCCCATGTAGACCACGCACTCCAGGCCCATGAGGGCCGCGGCGGTGGCGGTGGCGACGCCGTGCTGGCCGGCGCCGGTCTCGGCGATGACCCGGCTCTTGCCCATCCGCTTGGTGAGCAGCGCCTGGCCGAGGACGTTGTTGATCTTGTGGCTGCCGGTGTGGTTGAGGTCCTCGCGCTTGAGCAGGACCGTGGCGCCGCCGGCGTGCTCGCCGAACCGCTTCGCGTGGGTGACGGGGCTCGGGCGGCCCGTGTAGTTGCGCTGGAGGTCGTCGAGCTCGGCCACGAACGCCGGGTCGACGCGCGCCGACGCCCACGCGGCGTCGAGCTCGTCGAGGGCGGCGACGAGGGCCTCGGGGACGAAGCGCCCGCCGAACTCGCCGAAGTAGGGGCCCACCTGGTCCTGCAGCCGCGTGCTGGTGGCGGCCTCGAGCGCCTCGCCGGTGCTGGTGCCGGGGCGGGGGTCGGTGGTGGTCACGGGCGGGCCACCCGCAGGCTCGGGTGCGACCCCGCGGCGACCAGGTCGGCGACGGCGCGGCGGGGGTCGCTGCCGCGGACCAGGGTCTCGCCCACGAGCACGGCGTCGGCACCGGCGCGGGCGTAGTCCAGGACGTCCTTGGGGCCGCGGACGCCGGACTCGGCGATGCGGACGATCCCGTCGGGGATGAGCGGGGACAGCCGGGCGAAGTTCTCGCGGTCGACCTCGAGCGTGCGCAGGTCGCGGGCGTTGACCCCGACGACCTTGGCCCCGGCGTCGACGGCGCGGGCGATCTCCTCGCCGTCGTGCACCTCGACGAGGGGGCACATCCCCAGGGAGCAGACGCGCTCGACGAGGGAGACCAGGGCCGGCTGGCTGAGGGCCATGACCATGAGCAGGACCATGTCCGCACCCGCGGCCCGGGCCTCCCACACCTGGTACGGGGTGACGACGAAGTCCTTGCGCAGGACGGGCACGTCGACGGCGGCCGAGACGAGCTTGAGGTCGTCGATCGACCCGCCGAAGCGACGGCCCTCGGTGAGGACGCTGATGACGCTGGCGCCGCCCGCGGCGTACTCGCCCGCGAGGGCGGCCGGGTCCGCGATCGGGGCGATGTCGCCCCGGCTGGGGCTGGCCCGCTTGACCTCCGCGATGACCTTCACGCCCTGGTGGGCGGTGAGGGCCGCGAGGCCGTTGCGCGCCGAAGGCATGCGCCGGGCATGCTCCTTGACGATCTCCAGAGGCATCTCGGCCTCCCGGATGGCGACGTCTTCCCTGACGCCGTCGAGGATGCTGTGCAGCACGCTCACGTCCGCCTCCCTCACCCTGTGCGGTCCGGCTGATCGTACGCGGGCCCAGGGGGGCCTCCGGACCACCGGGCCGCCGGAGGGGAACCCGGGCGCCGGGGAGCACGTTGTGGCCCGGCAGCGCTCAGCCGGGCGCGAGGACGCCCATGCCGGGCAGGTTGCGCAGCACGGCGTAGGCGACGACCACGACGAGGAACGACCAGACCGCCCAGCCCGGCAGCGGGGCGCCGCGGTCGCGGCGCCGGAGCACCCGCCAGGTCCAGCCGCCCCAGTAGCCGACGAGGACGAGGACCATGAGCAGGCCGAGCGGGTTCATGGCCAGGGCGCCGGCCACGTCGCCGTCGCCGAGGTGGTGCAGCATCCGCAGGCTGCCGCAGCCGGGGCAGAACCACCCGGTGAGCAGCAGGAACGGGCACGTCGGGTAGTGGCCGGGCTCGGTGGGGTCGACCACCTGGAGCCCGCCCAGGGTGCCGGCCGCCGCCGCGGCGACCGAGGCGGGGCCGAGCAGCGTGCGCTCCCACAGGTGCTGCGCCCGCCCCGGCCGCGCGGGGGCGGCCGGGGACGGGTGCAGCAGCGGGGTCATGCGTCGGCTCAGCCCTCGACGGGCATGCCCGCGGCGAAGCCGACGGCGAGCAGCACGCCGTAGATGATGGCGACGACGACGCCGACGACCGCGGCGACGATGGCCCACAGGCGAGCCTTGCGGGAGGACTCCTGGGCGCCGGCGTAGTCGCCGCTGGCCCACTTCCCGTTGACCTGCGACGCGAACACGATGCTGGCGATGCCGAAGGGCAGGCAGCACAGCACGGTCGTGAGGATCGCCCACACCAGGTTGGACGGCGGCGGCTGCGACCCGGAGGGGCCGACGGGGGCGGACTCGTACGGGGTGGACATGGCTCTCCCTGCGTGGACGGACTGACCCGGCGAACCTAGCCCGGTCCCCGTCCCTGCGTCAGCAGGTCGGCCGGACGCGCCGGGCGGCGTGCCCGTGCGAGCCGAGGGGTCAGCGGACCGCGCGGGTCTCGCCGGTGTACTCCCGCGTCGCGGACCTGTCGCCCAGCCCGGCCCGGACCAGGACGGGCGCGGACAGCGCGGCCACGACGATGACCACGGCACCGACCACGATGACCGGCACCCACTGGAAGATCATCGCCACGGCGACGACGAGCGCACCGAACGTGACGCCGAGGGTGGAGACCCAGGCGGCGGTCGACGTGCCGTGGCCGCCGTGGACGACCTGGCCGTCGTGGTCGGCCTGGGTGCTCGGCTCGGGGCCGGGCGCGGGGGTCGGGGCGTCTGCGGGCATGAGCCCTCCTCGTGTCTGCGGGGGTGCGCGGCCATCCTGCCAGGCCGGGACGACGGGGTCAGGTCGGGGCACGCGTGCCGGCCCGGGCGGGCAAGGGTGGCCTCAGGTCGGGTCGCGGCCCTCGTCCAGGGCCCGCCACAGCTCGGCGGACCGGTCCTCGGGCTCGGCCGCGGTCCCGCTGGTCGACGGCCGGTCGGGCACGGTGCCGGACGAACCGGCGGGCACCGCACCAGAGGGGAGGTCGGACGCCACGCCGGAGGGGAGGTCGGACGCCGCACCGGAGGGGACGTCGGATCCCGCGTCGGACGGCGCGGCGGGGTGCTGGCGCTCTGTCCTGGCGGGACCCGCGACAGCGGCGGGCGCGGACCTGCGCGCGCCCCGCACCGTGGCGACCGCGCCGAGCAGCGCTCCCGCCGCGGCGAGCAGGCAGGCGACCGCGGCCACGGCGGGCGTCGCGGTCACCGCGGCGGCGGTCGTGGCACCTCCCGCGCCGGGCGTGGTCGACGGGGCCCCGCCCGGGAGCAGCACCGCGGCCGCGGCGACCGCGGCCCCGGCGGCGGCGAGCGCGCCGACCACCAGCGCCCCGGCCCGCCACCAGCCCCGCAGGAGCAGGGCGACGACGACCACCGCGGCGGCCCCCGGGACCAGGGCGGCCACCACGGGCGCGACCTCGCGGCCGCTCAGCGCCTCCACCTGCGCCGTCGAGGCCTCCCCGAGCGGCCCCTCGACCGAGCGCCGCACCCACGTCAGGCCCAGCGTCGACAGGGCGAGCAGCGCAGCCGCCGCCCCCACCGCCGCCGGCAGCGCGGAGGAGGCGCCGCGGCGGGCGCGGGGCCGGTCGGCGGTCACGTCGACGCGCTCACGGCGACGGCGGGAGCAGCGGGCGCAGGGAGGCCGCGCGGCGCTGGGCGGTGAGGACGGCCGCCGCCTTCTGGCGGGACTCCTCGTACTCCCCGTCGGGCGTCGAGTCGGCGACGATGCCGCCGCCGGCCTGCACGTGGAGCCGGCCGTCGACGAGCAGGCCGGTGCGGATGGCGATGGCCAGGTCGAGGTCGCCGGCGAGGTCGAGGTAGCCGACCACCCCGCCGTAGACCCCGCGCCGGGTCGGCTCCGTGGCGTCGATGAGCTCGATGGCCCGCACCTTGGGCGCGCCCGACAGCGTCCCGGCCGGGAAGGTCGCGGTCAGCACGTCGACCGGGTCGGCGTCCGCGCGCAGCTGCCCGGTCACGGTGGAGACGATGTGGAGCACGTGGCTGAACCGCTCGATCTGCATGAACTCGACCACGTCGACGCTGCCCGGCTCGCACACCCGGCCGAGGTCGTTGCGGGCCAGGTCGACGAGCATGAGGTGCTCGGCGCGCTCCTTGGGGTCGGCGAGCAGGTCGTCGGCGCGGGCCGCGTCCACGGCCGGGTCCCCCGAGCGCGGCCGCGTGCCCGCGATGGGGTGCGCGATGACCGTGCCGTCCTCCACGGTGACCAGGGCCTCCGGGGACGAGCCCACCACGTCGAACCGGCGCCCGTCCGGGTCCTCGAGGCGGACGAGGTACATGTAGGGGCTGGGGTTCGTGAGGCGCAGCGCCCGGTACAGCGACAGGGCGTCGACGTCGGTGTCCACGCTGTAGCGCTGGGACAGGACGACCTGGAACACCTCGCCGTCGACGATGGCGCGCTTGCCGTCCTCGACCATGGCGTGGAACTGCTCGCGGGTCCGGGTCGACGTCGGCTCCGCCGCGCCCGTCGGGTCGGCCCCCACCGCGGCGGTCGAGGGCACGGGGCGTGCCAGGTCGCCGGTCATCGCGTCGAGGCGGGCGACCGCGTCGGCGTAGGCCTCGTCGACCCGCTCGTCCGTGCCGTCGGAGTTGACCGCGTTGGCGACCAGCCACACGGTCGCGTCCCGGTGGTCGAGGACAGCGAGGTCCGTGGCCAGGCACAGCGCGAGCTCGGGCAGCCGGAGGTCGTCCTCGGCGGCCCACGGCAGCCGCTCCCAGCGGTGGACGACGTCCCAGCCGAGCATGCCGACCAGGCCGCTGGTGAGCGGCGGCAGGCCCTCGACCCGCGGGGTCGCGAGGACCTTGAGCGTCTCCCGCAGCATCTGCAGCGGGTCGCCCGAGGTGGGCACGCCCGCGGGCGGGCGGCCCGTCCAGCAGCCGTCCTCGGGGCCCCGGCCGCGGCTGGTCAGCACGGCCGCGGAGCGGGCGCCCACGATGGACCAGCGCGCCCACGAGCCGTCGTGCTCCGCGGACTCCAGCAGGAAGCTGCCGGTGCGGTCCGCGGCCAGCCGGCGGTACAGCCCGACCGGGGTCTCGCCGTCGCCGAGGAACCGACGCACGACCGGGACGACCCGCCGGGTGCGGGCCGCCTCGCGGAAGCCGTCGAGGTCCGGCCAGGTGGCGCCGAGGGGGACGTCGAGCGGACCGGTCACGCGGGCACCTCCGGGGCGAGCAGCGGGCGGTCGTCGAAGCACGTGCGGGTCCCCGTGTGGCAGGCGGGGCCGACCTGGTCGACCTCGAGCAGGACGGTGTCGCCGTCGCAGTCGAGGCTGGCCGAGACCACGTGCTGCACGTGGCCCGAGGTGTCGCCCTTGCGCCAGCGCTCCTGCCGGGAGCGGCTGAAGTACGTCCCCCGACGGGTGGTGAGGGTCTCGGCCAGGGCGGCCCGGTCCATCCACGCCACCATGAGCACCTCACGGGTGCCGTGCTGCTGGGCCACGGCGGCCACGAGCCCGTCGGCCCCGAAGCGCACCCGGTCCAGCAGCGCCTCGAGCCCCTCACCGGGCAGCTCCCCGGGCAGCTCCCCGGGCCCCTCCCCGGGCAGCTCCTCGGGCAGCTCCTCGGGTACCGCGGGGTCCGTGCTCACGCGTCCACCCCGAGCGCTTCGCCCTGCTCGACGCCGGCCGGCCCGGCGCGGTCGGGCGCGACGTCGTCGGGCAGGCCGCTGCTGCGCTGGGCCACCCAGCTCCGGTGCAGGCCGGCGTAGACCCCGCCGGCGGCGACGAGCTCGGTGTGCGTGCCGGTCTCCACGACCAGCCCCTTGTCGACGACCACGACGAGGTCGGCCGCCTCCGCCGTGGACAGCCGGTGGGCGATGGCCACGCTGGTCCGGCCGCGGGTGAGCCCGTCCGAGCGCGCGGTTGAGCCGCACCTCGGTGGCCGGGTCGACCGCGGAGGTCGCCTCGTCCAGGACGAGCAGGTCGGGGTCGGCGAGGTAGGCGCGGGCCACGGCGACCAGCTGCCGCTCCCCCGCGGACAGCGACTCCCCGCGCTGCCCGACCCGGGTGTCCAGGCCGTGGGGCAGCCCCTCGACCCACGGCTGGAGGCCCATCTCGGTGACGACGAGCTCGACCTGGGCGTCGCTGGCGCCCGGCCGGGCCAGGCGGATGTTCTCGCGCAGCGAGACGTCGAAGAGGAAGCCCTCCTGCGGGACCAGGACGACCCGGCGCCGCAGCGAGGAGAACGGCACGTCGCGCAGGTCGACGCCGTTGAGCAGCACCCGGCCCGTGGTCGGGTCCTGCAGCCGGGTGAGCAGCTTGGCCAGCGTCGTCTTGCCGGAGCCGGTCTCGCCGACGACGGCCACGCGGGCCTGGGCGGGGACCTCCAGGTCGATGCCCCGCAGCACCGGCGGCCCGCCCGGGTAGGCGTAGGCGATCCCCTCGAAGCGCGCCGTGACCGGCCCCGCCGGGATCTCCCGGGCGCCCGGGCGGTCCACCGGGTCCGCCACGTCGGCCGGGGTGTCGAGCACGGCGATGACCCGGCGCCAGCCGGCGAGGGCGTTCTGCAGCTCGTTGAGCATCTCGGTGGCGATCTGCACCGGCTGGGTGAACAGCTGCACGAGGAAGAGGAAGGCGAGCAGCTCGCCGATGGTCAGGGAGCCGCCCACGCCGAAGCGCACGCCGACCCCGACCACGGCGGCGACGGCCAGCCCGGAGACCAGGGTGCCGGTGGCGAAGATGCTGGAGGCGAAGACGCCGGCGCTCGTGGCGGAGCGGCGGTGCTCCTCCACGCCGGAGTCGATGCGGCCCTGGGTGCGCCGCTCGGCGCCGTACGCGCGGATGGTGTCGGCGCCGACGACGGCCTCGCTGATCCCGCCGAGCATGAGCCCGACGTTCTCCCGCACCGCGGCGAAGCGGACGCTGAGGAGCTTCTGCAGCGGGCGCAGGCTGAGGAACAGGGGCAGGAAGGCCAGCCAGACCAGCGCCGCCAGCCACCACGAGTACACGGCCATGAGCACCGTCGCCACGACGATCTGGCCCAGCGAGATGAAGAGGATCAGCCCGCCGAACTGCACGAACGTGGAGATGGTGTCGACGTCGCTGGTGACGCGCGAGACCAGGGCGCCGCGGCGCTCGGTGTTCTGGGTGAGCGTCGACAGGTCGTGGATCCGCCGGAACGCCGTCGTGCGCAGCGTGGCCAGCCCGGCCTCGGTGGCCGTGAACAGCCGGACGTTGACCAGGTAGGCGCAGACCCCGGTGACGGCGACCGCGACCGCCGCCAGCAGGACGAGGGTGACGATGCGGCCGGACGTCGGGCCCGCCGGGCGCGTTGATCCCGGTGTCGATGGTCTGCTGCACCCCGACCGGCACGATGACCCGGCCCACGGTGGACACCGCAGCCAGGAGCAGGGTCGACCCAGAGCCCCTGGGTGATCTCCGGGGACAGGGCCAGGCCGCGGCGGACCGTGGCCCAGCCGCCGCCGTCGGGGGCCGCGATGGCCGGCCGGTGGCGATGTGGTCCCGAGACGTCCTCGTCGGCCATCAGTCGGTCCCCCCGGCGGCGAGCGCCTCACGTTCGGCGGCGTCGCGGGCGTAGGCCTCGACGAGGGTGCGGTAGGACTCGTCGCGGCGCCATGAGCTCGGCGTGCGTGCCGCGGTCGACGACCCGGCCGTGCTCGACGTGGACCACCTGGTCCGCCAGCGCGATGGTCGAGCGGCGGTACGCGACCACGACCACGGTGACGCCGGCGGCGTCGCGCAGGCCGTCGAGGATCTCCCGCTCCACGGTCGGGTCGACGGCGCTCGTCGCGTCGTCCAGGACGAGCACCCCGGGCCGGCGGACCAGGGCGCGGGCGATGGCCAGGCGCTGGCGCTGCCCGCCGGACAGGCTGGCCCCGCGCTCCCCCACCCGGGTGTCCAGGCCCTCGGGCAGGGCGGCGACGAAGGCGTCGGCGCGGGCCGCGCGCAGCGCCGCCCACACCTCGTCGTCGGTGACGGCCAGGGGGCCGTCCTCCAGGCCGAGGGTGATGTTGCCGCGCACCGTGTCGTCGAAGACGAACGTGGTCTGCGGGACGTAGGCGACGCTGGCGGCCAGCCCGCCGGGCACCACGTCGCGCACGTCGGTGCCGTCCATGGTGACCCGGCCGGAGACCGGGTCGACGAGGCGGACCAGCAGCGAGGTGAGCGTGGACTTGCCCGAGCCGGTGGAGCCGACCACGGCGACCGTCGACCCGGCGGGGGCCTCCATGTCGATCGCCGTGCAGCAGCCGCTGGGTGCTGCCGTCCGGGTCGACCACGTCGTGGTCGACGCCGCGGACGACGACCGCGCGGCCGCCGTCGGCCGCGGGCAGCTGCGGGTCCGCCGTGCGCCATCCGGCCCTGGTGCGTCGAGCACCGCACCGACCCGGCGCCAGCCGACCGCGGAGCGGGGCAGCTCGGCGAGGACCCAGCCGATGGCCCGCACCGGGAAGGCGAGCAGGGTGAGCTGGTAGGCGACCTGCACCACGGTGCCGGCCTCGATGGCGCCGGAGGCGACCCGCAGGGTGCCGACCGCCAGCACGACGAGCGTGCCGAGGGTGGGCAGGGCCTCGATGACCGGCTCGAAGGCGGCGCGGGCGCGGCCGACGGCGACGTTGGCGTCGCGCAGCTCGTAGGACCGCGCGGCGAACCGCTCGGTCTCCTCGCTCTCGCGGCCCAGGGTCTTGACGACGAGGGCGCCCTCGAACGACTCGTGCGCGACGTCGGAGACGTCGGCGCGCAGCTGCTGGGCGCGGCTCACCCGGGGCGACATGGCCCGCTGGTAGAAGCCGTTGGACACCACGAGCAGGGGCAGGACCGTGAAGGCCACCGCGGCCAGCACGGGGTCGGCGGTGAACATCGACACCCCCGCGACCAGGAGCATGACGGCGACGCCGAAGCTGAACGGCAGCGGCGCGAAGATGGAGAACGCGGCCTCCACGTCGGCGTTGGCGTTGCTCAGCAGCTGTCCCGTGGGGTGGCGGCGGTGCCAGGCCAGCGGCAGCCGCAGGTACTGCCTGCTCACCGAGCGGCGGTAGCGGGCCTGCAGCCGGTACTGGGTGACGGTCGCGTAGCCGCGGCGGACGATGACGCCGAGCGCGGTGAGCACGCCGACCAGCGCCATCGCCCCCGCCGCCGCCCACGCCCGCGCGGCGGTGACCTCGCCGGCCTCGAAGGCGGGGACGAGGACCCGGTCGGTGACCTGGCCGAGGACCCAGCCGCTGCCGGCGAGGGAGGCGCCGAAGAGGGCGGAGCCGAGCGACGGCGAGGGCGAAGGTGCGGGGCTCGTCGCGGATGCCGCGGGCCACGACGCCGAGCCCCTCGCGGAACGTGGGGGCGGCAGGCACTCACCAGGGTGCCACGGCCGCACCGACAGCAGCCGACCCGAGGCGGGCGCGAGGCCGACCCGAGGCGGCTCCGAGGCGGCTCCGAGGCGGCCCCGCCGCGGCTCCGCGCCGGCCTGGTGCGCCGCGGCCCGCCCGGGCGGGGAGGATGGGGCCATGACACCGGTGCGCGCCGAGCGCGAGGCCCTCTGCGACACCATGCTGGCCGTCGGCCCCGACGCGCCCACGCTGTGCGAGGGCTGGACCGTCCTCGACCTGGCCGCGCACCTCGTGGTGCGGGAGAACCGGCCGGACGTCGGGCGCCGGCCTGCTCGTGCCCGCCCTGCGGGCCCGGACCCAGCGGGTGGGCGACGCCTACGCCGCCCAGGGCCTGCCGGCGCTCGTCGGGCGGTTCCGGCAGGGCCCGCCCCGCTGGAGCCCCGACCGCGGTGCCGGCCGTGGACACCGCGGTCAACCTCGCCGAGCTCGTCGTGCACCACGAGGACGTGCGCCGCGCCGCCGGGATGGGCCCGCGCGAGGACGTCGAGGAGCTGTCGGACCTCGTCTGGGCGCGGCTGCGCGTGGGGGCGCTCGTCGCCCTGCGCGGCGCGGGCGTGGCCGTGGTGGCGGTGTCGACGACGGTCGCCGCCAGGTGCTGCGGCCCGGCCCGCACCCGGTGGTGCTCACCGGCACGCCCGTCGACCTGCTGCTGCGCCTGTTCGGCCGGCGTGCGGCGCAGGTCGACGCGTCCGGCCCGAGCCTGTCGGTCGCCCGGTTCGAGGCGGTCCGCACCTCCGTCTGACGGCGGGGCCCGCTCCCGCCGTGGCGTCCAGTCCTCAGGCGGGGACGTGGACCCGGCGCACCGGGTGCCCGGCCGCGGCCAGGGCGTCCTTGACCTGCCCCACCTCGAGCCGGCCGTAGTGGAACACCGAGGCCGCGAGCACGGCGTCCGCCCCCGTCCCCACCGCAGGGGCGAAGTGCTCCAGCGCCCCGGCGCCCCCGGAGGCGACGAGCGGGACGTCCACCACGGCCCGGACCGCCCGCAGCATCCGCAGGTCGAAACCGTCCCGGGTGCCGTCGGCGTCCATGGAGTTGAGCAGGATCTCCCCCGCCCCCAGCTCCGCGCCCCGCCGCGCCCAGTCCACGGCGTCGATCCCGGTGCCGGTGCGGCCGCCGTGCGTGGTGACCTCCCAGCCGGACGGCGTCGAGGTCCCGGGCGGGCAGGTCCGGGCGTCGACGCTGAGCACGAGCACCTGGCGGCCGAACCGGTCGGCGATCTCGGACAGCAGCTCCGGGCCGGGCGACGGCGGCGGAGTTCACGCCCACCTTGTCCGCGCCCGGCGCCGAGCAGGCGCTGGACGTCGGCGGTGGAGCGGACCCCGCCGCCCACCGTGAGGGGGACGAAGACCTGCTCGGCGGTCGCGCGGACCACGTCCAGCGTGGTGTCGCGGCCGGCGGAGCTCGCGCTGACGTCGAGGAAGGTGATCTCGTCGGCGCCCTGGGCGTCGTAGCGGCGCGCGAGCTCGACCGGGTCGCCGGCGTCCTGCAGGCCCTGGAACCGGACCCCCTTGACCACCCGCCCGGCGTCGACGTCGAGGCACGGGATGACACGGACCGCCACGCTCACGCCGGTATCCTCGCAGGTCGGCCCGGGCCCCCCGGGCGGCAGGCAGGGCCGTCGCCGCGGGAGGACACCGGGATGTCAGAGACCACCCCGGGTCCGCCCGCACCCCGCACCGCCGCCGGCCCGGCGCTGCGTCCGGCCCGGCGCCCCGACGGCGGAGGTGGCTGGGGCAGCGCGTTCGCCCGGCGGCACGACGGCTCACCGGCCTGGGCGCCTGGTGGTCGTGCTGCTGCTGGCCGACCGCGGCCGCGGTGACCGTCGGCCTGCTCGGGGAGCGCCGCGGCGACGAGCAGGCGGCGGCGGGACTTCTGCTCCGACGCCCGCACCGTGCAGGTGGTCGCCGACCCCACGCTGGCCTCGACCCTGCGGCGGGCGGCGGCCGAGGCGTCCGGGACGCTGCTGAGCACCGGGGTCTGCGCCGGACGTCGAGGTGCTGGCCCGGGGGTCCGCCGAGGCCGCCGCGGCGCTCGCCGAGGGCTCCTCCGCTCGGCCGCGGACGGGGCTGCCGGACCTGTGGGTGCCGGACTCCTCGGTCTGGCTCGGCCGGGCCGTCGGCGGACCCTGCCCGCGACGACGTCACCCTCACCGACCTGGGGTCGCTCGTCTCCACGCCGGTCGTCGTGGCCGCCAGCGCCCAGGTCGTGGCCGCCGAGGGCTGGGCCGGCAGGAGCCCACGTGGGAGCAGGTGCTGGCCTCCGGGCGCCCCGTCGCCCTGCCCGACCTCGCCACGAGCGCGGCCGGCGTCCAGGCCCTCGTCGCCCTCACGTCTCCGTCGCGGAGCCCGAGGCCCGGACCGAGGCGCTGGCGGCGGCCGCGGCGGTCCGTGCGCGCGGGGACCGTCGCGGACACCGGGTGCCGCGCTTCGCGCAGGTGTCCGCGGGCGGGCGAGGAGGCCGCGCCCCTGGTCCCGACGAGCGAGCAGCAGGTCTTCCAGGGCACCCGGGGCTCGGTGAGCACCCCCGCCGTCGCCGTCCGCCCGGTCGGCGCCGCGACCAGCCTGGACTACCCGATGGTCCGCCTCGACACCGCCGAGCGGGCCGCGGGCGTGGACGCGGCCGCGGTGGAGGGCGTGGTCCGGCTCCTGGAGACCGCGGGCCGGGAGGCGGCGCTGGCCGACGGGTTCCGCGAGCCGCTCCCCGAGGCCTCCGCCGGAGCCCTCCGCCGGGCCGTCCACCGGGCCGTCCACCGAGCGGGCGTCCACCGTGCCGTCCACCGCGTCCACCGAGGCGTCACCGAGGCGTCCACCGAGGCGTCCACCGACGCGTCCGGGGGCCGCTCGTCGTGCCGGTCCCCCGGTGGTCCGACGTCGAGGTCCTGCTCGACG
This sequence comes from uncultured Actinomycetota bacterium, assembly GCA_963750335.1. Taxonomy (GTDB): domain Bacteria; phylum Actinomycetota; class Actinomycetes; order Actinomycetales; family JBBAYJ01; genus Aquipuribacter. Next base: position 592,397 of record CAVVQD010000007.1, read on the forward strand.
AGCTGGCCGAGCTCGGCCGGCCCGCGCACGTCCTCGTCGTCCTGGACGCGAGCGCCTCCATGCGCGGGGTCACCGGGACCGGCGCCACCCGGGCGCAGGTCACCGAGGAGGCGGTCGGGGACCACGCTCGCGCAGTTCGACGACGGCTCCTCCGCCGGGCTGTGGTTCTTCACGACCGAGCCGCTGCAGGTCGTCCCGCTGCGGCCGCTGGACGCCGCGGCCGCCGGGGTGGACCAGCGCGCCGCGCTCGAGGCCGGCGCCTCCCAGCTCGAGGCCCGGCTCGCCCCCGGCGGGACCGACCTGTTCGGCACGGCCCTGGCCGCGGTCCGTGCGGTGCGCGAGGGGTACGACCCCGAGGCCGTGAGCTCCGTCGTCCTCGTGACCGACGGCCGGCAGGACGCCCCGGGCGGTCCCGCCCCGGCCGACGTGCTCGCCGCCCTCCGGGCCGAGGCCGACCCGGAGCGGCCCGTCCGCCTGCTCACCGTCGGGATCAGCCCCGACGTGGACCCGGCCGAGCTGCGCGCCCTGGCCGAGGCGACCGGCGGGGCGGCCTACCTGGCCGAGCAGCCCGAGGACCTGCAGGCCGTCCTGGCCGACGCGCTGCGCCGCCGCTGAGGGGACGCCGCGCGTCGCGCCCGCGCCGGCCGGACCGCCCGCCGCTACTCCAGCCCGCCGCTACTCCAGGACGAGGATGAGGTCGCCGCCCTCGGTCTGCTGGACGTCGCCGACCGCGACCCGGGCCACCGTGCCGCCGCGGGAGGTGGTGATGGCGGCCTCCATCTTCATGGCCTCGATGCTGGCCACGGTCTGCCCGGCCTCCACGGTGTCGCCCACGGCGACCCGCAGGGTGACCACGCCGGAGAACGGCGCCGCGACGTGCCGGTCGTTGCCCGGCTCGGCCTGCTCGGTGGGCTTGGAGTCCACCTCGACGGAGCGGTCGCGCACCTGCAGCGGGCGCAGCTGGCCGTTGAGGGTGGCCAGGACGGTGCGCATCCCCTTGGCGTCGGCCTCGCCCACCGCCTCGAGCCCGGCGATGAGCTGCACGCCGCGGCCCAGCGAGATCGTGTGCTCCGCGCCGGAGCGCAGCCCGTACAGGTAGTCCAGGGTGTCCAGGACCGACACGTCGCCGTAGGTCTCCCGCACCGTGGCCAGGTTCTGGGCGGGGCCCGGGAACAGCAGCCGGTTGAGCGTGCGCCGCCGGAGCGCGGGGTCGGCGTCGGCGGCCAGGGCCGCCTCGTCCTCGGGCTCCAGCAGGGCGTCGCGCACCGGCGCCGTCCGCCCGGCCAGCGCCCTGGTGCGGAACGGCTCCGGCCAGCCGCCGGGCGGGTCGCCCAGCTCGCCGGACAGGAAACCCACCACCGAGTCGGGGATGTCGAACCTCGCGGGGTCCTCGGCGAAGGCCTGCGGGTCCGCGCCGGCCGCGACCAGCTGCAGGGCCAGGTCGCCCACCACCTTGGAGCTCGGGGTGACCTTGACCAGCCGGCCGAGGATGCGGTCGGCGGCGGCGTACATCCGCTCGACCTGCTCGAAGCGCTCGCCCAGGCCCAGGGCGATGGCCTGCTGGCGCAGGTTGGACAGCTGCCCGCCGGGGATCTCGTGGTCGTACACGCGCCCGGTCGGGCTGGTGAGCCCGGACTCGAACGGGGCGTAGACCTTGCGGACCACCTCCCAGTACGGCTCGAGGTCCTGGGCGGCCCGCAGGGAGATGCCGGTGTCGAGGTCGGTGTGGGCGGTCGCGGCCACGAACGCGGACAGCGGCGGCTGGCTGGTGGTGCCGGCCATGGTGGCGGTGGCCACGTCGATCGCGTCGGCGCCGGCCTCGACCGCGGCCAGCAGGGTGGCCATCTGGCCGCCCGGCCGTGTCGTGGGTGTGGACGTGCACGGGCAGGTCGAAGCGCTCGCGCAGCGCCGTGACCAGGCGGCGGGCCGCGTGCGGGCGCAGCAGGCCCGCCATGTCCTTGATGGCCAGCACGTGGGCGCCGGCGTCGACGATCTGCTCGGCCAGGCCGAGGTAGTAGTCCAGGGTGTAGAGCCGCTCGGCCGGGTCGAGCAGGTCGGCGGTGTAGCAGAGGGCGACCTCGGCCACGGCGGTCCCGGTGGCACGGACGGCGTCGATGGCCGGGCGCATCTGGGTGACGTCGTTGAGGGCGTCGAAGATGCGGAACACGTCGATCCCGGTGCGGGTGGCCTCCTCGACGAAGGCCTCGGTGACGCGCGCCGGGTAGGGCGTGTAGCCGACGGTGTTGCGCCCGCGCAGCAGCATCTGCAGGCAGAGGTTGGGCATCGCCTCGCGCAGCGCGGCCAGCCGGTCCCAGGGGTCCTCGCCGAGGAAGCGCAGCGCGACGTCGTAGGTGGCCCCGCCCCAGCACTCGACGCTCAGCAGCTGCGGCATGGTCCGGGCCACGTGCGGGGCCACGGTCAGCAGGTCGGTGGTGCGCACGCGGGTGGCCAGCAGCGACTGGTGGGCGTCCCGGAACGTGGTGTCGGTGACGCCGGGGACGGTGCTGGCGCGCAGGTCCGCGGCGAAGCCCTCGGGGCCCAGCTCGAGCAGGCGCTGCCGGGAGCCGGGCGGCGGGGGCACGGACAGGTCGGTCGGGGGCAGCTTGACCGACGGCGGCAGCTCGACGGGGACCTCGCCGTGGGGCCGGTTGACGGTGACGTCGGCGAGGTACGTGAGCAGCCGGGTGCCGCGGTCCGCGCCGGGGCTGGCCGTGACCAGGTGCGGGCGCTGGTCGATGAACGACGTGGTGAACCGGCCCGCACGGAAGTCGGGGTCGGCGACCATCGCCTGGAGGAACGGGATGTTGGTCGCCACCCCCCGGATCCGGAACTCCGCGAGCGCCCGGCGGGCCCGCGCCACGGCGGTCGGGAAGTCGCGCCCCCGGCAGACGAGCTTGGTGAGCATGGAGTCGAAGTGCGGGGAGATCTCCGCCCCGGCGTAGGCGGTGCCGCCGTCCAGGCGGATGCCGGCGCCGCCGGGGTTGCGGTACGTGGTGATGCGGCCCACGTCGGGGCGGAAGCCGTTGGCCGGGTCCTCGGTGGTGATGCGGAGCTGGATGGCGGCGCCGTTCACCCGGAGGGTGTCCTGGGACAGGCCGAGGTCCGCCAGGGTGGAGCCGGAGGCGACGAGCAGCTGCGAGGTCACGAGGTCGACGTCGGTGACCTCCTCGGTGATGGTGTGCTCGACCTGGATGCGCGGGTTCATCTCGATGAACACGTGCTCCCCGGCCCGCTCGCCCTCGGTGGCGACGAGGAACTCCACCGTGCCGGCGTTGCGGTAGCCGATGGCCCGGGCGAAGGTGACGGCGTCGCGGTGCAGCGCCTGCCGGGTCTCCTCGTCCAGGTCCGGGGCGGGGGCGATCTCGATGACCTTCTGGTGCCGGCGCTGGATGGAGCAGTCGCGCTCGAAGAGGTGGACGACCTCGCCGTCGGCGTCCGCGAGGACCTGGACCTCGATGTGGCGGGGGCTGAGGACCGCCCGCTCGATGAACACCCGGGCGTCGCCGAAGGCGCCCTGCGCCTCGCGCATCGCTGCGGCGAGCGCCTCGGGCAGGTCGTCGCGGACGTCGACGCGGCGCATCCCGCGCCCGCCGCCGCCGGCGACGGCCTTGACGAAGACCGGGAAGCCGACCTCGTCCGCGGCCGCGAGCAGGGCGTCGGCGTCGTCGGAGGGCTCGGTCGACTCCAGCACGGGCAGGCCGGCCCGCTTCGCGGCGGCGATGGCGGTGACCTTGTTGCCGGCCATCTCCAGCACGTCCGCGGACGGCCCGACGAACGTGATCCCGGCCTGCTCGCAGGCGGTGGCCAGGTCGGGGTTCTCGGACAGGAAGCCGTAGCCCGGGTAGACCGCGTCCGCGCCGCACTCCTGGGCGACCCGGATGATCTCCGCGACGTCGAGGTAGGCCCGCACGGGCGCACCCCGCTCGCCGATGAGGTACGCCTCGTCCGCCTTGATCCGGTGGACGCCGTTGCGGTCCTCCCAGGGGAACACCGCGACCGTGCGGGCGCCCAGCTCGGTGGCGGCCCGGAAGGCGCGGACGGCGATCTCGCCTCGGTTGGCGACCAGGACCTTCTGGAACAACGTGACCCCCGGGGGCTCGTGGCTCGGCCGGCGACGGCGTGGACGCACCGGAGGCTATCGGGCGGGCTCGCGCCGGCCCCCCGGGCGTCTCAGCAGCAGGTCGGGCCGCTCCGGCTCAGCCCTGGGGGTCGGCGAGGTGGGCGGGGAAGCCGCCGGTGGCGACGGGCCCCCAGCGGGTGGGGGTGACCCGGAGCAGGCACTTGCCCTGCTCGGTCATGGCCTGCCGGTACTCGTCCCAGTCCGGGTGCTCCCGGCCGAAGGAGCGGAAGTAGTCGACGAGCGGCTCGAGCGCCTCCGGCAGGTCGAGCACCTCGCACTCCCCGTCCACCTGCACGTACGGGCCGTCCCAGTCGTCGGACAGCACGACGAGGCTGACCCGGGGGTCCCGCCGGGCGTTGGTGACCTTCGCGCGCTGCGGGTAGGTGGAGATGACGAAGCGGCCCTGACCGTCGACGCCGCAGGCGACCGGCGAGGACTGCAGGGTGCCGTCGGCGCGGTAGGTGGTGAGCACGACGTGGTGCCGGTCCCGGCAGAAGGCCAGCAGGCCGTCCAGGTCCGTGCGCGAGGCGGTGGCGGCGGCGCGGGGGCTCACTGGTCGGACCAGCCCGCGGCGGTGCCGGTGACGGTCGCCGCGACCTGCACCGAGCCCCCGCCGACCTCCTCGACGGGCACGTCGAGGCACCAGCGCACGTCGGCGGAGGCGCCGGGGTCCAGGACGGCGGTGTCGACGGCCGCACCGGAGACGGTGGCGCTGCACGTGAACTCGTCGTACAGCGACCCGGCGGCGCTGAGGTAGCCGACGTTGAGGCCGAGGTAGACCTCCTGCGGCTCCTCGCTCGTGTTCTCCACGGTGCCGGAGACGAGCACGTAGCGCCCGGACGGCGCCGGGTTGTCCGCGGACTCCGCGGCCACGTCGGCGTCCGCGTCCAGGTCGACGGCCGTCACGGCGAGGACGAGGCCGTCGAGGTCGGCGGTCTCGCCCAGCGCGAGCAGCGACGCCGGGTCGACGGGCTCCTCGTCCGGGACGGCGGGGAACGACTCCCCCGGGAACGGCTCGACGGTGAACGGGTCCGCGGTCGGGAAGGACTCCTCGAGCTCGTCGAACGCCGTGCTGCCCTCCTCGGCGACGAAGCGGCCGAGCGCGACGAGGGCGACCACGCCCGCGGCCAGCACGAGGCTCATGACGACGGAGACGATGACCCCGGCGATCGCGAGGCCGCGCCCCTTGCGCCGGCCCCCCGAGGTACGCGTGAGGCCGATGATGCTGAGGACCAGCCCCACGGGCGCGAGCAGGAACGCCAGGACCAGCCCGACCACCGAGACGACGTCGGTCGGGCGGTCGTCGACCGCCGGCGCCACGCCGCCGTACCCGGGGGCGCCGTAGCCCGGGCCGCCGTAGGGCTGGCCCGGGGCGCCGTGGGGCTGGTCGGGGGCGCCCTGCGCGCCGGCAGGCGGGGCGCCGTACGGGCCCGCCGGGGGGGCGCCGTAGGGGCCGGGCGGCGGGGACCCGAACGGGCCCCCGGCCGGCGGGGTCCCGGACCCCTCGGCGGGCGGCGTGCCCCCCGCCGGGGTGGCGTACGGGTCCTGCGGTCCGGTCGGGGGCTGCGTGCCCTCGGGCGGCGTCGTCATGCCCGAGACGCTAGCGCCCGGCGGCCTCCACGAGGGGACGGTCCGCCCGACCGGCGGCACCCGGGTCCTCGCGGACGTCCGTGGCGACCTCCGTCGCCACCTCGGCCTCGCCGAAGGCGCTGACCGGCGGGCAGGCGCAGACCAGGTTGCGGTCGCCCCAGGCCCCGTCGATCCGGCCCACCGGCGGCCAGTACTTGGCCCGCGACGTCCCCGACGGGTAGACGCCCGTGCGGCGGTCGTAGGGGCGGTCCCAGTCCTCGGTGAGGTCCTCGGCGGTGTGGGGGGCGCGGCGCAGCGGGGACTCCGCCACCGGCCACTCCCCTGCCTCCACGCGGGCGATCTCCTCGCGGATGGCGATCATCGCGTCGCAGAACCGGTCGAGCTCGGCCTGGTCCTCGCTCTCGGTGGGCTCCACCATGAGCGTCCCCGCGACCGGCCAGCTCATGGTCGGGGCGTGGAAGCCGTGGTCGACGAGCCGCTTGGCGATGTCGTCCACCGTGACGCCCGCGCTCTTCGCGACCGGGCGCACGTCGAGGATGCACTCGTGCGCGACGGTGCCGTTGCGCCCGGTGTAGAGGACGTCCCAGTGCCCGCGCAGGCGGGCGGCGACGTAGTTGGCCGCGCCGATCGCGCGCGTGGTCGCCTCGGTGAGGCCCTCGGCGCCCATCATCCGCACGTACGTCCACGGGATGGTGAGGATGCCGGCCGAGCCGTACGGCGCCCCGGAGACCGGGCCGACGACGTTGCCCGACAGCGTCGGCTCCAGCGGGTGACCGGGCAGGAACCCCCGCAGGTGCTCGCGCACGCCGATCGGCCCGACGCCCGGGCCGCCGCCCCCGTGGGGGATGCAGAACGTCTTGTGCAGGTTGAGGTGGCTGACGTCGGCACCGAACCGGCCCGGCCGGGCCAGGCCGACCAGGGCGTTGAGGTTGGCCCCGTCGAGGTAGACCTGGCCGCCGGCCTCGTGCACCGCGTCGCAGATCTCGGTGACGGTCTCCTCGAACACCCCGTGCGTGGACGGGTAGGTGATCATCAGCGCGGCCAGCGCGGCCCGGTGCGTCTCGATCTTGGCGCGCAGGTCGTCGACGTCGACGTTGCCGTCCTCGTCGCACGCGACGACGACGACCTTCATGCCGGCCATGACGGCGCTCGCGGCGTTGGTGCCGTGGGCGCTGGACGGGATGAGGCACACCTCGCGCCCCTCGTCGCCGTTCGCGCGGTGGTAGCCGCGGATGGCGAGCAGCCCGGCCAGCTCGCCCTGCGCGCCGGAGTTCGGCTGCATGCTCACCGCGTCGTACCCGGTGACCTCGGCGAGCCAGCGCTCGAGGTCGGCGACGACCTGGCGGGTGCCCTCGGCCTGGTCGACGGGCGCGAAGGGGTGCAGGTCGGCGAACTCCGACCAGGTGACCGACTCCATCTCCGTGGTGGCGTTGAGCTTCATGGTGCAGGAGCCCAGCGGGATCATGCCGCGGTCCAGCGCGAAGTCGGCGTCGGAGAGGCGGCGCAGGTAGCGCAGCAGGCCGGTCTCGGAGCGGTGGCGCGAGAAGACCTCGTTGGTGCAGAAGGGGCTGCGCCGCCACAGGTCGCCGAAGTCCCCGCCCGCGCCGCCGGCCCAGGCGACGGAGCCGTCCTCGTGACCGGAGGCCTCGACGAGCGCGCTCTGGACGGCCTGGACGTGCTCGGCCCGGGTCGTCTCGTCCGCGGTGACGGCCACCCGGCCCTCGTCGACCAGGCGGACGTTGACCCCGCCCTCGAGCGCGCGGGCGACGACCCGGCGGCGCGTCGGGGACCCGGACGGTGACGGTGTCGAAGAACCGGGTCGTCTCCACGGTCAGCCCCACGGCCTCGGCGAAGGCCGCGACCTCGGCTGCCTTCCCGTTCGCGTGCCGGGCGATCTGCCGCAGCCCGTCCGGGCCGTGCCACACCGCGTACATCCCGGCCATGACCGCGAGCAGCACCTGGGCGGTGCAGATGTTGGACGTCGCCTTCTCGCGGCGGATGTGCTGCTCGCGGGTCTGCAGGGCCAGGCGCAGCGCCGGGCGGCCGGCGGAGTCCTTGCTCACCCCGACCAGGCGCCCGGGCAGCAGGCGCTGCAGGCCGTCGCGCACGGCCATGTAGCCGGCGTGGGGGCCGCCGTAGCCCATGGGCACGCCGAAGCGCTGCATGGAGCCGACCACGACGTCGGCGCCCTGCTCGCCGGGCGGGGTGAGCAGGGTGAGCGCGAGCGGGTCGGCGGCGACGGCCACCCGGCCGCCGGCCTCGACGACGGCCGCCGTCACCGCGCGCAGGTCGCGGACCTGGCCCGAGGCCCCCGGGTACTGCAGCAGGGCACCGAAGACGGCGCGCCCGGCCAGCGCGGCGCCGACGAGCTCCCCGCCGGTGGCGTGCTCGTCGCCGTCCGCGTCCCGCTCGACCAGGGCGCCCGTGCCGAGGTCGAGGTCGACGAGCTCGATGCCGAGCGGCTCGGCCCGGGTCTGCAGGACGGCCCGGGTCTGCGGCAGCACGTCGGTGTCGACGAGGAACACCGCGTCGTCGCCGGCCTTGGCCGCCCGGCGGAGCAGGGTCATGGCCTCCGCGGCCGCGGTGGGCTCGTCGAGCAGGCTCGCGTTGGCGACGTCGAGACCGGTGAGGTCGGTGACGAGGGTCTGGAAGGTGAGCAGCGCCTCGAGCCGGCCCTGGCTGATCTCGGGCTGGTACGGCGTGTAGGCGGTGTACCAGGCCGGGTTCTGGAGCACGTTGCGCCGGACCACGGGCGGGGTGACCGTGCCGTGGTAGCCCAGGCCGATCATCGGCTGCACGACGGTGTTGCGGGCGGCGATGCCCCGCAGGGCGGCGAGCGCGTCCTCCTCGTCGAGGGCCGGCGGGAGGTCGAGCGGCTCGCTCTGCCGGATCCCCGCGGGGACGGTGGCGTCGACCAGGGCGGCGAGGCTCTCGTGGCCGGTGGCGCGCGCGTAGGCGCCGGGGTCCGGGACGTGGCCCAGGTGGCGGTCGACGAACGGTGCGCGGGGTCCCGCGCCCGGCAGGCCCTGCTCGGGCTGCTGGGTGCCGGTCTCGGGGCTGGTCTGCACGCTGCTCCTCGGGGGCGTCCGCGAGCCCACGGGCGGGCTCGTCGTGTCGGACCCCGACAGTCGGGCGCGAGCCCTCCTGCGTGCCTGTTCCCTGCGGTCCGGGTGCCTGAGAGGTTCCGGGGAAGTTGCCCCTTCGGCGCCGCTTCGCGGGCTCTCCCGCAGGGTGTGTGCAGCGCGCCCAGGGTAACAGCCGCGTCACGCGTGGGCCGGGTACGGTGCGGGCCGTGATCGTGCTGAGCGTGAGCAGCCTCAAGGGCGGCGTGGGCAAGACCTCGGTCACCCTCGGGCTGGCCTCGGCCGCCCTGGCCCGGGGCGTCCCGACGCTCGTGGTCGACCTGGACCCGCAGGCCGACGCCACCACCGGCCTGGACGTGGCCGCCCGGCGCGACTCCTCGGTCTCGGCCGTGCTGGCCAGCCCCCGGCGCGGCGAGATCGCCCGCGCGGTCGCCCCGTCCGGCTGGGCGGGCGACCAGCCGGGCGTGCTCGACGTGATGCTCGGCTCCGACGCCAGCACCGACCACGAGTACGCCACCCGGCCCCGGTCGATGAAGGCCCTGGCCGTGGCCCTGTCCAAGGTGCCCTGGTACGACCTCGTGCTCGTGGACTGCCCGCCCTCGCTGGGCGGCCTCACCCGGACCGGCCTCATCGCCAGCGACCGCGCCCTCGTGGTCAGCGAGCCGGCCATCTTCTCCGTCGCGGCCGCGGACCGGGCGCTGCGGGCGATCGACGCCCTGCGGCGCAGCGACGCCCCGCACCTGCAGCCGCTCGGGATCCTCGTCAACCGGTACCGCGAGCGCTCGCCCGAGCACCGCTACCGCCTGGAGGAGATGACGGGGCTGTTCGGCCCGCTCGTGCTCCGCCCGCCGCTGCCCGACCGCTCGGCCGTGCAGCAGGCCCAGGGCGCCACGACGCCGGTGCACCGCTGGCACGGCCACGGCGGCCCCGAGCTGGCGGCCGCCTTCGACGCCCACCTGGACCGGGTGCTCCGCGCGGGCGGCACCCGCCGCTGACCGGTCGCCCCGAGGGCGGGGTCCCGCACCGCCACGCCGGGCGCGCCGGTGCGCCGGTCCGCCCTCGGTGGAGGACGGACCCGTCAGACGGCCTCGCGGGCCGCCCGTCGCTGGGCGAGCTCGTCGCCGGGGACGGGCACGGTCTCCTCGTCGCGCTCGGCGGGCAGCTCGGCGAGGGTGCCCTCGACCTCGCGCCAGACCCGGCCGACGGCGATGCCGAACACGCCCTGGCCGCCCTGGACGAGGTCGACGACCTCCTCGGCGGAGGTGCACTCGTAGACGCTGGCGCCGTCGGAGATCAGGGTGATGCCGGCGAGGTCCTCGACGCCGCGCTGGCGCAGGACCTCGGTGGCGGTGCGGATCTGCTGCAGCGAGACGCCGGTGTCGAGGAGGCGCTTGACGATCTTGAGCACGAGGATGTCGCGGAAGCCGTACAGCCGCTGGGTGCCGGAGCCCGCGGCGCCGCGGACGGCGGGCTCGACGAGGCCGGTGCGGGCCCAGTAGTCGAGCTGGCGGTAGGTGATGCCGGCCGCGCGGGCGGCGACCGGCCCGCGGTAGCCGGCCTGCTCGTCGAGCGCGGGCAGGCCGTCGTCGAAGAGGAGACCCTGGTCACGGGTGTGCGACGTCGCCGCGGCGCCCGCGCCGTCGGCCTCGTGCTGTGCCATGCCTGGCTCCTCTCGGGACGACGTGGCCGGGGTCTGGTGCTCCTGGTCTCCGTCGTCGTGCTCGACGGTAGGGACACCCCGACCAAGGGTCAACCACCGGTGGAGGGTTAGGGGCGCGTGTCGCGCCCCGCCCCGGCTCAGCCGGGAGGCCGGCCGCCCCCGCCGGGCGGGCCGGGCGGTCCGTCGGGGTCCCGGTCCTCGACGTCGTCCTCGAGGTCGTCGGCCAGGTCGTCGGCCAGGTCGTCAGCCAGGTCGTCAGCCAGGTCGTCGCGCAGGTCGTCCGCGTCGGCGTCCGCCGCGCTCGTCGCCCGGGCTCCTCGCCCTCGAAGTCCTCGGGGCTGATGCTGTCGAGGAACTCGCGGAACTTCTCGACCTCGACCTCCCCCTCGTCCTCGTCGGGCACGGGGACCCCGACCTCGTCGAGGACGTCCTCGGCGGAGACGATCCGGCACCCGGCGCGCAGGGCGAGGGCGACCGCGTCGGAGGTGCGGGAGCCCACGGTGAGGCCGCCGTCCAGCACCAGCTCGGCGTAGAAGATGTTGTCGCGGTACTCGGTGATGCGGACCTCGGTGATGGTGCGCCCGAGGGCGGTCAGCACGTCCAGCAGCAGGTCGTGGGTCTGCGGGCGGGGCGGCACCAGGCCCTGCTGCGCGAAGGCGATCGCGCTGGCCTCGGCCGCGCCGATCCACACCGGCAGGTAGCGGTGCCCCTCGCGCTCCCGCAGCAGCACGATCGGGTTGTTGGAGGGCGTCTCCACCCGGATGCCGACCACGTCAAGCTCGCGCACGGCCCCACGCTACCCCCGGGCCGTGCCCGGGCAGCACGGGCGTCAGCGGCGGCCGAGGGACCCGGCGACCAGGGCGGCGTGCAGCCGCAGGCAGGTGGCGGCGACCTCGCGGGCGGTGTCGGCGACCTCGCCCGCGGCCCCCGGCCGGCCGGCGCGGCGCAGCGGCGCGACGACCTGCTCGACGAGGTCGGCCTCCTTGTCGGCGGCCTGGCGGAACGAGCGCAGGTGGCGGGGCTCCAGCCCGTGGGCGGACAGCGCCGACGCGGCGCGGACCACCTCGACGTCGTCGGGGCCGAACCAGCCGTCACCGGCGGGGCGGACCAGGCCGTGGCGGACCAGCTCCTCGACCAGGTGCAGGTCGGCCCCGGCCGCGTCGGCCAGCGAGGAGGCGTCCGGGGCGCCGCGGCCGCCGGCCTGCTCGACGGCCTCCAGCACGCGGACGAACGGCGCGGGCCCGGAGGGCGGCGCCGTGCCGGGCGCGCCGGCGTCCAGCTGCTCGCGGATCACGCGCAGCGGCAGGAAGTGGTCGCGCTGAAGGGTGAGCACGTGGCGCAGCCGCTCGACGTGGTCGTGGGAGAACTTGCGGTACCCGGACGGGGTGCGGTCCGGCTCGACGAGGCCCTGCTCCTCGAGGAAGCGGATCTTGGAGATGCGTCACGTCGGGGAACTCGGCGCGCAGCACGCCGAGGACCTCGCCGATCGTGAGCGCCGTGGGCCGGGGGCGGCCCGCGACGGCGGCGCTGCTCACTCCGGCGTGCCCTCACCGTCCGCGGGGACCAGGTGCTGGCGCGACGGGTGGTAGACCAGCCGGTACTTGCCGATCTGCACCTCGTCGCCGGAGGCGAGGACCGCGGACTCGATCCGCTGGCGGTTGACGTAGGTGCCGTTGAGGCTGCCGACGTCCACGACCCGGTACCCCTCCCCGACGCGGCCGAACTCGGCGTGACGGCGGGAGACGGTGACGTCGTCGAGGAAGATGTCGCTGTCCGCGGCGCGGCCGGCGGTGGTCCGCTCGGAGTCGAGCAGGAACCGGGCCCCGGCGTTGGGGCCGCGCTGCACCACGAGGAGCGCCGAGCCCTGGGGCAGCGCCTCGACCGCGCGCTGGTCGTCGCGGGTGAGCCCGCTCGCCGGGTCGGTGTCCGTGGCCTGGGCGTAGGTGATCGTGGTGTCGACACCCTGACCCGGGGTGACCGGGATCGCAGCGGTCCCGCGCTGGCGGGGGGTGTCCGGGGTCTCCGTCATCGAAGTTCCTCCTCGGTTGCCGTCCAGCCTAGTGCCCACCCTCATGCTCAGGTCGACGTCCAGGGCGTCTCGCCCGGGCGCGTCAGGAGCCGGTGAGCTCCCGGTAGGCCTGCTCGTCCAGCAGGCGCCGCCACCGACGAGGGGTCGTCGACCCGGACCTCGAACATCCAGCCCTCGCCGTACGGGTCGCCGTTGACGGTCTCCGGGGCGCCGGTCCAGCGCCTCGTTGCGGGCGGTCACCGTGCCCGGCGACGGGGGCGAACAGCTCGCTGACCGACTTGGTGGACTCCACCTCGCCGCACGCCGCGCCCGGCTGGACGGCGGTGCCGGGCGCCGGGCAGCTCGACGAAGACGATGTCCCCGAGGGCGTCCTGGGCGAAGTCGGTGATCCCGACCCGGACCACGCCGTCCCCGGTCTCGCGGACCCACTCGTGCTCGCTGGTGTACCGGAGCCCTTCGGGAACCTGCACGTGTCACCGCTTCCTGCTCGCGTCGCTCGCCGGCGCACCGCACGAGCAGCCGGTCACTCCTCGGGCTGGGCCGGGCGAGCGTACTCAGGCGCCGTCACGGCCCGCAACGCGTCGACCACGACGAGGTCCAGCTCGGTGACGGTCACCGTGTCGCCGTCGCGCTGCAGCCGCGGGACGACCCCTCCGGGGATCCGCAGCGCCGGCTCCAGGACGTCCGGGTCGCCGATGGCGCGCACCGTGAAGGGCGAGGTGACCACGGTCCCGTCGACGGCGATGCCCCGGGCCGTCCGGGGTGTCGGCGAACGACGTGCTGGCCACCACGCGGACGTCCCCGATCTGCACGGCCTCGGCCCCGGCGTCCCGCAGCTCCTGCAGCGCGTCGAGCATGAAGGCGGCGTCGACGTCCGGTCTCGCCCTCGTCGTTGATGACCATGGTGATCCCGGGCCCCTGCGCGGCGACGGTGCCGGCGAGGATCGAGTACACGTCCAGGCGCTCGCGGGCCGCGCGCTCGGCCTCGGCGCTGGCGTCGCTGGTGGTGAGCAGCGCCTCCCGCTGCGCCTGCAGCTCCGCGGCCTCCTCCTCCAGGCGCTGCCGCCGCTCGCTGCACCCCGTCGAGGAGGCGGACGAGCTCGGTCTCGCGCAGCGTGGACAGCCCGGCCTCGGAGGTCTGGCGGGCCTGGGTGACCACGGCCAGGCCGAGCAGGAACAGCAGCACCGCGGCCAGCACCTGGAACCGCCCGGGCCGCCGGCCGACGCCGGCCCGCAGCCGGCGCCACGCGGCGGAGGACTCGACGGTCGTCCGGGTGGTAGCTCACGTCAGGACCCCAGCAGGTGCCGGCGGATCGCGGCGGCGTTGGAGAAGATCCGGATCCCGAGCACGACGACGACGCCGGTGCTCAGCTGCGCGCCGACGCCCGAGCTGGTCGCCGAGGAAGACGACGAACGCGGCGATGACGACGTTGAAGACGAGCGAGACGACGAACACGCGGTCGTCGAAGATGCCCTCGATGACGGCGCGGAAGCCGCCGAACAGGGCGTCCAGGGCCGCGACGATGGCGATCGGCAGGTACGGCTGGAGGAACGGCGGCACGGTCGGCTCGAGGAAGATGCCGACGCGCCACGCCCAGCAGCAGGCCGAGGATCGCGATCACGACTGGCCGTCCTCTCCCTGGTCGTCCTGCCCCGGTGCCTGCGACGGCTCCCCGGTCGACCCCGGAGGCGTGGCGCAGCGACAGCCGGGAGGCGGCCGGCAGGACCAGGTCGTCCGCGGCCTGCACCGACACCGGGATACCGTAGCTGTCGCGCAGGAACGCGGCGTACCGCCCGGCCGAGCCCGTCCGTGCCTCGGTCAGCAGCCGGTCGGGGTCCCCGATCGGCGGTGACCGTGTAGGGCCGGGCCAGCTGGCGCAGGTCGACGACGATCGCGTCGCCGGCGTGGCGGATGGTGCTCAGCGAGGTGAGCCGCTGGTCGTTGACGGCGACCGCCTCGGCGCCGGCCGCCCAGAGCCCGTTGACCACGGTCTGCACGTCCACGTCGCGGACGCGGCCGTCGTCGGAGATCGCCCCGTCCGGTGACCACGTCGTCGGCCGGGGCGTCGTCCAGGACCACCACGACCCCGTCGCCGGTGACCGGGACGGCCGCCGGTGAGGACGGCCGAGCTCCTCGGTGCCGGCCAGCAGGCTGCCGGCGCCCTCGCCGATCGCCGTCGGCCTGCTCGGCCTCGATCTGGGCCCGCAGGTCGGCGTTGTCCTCGGCCAGGCGGTCGGCGACGCCGGTCCTCCGCTCCACCTCGGCCTCCAGCACGGCGCGGTCCTGCGCCTGCAGCGGTGCGCTGCGCAGCTGGGCGACCCCGGCCCCGGTGACCAGGCCGAGCACGACGCCCGACGACGACCAGGGCCAGCCCCCGGCGCCGCAGCGGCGGCACGCGGGCCGGGCGGTCCCGCGGCTGGTGGGCGCGCTGCCGGGCGGCCGCCTCGTACCCGGGGTCGAGGGGCCGCTGCATGATCTCGGTGAGCAGCGACGACGACGAGAACGACGACCTAGCCACGGGCGGGCTCCCCCGCCCCGGAGCGGACGAGGCGCCAGGTCTGCCACAGGTAGCCGGCCCCGGCCCACCAGTACAGGGACGTGCCCCACAGCGACGAGCGCCCAGGCCACCGGGCGGACGACGACGGCGACCGGCTCGGCCGTCTCGGCCAGCAGCAGCAGCGGCAGGGCGACGAGCAGCACGAACGTCGCGGCCTTGCCGAGCAGGTGCGGCGGCAGCGAGCTCAGCCCGTGGCGGCGCAGCACGAGCACGTTGGCGGTGAGCACCACCTCGCGGACGACGACCAGGGCGACCAGCCACCACGGCAGCACCCCGCGCCAGCCCAGGCCGAGCAGGGCGGCGGTGACGTAGAGCCGGTCGGCGGCCGGGTCGAGCAGCTGGCCGAGCCGGGTGACCTGCTCCCAGCGGCGGGCCAGGAGGCCGTCGACGTAGTCGCTGGCCCCGGCCAGCAGCAGGACGACCAGGGCGCGCGAGGTCCGCCCGCCGACAGGATGAGCACCGCGAACACGGGCACGCACAGCGAGCCGGGCGAGGCTGATCGCGTTCGGCACCGTGAGCACCCGGTCGCTCACCACGGTGGCCGGCCGGGTGCTCGCCAGGCGGCGGTCCTGCCGACCGGACGGTGCCGGTGACCGGTCGGGCGCCGGGTCGTACCACGTCGGGACGGCGGGATTCGAACCCACGACCCCCTGACCCCCAGTCAGGTGCGCTACCAAGCTGCGCCACGTCCCGGTCGGCCACGTCTCCGCGACCGCCGGGCGAGACTCTATCGCAGGCTCAGGTGCGCTTCCGCCGCTCCCGGGCCCGGACGGTGACCTCGATGGGCGTGCCGACGAAGCCGAACTCCTCGCGCAGGCGGCGCTCGACGAAGCGGCGGTAGCCGGCCTCGAGGAACCCGGTCGTGAACAGCACGAAGGTGGGCGGGCGGACCCCGGCCTGGGTGGCGTAGAGGATGCGCGGCTGCTTGCCGCCCCGGACCGGGTGCGGGTGCGCGGCGACGATCTCCGCGATGAGCGCGTTGAGGCGCCCGGTGGGCACGCGGTGCTCCCACGAGGCCAGCGAGCGGTCCATGGCGGGCACGAGGCGGTCCAGGTGGCGCCCGGTCATCGCGGACAGGTTCACGCGCGGCGCCCAGGGGACCTGGACGAGCTCGATCTCCAGCTCGCGCTCCAGGTAGCGGCGGCGCTCCTCGTCGACCAGGTCCCACTTGTTGACGGCGAGGACCACGGCGCGGCCGGCGTCGACCGCGTTCTGCACGACCCGGACGTCCTGCTCGCTGAGGACCTCCGAGGCGTCGAGCAGGACCACGGCGACCTCGGCGCGCTCGATGGCGGCCTGGGTGCGCAGCCCGGCGTAGTAGTCGGCCCCGACGCTGCTGCGGTGCTTGCGGCGGATGCCGGCGGTGTCGACGACCCGCCACGTGCGCCCGCCGAGCTCGACCATCTCGTCCACCGGGTCGCGGGTGGTCCCGGCCACGGAGTCCACGACGACGCGCTCGCTGCCGACGAGGGCGTTGAGCAGGCTGGACTTGCCGACGTTGGGCCGGCCGACCAGGGCGACGCGGCGCACCGCGGCGGACTCCGCGGGCAGCGAGGTCTTCTCGGGGAGGACCTCCAGGACGGCGTCGAGCATGTCGCCCGTGCCCCGCCCGTGCAGCGCGGAGACGGGGAACGGCTGGCCGAGGCCGAGCGACCACAGCGCGGTCGCGTCGGCCTCGCCGCGGGCGTCGTCCACCTTGTTGGCGACGAGCACGACGGGCTTGCGGGAGCGGCGGAGCATCTTCACCACGGCCTCGTCGACCGCGGTGGCGCCGACGGTGCCGTCGACGACGAAGACGACGGCGTCGGCGAGCTCGACGGCGACCTCGGCCTGCTCGGCGACCTGGAGGGCGAGGCCCTCGACGCGGGCGTCCCAGCCGCCGGTGTCGACGAGGGTGAACTGCCGACCGGCCCAGTCGACCGGGTAGCTCACGCGGTCGCGGGTGACGCCGGGGACGTCCTGGACGACGGCCTCGCGACGGCCGAGGATGCGGTTGACCAGCGTCGACTTGCCGACGTTGGGGCGGCCGACCACGGCCACGACCGGGCGGACGTCCTGCTGCTCGACCCCGTCCTCGTCGAGCCCGCCCTCGAGGACGGCGAGGTCCTCGTCGGCCAGCTCGTAGTCGTCGAGCTGGCTGCGCAGGACGCGCTCGGCGTCGGCGTCGGAGATGCCGGTCGGGGTCTCGGTGCGGTCGGTGCGGTCGGTGCGGTCGGTGCTGTCGGTGCTGCCGGTGCTGCCGGTGCGGTCGGTGAGGTCGGTGCTGTCGGTGCTGTCGGTCGGGGGGGTCACGTGCTCAGCCTGCTCTCGGGGTGGTGTCGGTGGTGCCGCTCGTGCCGGGGCCCGTGGGGCCCGTCGCGGAGCCCGTGGCGCCGCCGTCGGCGGGCAGCTCCTCGCCGGTCAGGGCGACGGAGGCGGCGACGTGCTCGACGAGGCGGACGCGGACCTGCTCGGCCGCCATGGCGAGCGCCTGCTTGCCGGGGACCCCGGCGGGGCGCTGGAGGAGGAAGGGCTCGCCGTGCACGACGTGCAGGCGGCGGCGCAGCCGGGGCAGCCCGCCGGGACGCTCGCCCGTGCGCCGGGTGCCGAGCACGGCGACGGGCACGACGGGGGCACCGGACTGCAGCGCGATCCACGCGATCCCGGTGCGCACGGCGGCCACGTCGCCGCGCCCGCGCGAGCCCTCGGGGAAGATCCCCGCGGCGCCGCCGTCGCGCAGCACGGCCACGGCGGCGCTGAGCGCGGCCCGGTCGGAGCCGGAGCGGTCGACGGGGATCTGCCCGACCTGCAGCAGCACCCAGCCGAAGAAGCCGCGGAACATCTCCTTCTTGACGAGGAAGTGCACGCTGCGGCGCCAGTTCGAGCAGTAGACCAGCGGGCCGTCGAGGACGCTCACGTGGTTCACCGCCAGCAGGACCGGTCCCTGCGCGACGTGCTCCAGGCCGCGGACGTCCGTCGCCCACAGCACGTGGGCCACGACGAACCCGACGAGCCTGCCCCACCAGCGGCCCGGCGCGGTCGGGGCGGCCGGAGGGGCGTGGCGCGCCGACGGGCCGGGCGGGGTGGGGGCGGCGGCGCCGGCCGCGGGGTCGCTCACGCCGGGCCCGGGCGGGACGTGGTCGTCTCGTCGGCCGGCTGGTCGGTGAGGTCGACGGTCACGCCGGGCGCGCCGTCGGTGGCGGCGGCCGGGTCCGCGGGGTGCACGGCCGCCCAGGCGGCGTCGAGCTCGGCCTGCGCGGCCACGACGAGGTCGAGGACGGCCTGCACGGTCTGCTCGAGGTCCAGGTCGGAGGAGTCGAGCTCGAGGACCCCGTCGGCCGCCGTGCGGAAGGACGTGACCCGGGAGTCGGCGGCGTCGCGCTCGAGCACCGCCGTGCTCACCTCGCCGGGGTCCAGGGAGCCGACCTCGTGCTCGGTCTGCTCGACCTGGCGGGCGCGGCGGTCGACCCGGGCCTGCTCGTCGGCGGTGAGCAGCACGCGGACGTGGGCGTCGGGCGCCACGACCGTGGTGATGTCGCGGCCCTCGGCGATGCAGCCGGTGGGGGCGGCGTCCATGGTCGAGCGCTGGCGGGAGCGCAGCTCGGCCCGGACCGGGGGGTGGGCCGCGAAGGCGGACACCGCGGCGGTGACGGCCGAGCCGCGGATGGCGCCGGTGACGTCCACGCCGTCCACCACGACGCGCTCGACGTCGGGGTCGGTGCTCACGTCGAGGGTGACCGCGCGCACCAGCACCCCGGTGGTCTCCTCGTCGGAGACGTCGATGCCGTCGCGCAGCGCGGCCCAGCAGGCGGCGCGGTACATGGCCCCGGTGTCCAGGTACGACAGCCCGGCGCGGCGGGCGACCTCGCGGGACACGCTGGACTTGCCCGACCCCGAGGGCCCGTCGACGGCGACGAGGACACGGCGGGGGTGGACGGGCACGGGCGGGCTCCTGGGGCTGGGGGCTGCGTCCGGCGGGCCGGCGGGGCGGCACGCACCGGCGTCGGGACGACCCCCAGGCTACCCGCCCCTCAGTCGGGGACCGACCAGCCTCGTCCGCGCAGCTCCCCGACCAGGCGGTCGCGCTCGGCCGGGAGGACCGCCACCTCCGCGACGCCGGCGAGGCGGCCGGGGCTGTGCTCGATGCGCAGGTCCTCGATGTTGACGCCGACCTCGCCGATCGTGCCGATGAGGGCGGCGAGGGCCCCGGGGCGGTCGGGCACGAGGACCGGGACCGTGGACCAGACCGCCGGGGCGTCGCCGTGCTTGCCGGGGACCCTCGCCCGGCCGGCGTTGCCGTCGGCCACGAGCCGGGCCAGGGCACCGACCTGGCCCTGGGTGCGGCCGGGCGCGGTCCCGGCGCCCGTGCCGTCGTGGCCGTCGTGGCCGACGAGCCCCTCCAGGGCCTGCACCGCGCGGTCGAGGTCGTCGCGCACCGCCCGCAGCTGCCGGGCCAGCGGGGCCGCGTTCCCGGCGAGGATCTGGGCCCACAGCACGGGGTCGCTGGCCGCGATCCGGGTCACGTCGCGCAGCCCCTGCCCGGCCAGCGCGACCGCCTGCCCCGGCGCGTCCACCAGCCGGGCGGCGACCAGGCTCGCCGCCACCTGCGGCAGGTGCGACACCAGGGCCACGGCCTCGTCGTGGCTGGCGGGGTCGAGCTCGACGACGGCGGCCCCCAGCCGGGTCGCGGTCTCGCGGACGAGGGCCTTGGCCGCCAGCGACGTGCCCGGCACGGGGGTGAGCACCCAGGGGCGGCCGACGAACAGGTCCCCGCGGGCGGCCATCGGCCCGGAGCGCTCCCGACCGGCCATCGGGTGCCCGCCCACGTAGCGGGCGGCGTCGGCCCCCGCCCGGGCCAGGACCTGGGCCACGACGACGTCCTTGGTGCTGGCCACGTCGGTCACCACGGCGCGCGGGTGGCGCCGGAGCATCTCGACGACGAGGTCGGCGGTGACGTCCGGCGGGGCGGCGACCACGACGAGGTCGGGCTCCTCCTCGTGCGCGGCCGGCAGCCGTCCCGCGCCGAGGTCCGCGGCGACCGCGGCGACCGTCGGCGAGGCGTCGACCAGCAGCACGTCCGTGCCGCCGGGGCGCAGCCCGAGCCCCACGCTCGCCCCGACGAGGCCCGCCCCGACGACGAGGACGCGCGCGGGCACGGCCGCGGGCGCAGGGTCCGCGGGGCTGGTCACGGGGCCGGTCACGGGTTCCGTCACCGCGCCGGCGCCGGGCCGGGCACCACGACGCGGGCGGGGCCCGTCACTGCGCGATGTCCCTGCGCAGCGCGACGGCGCCCCGCAGGTACACGTGCTGGACCGCGTCGCGGGCCCGGTCGGTCTCCACGTGGGCGAGGAGGCGGACGACCCGCGGCATCGCCGCCGCCACGTCGATCTCCACCGCGCACAGCAGCGGCACCGAGCCGAGCCCGAGCTCGCGGGCCGCGACGGCGGGGAACTCGCTGCGCAGGTCCGGCGTGCACGTGAACAGGACGCTGATGAGGTCGTCCGGGCCGAGGTCGTTGGCGGACATGACGGCCTCGACCAGCTCGCGCGTGGAGCCGAGCAGGTGCTCCCGCTCGTCGACGTCGAGCTGGACCGCCCCTCGGACCGCCCGCACCGTCATGTGAGCACCGTCATGCCCGCACCGTCATGCCCGCACCGTCATGCCTGCCCCGTCATGCTGGCCATCATGCTCGGGACGCTACCGACGACGGGCGGGCCGGGGGCTCACAGGCCCACGTCGCGGAACAGCCCGGCCACCTCGCCGGCGTTGAGCGGGCGGGTGCGCCCGGGCGGCAGCTCGCCGAGGCGCAGCGAACCGATCCGGGTGCGGACGAGCCGTTCGACGGGGTGCCCGACCTGCTCGAGCATGCGCCGGACGACGTGCTTGCGGCCCTCGTGGATGACGATCTCCAGCAGCGCCTTGCCCGGGGCGGAGTCCACGACGGAGAACTCGTCGACCTGGACGGGCCCGTCGTCGAGCTCGATGCCCTCCTTGAGGGTCGCGCCGAGGTCGCGGCCGATCGGGCCGGGCACCTGGGCCAGGTACCACTTGGGCACGCCGAAGCTCGGGTGCTGCAGCCGGTGGGCGAGGTCGCCGTCGTTGGTGAGCAGCAGCAGCCCCTCGGACTCCAGGTCGAGCCGGCCCACGTGGAACAGCCGCCCGTCGCGGTCCCGCACCAGGTCGCCGAGGTTCGAGCGGCCCTCGTCGTCCTCCATGGTCGAGACCATGCCCACCGGCTTGTTGACGGCCAGGTAGACCTTGGTCGCGTCGACCTGCACGCGCAGGCCGTCGACGTGCACGACCTGGTCGGGCCCGACGCGCGTGCCGAGCTCGAGGACCACCTGGTCGTCGACGGTGACCCGGCCGAGGGCGATGAGCTGCTCGGCGCGGCGGCGGGAGGCGACCCCGGCCTTGGCCAGGACCTTCTGCAGCCGCTCGCCCGTGGGGTCGTGGACGTCGGTGGCGGGCTGGGTGCTGCCGGCCGCGTGCGCGGCGCGCTGGGCCTCGCCGCGGTCCTGGCGCATCTTGCGCCGGTCGGCGGGGCCGGGGCGCGAGCCGCCGGTGAACCCGGACCGCTCGGGGCCGCCCGAGCCGCCGGGGGCCTGGCGGGCGGGCTGCTTGCGGCCGCCCCTGGAGCTGGTGGGGCTCATCGGGAGGCCCCTGCGATGTCGTCGAGCACGTCGGCCTCCGGCAGGTAGGGGGCGAGGGGCGGCAGCTGGTCGACGCTCGTCAGACCGAGGCGCTCGCAGAACTCACCCGTCGTGACGTACAGGATCGCACCGTTCGGGGCCTCCGAGCCGCTCTCGGTCACCAGGCCCCGCTGGACCAGGGTGCGGATGGTGGCGTCGGCGCTCACCCCGCGGATGCTCGAGACGGTGGCGCGCGCCACGGGCTGGCGGTAGGCGACGATCGCCAGGGTCTCCAGCGCCGCCCGGCTGAGGCGCGCGGTCGCGCCGTCGCGGACGAACCGCTCGACGACGTCGGCGAACTCGGCGCGGCTGTACACCCGCCAGCCGGTGGCGCTCTCGCGCAGCTCGAACCCGCGGCCGGTGGCGTCGTAGTCCGCGGCGAGCTCGTGCAGCAGCGCCTCCACCCGGTCCAGGGGCAGCGCGAGCGCGGCGGCCAGGACCAGGGCGGGGACGGGCTCGTCGGCCACCATGACCACCGCCTCCACCGCGGCGCGCGCGCCGCCGGGCAGCGTGTCGACGTCCAGGCCCTCCTGCAGGCTCATCCGGTCTCCTCCTCGGGGCTGGGCGCCCCCGCGGGCACGCGGGGGGCCGGGGGCGCGTCGCCCGGGCGGGACAGCCGGACCGACAGCTCGGCCATCGGCCCGTCCTGCTCGAGCCACACGAGCTCCTCGCGGTACAGCTCGAGCACGGCGAGGAACCGGGCCACGACGACCGGCCGTCCGCCGGCGTCGGCGACGAGCTCGCGGAACGACACCGGGGCCCCGCCGGCCAGCCGGGCCATCAGCTCCCGGCGCTGCTCGGCGACGCTGACCTCGGCCGCGTGCAGGTGCTCCAGGCCGACGGTGGGCACCGGGCGCGGGGCCAGCGCCTCGGCCGCGACCCGGGCGAACGCCTGCGGGTCGGAGGTCCAGAGCAGCTCGGGCAGCAGGTCCGCCGCGGCGGGGTCGTCGCCGCGCCGGCGCGGGTGGCGCCCGGCGAAGACGTCGAGACGCTCCTCCAGGTCGGCGGCGGCGGTGCGGAACGCCCGGTACTGCAGGAGCCGGGCGAACAGCAGGTCACGCGCCTCGAGCAGGGCGAGGTCCTGCTCGTCCTCGACCTGGGCGCCGGGCAGCAGCCGCGAGGCCTTGAGGTCGAGCAGGGTCGCGGCGACCAGGACGAAGCCGCTCACCTCGTCCAGGTCCCAGTCCTCGCCCATCGCGCGGATGTGGGCGAGGAACTCGTCGGTGACCGCGGCCAGGGCGACCTCGGTGACGTCGAGCCGGTGCTTGGCGATGAGGCCCAGCAGCAGGTCGAACGGCCCGGTGAAGACGTCGAGGTGGACCTCGAAGGACGAGGTGGGGAGGTCGGGGTCCGTGGGCGCGCCGGGCGCGACGGCGCTCACCGGGCCCGTCCGGGCCTCAGGCGACCAGGCCCCGGGCCACGAGCTCGCGCGCGAGCTGGCGGTAGGCCTGCGTGCCGGGGTGCGTCGGGGCGTACGTCGTCATGGGCTGCGACGCGGCCGAGGAGTCCGGGAACTTCACCGTGCGGGCGATGACGGTGTGGAAGACCTTGTCCCCGAACACGTCGACGAGCCGGGCGACGACCTCGCGGCTGTGCAGGGTGCGGGGGTCGTACATCGTCGGCAGGACCCCGTCGATCTCCAGGCCGAAGTTGAGCCGGTCCGTGACCTTCTCGATGGTCTGCTGCAGCAGCGCGACCCCCCGCAGCGCGAAGTACTCGCACTCCACGGGGATGAGCACGCCGTGGGCCGCGGTGAGGGCGTTGACCGCGAGCAGCCCGAGCGAGGGCTGGCAGTCGATGAGGATGGCGTCGTAGTCGTCCAGCAGCGGGCGGAGCAGCCGCTTGAGGACCATCTCGCGGGCCACCTCGGAGACCAGGTGGACCTCGGCCGCGGACAGGTGGATGTCCGTCGGCAGCACGTCGATGCCCTCGACCTCGGTGCTCCGCACGACCGAGCGCACGTCCAGGCCGCGGTCGACGAGCAGCTGGTACAGCGACGGCTCGCCCTCCTCGGGGCGCACGTTGAGGTTGGCGGACAGCGCGCCCTGCGGGTCGAAGTCGACGAGCAGGACCTTGCGGCCGTACTCCGCCAGCGCGGCACCCAGGTTCATGGTGGTCGTCGTCTTGCCGACCCCGCCCTTCTGGTTGCACAGGGCGATGACGCGGGCCGGGCCGTGCGAGGCGAGCACCGGCGGGACGCCGAAGTCGGGCAGCGGACGACCCGTCGGGCCCAGGCCGTCCGGCGTCTGGCCCGGGACGGCGTCGGTCGCAGAGGTCACGGACGAGACCCTAGTCCGCGCGGGCGCAGGCCTCCCACCACCACGCCGCCGGGCCGTGGACGACCGCGCTCAGCGGGCCCTGGGGTGGCTCGTGGCGTACACCTCGCGCAGGGCGTCGACCGAGACGTGCGTGTACACCTGCGTCGTCGACACCGAGGCGTGGCCGAGCAGCTCCTGGACCACCCGGACGTCCGCGCCGCCCTCGAGCAGGTGCGTGGCGAAGGAGTGGCGCAGCAGGTGCGGCCCCACCGCGGGCCCGCCCGGCTCCGGCAGCCCGGCGGTCGCGGCGGCCCGCTGCAGCACCACCCACGCCGACTGGCGGCTCAGCCGGCCGCCGCGGGAGTTGCGCAGCAGGGCCCGGGGGTCGGCCGCCGGCGCCGAGCAGGGCCGGCCGCCCGCGGACCAGGTAGGCGTCCAGCGCCGCGCGGGCGTGGCTGCCCACGGGGACCTCGCGCTGCTTGTCGCCCTTGCCGGTGAGCGCGCAGGACGTGGACGAGGTCGCCGTCGGAGCCGACCACGTCGTCGACGTCGAGGCGGACGACCTCGGAGATCCGGGCCCCGGTGGCGTACAGCACCTCCAGCAGCGCCCGGTCGCGCAGGCCCAGCGGCGTGCTGGTGTCCGGCGCGTCCAGGAGGCGGACGACGGCCTGCACCCCCATCGCCTTGGGCAGGCGCCGGGGCAGCTGGGGCGAGCGCACCTCGCGGGTGACGTCGACGTCGACCAGGCCCTCGGCCACCCAGAACCGGTGCAGGCCCCGCACCGCGCGCCAGCGCCCTCGCCGCCGAGGCCGCCGACAGGGCGGTGCTGCCGTCGCCGGGGCTGCGCAGCCGCACGACGAAGGCGGAGACGTCGGCCTCGGTGACCTCGCGGGGGCTGCGCCGGCCGGCGTCGTGCAGGTGGGCGACCCAGCGGGCCACGTCCCGGCGGTAGGCGGCCAGGGTGTTGACCGCCGCCCCCCGCTCGACGGCCAGGTGCGTGAGCCACGTCGAGGCCGCGACCTCCAGCGGCGAGGGCGGCACCGTCGCCCCGCCGGCCGTCGCCCCGCCCGCCGTGGCCTGCGCGGGCACGGCGGGGGCGGCGGGGCGGGTGGTCGCCGGCTGCGCGGGCACCGTCAGGCGAGGACGTCCGCCAGCGGGGTGTGGTCCATCCCGTGGGCCACGGCCACCGGCTCGTTGACGACGGCGCCGGCGTAGGTGTTGAGCCCGAGGCCCAGCGCCGGGTCCGCCCTCAGCGCCTCGCGCCAGCCGAGCGTGGTGAGCGAGGACGCGTACGGCAGCGTGACGTTGGTCAGGGCGTAGGTGGAGGTGTTGGGGACCGCGCCCGGCATGTTGGCCACGCAGTAGAAGACGGAGCCGTGGACGCCGAAGGTCGGCTCGGCGTGCGTGGTGGGCCGCGTGTCCTCGAAGCAGCCGCCCTGGTCGACGGAGATGTCGACGAGCACGCTGCCCGGGCGCATCCGGGAGACCAGCTCGTTCGTCA
This sequence comes from uncultured Actinomycetota bacterium, assembly GCA_963750335.1. GTDB lineage: Bacteria > Actinomycetota > Actinomycetes > Actinomycetales > JBBAYJ01 > Aquipuribacter. The sequence continues at coordinate 617,864 of CAVVQD010000007.1, forward strand.
CCAGCTTGGGCGCCTTGGCCCCGGGCACGAGCACGGCGCCGATGACGAGGTCCGCCCCCAGCACGGCCCGCTCGAGCTCGAGCGGGTTGCTGGCCACGGTCTGCACCCGGCCCTGGTAGATCCGGTCGGCCGCGCGCAGCCGCGACACGTCGCGGTCCATGAGGACGACCTCGGCCTGCATGCCCACGGCGGTCGCGGTGGCGTTGAGCCCGGAGACCCCGGCGCCGATGACGACGACCTTGGCCGCGTACGTGCCGGACACCCCGCCCATGAGCACGCCGCGCCCGCCCTCGGCGCGCATGAGGGTGTGCGCGCCGACCATCGGCGCGAGCCGGCCGGCGACCTCGCTCATCGGGTACAGCAGCGGGAGCGCCCGGTCGGCGGTCTGCACCGTCTCGTAGGCGATCGCGGTGACCTCCTTGGCCACCAGCTCCTCCGTCAGCCGGCGGTCCGCGGCCAGGTGCAGGTACGTGAACAGGGTCAGGCCCGGGCGCAGGCGGTGGTACTCCTGCTCCACCGGCTCCTTGACCTTGAGCACCACGTCCGCGCGGCCCCACACCTCGTCGGCGTCGTCGAGGACGACGGCTCCCTCGGCGCGGTAGTCGTCGTCGCTGATCGACGAGCCGGACCCGGCCCCGGACTGCACGAGGACCTCGTGGCCGTGGCGCGCGCAGCTCGTGCACGCCGGACGGCGTGAGGGCGACGCGGTACTCGTGGTTCTTGACCTCTGCGGGGACGCCGACGACGGTGGCGGTATCAGTCACGGGCGCACTCTAGGGGCCTACGGTGGGGCGGTGTCCGAGCAGGTGCCCGACGTGTCGCCGGCGCCCCTGCGGCGCCTGCCCGGGGCCCCGGCGCCCGTGACGGGCGGGACCCGGACAGACCGGGCACGGCCCCGCCTGCTCTGGTACGCCGAGACCCCGGCGCGCCGCTCCTCCCAGCTGCTCGGCGACGTCGTGGTCGCCGTCTGGTGCGCGGCGTGGGTGCTCGTGGGCGTCCTCGTGCACCGCGCCGTCGGGGCCCTGGCCCGGCCCGCGCTCGTGCTGTCCGACGGCACGGACCGGACCGCGGCCGAGCTCCGCGACGCCGCCGACGGCATCACCGGCATCCCGCTGGTCGGCGAGGACGCCGCCGCCCCGTTCCGCTCCGCGGCCGACGCGGTGGCCCGCCTGACCGCGGGCGCGGACGGGCTGGCGGCGCAGGTGCAGGACCTCGCCGTGGTCGTCGGCGTCCTCGTGCCCCTCACCCCGGTCTGCCTCGTGCTGCTGCTGTGGCTGCCCGCCCGGCTGCGCCAGGCCCGCAGGGCAGGGGCCGCCCGCTCGCTGCTCGACGCCGGCGCGGACCCCCAGCTGTTCGCGCTGCGCGCCCTGGCCACGCAGCCGCTGCACCGCCTGGGGGCGGTGTCGGCGGACCCGGTCGGCGACTGGCGCCGCGGCGACCCGGACGTCACCGCGCGCCTGGCCGGGCTGGAGCTCGAGCGGCTGGGGCTGCGCGGCCGCTGACCTGCTGGGCCGGCGGCCGGCGGGCCGCGGCGTCCCCACGCGTCCCCCGGCCGCGCGCCTTCCCGACGACCTTCCCGACGGCCTTCCCGACGGCCTTCCCGACGGCCTTCCCGCGGCCGCAGCGCCGTGCCAGGCTCGACCATGGAACCGAGCCCTCCCGGTCTGTCCGGCCCTCCCGGTGTGGTCGGGGTGTTCGACCGCGTCGCGGACACCTACGACGACGTCGGGGTCCCCTGGTTCCGGCCGATCGCCGCCGGGCTGGTCGGGCAGCTCGACGTGCGCCCGGGCGAGCGCGTCGTCGACCTGGGCTGCGGCCGCGGCGCCGCGACCGCCCTGCTCGCGGACGCGACCGGCACCGGCGGGCAGGTGGTGGGGATCGACCTGGCGCCCCGGATGGTCGAGCTCACCGCCCGCGACCTGGCCCACCTGCCCCAGGTGCGGCTCGCCGTGGCCGACGTCCAGGAGCCGGGGCTGCCGCCCGGCGGGTGGGACGTGGTCGCCGCCTCGCTCGTGCTGTTCTTCCTGCCCGACCCTGCGGAGGCCGTCCGCACGTGGGCGGGCCTGCTCGCCCCGGGCGGGCGGCTCGGGGTGACCACCTTCGGCCCCCAGGACCCGCGCTGGCAGCGGGTCGACGAGCTGTTCTCGCCCTGGCTCCCCCAGCGCATGCTCGACGCCCGGGCGAGCGGCCGTCGAGGACCCTTCGCCTCCGACGAGGGCGTCGAGGACCTGCTGCGCGGCGCGGGCCTGGTCGACGTCCGGACCCGCCGCCTGCCGGTGCAGGCGGTGATGAGGGACGCGGACCACCTGCTGGCCTGGACCTGGTCGCACGGCCAGCGCGCCATGTGGGAGGCGGTGCCGCCGGAGGAGCACGAGGCGCTGCGGGCGCGTGTGCGCGAGGAGGTCGCCCGGGTCGCCGAGCCCGACGGCAGCGTGCGGTTCGACCAGGACGTCCGCATCACCCTCGGCCGGGCCGGCTGACCCGGCGCCCTCCCGGGGGGCGCCGCTCAGCCGGTGCGGACGACCCGCTGGCGGCGGTCCTGCCTCGGGCGGGGACCAGGTCGCCGCGTCGGCGTCGACCTGGTCGCCGGAGCGGATGTCCTTGACCTGGCCGAGCAGCGGGTCGTCCGTCCCCTGGCCGGGGAAGAAGACGAAGGGGACGCCCTGCCGGTCGGCGTGCTTGATCTGCCGGCCGAGCTTGGCCGCGGTCGGGGCGGTGTCGGCGGGCACGCCGCGGGCGCGCAGGGCCCGGGCGACGGCGTCGCTGCGGCCCCGGTCCGCCTCGTCCATCACGGCCACCAGGACCGCGGTCGGCACGGGCCGGGTCGCGGCCACGGCGCCGTCCTTGAGGAGCCGGGACACCAGGCGGCTCACGCCGATGCTCAGCCCCACGCCGGGGTGACGGGTGCTGCCCTCGCTCACCAGGTCGTCGTAGCGCCCGCCGGAGCAGACGGACCCGAGGTCCTCCTGCCCGACGAGCTCGGTCTCGTAGACGCTGCCGGTGTAGTAGTCGAGGCCGCGCACCACCGAGAGGTCGGCGACGACCACGCCGGGGGCGACCTGCTCGGCGGCGTCGACGAGGCCCTGGAGGTCCGGCAGGGCCGCGGCCAGCGCGTCGGAGCCCGCCCCGAGGCTGGTGGCCAGGGCGTCCACGGCGGCCAGGTCGGTGCCCTGGACCGCGGCGAGGGCCAGCACCGCGTCGGCCTGCGGCGCCGAGGCGCCGGCCCGCTCGCGCAGCAGCGTCCCCACGGCGGCGGGGCCGATCTTGGCGAGCTTGTCCACCGCGGCGAGGACCGCGGGCACGTCGTCCAGCCCGAGCCCGCGCACGAGCGCCTCGACGACGCGGCGGTCGTTGACGCGCATCCGCACCTGCCCGACGTCCAGGCGCTGGAGGGCCTCGACCATGACGAGCGGCAGGTCGACCTCGTAGTGCCGGGGCAGGGTGTCGACGCCGACCACGTCGACGTCGGCCTGGACGAACTCGCGGAACCGGCCGTCCTGGGGCCGCTCGCCGCGCCACGACCGCTGGATCTGGTAGCGCTTGAACGGGAAGGTGAGGTGCCCGCCGTTCTGCAGCACGTACCGGGCGAACGGCACCGTGAGGTCGAAGTGCAGCCCCAGGGTGTCGCCGTCCACGTCGGCACCCGGGTCGGCCTGCAGCCGCCGGACGACGTAGACCTCCTTGTCGATCTCGCCCTTGCGCAGCAGCTGCGACAGCGGCTCCACCGAGCGGGTCTCCACCGGGGCGAAGCCGTGCAGCTCGAAGGTCTCGCGCAGGGTGTCCAGCACGTGCAGCTCGACGGCGCGCTGCTCGGGCAGCCACTCCGGGAAGCCGGACAGCGGGGCGATCCGGGCCATCAGCGGGCTCCTCCGCGCAGCTGGAGCAGGTAGGGGTTGGTCGAGCGCTCCCGGCGCATCGTCGTGCGCTCCCCGTGGCCGGGCAGCACGACGACGTCGTCGCCGAAGCGCGGCAGCACGTCGCGCAGCGAGCGCTCCATGGCGGCCGGGTCGCCGCCGGACAGGTCGGAGCGGCCGATCGAGCCCGCGAAGAGCACGTCCCCGCTGAGGAGCAGGCCCTCGCCCTCGGGACGCGCGTCGTCCACCGCGCCCGGCAGGTGGAACACGACCGAGCCCTCGGTGTGCCCGGGGGCGTGGTGGACCTGCAGGGCCAGCCCGGCCACGTCGAGGCGCACCGCGGCGTCCGGCCCGCCGCCGATCTCGAGGACCCGCTCCGGCTCCTGCCAGCGCTCGGACGGCTCGAGGAGCTGCTCGACCATCGGCCTCACCTGCGGACCGAGCCGCTCCAGCGGGTCGTCGAGCCGGTACCGGTCCTCGGCGTGGACGTGGACCGCGACGGCCTCGCCCGCGGTGCGGCTGACCGGGGTGACCGACCAGACGTGGTCGGCGTGGCCATGGGTGAGCAGCACGGCGGCGGGGCGGAGCCGGTGCTCGCGCAGGACGTCGCGGAGCCGGTCGACGACGCCGAACCCGGGGTCGACGACGAGGCACTCCTCCCCCGGCGCGTCGGCCAGCACCCAGCAGTTGGTGCCGAACGCGGTCGCCTCGATCGTGCGCACCAGCATGATCGCGAGGGTACCCACCTATGCTGTCGTCCCTGCCCGCAGGCGGACGGCAGAGCGGCCCGGCAGAGCCGCTCCCGCGTGCCTGCTCACCTGCCGTCCAGGAAGGACCCCGCCACCCGTGACGTCCAAGCGCGAGCCCGCCCGCACCCAGCAGCCCGGGCCCGGGGAGCGGCAGGCCGCGGGCGCCGCCGGACGCGCGCAGCCCCGGCGCCTCAACGTCCTCGTCGGGGTGCTCGCCGCCCTCGTCGTGGTGGGCGTCGTGGTGGCCGCGGCCCTGACCGGCGGCGGGGACAGCACGACGGACGCGGGGGCGGACCCCGGCGCCCAGCCCGTCGGCACCGTGACGGAGGACGGGAGCGCCACGGGCGCCGCCGAGCCGTCCGCGGCCGCCGCCCCGGTCGACACCACGTGCCCGCCCGGCCCGACGCCGGTGGCCGAGCCGGCCCAGGTCGCCCAGGTGCCGCCCGCGGCGTCCGGGACGTGGACCGTCCGGCTGGCCATGACCTGCGGGGACGTGGTCATGGAGCTCGACGCCGACGCCGCGCCCGTGGGGGTGGGCAGCTTCCTGTTCCTGGCCGACTCCGGCTTCTACGACCAGACGCCCTGCCACCGCCTCACCGTCCAGGGCATCTTCGTCCTGCAGTGCGGCGACCCCACCGGCACCGGCACGGGCGGGCCCGGGTACACCTACGGGCCCGTCGAGAACGCCCCGGCCGACGACGTCTACCCCGCGGGCACGGTCGCCATGGCCCGCGTGGGCGGCGACGGTGAGAGCATGGGCAGCCAGTTCTTCCTCGTCTACGAGGACTCGACCATCCCCTCCGACGCCGCGGGCGGCTACACCGTCCTGGGCCGGATCACCGAAGGCCTGGAGAACGTCCGGCTGGTCGCCGAGGGCGGCCTGGCCGGGGACGGGATCGCTCCCGCCCGCAGCACCGGAATCGTCAGCGTCACCGCGGAGGAGTCAGCGTGAGCACCGAGCCCAGCGAGACCGGACACGTCGAGCAGGACGAGGACCACCCGTCGCCCGAGGCTCCCCGGCCGGTCGAGGAGGCCGCGTCCGCGGCCGACCCGTCGACCCCTGGTACCGAGGTCCCCGGTACGGACGGCAGCGACGACCAGCACGGCGGCACCCTCGGGTCCGCGGTCGTCGGTGCCCTCGGCTCCCTGGCGGCAGGCGCCCTCAGCGTCGCCGCCCAGGCCTTGACGCCCCGTCACGAGGACCAGCCGTCGGACGAGCAGCCCACCGACGAGCAGGCGAGCGGCGAGCAGGCGTCCGACGAGCAGGCGTCCGACGAGCAGGCGTCCAACGAGCAGGCGTCCGACGAGCCGTCCTCAGACGAGCAGGCCGGCGAGCCCGACCCCGAGGCCGAGGCCACGCCTAAGGTCACGAACCCGACGCCACGCCCGACGCCACGCCCGACGCCACGCCCGACGCCACAACTGAGGCCACGACTGAGGTCACGCCCGACGCCACACCTGAGGCCACGCCCGACGCCACGCCCGAGGTGGGCCCCGAGGTCACGCCCGAGCCGGAGGCCGAGCCGCCGACGGAGCCTGTCCCCGTGCCCGACCAGGCCGAGGCTGCCGCCGCCGAGCCCGCCCCGTCGGCCACCGCATCCACGGAGCCGGGCGCCGGCCCGGAGGCCGGGGCGACCCCGCCCGCTGACGCCACGCCCGACGCCACCCCCGACGCCGCCCCCGATGCCGACGAGACGACCGGCGCCCCCGATGACGCGACGACCGGCGCCCTGACGGACGCACCGGCCCCGGCGCCCTCCCCCGCGGTCCCCTCCCCCGCGGTCCCCTCCCCGGCGGCGGTGCCCCGGCCCAAGGTCCGTCCCCCGCGCGCGTCCGCCGCGGCGGCCCCCGCGGCCGTCACCCCGCCGCTCGCCGTCGGTGCCGCCGCCTTCGGCCGGGTCGACGAGGCCGGCACGGTCCACGTCCGCGACGGCGACACCGAGCGCGAGGTCGGCCAGTACCCCGACGTCCCGGAGTCCGAGGCGCTGGCGTTCTACGTCCGCAAGTTCGAGGACCTCGCCGGCCAGGTGCACCTGCTCGGCCAGCGGCTCGACAACGGGACCGTCCCGGCCAAGGAGGCCCGTTCCGCCCTGGCCGGCCTGCGCGAGCAGGCCACCGACGCCAAGGCCGTCGGCGACCTGCCCGCCCTGCGGGCCGAGCTGGACCGGCTCGACGGGCTCGTGGCCGAGCGCACCGCCGCCGAGGACGCCCAGCGGGCCGAGGCCCGGGCGCTGGCCCTCGCCGAGCGCGAGGCCATCGTCACCGAGGCCGAGCAGATCGCCGCCACCCCGCCTGCCAGCATGCACTTCAAGAACGCCGGCGAGCGGATGCAGGAGCTGCTCGACACGTGGAAGACGGCCCAGCGCTCGGGCACCCGGCTGGACAAGCGCACCGAGGACCCGCTGTGGAAGCGGTTCGCGGCGGCCCGCTCCACGGTGGACCGTCTCCGCCGGGCCCACTTCTCGCAGGTGAGCGAGCAGCGCTCGAGCACCAAGCAGGAGAAGGAGGCGATCATCGCCCGCGCCGAGGAGCTCCAGACCTCGACGGACTGGCGCGCCACCAGCGACGAGTACCGCAGCCTCATGGACCGCTGGAAGGCGGCCGGGCGGCTCGCCCGCAAGGACGACGACGCGCTGTGGGCCCGGTTCCGGGCCGCGCAGGACGTCTTCTTCGCCTCCCGCACCTCGGCGAACTCCGCGCAGGACGAGGAGTACCGGGGCAACCTCACGGTCAAGGAGGCCCTGGCCGCCGAGGCCGAGGCCCTGCTCCCCGTGACCGACCTGGCTGCGGCCAAGCGCGCCCTGTCCTCCATCCAGGACCGCTGGGACGACGCCGGCCGCGTGCCGCGGGACTCCCTCGACCGGATCGAGGGCCGGCTGCGCGCCGTCATCGAGAAGGTGCGCGACGCCGACAGCGCCCGCTGGGGCAAGAGCACGCCCGACGTCGTGCAGCGGGGCTCCGGCCTGGTGACGCAGCTGCGCCAGCAGGTCGCCGACCTCGACACGAAGATCGCCGAGGCCGAGGCCCGCGGCGACACCCGCACCGCCCAGCGGGCCGCGAAGGAGCGCGACACCAAGCGCACCTGGCTCGCCCAGGCGGAGTCCTCGCTCGACGACCTCTCGCGCTGAGGCGCGGCAGCCCGTCCGCGGGCCGCCGCAGCCGCTCGTCCACGGCCCGCCGTGTCCACAGGACACGGCGGGCCGTCGTCGTCCCCAGCACGCCGCCGCGGGGACGGGCGCCCCCTGACCGTGGACGCAGGCTGGACGGGTGAGACCTCCGCAGCTCCCGGCCCGCCCGACGGGAGCCCCGGCGCGGCTCCCCGACGAGCTGCCGGTGCTCGTGCCGGTGCGCATGCCGGTGCGCATGCCCTGGTCCGTCGACCGCTGCCCGCCGGCGCCTCTCGTCCGCTCCGACCAGCTGTGCCTGCCTCCCGGCGCCGAGGCCGAGGGCGCGCACCACGTCCTCGGCGACGTCCTGGCCGTCGGGCCCACGGTCACCGCGGCGCACCGGGCTGCCGCCCTGGCCCTGCTCCTGCCGCACCGGCACGGGGTCGTGGTCCGGGCGACGGCCGCCTGGCTGTGGAGCGGGGCACCGGGCCTGCGCCCCTGCCGGGCCGACCTCGCCGTGCCCCCGGGCGCGCCCCCGGTGCCGGGCCCGCCACCGGCGGCCGGCCGGGCCCTGCCCCTGCGCCGCACCCGGTGGACGGCGTCGGGCTGGACCCTGCTGGGCGGCCTCGCCGTGACCGACCCGGTGACGACGGCCGCCGAGTGCGCGCGCCTGCTGCCTGCTCCCCTGGCCCGCCGCTGCGTCCTGGCGGTCCTGGCCACGTCCCGGACGAGCCCGGAGGCGGTCGCCCACCAGCTCCGGTCGGGGTCGCGCACCGGGGCGAGCACCCCGCGGGGGACGGCCGACGGGCTGGCCCTGCTCGACGCCCTGCGCCCGGCGAGCGGGTGAGGTCGCCCGACCGGGCGCGGCCCGGCTCAGTCCGCGGCGACCTCGCGCTGCACGCCCGACGTCACGCGGTAGACGTCGAACACGCCCTCGACCCGGCGCACGGCGTTGAGGACGTGGTCGAGGTGCTGCGTGTCGCCCATCTCGAAGGTGAACTTCGACAGCGCCACCCGTTGGTCGGAGGTGGACACCGACGCGGACAGGATGTTGACGTGCGCGTCCGACAGCGCCTTGGTGACGTCGGACAGCAGGCGGCTGCGGTCCAGCGCCTCCACCTGGATCTGGACGAGGAACACGCTGGCCGAGGTGGGCGCCCACTCCACGGCCAGCATCCGCTCCGGCTCCCGCTGCAGGGTGGTGATGTTGCCGCAGTCCGTGCGGTGCACCGAGACGCCCTGCCCCTTGGTGACGAAGCCGAGGATCTCGTCGCCCGGCACCGGGGTGCAGCAGCGGGCCAGCTTCACCCACACGTCGTCGGCACCCTTGACCACGACGCCGGACTCGTTGAACCGGGGCCGCGCGATGCGCCGGCTCGGGGTGGTGACCTCGGCGAGGTCCTCCTCGGTGCCGTCCGCCCCGCCCAGCGCCGCGACGAGGCGCTGCACGACGGTCTGGGCGCTCACGTGCCCCTCGCCGACCGCGGCGTACAGCCCGGACACGTCGGTGTAGCGCATCTCCTGGGCGAGCGCGACGAGGGCCTCGTGGCTCAGCACCCGCTGGATCGGGAGGTTCTGCTTGCGCATCACCCGGGCGAGGGAGTCGCGGCCGGCCTCGACGGCCTCCTCGCGGCGCTCCTTGGAGAACCACTGCCGGATCTTGTTCCGGGCGCGGGGGGAGGCGACGAAGGAGGCCCAGTCCCGGCTCGGGCCGGCCCCGGCCGCCTTGGACGTGAAGATCTCGACGACGTCGCCGTTCTGGAGCGTGCTCTCCAGCGGCACGAGCCGGCCGTTGACGCGCGCGCCCATGCAGCGGTGGCCGACCTCGGTGTGCACGGAGTACGCGAAGTCGACCGGGGTCGCGCCCGCCGGCAGCGACATCACGTCCCCGCGGGGGGTGAAGACGAAGACCTCCTGGGCCGCCACCTCGAACCGGAGCCCGTCGAGGAACTCCTCCGGGTCGCCCGTCTCCGCCTGCCAGTCCAGCAGCTGCCGCAGCCACGACATGTCGCTGGGGTCGGCCAGCGCGCCGTTGGCCGAGACGCCGGAGCGCTTCTCCTTGCCGCCGCCGCCGGAGTCCTTGTACTTCCAGTGCGCGGCGACCCCGTACTCGGCCCGGCGGTGCATCTCGAACGTGCGGATCTGCACCTCGACCGGCTTGCCGCCCGGACCGATGACCGTCGTGTGCAGGGACTGGTACATGTTGAACTTGGGCATCGCGATGTAGTCCTTGAACCGCCCCGGCACGGGCGTCCACCGAGCGTGCAGCGCGCCGAGCACCGCGTAGCAGTCGCGCAGGGTGTCCACGAGGACCCGGGCCGCGACCAGGTCGTAGATGTCGGCGAAGTCCCGGCCGCGCACGATCATCTTCTGGTAGATCGAGTAGTAGTGCTTGGGCCGGCCGGTCACGCTGGCCCGGATCCGGGCCTCGCGCAGGTCGCCGGCGATCTGCTCGCGCACCTTGACCAGGTACTCCTCGCGGGCCGGGGCGCGCTCGGCGACGAGGCGGACGATCTCGTCGTAGACCTTGGGGTAGAGGGTCGCGAAGGACAGGTCCTCCAGCTCCCACTTGATGGTGTTCATGCCCAGCCGGTGGGCGAGCGGGGCGTAGATCTCCAGCGTCTCGCGGGCCTTCTTCTGCGCGGAGGCCTGCGACACGAAGCGCCACGTGCGGGCGTTGTGGAGCCGGTCGGCGAGCTTGATGACGAGCACGCGGATGTCGCGCGCCATGGCCACGACCATCTTGCGGACGGTCTCGGCCTGGGCGGCGTCGCCGTAGGTGACCTTGTCGAGCTTGGTCACCCCGTCCACGAGCAGGGCGACCTCCTCGCCGAAGTCGGCGCGCAGGTCGTCCAGGCGGTAGTCGGTGTCCTCGACCGTGTCGTGGAGCAGGGCCGCGGCCAGGGTCGAGGTGGGCATGCCCAGCTCGGCGAGGATGGTCGCGACCGCCACGGGGTGGGTGATGTACGGGTCCCCGCTCTTGCGCAGCTGCCCGGCGTGGGCGCGCTCGGCGACCGCGTAGGCCCGCTCGAGCAGCGAGGTGTCGGCCTTCGGGTCCGCCGCGCGGACCGTGACCAGGAGCGGCTCGAGGATCGGGCTGACGGGTGCGCGCCCGGCGCCGCGGCGGGCCCAGCGCGACAGCAGGCCCCCGGTGCCCGGGGAGGGCGTCGCGGCGTCGGGGGCGTCGGCGCGCGGGTCCGGGCGGGGCTCGGCCACAGGGTCGGCCCCGACGCCGACCGGGGCACCGGGCAGCGTGCCGGCCGGTCCGGGCGCGGGGGCGGCCAGGCGCACGGCATCCGTGCCCCGACCCGACAGCTCGTCCACAGCGCCTCCTGTCACAAGTCTAGGCGGACCGGGCGCCTGCCCTCACCCCTGCCGTCCCGCTGTTCCTCGTGCCGGCCGTCGGTCGTCGCCTCGGCCGCCGTGACGAGGACGGCCCCCCGCCACGAGGGCGGGGGGCCGGTCCGGGGGCGGTCAGCGACGGCTGCGCGGCGGGCGCCTGGGCTGCACGCGGGCGCCCGGCGCCCGGGGGGCCGTCCGGTCGTACAGCAGGTCGTCCTCGGCGTCCGGGCCCTGCCTCGTCCCGCTCCGCCACGGCGACCGAGGACCCGGTCCGGGCGCTCGCCCGGGCCGCGCGCTCGGCGCGCTTGGACAGCACCTTCTTCTCCAGGGCCTTGATGGCCGGCTCGTTCTCGCGCAGCTGCACGAGCAGCGGGGTGGCGATGAACACCGAGGAGTAGGTGCCGAAGGCGATGCCGATGAACAGGGCGAGGCTGAGGTCGACGAGCGTCCCGGCCCCGAGCAGCACGGCCCCGACCACGAGGATCGCGCCCACCGGCAGGAGCGCCACGACGCTGGTGTTGATGGAGCGCACCAGGGTCTGGTTGACGGCCAGGTTCGCGGCCTCGGCGAACGTGCGGCCCTGCGTGTCGACGGCCTCCTCGGTGTTCTCGCGGACCTTGTCGAAGACGACGACGGTGTCGTACAGCGAGTAGCCGAGGATGGTGAGGAAACCGATGACCGTGGCCGGCGTGACCTCGAGCCCGACGAGGGCGTAGAGCCCGACGGTGATGATGACGTCGTGGAGCAGCGCCACCAGCGCGGCCACGGCCATCTTCCAGGTGCGGAAGTACAGCGAGATGACGCCCGCCACGAGCACGAGGAAGACCGCGAGGGCCTGCAGCGAGCGCTGGCTCACGTCGCGGCCCCACTGCGGCCCGATGAAGCTCGAGCTCACCTCTTCCCGGCCCACGTCGAAGGTCTCCGCGAGGCGGTCGGTGACCGCGGCGCTCTGCTCGGTGCTCAGCTCGCCGGTGCGGATGCGCAGGGTGTCGCCGCCCACGACGGCGGCCTGGACCTCGGTCTCGCCGAGCTCGTCCTGGACGGCCTCCGTCGCCTCGACGGTGCTGATGTCGCCCTGCAGACCGGTGACGCGGAACTCCGCCCCGCCCGTGAAGTCGATACCGAGGTTGAACCCGCGCAGCAGCAGGGCCAGCAGGCTGATGAGCACGATCGCGCCGGCGACGGCGTACCAGGTGCGGCGCCGGCCGACGAAGTCGTAGGAGGTCTCCCCGGTGTAGAGCCGGTTGCCCCACTGGTCGATCTTCACAGCACTGCCCCTTCGTCCGCGGCGGCCGCGGCGCGCTTGCGCTCCGCGAGAGTGGTGCCGGTCGGCGTCGCCGGGCCGGTGGTGGTGCCGGTGCCGCGACGGGCACCGCTCCGGACGGCCCGGCGGGCCACGACCGACCCGAGGTGCTCGGGGTCGAAGCCGGACAGCTTGTGGCCGCTGGAGAAGAAGTGGGTCCGGGCGAGCAGGGTGACCAGCGGCTTGGTGAAGAGGAACACCACCAGCAGGTCGATGACCGTGGTCAGACCGAGCGTGAACGCGAAGCCGCGCACCCCGCCGACCGCGAGCAGGTACAGGACCACCGCGGCGAGGAACGACACGGAGTCCGAGGCGAGGATGGTCCGCCGGGCCCGCTCCCAGCCCCGCTCGACGGCGACGTCGAGGCTGCGCCCGTCGCGGATCTCGTCGCGCACGCGCTCGAAGTAGACGATGAACGAGTCGGCGGTGATGCCGATGGCGACGATCAGGCCCGCCACGCCGGGCAGGCTGAGCCGGTACCCCTGCCGCCAGCTGAGCAGCAGGAGCATGCCGTAGGTGATCACCCCCACCACGACGAGCGAGGCCACCGTGACCAGGCCGAGGGCCCGGTACTGCAGCAGCGAGTAGCCGACGACGAGCAGCAGCCCGACGAGGCCGGCGAGCAGGCCGATGCGCAGCTGCTCGGTCCCGAGCGTGGCCGACACGGAGTCGATGGACTCCTCGGTGAACGACAGCGGGAGGGCGCCGAACTTCAGCTGGTTGGCCAGGGTCTCGGCGCTCTCCTGCGTGAACGAGCCGGAGATCTGGGCCTGCCCGTTGGGGATGACCCCGTTCATCGTCGGGGCGGAGATGACGAGACCGTCCAGCACGATGCCGAAGCGGTTCTGGTCCCCGGTGAGCCCGAACAGGCGGCGGCTCACGTCGGAGAACTGCCGCGTGCCCTGGCCGTCGAACTGCAGGTTGACGACGACCTGGCCGGTCGACACGCCGGTCTGGCCGGTGCCGAAGCCGAACGTCGCGTCCTCGATGCGCTCGCCTTCCACCTCGACGGGGCCGAGCACGTACTTCTCGAAGCCGTCGACGGAGCAGACGACGAGGGGGGCGTCCGGGTCGCCCTGCTCGACGCGGGTGACCACGGCGGGGTTCGACGGGTCGACGCAGACCAGGGCCTCGAACTGGGCCTGCACCTCGGGCGTGAGCTGGGCGAGGTCCGAGGCGTCGGTGGGCTCGACCGACGGGACGGGCGCGGAGGCCTCCCCGCCCGGCACGGCCGCGGAGGCGTCGGTGGACGGCACCGGGGCGTCCGTCGGCACGGCCGCGTCGGTGGGGGCGGCGGTCGGCCCGGTGGTCCCTGCCGCGGTCCCTGCCGGGTCCCTGCCGCGGCGCCCAGGTCGACCCGGGGGGCGGGGCGGCCGTTGGTGGCCGGCGCGGACGGCTCGACGGGCGTCACGGCGGGCAGCGACGCGCCGGCCGACGGGGCGACGGTCGCGGGAGCCCCGGTCGCGGGGGCTCCGGTGGCGGGAGCCGCGGGGTCGCCCGAGGCCGCCGGGGACGGCGCGGCCGTCGGCTGCAGCAGGCTGGGGTCGATCCCGCTGCCCGAGAGCAGCACGGGGCGGAACTCCAGCTGGGCGGAGGCCCGGACCAGGTTGAGGGTCTCCTCGTCGGCCTGGCCGGGGATGGCGACGACGATGTTGTTGTCGCCCTGCCGCGTGACCTCGGCCTCGGTGACACCGGTGCCGTTCACCCGCTGGCGGATGACGTCGACGGCCTGCACCATCGACTCGGCGGGGATGGTCTCGCCCTCCTCGGCCTCGGCGGCGAGGATGATCTGCGTGCCGCCCTCGAGGTCGAGGGCCAGGCCGGGCGTCCACCGGGCGTCGTCGAGGAAGTAGCCGCCGGCGACGGTGCCGAAGATGGTCGCCACGATGACGGCGAGGACGATCAGGGTGCGCCGGGGGCGCGACCGTCGGGTGGTCGTGGTCACGGGTGGGTCTCTCAGTCCTGTGTGGTCGGGCCGCGCCGGTCGGCGGGCGGGGCCGTGTCGGGGTCCGTGGCGGAGGGGTCTCCGTCGGGGCCCTCGGCAGGGTCGGTGGTGGAGAGCGTGGTGGGGTCCAGGTAGCGGCTCGACGCCGGGTCGGTGTCGGGCAGGACCCGGACCACGGCGCCGGACACCCAGCGGGTGAGGCCCCCGTCGGGGCCGGCCAGGGTGAGGGTGGCGCCCGAGAGGGCCACGACGGTGCCGACCATCCCGGACGCGGTGACGACCTCGGAGCCGACGTCGAGCGCGGCCTGGGTGGCCCGGACCTCGCGCTGCTGGCGGCGGACGCGCGAGAACTGCAGCAGCAGGATGATCGCGAGGCCGGCGACGAGCAGGAGGGCGGGGTCCACGTCGGTCCTTCCGGTCCAGCCGCCGCTCGCGACGGCGCGCGCGGGCCCTCGGTGGTCCCGGAGCCCCCGCGGGAGTCTAGGCGAGCCGCCCACCCTCTCCGTACTCGCGCCACAGCGGTGCGTCGTCGGGGTCCGGCGCGCCGACGGGCCCACCGCCGCCCAGGGGCTGGACGGGCGCGGTGAGGCCGAGGTGCTGCCAGGCCGCGGGGAGCGCGACCCGGCCCCGCGGGGTGCGGGCCAGGAAGCCCTGGCGCAGCAGGAACGGCTCGCACACGGTCTCCACGGTCTCCGGCTCCTCCCCCACGGTGAGCGCCAGCGTGGACAGCCCCACGGGCCCTCCCCCGAAGCGGCGGCAGACGGCGTCGAGCACGGCGGTGTCGAGCCGGTCCAGGCCGAGGGCGTCGACCGCGAACAGCTCGAGCGCGGCCCGGGCGTCCGACAGCCCCACGGAGCCGTCCCCGGAGCCGTGCACCTCGCCGTAGTCCCGCACCCGGCGCAGCAGCCGGTTGGCGATGCGGGGCGTGCCGCGGGAGCGGCCGGCGATCTCGCGGGCCGCGTCCGGCGCGAGGTCCACCCCGAGCAGGCGGGAGCTGCGCTCCAGGACCCGCGTGAGGTCGGCCGCGTCGTAGAAGTCGAGGTGGCCGGTGAAGCCGAACCGGTCGCGCAGCGGGGAGGGCAGCATCCCGGCCCGGGTGGTCGCCCCGACGAGGGTGAACCGGGGCAGCGGGAGCGGGATGGCGGTGGCCCCGGGGCCCTTGCCGACGACCACGTCGACCCGGAAGTCCTCCATCGCCAGGTAGAGCATCTCCTCGGCGGCCCGCGACATCCGGTGGATCTCGTCGAGGAACAGCACCTCGTGCTCGTCCAGCGAGGAGAGGATGGCCGCGAGGTCACCGGCGTGCTGCAGGGCGGGGCCGCTGGTGACCCGGACCGGGGCCCCGAGCTCGACGCCCACGATCATGGCCAGGGTGGTCTTGCCGAGGCCCGGGGGGCCGGCGAGCAGGACGTGGTCGGGCGCGCCGCCGCGGCGCTTCGCCGCCTCGAGGACCAGGCCCAGCTGGCGGCGCACCACGGGCTGGCCGACGAACTCCTCCAGCGAGCGGGGCCGCAGCGCCGACTCCTCCGCCATCTCGCCGGGCGCGACGACCGGGTCCACGTCGCGCACCTCCACCCCGGTCACCTCTGCGCCCGTGGCCCCCGCGTCGCGGGGCCCGCCGCTCATGTCCGGGCCAGCCCGCGCAGGGCGGTGCGCAGCAGCTCGGCGGGGTCGGGCCCGGTCCCCTCGGCCCCGCCGGGCGCGCCGGCCCCGTCCGCGAGCACGGCGTCGACGGCGGTCTCGGACTGCTTCTGCGCCCAGCCCAGGCCGACCAGGGCGGCCACCACCTGCTCACGGGTGCCGCCCGGCGCCGTGCCGGCCGTCGCGGGGGCGGTGCCGGTGGGGCCGGCCGCGCCGTGCGGAGGGCCGAGCCGGTCGCCCAGCTCCAGGAGCATCCGCTGGGCGCCCTTGCGCCCGATGCCCGGGACCTTCATGAGGGCGGCCTCGTCCCCGCCGGCCACCCCGCGGCGCAGGTCGTCCGGGTCGAGGACCGCGAGGACAGCCAGGGCGAGCCGGGGGCCGACGCCGGAGACGGTCTGCAGCAGCTCGAAGACGTCGCGCTCGTCGTCGGTCCCGAAGCCGAACAGGGTGAGGGAGTCCTCGCGGACGACGAGGGAGGTGGCCATGCGGGCCGAGGACCCCACCCGCAGGCCCGCGAGGGTGCGCGGGCGTCGCCCGCACCATGAGCCCCAGGCCCCCGACGGCGACCACGGCGCCGTCCAGACGGACGGTGAGGACGTCACCACGGACCTCGGCGAGCACACGACCTCCAGCGGCGGACCGTCAGGGCCGGCAGCGCCCCGAACACGTGTACGACACGCTAGCGCCGCTCAGCGACGGCGGGCGCGGGGCGCGCCGGGCGCGGCACCGGCCGGCGGCCGGACGGCGGGCACGCCGGCCAGGACCGTCGCGGCGGCGAGCCGCGCACCGGCCCGGCCGCGCCACAGCTGGCACAGGGCGAGGGCGACGGCGTCGGAGGCGTCGGCCGGGCGGGGCGCCTCGGCCAGGCCGAGGATGCGCGCCACCATGGTCCCGACCTGGTCCTTGTCCGCGCGGCCGGAGCCGGTGACGGCGGCCTTGACCTCCGACGGCGTGTGCACGGCCAGGCGACCCCCGCCTGCGACGCCACGAGCATCGACCACGCCCGCGGCCTGCGCGGTGCCCATGACGCTGCGGACGTTGTGCTGGGCGAAGACGCGCTCGACGGCGACCACGTCGGGGCGGTGCTCGGCGACGAGCGCCTGGACGGCGGCGAAGACCTGGGCCAGGCGGTCGCCCGGCTCCTCGTCCGGCGAGGTCCGGACCACGCCGACGTGGACCAGGCTCGCCCGGTGCCCGGTGCCGCCGTCGACCACGGCCACCCCGCAGCGGGTCAGGCCCGGGTCGACCCCCAGCACGCGCACGCCCGCCACCCTGCCTCGCGGCGGGCGTCGGGGGCGTCAGGCGCGCGGGCGCCGCGAGCGGGGACGGGGCGGGTCAGCCCACGGCCTCCAGCTCGGCCATGACCTCGTCGGACACGTCGAGGTTGGCGTACACGTTCTGCACGTCGTCGGAGTCCTCGAGGGCGTCGATGAGGCGGAACACCTTGGCCGCGTGCTCGGCGTCGACCGGGACGGTGGTGGCCGGCACGAACGAGGCGTCGGCGGAGTCGTAGTCGATGCCCGCCTCCTGCAGCGCGGTGCGGACCTTGACCAGGTCGGTGGGCTCGCAGCGCACCTCGAAGGTGTCGCCCTGGTCCTCGACGTCCTCGGCGCCCGCGTCCAGCACGGCACCGAGCACGTCGTCCTCGGTGAGCCCGTCCGGGTGCCCGTCCTGCGCCTTGGCCACGACGATGACGCCCTTGCGGGTGAACAGGAACGACACGCTGCCCGGGTCGGCCATCGTGCCGCCGTTGCGCGTGACGGCGACGCGGACGTCGCTGGCCGCGCGGTTGCGGTTGTCGGTGAGGCACTCGATGAGCACGGCGACCCCGCCCGAGGCGTAGCCCTCGTACATGATCGTCATGTAGTCGGCGCCGCCGGCCTCGGCGCCCGAGCCGCGCTTGATGGCGCGGTCGATGTTGTCGTTGGGGACCGAGGACTTCTTGGCCTTCTGGACCGCGTCGACCAGCGTGGGGTTGCCCGCGAGGTCGGCGCCGCCCGTGCGCGCGGCGACCTCGATGTTCTTGATGAGCTTGGCGAACGACTTGGCCCGCCTGGCGTCGACGACGGCCTTCTTGTGCTTGGTCGTCGCCCACTTGGAGTGACCCGACATGCTCTACGTCTCCTTCGTCTCGTCCCGGCCGGGACCGCGCGGCCCGCCCCGTCGACGCGGCCCCGCGGGCCAGGTCGACGAGCAGCCGGTGGACCCGGTCGTCGCCCGACACCTCGGGGTGGAAGGCGGTGGCGAGCAGCGTCCCCTGCCGGACGGCGACGATGGTATCCCCCAGCCCGGGCACCGCGACCGTGGCGAGCACCTCCACGCCCGGCCCGGCCTGCACGACCTGGGGCGCCCGGATGAACACCGCGTGCACCGGCGCGCCCCGGCAGGCCGTCCATCTCCAGGTCGGTCTCGAAGCTGTCGACCTGGCGGCCGAAGCCGTTGCGGCGGACGGTGACGTCCATCCCGCCCAGGGTGCGCTGCCCGGGGGCGGCGCCCTCGATGCGGTCGGCGAGCAGGATCATCCCGGCGCAGGAGCCGAGGCGGGCATGCCCGCCCGCAGCCGCTCGCGCACGGGCCGTCCAGGTCGAAGGCCCGCAGCAGCCGGTCGATCGCGCTGGACTCCCCGCCCGGCAGGACGAGGGCGTCGATACTGTCCAGCTCGCTCTCGCGGCGGACCGTCACCGCCTCGGCGCCGCAGCGGCGCAGGGCCGCCAGGTGCTCGGCCACGTCGCCCTGCACGGCGAGCACGCCCACCCGCGGGACCGGCCCGCAGGGCGCGTCAGGTCCGTCCACGCCGACCTCCGCGTGGGACCATGGCATACGTGGCACTCGCGACCTTCCTCATGATCCAGGCACTCCTCGTCGCGCTGTCCGTGGTGCTGCTGCGCCCCGGCACCGACGTCCTCGCGGCCCGCGTGGTGGGGGCGGAGGTGCACCGGGGAGACCTGCGCCTGGTCGGGGGCATCGTCGTGGGGGCCGCGGTGGTGCTCGTGGCGGGCGTCGCCCTGCTCGTCAGCGTCCTGCACACGGTGCCGCTGCTCGTGGTGTCCGTCGCCGCGGGGGTGGGCGCCGAGCTGCTCGGCCCGCCGCGTCGAGCGGCCGCAGACGCAGGCCGCGCTCATGCGCTGGCTGGAGCGGACGCTGCTGCGCGGCCAGGACCTCGGCCGGGCGGGCGGCGCGCAGGCCACCCGCCTCGGCCGGGACGTCACCAGCCGCGCTCGGCGAGCCGGTGCGGGGCGGGCAGCTCGTCGACGTTGATCCCGACCATGGCCTCGCCGAGGCCGCGGGAGACCTTGGCGATGACGTCGGGGTCGTCGTGGAACGTCGTCGCCTTGACGATGGCGGAGGCGCGGGCGGCGGGGTCGCCGGACTTGAAGATGCCGGAGCCGACGAACACGCCGTCGGCGCCGAGCTGCATCATCATCGCCGCGTCGGCCGGGGTGGCGATGCCGCCCGCGGTGAACAGGACCACGGGCAGGCGGCCGGCCTCGGCGACCTCGCGGACCAGGGGCAGCGGGGCCTGCAGCTCCTTGGCCGCGACGTAGAGCTCGTCGTGGGCTCATCGACTGCAGCCGGCGGATCTCCCCGCCGATGGTGCGCATGTGGGTCGTGGCCTGGCTGACGTCGCCGGTGCCCGCCTCGCCCTTGGAGCGGATCATCGCCGCGCCCTCGCTGAGCCGGCGCAGCGCCTCGCCGAGGTTGGTGGCGCCGCAGACGAACGGCACCGTGAAGGGCCACTTGTCGATGTGGTGGCTGTAGTCCGCCGGGCTCAGCACCTCGGACTCGTCGACGTAGTCCACGCCGAGGCTCTGGAGCACGCGCGCCTCGACGAAGTGCCCGATCCGGGCCTTGGCCATGACGGGGATGCAGACCGCGCCGATGATCGCCTCGATCATGTCGGGGTCGGACATCCGGGAGATGCCGCCCTCGGCGCGGATGTCGGCGGGCACGCGCTCGAGGGCCATGACCGCCACGGCGCCCGGCGTCCTCGGCGATGCGGGCCTGGGCGACGTCGACGACGTCCATGATGACGCCGCCCTTGAGCATGTCGGCCATGCCGCGCTTGACGAGGTCGGTGCCGGTCGTGCCGGCGGGGGCGGAGCGCTGGGGGCTGGGGTCGGTCATGGGCACATCGTAGGTTCGCGCCCGCGGCCCGCGGACAGGGCCCTGCGCCGGCCGGTCAGCGGAGCTCGGGACCGGTCCCCGCGTCGGTGTAGACCACCCACGTCTGCCCGGTGTCGAAGCGCAGCTCCTCGCCCGAGGCGGTGGTGAAGGCGGTCGGGTCGTCCAGCCCCGGGCGCGACCAGCTCCCCTCGATCGCCACCCCGTCGCGCAGGACCACGGCGCTGCCGCCGCCGACGGGCCGGACCTCGGGGCTGCGGGAGCCGTTGACGTCGACGTAGGCGGACGGGACGACGTCGACGGCCTGGAACACGACGGTGTCGGCACCGAGCCGGCCCCCCTCGGCGGCCTGGCTGGGACGGCCGTCCATGCTCTGCAGCCATCGCCCCTCCCCCGCCGACCACTCGAAGTCGATCCGCGCCGAGCCCCAGGAGTACGAGCCCCCGGCGACCGGCCGGGCGCCCTCCGGCACGGGACCGAAGCGGAAGCCGACGTCCACGGCCACGCCCGCGTCGGGGACCCGGCCCAGCAGGACCCCCGGGGCGCCCATGACGTTGTAGGGGGCGGTGCGCGCGGGCGAGCGGACGAAGCCGTCGCGGGCGGTGTCGAAGGAGACCAGGGCGAGGTCGGCCGCCTGGAGCTGGCCCACCACGCCGGCGTTGCCGCCGGAGAAGGCGAACCCCGGCCGGCTGTAGCGCCCGAGGATGACGATGTCGCTGGTGCGGGCGCTGCGGACCGGGCCCACCTCGGGGGCAGCTCGGTCTGGAACACGCTGAGCAGGCGGGTGACGCCGCCCTCGACCTCCTCGACGTAGACGACGTCGGCGGCGGTGAGCCCGGCCTGCGGGTGGGCCGAGGAGGTGTTGTCGATCTTGACGGCGAGCACGCGGCCGTCGGGCACGTCCTCGCCGGTGAGCCAGTTGGTCTTGGAGGTCGCGCCGACCCGTGGCGCGCTGGCCACCGGGGCGGGCAGGTCCGCGGGGGCGGTGACGGCGGGCTGCGCGGGCGGTGCGTCGTCCGGCCCGGCCAGGACGCTGCCGCAGCCGGCCAGCAGCAGGCCGGCGCCGACGTGCAGGGCCACCAGCGCGGGGAGGAGCGGGCGGCGCGCACGGGCACGGCGGGGCTCGGGCACGGCTCGAGGGTAGGGCACCGCCCTGCGCGGGCTCAGCGTCCCGGCGGCCCCGCCGTGTCGCCCGCCGTGTCGCCCACCGCGCCAGCCACCGTGCCGCCGCCCGCGTCGTCGTCCAGCTCGACCGTGGGGGCGCCGTCGCGGCGGGACCGGTCGTTGAGCAGGGCCCGCAGGTCGCGGACCGTCTCGGTCGAGCGGACGAGCGGGCCGTGGACCCCGGGCGGCAGCCCGACGGAGCGGACGACGGCGGTCAGGCGGCTCTGGGCCGCGGTGTCCGAGGTCCGCGCCGCGGCCCGGGCGGCCTCGGCCAGCGCGGCCGCCCACCCGGGCGCCGCTGCCCCGGCCCCGTCGGCCCCGGTCCCGTCGGCCCCGGTCCCGTCGGCCCCGGTCCCGTCGGCCCCGGCCCCGTCGACTCCGCCGGCGTCCGCCCCGGACAGGGCGGCCGCCAGCGCGGCCCGGGCGGCCAGGGCGTCGGCGAGCTCGTCGGCCAGGGCGCTCCCGCCGGCCCGTACCCGCAGCGCGGTCGCGTACAGCGCCCGCCAGCGCGAGGCCACCACGGGGGTGTCGAAGTCCTCGGCGCGCCGGCGACGGGCCGCGGCGGCGCGGCCGCGCCCGCCCGGGTCCGACACGCCGGCCGGGTCGTCTGGGCCGCCGCGGGTCGCCCGGGTCACCCGGGTCGGACGCGGCGTCGAGCTCGGCGAGCACGGCCGCGGCCAGGACGGCGGGGTCCCCCGGCGGCACGAGGCGCCCGTGGCCGGCCAGCACGGCCCGGAACGCGGGCAGGTCCGAGGCCACGACCGGGGTGCCCGCGGCGAGCGCCTCCACCACGACGAGGCCGAAGCTCTCCCCGCCGCGGTGCGGGGCGACGAGGACGTCGGCCGCGGCGACCAGGTCACGCTTGACCTGCTCCTCGACCCGGCCCAGCAGCGAGACCCCGTGGCCGGGGACGGCGCGGGCGACCGGCCCGAGCACGAGCAGCCGGGCGGCGGGGCGCACGGCCCGGACCCGGGGCCAGGCCCGCAGGAGCACGTCGACGCCCTTGCGCGGCTCGTCGCGCCCCACGACCACGACGGTCCCGCCGCCGGGCGGGGGCGCCGGGCGCGGTCCGGGTGGCGCCCACGAGGACACGTCGACCGCGTTCGGCACGACGAGGGGGACGCGGCCGAGGTGGTCGACGAGGGTGCGCCGCGCGTGCTCGCTCACCGCGGACAGGACGTCGGCGCCGCGCAGCAGCCCGTCCACGTGGCCCGCCGCGGAGCGCAGGCTGCGGGAGCGGCCCGCCGGCCGCGGCGACATGGACACGTGGACCGTGGCGACCACGGCGGGCCCGGGGAGCCCGAGGTCGCGGTCGGCGGCCAGGCGCCTCAGCACGCTGTGGCCGATGCCGGGCGGTATGGGCTCGTGGACGTGGACCACGTCGAGGCCGGACAGGGCCCAGCGGGTGGCCCGGCGCCGGCTCACCGGGTCCAGCGCCAGGCGGGCGGTCGAGCCGTTGGTGGGCAGCCCGACGGCGGGCCCGGCCGTCACCACGCGGACGCCGTCGACCACCTCGTGGCGGGGGGCGCCGCGGGCGCGCGGGGCGAGGACCTGCACGTCCTCGCCCGCCCGCACCAGCGCCCGGGCCAGGCCGAGGACCTGCTCCCGCACCCCGCCGGGCACGTCGAGGTCGTAGGGGCAGACCAGCCCGACCCGCAGCGGGCCGGCCGGGGCCGGCCGGGCCGGGCGCGGCCGTCACCACGGCGCGGGCTCGTGCCCCACGTCGGCGACGAACACGGCCTGCAGCATGTGCCAGTCGACCGGGTCGGCACGGATGCTCGCCGACAGGTCGTCGGCCATGCGCTGGCTCGCGGCGGCGACCGCGCCCGGGGAGGCGTCGGGCACCTCGACGGGGGCGTGGAAGCGGATCACCGTCCCCCAGCCGGACGGGGAGGCCGCGGTGCGCTCGTAGGTGATGCCGATGGCCACGAGCAGGGCCCCGGTGCGCCCGGCGAGGACGGCGGGCCCCCCGGCGACGCGGGCCGGCTCGCCGAGCAGGTCGACCACGACACCGCGGCCGGACAGGTCCCGGTCGGCCAGCAGGGGGACGAACACGCCGTCGCGCAGGCGCTGCTCGAGGACGGCGGTCACGCCGGCACGCTCGCCCGACGGGCTCCGCGACGCCTCACCGGCGGGGCCCTCCGCGTCGCGCCCGGCGGGGTGGGCGAGGATCTCGATGCCGAGCGCGGCCCGGAAGGCCAGGAACCGGCGGAAGACGGCCTCCGGGCGGAGCCGCTCCGCGACCGTGGTCACCGGGGCCAGCCGCTCGCGCGACCAGGCACCGGCGTGGTCCCAGTTGCCCAGGTGGGCCAGGGCGGCGACGACCCCGCGCCCCGAGGCGAGGGCGTCGCGGACCGGGGCGTCCCCGACGGTCCGGACCGGGCCGACGACGCGCGCCTCGTCCCAGTCGGGAAGCCGGAAGGCGTCGACCCAGTAGCGCAGGTAGGAGCGCACGGCCTGCGCCGGTGAGGTGACGCAGCTGCTCCGGCGAGGCGTCGGGGACGGCCCGGGCCAGGTTGTCGCGCAGGCGCCGGACCCCGCGCCCGCCGCGGGCCGTCACCCGGTCCGCGACCCGGTCACCGAGGGCGTAGGCGGTGCGCTCGGGCAGGAGGCGCACCCCGCGCCAGGCGGCCCCGTAGGCCCAGCCCGTCAGGGCCTCGCGCACGCCGCACCCCTCGGCCCGGCCGGGACGCTCACCGCGCGGCAGGGTCGCCGGCAGGGTCACCGGCGGGGTCCTCGGCGGGGTCCTCGGCAGGGTCACCGGCAGGGTCACCGGCAGGGTCACCGGCAGGGTCACCGAAGGGCCGCCGTCATCCTGCGGGCCCGCGGCGGGGTCCGTCGGGACCGGCGTGCGGCCGACGGCCCGGTGCACCCGGGCCCCGCGCTGCACCGTGGTCACCAGGCTGGCCGCGAGCAGCAGCCCGAGCACCACGTGGAGCACCACGACAGGCACGCCGAGGGCCTGGGTGGACCAGGTGGCACAGATGCCGAGGGCCAGCCGGTCGC